>DATBQB010000079.1:0-9464 GCA_036561025.1 Methylobacter sp. | reverse complement strand
CGGATAGCTTGACAGCAAGTCGTTAGGAATCGCTTGGCTGCTGCCATTATCAACCACCAACACCTTAAAATTTTTATATGTCTGAGACTCAAGTTTCTCTAAACATCGAACTAAAACATCCCAAGAGTTCCAGTTAACTATAATGACTTTGCATTGAGGCATTAGATATTTATACAGTAGCTAAGGATGGTCTTATAGCTGCGCATGCTTATTTACTCCTGTCCACATTTAGTTTCCGCTTGCTGTTGCTCTATATCAATAGTAACAGCTCGCAGTGTCGACACGCAAAAAACTGCCTTCATTACTGCCTCGTTATCAGCCATGCCCGGGGTTGTAATTGCCGAAACAGGCTCTGAAAAGTACAACTAACACCGACAGGTTTCCCTTGAAGCTGCTAATTTTGGTGGGCACTTCGCCTTTTGGGTAGCGCCGTATAGTCGGCAACTCAACGCAACGATAACCGAGTTTCGGAACGCGATATGAAAGGTACGCCAGCAACTCGTAAGTCTTAAATACGTCGCGAAATGGCGCAATCCTGCCGTCCAGCAACATCTTGCGGCTGTATGCACGGAAACCTTGTGTGCTGTCAGTCCAGCGAAAACCTGAAAATAGGCTTAACATCGGCGCATGAATAAAGCGGATAGCAAAATCCCTGGATTTCGGCGTATTTTCCGCAACCCCGCCTGAAATGAAGCGCGAGGCTTGAACAAAATCGACCCCTTGTTCTAGCGCATTAATGAAGCGTGGTATTGCTTCCGGATCATCCTTGTCGTTGCCGTCAATGGTCGCAATGCCATCATAGCCCTGATCGAGCGCAAAAGAATAAGCACAACGCAGTTGCGCACTTAATTTTCCGGGACCGGTCTTAAGTAGAAAGCCGCTCACACCGTTTTCCTGGAGTGACTCAATAGCTAGCGATCCGTCCGTAGTACCGCCATCGACAATGATAATCTCGGCGAAGCTATCAATTTTGAGTGAGGACATTCTGGCGAGCAGATGCTTGATTCGCTCGCCTTCGTTGATGACGGGTATTACTACACACCATGAATGCCGGCGGCCTAGCCACAGTAATGTTTCAAATGCAGGCACTTGCCAGCCAGCACGGACTTCCGGAGCAATATCAGAATGATTCATCTTCAATTTTTTATGTTATCAGGATACACGAACCGTGATCAGCGCCACCCCGACAACGACCAGCAGAATACCCGCTATGGTCGTCCAGTGAAACGGTTCACGAAAGATTAGTAATGAGCATAATGCTACGGCGGCTACAGCCCCGGATGTAAGCACAGGGTGCGCCACATTCAGCGGCAAGCGCGCCAAAGCGGCGGCATAAAGCAGAAACGCAACACCGTAAAGTCCCAATCCAAGCCAAAACGGCCAGTTGCTAATAACCGACTTTATTGAATCGTCTAAAGCAGGAAATTTACGAGGAGGGATCATAGCCATCTTAACCAGAACACTGGCTGAAGCATTGGAGGCAATACCCAGAATCAGGATAAGCCACTTCATACGCCGTCTCCATTACCATCATGACGATAGTGCCGAACCGCCGCGCATAGCGCACGTTCAATCGATATGGGATGCGGCTCATTCCGGGTCGCCAGCATTTCGATGGAAACCACATGATTGGGCAGATACCGCTTTAGCGCCTCAACCACTTTGCCGTGCTCAGTTCCCCCATCACCCAGCGGAACGAGATCCGGCTCACTGGCATGGATATGCCCGATCAGCGCCGCGCTGTTTTGCAAAACGGTCGCGGGGTCTTCGCCGTTGATCGCGAGCGCGCCGGTATCCAGCTGCATTCGTATCGCCGAATGCGCTATTTGCTCGACCACTTGCGCCGTTTCGGCACTGGCGGTCATGAAATTGGCGCCGTAGCACGTTGGGTTAGGTTCCAAACACATTACAACGCCATGCACTCGAGCTATATCGCCAAGCCGCCGAAAAAACGGAATTGCAATTTCACCGGCCTGCTCGTCATTTAAGCCGCTGCGGTCACGATTTTTCGGAGAACCGAATACCAAGCGAGCCCCCCCTAAACCTGCACCGATACGGCACACCGCAGCAAGATGTTGCAGCATCGCTTCCTGCACCTCGGGCGAACCGAATACATTCAACCCAACCGTGCCGAACAGCAGCGCCTGCGTTCCAGTGATTTCGATACCGCGCTCAGCCCACCAGCGTTTTACTTGCGCGATTTCTTGATCAGTTGCGTTGATCGGATCGGGAAAATACTTGCCCGGCGCAATATCAATCGCATCCACGCCATATCGGCTTAACAACTTGGCGATTTCTTCATCTTCTACCGGATCCCAGGCGATATTGGAAATAGCCAGTCTCATGAGCTTGCTCCTTGCTCCGGTTTAAGCGTGCTCGGTTCCGACTGCGCATAGGCTCGAATCGCCTGAACGGTTTCGCGGCGGCTGTATTGGTAGTGTCCTGAAGCACCGAAAATTTGCGCATATCGAGTTCGCATGTCGTAGACAGCCGGACTATTCGCCTGCGCTTGATCAAACGGTTTGCCGAAACCTTGTCCCGAGACATCGGCCACGCTGATCGGTTCCGCCGTCAAATGCAGCAAACTCAACCCTGCATCAAGAGCGGTTTGAACGTCATACCAAAGATTGATCATCGGATAGAATTGAAACACGCTTCGGCTATCAATCGAATGAAGGTTATTGTCATTCAAAAAATCGAAAATGACGTTTTTGCGCAATCCGGGACCTACCAAGCCAGGCAAGCGCACGATCAAATGGCGGGGGAAATGGCTTTCGACAAACTTTTCCAGCATGCGGCGATGCAGACCGTAAGCATGAAGCCCAGATTCATCAATAGGAGTATCTTCATCAACCTCTATCGAATTTTTGAACACATCTACGGTGCTGATCAAGATAAAGGTTTCGCACTGGATGGTTTTCAAGTGCGCGATCAGGCCGTCAATTTTTTCGCGATCCGCTTCAGGCTCGCGGTTTGCAATCCATTTTTGTGCGGGAGCGCCGGCACAGACAACCGTATCGAAAGATTTGCCTTCAATCTCATCGATATTGGTCGAACGATAAAGGGCTTCGAAGGAAGCTTGCTTTAGAAGTGTTGATCCGACAAAACCGGAAAACCCAATAAGTGCATTGATCATTTTCAACTCTTGTTTTTTAAATGGAAGAACTGTTGATTTAGATAGTTTCTCTTGTTTCTGCCAAAAATACTGCGATTACCGTCAAAAGCTAGGAAACAGGGCCAAGATAATCCAAACCGCCGGCAGAGGAACTAGAATATTTCAGCATCCAACTTTTCCAGTATATCGTAAATATTGTCTATCTTTCCGCCCAACACTGAATAACATCCCGGCAGTTCCGGGTGTTTTTCAAACAAAATCGGCCTGCCGTCATCGCCTTCGTTCTTAACCAAAACGGTTTTAACTTCGAATAGGGAATCAACATAGTTGGCCTCCCGCACAGCAGGGAGATACCGCCCCACATCCCTGACCATACGATCCACGCGTGTAGCACGGTCATAGTCATTCAGCTTCCGGTATGGATCGACGCCCCGTTGATCATTCCAATGCAAATGTGGGGTATAACGCACATGAGAGAGGGTATGCAACCCGAGAGCGGGAAAAGGCATCATCGAAAAAAAAGGCCCATCCATCAACGTTATGCCCAACTCTTTAAGCACTGGAGGCACCTGCATCAAGGCCATTTCAGTAATTTCTTGCTTGAGGTTGGCGAGCGTACCCGGGAAATCACCGACTAATTGATTGAGCCCACTATAAGTGCAGTTGAACACAAAGCGGCCGGCAACTATATCTTCGCCCCCATCCTTTTTTTGCATGACAACTTTCAGCACATCGCCTACTTTTGAAATTGCTGTAACGCGAGTTTCTAGGCGTAACTCTACGCAGGATTCCTTTAATTCAGCTTCTGCCCAACTAGCCAGCTTGCTGGAGTCAAAAGCGTACTCTTCGACTAAGAACACCTCTTCAATTAGGCGCGGTTCAAATAGTTGGCGTAGCGGCTGATCTGCCGGCTCGATCTTTGCCCCGATCTCTTTGCAAAAGCGCACGAATTGTTTTGCCGTCACCTTTGAGTTGCGGCGAGCAATCGCATATAGCTTGGTAAAATCCTGTTTCACTGCCTCCGGCCAGTCGCGCATAAAGCGCGGCAGGTTGACGCGGCTACGATAGGCCGTGGTAAAGCTACGCGGATAATGGTAGCCGTTGTGAACGCGAGCTTGGTTGTTATAAGAAGCTCGGCTAAGAAGGGCTGATTCACGCTCCACCAATACGATATGTTTTAGGCCCCGTTGCTTTGCCAGATAGGTCGCAATCGCCGCGCCATAGAAGCCACCGCCAACAATAACAGCATCGACTGTCGGGAATGCATTTGTCACTGCACGGTTCGTTCAGAGTGAGTATTCAATTTCTGTAGCTGGGGCATTGATTCTTCGATATTCAACTTTTCGCAGCGGATCATCCGTGCGCTGGTAAATTCTTGCCCCACATGGTAGAGCGGAGCATCATTTTGCAGGCTGACCATATTTAATATGTACTCGCCTAGCACCAACAATACCAATGAAATCAGAAAAAACATCCCGGATTGCTGCAACGAAAGACTGACCCAACCGGGCGCAACATCAACCTTTAAGAATGCGACTGCAACGACATAAATCGAATATACGAGATTAGCAACGGCACCAAACAAAGAGAGCGACGTTACCAAACGCATCGGGGCGCGGGTAGTCGAAACCAGCAGCCGCATTCCCCTATCGATACTTTCAACAAGCCGCTTGGTGCGTGATATTTTCGGGCGCGCGCTATAACTGAGATTGACACGGGAAAAACCACCTGTTGCCGGAAGGTGTCGATAGGTCACAGCAGGCTGCGGATGCTGAAGAATGAAGTTGACGACGCACTTGCTCAATACGCGATACTGTGGAGCTTCCTTAGCCAGATGGATACCGCTGAACCATTTGTACAGTAGATTAAATATGGCGTAAGCGCCGCGATAAGCAAAACTCTGAGCCGGTTTCTGCTTGTTACTGGCAAAAACGACATCTGCCCCGCTGACAGCTTTATCGAGCATTTCTGGTAGGAAACCGATGTCGTCGTTGAGCGGATCAATGACAGCGACAAAATCACCCAGTGCGTTCTCCAACCCAACCCAGGACGCGATGTCGGCATCGACTTCTTTAGTCAATGCATATACCTGCAAGTTCGGCAAACCCTCCACACCGGTGAGCATTTTCAATCGCAGTAATGAGTCGTCATCCGAAGCATTGTCGACAATGACTATCTCATAATCCGAAACCGACGCGTCAAGCATCCGATTAATTTCTACAAGTAGCGCTTGGATTTGATCCGCTCGGTTGCGAATGGTAATAACCAAGGAAAGAAATATGGGTAGTTGAGTGATCATTGCTTTATTCCGAAAGACTGGCGCGCTGACTTAGAGACGCATGCTGAATTGAAAGTATCCGACAGGCACTTGGAGTTTCGAGAGCGATACGCAAGCCCTTAACCTGCTTCATGCCAAGCCAGCTCGGATAGGCGTCGAGAGGAACAATGACGCTGCCATTGGCGGCAGTGAAAATTAGAGATCGTGATAGCTCCGCACCTCGCATATCATCCGCCCACCAGAAAATCCGCAGTTGCGGATTGCTTTCTCCTTCACAACTGAGATCGAATTTCAACAGTCCGGCAGATTGCCCAACAACATTTTGCGGGATAAGACCCAAGTCTAAATATGGATTAGCTCCCGTAACGCGATAAGTGTTTTTTTCAGGTATAAGATCATGCAGTACGGCATCCGAAACACTCAAATCAACGACATGTTTCATGACGCCACTCAAAGAACCGGCGGACTGCCCCCACGCTACGGGTATCTTACGCAAATTAGCCACGGCGAAGACATGATCCATTAATTGAGCCGAAAGCTGCTGTCTGCGGTTTTCGTCCATTATTACCTGAACTTCACGATAATTATCCGAAACATTTGGAACAAAACGCACTCCGTCAAACCAAATCGCATTAGTCTCCGGCTGGATACGAGTAATTTTCCTAGGCTGATTGTCCGGCAATACAATTTCATCTCCGACCTGCAAGTACCGCACGGAAATGGCATCATGAATAACAACGGCATTATCGAAACGATGAACACCGCTCTCCCAGTTTTGATCGGTTAGCTGGCGTAACGTAAAACTAATGCCAACACGCCGTAAATCGGCATCTTTGGCAACACCATAGACATAACCGCCATGAAGCTCAGCGTCATAATGGTTGAGAACGAATCGGTAGAGCAAATGCGTACGCAATGCCATTCCCCCACCGTCATGATCGATGTTATCCGCTTCCAGCAATGCGATTCGCGGCAGAGACTTATTTAACTGCTCCACTACCCTTTGCTGCTGCTTGAGCGGCACCAAATTGTAAGGCGCTGTAGTGGACACCGGCGGTGGACGATCGAAGTACATATATTGCGCATTGCGCCCGGTCAAATCCAGATATGGCTCTCGAGGCGCCAGATGACTGGATAAAAAGCTATTGATGCGCTCGAGTCTGTCGACATGCAAAGGCTCAACCACGCCGGAACCCATGTTCTTCAAACCATGTTCGTTGCCCGACCACAACCTGCCGATTTGATTTTTCTGAACAACTGAGTGCAATCCGTCTTTATTCACGTTGGCTAAGCCTATGGCCGCACACATGAAAGCTATGGCGACGGCAAGAACCGCTCGGCCTCGTGCGGCAAGGAGAGGCGCCAGTAATATCGGTAACAACACTGCCCATGCAAAATTGGCAAATACTCCCGGCCTGGACATCGTGGCCAGATCAATCCGCCCCATGGTATAAGGTGTCATCAATGAAGCAAATAACAAAACAGGAAACGCAACACCTATCAAATAAGGCCGGCGTTCTCGTTGCCTGAACATAACAACAATAAGCACGGCCGCTACTAACGGCACCCATATCCAAGACATACGCAACACTTCTAACCCGACAATAACCATCAGCTTGCTCTTGTCTTGTCCTGCCCCCCAGCTCCATGACCACGGTATGCCGTAGGCAATCTGGTTAACGGAGCCATTTTCAAGCACATAACGAATCGCACCATGCAGCATCTCTGGAATCGGCGTTAATAACGCTAAAATCCCGGCAACTAAAACCAGCAGAGACACGCCACGCTTCCAATCGGAATGCCTAGCACGATATAGATACATCGCCGCCACAGGTAACGAGGCGATGACGGCAAGAAAACCTTGAGGGGGGACAAGCAATACAAGAACTATGGCGGAAATAAACCATACCCAAAGCCATGTTTGCGGTTTTAAATTACTTGGTCGCAGCCACAAGCAATAAAATAAGACCAGGATCAGGAAAATCAACAGCTTTTTGGCAATCATTCCGCTTTTGGCAACCGTCCCAAAGAGCAGTATCGAAACATAAGCCAACCCCAAACTACCAGTATATAGTCGAAGCATCGTAAAGGCAGCAAGCATTGTTAACGTGTAGGCTAGGCGCTCGGCTTCTGCAAGCGTTGCCGCAGTACCGTCATAAAAAATCAACGAAAGATATCCGCCGATATCATCACCGAAAACACCGTGTGGCGGGAAGAAATCGATATAAGGCATTTTCCCGAATTCCCACAAGCTCCACCAACCGAGCAGACTTTCGCCAAAGTGATAGTCATCTGCAGGAATATGCGGTATTACGGCTGCTCCATACCTAAATAGCAGAATAGTTGTAAAAATAGCAAGCGGTGAGAGCAATTGAGTCAAATCAGTTGCGCGGCTTGACACAAATTTTTTATGCCGCATTGCCACGTCAACAACGGTTGACAAAACCAAACTAAGGCTTAATATCCAAAGCCAAGCTGTAGTCGGGACTGCTGGCTCATCTGTCTCCGCCAGATACAAATCCGGCAGTATCAATAAATACAACGGCGCAATACCGACCTGAGCAACTAATAGCAACTTTTGAATGAATTTTGAGATAGCTGCCGATGGCCTACGGCTCAGGTAAAACAGATAAATTGTAGCTACAACTATCACCACCGCTCCCACCTTAACAGCAGCTCTAAAGCGGAGTGCTTCGCCAAATAGGGGAAAACGATCCTGAATCGTGGCAAGACCCAAAGGCAGCAGTCCAAACAGCATAACCGCAAGCACGCCGATACCGATCTGCTGTGGCAAAGCCCCATCATGCGCTAAATGCAAGCGCACGACAAGCGCCGTAATAACCAAGCCGGCAATGCCCACCAGCATAGCGAACGAAGATGCGCTGGGATAGATGCTCAAAAAACCGCCCATACCGATAGCCACTGGAACCAACCACCAAGTCAGTGTCGTAACAAGCGACTGCTCGTACCTAGACGATCTAATGTCCGATACTTGTTGAAACAAACGATAGGCTCCCCAACCACCCGCCAAGAAACCCAAAAGAAAGGCAGGATAACTTGCCAAATCCTGAAACTTTGTAGCGGCATCCCAAGTGATGGCGCCTACGATAAAATCGGGGTAGGCTGGGGCGCGATGAAGTAGTTTTTGCGCGAGCATAAACGCGCCAGCAGCCGCAACAAGCGCAGCAAGCATAGAAAAAACCGCGGCCCCTACCGATATAGGCTGTAATTGCCGATTCATTTGGCGCTCTGTTGCTTCAGACATCTTCAAGCTTCTTGGCTTGCAGGGCCGCTAGCCGATCTAATTTCGCAGGCGAGCCAACTTTCTTGCCCAGCGAAACATAAAACTCACAGCCGGTCGTATTAAGTTCCGCTTTAATTTCCAAGTTGGCCAGACCAAGGCTTTGCAGATCAGGAATCAAAATGCGAAACGATGTGGGGGTAAACCGCCAGCAATGCACATCAATATAATCTGCCGAAGAAACCGATCTAGCCCAATGCTCTTGAGCCTCTGCAAATGTATGTACAAGCACGTCCGCTACACCCATCCCATCATCTGCCCATGCAATGTTGCCATTCCGTTTCAATGCGTTAATGAAATGATCAAAAATCTGTCGAGCATTATCAACTACGATAATTTCGATTTCCAACGGGCAATTCAATACCGAATCGATACAACTACGTAGCAACTCACCCGCGTTATAATTGACAATGATTGTTGAGATAACGGCACTCATATTTATTTTCTACCAAGCTTTGTCATATTCAACCGCTTATCCAACTGTTGCCAAACCTCACTGATTGAAGCACTCCGAGTTTTTTGAATATGTTGCCGCTTGCGCCACATTTTCGGCAAACCCAACAAGGCGTCACGCTTAGCTCGCCAAATCACTGCGCCCCGTCCGCGTAGCGCGAACCAGATCATGCTAGCCAAATTCAGCGACACATGTATCGGCAACAGCAACCAGAACAAGATACCCGGTATATTCTTCACAAAGGTCCAAACCAAATTCCTATGCCCATGATATATAGCGAAATCACTATGCTGCCCACCTGATGTCGCAGAACCGA
>DATBQB010000078.1:0-173412 GCA_036561025.1 Methylobacter sp. | reverse complement strand
GGCAACCACGTCGCGTGGGTAGCCCTTGGCTCTAAGGTAAACGATCAGGCATCTTTTTCGGCCGGATAGGGTGTCGTTTGACGACATCCCATCATAAAGTTCGTCCAGTTGTTTTTCGGTCAGTTCGAGGGTAATCATGGGTATTCAGTGCGTTAGTTTTCTGCTCTTTTACAATATTTTCGCCAAATGTAAAACCGAAAAATAGACCGTTCGGAGTATATACGGATTTTATGCCTGCAAGAGGCGAATAGCAAAAATCGGCCAATCAATTTTTTTCAATTGCGTTCCAAATAATCAAGGCAACAAAACACTAAATAGCATGGCGAGCTATATTGAAGATCTACAGTTTAGAAAGCAAGGTTAAAAAACTAAATCTTATTGATACAAAAGCTAAATTTTTAATCATTATTTAGGATTCCGACAATGGTCATAAAGCTCAATAATTCACAGGATGCAGTATTGAAAAAGCACCTGGATTATTTCTCTCCCAACACTTCTCAACATCTCCGTACCGATGGACCAAATGAAGTGACCGAAACGGTATGACTCAAGATGCCTTCAATCTATGGAGGTCAATGTCAACGCTATCTCAATCTGTCTTTGACAACAAGGAAAACCGATACCTCAATGAGGATGAGATGTCTACCCTACAAGAAGAAGACTTGTTCAATTCGTTCGATGATGCCTCACGCTATCTGCTTGTACTACGAGGAGGAACGCTATAATAATTAAAAATAATTATTTGTCTGGCGGATTTGGGGCGGTTTTTGCCTATTGATTGATTGACGAAATCCGGCCAAAAGTGGGCGTGCAGAAAGCTTTGATGTATACTGAAAAATTAAAGCCGAGGATTTTAAAAACTATTATCCTTCTAACGTGCTGAAAACTCATACGCGGCTACAAGGGACTAATATGATGAAAGAACATTTCTTAACAGACATTGAAATAAAACAGTATAAATGTTTTAAAGACTTTAAATCATCAGGTTTTAAACGGGTTAATTTGATTGGCGGGAAGAATAATATTGGTAAAACCGCATTTATGGAGGCGTGTATTATTAACGTCTATTCCATCAATGTGAATACAATGATAACAGCTATTCATACTGTTAAATTCTCACGCGAAAATTTAAACCTCATCAATGAATCTATCAGCCATCAAAAACTTATAGATGCTACTCGAAGCTATTCAGCTGAATCCAATTTAAGAAAGACAGGGTTCTTTATCCAAGAAAAAGATGCTACAAAAACCTATCAAATAAATATTAATGATAAATTAACAACTATTAATGCCAAGGATTTAAATATTACTTTTGATGCTGTTGATAATATTAATTACATAGATAATTTTGGCTGGTCTGATTATGAATTAATTGGCGCTTATCAAACAATCCAAATAAAAGATCAAGAAAATAATCTAAATGTTTTTATTAGAGAGTTTGACGATAATATTGAGGGCTTTAAAGTCATTGGTGATAAGCCACAATGTAGAGTAAATGGTGAATACCTTGATATAGTTGAATTTGGTGATGGCCTAAGGCATTATATTTCCATAATCTGCGCTCTTCATTCTTGTGAAAATGGTTATTTGTTTGTTGATGAAATTGACAACGGCGTTCACTACACTCAATTAGACAGATTATGGGAGCTGATTTTTACGTTATCTAAAAAAACCAATTGCCAGGTGTTTGCGATTACGCATTCCAAAGAAATGCTTGAAGCCTTTGCGCGAGTAGCGAAAAAGCTGGATGAGCAGAGTATTAGTTACACTACCTTGGTTAAAAATGAACAACTAGAAATTAAAGCCTTAACCCAAGATTATGAAATGCTGCTTTATAGTATTGCTCAAGAGCATGAGGTTAGATAATGAAACCAATTGCTATTTTACATGAGGGCAATGTTAAACCAACACATGATAATCATTTACTTGGCTTATTAATTAGGCATTTAAATCTGGATATTGATCTTGTTGATTTTTATGGTATGAAAAGTAAAGGTAATTTTTTTAAATCTGATTATGTGGCATATAAAACGTTAAAATCAAGATTTGAAAATGATCAAATTAAAAAAATTCTTTTAATCGCCGATGCTGATTATATAGAAAATGATGCAAAATACGGTGGTTATCAAAACACACAAACAGCCTTAAATGCTATTGTCGAACAGTTAGGGCTTAAAGAGATCAGCTTTGCTTTTGTCATGTGCGACCCAGCAACAAATACAGGTTATTTAGAATCATTCATCTTATCGACTATTCCTGATGCACAAAGAAATTGCATAGAGTGTTTTTTAAACTGCTCAAATTTTAAATCTAAAGAAAACCACAAAGCGATTCTTAATCAAATTTACAATATAGCCTATCCTGATGCACCTTATGATTTTGAACATAAGCACTTCGAGCCATTAAAAACAGCATTAGTAAATCTTTTTTGTGTTAATCACAATTCATAATACACATACGAATGTCCGGAAAGGGTCGAACTGGAGACAGTCAATGCCTGATACAGATAAGACCAACTTTAGCATTTATCAACTCAAGCCCTGACTTTTACATCGAATCCACCCGTTTTCAATCACCGGCAGTACCCAGTATTTAATCCTAGCGGAAAAACTCGGCCTTCAATTGCGCCAATAACGCGGCCAATCTATGCTCCAGAACATACATCCATAAACGACTTTCTTCTGCCGCTGACCTGTTCAGCCAGCGACAGCCCTTTATTCCTATGATCATGAAAATAGATCGGGAAAGTGCAGAAACCGTGTTCCGACTCCAACATAAACAAACAGTCTCTTCTTCAAGACCGGGCGGCACGTTCAATGTGAATAAATATTCCTCGACGTTCATGCTCGGACAAAGCACGGACAAAGGGTATCCGTTCCACGCCGAGAATGCCTGAATGATTCGCGCTAGTTCCCAAGCTCCTGCTTGGGAACTCAGTACGGGAAGCTCCAGCTTCCCGACTCGCAAAGCTACGACTGCAAGGATGCAGGAGGTAGAGCAACGCAGGAGCAGTTCACTGGGTTCCCAAGCAGGAGCTTGGGAACCAGCGTATCTCTTAACTTAATGGCAGTGACCGGCTACGAGAGAAGATGCTCTTTGGCATCTCTGTCATAAATCACCACGCCCACGCGGTCGATATGCTCAATTAAATCGATATTGCTGAGCTGTGCGTATTGCGACAAATCCACCGTGTAAGGCAAAAACAAATCATCAATCTGGTCTTCTATTTGCATTAACTCGGCAAATTCAAGCACGTCGCCTTTGATGGTTAAGTCTATATCCGAGCCTGGGCGATAGTTACCCTTGGCGCGTGAACCGTAAACCAGCACAGAGTTAATGGCTTTGTGCCGTAAGAAAACACTGTTCAGTTTATCTAAGGTGGTTTGCGACAAACCCAGTTTGGCCGCTGTAGCTGTTTTCATTGCAGGTATTTTTGCATGTCCGTTTGCAGAAGTTCAAACAGCGGAAAATAATCGTTTATTATCGCGACAACCAGTTGTTCGGCGGTTTGCTCATCGTAAGTATGCGAAGATACATTCCTGCTCTGAATCATCGCCATCCATTGTTCGCCGTCAGCTATCAATGCCACTTTAAAAGCTTCGCGGGTAGCATCTTTTGAGCCTTTAATGGATTGGTTGCCCTGGTCTTCCAGGTAGTCCTTCAGGACATTCCAGGCCAATTCATGAGTAAACTCAAAGGCCTGGATAACACCTTGTTTCTCCAGTAAAGACAATGGACGCTGCTTGTTGAGTTCTACGGCATTTTTAAGCTGCACTAAGGCTTTTTTAAAGTTAGCAAAGCGTTGCTGCCAACGAATATCCGGGGTATTCATAAACAAAATCCTCGCTAAATTCTCAATGGAACAACGTTAATCACGGCTTTATTCAAAAAAACCATACAAATACATAACCTCATCCTCGCCTTCCAAGGTGAATTTCACGTCGTCATCGGAAATCTCGACATCCAACGGATAAGGTTCGGCTGCGTCGCCGAAATAATCGGATTTTATGTCAAACTCGTCATCGTCGTTTTTTACCAGAACGACCGAATAAATATCTTTGTCTTCGCTTTGATCGATATTTCTCAAGGCAAAACTAATGCTCTTGCCATCGGGCGCAACGACGGGACTTTGCTCTGTTTGTTCATATTCGCAGACGACATCTTCGTCATCCATGAACACATAGGTCATCGAAAAATGCTTTAAGCGACTAAAATCCACCGTCATCACATAACCCCCAGCATGTTATCCAACGCTTTCTTGGCATACTTCGCTACGTCCTCGGGTACTGAAATCCGGTTAACCACATGACCCGCCGCCAAATTATCCAAGACCCAGGCCAGATGTTGGGGGTCAGTTCTGAACATGGTTGAGCACATGCACAGCGTGGGTGACATGAAATGTACGTTTTTGCCTTGCGCTTTACACTCTTCATGCAAGCGGTTGACTAAGTTCAATTCCGTCGCAACCAGCCAGCGGGTGTTGGGTTCGGCTTCGCGCACTGTTTTTAAAATGTACTCCGTAGAACCGATATATTCCGATTTTTGACAAACCTCAAACGACGCTTCCGGATGCGAAATAACTTTGGTTTCGGGAAAACGTTTAAGAAAATCATCGATATGCTCAGGCTTGAATACCTGATGCACTGAACAATAGCCGTTCCAGAGAATGATTTTGGCATCGCGGATTTGCTGCTCGGTCAAACCGCCCATCGGCTTGGTAAAATCCCAGGTAACCATTGCTTCCAGCGGAATGCCCATCCGGTAACCGGTATTGCGTCCCAGATGTTGGTCAGGAAAAAACAGTACTTTCGGCTTTTTGGCAAAACTCCACTCCAATATCTTTTGCGCGTTGGATGAGGTGCAGACGATACCGTCATGCTTGCCGCAAAAGGATTTAAGATCGGCAGCCGAGTTGATGTAGGTCACCGGCGTGACTTCTGCTTCCACATCGATCACTGACGCCAATTCATCCCAGCACTTTTGCACTTTGATAAGATTGGCCATATCGGCCATCGAACAGCCTGCCGCCATATCCGGCAGGATAGCAATCTGCTCCGGACGGGACAGTATGTCGGCAACTTCGGCCATAAAATGCACGCCGCAAAATACGATGTATTCAGCATCGGATTGCGCAGCATCCCTGGACAATTTTAGCGAGTCGCCGGTGAAATCGGCATGTTTGAATACTTCATCGCGCTGATAATGATGTCCGAGCACGACGCAACGGCTGCCAAGTTTGGCTTTGGCGGCAACAATCCGGGCATCGCATTCCTCATCGCTGAGTAAGGCGTAATCTTGAATAGGAAATGGGCTATTGGTCATAAATAATACTCCTCTGCGGAGAATTTTGAGGTTAGTTTACTGCGCGACATCGGCAGAATGCGGCATTTGTCTTGCCGTAAGAGGTTTAAATAAATCTATAGCTGGCTTAAAGCAGGCATATCCGGACTAATTTTTTAACCTGCATAGCTATGAATAATATTCATGTATTCTTTGCCGGTCTTGGTCAGTCTTTTCACGACGGCATGAAGAATACTCAAAACTTTCACTAATACCAATTCATCAATATCGGCTAAATCTTTACCTATCACAGCATCGACAAAATTGAATCCCGCAGATAGAGATGGGCTATCGCAGTTTATTTGAGTATCTTTAAAATGATATTTATCAATCAGCAGTTCAAGGATTTTGATGGCATCGGCATCATTTAGCGTCTTGTTATTTTCTATATCATAAGCGCAAAAAGCGCCTTCAATAGCGTCGCTATAGCCCGTCAATTCAACACTTTCGTGTATTTGATTAGTGGTAAAAGACGGTACTTCGTTATATTTCCGCTTTGGCTTTTGATAATACGAGCAAGTCAAACATAAGTCTTCTTTGCGGATTGTTCCACAACACTGGCTGCACACTAATCCATTAGCGATAACGCATTGTCTTTTTCCTTTTCTTGAATCACATACTGGGCATTTAGCCATATCTGCTTTCTCTGTAAATATTTGTTCCTGCCAAGCCGGACAACATGCGGGATGGCAGTCTATAAAAGCATATCACCACGAAGACACGAAGAGCACGAAGGAATAACTCTTCGTGTTCTTCGTGTCTTCGTGGTGAATAAAAAGCTTTTTAGTCCTTAACTTTCTCTTTGCCCGCTGGCTTAATCAAGCGAATACCCAGCTCTTTCAACTGCTCGTCGGTAACTACAGCCGGTGCGCTGACTAAAGGACAAGCCGCCGATTGCGTCTTGGGGAAAGCAATCACGTCGCGAATAGACGTTGATCCCGTCATCAGCATGACCAAACGATCAAGACCAAACGCAAGGCCACCATGCGGAGGTGCGCCGTATTTCAATGCATCCAACAGGAAACCGAATTTTTCTCTGGCTTCGTCTTCGCCTATGCCTAAAATTTCAAGCACGGTTTGCTGCATAGCACTGCGATTGATACGAATCGAACCGCCGCCGACTTCGGTGCCGTTTAACACCAAATCGTAAGCGCGCGATAATGCCGCGCCCGGATTGGCTACCAGCTCTTCAACCGAGCAACTTGGCGCGGTGAATGGGTGATGGATCGCGTTGTAGCGGTTGGTTTTCTCATCCCAATCGAACATCGGGAAGTCAACCACCCAAACCGGCTTCCATTCGCCTTGTAGCAGGTTCAGGTCATGTCCCAACTTGACCCGCAACGCGCCCATCGCTTCATTGACGATGTTGGCTTTATCCGCGCCGAAGAAAATTAAATCGCCGTTTTGCGCGCCGGTTTTGGCCAACACGCTGTCCCATACTTCGGCAGGGGCGAATTTAACGATAGGCGATTGCAGGCCGTCGACACCGGCGGCCAAGTCGTTGACCTTGATATAAGCCAATCCTCTTGCCCCGTAAATGCTGACATACTTGGTCAACGCATCGATGTCTTTACGGCTTAATTCGCCTCCATTCGGTACGCGCATCGCAACGACGCGGCCTTTCGGGTCGTTGGCCGGTGCCGAAAAGACTTGGAAATCGACGTCTTTCATGTCGTCGGCAATATCGACCAATTCCAGCGGAATCCGCAAATCGGGACGATCGATACCGTAGCGCGAAATGGCTTCCTGATGAGTCATGCGCGGAAATTTGTCGCCCAGGTTTACGCCGATCACTTTAATGAACAACTGGCGGATCATTTCCTCCATCACGTGCATGATCTCGTTTTCATCCATGAACGAGGTTTCGATATCCAGCTGGGTGAATTCGGGCTGACGGTCGGCGCGTAAATCTTCATCGCGGAAACAACGCACGACTTGATAATAGCGATCCATGCCCGCCACCATCAATATCTGTTTATACAATTGCGGCGATTGCGGCAGCGCGAAAAACGAGTTTTCGTGGGTACGGCTCGGCACGATGTAATCGCGCGCGCCTTCGGGGGTGGCTTTGGTTAAGTAAGGCGTTTCGATCTCGAAAAACTCGTTGTCATCGAGAAAGTTCCGTAAAACCCGCGTCACATCGCGGCGCACTTTCATCTTTTCCTGCATCTCGGTACGGCGCAAATCGATATACCGATAGCGCAAACGCAGTTCCTCGTTGACTTCGATCTCGCTTTCAACCGGGAACGGCGGGGTTTCCGATTCGTTCAACACGACGATATTTTTAGCCAATATCTCAATCGCGCCGGAATGCATATTGGCGTTAACCGTGCCTGCGGGACGGTCGCGAACCAGCCCGGTAATTTGTAATACATATT
Organism: Methylobacter sp.; assembly: GCA_036561025.1. Classification (GTDB taxonomy): domain Bacteria; phylum Pseudomonadota; class Gammaproteobacteria; order Methylococcales; family Methylomonadaceae; genus Methylobacter_A. The sequence continues at coordinate 165,694 of DATBQB010000078.1, read as the reverse complement.
CACTGCGGACGCTTTCAGCAATAGCGAAAGTTTCAGCCACGTCGGGATCGACTACGACTTGCACCAATCCGGCGCGGTCTCTCAAATCGATAAAAATAACGCCGCCGTGATCTCTGCGTCTATGAACCCAACCGCAGATTGAAACTGTTTCGCCTAGCTGTTGTGTGTTTAATTCTCCGCACTTGTGAGTACGCATAAATTTTCCCTGTTGATTTGGTTAAGATGAAAGGCGAAAGACTCAAGGCAAAAACGTGCTTTTTTCGCCTTTTGCCTTTTGCCTTTTGCCTACTTTTTTATTAATGGCTTTTAGTACAGCCGCCGCCTGGGCAACCGCCGGAGGATGGTGCGGAACTCGAACAACTTGCCTCGCCCGCTACATTCTTTTTTGTGCCGCTCTTAAAATCAGTTTCATACCAGCCGCTGCCTTTTAACCTGAATCCTGCCGCAGAAATCTTTTTCATTAACTCCGGCTTGCTACAGGCTGGACAGGTAACTAGGGGCTCAGCACTGAGTTTTTGTAAAGCTTCATGCTCATGACCGCATGATTGACATTGGTACTCGTATATTGGCATTAACCGCTCCGATAACAAAAAATAATAGCCACGATAAGTGCCGCGTTTAATTTTTCAAGGCACTTACTATAAAATAACCGCCTATTTTACAGAATTTAACTTCAATAATGAAAACATTAACCATCACAAGGCCGGATGACCTGCATTTACATGTCAGAAACGGCGCGGTTTTACAAACTGTACTGCCGCATACCGCCAGGCAATTTGCCCGCGCAATCATCATGCCCAACCTCAAACCGCCTGTAACCACGGTGGCCCAGGCCTTGGTTTATCGGGAAGAAATTTTAGCTGCGGTTCCTGCCGACCTGGAATTTACGCCGCTGATGACGCTTTATCTAACCGGTTCGACAACTGTTGATGAAATCAAAAAAGCCGCCGAATCCGAACATATCCATGCTTTTAAGCTTTACCCGGCCGGCGCCACCACCAATTCCGATTCCGGCGTCGCCGACATCAAGGCTGTTTATCCGTTATTGGCGGCAATGGAGCAACATGGCCTGCCGTTGCTGATTCATGGCGAAGTCACCGACGATGCCTGCGATATTTTCGATCGGGAGCGAGTATTTATCGATACTTACTTGACTGACATCGCCGATCATTTCCCAGGCTTGCGGATCGTGGTCGAACACGCAACCACAGCCGAAGCCGTGCAGTTCGTGCAGGATTCCGGCCCTAATATCGCCGCAACCATCACCCCGCAACATTTGCTGTTCAACCGTAACGCGATTTTGGCGGGCGGCATCAGGCCGCACCATTACTGTTTGCCGATCATCAAACGCGAGTCGCATCGCCTGGCATTAGTCAAAGCCGCCACCAGCGGCAACCCGAAATTCTTTCTGGGCACCGACAGCGCCCCGCATCTAACCTCATTAAAAGAAAATGCCTGCGGTTGCGCCGGTTGCTACAGCGCTCATGCAGCGTTGGAGCTTTATGTGGAAGCATTTGAACGAGCGGATGCCTTGGACAAACTGGAAGGTTTTGCGAGCTTTTACGGTGCGGATTTTTACCGGTTGCCCAGAAATTCAGGGACAGTGACACTGGAAAAAACCGTTTGGAAAGTGCCAGCCGCTTACGGGGAAAATGATCTGTCCATCACACCGCTCAAGGCGAATGATGAATTAACTTGGAAATTGGTGAAGGGCTAAAGGCTAAAGACAAAGGGCAATAACGTGTTTTTTGCCTTTCGCCTTTCGCCTTTCGCCCTTTGCCTGATGTTAATACGGTCTAACCGGAGCCAAATTATTCTTATTAAACTCTTCATCAATCTCCAGAAGATCCTCGCCTTCCGGCATATTGCCATCATGGATCAGATATTCACGCTGTTGAAAATAAGCGCTTTTAAAAAATGCATACCGATCCACAGCCGCTTCCGTTGCAATCCTTTCATTGGCCAAATTATCTGCCCGCAGGTCGATCGCATTTAGCCCAAACAGTCCAGTAGCAACACCGCTAGCAAGAACATAGCTGATAGGATTCATAGCGACATCGCCAGCCAATCCTACTACTCCGCGAGGAGAACTTGGCCCGAAAAACGGCAGCACCAGATAAGGCCCAGTCGGTATACCCCAAACCCCTATTGTTTGGTCAAAATCTTCATTATGCTTGGGCAAATCTATCATCGCCGCGACATCAACAAAACCGGCAACACCGGCTACAGTATTAACGATAAACCGCGAACCATCCATGCCGGTCTGCGTTATTTTAAACTGCAACAGATCGTTGATGGTTACGCCGATGTCGTTAATATTACTAAAAAAATTACTCACACCTTGATCGACAAACGATGGTGTTATCCACTGATAACCCTTGGCGATAGGCTTCATCGCATAATCATCAAGTTTATCGTTAAACGTCTGCACTCCCCTATTCCATCCTTCCAATGGATCTTGAGGATCTTTTGAAATAGTTGCGCATCCCATCAACGCACCCAATAAAACGATACATCCGAGTTGAGTCATCAATTTTTTCTGTTGCATCACATCCACTCCTCAGCGCTATTATTTTTATAATAGGTCAATTTTCGCGTAACATACCATAAACCGCCGCATCTATTCCCCATCATTTCGACACTTCTTGGCATAATTTTAAAAAATGGATACTCCTGCAATTCCCATAGACAAACGTTTCCGAGGCTTCCTTCCGGTGGTCATCGACATAGAAACAGCCGGATTTAATCCCAAAAAAAATGCATTACTGGAAATTGCAGCCGTAATTGTTGAATTTAACGGTAACGGTGACCTGGAAATTACCGAACGTTATACAACACACGTTATTCCTTTTAAAAACTCCGAACTGGACGAAGCCGCGCTTAAATTTAACAAAATAGACCCACATCACCCGTTTCGCATGGCTATTGAAGAGGCGGACGCGTTGCACATGTTGTTTAAACCGATTAAAGACGCGGTCAAGCGTAACAACTGCACCAGGGCAATTCTGGTCGGTCACAACCCGGCTTTCGACATCGGTTTTCTAAACGCTGCCATTCAAAGAACTCAAATTAAACGCAGTCCTTTTCATCCGTTCAGCACCTTCGATACTGCGACATTGGGGGGATTGGTCTATCAGCAAACAGTGCTGGCAAAAATGGCCCAAACAGCAGGATTGGACTGGGATAACGAAAAAGCGCACTCAGCGCTTTATGATGCGGAAAAAACGGCGGAACTGTTTTGCTTGATAGTCAACCGCTGGAAGCAGTTGGAATCACAATGCGTAAGCCAAGTTGACTTAACCACATGCGCATCAACTTAAAGCAACTGCATGAACGGATATTTGCTCATGCAATATCTGTTCATGCAGGAAGTAATCCCCGAGAATTAAATTCGTCCGTGAAATTCACTCGAGTTTTTCATGGTTACCTTAGTTTGATTAGCTTAGCGTAACCGCTTATTCTTCTACGCTGTCAATCGCTGTCAGCATCTTTGCCAACTCACCTTTCTGGTACAGGTCAATTACGATATCGCAACCACCGACTAACTCGCCGCCGATATAAAGCTGGGGATAAGTTGGCCAGTTTGAGTATTCTTTAAGTGCCTCACGAAGTTCAGGATCCTCAAGAATATTAACGTGCATATATTTGGCATGACAGGCATCTAATATCTGTACCGTTTTTCCGGAAAAGCCGCATTGAGGAAAATCCGGCGATCCTTTCATATACAAAACAACCTGATTATTTTCAATCTGGTCTTTAATTCTTTCGATAACGCTCATGATGATTCACTCAATAAATAAAAAACCAAGCAATTTTATCAACTTTATATTTATTAAAAAAGGAAATCTTGTAATCTAATAGTCAACCTATCACTTTATGTACTATTGGGCGTCATTTCATACATCCGGTTTATTTCTGCAATATCTTTTGCCTGACTTGATAACAGACGCATTATTAAAGATAAGAAATACCGGCTAATGCCAGCCGTAATTGCCGTTTCTCCGATTAAAGGATTTTTGCGCCCTATGATTCAATTCATTTTAGGCTTGATCTACGCCAATGCGGGTGAATGGCTGATGCATAAATATATTTTGCATGCGCTGGGAAAAAATCGGCATAGTTTCTGGGCTTATCATTGGCATGAGCATCACAATGTTTGCGCCAAAAACGCGATGCTTGATCCGGGTTACCAATCGTTGATATTAACGGCATGGAACGCCCAAACCAAGGAATTAGCGGTGCTGGCTAGCATAGTGCTGCTGCATGTGCCAATGTTTATACTATTTCCCTTATTTACCGGCGCGGTGTATGCGTCCCTGATGCTTTATTACTACAAGCACCGCAAAGCCCACCTTGACCCGGTTTGGGCCAAACAGCATTTGCGCTGGCATTACGATCATCATCTTGGCGGCAACTGCGCCGCGAACTGGTGTGTGACCTGGCCCTGGTTCGACTACCTGATGGGAACCCGCATTAAAAGCAAAACGATTGAATAGGCTGGCGAATTTGCTTGCCTGCAATTCGCCAGGAAAACAAGCGTTTTTCAAGACACATAGCTTCTATATGCAACACAGGTACAAATTGCGGCCGCGCGCCCTCTCCCTTCGGGAGAGGGCTGGGCTGAGGGTTTGCAAAAAAGCGCATGCTGACTGACTGGACTCAACCTTAACACCTATCAGTTTTAACGATAATGCCCAATACGTCGTTCCGGCAGGGATTGCCGGAATCCAGAAGCCCGGGATGGCAAGGCTCAGATCACATCCATGTGTCCTCGGCAATTGCTCCATGCATTGCTCTACCTCCTGCATCCTTGCAGTCGTGGATACCGGCAGTCCATGCCGGTATGACGTGCTATTTTAAACAAAGTGAGGTGGTGAGGGACTCTACACCAAGCGCCATCATGGTAGGAAATACCCCTTACCGATACACCTCGTCATGGCTACCGACATCAAGCAGGATGATTTCTTTTTCCGAAAACAGCAGCGTTAGGGTAAGACGATAACTTGAGGTGATGCTGATTGCTTGCACACCCTTTAGCTTGCCGCCAAGCTGATGGTACTTAAGGTGCGGCTGACAAGGATCGCGCTCCAGATCACCGAGAATCGCAGCAAACTTTTCCCTCAATTCCGGGTGCTGTTTAAGAAACTTGCCAGCCGTGCGGGTGAACCCTGTAGTCCAGACGAGGGTGCACATACCTCAGTCTTCTATGTCCAGTTCCTTGAGCAACTCCGCCGCAGTGCCTAGCTGCACCCGACCGGCGCGCAGATCTTCCAGCGAGGCCATCACCCGCGCCGTGTACACTTCATCTTCTGCCTCCAGCAACGCCTGATAGCGAGCTTCAAGAAGTACCACGTATTGCGGTTGATTGTTTCGGATTACATGGACATCACCTTTGGTAATAAGATCGTCCACTGCAGCAATCCCGCGCCGCTTGATCTCCTGAGCAGGGATGGTATTCATATTTAAACTCCTTTTAGTACTTAATTCAGTATTAAAATACCATGCCAAACACTAGAGGACAATAGCCCGACATATCCAAAACGACAAAGGCCAGGCTAAGGCATACCAAGTTAGGCAGGTGCTTTTCGCTATCCGGAAATTAAAGGAGTCTAAAAATGAACACTAACCACCATACATACCGAGTTATTTGGTCTCCAGAAGATAATGAGTACATTGGCTTGTGTACGGAATCCCCCTCATTATCTTGGTTTGCTCCCACTCCAGAAGAATCTTTAACAGGTATCCAGCAGATAGTCCGTGATGTCATCATTGATATGCAAGGCAATGGTGAATCCATACCAACGCCCTTGGCTGAAAAAAATTATGCGGGAAATTCAGGGTTCGCATCCCATCAATAGTGCATCGCGCTTTAGTCATGCAGGCCGCAAGAACAGGGGGTTAGCCTAAACGAACTGGCAAGTGCAAAATTGGCTAGCTAAACAGTCTATTTGCCAGTACTAATCTGGTATGAGGCACGCCGAAAGGACTGCCCTTGCTCCGGTTTAAAGAGAAATGCACGATGCAAGACCCGACCCTCGGCTTTCGATCGGCTTGCATACCCAAGGCATGACCGTGGAAACCTCTGAAAAGATGTTCCGGGAACTCGCCTTTCGCGATGAGGAAAATGCGCGCCAACAAGCCGCACGCGGAACCTTTGATCCCGCCTATCTAAATTATACTTTGGGTAAATTGATGATACGTAAGCTTCGAGATGAATGGACAGCGACGCGAGGGCGGTCGCGCGGCATGGAAGGCTTTTCACGATGCCTTTCTGTCTTATGGCGCTCCGCCCATTTCATTAGTTCGAAAAACTATGCTAGCTGGCGATAGCGGTTCTGATCTTTAACGAACTGCATCGAAAGACCGGAATGGGGGCAAGCTGATGACGGAAACGTTTCCCGATAGCTGTCTGCAGTGATGACAAGCGACTCACGGCTATAACCTGCCGATCTAGATGCCAGACGAATGGCCCGTCAATTTCAAAGACGGTATCTACGCGCTCAGCCGAAGTAATGGATGATGACCGTCCAACTTGTGATCCAGGTCAGGAGCAGGATTGTTAGGCCCATACCCGGAAGCAGGCTTGCCCAGGCCCGGTATCGGGATGTGATGGCTATTTTCATCAGCGGGAGCAGGATGATGGGAATTGCCGTGGCCATGTGGAGTACAACGGCCGGTTCATCCAGATTCTTGTACACGTCCATAATGCGGATGCAGTACTGAGTGATGAAGATCGCAAGTATTGCGAATGCAAAGCCGTTGATCCGGTGCATCCAGAGCGACATTCGGGCGATCTTGCTGTTCTTGTCGCGAGTCCCCAATGCCACCATGATGCTGGAGAAGCCGATAATAGTCATGCCCATCAGGACTAAGGCCAGGTAAATTTTTACCGTCGGGTCTATCGGCAGCCTATGTCCTTGGTAGAACACGCCTTGCGCCGTGCGCTGTAACTCCACTTCATGCCCGCCATGGCCTTCCGCGGCCAGGCACGCTGCCGTTACCGTGAACAGCAGAGTCAGTGCGGCAGTTATGACCGACCATCGGGTTGATCGTTGCATACCGGTTCCTCCGCAGTTATCGGGAGATTAGATTAGGCCCAGCGAAATGCAGGCCCAAAAGATAGGAATTACAATAGGCTTTCGCACACATTGCTTTGGAAGCATATGCTTGGTCAGGGCACTTAATCAACTGGTATGATTACGTATTCTGAAAATTTTTTTAAATGAAATTCTAAGAAACTATTTAAAAATTCAGCGTAAAAGACAGTGTGCCTCGGTAATTTTAATGAACACCACTTACGTGAATATCTCTTATGGTTCATAGACATAGCATACAAAAAGAAATGATGCTTTCTGAGATCAGTCATCGAGCCATCGAGGCATTTCGTGCTGATGCTCTGTCCGTCCCCAGGATGACACTGCGCGGTGGCTACGCAGAGGACAGCTATGACTTTGCGCCAACACCTAACCTCGTTCTCGACGAACTGACGGATACGTACCTTGAGGCATACACTTTCTGAGGTCTTGCTTATCTCGACCCTGTTTCTTGGCGCCACTACCTGCCCCACCTGATCGACTATACGTTCCGACATATGGACGATCCTAAGATGGTGGTTGAAAGACTGCTCCATAATATGCGACCGCCGGATAGGGAGCCTCCACGACTCGCTTCCCTCACAGCAGAACAGGAATCTGTGATCGTTGCGTTCTTGGAACACGTGGCCTTCAGTGAAGACTCTGCGAAAAGGGACTTTGCAAAACAGGTGCTCGAAGAATGGTGGATTCCCGATACGCTATACCGGAAGCGCTAACCCGGCGCTCAACCGGACTGCCGCGTCAGGTGGTAAAAAGCGTGGAAAATTTGCCAATTTTGCCTGAAAAAAGCGTAAAAACTTACCAGCAGTCTTAGTTTTCTTGTTGTTATTAAAACATCTACTGACGTATTTAACTGGAAAAACCGACGCTGATAATGGTAAATTTTATATGCTTTTTAACAGTCTCGACGCAGTTGCTGGGGAGTGGAAGTTGGTGACAATGGCCTTCAATTTAAAGCGGATGCATGTATTGGCAGCAGGATAGTGGGAATCGCTCTTGGTGGGGCAGAACCGAACTAAAGCCTGGCCATTTCAATATGAAACAGTGATAATCGGTTAACGAACCGAAAAATCAATGTCGCCAAAAAACCGTATTATCGGACAACCAATAATCAGAATACCGAGCCCTGTCCGACAGACTCCTAGCAGGAAACAAAATGAAACTATTACGTTTGATATTCCTGTTGTCGTCGTTACTTGGGGCATTTGCTACCCAAGCGGCTAAAATCGCTGTGACCGATCTGGCTTATGCCGAACGGGTGAGCGGTTATTTTCATCTGGTTGATTATCACAATAAGTCATCGGCGCGCGGCAGCCAGAGCGACCGTGAACGTGACAGTTTCGAAAGCTCTTCGGCATCGAGCCGTTCATCGTATAGCGAAAACTCAAAGACTGATTACACTGAGGTCGAAAGCAGTTACAGCTATATCGAGTATGGCGAGTTGCGTAAATTTGTCGGCGATATTAAGGGGGAAATCCTTAAATCCGGCGACTTTCAGGTATCGCAGGCCAAGCCTTATACCGCCAAGGGCAGTGAAAAAATCTACGACATTATAGACCGCATCAAGAAAGGCGCTTATCCGGGGGCTGATTATGTGCTGTTCGGTACAGTCAGCGAGCTTGATTTTCGCGATGAGGTTAATCCCCTTATCGGCACAGACACGCTATCCAACACCTTCAGCCTGATGTTGGTAGCGGAATTCAGCCTGATCAACACACGCACTTACGAAGTAAAAGCCGCATTTAGCGCTACCGGCGAAGGGCAAGATGTGCGAGTTGTTACCGGCGGAAGCCGTGTCGTGCCGAGCCGCGGCAGGGTTGTTTCGGAAGTATCTAAAAGCTTGGGAATTGATGTGGCAAGACAAATTAGCGAGCAATTGGGAGGCGGCACTTATCAAAATACCGAACCCTCAACCGGCAATGGCATGCAGGAAGGGGAAGTCGTACATTTTAGCCAGTGAGAAATTTAGCTTAAGTCTAATGAAATCGCACTAAGTCAGGGCAATCAAACACATAAATAGCCTTATTTGGTGCAAATATTATGTGAATTCTTGCTTAAAACCTATACAAGCAATTGAAATATACAGACATTAAATGTTGGCATCTTTAGTGCTTATATAATCAATATACTTGACAGCTCTTGTATAGCCAAATCCTAAGCGTTGTACCTTCCAGCGCCCTATTTTCTCGACTAGGGCGCTTTTTTTTGCCTTGGCAACAAAACAAAGCTGCCTGACAGGTAAGCCGCTTCCAAATCCGATGCCATATTGAGCAGCGCTTAAAGCATTTCGTCAATATCAACCGATTTCAATAAACCCAAATACTTTGTATCAATTTCAACGACTAATTCACAGCCGCCCAAATCATCGGCTTTCTCGCTGATTATTTTGGCGCAAGCGAATAGTTTCGCTCTTATATCGCCTTGATCTGGTCGCAAATGACAGGTCCTTTTGATTTTTGTATTTGAAAATATTTCGGCCAAGGCTTGATAAAGCAGGTCAACACCTGCGCCGGTTCCGGCGGACAACCATACCCGAACCGGATTGCCGACATCATCACGCTCAATACGCGGCTGGATGTCATCCAGTAAATCCACTTTATTGAAAACTTCAAGCTGCCTGACTTCATTGGCGTCAATATCTTCAAGCACTTGATTAACTTGATAAATAGTATCTGCTCGATCCTCGCTGCTCGCATCGATCACATGCAACAACAAGTCCGCTTCACTGGCTTCCTGCAATGTAGATTTAAAAGCCGCGACCAGCTCATGCGGTAAGTGCCGTATAAAGCCCACCGTATCGACCAACACAATCTCGCTGCTATTGGGTAGCTTGCAGTTGCGCAAGGTCGGATCCAGAGTAGCAAACAACTGATCCGCCACGTAAATATCGGCGCCTGTCAGCCTATTGAACAAGGTCGATTTGCCGGCATTGGTGTATCCCACCAGGGAGACCGATGGAACTTCAGCTTTTTTCCTTTTGCTGCGCCCTTGGTGGCGTTGTTTGTCGACTTTATCCAGCCGCTGCTGAATCTGTTTAATGCGTAAGCCCAATAGTCGTCTGTCGGTTTCCAACTGGGTTTCACCCGGCCCACGAAGACCGATACCGCCTTTTTGACGCTCCAAATGTGTCCAACCGCGAACCAATCGGGTCGATAAATGCTGCAATTGAGCTAGTTCAACCTGAAGCTTACCTTCAAAGGTTTGGGCTCGCTGGGCAAAAATATCAAGAATCAGCCCGTTTCTGTCGACTACACGGACGCCAAGAAAGCCCTCAAGGTTTCTTTCCTGGCTAGGCGAAAGCGGATGATTAAATAAAACGATGTCAGCTTCATAGGTTTCGACAATACTTTTAAGTTCGTCAAGCTTGCCTTTGCCAACAAAATATTTTGGATCGGGTTTTTTGCGAGTGCCGGTTACGACATAGACGGGATCGGTTCCTGCTGACTTAGCTAATTCTTTTAATTCTAAAAGGTCTTCATGCATGGAACGAAGTGTCAGGTGAACAAGTACGGCTCGTTCACCTGATTCGGGGCGATCAAACAATTAGACACCTCACAGACGTAATTATAAAAAAATTATTATCCTTGCTACTTTGTAAGCTAACCGGCAATAAATAAAACTCACACCCAGAACTAATCATTCTTCGCTAGTTTCATGCTCATGATTCAGCTTTACGGCCTTGCTCGGCACAATGGTAGATATGGCGTGTTTATAGACCATCTGGCTCGAAGTATTTTTCAACATAACCACGTACTGATCAAATGAATCCACCTTGCCTTGTAACTTTATACCGTTAACAAGGAAAATAGAAACAGGTGTATGCTCTTTCCTAAGAGCATTTAAAAAATTATCCTGTAAATTTTGGCCTTTTGACATCCGATTTCTCCTTATTATTTAAAACTATTGATTAAGATAACTGCAATTACAAATCAACACAAATCAATACTCTTATTTCAGAATATTTTTTAGCTTAAAGCGTGTGTGTTTTGAATTTTCTAATTTTATTCGGTAATTGCAATGTAATGGGGTACGTTTTGGTAAATTCAAGCGCGATTACGTTCCCGTCCAGCTATTTAAAATCAACCCCATTTAAATTTTACTCAACCACAGCGGGAATCTTACCAATTTTGGCTTGCCAGATCTTAGGTGCGGCTTGATGCACCGATACCCCTTGGGTATCAACAGCGACCATGACAGGCATATCTTCAACAACAAACTCGTGAATAGCTTCCATGCCAAGATCTTCAAAAGCGACGATACGCGACTTACGAATGGCTTTCGATACCAAATAAGCCGCACCGCCTACAGCCATCAAATAAACGGCTTTATGCTTTTTAATAGCGGCAATCGCCTCAGGTCCACGCTCGGACTTGCCGATCATTCCAAGCAAACCGGTTTTATCCAGCATCATTTCGGCGAACTTATCCATGCGTGTTGCCGTAGTAGGACCTGCCGGCCCTACTACCTCATCGCGAACCGGATCGACCGGCCCTACGTAATAAATGAATTTGTTTTTAAAATCGACGCTTTCAGGCAATGCTTCGCCCCGTTCAAAGAGCTCAGCCATACGCTTATGCGCCGCATCCCTACCGGTTAACATAGTACCGCTAAGCAATAAGGTTTCTCCCGGTTTCCAGCTTTCCAAATCCTGTTGAGTTACAATATCCAAATTAACTCTACGGGCCGTTGCGCCTGCATCCCAAGAAATGTCAGGCCAATCTTCCAATCGCGGTGATTTAAATTCGACCGCGCCACTGCCATCCAGCACAAAATGCACATGACGGGTTGCTGCGCAGTTAGGAATAATAGCAATCGGCTTGTTGGCCGCATGAGTAGGATAGTCGTTGATCTTAATATCCAGCACTGTGGTAAGTCCACCCAAACCTTGAGCACCGATACCCAACGCATTGACTTTCTCATACAATTCCAGACGCAATTCTTCAACAGCATTGCAAGGGCCGCGCGCGATTAACTCATGAATGTCTATCGATCCCATGCATGCCTGCTTTGCCAAAAGCATGGCTTTTTCAGCCGTACCGCCTATGCCTATGCCCAAAATACCGGGCGGGCACCAGCCCGCTCCCATGGTAGGAACGATTTTCAACACCCAGTCAACGATATTATCCGATGGATTAAGCATCGCAAACTTTGCCTTGGCCTCAGAGCCTCCGCCTTTAGCGGCGATTTCAATGTCAAGCGTATCGCCGGGCACTACCTCCATGTGAATCACCGCCGGGGTGTTATCTTTTGTGTTAATGCGTTTACCGGCTGGATCGGCCAGTATCGAAGCGCGCAACACATTGTCAGGATGTAAATAAGCGCGCCGAACGCCTTCATTGATCATATCGGCGACACTCATATCAGCATCCCATTGCACATTCATGCCGATCTTTAAAAATACCGTAACAATGCCGGTATCCTGACAAATCGGGCGATGCCCTTCTGCGCACATCCGGGAGTTAATTAAGATTTGCGCCATTGCATCTTTGGCCGCCGGATTCTCTTCCTTTTGATAAGCTTCATGCATGGACTTTATAAAATCCAGCGGATGATAATACGAAATATATTGCAGGGAGTCGGCAATGCTTTGAATAAGATCGTCTTGGCGAATGATGCTCATGGAGGTTCCCTGCTAGGGTTACTAAGAATTTAGCATATTATACCCTCCAATAGCATTATTATCGATTAAGAAGCGCCACTCCGAACCATGCAATAAGCTCTAGCGTCAATACAGAGCGCTTTTTAAATTAACTAAATATTACCGTTAACTAATTGATCATAATGGCTATTCTGTATCCATCAAAAACATTACCGGTACTATGCAATCAATTCAGCGTTTACCTGCACGGAGCACTAGAAAAATGGATTATTATCCAATGCAAAGCCCGCAGCGTTTCTATGCCCTCCTCCGCCAAAATTTTGCGCCAGGTGACCTACATCATAATCACCGATTGAGCGTAGCGAGAAATTCCACTTATGTTTTCTCCCGTCATATTGATAAGTCATGCCAAACGTGCCTGATTTTTCAGCCAACACATGTCCAAGATCGCTGGAAAAAAATGACGGTGCATTCACAGCAAGCCCGGTTCGACCTGCCACTGAGACATTGTGCGCGGATTTGGCGAGCCTTTTTACCATTCCTGCGAATTGCTCAACCTGTATTCGTCCTACTGCCAGCAACTCCACCAGATCAAGCGTACCTATTTCGGCAAAATTAATCGATGATCTTTCATACAGAGCCGTCGTTATTTCACGAGTACCCTCCAATTTGAAATGCCAAAGATCACGATCTTCGATATGCAACAGGATTTTGGGTGGTTTTAGGTCGTGGAAAAAATATTGCCAAGCTAATACACAACCACTCCGCGACATATCGAAATTGATTGACAAGTTTTCAGGCAATGGCTGTGACTTGAAAAAGACTTCGCATTGTTCCATGGCAGTCATGTGGTGATCAATCAGGATAACCCGACCTGCTTTCGCTGAGGCATTGACCAATAGCTGAGGCGAGTAGGAAAAATCCAGTATGTAGAGTATTGCTCCCGGCTCAAAGTCGGGAAGATCGTCGCCATAACGAGCAGGAATGTAACGGGCTTGAGTGCCCAACTTGCAAAATGCGCTCCATGCCGCGCCTAAACCATCCAGACAATCGGCGTGATAAATTACTAAGGTTTCATTGGTTGTTGGCATGCTTATTTATAAAGTCCCGTGTTGCTGAATGGGCGGTTGATGTTTGGCGCGCTTAATAATTGCATTTTACACGACTCAAGTCCCGAATCATAAGCGTACCTCAGTTTTTTTCAGCATCAATCCTGAAAACACTGTATTACAGATTTACCTGAGAATAATCGTGAAACGAAGTTATTTAAAATGAGTTGCGTGAGTACGCGCTAAGAAATTTGCTTTGAACAAACTGATAGGATGTTAGGTGCTGTTTGCTTTGCGCTGTTACCGCGACAAGCAATGCTTAACTTTACGATGTGAAAAACCGAGGATGGTTTGACCTCTTCGGCGTGTCAATATTAACCGCGTTTGCTTGTTTTATTGACGTTACTTAAGGATGGCAATGCGTCATTCTGACTCAGCGGAGTAATTTCTACAGACCCTAATCCCTGAATACCCAGTTCTTTTGCAGCAGCATAGGATAAATCCATGTCTCTTTTTCCGTGGAACGAACCACGGTCATTGATACGAACAATCACGCTACGGTGATTTTTCAGATTGGTAACTTTGGCGTAAGATAAAAGGGGCAGTGATTTATGTGCGGCGGTCATCGCATACATATTATATGTTTGGCCGCTGGCAGTTTTTTTGCCGTGAAACTCAGGACCATACCAAGAAGCCATGCTTCGATGATTGTCTGAATGATGCTTGGTTTTATGGGCTTTTGCTACAGAGGATTTGGAAGCTTTATGAACCTGACGATGCCCGGATGCTTCGGCTGTGTTAACAAAATAACTGCATATAAAAAAAACAGGAACTGCTAGCATGATTTTATTCATAGGATAGAGCCTTTTTTATTTAAATCTGGCCTAATTCTAACTTAACGAATCTTAAGCCTACCTTAAACGCATAAAATCAATGCCTTGTAAAAAAGCTCTTGCCGCAACAACACAGCGAAGATTTTTCATTAATTAAATTAACAAGTATTATTCCAACTTTATTAAGATTTCAGGGGATCGATATGAACAACTACGAGCAGAGTAAAAAAGCCAGACGTATCGTTTCGGTGGTTTATCTTTTGATAATGGCGGTGATTATGGGCGGGACTTACCTGTCGCAACAGCAAAAAGAAGCTGCCGATAAGACAGCGCAAAACTCACCCGATCTTTAGGCAAATCATACCTATTTTCAGACTGATGCTTACCCTCTGCGCCAATCATGATAACGCGCAATACACCACAGCAAGCCTTTTGGCGCATGGTTACGCTTCCAGACTCCGGCCGCATATTTATTGGCCTCGGATAGTGTCGGATAAATATGGGTAGTACCCAGCAACTTGTTCAGGCCGATGTTGTTTTTCATTGCCAACACGAACTCGGCGATTAAATCGCCGGCCTGTTCGCCGACGATAGTCACGCCAAGAATCTTATCTCTACCCGGCACGGTTAATACTTTGACGAAGCCGTACGCTACGCCATCGGCAATCGCACGGTCCAGATCGTCGATATGGTAGGTAGTGGCTTCATAAGCAATACCTTTTGCCTTTGCATCTTGTTCATTAAGCCCGACCCGCCCAACTTCAGGATCGGTAAAGGTAGCCCAGGGAATCACCGAGTAATCGGTACGAAATTTTATAAAACTGCCGAACAGCGCATTCACCGCCGCATACCAAGCCTGATGGGCGGCTGTATGGGTAAACTGAAACGGGCCGGATACGTCGCCGCAAGCAAATATGTTGGGGTAATTGGTCTGCTGAAACTCATTGATTTCAATAGTGCGGCTGGCCGATGTTTCAACGCCCAGCTGTTCAAGGCCGTAGCCTTTTATATTGGCTACCCGGCCGATAGCTAATAATATTTGATCGAAAGGAATGCGTACCTCTTTATTTTCATGCTCGGCAAGCAGGATTTTTTCCCCGTTTTCGACAATGAATCCTTTAGCGGCATGACCAATAAGCACATTAATGCCTTCCAGGCGGAACTTTGTCATAACGGCTTCCGAGACTTCGGTATCTTCTTTGATTAATAAGCGAGGTACCATTTCGACTTGGGTAACCTGACTGCCTAAACGCGAAAAGCATTGCGCCAACTCGCAACCGATAGGTCCGCCGCCGAGTATAGCCAATCGCCGAGGCAATTCGCGCAACTCCCAAACAGTATCGGAAGTCAGATAAGCAATATCCTCAATGCCGGGAATCGGCGGAACTAAGGGTCTCGAACCAGCCGCAACAATGATGGAACGCGTAGTAATGATCCGAGAGTCATCGGCTGTTATTACCTGAACTTCCCAAGGCGAAATAATTTTAGCCTCACCTTCAATAACCTCCACACCAAGGTCTGTATAGCGTTGCACGGAATCATGAGGCTCGACGGTTTCAATAACCGTCTGCACCCGATTCATCACATCGGCAAAATCCAGTTCGACGTCGGCTTTTTTAATGCCGAAATCGACAGATCGGCGCATCTGAGCCAACAATCTGGCCGAGCGAATTAAGGCTTTAGACGGTACGCAACCGGTGTTCAGGCAGTCGCCGCCCATTTTATGTTTTTCGACCAAAGTAACTTTAGCTTTGACAGTTGCAGCAATGTAAGCAGAAACCAAGCCGCCTGAGCCTGCGCCTATTACCACGATGTTACTGTCAAAACGCTTCGGCTTTATCCAGGGAGCATAGACCTTATTCGCCTTGATGGCTTCGACGACCTTACTGGCCAATAGCGGAAAAATACCCAATAAAGCAAAAGAACCGATCAGACCGGGAGACAAAATGCCCGACAATGACTCCAGCTTGCCCAACTGAGTTCCAGCATTTACATAAACCACCGTACCGGCCAACATGCCAATCTGACTGACCCAATAGAAAGTTTTTGTCTTGAGAGTTGTTAAACCCATAGCCAGATTAATAACAAAGAAAGGGAATATCGGCACCAATCTCAGGGTAAAAAGATACAGTGCTCCATCCTTGTCCACGCCTTTATTAATGACATTCAGACGGTCGCCAAACCGGGCTTTAACCTGATCGCGAAACAAAAAACGAGCCGACAGAAAAGCCAGCGTTGCACCAATAGTAGAAGCAAAAGATACAATCAGCGTTCCCCATAACAAACCGAACACCGCGCCGCCAGCCAGGGTCAGAAGAGTGGCACCCGGCAAAGACAATCCGGTCACAGCAATATAAATCAGCATATAAATAACAACCGACAGACCGGGATGATTGCTGCGATAAGTTTGGATGGCTGCTTGCTGCGCTTTGAGCGTTTCCAGCGTCAAATAGTCTTGAAGATCAAAAATAAAAAACAACGCAACCAAAGCGGCAATGACAGCCAACAGCGCCCAACGTGAAAACCCCATGATATTCTCCTGTGCCGGTTAGAGGGTATGTTAGCAAGAATCTCCTGCAGGCCGATTTATATATAGCCGCAAAAAAACCAAACAGAACTTCGTTGAATAAGAGCCAGTGTACTAAATGCGGATAAAGACAAAGCTTAATCGGCTAGGCGCTTGCCTATTCGGTGGTAGGCATCTTTTAGTTCTTCCCCGACTATTTTAGCCTTGGCTATAAAATTTTCGGAAGTCTCCACTGATTCATCCGCTATTTCAGCGGCTTTGATTTTTAAACGGTGCCATTCTTTTTCGGCTTCTTCGAATTCCTGTCTGGCTTCCATGGAAGCCAGATGCATTTTTAAATTTATCTCATCACGTTCTACTTGCAACTCATTTAATAGTTTCTCAAAATCTTCTTTTATTGACATGATCCACCTCATTTTTTCGTTTAACTTAAAAAACCGGTTGCTTACATAACCGTCTGTAGAATAAAGAACTCACTCTCTTCAATCAATAAGTAGTGCCACCGACCAAGACTGATGACTGCATGCCAAACGCCATGCATATCCGGATTACCGATATTTTTTACTTTTGATTTAATAAATTTGTAAAAATTAACTGGTATAGTATTACAGTACACACAAGTGTTCGGACATTACTCTCGATAGACAAAAATATTTCATGACCTACGAACTTTTATTATTGCGGCATGCCAAGTCGGATTGGTCTGTTGATACGAATGATTTTTCCCGTCCCCTGAAAAAACGCGGCCGACGCGCTGCAAAACAGATAGGAGCCTGGCTGCGTGATCAGAGCTTGATACCCGACACCATACTCAGCTCTCCGGCAACACGTGCATTGGAAACAGCGCAACGGGTTTGCCGACAGCTAAACATAGCCGCGTCGGCTATTATCTGCGACCCGCGCATTTATGAAGCAGATGCTCAAACTTTGCTTGCCATATTAAAAACCGACTGTCACAAACGGCGAGTGCTGCTGGTCGGCCATAATCCCGGCTTGGAAGAGTTGTTATTGAAATTAGTCCCCCATTCGGTTCCGCTATCGGCTAACGGAAAACACCTGCCTACAGCCGCTTTAGCTCATTTGGCTTTTGAAGGCGATTGGGCAGAATTGACCGAAGGCACCGCCAAATTAGTCGCGCTGATTCGCCCGGATGATTTGTCTGTGTAATCAAAAAACGGGAATCCATAATGTTAAGACTATTCAATTTCGACAAGGGGCGGCTCAAAGAACACACGCCGCCTGAAGAACAGCTTAAGCAGGCTGTTGCTAAAGCTTCCTGGATCGACGCTCACGATCCCAGCGACAATGAGCGTACGCAACTGCAAGCATTCCTTCGCACGACTTTGCCTGAATCGGATGATGTGGAGGAAATCGAGTCTTCGGCACGTTATTTTACCGATAACACCGGCGTTCATGTACGCTCTTTGTTTCTTGCCCAAAGCGAGGGACGTCACAGTACGGCTACCGTCGCTTTCATTTTGCAAAATGACCGGCTCATTACCTTGCGTGAAGGCGCATTGGCCGATTTTCGCCTGCTGCGTATGCGTGCCCGGCATGGACAGGTAGCGGCGCATTCGCCGCAGGAATTGTTGGTGCTTATATTCGAGCAAAAGGTAGAGAATCTTGCCGATGCGCTGGAGGATATTCATCGTAAACTCGAAGACGTCAGTTATTTGGTGCTCGAAGAAATTGACTCCGATCTTGAAAATGCCATTGATCAACTGGCCAAACTGGAAGACAGCAACGGGAAAATCCGACTATGCCTGATGGATACGCAACGCTCCATATCCTTTCTGCAACGGCATTTGCGCGACCACCCCGAGTTGCAAGAAACGGCGCGGGAGATCATGCGCGACGTGGATACATTGATGTCGCATACTACGTTCCTGTTCGATAAAATCAACTTCTTGATGGACTCGACCCAAGGTTTTATCAACATTACCCAAAACAAGATTATTAAAATCTTTTCGATTGCTGCCGTGGTATTTCTGCCCCCTACCCTGGTGGCCAGCATTTACGGCATGAATTTCCAACACATGCCGGAACTCAATTTGCAGTTGGGCTATCCTGGTGCATTGGGATTAATGCTGCTGTCGGGGATTGCACCGTACTGGTTTTTTAAACGAAAAGGCTGGTTATGAGTTACCGGTTAAGGCTCAATTGGGATGCCCTCTTCTGATTAATTGATGTTACGCACATACATAACAAAGTCCACGAAAGGCACTAAAAGCACGAAAAAAACTGGGTACAGAGAAACATATGGATGTCGGTAGCAGTTCCATGCTTGTCCTGAGCATAACCGAGAAGATATGAATAATTTGATATGACACCGTAAATCCAGAAACATACGGCTCTACATTTTTCGTGTCGCCTAGAGGCGCCTACTTTTGGCTTTCGTGCTTTTCGTGGACAGTGAATTAAAGAGACTAACGGTTTATATGCGGGTCAAGATGAACGATATGCCCATGGTCGTCAAAATAAACGGTAATCATTGCAGCATCTCGGCACTGTTGCAATTCCTCGGCTTTTACCTGATAAAATTCACACAGCTCCGTATCGCTAACAATCTTATCTGCTGACGAGAGTATCACCCTGCCCCGTAACATGCGATAAAAAACCCAGCATAACCAGAGCGCAACCATAACCAATAAGGTTACAACGTAGATCTGCATCAGCTCCAACAGGCTTTTGTAACCGCCAAACCAGCGCATTTCATTGATCATCTTTCTATCGCCCAGCACCCAACTGCTTAAGGTGACCAATGGAATCAATAAATAAATCCACATCACCCAGCAGACGGCCCAGGCAAATAAAGCCCCTGCCCGTTTTTGCAGGCTTTGCAGCTGCGGAGCGTTAATAATGTATTCTTTCATTTCTCCCGCAAGCCTCTATCTACTGTGACCCAGATGGCGCGTTGCCCGCGTTTCTTTTTTATTGCCCGAATCGAGCCGACAATGGTGGTACCGACGTTTATCAGCCAATACACGATGGGGTACCATACCATCCAGTAATAATATCGGGCGACACCGCCGGTACGGGACTCGTAGTGCGAATCGATGAACAGGCTGACGCCGAATTGTATAAGGCAGGTCAGGCTCAGCAACATACTGGTCCAGTTAGGGCTAAGATCGTGCAACGATTCGTCTGCCGATTCGTTGAACAATGCGACCGGAGCGTAAAGC
Organism: Methylobacter sp.; assembly: GCA_036561025.1. GTDB lineage: Bacteria > Pseudomonadota > Gammaproteobacteria > Methylococcales > Methylomonadaceae > Methylobacter_A. The sequence continues at coordinate 145,410 of DATBQB010000078.1, read as the reverse complement.
ACATGCAGCAATATCAAAAACGCCCAGAAGATACTGATCAGGCATTCGCCGTATAATAACCACATACCGCGAGACGACCAGCGAAACAGGTCGCGAAAATAACGCAGCAACACTTCGGTTCCGCCCTGCGCCCAACGCATTCGCTGCTTCCATAAACCTTGCAGGGTTTCCGGCATCAATACCCAGCACAAGGCGTTCGGTTCAAAATAGATCGACCAACCGGCCAGCTGCAACTTCCAGCTGATGTCTATATCTTCAGTGACCATATCGTTGCTCCAGTAACCGACATCGTGCAATGCGGATTTACGGAATGCCGCAATAACGCCGGAGACGGTGAATACTTTTCCATAAGACCGTTGCGCCCGTTTGATCATACCGACTATGGCTGAGAATTCTCCAACCTGAATCCGGCCTAATAACGTAGAGCGATTGCGAATACGCGGGTTGCCGGTGACCGCACCGACATTCGGGTTATCAAGAAAATGCCGCACCATCCAGGCGATGGCTTCGGGAGCCAATAGCGCATCGCCGTCAATGCAAATCAGAATTTCACTGTTGGCTAGCAGCGCAGCGGTACGCAAGCCCATCGCCTTGCCCTGATTAGTATGCAAATTGACTACACGAAGCTGATCGTGTTGTTCGGCCAGCTCTTGCAATATCGCCAGGGTATTGTCTTTGCTACCGTCATTAACGGCGATAATCTCGAAAGCGGGATATTTCTGCCGCAGCAAAATTTCCACAGTTTCGCGAATATTGTCCGCTTCGTTATAACAAGGAATCAAAATGGAAACGGGCGGCTGTTCCGTTAATTCAGGCAAGTGTTCAGCATCATTACCTTGCTGACGCCATTCATAACGAAAATAAAAAATAATAGCGCCAAACATCCAGATGTAGGCCATAAACAAAGGATAGTAATAAATGAACCCTTCGATTGAACCATCCAGCGGTTCCCATGCAGACATAAAATCGTGCCATTGGTTTTGTAGTATTAAGTTTAAATTTTGCAATGAAGTATTCATGATTTTTCAGCACAAGCGGCGTTGCCCACCTTATTCAGGCCGATTAAAACAAAATTCATGGTTAAGGCTGGATAGGGAGTGAAAAGTATTGTTGTAAATCGCTTAAGCGCGGCTGATCCTCAAACACGTTGTCCGGATAATAACCAATGTGATTGACGCCCAATTTTTTCAGTAACCCCAACTGTTCGATAAAGACCGGCATAGGAATTTTTTCTTGGGTTTTCCAGTTAACCGATTGCAGTTCAAACACGGTTTTTTTAAGCCCATCAGGCTGCTTAGCCGCCGCTTTTACCAATTGCGTGAGCCATTGTTTCGGGCTTTCCGCCTCTTCCATAAATGGCATGGCTTCAATGGCAACGTAATCGTAATGCGCCAAAAAGGAAAGGAACGACTGTGCGTACCATTCTTCGCTGTATGGTTTTAACAAAGGCAGCGCATAAATATTACGCGCCGTCTTTATGCCGGGCCGATAAATACGCACCCTGCTCGCCAGCTCATCGGTAAATTGATTGATCAATTCGGTTTTATGTTGCGCCCAAGCCATGCGTGTTGCGCTGGTTGCATGCAACTGTTCAAATTGATCGGGCAGCCCCCACACCTCTTTCGCATAAGCCAGTGCTATCGGCGATACGTCTTCATAATCCGACAAAATTCCGTCGTCATGAAACAATATCCCGTCAAAGCTACAATATTTGGCCAAGTCTTCATAAATTTCAGTTACATACTGACGCGCTTCAGGATTGAACGGCGACAACCGGGTATAAATATGGCTGGCATTTTGCGCCTTGCCATCCCGCCATTCCTGAACATACCAAGATTCCGGCATTTTGCCCTGATAGGCCATAATCGGCATCCAGGCATAAACTCTAACTCTGGCTTTAGTTTTTAATTGCCAGGCAACTCGGCTGAACAAATCCGCTTTTACCGGTAAATGTCGATTAGGAAAATAGAGCGCGTCAGCATTGCCATCGCCATCAGGGTCGGCATAGGCCTGTAAATAAACCGTATTGATATGCATGTCTTTGATGCGTTGAATAACGGCATCCAGATTATGCTCGGTTTGTTCGGGGTCTTTATCGTAAAGATAATCCATATCCAAATGCGCTACCCGTAAAGACTGCTCAGCACGCAACCCGGTAACAATTTCTGCAAATTGATTGATATCGGGATTATCTACCATAATCAAACGGCGTAGAGCGCTGATATCCGCCACTGTATTAAGGCCGTCCACCAGCCCCATAGTCATCGGCATTCCGGCTTCACGCGCCGCCTGTATGCCGATTTGATTGTATTCTCCATACGGCCAAACCATAACCCTGGGTCTGATACCGGCATGTTGAAAAATGAACTCGGCGCTTTTTAGCAGCGCTGCATGAATACGTTCACGATACTGCTCATCAGTTTCGTAAACCAGCATCGGGTCGTCATACAGCCGGGTAACTGCGGCGGCCTGAGAATTGGCTTGCGGATTGGCGTTTACGCCTTTATGCAGGTCGTAACTATGCGAAGCCACCTCTACCAAACCGGACTGCACCATTTCTCTTACCTGTTCCCAGTTGAGCAATGGTTTGCCCGGTTCGTCGGCTGTCACGTTACCATCCATCCAGGTTCCCACCAAGGCAACCGTAGCTGGATAATGGTGTTTCTTTAACAGCGGAAAGACCCGTATGTAAAAGCTCAGATAACCATCATCAAAAGTCAGCAGCGCTGCTTTATCGGGTAATGTATCCTTGCCCGCTGCTGCATCGACAATATTTTGCACGCTGACAATCTTGTAACCGTTTTTTTTCAACCAATCCAGATGCTGTTCAAGATGCTCGACGCCGACATCCATCTTATTAAGAGAATGCTGAGCATCCTCCGCACTAAGTATGTCGTGATAATTGAGAATCAGAAAGTGAGGTTCTTTGGCAGATGCTGTGCCGAAAAAGCCAATCAAAAAAATCAGCAGACACGTTTTTTTAAAGTAATTGACTACGGTAACGGGGGTAAAAAAAGTCATGATATCCGGATTGCAAAAGAAGAACTCACCAACGGGTGACTATATTAACTGAAAAAAGTGCAAACCGGATTGAATAATCGGCTGAACATGATTATACAGCCGACTCTCGACCATGAAATCCGTCCAACAACCTGTTAACTAACAAAAATCATGCACTGTGCAATAAATCAACGGCTCGCGTTGATATTGCTAAATTAGAAATCCAGATCCTCCTCATCAAAATCTCCGAGTTGTTCTTGCAAGCGCTTTTTCTCCCAGTACAGCTCAATTTTTCTGCGCGCAGCCATCTTTTTTGCCGCTCGCTCGCTTTCATTAGGAAGCGTTATATATTCATTGCTTAAACCCAAATCGAAGCTTTCAATATCAAGATCAACTTCATCTTTGTTTTTGTCGACACCGGCTTCAGGCGCGGATTTATCTGATACAGATTTAGATACTTTCATAGTCATAATTAATCTAGCCTTAAAAACTCACTTTTTAATTACTTATAGCGAGCTTGTAAAGCGAAATTTTACTCCGCCGCCAATAAATATCTATGATGAATGACGGTTTAAACGCTCCTTTTTAAAAATATCAATTGTTTGGCAAAGCTATACATGATCAACATTCTTTTATTTTTTTATCGGTTATAGCGCGCCTTTTAGCTTATCAGTCATATTTTTTACCTCACGCTTTTTTTAAAGATTACAATGTCCAAATCTGAATTAACGACACATCATATTTATGGCTATAAGAGCAAACTTAAAAATTTTAATCGGTATGGCATTTATTGCATTGACGGCATGCTCGACTCAAGAGGTCAAGCAAGAATCCCCCCCCTTGTCGAGTCCTGAAAAATTGCCTGCAATAACTGATGATTCAGCGCAAAAATCAGGTCAAAATCCACCACTAACCCTGATTAAAGAGAACAGATCATTAAACTTGGTCAGAATCATGGATGGAGGAATCTGCAAAAATGATTTTCAAGGCGCTAAAGGCGCGTTTCTGATCTACGCCGACCCAGCCGATATAGAACGTATTAAACGGGATAAAGGGCCGCAAGTTTTCAGTGACTTCGAAAATAAAATTCAAGCTTTTTCGACGCAGGCTTTACAGGAAGCCATTAATGCAACCAATCTCAATGAAGATCCCTTTGCATTGGGTGCAGATGAAGCACAAGAAAAGCTGATGAAACAATTGTCTAGCAATTTCCGTAATAGCGCGGCTGATGCCGTTAAACTATTTCAAAAAGAAACAACTTTGACCGTTGATGTTGTTCCATTTGCCCCGTCATTTATTTTTTATCAGCAAGGCTGTGATGCCACACATCTGGAGCCGGAGAACTCAAATAACAATGCTATCTGAGTTTTTTAGCTTTCATTATTCGTAACCAAGTAGAGGTGTTTATTATGGGTTGGAGAGAACGCAAACACGAAGATAACTATTCCGATGAAGACGTCGAACAGCGGTTAAAAGAAGAATTGCCGCACTGGTATCTGGAAAACGGCTGGATCCGGCGTAAATACAAAACCAGTGGCTGGAAAGCTACACTAATGGTTGTTAACACGGTAGGCCACTTGGCTGAGGCGGCATTTCATCATCCTGATCTTAGCGTTTCTTACGCCTTTGTGATCGTTAAGTTAATGAATCATGCGGCTAAAGGCATCACCAACAAAGATTTTGAATTGGCTCATAAAATCGAAGAAGTTGTCATGTGGCAGCCCGGCAAAGAAAACGGAGCATTAGAAGGCACACCCGACGATCCGAGATTTAAATATCTCAAATATGATTAGAACTCGGCAATTGCTCCTACATTGCTCTACCGCCCCCATCCATGGGGTCGTACTTCCTGCGTTCATGCAAGTCGACGGATGACTCTGATAAGTATTTTGTCCACGAAAAGCACGAAAGACACGAAAAAAAGCAATTTCTGATAATTAGGCGAAAAGCCAAAAGCAAAAGAGGGTATAAAAAACCACACATCACCATAGCCGCTCTTTAGCCTTTTATTTTTTCGTGCTTTTCGTGCCTTTCGTGGACAACCCTACTCAATAATTTTTAGTTTTAGCAGGTGTACGCGCCGACTATCCACTCGGATTACTTCAAATTTCATTTTATCTACGACAAGGCTCTCGCCTTTTTTGGGCATATGCTCAAGCTGACTGACAATAAAACCGCCGACAGTGTCATATTCATCGGTTGCCAGATGCGTGGAAAAGTATTCATCGAACTCATCCATAGGTGTCAGCGCTTTAATCATATATTCACTTGGACTGCGCTGAAAAATATAGCCTTCGTCTTCATGCTCGTCGTGTTCGTCTTCAATCTCGCCAACAATTTGCTCTAACACATCCTCAATGGTGACCAGTCCTGCCGACTGACCATACTCATCGACAACAATTGCCATGTGATTACCGTTGGTGCGCAATTCTTTAAGTAATATATTCAAGCGCTTACTTTCCGGCACGACATAAGAAGGCCGCATTATTTCATGAACTTTCAGGGTTTTATTTTCTAAAACTCGAGCCAATAAATCCTTGGCTAACAAGACGCCAACCACCTTGCTTCTATCTCCGTCAATAACCGGGTAGCGCGAATGTCCAAATTCGGTGACCAGTGGCAGTATCGTCTCCAGTTCGGCATCTTTGGGTACGACAACCATTTGAACGCGGGGAATCATAATATCCCTGACCCGCATTTGGGATACCTGCAAAACGCCTTCAATCATAGACAATGCATCCGTATCTAATAAGCGTTTTTCCCGTGCTTCCCTTAATATTTCAAGTAAATCATCCAGGTCTTGCGGCTCCCCAGTCAGTAGTTGGCTGATTTTATCGACCCAACTTTTCTGTGGGGAGTTTCTACTTGGGGGCTGTTCGTCACTCATTTATTCACCTCTATATAGGGATTATTTATATGTAATTTGTTTAAGATAACTATTTCTTTGTTTTCCATAAGCTCGGCTTGCGTCTCGTCGATATGATCATAGCCTAACAAATGCAGCACTCCATGCACAATGATATGTGCCCAATGATGCGCTAATATCTTATTTTGTTCCAGGGCTTCTTTTTCGATGACCGGGGCACATATTACCAAATCGCCCAGCAAATCGAGTTCGATACCCTCCGGCAAGTCAGCAGGAAAGCTGAGAATATTGGTCGGACCTGATTTATGCCGATATTGTTCATTGAGCTCGGCGCTTTCCTGTTCGTCAACGATACGCACGACAATCTCGGCATCCTGCCCATAATCATCCAGTGCTGTATCAATCCAAAGCTGGATTTGTTGCTGATCCGGCTGGCCTGCCGATTCAAAAACAGCTTGGATTTCTATATGGTTCACGACTCGGCCTTGTTTGCTTTCTCATAGGCTTCATAAGCGCAAACAATGCGTTGCACCAGAGGATGCCTGACCACATCACGCGCATCGAAAAAGGTAAAACTGATGCCTTCGACATTTTTTAACACCTCAAGCACATGCCGTAAACCGGACATTTTTTCCGAGGGTAAATCGATCTGGGTAACATCGCCGGTCACCACGGCTGTCGATCCAAACCCCACACGGGTAAGGAACATTTTGATCTGTTCGATGGTGGTATTTTGCGCCTCATCCAGGATAATAAAAGCATCGTTCAGCGTTCGTCCACGCATAAAAGCTAATGGCGCAACCTCTATAATGCCTTTATCGATCATCTTCTCAACCCGCTCAAAGCCGAGCATGTCGTACAGAGCATCATATAGAGGCCGTAGATAAGGATCGACTTTTTGCGCCATATCGCCGGGCAAGAAACCCAGTTTCTCACCAGCTTCCACCGCCGGGCGCACCAGAATAATTTTCCTGACCTTTTCGCTTTGCAAGGCTTCAATCGCGCAAGCGACAGCCAAATAAGTTTTTCCGGTTCCGGCAGGTCCCACGCCAAAATTTATATCATGAGTCATAATCATTCTCAGATATTCTTGCTGGTTAGCCCCCCGCCCCCTGATCATCCCGCATTTGGTCTTAATGCTTACATTTGGGGTGGATGACGTTACCGGAGCATCCAATAGCTCGTCGATAGATGAATCTTGCATGGCTAAATGCACAAGTTCGGCAGTCAATTGTTCTTTCTCGGTGCTGGCAAATAATTTTTGCATGACGGCGCAAGCCGCCTTGACTGCGCTATCTAAACCTGTCACTCTAAATTGATTGCCGCGATTGGCAATCTCGACCTGAAGACGGGATTCAATCTGCCGCAAATGTTCATCGAATTGACCGCAAAAGTTGGATAACCGCTCAATATCGGCAGGTGCCAAAGAAATTTCCTGTGAAATCATAAATCAACTTTTATTAAGAATTTTATCGACAGAGGTATCTATCATTCGACCTCGCAATGAATTGGGTAAAGCCTCGGCAATCAGCACATCGACAAACTGTCCTGCTAACCGGGGATGCCCGATGAAGTTAACGACCCGATTATTTTCGGTTCTGCCCTGCATTTGCAGCGGATTCTTTTTAGACTGTCCTTCAACCAAAACAGTTTGCACGGTGCCGATCATGCTCTGTGAAATAGCCGCAGTCATTTCGTTAATGCGATTTTGAAAACGCTCCAAGCGCTGTTTTTTAACTTCTGCAGGCACGTCATCCGGCAAATCCGCCGCCGGCGTCCCAGGACGCTGGCTATAAACAAAACTGAATGATAAATCGAAGCCGATTTCTTCAATAAAAGACATGGTTTCTTCAAACTCGGCATCGGTTTCACCGGGAAAACCGATAATAAAATCCGATGATAAATAAATATTGGGGCGCACTGCTCGCAACTTGCGGATGATTTCAATGTAGTCCGCACGTACATGTCCGCGCTTCATCATTTTTAAAATATGGTCACTACCGCTTTGTACCGGTAAATGCAGATGGTCAACCAGTTGCGGAATTTCGGCAAAGGCTTCAATCAGCTCATCAGTAAATTCCATTGGGTGCGAGGTGGTAAAACGAATGCGATCTATGCCTTCCACTGCCGCCACATAATGCAGCAATAAAGCAAAATCGGCGATATCGCCATCGTCCATTACGCCGCGATAGGCATTAACGTTTTGGCCTAGCAGATTGATTTCCCGCACACCCTGCTTGGCCAATGCGGTAATTTCGGCGATCACGTCATCCAACGGACGGCTGATTTCTTCACCACGGGTATAAGGCACCACGCAGAATGTACAATACTTACTGCAACCTTCCATCACCGAAACAAAGGCTTTTGGGCCTTCCGCTCTGGGTTCCGGCAACGCATCGAATTTTTCTATTTCAGGAAAAGATACGTCGACTACGGGTTTTTGGTGACTGCGCGCTTGATCCAGCAGCTGAGGCAATCGGTGCAGGGTTTGCGGGCCGAATACTATATCTACAAACGGAGCGCGCTTTTGGATAGCCGCTCCTTCCTGACTGGCAACACAGCCGCCGACCCCAATAATTACCTCGGGACGTTTATCTTTAATCTTGCGCCATTTACCCAAAGCCGAAAAAACTTTTTCCTGCGCTTTTTCGCGTATCGAGCAGGTATTCAGCAATAAAACATCGGCTTGTTTTGGGTCATCAATCAATTCAAATCCATGAGAAGCATTGAGCACGTCCCGCATTTTATCGGAATCATACTCGTTCATCTGGCAACCGTTGGTTTGAATATAAAGTTTTTGTGTCATATGTTAAATAGTTAAATCATCTAAAGATCATTGAGGCTATGCCCCCGATTCTAAAACCCGCTTTTTTGAATTTATTGGAAAGGAACGGCGGGCGGCGCTAAGCCACCTTGCAATAATGAAAAAAGCCCGGGGCAATAGATCAGGGCTTAGTAGTAATGACAGTTATTATAACCTGAAGACAGCTTAAACAGAAAGCACAGCACAAAACCGGAGGTTTTCGGCGTGTCGTACAGTTATAGGAAACGCCGATTTTCGCTTGCGCTCAAACAGGCTTATTCGGCCTGCAGAGTTACTTAAAATTCTTCCCATTCTTCGCTACCGCCGTCAACCGGCTGCAACTGAGGTTTAGCCCTGACCGGTATTGAGCTTTTATTGACTGGTGGCGTTACACGGGTAGGGCTTTGAGGATTGCTCGAACCACTATCGACAGTAAAGCGCCCTACCGTAACCGATAAGTTTTGCGCCTGCTCTTCCAGCGATTCCGCTGCAGCCGCAGCCTGCTCTACCAGCGCTGCATTTTGCTGAGTCACTTCATCCATTTGTCCGATAGCCTGATTAACCTGTTCAATACCGGAAGTTTGTTCTATCGAAGCGGTTCTAATCTCGGACATAATGACAGTAACGCCGCGAATGGCGCCAACAATTTCTTCCATGGTTTTTCCAGCCTGAGCAACCAGTTTAGTGCCGTCCTCAACCTTTTCTACCGAATCGCCAATCAGGTTTTTTATTTCTCCGGCAGCAGCGGCAGCTCGTTGAGCTAGATTACGCACTTCTCCAGCCACTACAGCAAAACCTCGGCCTTGTTCCCCGGCACGAGCAGCCTCTACTGCGGCGTTCAGAGCAAGAATATTGGTCTGAAAAGCAATACTGTCAATCACCGAGATAATATCCACAATCTTGCGTGAGGATTCATTAATATCCTCCATAGTCGTTACAACCTGGTCGACCACTGCAACGCCCTTGCCTGCAATATCAGTCGCGCCGACAGCAAGTTGATTGGCATGTTTGGCGTTTTTGGCATTCAACTGCACGGTAGAAGTAAGTTCTTCCATACTGGCTGCCGTTTGTTCCAAACTGGCGGCCTGCTCTTCGGTACGGTGCGACAAATCATTGTTACCTGCAGCAATCTCTTTCGCGGCGGTATTAATATTAATGGTGGAATCCTTGATTTCTCCTACCAACCCCCTGAGGTTTTCTACCGTACCATTCATACTGGCAATCACTGCGCCAAAAGTACCGGGATAATCCTTGCTGATCGTTTGAGTCAGATCGCCTTCGGACAATGCGCTTGCAATAAGCGATATATCATCCAGACTGCCCAGAGCATCAAGCGAAAGATTAATATCGTTTTTCAATTTATCAAGATCGCCGTATCCTTGGGCCTGGACACGCTGACTGATGTCGCCTTGAGCAACCCCGCCCATGACCTTGCCTACATCGCCCAGCATCGATTGCATGGCCTGCATAGCTTCCATGGCATGGTCTACGGCAAGCCTGTATTCGCCTTCGACATTAACATTAACTTTTTTATTAAAATCACCCTGAGCTATAGCGTTCATAAGCTCAGTGATGGCCGTTGTAGTGATAGAGAGCGTTCTTGCGACTGCATTAAGCTGTTTTAGAGCTGTCGCAAATCCGCCATGTAACCCTTGCGGATAGCTCTTTCGAGTAAAATCGCCATAAATGACATAGGCCATGGAGTAATGCATGTCTACCTGAGCAGTTTCCACCTGATCCATTAGATCATTCAGCGCCCAGGCAAGCTTTTGAAGCGGCCGCTCTTTTCCACCGATATAGGTAAGTCGTACGTCTACCGATCCTTGCCGCCATTCCTGACTTACTCTAAGTAATTGTTCCAGCAACTTTTGATCGGCTAATCTTGACTGGCGCCACCAAACGATAGATAAGGCTGATACAACCGTCAACAAAGAGGGCATAATCGCATTTCCGCCAGCCCCGCTCAGAACCGGCATCCATCCGTAAGCCAACGAGCCGAACCAGCAAAAAGCAACTACCGCTAATGCGACAGATTCATTATTCTTAAAGCGACTGTAATACATTGATCAGCTCCTCGTAAGTAACGCCCTTATCTTTTAATACATTACCCAGCACAGCTCCTGAAGCCGCCATAGCATCCTTCGGTCCTGCGTTTCGCTCCGCATCCAGCATAGCTCGATACACATCCGTCACAATCGGAATAGCCTTGGGATTAGGCATGCGACGCACCGAACTGTAACCGATTTTCTGTTTGTTTTTGTCTTTCATCGGTGCGACATGGGTAAACACCCAGTAAAACCCCCCATCTTTCGACATGTTTTTAACGTAAGCAAATATTTCCTTGTCTTCCGCTAAATAATCCCACAGCAACTTAAACACTACTCTCGGCATATCGGGATGGCGAATGATGTTGTGCTGACTGCCCAGAAGTTCGTGCTCTTCGTATCCCGAAAATTCGATAAAAATTTCATTCCCATAGATAATCCGTCCAGTCAGGTCAGTCTTGGAAACGATAAAATCATTTTCCCGCATCAACCGTTCTTGACTTGTCGGAACTATATCTTTTCTCTTCATTATTATTCCTCGGCAACTGCTCCATGCGTTGCTCTATTTCCTGCATTCATGCAGTCGTCAGTTAATTATTTGGCTCATTAAGGATTTGCAATTTTTTAGCAAACTTATTTACCAGTTTATTATTATCAAACGTCAGATAAATAGTCATGTACATCAAAAACCCTGATTGATCCTGCTCTATTCAATATCTCTCGAAAGCTTCTGCTCTAGGCAACGGCTCCCTGCGTTGTCTAACAGTGTAGACAAAACCTCCCGCCTCACTAGAAGTTTTTACCGTTTAAGGCTATATCCAGCGAAGAATATACCCAGCCTTTATCACCATGAAGACACGAAGTTTATGTTTTTTCTTCGTGCTCTTCGTGTCTTCGTGGTGAAAGAAAATGTGTAACTAAGGTATGTTCTTTCATGGAAATGACCTAACTTCTCTAAATAACATAAAAAAACCATGGTATCACTACTTTTTAATAATTGTCGCGCGCAATTAAATCAATCAGTTTCTGATTTTTATGGTCACAACTTTTTCACACTAACTTCGAATAAAAATATCGGCCAGTATGTATTTTTATTTAAGGAGATAAACCGGTTACTTTTACGATAACCCCAAACTTTGGATGATCCAGATAATAGACCTCATTCAGTTTTATAGGACGCTTTTCATTTAATCGATAAACTAACGGCTCACCGGAGTTATCGCCTGCATTAGAGGTAAGCTCCAAATCAACCGTCATTTGCAAACCTTGAATACGCTGCATTTGAATATAGCCATTTAACCCGCTTTTAATGCTTTGTATATAGACAGGTGCGCTTAGCCCTGCTTCCCCAACCGGCTGAACCCAGGCAATATGCGAAATAGGCCGGTAAGTAGAGTCTTTCGATAACGCCGCATAACTGTCATCCAGTGTTGTATTTTCCGGTTTTTTATAAGCTGACAATTCAGTCAAATCAGAGGGCCAAGTTATTTGGCTGGCAGTCTGATCAAACACCTCGGTGTTGGGCATAGCCTGCGAAAAGATGATTACTTCTATTTGATATGCGTCGCCTTCAGCTATCGCTAGGCTACTAAAGAGTCCCAGCATTGCCGTCAGGCCGTAAATCATTATTTTACTCATCGTCATTTAACCGCCGCTTTTATGGTTAATTTATCCAGCAACTCGGTTATAAATTCAAGCTTCTGCTCGGTCGTTTCAAACGGCTTTATAAACCTTAGTTTATCCGCGCCATCGAATTTATAAACCTGCGCCTGAGTCTGTATCAGAGAAATCAGTTGATCGGTATTAATGTTCGGCGTTGCTGAAAAAATAATGCGTCCTCCGCCTGCGTTGGCCTCTATTTTTTTGACGCCCAGTTTTTCAGCCTGCTGCTTTAATTCGGTCACGCAAAACAATGTTTTTACCGGTTCCGGAAACAGGCCGAAACGGTCGATCATTTCCACCTGCAATTCGCGTAAATCTTCCTTGGTTTCGGTGTTGGAGATGCGTTTATACAACACCAGCCGGCCATGAATATCCGGCAGATAATCTTCCGGAATCAGCGCCGAAGTTTGCAGATCGACTTCCGGCCCCCTGTCCATCGGCGTATCGAGTTCAGGCTGTTTACCTGATTTTAGGGCACTGACGGCACGCTCCAGCAATTCGGTATACAAAGTAAAGCCGATTTCCTGAATTTGACCGCTTTGATCGTCGCCGAGCAATTCGCCCGCACCGCGAATCTCCATGTCATGCGACGACAACATAAAACCGGCGCCCAAATCGCCCGATGCCTCGACCGCTTCCAGCCGTTTAATAGCGTCTTTGCTCAGCAAAGTTTTCGGCGGCACGACAAAATAAGCATAAGCCCTGTGATGCGAACGCCCCACTCGGCCGCGCAACTGATGTAACTGCGCCAAACCCAATTTATCGGCGCGATTAATAATGATGGTATTGGCGCTGGGTATGTCGATGCCGCTTTCAATAATCGTAGAACACAATAACAGATTAAAACGCTGATGATAAAAGTCCAACATGATGCGCTCCAGTTCGCGCTCCGGCATTTGTCCGTGCGCAATTTCAATCCGCGCTTCCGGAACCAGCGTTTCCAGTTCCCTGGCCATTTTCTCCATGGATTTAACATCATTATGCAAAAAGAATACCTGGCCGCCGCGCTTGATTTCACGCAAACAAGCTTCTCTGATCTGTGAAGCTATCCATTCGCTGATAAAGGTTTTGATCGCATGGCGATTAGGCGGCGGGCTGGCGATAATGGAAATATCCCTTAGACCCGACATCGCCATATTCAAGGTGCGTGGAATAGGCGTTGCGGTCAGGGTCAGCATGTCCAGTTCGTTGCGGAGCTTTTTGAAATGCTCTTTTTGCGTGACGCCAAAACGATGCTCTTCGTCAATCACCACCAACCCCAGCGCTTTATATTTGATCTCTTTCGACAACAACTTATGCGTACCGATCACGATATCGACTTTGCCCTGCTCCAGGTCATCGCTAATCTCTTTTTGCTGTTTGGGGCTGACAAAGCGTGACATCACCTCGACACGCACCGGCCAGTCGGCAAAGCGGTCGCGAAAATTCTGATAATGCTGCTGGGCCAGCAAGGTGGTCGGCACCAATATCGCCACCTGCTTGCCGTTTTGCACCGCAATAAACGCTGCCCGCATCGACACCTCGGTTTTACCGAAACCGACATCGCCGCAGATCACCCGATCCATAGGATGGGGGCTGGCCATGTCGTCCAAAATCGCTTCGATGGCGGTCTGTTGATCCGGCGTTTCTTCAAACGGGAACGCATCGGCAAAGGCCGCATATTCGACATTTTCAACCGCAAAGGCATGGCCCTGCTTGACCGCTCTTTTGGCATGAATTTCCAGCAATTCCGCAGCGACATCCCGAATGCGCTTAATGGCTTTTTGCTTGGCTTTACTCCACTGATCGCCGCCCAGCTTATGCAAAGGCGCATTTTCCGGGCTCATGCCAGTGTAGCGGCCGATCACATGCAAGGCTGAAACCGGCACATAAAGCTTGTCGTTATTAGCATATTCCAGCGTCAAAAATTCCGACGCGATGCCGCCAATCTCCAAAGTCTGCAAACCTAGATAGCGACCCACGCCATGCTCTTGATGCACGACCGGCGAACCGATGGTCAGCTCATTCAGATTATTGACGATATTTTCGAGCTCATGCGCCCCGGACTTACGCCGCCTGCGCCGTTGCTGTACTTTTTCGCCGGACAGCAGACTTTCAGTGATGATTGCAATGGCCGGATCTGTTAGCCACAGACCATGATCCATCGGCGCAACCAGAAGACACGGCGACAGTTCGGACTGAATAAACTTATCCCAACTTTCAACCTGCTTCACATTGATTTTGAACTGCCTTAATTTCTCCATTAAGGCTTCCCTGCGCCCCGCCGATTCTGCGACAAACAAAATCTTGCCGGTAAAACCGCTTACAAACTGTTGCAATGCCTGAGCAGGCTGCTCCAATTTTGCATCAATGGTCAGATTAGGCAACGACTGGCAGTTGAAAACAATGCTATCGGCGTCAACAACTGTACCGTCAAGAATAATCCGGGCAAATGTCCCGGTTCTTTGCGCCAGCTCATCAGTCGATAAAAACAACAGCTCCGGCTTTAACAGCGGTCTGTCTACATCATATTTTCTTTGCTGAAACCTGTCCTCGGCTTCGGCATAAAAAGCACGTGAAGTTGCATCAAATGTATCCGACGTTACCAAAACCGCCGATTTCGGTAGGTAATCGAACAATGACGCCATTTGCTCTACAAACAGCGGCAAGTAATACTCAATGCCGCCAGGCGTAATGCCTTTACTGACATCCATATAAAAATGATTTTTCGGCGAACTTTCCGGAAAAGCATCCCTGAAAGCCTGCCGAAAATGCTTGATAGCCTCATCGGTAAACGGAAACTCCCGCGCAGGAAACAACTGAATTTGGTCGATTTTTTCCAATGAGCGTTGCGTTTCAGGATCGAAAGTACGGATGGATTCAACGTCTTCATCAAACAATTCGATGCGATACGGCGCCTTGCTGCCCATCGGGAACAAATCGACTATCGAACCCCTGACCGCGAATTCACCATGTTGATAGACCTGTGAAACGCAATGATAGCCGACGCTTTCCAGCTTAAGGCGATTAAGCTCCAGGTTAAAATCATCGCCGACTTTAACCGCGAAACTGTTAGCCAAAACGTGCTCACGAGGCGCCAATCGGTGCATCAGCGTAGTCACCGAAACCACCAGCGCACCGCGCTTCACTTGCGGCAACAAGGCCAGCGTTTTCAAGCGCTCCGAAATAATTTCCGGTAGCGGCGAAAACACGTCGTAAGGCAATGTTTCCCAATCGGGAAAATGCAAAATGGGGTGCTCGCCCAGCAAGAAGAAAGATAATTCATGCTCAAGCCGCAACGCGGTCTGATTATCAGGCGTAACAATAATAAACAGGCGGTCTTCATTTTTAATAGCCGAAGCCAACGCCAGAGAATCGCCGCAGCCGGTCAAACCCGTCCAGATAAGTGTTTGATCTTTTTTTTGCGGAATTTGCGGTGAGAAAATTAAATTATTAGCCATCAAAAATCTTATATCTCGTTTCCACGTGTTAAGTGGAATATTCAGTTAAGGCGGGTGGCGCCACAAGTCACAGTCAAACTAATAGACTGGAATAATTTCAATATTATAGTCGTATATACGTGTAATTCACTGCATCGTCTTTTAGTAACCGCGTGCAATCGGGTACAATAATTTCCGAGTTGTGCCAAGTACATCCCACGACGACATGAACAGCAACAAACCATCGGCTGCTACCATGTTGATCAAATTTTAATCAAACAAGAGGTAACATCATGAAAAAAAGTTTGTTTCTGACCATTACGATGCTAATTTCCGGTAACGTAAGCGCCGCTACCGATCATTATGTATTGCGCGACGGAGACTATTCTCGCCATCTAAAAGTCACCAAAATCAGCGATGACTATAATGTTAGTGCCGATGTGGACTTTGAATCTGCTGCCGACAGCGCTCACTGTTCCGAGACTATTTCCGGCAAAGCAAAAAGTACCGGCGAAAACGAATTAGTCTTGAAAAAACACTCTGAAAGCGCAGCCAGTTTCTGCGAGCTGAAAATAAAACTTAGCCCGACCGGCGCAAAGGTCGAGGAATCTAAAGATTGCAGTACTTTTACTGTAGGGAAATGTCACTTTTCCAGCGGCGATAAAGAACTGGTTAAAGTTAAATAATGCAAGGCTATAGGATGCGCTGAACGCAGTGAAGCGCATCGCTCGCGATCGATGCGCTTCGTACTTTAGCATATCTTATGCGCTAACAAAGAAAGATCATCGCTTCAAATTTACTCAATATAAAGCCTGTTAGTGATCGCAGAACTTTATAGCCCATATCATTCAGTCTGTTGTGGCGCCAATGGTTTCGGTTTTGAAAAGATGCAGGAGCAACGTTTGATTGAGATAGCGTCCAGCAGTATTACGGTACTCCTAAACACAAAAATAATTTGGCTAATAACAATTATCAAATTACCGGAATTTGGCAGCTGGCCGGTCATTAAGGCACTCACCTTATTGCCGTTAGTACTTATGATCGGATTATTTGCCTTTACGTTTATTTTTATGCTTAACCATAAAATAAATTACAGGGCCGGCAGTTTATGAATGCAGCCAACAATTTCAAGGAATTGATGGAAGCCTCTGAACAAAATCGTTTGTTAAAATATATTTAGCGTCTAAACGAAAAGGCCTTTTTTCAAAAAAATCCGCATTACTTTGTGTTTGTTTGCTTGATTGAGTCAAGTCTGCTTAACCTTGAGGCGTTGTACGTGCAATTTACCCAGCTCCGAAATACTCTCTCACAGTTTGCAAAGCGATAACGTCACTCAAAAAGCGAAAGTCTTTCGTTTTTTCCTCAATCGAGTCCCCAATGTGCGATGGCGTACAGACTCACGGCGGTGACTCATTTAATATTAATAATTTCTAAAGCTCAACACCATGGAGACTCATTATGACCCTTCCTAATACCTCAGCCGTTGACGAATACACCGCCCCTCAACAAACCCAAGCAAGCGCAGTGTCGTGGGCTGCCATTATGGTGGGAGCTGCGGGAACCGCCCTGTCGCTGATCCTTTTGATGTTGGGAACACACTTTAGTTCTAACAAAGTGAGTTGCGGTGCATACGGATGAGATCTACTCTCGCGACACCGCGCAACACAGCATAAACGGGTTCTAACTCTGTATGTGGTTTCGTTGAACAGTGAAACCCGCCATCTGGTTGAGCAGCTTACCGTTGCGCTCGTCAACCTTTACGATCCGGGACACTGGGTTTTAGACGTCGTCGAAGCATTGGACATGCCGGAAAAAGCGCTGGAAAAAGACGTGCTTGCGGCGCGGTTGCTGCTGCACGATGTGCCGGAACCCGTATTGAAACTGCTCGGCGACCTGCCTCGAATACCTTCAATCCTCTCGGACATTACACCGAAACTAAAGGAATCGGCGTACCAACCATCATCGTTTAAGCAAACTTGCCGACTATGGCCACCCACCTTTCTAAGCTCGACCTGATTCTCAACACCATCACCGACGGCGTTTTGGTTGTAGATAACCACGGCATCGTGCTCTATGCCAACCAAGCCGCCGAAATCCTGCTGGCACGCAGCCCGTTAATCGGTCAATCGCTGGCAGTTCCAGTCAATCCTGATAAAAACAATTATCAGGACATTAACCTGATCCGTCCGAGCGGACTCGCCTGGGCAGAAATGCGCTCCGCACCGCTGGAATGGGACGGACGACCTGGCTACGTCATCGCCCTACGCGACATCACCGAACGCAAGTCAGCAGAAGAGGAAATCAAACAACTTGCCTTTTATGATTTACTTACCAAGCTTCCTAACCGTCGACTGTTACAAGAACGGTTGAAGCATAGCATTGACATGGAACGCCGAGAAGGCAAGCAATTGGCCTTGCTGATGCTCGATCTGGACCGTTTTAAAGCAGTCAACGACAGTCTGGGACATCAGGCGGGCGACGCGCTACTGCAACAAGTCGCTGAAAGAATCACAAAACGATTGCGCGATGTTGACATGGTTGCCCGCTTGGGCGGCGACGAGTTTATCGTGTTGCTGGAAGATATTACTCACCCGGACGATGCCGCACGGGTCGCTAAAAAAATTATCGCTGATTTAAGCAAACCTTTTAAATTGACCCAAAATGACGATGTGAGGATCGGCGCCAGCATTGGCATCAGCCTCTATCCGCAACACGGAGACAACTCTGAAATATTACTGGATCATGCCGATGCCGCGTTATATCACGCCAAAGATAGCGGACGTGGCTGCTTTGCCTATTTTTCCGAAGACCTGACGATAATAGTCCGTGAACGCATTGCGTTGGAAGCGCGCCTGCGGAAAGCGATTAAACAGCATGAGCTATGCGTTTTTTTTCAACCGCAAGTGGATATTGTCAGCGGCCGCATTGTTGGCGCCGAGGCATTGGTGCGCTGGCAAGATCCGGTTGAAGGGTTTGTTCTCCCGCTTCGCTTCATCCCTATTGCCGAGGAAACCAGTTTGATTGTGGAGATTGGCGAATGGGTGCTAAGGGAAGCCTGTCGTCAAGGTCGGCTGTGGATGGACATGGAGTTACCGCCATTGACCATAGCGGTTAATGTTTCCTCGCACCAGTTCCATCGCAGCGACATTAACGCCTTGGTTGCAAAGGTGCTGGCCGAGACCCGTTTTCCGGCAAAGCAACTGGAATTGGAAATAACAGAAAGCGGATTGATGGAAAATCAGGACAAAACGACGGCTATTCTCAACAACCTGCATAGTCAAGGCGTTCATCTTGCCATTGACGATTTCGGCACAGGGTATTCGTCACTGGCTTATCTGAAAAGTTTCTCTGTTGATGTGCTGAAAATCGACAAGAGTTTCATTGCTGAGATTCCCTACAATACTGACGACATGGAAATTGCGGCGACCATTGTGGCAATGGGGCATACCTTAGGTTTCAAAGTGCTGGCAGAAGGCGTGGAAACGCCGGAGCAATTGGCTTTCTTACGCAAAGCGGGTTGTGACACTTATCAGGGCTTTATCAAAAGCCGCCCTTTACCGGCGCTTAAGTTTGCCGAGTTATTGTGTAATCAAAAGGAAATGGTAACAGAATTTAAAATGCATGACTTATAACCAATTAGACAAGTTAAGCGATTTGGACTCTATCGGAAAATGTGTCAAACCAATAGTGAGCAATGCCGGTTATTCCAGTATTTCCAGCAAATCACGCCATTTGTCCAACTGTGATTTTACTAAGATCGCGTTGTAAGAGTCTGATCAGTCGAGCCTTTTTAGCACTTGATTGATCATGCCAGCAGCACATTGCTCCCAACTGTTTTTGGTAAGCGTAAAGATGGGTTTTTTAAGCGACTGCAAGCATTACTTCAACTTCTACTGCCTGTAATACACCGATGATTGGGCTGCCTACGAGCGCCATTTGGACGCAGCCATATATCATCAGATTGGCAAGGCGGAACAGACAGAAATTATTATTCTGGGATGAGCTTAATAGGTATTTGTGCTTATTTTTTTATTTTTACTTTCAGTTTAGTATTTTTATGTAACGCATTGCCCTGTGTTGTTCGACAAGGTAATAACACTTTAATAATTTAACAAAAAATAGACTATGTCACCTGTCATTAAAAAAGCAAAAATAAAGCAACTTCAAATCCTGAAGAGCTCAGCATGATGATACATATTCAGAATATTGGACTTCATTCATTGAGTAACAAAATCGCGCGAGGGAATAGTTAATCCGCCGAAGAGTCGCTATTTTTGCGAAAGCTTGTGTTGGTCATCCCCAGCCCAAGCAATAAAAATCACGCGACCGCTAATGCCTATTCGGCCCCAGCCGTCCTGCTTCCTTCGTTTTATACCCAACAAGGGATATAAATCTGAGTATGCAATGACTCAACGCGATTTCGGTAAGCCCGTATTTTTCATAACGTAAGACTTTATCCGGCTCCTAAATTATGCTCTGAAACATCACTTGTTACTTACTCTGCCTTTGGTTAAGGCATGCAGCTGTTTCGTCCATATACTTTACTAACTAGATACTCCATGAACCGTACCCACAATTTAAAAAACACAACTAAGCTAGCCCATCAAGAAATTAGCAGGAAAATAGCTATCCATGAAGCAGGACATGCAGCCAGCCGCAATTTATCTTGGCAACCAACAAAAAGGACTGAGCTATTTCTGGCGGCATTCAATTTTGTCAGCAAGCGGCCGAATTGGCTCGCAATTACAGCACTGGCTGACTCTATTTTGGCGCATCAGGAAAATATCATTGAATGCAATGAAATTATTGACGTACTTGAATCCGGCAGATGCAGGATGGCTACTTCGCAAAGCATAGCGGACTTCAGGTAGAAATTGGCTGTAAAACAACGCTCAAAATTCAATCGAGGCCAACATGCACGACTCACAATAGCCATCGCTTATAAAGCCTATGAAACATTTCTGTCGTTTGTTTAAACTCCCCCCCTATTACGAGCTCATAGTCGCGAACTCTATGGCTTTCCATGCCCGGCATCGTCCTAAGGCCCAGAGAGCATACCTCAAGTGATAGATATAACAACAAAAAATCAACCGCAGGGTGTGCCTAAACTGGGCAACTACATCATTACCGAAAAACTGGGAGAAAGCTTGCAAGCCGGGGTATTCAAGGGCTACCACAAACATGTCCCCGACCAGCCGTTGGTCATCAAACTGCTGAAGCTGCTGTCGAGCTGGGACGATCAGTCCCGGCATCTGCGCCAGAAAATTGAACGCTTGAAAGTGTTGCACGATCCTCGGGTTTGTACGCCGCTCGCCCTGGAGTCTTACGGCGACCAGCAGTTTATCGTTCAGCCCTGGTTCGCCGGACAGCCGCTGAACTGTTGGGTGAAACAACAAGACAAACTAGATCTCAACGATTTTTTTACGCTGGCCTGCACACTGGCCGATACGCTGCAAGCGGTACACGATGCCGGCATTACCCACGGCGGCATCAAGCCGCACAATATTCTGCTACAACCGGGAACCCTGACCCTCCGGCTGACCGATTTCATCACTCCGCTCGACATTCGTGATGTCAGCCATTTTATCTACGACCCGGAATTCGTACGCCACACTTTGGCCTACACCTCGCCGGAACAGACCGGCCGCATCAACTATAGAGTTGATTTTTCCACCGATTTGTATTCATTGGGCATCGTATTTTATGAACTACTTACCGGCCAGTTGCCGTTTTTTTCCAGCGATCCGCTGGAGCTGATTCACTCGCATCTCGCCGAAGAAACGCCTAAAGCCAATCGGCTCAATCCGCAGATTCCCCAAGCCTTGGCCGATATTATTGCCAAGCTCACGGTCAAGCAGCCGGAGAAGCGTTTCCAGAGTGCCTCGGGGTTGTTGGCCGACTTGATCCGCTGCAAGAATGAATACAGCGCCACCGGCACCGTATCGGCGTTTACCATCGGCCAGCACGATCGTAGCCGCCGGGTCATCTTTATTTCTAAAATGGTGGGCCGTCAGGCCGAAAGCCTGTTGATACAGCAACAATACAACGAAGTTATCGACGGCAAATTCCGTTCGGTATTTATTTCCGGCCTGTCAGGCATCGGCAAAACCCGGTTGATTCAGGAACTGCAAAAACCGCTGGTCAAAAACCGCGGTTACTTCACCTCCGGTAAATTCGATCAATACCAAAAAAATATCCCCTATAGCTCGTTGATTCAGGCTTTGCGTAACCTGATCCGCATCTTTTTGACCGAAAGCGACACTCAAGTTCAGCAATGGCGGGACAAAATACTCGACGTCGTAGACAGCAACGGCCGCGTCATCGGCGATGTGTTGCCGGAACTGGAATTCATCATCGGCCCTCAGCCGGAAGTGCCGCATCTGCCGCCGGTTGAAGCCCGCAACCGTTTCAATAATTTGTTCGGCCGCTTCCTGGCCTGTCTGGCCAGCGAGGACAATCCGCTGGTGCTGTTTATCGACGACTTGCAATGGTGCGACAGCGCAACTTTCGATTTTCTGCAAAACCTGTTCGACAACCACCATGAGCATCCTTTTCTGTTTTTCATGGGCGCCTATCGGCATAACGAAGTCGACAGCAGCCATCCGCTCAGCAAGCTGCTCCGCAAGATTCAGGAAAACAACGGCCCGTTCGCGGAAATTCGCGTGGAGGCGCTAACCGACGCCGACTGTCACGAGATGGTCGCCTATATCCTCGATTCCTCGCTGGAAGCCACGGCCAATCTGGCGGAATTTATCGCCCACCTGACCGAAGGCAACCCTCTGTTCGTCAGCGAAAGCCTGGCTTGGCTGTATAACGAGGATTTGCTGAATACCGACGCCGAACGACACTGGCACTGGGATATCAAGCGGATTCGCGATACGCAAATGCCGACCTCGGTGGTGGAATTGTTCAGTTCCAAGGTGGGCAAATTGCCGGTCAAAACCCTGCATATCCTCAATCACTGTGCCTGCATGGGCAACCGTTTCAGCGTCGAAGATGTGGCGCTGGTGCTGGATATTCGCATCGAACAGCTGTTTGAAGATTTGAAACCGGTATTGAATCTGGGCATGCTGCTGGAAAACAAATCCGATCTGCAGTTCGTACACGACCGGGTTCAGGAAGCAGTGCTGCGCCAGGTCGACCTTCAGGCCAAGCCTTCTATCCACTGGCGTATCGGCAACCGCCTGCTGCAAGCGGCGCCGACAGAAACCGATCTTGAAACCCTTGACAACTTGTTTACCATTGCCGCCCACCTCAATCTGGGCCGCCCGGCGGACCTGAATCATGAGTTAGCGTATCAGCTGGTCAATATCAACTTCCATGCCGGCAACAAGGCGCTGGATGCACTGGCCGGCGATGCTGCCAACGATTTTTTCCAAAAAGCCCACGACTATCTGCCGGACGATTGCTGGCAACAAGCTTACGACCTGACTTTTCGCATTTACCAGCGTCTGGCCAAAACGGAGCTGATGTGCGGCCGTTATGAAAGATCGGAAGTGCTGCTGAATCATCTGATCGAACATGCGGTCAGCGATCTGGACAAAGCGGAAGCCTTGGCGGAACAAACCACATCGTTGTCCTCGTTCGGCAATTTCAACAAGGCTATAGTGACCGCCAACCGCGGCCTAGCCTATTTCAGCAAGTCGATTCCCGAACAGCCCGAGCCGGCCCGACAACGGATGCTGGCCTTAATGGCGAAAATCGAACAGCAAGGCGATGTCTGGACGGCTATCCTGCACATGCCTTTTACCCAGGACCGCAAAAGCAAGATCGAGCTGGCGTTTTACAGCGAGCTGATTCCCGACCTTTACATGTCCGGCCTAGTGCCGCAACTGTATCTATCGGCGGCGCAATCGACGTTGCATTGTTTGCAGGGCGGCATGGACGAATCGGTGATTTATTCGTTTTCGATCATGGGCCTCAATCTCGGCGAACAGGGCAAGTTTGAACAGGCCTTCCTTTATCAGGACCTCGCCCACGACCTGTGTGAAAAATACCCCAATACCTTTGGCGCCACTCGAGGCATGAACGGCATCGTCTGGTGCAACATGCATTCACGCAGCCATCCGGCCGAGATCGTCGATTACTGCCACAAAGCCATACAGTGCGGCAAAAATTGCGGCGATTTGTATAACGCCGGCCTGTCCTACGGACCGTTGATGTGGAATTTGCAGGTGCAGGGTAAAAACCTGCGTTTGGTTGAAGAAACCGCCGAAGAATGCCTGAACTTTTCCCGCAAGAACCAGCTCTCGTTCTCGGTCGGCCTCGCCGAAGCCGTGCTGGCCGGCTGGGTAGCGCCGATGACACCCGATTACCAGCCGGTGGATATGTCCGAAACGCTGGCACGCTGGGAAGCCGACAACTATGTCTCCGCTTCCGGCAGTTATTTTGCGTTGCTGGGTTTCGCCCAGCATTATCTGGGCGATTACGCCGCAGCTGCAGTGTCCCTGCAAACTGTAGAACGCTATCTGCACGGACTGACCGATAACGTGCTGAAACGTCTCTGGTATGTGTTCCGTATCATTAATCGCCTGCGCTGGCCGGAAGGTGCCGACTGGCCGACGCTTGAAGCGGAAATCGCGCCGTTGCTGGCCGAACTTGAAACCTGGGCCAGTCTAGGACCGCTGCTGAAACCCTTCCTGGCCTTTATTCATGCCGAGATCGCTCTCGCCCGAAATCAAATCCGCGACGCCCGTAACTTATATTTGGATGCTATTGCAATCGCCCAGGCACAAAACTACGGCCTGCTCACCGGCCATTTATACGAAATGTTGGCCGATGTACTGACAGCCGGCAATCTCGGCGACGCCGAACTTTACTACGGCGCGGCGCGGCGCATGTACCGGATGTGCCGCGCCGAGCGCAAAAGCGCACGGTTGCAAGAGCGTCATCCTTACACAGATTCCGACGATACAGTTCGCTCCGAAAAATCCGTTGTCATCGGCACACCGGCTACTCTGCCGAATCTCGACTTCAATTACCTGATCAAATCGGCGCTGGCCCTATCTGCGGAAGTCGATCTGAACCGGCTCATGCAAAAAATCATGACCGTAGTGCTGGAAAGCTCAGGAGCACAACACGGTTATCTGCTGATCAAGGAGGCGGACGATCTGCTGGTCGCTACGGAAAGCCATGTCGGCAAGAAACACATTGTTAACCGCCGGCATCTCAACCTTAACCAGACTTCCGACAACATCAGCCGCGCCATCGTCAATTACGTGCTGCGCACACGTAAAAAAGTGTTACTGCATAATGCGATGGCCGAAGGCGAATTCCAGAATACCCCGGAAGTGCAAGCGCTAAAACTGCGTTCGGTGCTGTGCCTGCCGGTCATTAAGCAAAACGAACTCATCGGCCTGCTCTACCTGGAAAATCGGCTGTCGACCGGGATATTTACCGCCGAAAAAACCGACATGACCGAATTATTGACCGCCCAGGCTGCGATTTCCCTGGAAAACGCCCGCCTGCTCGAACAAACCCGGCAAGCCTACACCAAGCTACAGGAAAATCAGGAACACATGTTGCAGATGGAAAAACTCTCGGCATTGGGAACGCTGGTCGGCGGCGTCGCGCATGAGATCAACAACCCGCTGATGGGCATCATGAATTTTGTCGAATTCGCCGCAGGAAAAAGTAATGATCAAAAATCAAAAGAAGTTCTCGATCAGGCGCTACAGCAAATTCACCGCATCAAGCAGATTGTCAGCAACATGCTGCTATTTGTCCATACCAGAACGGCCCCAAGCGGCAACTGCCAGATCGTGGAAGTCATCAGGCAAAGTCTGTTGCTGCTGGAAGGCGAATTGAGCAAAAACAGCATAAAGGTTGAGGTCGATGCCGCCGACGATTTACCGGCCATCCACTGTAGCGCCGACAGTTTGCAGCAGATTCTGGTCAACCTGATCATTAACGCCCGCGATGCGCTAGCCGACAGCCAGAAACCACAAATCAAAATCATGGTCAGGCCCATGGAGGAGATGCTTGAATTGAGCGTAACCGATAATGGTTCAGGCATCCCGCAAGATGTACAAAGCAAAATTTTCGATCCGTTTTTTACCACCAAGCCGCCAGGAAAAGGTACCGGCCTAGGCTTGTCGGTCATCCGCCGTCTGGTTCAGGACGTCGGAGGCACTATACAGGTGGAGAGTATACATGAACACGGTTGTTGCATGAGACTACGATTCCCTATGTTTGAGCATTTAAATCCCACCAAGAGGCACGATATATGGTAAGAAAAATTCTGGTAATAGATGACGATCCAGCGGTGCGTAGCGCCTTCAAACTGATTCTGGAAGATGACAACTTTTCGGTTCGCGAAGCCGAGGACGGTTTACAAGGCATCGAAATGACCCTCGCCGAACGTCCCGACCTGATTTTTCTCGATCTGCGCATGCCCGGCATCGATGGCGTGGAAACCTTGCGCCGCCTGAAAGCCATTGACGAAACACTAAACGTTTATATCGTCACCGCCTTTGCCAACGAATATATGGAGCAACTGAAAGGCATACATGAGGACGGCTTTCAGTTCGAACTGGCCAGCAAGCCGCTGTCGTCTACGCAAATTCGCAATATCGCCCAGACTGCCATTCCTCATGAAGATCGACGCGCAACGCAGCACAAGCTGGTTTTAACGCTGTACGTAGTTTCGTTGAACAGCGAAACCCGCCGTCTGGTCGAGCAGATTACCGCTGAGCTCGCCAACCTTTACGATCCGGGACACTGGGTTTTAGACGTCGTCGAAGTATTGGGCATGCCGGAAAAAGCGCTGGAAAAAGACGTGTTTGCGACGCCGATGCTGGTCCGCGATGTGCCGGCCCCCGTATTGAAACTGCTCGGTGACCTGTCGCGGGTACCTTCAGTCATCGCGGCCATTACCACCCAAGCTAAAGGAATCGGCGTGCAAACCATCATCATTTAAGTAAATTTATCGACCATGTTCACCGAACTATCTAAGCTTGACCTGATTCTAGACACTATCACCGACGGCGTTTTGGTTGTAGATAATCAAGGCGTCGTACTCTATGCCAACCAGGCTGCCGAAATCCTGCTGGCACGCAGCCCGTTAATCGGTCAATCGCTGGCGATTCCAGTCAATCCCGGTAACAACAGCCATCAGGACATTAACCTGATCCGTCCGAACGGATTCGCCTGGGCGGAAATGCGCTCCGCGCCGCTGGAATGGGATGGACGGCCCGGCTACGTCATCGCCCTGCGCGACATCACCGAACGCAAGCACATGGAACTGGA
Source organism: Methylobacter sp. (assembly GCA_036561025.1). Taxonomy (GTDB): domain Bacteria; phylum Pseudomonadota; class Gammaproteobacteria; order Methylococcales; family Methylomonadaceae; genus Methylobacter_A. The sequence continues at coordinate 118,368 of DATBQB010000078.1, read as the reverse complement.
ACGGCAAAAGTTCGTTTCGCTGGCCGACAACAGTATGGAGTTCATCGGCATGTTCGACATGAATTTCATTCCCTTCTATATCAACGAAGCCGGCATGCGCCTGGTCGGCCTCGACAATCTAGAACAGTGCATGCGAACGCCGGTCCAGGAATTCTTCTTCCCCGAAGACCAGCGCTTCATCATTGATGAATTCTTCCCGCGCGTTTTACGCGAAGGTCACGCCGATGTGGAAATAAGATTCCGCCATTTCAAAAGCGGCGCTGCTATCTGGATGCATTACAACGTGTTTCTCATCAAAAACAGCACCGGCGACCCCATTGGTTTAGCCACCGTGTGCCGTGATATTTCCGCAAGCAAACAGGCCAAGGCGGCTCTGCATGAGGCCGACCGGCGTAAGGATGAATTTCTTGCCATGCTGGCTCACGAACTGAGAAATCCGCTGACCCCCATCAACAACGCAGCCCATATTTTGGCTATGCTGAAACTGGAGGATCCGCGGCTTAACTGGGCCACGGAAATCATTAAGCGGCAAGTGATGCACCTCACTCACCTGGTCGACGATTTACTGGATGTTTCTCGCATCGTGCGTGGCAAAATTTCGCTGAAGAAAGAACGGCTCGACCTTGTAGAAGTGATTAAGTCAGTTTTGGAGACGGCACGCGGCCCCATCCAGGCCAAACAGCAACATCTCGACGTTTGTCTGCCTGAACAACCGGTATTGTTGGAGGGCGACTCTGTGCGCCTATCTCAAGTGTTACTTAACCTGCTCGACAATGCCAGCAAATACTCTCTGGAAGGCGGCCAAATCGAGGTTAATGTGCAACTGCTCGGGGCCGAAGTTGATATCCAGGTGCGGGATAACGGCACTGGCATCTCGGCGGAACTATTGCCGACGATTTTCGATCTATTCCAACAGGGCGCGCGTACCCTGGATCGATCTCAAGGCGGACTAGGCATCGGGCTTACCTTAGTCAAGCGGCTAGTGGAACTACACGGCGGACAAGTAACGGCATCAAGCCCCGGTGCCGGATTGGGCTCCACCTTCAGCGTCCGGTTACCGACGATTGACGAAGCGGCCACCTTTACTGCCTCCGAGATACCAACGCCATCCCCTAACGCAGGTACGCGGGTGCTGGTGGTGGACGATGATCTCGACGTAAGGGAGAGTACAACCCTCCTCCTGGAGCTGAATGGCTACGAGGTCAAGATGGCTGATTCCGGCGAGCACGCCATAACGCTAATCGAAGCATTTCATCCCGACGTGGTGTTGCTGGACATCGGAATGCCCGGTGAGAATGGCTATCAGGTGGCTCAACGCATCAGGCATCTACCCAACGGGGGCGATCTGCAGCTGATAGCATTAAGCGGCTATGGGCGGGCGGAGGACTTAACCCGTTCGCAAGAGGCGGGGTTTGATCATCACCTAATCAAGCCATTGAATTTAACCACGCTCTGCGACCAGCTTTCAGAATGGGAGGGTGAGCACTGTTGATATTGGGGCCACCGCGTTACAGATTTTCGGTTATTTAAGCCGAGATGTGCAATCGAACTGAATTAACCTCCTAAGAATGGCATACGTTTGATAGATTTATGGGTCGCACCTCGCCGCGTTTTTTGCAACTCAACCTAGGCTGATCAATTACTTTTTAATCGTTGATTGGTAACTGTACAGTAATATCTCAATTGATATAAACAAACAGAAGAGCCAGCCATGAAAAAACTTAACATCATACTGATACCAACAATCATTGCGTTACTGGCAGGCTGCTCAAGCGCCCTCAACACTAGGAGACCAGATGGTTGATCGAGGAAACCGGATGATCGAAGATGGCAAACAGATTGATGCCAAATAATCTCTGTTTGCGGCAACCCAGCATACTCGGCTAACCCAAAAACATCGCATCCCCATAACTAAAGAATCGGTAAGATTCATCAATCGCATGACTATAGGCATTCATAATCGGCTCGTAACCGGCAAACGCCGAAACCAGCATCAGTAAAGTAGACTCAGGCAGATGGAAGTTGGTCAACATCGCATCGACCGATTTGAATTGGTAGCCTGGGGTAATAAACAAATCGGTATCGCCGAAACCGGCTTCAAGCTTGCCGCTTTTGGACGCCGACTCCAGAGCCCTGACTGCCGTCGTACCTATCGCAATAACCCGCCCTCCCCTTGCTCTGGCTTGCTGGACAACCGCTACCGTCTCCGGCGACACGGCAAAATATTCCTTGTGCATTAAATGATCGGATAAATCTTCCACCCTGACCGGCTGAAAAGTACCGCTGCCAACGTGCAAGGTCACAAAAGCGGTTTGCACGCCTTTGACTTTAAGCTTTTCCATCGTCGCTTGATCAAAATGCAAGCCCGCAGTCGGCGCAGCTACAGCTCCGGCCTCTTTGGCGAAAACGGTCTGGTAGCGGGCCAGGTCGGACTCATCGTCTTCACGGGTGATATAAGGCGGTAATGGCATATGGCCGATTTGCTCTAATAGTGCGAGCAAGTTGTTATCGCCTTTAAACTCCAATTCAAACAAGTCGTCAGCCCTACCCAATACTTCGCAGCAATAGCCGCAATCCAATTCAATCAAGGTACCGGGTTTAGACGCTTTGCTCGCCCTGACATGAGCAATGGCACGATGGTCATCCAGGATGCGCTCGATAAGAATTTCGACCTTGCCGCCACTTTGTTTTTTGCCAAACAATCGGGCAGGAATCACTTTGGTATCATTAAAAATAAGCAAATCGCGCTGGTCGATTAAATCAATAAAATCGGTAAAGTACCGGTCGGTTATCCGCCCAGTATTTCGATCCATACATAACAGGCGACTTGCATCGCGCTCTGCCAAGGGTTTTTGCGCAATTAACGCTTCGGGTAACAGGTAGTTAAAATCACTTTTTTTCATAGCGGGCGATATTATCAGGTTAGGCCTTCAAATACACCTTAAAAAAAACTGGCGTTTTTGATAAACATTACCTATAATGCACGTTCTTTGCCGGGGTGGCGGAACTGGTAGACGCGCCGGATTCAAAATCCGGTTGGGGTGACTCAGTGCCGGTTCGATTCCGGCCCTCGGTACCAAACATTGGTTCAGAGCCGTGCAAAGAACTATGAAAACCCGCAAGTCGTAAGGCTTCGCGGGTTTTTTATTGTCCAATGAAATGCAAGGAAATGCAGTAACATTTACAGTAACTTTCGGCCAGTACAACTACCTAAGCCACCCACTTCCTACCGTGGCTAGCATAGTCAAGCATTAGGTAAAACACGTTGTCGCACTTCTCCCGAAATAACACGCGGTCGTAGCTTTCCGGTAGATTGGTGTCCAGCACTTTCTCAACGGCAGAGCGCACCTGCTTTTGGGTCTGCGTATCCTTATACCAATCCTGTACCAGTACCTTGGGATGCTCTTCCAGCAAACGGTGCAGTAACGACTTTGCCGCCAGCCTGACGTCCTTCGTTTCCTTTTGCGTCATCTTGTCTTTCTTCAGCAGATCGAACAGTTCCAATTCGTCTTCCGACAGCCCCTCGCGAATGTGCCGTTCATCCTCCGTGCGCAACTCCTCGGTGAATTTCATCAGGTCTTCATAATAATTCTCGGCGGATGAGCCGCCTGAATTATAGGTATCGATAATCTGTTGCAAGCGCTGGGCAAAGTCGGTGCGCGTCGCATTCTGTTGCAGCATCAGCTCAAGCTTGCGTTGCAGGAAAGCACGCAGTTCGGCGATTTCAATGTTCTTGTAGATCGCCTGCTTGAACTCTTCGCGCAGCTTATCGAAGTTGATCTTGCCGAGGTCCCAGCTCTTGCCCTTCTGGATGATCCGGTATTCCGCGTTGTACTGCCGCACCTTGAATGCCTCCGAGTCGTTTACGACCACGCTCTCATCCAGCAGCTCGGCGATTTTCAGGCTGATCGCATCAATGTCAGCTTGCTCGACATGGACATCAATTACACCGCGTAAATACTGGAACGCCGCAACCTCGCGCACTCGACTCTGTTTTCCACGCCCCATAATCTCGGGCTTGCACGCCTCATACAGCGACGAGATAGTGTTCTCGTACACGTTGAAACTCTTTCGCCATTCGTCGTTGGCCAGCAAGGTGTCGGCAAAGGACTTAAATCGCCCGATCTTGTTGAACACATCATCGCTGTCCAATACCTCGCGCAACGCAACCTCTTTCTCGTGGCAGAACGCCAAGCCCTGCTCAATCGCATCGTCCAGTAGACGGAACAGCTCCGCCTTTTCCTTGACCGGCGGATCAATCCCGTCATCCTGCCCTTGCGCGTAATCCTTCAGCGCCAGCTTCATGTTGCGGAACACGTTGTAGTAATCGATGATCTCGCCGTTGCGCTTCTCCGCCCCGTTGATCTTCCACGACGTAACGCGATTGGCGCGGGCGATGGTCTGCATCAGGGTATGGCCTTGCATCGGCTTGTCGAGATACAGCGTTGAAAGCGTGGGCGCATCAAAACCCGTCAGCCACATTGCGCAGACGAACACCAGTTGCAGCGGATCATGCTCATCCTTAAAGTTGAATTCGATGTCGTGGCCGTGCCCATCAAGCTTGTTCATGCGCTCGCGGTGCGGCTTGATGCCCAGCTTTTGATCCGCAAACTTCTTCTCTTCATCCGCGTCTTCGCTGACCACCACCGCCATTTCCACCGCGCGCATGTAGTCAACGACCTGGCTCAGTCGCCTCTTCTCAATGTCGTTGCTCGATTTATTGATGCGTCCGCGTAAGTCTTTAATCTCTTCCTTCCACAACCGCTGCACCTTGTCGTACATCTTCACGGCGGTGAATTTGTCTATCGACACCACCAGCCCTTTGCCCAGATAGCCGCGCCGTGGGAAGTGATAGACGATGTCCCGCGCAATTTTCTCCAGTCTATCGTCGCGCTTGATGACTTCGACCTCCTTGGAAAAGCGCCGTTCCAGCTTGGTTTGCTGCGCCTCGTCCAGATTTTCGTTCTCCAGAATCTCGTAGAACTCATCGCTCAAATCATCGTTCTGGATCAACACCTCCGGCACGCGCTTTTCGTAAAACAGCGGCACCGTCGCGCCGTCGTCCATAGACTGCTGGAAGTTGTATTCCGAAACATAACCGCCGAACCACGCATTGGTCTTGCGCTCGCGCCCCAGCAGCGGCGTGCCGGTGAACGCCAGATAATTCGCATTGGGCAAGCCCTTGCGCATGTTCTCCGCCAGCGATTTGTATTGCGTGCGGTGCGCCTCGTCGACGATCACGATGATTTCCTTGCTCGGCGAAAGCTCGGGATATTCCCGGCCCTTGTCCCAGCGGAATTTCTGGATCAGCGTGAACACCACGCGCTTGTGCTGCCCGAGGAACTTGCGCATCTCCTCGCTGTTCTTGGGCTGCGCGGCTTCGGCCTCGCTGACCGTGCGGGTGTTCAGGAAGTTGCGATAAATCTGCCCGTCCAGATCGTCGCGGTCGGTCACCACCACAAAAGTGAAATTGCCCGTCTGTTTGCGAAAAATTTTACGCGCATAAAAAATCATCGAGAAGCTCTTGCCCGAGCCTTGCGTGTGCCAGAACACGCCGAGCTTGCCCGCCAGTTCCTCCCGCCTGAGGAAGGCATCATAAGCCCGATTCACGCCGATAAATTGGTGGTTCTGCGCGATGATCTTCGAACTGTCCTTGTAGTAGAGAATGAAGTTCTCCACGTAGTCCAGCAGCCTCTGCCTCGGCAGCAAACCTTCGATCACGCCTTCCAGGCTGATGCCCTGCTCGCGTATCGCGGCGCGGTCGATCTTCTGTTTCTCGTCATCCGCGCGCAGCCAGTTGAAGAAATGCTCCCACTCCGCCGTGATGCTGCCCACCTTGGTCTCGATGGCATTGGACAGCACGCAAAAGGCATTGGTCAGGAAAAGCTGTGGTATCTCCGCTTTGTAGGTCGTCAGGTTGTCATCAAAGGCGTTGCGCAACTTCACGTTCGAATTTTTCAGCTCGATGAACACCAGCGGAATACCGTTGACGTAGAGCAGCACATCCGGGCGGCGGAAGCCGCGCTCGCCCTTGATCCAAAGTTGGGTGACGGCCAGATAGCGGTTGTTGTCCGGCGTGTTGAAATCCAGCAGCCGTACCAGCTCCTGCTGCCGTACACCCTGCGCGTTGTCGAACTCCACCGGGATGCCGTCGCGTAGCAAGCCGTAGATTTCCCGGTTCGCCGCGATCAGCGTCATCGCCTGCCGCCGGTCGAGCAACTTTTCCAGCGCGCTGTCGATGCTTGCTTCCGGGATGGCCGGATTCAGGCGAATGGCGGCTTCCCGCACCCGGTCGGACAAAATCACATCGCGCTTGTTGGCGCGGCTTGAGCCGTCGTTTAAGTCTTCCGCTTTTTCCGTAAAGCAGTTGAGCGCGTCGAAGCCGTGCAGATGCTGGAGCTTTTGCACCAGCGCCTGCTCGATCTGATCTTCAGAAATGAAATTAGGCATAGCCACCCCGCAAGCTTTGTGCTAAATTCAGCCCAGTCTGGTCAGAATTATTAACAGAGGTAATCATGCACAGCGAATGGCAACTACAAGAAGCAAAGGGCAACTTTAGCCAGCTCATCAAGCGGGCGGCGAGCGGTGAAGCCCAAACGGTTACAGTGCATGGCAAGCCGACAGCGGTGGTCGTTTCGGCAGAAGAGTATGCCCGGCTCACCCGCCACCGGACCAAGCTCTCCAGCGCGCTGCTGCGTCCCGACCTCGCAGCCGAAGACCTGGACATTTCCCGCAGCCGCGATACCGGGCGCGACATCGAGCTATGAGCTGGCTGCTCGATACCTGCGCAATTTCCGAATACGCCGAGAAAGCCCCAGCAACTAAAGTAATCTCCTGGCTCGACGAACAGGACGAAGCCAGCCTGTTCATCAGCGTCATCACCCTGGGCGAGATTGAAAAAGGCATTCTCAAGCTGCGCAAAGCCGACCCGCACCGCAACCAGAAACTCACTGCCTGGCTGGGCACGGTGGAGCAACGCTTCGCCGGACGCATCCTGCCGCTCGACGGCGCAGCGCTTCACATCTGGGCGCAAATCGCAGCCGGCGCGGAATTGGCCGGGCAACCCATGCCGGTGATGGACGGCTTGCTGATGGCCACCGCCCAATGCCACGGCCTCACCGTGGTCACCCGCAACGTGCAGGATTTCGCGCTGTATCCACAAATCTTCAATCCTTGGGAGCTGTAACAGCTCAGGCTTCATGGGCGGCCTCCTCCATGCCGGGCGGAAACTGGATGTCGAGATTTTCGACGGAGAGTTTGCCGGAGATGAGGCGGGGGAGAAGAGCATCGCGGGATCTACGCAGCAATTCGTTTTGACTTATAAGGTTCAGCGTTTGCTCAAAGAGGCTGCAATAGATAGCATTAAATTTCTCAATCAAAGTCTCATTCTTGGGTAAAAACATCACAAGCCGATGAATAAATTCCTTGTTCGCATGAGGGATGGCAGAACCCGTGTTATTGGAAACAATATGCTCGCGTGTTACCCTGAGAAATTCATAAACGACATCCCGATAGAGCGGCTCTACTGCAACGCGCGCAAAGGTTGATCCAACAACTCCTCGTTTGCCTCTGAACACCACACCCGATCTTGCGCCGTCCATCAACATCTAAAATGGTCTAATTAAACCGGACATTTCTAAAGACAGATTTATAATGTGGTAATGGTCAGCTAAAACAGGACACTTGCTTAAGCAAACTTTAGCTTTTCGAAGCGTTATCTCTTAAATTTGCTCATAACCAAGATATTTGTAAAAAGCCGGGGTATCCGCGGCTTTATCAATGACTCTTACCTTCGCTCTAATGCAACAAAAACAACAAATTAACCATACTCCAGGCCACCCCTCCCGCTGCCGGAATCGTTAAAACCCATGCCCAAACAATCCGTTCGATGACAGAAAGCTTAAGCGCGTGAGGATTCTTGGCAAAACCTACGCCCATAATCGCTGTTGAAATGCTATGTGTGGTGGAAACCGGCATACCGAAATGGGCGGCGGTCAATAGAATTGTCGCTGAGCTGGTTTCCGCTGCGAAACCGTTGATCGGGTGCAACTTGACCATTTTGTGGCCGAGCGTTTTTATAATGCGCCATCCGCCTACTGCAGTGCCAAGCGCCATGATCAAAGCGCAAGTGAAGATGATCCAGGTATCGATGTCTTTTTCTCCTCCATTTGGCCGTAAGAATTCAGCCCAGTACGGTAACTGATCGAGCGTACCGGCGCTGTTAGCGGTAAAAATTGCTAAAGCGATGATGCCCATGGTTTTTTGCGCGTCATTGCTGCCATGCGCAAATCCCATATAACCGGCCGACAAAAGCTGAGCCTTCCCGAACACTGCATTAACCCATTTTGGGCGCGATACTCGCGCCATGGCGCCACCTATGGAATTCATACCGCTAATGATAGCCATCAAGCTACCCATAATAATGATGCCTAAGGTGAAACCGGCAACCGGCGAACTGATCATCGGAATCACTACTTTCCAAAGCAAACCTTTATTTTCTGTCCAGACTAGCGCAGTTTTCGACCAGATCAAAACATCGAAATTATTGTTTCCGGCTGCAAGCGCTGCGCCGCATAAGCCGCCGATCAAGGCATGACTGGAAGAGGACGGCAGCCCCAATGCCCAGGTAATAAGATTCCAGACAATTGCACCGGTCAACGCGCAGATCAAGACTTCAGAGGTGATATTCACCATGCCGGTATCCACTAATCCTGACGAAATGGTTTTGGCCACTGCGGTACCGGTTAACGCACCGACTAGATTGGTGGCTGCGGCAAGTATTACCGCTTGCGTTGGGGTTAATACTTTGGTGGCAACAACCGTGGCAATGGAGTTCGCGGTATCGTGGAACCCGTTAATGAACTCGAATACCAGCGCTACCAGAATGACAAGCAAGAGCAAGGTCAGCATGAAAAACCTTTTATGAATTTTTTAAGACGATATGGTAGATGACATTACCGGCATCGCGGCAGCGGTCAATTGCTTTTTCGAGTATTTCAAACAAATTCGTTTTTACCAAGTAACGGATCGGATCGGTTTCATTGGCATAAACGTCTCGATACAACTCAAGTATTTGACGATCAGCTTCGGCTTCAATGGTTTGCAACTGATCGTTTAATTTTTTGACCTCATCCAAATCCATTCCTTTTCGTAACAGTCTGACCATTTGTTCCAATACTTCACAGGCTTGTTCCAGCATTTCAGCACGGCTGGTGAAATCCACATCCCCTATACGCTCCAAGGCTAGCGTATACCGCTCCGCAAACTTTTCCACGACTTTAGGGATTTTGTAAAGGGCGCTGTTGAGGGATTCAATATCTTCACGATCGAGCACGGTAACAAAGGTCTTGACTAATTCTTCACTGATTTGCGCGAATAAATCCTTCTCCCGGCGCCGCGCCTGTTTAAACTTTTCCAATGATTGTTGAGTCGCCGGCGTACTTAGAAGCTCGATTAATGCCTTAGCCGACGAACGCGCAGACTCGGTACTGGCTTCAAGCAAGCCATAGAATTTATCGCCTTTGCCGAAGATAGTTTGCAATGAGAACATGGTGTTTCCTTATTTATTAGCCATAAGGCATTTATTAGTTTTATCGGCCTATTATCGCATAACAACGTTCTTAATCATCAAAAGTTCTGAGTTGACCGTGGTGTGAGGCATTCAGTTTAATAGGGGGTTCGGCTAATAGGTAACAGCGCTTATTGTTTGAAAACGTTGAACTCTTTATCCTGCAAAGCAGCCTGAAAAACGGTGTCGTTTTTACTATTGAGTTTCTCTAGAAAAAACTCATGAAAACAAAGGTACTAGGAACCTTTCGGACTTGGCGAATCGATAACAAACCTTAAGTAGCATGTATTATCCAAAGCTAACAGGAGCCTTTATGTCAAACCCATACCTCAATATGATTAATCCCCAAGATACTGCCTTGGTTTTAATTGATTTCCAACCTGCGATGTTCCAGGGCGTTGAATCCCATGACCGTTTAAGCGTGGTTCATAATGTGCAAGTTTTAGCCAAATCCGCGCTTGTGTTTAAGTTGCCCATCGTAATTTCTACAGTAGCAAAAAATAGCTTTTCAGGTCCTTTCATGCCCGAAATTACAGAGTTATTTCCAAACCTGACTGTTATTGATCGCACCAGCATTAACGCTTGGTTAGATGACGGTTTTCGGAAAGCCGTGACAGCAACAGCCCGAAAAAAAATTGTTCTTGCCGGTTTATGGACGGAGGCTTGCGTCATGTTCCCTACCCTGGACATGCTAAAGGAAGGCTATCAGATTTATATAGCGACCGACGCTTGCGGAGATGTGTCTGTAGAAGCGCATGAGCGTGCGGTTCAACGACTAGTGCAGGCTGGTGCTATACCGGTAACCTCTTTGCAGGTTTGTTTTGAACTTCAGCAGGATTGGGCACGCGGTGAAACCTATGAGAGTGTTATGGATATCCTCCGCGCACACTCGCCTTATGGTATCCAGGTGCGTTTTTCAAAGTGGGCGTTAGGCGAACACGCTTCGGAAAGTAAAAAATAACTCATCATTCCCACGCAGAGCGCCACTGCCATTAAGTTAAGCTTTGTAGGAGCGGGCCATGCCCGCGATGAAAGTGCTGCAAGACTGTATCGCTGCATCACTGCCCACATATCGCGGGCATGGCCCGCTCCTACTGTGCCTTTGTGCTTAACTTAATAGGCAGTGACGCAGTGCATGGGAACCAAAACGGAAGTTATTTTTAGCGAAATCCTTAGCAGGTCTGAAAATCGAGAACGGTTGTCCGTGACAACCAACTATCATGAGGTTTCATATGACACCTAATCTTGTTTTACACAACGGAAAAATTACTACCCTGGATAAAAGACAGCCCGAAGTATCCGCACTGGCGATTGCAGAAGGCAAAATATCGGCGTTAGGTAATGACGATGAAATCATGAAACTTGCGGGCGCTACCACGCAAATTATCGACCTGAATAAACGCAGGGTAATTCCTGGCTTGAACGATTCCCATCTCCATATCATACGTGGCGGCCTGCACTTCAATATGGAATTGCGCTGGGATGGCGTGCCGAGTTTAAGCATCGCTTTGGCTATGCTGAAAACACAGGCCGAACGGACACCTGCACCGCAATGGGTAAGAGTAGTTGGCGGCTGGAACGAATTTCAATTCAAGGAAAAACGCCTGCCGACGCTGGCGGAAATCAACGACGCTGCGCCCGATACGCCCGTTTTTATCCTGCATCTGTACGGTTTTGCGATGCTCAACAAAGCCGCACTTCGAGCCTTGGGTTATAACAAAGACACGCTTAATCCCGCCGGAGGCGAAATCCAAAAAGATACGCAAGGCAATCCAACCGGATTGCTGATCGCCAGGCCGAACGCGCTGGTTCTTTATGCTGCCTTGGCTAAAGGGCCGCTGTTATCGTTTGAAGACCAGGTAAATTCCACCCGGCATTTCATGCGCGAGTTGAACCGCTTAGGCATCACCAGCGCTATCGATGCAGGCGGCGGTAAACAATTTTATCCTCAAGATTACGAAGTGATCCGGCATGTGCATGAGCAAGGCTGGTCAACCGTGCGAATTGCCTATAATTTATTTGCACAAACAGCTGGCAAGGAATACCAGGACTTTGCCGCCTGGGTCGATATGATCGCACCCGGCGCAGGCGATAGTTTTTTACAAATGAACGGTGCCGGCGAGAACATTGTCTGGACAGCCTGCGATTTTGAAAACTTCCAGGAACCGCAACCTGAATTGGGTTCCAATATGGAAATGGAGTTGGAGACAGTGATGCGCTTATTAGTTGAAAAGCGTTGGCCGTTCCGTATCCATGCAACCTATGACGAATCGATCAATCACTTTCTCAATGTATTCGAGCGCGTCAACCATGACATGCCTTTCGACGGCTTACGCTGGTTCTTCGATCATGCGGAAACAGTCAACCAACACAATATCGAGCGCACCGCAAAACTGGGCGGGGGGTTTGCTATTCAAGACCGGATGGCGTTTCAAGGCGAGTATTTCATCCAACGCTACGGTCAAACCGCTGCGGATGCCACGCCACCGATCCGAGACATGCTGGCAATGGGTGTTTCTGTCGGCGCAGGCACCGATGCCACCCGCGTTTCCAGCTTTAATCCCTGGGTTTCGTTATATTGGCTGGTCAGCGGCAAAACCGTCGGCGGCACAGCGCTTTCCAGCGAAAAGAACTGCCTAAGCCGGGACGAAGCATTACACTTATACTCTGCCGGTAGCGCCTGGTTTTCGGGAGAACAACAGCAAAAAGGAACGCTCAGCCTTGGTCAATTTGCCGATTTTGCTGTGCTATCGGATGATTTTATGACGGTTGAAGTTGCAGCCATCAAACAACTCGTCTCAGTAATGACCGTTGTTGGCGGCAATATTGTGTATGCCGGTCAAGACTTCAATCAATTTGATCCGCCCTTGCCGCCGGTATCACCGGACTGGTCGCCGGTGGGCCGTTATGGCGGTTATTACCAAGATCATCCCAAGCTCTTTTCCGAATTTACGCAAAACTTTTCTTGTGCAATTCATGGGCCGCACCTGCACTCACATGGACATAGCGATAAAAATCACTGGCTTTCCGCCATACGTGATCCGTTTTGGGGAAGTCTTGGCTGCACCTGTTTTGCCTTCTAGCGGCAATGGAAAACAAAGAATCAGCTCTCGCACCTTTTAAATACAGAGCGTTCACAATATTTTGGCTGGCTGCGTTAATTTCCAATACGGGTACCTGGATGAATTCGGTAGCATCAAGCTGGCTAATGGCGGATTTACAAACATCGCCATTGATGGTGGCACTGGTGCAATCCGCCACAACGCTACCGTTCTTTTTACTGGCGCTTCCTGCAGGGGCTTTGGCTGATATTATCGACCGTCGTAAAGTCATAATGATCGCCAATGCCCTGATGATGTTGGCTGCGGCTGTTTTGTCCTACCTGGTATGGAAACAGGATATATCGCCGCAAGGTTTGTTGATATTGACGTTTTTGCTGGGCGCCGGCGCGGCATTCACCGCTCCGGCATGGCAATCTCTAATACCCGGCACTGTACCGAAAGCACATCTATCGCAAGCCGTAGCACTGGGTAGCATCAATATTAATCTCAGCCGGGCAATAGGCCCTGCCATGGCCGGGGTTTTAGTGACAAAATATGGTTTGCCAACCCCGTTTGCAGTCAATGCGCTGAGTTTTATTGCGATCATCCTCGCCACACTTTCACGCAAGCAAGAGCAATCAAACAGCACTTCAAGCATTCCCAACGAAAAGGTTTGGTGGGCGATGAGAGCGGGCATTCGCTATTCTTTATTCAGTAAGCCTCTGCAAGCGACGATGACGCATGCTTTCGGGTTTATGTTTTTCGCTAATGCATTTTGGGGATTGATCCCGGTCATCGCTAAATCAAATCTACACGGAGATGCCGCCTTTTTTGGCAACCTGATGGCTGCCATAGGTGCTGGCGGCGTGTTAGCCGGATTATGCCTACCAACCGTAAAACGCTGGTTTAAAGTCAACAGAGTGGTCGCGATCGGCTCTTTCGGAACAGCGGCTGTCACTGCTTATTTCGCTGTGGTTTCATCGCAATGGCAAGCGATAGCTGCCGGGTTTGTCTTTGGGGTCAGTTGGGTGTTGGTGTTATCCAGCATCAATATCTCGGCGCAACAATCTTTACCTGATTGGGTAAGGGCAAGAGGATTGGCGGTTTTTTTGATGGTGTTCTTCGGGGGCATCAGCTTAGGCTCTGCCTTTTGGGGTTGGGTGGCGAACCTCTATTCTGTCAGTTACGCCATGTACGGTGCTGCTGTAGGTGCAGTGGTATTTCTGTTGCTTACTTGTAGATTAAAGCTCCAACAGGGCGGAGAGATGGACTTAACGCCTTCATTGCATTGGCCGGTGCCTATGGCGGCACAAACAGTAGGTTTTGAGCAAGGCCCAGTGATGGTGACTATTTGTTACCAAGTCAACCAAGATGACAAACAGGCTTTTTTGAAAGCCATATATCGACTAAAGGCTGTTCGGATGCGCAATGGCGTTTATAGGTGGGGAGTTTTTGAAAACACCGAAACACCAGGACAGTATCTTGAATATTTTATGGAAGATAATTGGGCTCAACATCTACGTCATCATGAGCGTTTGCCTAATGCAGATAAAGTCCTGCTAGACCAAGTATTGGTTTTTCATCAAGGCCAGGAGCCACCGAAAGTGACTCACTATATTGCCGCCGATCTCCCGGTGAAATTTTAATCGCGGGGACAAATTCAATATGAAAAATCTGATAATCACTTTTTTCTTATTGATAATAAGCGCTAAGGGGTTTGCCCAGGATAATAAATCCGTTTTATCCAGCAACAGGTGGGAAGAGGATTACCGGTATTTAGCAAGTAAGCCGGATAAAAACGCGTACGAAAAAATAAAATACCTGCCTCTTTTGCATGACCGCAATGATGTGTATCTTTCTTTGGGCGGTAATTTTCGTGAGCGCATAAATGTTTATGATAACGATCTTCTGGGTTTCAATCCGCATGGCGATGGCGCCCAATTCCTGCATCGCTTTTTAGTTCATGCGGATTTTCATGCGACTGATAAGTTCAGGGCCTTTGTTCAATTCGGGAGCCATCTGTCAAACAATGATGGGCTAGGAACCGGACCGTTCGATAAAGATAGCGTCGATTTGCAACAAGGCTTTTTTGACCTGAATTATGAAGCGGTAACCGCCCGTTTTGGGAGACAGGAGTTCTCGTTGGGATCGTCCAGGCTGATTAGCGTACGCGAAGGGCAAAATGTCCGCAGGGCTTTTGATGGTTTACGCGTCATGCTGAAAAGCAATACTCTTGACCTGGATGTTTTTGGTTTAGAAGAAGTCAAAGTAAACAAAAATAGCTTCGATAATTATGGAGATCCCAAGGAAAAAGTCTGGGGAATTAACAGCAAGTGGTCATTTAACCCGACAAAGGCTGAATTTTATTATATCGGTCTTAGACGTAGAGATGCTGCCTATCAGCAAATAATTGCCGATGAAACCCGGCATTCTTTCGGCTCTCGCCTGTTTGGCAATCGTGCAGGATGGGATTGGAATTTTGAAGGGATATATCAAACCGGCTCTTTCGGGAATTTAACAATCAATGCATGGACAGCCGCTTCGATAACCGGATTTACGTTTGATTCGTTAAAATGGAAACCGCGCCTTGGCCTGAGCGCCAATATTGCCAGCGGCGATGACAATCCCAACGATAAGAAACTCAACACCTTCAATCCGCTCTATCCCAATCTTTCCTATTTCGAAGAAGCGGCCATTCTGGCCCCCGAGAATTTCTATAATTTTGATCCGAGCCTATCAATAAAGCCCATCGAAAGCGTTCGGTTTTCAGTTGACTGGAACTTTTTTTGGCGCCTATCAAAAAATGATGCAGTTTATGTGCGCGGCCTTAATCCTTTAACACAGACGCTAGGTGTCGGCGGTCATTTCGTTACCCATGCACTGACCGGAAATGTGGATTGGGAAATCAATAAGCATCTTGGCTTAGGCTTAAGTTACAGCCATTTTTTTGCCGGGCAGGTCATCGAGCAAGCCGGCGGGAAAGATACCGATTATTTTAGGGCGCAATTGAGTTTTGTATTTTGATGGAAACTGGCATGTTCTGTTAGAACAGACAATCATCAAATTATTTCATGGGCTTGATTGCCTATTAGCAGCAAAATGATGGTTTCTGATTGTGGCAGTGAGCATTGCCTTGCAGTTGGCGATACACCATGTTCCAATGCAGCAAACGCTTTTCCAGAGAGCCTGTTACGCTAATCAGTGCGCGACCGGATCGGGGTTGGATTTATACATGGAACCGAGAAAAATAATCCGCCGTCCTCAGGCAAAGAAGGATTGAAATAAAAATGAAGCTTCAAGCAGACACACAATCCTATGCTTTGGAAACGAAGTACGCAGGTTAAGTTAGCACCGAATAGAGAAGACTGAAAACCACTTAGCGACTAAATTCAAACAAATAATTAGGTGATTTATGCAAACTTTTTTTAAACGAAGTTACAAGTTGAATTATTTTCCGGCATTGCTACCGGCACTAATCTCAGTCATTTTATTAACAAGTCCGGAAGCAGAAGCTACGCCGAGCTTTTCCCGGCAAACAGGTGTAGCCTGTAGCGCATGCCATACCCAATCCTTCGGACCGAACCTGACGCCTTTCGGCCGTGATTTCAAGCTGGGCGGCTATACAATGGGCGGGGGTAGCGGCACTGCTGCCAAGATACCTGCACTCAGTGGCATGATCACGGGATCATTCACCAATACGCAAAAAGACCAGACAGTACAAAACCAGGATCAGCCGGATGCAACGCTCCGATCCGGCTATAATAAAAACAACAATTTTACTTTCGACCAAGCATCTTTGTTTTATGCAGGTCGTATTTATGGCAAGGTTGGCGCGTTCAGTCAGTTAACTTATAACGGCTATGACGAACGACTTGAAATGGATAACACCGATATCCGTTTTGCCGATCAATTAGATTTGGGCGACACCCCAATTACTTACGGTATCTCTTTAAATAATAACCCAACCGTACAGGACTTGTGGAACACTACACCAGTCTGGGGATTTCCTTATACCGGCAGCGGGGTACAACCTAGTGTCGGAGCGAGTCCATTGATTGACGGAGCACTGGGATCTCAAGTAGGCGGCGCTACCGCTTATACGATGATTAACAATCTGCTTTATCTGGAAGCCGGCGCTTATGGCTCATTTTCCAGCAATTTCCAGAGAGGATTCGGTATCGCCGGGCCTGACAGAGTCAGTCTCGACGGCCCTGCGCCCTATTGGCGTGTTGCCCTGCAACATGACTGGCAGGGTCACTATTTCTCGCTGGGCCACTACGGTATGAGTGCCGATGTTGTTCCCGGACGTGACAAGACTTTTGGAGCTAATCATTTTACCGATGTCGCAGTCGATGCGACTTATCAGTACATGGCGAATCCGAAACATATCTTTGAAGTCAAAACGGCTTATATTTACGAAGACCAGAAGCTATCGGCAGATCGAGCGGCGGCATCCGATCCGACTACGGGTAGAACCTATCTGGCAACGTATAAAATCGATCTCGCTTATACGTTCGACCAGACTTATGGTTTGACTTTCGCGTATAACAAAATAAACGGATCACATGCTCCCCTATTTGACGATATGGGTAATATCGTTGCTCAAACCAGACCAAACAGCCAATTTTATACAGCAGAACTGGTGTATGTTCCATTTGGCAAATCCAATTCGTATTTATATCTGATGAATTTGCGTACCAGCTTGCAGTATATTGGCTATTCTCAAGCCAATGGCACAAATACTGATGCTCAATTTAACAACACCTTCATGGTGAATGGTTGGTTAGCTTTTTAACCTGAACCTACCCGACTAAACATCGGATAGATTACATAATTCCTCATAAAGCTCGATTAAGGTCATTTCCATGAAAGAACATACCCTAGTTACACATTTTCTTTCACCACGAAGACACGAAGAAAAAACATAAACTTCGTGTCCTTCGTGTCTTCGTGGTGAATAAAAAAATCGGATATGCTGGGTATATTCTTCGCTGGATATAGCCTAAGTGTTCGGATTATGTTTTTTTGCCGATTTCCAAGGAAGTATCCACATCTGGTATAAGCTGATGAACAACATTGCTGTTGAAGCTAATGAATAACCATAGCCACCAATAATCGTAATCCAGGCGAATTCAGGGTTCAGCTTGGTGAGCCACCATGAAATAACATCGATAATCAGGAAGGCAAATGGAATCACTACCAACGTAGCCTTGATCCATTCCGGAATTCCCACCGCAAATACAAAAATCGCTCCCATCAGCATAAATATAAAGGCAATACCAAAAAGATGGACATGTGACACTTTTGTCAGCGAGGTAAAGGAAATTCCTGTATCGAGACTGGCACGTTGCTGAACATTTTCCAGTTTGGAAAAATCCGGCAAGGAAGATGCCGCATGGTGGCAAGTAGTGCAATGGGTCTCAAATATATTTTTAAACCTGGAATCCCAATCTTTGGCCGGAGCGCCTGCACGCGCCCATTTAATAATTTCAATACGTACCTGCGGCGGCGCATTATTTTTCATAGAGCCATTAAGCTTGGCTTCCAGGGTTGACCCATTACGATTACCGTAATAACTGTAAACAATGTCGTCTATGGATAATCCAGGTTTGCCATCGGCCATACCGTGGGTCAGCATAATTTGCGCACCAGCCATCAGTAAGCCGAAGCCTATGGTCAGAAGGTAGCCAGTGAATAGCATCTTTATTGATAAAGGTAGCCAAGGCAGGCCTTTTTGGAGTTCTTTATAATTCATTAAGAGGGGCCTATGGACAATATCAAAAGGATAGATATGCATTATAGCAACTGACATTTTCTTTTCGTTAAGATGTTTCAGAGGAAGAAGAGGAAAGCCACGAACCCACCGATATGGGCCGAAGGTTTTGGGTGAGTATCGCGCTGTCGACACCCGTGTTCATTTTGGCGATGAGCCACGATCTGATGCCTGAATTGATTTCCGGCGACTTCTTCATCCACAGATTGCAATGGATTGAGTTCGCTTTAGACACACCAGTCGTTTTGTAGGGTGGTTAGCCATTTTTCAGCGCGGCTAGCGCTCCGTCATCAATCGCAATTTAAACATGTTTACCCTGATCGCATTGGGTATAGGCGTCGCTTGGGGTTACAGCGTGACAGCAAGGGTCCACCTAATAGGTAACAGCGCTTATTGATTGAAGAAGTTGCGCTCTCTATCCTACCTAAGAACATGAAAAATCGATGTCATTTTGAATTTCTCCGGAGAAAGCTGATGAAAGCAAAGTTACTGATTACCCTGTTTTTAGGTCTTGGTTTGCTGGCCGCATGCGCCGAGAAGAACCCGCATCCGATGGATATGGACTTGGCCGTGCAAAACGCGGTATCCGAAGCCGATCATGAGGCGCTGGCGAAACACTATGAGGCTGCGGCGCAAGACATGCAGGGTAAGGCGGAGCAATATAAGAAGCTTCTGGCCCAATATGAGTCAAAAAGCTACCTCTACGGTAGGCAGGCGGAAGACTTAAAAGCGCATTGTCAAAGATTGATTGATGTCTATGAAAAGGCCGCCGAGACGAACATGAAAATGGCAAAAATGCACCGCCAGATGTAAATGGTGCACCGTTGTTCGTCAAGGTCGATCATAACCGTCCGCTACGCCGTAGCCTTCGGTTAACCTGCCAGTGATAGATTCTGGCAAGCAACGGACGAATCAGCGGCAACCCGATCAGCCAAGCCAGGGGTTTTAATAAAGGTACTTTGCTCATCAGCAGGATATAAGCATCCATCTCGGACAGAATCCGCTGGTTCTCATCCTGAACATGCAGTTCGGTTAGCGCCTTGTGCGGATCGATGCCGATTTTAAGCAACTGCTCTTCCCGGCCTGTGATGTCGATCCAGCAGACGTTTTCACCCGCTTTCCCGGCGAGTTTTTCATAGGTCGACCTGTCTTTGACGCATTTTGGACAGGCTCCATCGTAATAAACATTAATTTTGGCTTTATCCTGGTTCATATTTATTGCCTCCGATCGGCTAGGGTGATTGTGCCTGAAAGACTGCGGCTGATTTAGAGTTAATGAAAACATCAGCTCTTAGCTTATCAGTGACGACTCCAAAGATTGATTATCCCGATCAATCTCCCATAGGTATTTCAGCATATTGTACAAAGATTTTGTTTTTTCTAACCTGTATTGCTTCTTCCATTCCAACTATTGATTTTTTTTAGGATAAAACCATCATTGAGGTAGAAAAATGACGAAAATTGTTTGCGTACTTTACGACGATCCGATTGACGGCTATCCAAAATCCTATGCTCGCGACGCGATACCGGAAATCAAAGTTTATCCCGACGGCCAAACCACGCCTACTCCTAAGTCCATCGACTTCATCCCCGGCCAGATGCTGGGCAGTGTTTCCGGCGAATTGGGTTTGCGTCGCTATCTGGAAAGCCTGGGCCATACGCTGGTGGTGACTTCCGACAAAGACGGCGAAAACTCACGATTGGATCAGGAATTGCCCGATGCCGAAATCGTCATTTCCCAACCCTTCTGGCCGGCCTATCTGACTGCGGAACGCATCGCCAAAGCGCCGAAATTGAAACTAGCGCTGACCGCCGGCATCGGTTCCGACCATGTCGACTTGCAGGCGGCGATGGCAAACAACATTACCGTCGCCGAAATCACCTACTGCAACAGTATCAGCGTTGCCGAACATGTGGTGATGATGATTTTAAGCCTGGTGCGTAACTACATTCCGTCCTACCAGTGGGTTGTCAAAGGCGGCTGGAACATCGCCGACTGCGTGGCGCGTTCCTACGACCTGGAAGGCATGGAAGTAGGCACCGTCGCCGCAGGCCGCATCGGTCTGGCGGTACTGCGCCGCTTAAAGCCGTTCGATGTTAAATTGCATTACACCGATCGCCACCGCCTACCGGCTGACGTCGAGCAGGAATTGAATTTGGCTTGGCACCCTAATGTTGAATCGATGGTACGGGTTTGCGATGTAGTGACTATCAATTGTCCATTACACCCGGAAACCGAACACATGTTCGATGATGCCTTGCTGGCCAAGATGAAACGCGGCGCTTACATCATCAACACTGCCCGCGGTAAAATCTGCGATCGCGACGCTATCGCACGGGCATTGGAAAGCGGTCAACTGTCGGGTTATGCGGGCGATGTCTGGTTCCCGCAACCGGCGCCGAAAGATCACCCGTGGCGGAGCATGCCTCATCACGGCATGACCCCGCATATTTCCGGTACCAGCCTGTCCGCGCAGGCCCGCTATGCCGCCGGCGTCCGAGAAGTGCTGGAATGCTGGTTCGAAGGCCGACCGATCCGCAACGAGTACCTGGTGGTCGACGCAGGCAAATTGGCCGGAGTCGGCGCTCATTCCTACAGCAAAGGCAATGTCACCGGCGGCTCCGAAGAAGCCGCAAAGTTCAAGCTATAAGCAGGGTATATCGATTGTGATGCATCCTGATTTCCGGACAAGAGGTGGGATGAACGACAAACATATAGCTGAATATATCGAGATATATTTTATTACCGAGAACACCTTCATTCTGCCAATGGCGATGCGTTATCCGTAGACTACGAAATACAGTTAAAAGTTGCTTAGGAATCTGCATAAATCAATTTAAGCAATTACCATGAAGAACATGAAGACTTAAATCCTTCATGCCTTTCATGTTCTTCATGGTTTAGAAATAAAACTTGCTCAAGTTATTTCATGTTCGTTCCTTAATCTTCTGTCAGGAAAAGCGTTGACGCATCACCTTGCTAATAAAATATCGGGAGTACAAAGCCATGGGTAAAAACGTAACGCAGAAGCTGGTCGAAAATCACTTGGTCGAAGGTCGTATGATGTCCGGCGAAGAGATTGGCTTAAAAATCGATCAAACACTCACTCAGGACGCAACAGGCACCCTGGTCATGCTGGAATTTGAGGCGATGAGCATTCCGCGCGTACGAACCGAACTTTCCGTCCAGTATGTAGATCACAATCTCCTGCAGGAAGACTTTAAAAACCCCGACGACCATATGTTTTTGCGTAGTGCATGCAAGAAGTTCGGGCTTTGGTATAGCCGTCCCGGTAACGGCGTGAGCCATCCCGTGCATATGGAACGCTTCGGCGTACCGGGAAAAACCTTGCTGGGCTCGGACAGCCATACCTGTGCGGCCGGTTCATTGGGGATGCTGGCAATCGGTGCGGGTGGCCTGGAGGTGGCGATGGCTATGGCGGGGGAGCCGTTTTCCCTGAAAATGCCGAAAATATGGGGCGTCAAACTGGTCGGGGAAATGCCCGATTGGGTGAGCGCCAAAGATGTGATTCTGGAAATGCTGCGCAGGCACGATGTGGACGGTGGGCTTGGCAAGATCGTCGAATATTACGGCCCCGGATTGAAATTCCTGACCGCCATGGACCGGCATGTAATCGCCAATATGGGGGCCGAACTGGGCGCCACCACTTCGGTTTTTCCATCGGACGATGCGGTCATGGCGTTCCTGAAAAGTCAGGGGCGTGAGCAAGCCTTTCGGGAAATTCTCGCGGACCACGATGCGGAATACGACGAATACGAGGAAATCAACCTGTCGGAGCTGGAGCCTCTGATTGCATTGCCCAGCAGTCCGGGTAAAGTGGTGCCTGTGCGCGAGGTGGCGGGCCGGGAAATCTACCAGTCCTATATCGGATCATCCGCCAATCCTGGGCTGCGGGACTTTGCCATCCCGGCCATGATCGTCGACGGCAAACAGACGCACGACCGCGTTTCATTCGACGTGAACCCCACGTCCCGGCAGATATTGGAGAACATGACGGCAAGCGGCATATTGGGAAAGCTCATCCATGCGGGTGCCCGCCTCCACCAAGCCGGTTGCGGCGGCTGTATCGGCATGGGACAGGCTCCGGCTACGGGGCGCATTAGCCTGCGCACCGTCCCCCGAAATTTTCCCGGCCGCTCGGGCACTAGTGAAGACCTGGTGTATTTGTGCAGCCCGGAAACCGTCGCCGCCTCGGCCCTGACCGGCGTGATCACCGATCCGCGTACGCTAAATATGGAGTGCCCCCGTTTCACGGAGCCCGAGACCGCGCTCCTTAATACCGAGATGCTGGTCGCCCCTGCACTGGAAGGCGAACCGTATGACTTGGAGAAAGGCCCCAATATCAAACCGCTGCCCCAGTTAGAGCCATTGCCCGATAATCTCGAAGGGCCGGCGCTATTGAAAGTGGGGGATGATATTTCCACGGATGAAATTCTGCCGGCCGGCGCCAAGGTGCTGCCTTTTCGCAGTAATATCCCGGCAATCAGCCGATTTGTTTTCAGCCCGATCGACGAGACCTACTACGAAAGAGCTATGGGCTATCAGAAACAGGGCTCGTTCGTTGTTGGCGGCAGCAATTACGGACAGGGTTCGAGCCGCGAGCACGCTGCTCTGGCCCCCCGCTATATGGGAGTCAAAGCAGTAATCGCAAAAAGCTTTGCCAGAATACATTTGCAGAATCTAAGCAACTTCGGGATTTTGCCGTTGATATTTGCCAATCCGGACGATTGGAACAAGATCGCTCAAGGCGACCGGCTTTCTATTCCCGATGTGCGCAATGCCATTCGCCAGGGAAATAGAATCAAGGTGATCAATCTGACCAAGAACGAGACCTATGAGACCGAACACTCGATGACGCATTTCCAGGTAGAAATGGTGCTGGCGGGTAGCCTGATCAATTTGGTTAAGCAAAAAGCGTCGTAACTACTCAGTAAATCGAAAATCGCGGAGAGGGATGTTGTGCTTCGCGCTGAATAGTTACAAACTGACGTTACGCACGGTCTAGAACCGTCGTGAAAAAGATAGATCGCAGTCAGGAAATATCTTGCTCCGTGTCTGGGAATATCCGCCGTAGGGCGTGCCGTGCGCGCCTTGGGAGCTAAGGAACAGGCTTAAGCAATGACCATGAAAGGCTGAAGACTTCAATCCTTCATGGTTTAAAAATAAAACCAGCTTACGTTATTTCATGCTCATTGCTAAGGCGCGCACGGCACGCCCTACTCACATCCGTCGCGGTCATTCAGTGAAGGGGCGTTAGCCATTATCAAACCCTCTTTTTGCGGTTTTCGCGGGCAATGCGTAACATCAGTTACAAAGAGTTCTGATTAGCAAAAGATGTTTCAACTAACGACAGCTGCATCCTCAACGTCCGACCGATAGCCGTGGCACTCTACATAAGCCCTCCCCTTTGGACAGGAATATTATGGAAACCCTCGATATCCAGCAATTACAAACTGACCTGTCCCATAAAAATCCGCGCATCATACTTAAAAAAGCGCTTGAGCTATTCGACAATATTGCCATTGCTTTCAGCGGTGCGGAAGATGTGGCGCTGATCGATATGGCTGTCAAACTCAGGAAGGACATCCAGGTTTTTTCTTTAGATACCGGACGTTTACATCCCGAAACCTACCGTTTCATAGAAAAAGTCAGAAAACATTACCGGATAGACATTGAAATATTATCGCCGGACAAAGACTTGCTCGATAGCCTGGTCAAAAAGAAAGGCCTGTTTAGCTTTTATGTGGACGGCCATCATGAATGTTGCGGCATCCGTAAAGTTGAGTCATTAAAACGCAAACTGCCTCATTTGGATGCCTGGATTACCGGCCAACGTAAAGATCAAAGCCCGGATACCCGGCAGTCTATTCCTGAAGTGCAAATAGACAGCGAATTTTCCAGCGCCGGACATCCCTTGATTAAATTCAATCCGCTAGTCAATTGGAGCCTGACGCAAGTCTGGGATTATATTGAAGCTTATCAGGTTCCTTATAACGAACTGCATGAAAAAGGCTTTACCAGCATAGGCTGCGAACCTTGCACCCGCGCTATTTTGCCTCATGAACATGAAAGAGCCGGCCGCTGGTGGTGGGAAGCGGGAGCTCAAAAAGAATGCGGTCTGCATGCCGGAAATGTCAAAGATAACGGTACTTCCTGACACAGATTTGTAAAACTCCGGAATTGATCTGACCTAAGATTGCGAATGACGGGCTTTCTTGGTCAGCCCATCCTATGGCCCTGTCTAAAACAGGTTTATAAGTATTCGCACATATCCCAAAACGCTAAGTTAGCGCCTAAGCTATCCCCTACTCCAGTGATGATATTCAGGCTGAAATACAGCTTCGAATATTTACCACTTTCAGCGCTTGTTTTACCAGTAATGAAAATTGAAAAAAATTCTACACAATCAATTACGACGCTTTTTAGTGGAAAAGTTTGGATGCTGATTGACACCCTTAATGGACTGACACTTGCTTGGGCTCGTATAAAAACGCTAAAAAATAAAAAGATTTTTTCTTCAAACAACACTGCCGACTCTCGATGCAAAAAATAATCATGAACTTAATGCTCCTTGTGTTCATAGCGATGCTTAGTGGCTGTGCTACCGATGCAAAATTACAGGCACAGATCGATCAGGTTAATCGTCTGAACTATCATAAATCTTACGATAACCAGGGGGATGCAAACTGGGCTGTGGGTCAGTGGGTGCTCTACAGGACATCGACCGGTTCTCACGAAGAGATATTTCGGCTCTTTGATAAGGAACCGATTCCGGGTTTTCGGAAAATAACAATCACCGGAAAAACAGGGTCTTCATTTTGGCTGGAACAACAGATTGTTGGACCAAAACAAGAAGAAACGATTGCCGCTTTAGTGGATGTTGCTGCTTCACAAGAAAAGAGTCATTTCAATATTGTTCGGATTAAATTCACCCAATCCGACGGAAAGATAGTCGAGATTGATAAAAAAAATATTGCTGATAACCAAGCTGAAAATGCGTGGGAAGAAATGCAGTATTTGATAAATCTTTTTGAACATTCCCATAAGCATGGACGTATCAGAACTATTTCTACCCCGGCAGGAACATTTAACAACGCATACGAAATTCCCTTTGCAATGTCTCGAGTTTTGGGTCAGGAAAAAGGCAATGTGTTTTACAGTCATGCTGTTCCTATCCTGACTTTGGTTAAATTACAAGCCACAGATACAACATCACGTTGGTTTAAAAATACATCAACTTGGGAAATAGCTGATTTTGGTCATGTCGGAGGCAGTAGTCACTTCTCTTTTCAAGGGCAATCGAGATTATGAAATTCTTTCGCATTCAGACGTTGAAACGTTGCCTGTGTTCCCTTATTTGTTTGTCCATACTTGCCGGCTGTGGAACAGTCAGGCTGGAAGTTCCAGCGGGACATGACGTCAGGCTGCTTGAACATGATGATTATGCTTCGGTCAGAGTCAAACGAACTGCTTGGTTCTGGCTATGGGGCGCTCGTCCGATTTCCGACAACTCGATCCAAAAGGACATAGAAAAATTTCGGTTAAAAGAGGTCCGTTTGTTAACCGAACAAAACATGGTTGACAATTTAAGCCTTCTTTTCACAGCGTGGTTTTCAATTGTTAGAAGAACCGTGATCATTGAGGGTAATACTGAGCCATATCGAGCCGATGCATCTATTAAAACTACCGAAGGTATTCCGAATGAGTAATTGGGTGAGTCGTTTTTTAACACTATTCCTTATCGTTTCGCTTAGTGCCTGTTTCCAGGTGAACATGGAAGCACCCTATGGTCCGGATGTTAAAGTACTGCCCAAAGACGTACCGGTTGAAGTGACTAGGCGGTATCAGAAATGGTATGCAATTTGGGGAATTTTTGAACTGGGTCCGACTTCAAATCCTGCGGATATCATTGCGCGCGAAAAACTCGTAGAAGCCCGTGTATATACTGAAGATTCGGTTGAAGACGTTATTTCCGGTATTTTTTATGTACTCTTATTTCCTATCGGTATCCTGTTACCGCAAACAATCGTTGTCGAAGGTAATCGATTACCTAGATCTGTAGAATGGCAAACTGACAAAGAATGTTATTCATTGAATGACTAATTCATCATTAGAGAAATTACGTGTCATAAAATAAATGGATAAATTCCGACTACTAACTGAAGTGTTTCTTTGTCGGTCAAATTAACTTTATATTTAATGGCCGGCATGACTCAAGCTCGCTACGCCAAAGCCAATAGTCATACCGTAAATTATCGCTTCGCTTCAACATGACTGACTACTGGATTGAATTTAACCAGACAGATACCTCTAAAAACCTAGTAACTGGCAGATTAGGTTTGAATGACCAAGCTACATTGCGTACCGTATCCACCACAATAGTTTACGCCTATGACGTCATTGAAAAAAACATCGACCGGCCTTTCGCATACGAGAATAGCCTTACCTTTCGTGCTGTTGACCGGCTTGCTCAGCGGATGCCAGCTTGAGCCTGTTAAAAATACCCTAGAAATTCCGCCACCTGGAATAGACTTCCCGCAGCCTACCGTAGCTTTCCCGCAGGACACGGTAGGCGAACGTCTGCCGAAACTTACCGACATCGTCACCCGCGAGTTAGCTATCGTCAAAGACCACAGCATGGTTGGCGGTCTCGCCGTAATCAGTGCGAACGAAAGCGATACCTTGCCCGACATCGCCCGGCATTTCGGCCTGGGCTATAACGAGATCACCCTCGCCAACCCCGCTATTCTCCCATGGACGCCTAAAGTGGGCGCACGCGTGCTGCTGCCGTTGCAGTTCATCCTGCCCGAGACGCCGCATAAAGGCATCGTGCTCAATTTGGCGAGCATGCGGCTGTTTTATTATGCCCCAAAACAGCCGGACACCGTGTTTACCTACCCGATCGGCATTGGCCGTGAAGGTTGGAGTACCCCGTTGGGGCAAACCGCGGTCGTCGCAAAAACAGTCAACCCGACCTGGATCGTCCCGGAATCCGTCCGCCGCGAACACGCGGCAAAAGGCGACCCGCTGCCCAAAGCGGTACCCCCCGGCCCCGACAACCCGATGGGCAAGCATGCGCTATCGCTAGGCTTTAAAAGTTATCTGATCCATGGCACCAACAAACCTTATGGTGTCGGCATGCAGGTCAGTCACGGATGTGTGCGGCTTTACCCGGAAGACATCGAAATCTTGTTCGAAAAAGCCTCGGTCGGCACCCCGGTGCGGATCGTACATCAGCCTTATATGACGGCATGGGACGGGGACATGCTCTATCTGGAAGCCCATGAGCCGCTGGAAAAATGGGCGGATCAGAAACAGCGGCAGCAAGAGTCGCTATTGAAACAACTGCACCAAAGCGCCACCGAAAAAGGTGTAACCGTGGATTGGGAGAAAGTAGACCGCATCTTGCAACGCGCCGACGGCATCCCCACCCCGATCCTGATGACCAGCCCGGAGTTGCCGGAACTGGTCGCGCAAGCGCCGGAAGTGCAACATCCCGAGCATTTCTACGGGGCGCCGGTGGTTCCAGAATTGACCGACAGCGACTGGGCGATTTTAGTCGCCGACTTCGACAACGAGGTATCGGCGCAACAACTGGCGGCGATGCTCAATCACCAAGGCCCGCCAATCCCAGCGCGAAAAATAGAAAAAAACGGCTCTTATCAATTGATCGCAGGCCCCTTCAAAAATCAAAAAGAAGCCGAATTGGCTGCACATCGCATCAAAATGGATTTTGAGTTGGATATCAAGCTGCTTGGGATAGTGGCCGCGCCATAACCCATTTGCATCAACTAAGTAAAGTGATTAAAACGATGAGCGAAAACCAATGCCGACATTACAAAGCAGGCTCCGGCAACCCCCGAGTGATGAAAAAAATACAACTGATACCTCTCAAATGACTGCTTCCCGAAGTTAAAGAGACACTGAGCCCAAATTCTGGGAGACCGCTCGCGTCTCAAAACCGGCCATTGAGCTGTCAGTAATCTTGATCGGTGATTGCCTGTTTAAAAACGTGATTATGCTTTGAAACGCCAGAGCCGCTGACTCTTTTGTCTAGCAATCATAGGTATTTGCACGCATTGCGTATAAATCCAAATACTGTACATTAATATAACAGCGATCCAATAAATCAATAGGTTACGATGACGTTTTTTTTTCATGAAATCAGGGGTTTTTCGAGGTGCCCTGTAGCTTTGCAGTGGCGAAAGGGGAATTTCATTTATAAATTTTTTTACACAACAAAGGAGAAACGATATGAAACGTACTATAAAAGGCACAATACTGGCAGTGAGTATGCTGTTGACAGGACAGGCACTGGCAGCTTTTACGGCCACGGATGCAACAAAACTGGAAACCGATGCATCAGCGGCTGTAGCACGGTTCAAGAGTAAGACCAGTGGGGCAGAGGATTTGCTTAATCACGCTAAGGGTGTTCTCGTCTGCCCAGAGATTACCAAGGGCGGCTTCATTATAGGCGTTGAGGGCGGAAAATGCGTGATGCAGGTCGCGGGAAAGCCAGTTGAATATTACACCAACCGTGCCGGGAAGTTCGGTTTATTAGCCGGTATAGAGTGGTATTCACTGATTCTGGTTTTCAACGACCAAGCCTCTCTTGACCTTTTCCGGACCGGCAAACGTGAATTTGAGGTCGGCGTCGATGCTTCCGTGGCGGTGGCTAGAGTAGGAGCTGGCGGTTCACTGGATACTACCAATATTAAAAGTCCTATTGTTGCATTCACCTTCGGAGAGAAGGGCCTGATGGGGGATTTATCGATAGAAGGGGCGAGCTTCAAAAAACTTCAGGTTGAATAAGATCCCATTTAGCTATACAGGGCCTCTCGCTAAACGGCAGGTGAAGTTTGGTGGGAGGCACTTTGATACTAACCAAGAATTCTTTTCTTAATCGCAATGGCATATTTTTCTAAAGCCTGCCCTTCTCGATGGAACCAGTTTAGAACCACAAATTTACATTCCAATAGCCTCGATTTTTGACCATCAGGGATGTGATCTTGCCTGGATTTCACCGACCTCAACTAAGCGACTTTTTAACTTCAAAAGCTTCCGGACAACAATAAATTCGCTCAAACTGAGCTTATTCGTTTTATGGCGGCTATCATAACTGGCATAACTAGGGTCAGAGTAGAAAGCGCTTACTTAACAGTTTGGTTGCAATAAAAACAGTTAGTTATGACAACTACAAGTTGAAATAAAATTGGTTGGAGTCGGCTGAAACCGTAAAATGCTGACATAAAATCTGGAATCTTTTCAACTGATCTCATCCATAACAAAATGATTCATATAGAAAATAGTCCTAATTAAGCGCCATTTTACTCTGACCCCAGTTATTCTATGAAACTGCCGGGCGTATATTTCTACTCATCCTAAATGCCTCAAAATAAGTTAGAAAACGATACCAATACGCAATTGTTCGTTAATAATCAATCTGATGCATGAAAAGTTAGCGCCATTCGAGTCTGATCCTATAAAATTAAGAGTAGCGCCCCTTTTTCCATTTTGGTCTTGTTTATTGTTTTGGGTTATTCATTTCTGTTCCGGGAACTGGACGATGGGCGCGTTTTCCAGCAGTTTCTGAACCACAACCATCAACGGCGCAGGATCGATTTTGTTCATAAACGTGGAATAGGTGAGTAACGCCAGTAAGGAGCGCAGGTCACTCGCCCATGGCGGCAGATAACGGGCAGGACGGCAAAGCCCCATGGTGGCCAATTCGCACAGCGCCGGAATGTCCTGAAGTTCCAATTTTCCGCAGAATAACAGGCGCAAGCAGTCGGACCGTCCGGCGGAGAAAATCGCACGGATCACAGCGCTCACCTGCAACAGTCCAAAAAGATAAACGACGTCCTTCGTGAACGGCGCCCCGCCGGTGATCACCCCGCCCCGAAACACGCGCCGGGCATTTTCGAAAGATTGATCGGGATTGCCGATGCGTTCAAGAAAGTAGCCATACACCTCTAGGAAATCGGCGCCTTCGATCGCCATCTGGATCGCAAACACGCGGTCTGCAAGCCGTCGCAAGCGATCCAGTTCCATGGTGCCGCTAATGATTTCCGCGAACACGGCAAGTCCCTCCTGCGTGCGAGTGGTGATGGGATGCCCTGCCCTTAAAATCGGCAGGTCGGTCTGAATGCGGCCATTGAGCGATGTGGCCACGTGGATATAAGCCTCGTGATTAAGGAGCTGCGCCGCATCCCTGTCGGTGAAACAGGCATCGCTACGGATACGGATCTTGTCAGCGGTGGCCAGGGCGTTAGCGGACAGGGTATCTACCAGTGTCACTTCGGGCGCATCTTCGGCGAAATGCAGGCTCACTGCCGCCCGGATTTCCTTCGCCACGTCCTCAGCGGAAAGATGCGCGGATGGCGCAACACCCAATTCAATACGGGCGAGCTGATCGATGACGTCTTGAATGCTCTGCGCGAGCTCCAGCGGGGTGGCGGGAATGTAGCGCAACGGCGCGGTCGGTTCGCCGTAGACCTGGCGCGAATTCTCGAAAAACACCGGCGTGCCGACGCCCGCCAGCATACGCGCGCCGGTTTCGATGCTATTCGCCTGCCGCTCCAGCCATAGGTCGATAGTAGAAACCGGAATGATCATTCGGCGCGCTTCACGAACGATGTCGATGGTGGGTTTCGCATCGAAGCCGGGGTAACTGATCTCCGGCAGCTCTTTGGCGCCTTTGGCAAAAAAGTCTTGTTTGACTGACGCCGGCCAGTCGATGGAGCGAAGTATCCTTACGCGGCGAGCCCCATCGTAAAGCAGATGGGCCACTTTTTTAATGCGATCCTTTTCTTTGTCGATGGTTTTGGTCATGATCGATTCCTCCTGGTTCAACAGTTCAGCTCGATAGCCGTCATACTAGGCTTCTGAATCGAATTGAACAAGATATATCCTCAGGGCCGCCCTGTTACCGTCCCTGCCGGCAGGATGCCTCCGGGACAAAGTTATGTAGAAAGACAGAGCGGAACGTGAGAACACTCTCTAGGGAAGCGCTAACCGCTCATGGTTCGACAAGGCTCTCCTGAGCGCAGTCGAAGGACTCACCACGAACGGAATCAACAACTTGCCGTTCGTCCTGAGCCTGTCGAAGGATTTAATCAGCGTTTCCCTAGGTATTTGGAACTATTGCTTTATTAGTTGCCGGAATGTTATCAATAGCGAGCGAACAGATTGCAACTAGCACGACAGAATTATGCCCGCTCCTGAACATCTGGGCGAAGAAGCGAAAAACCCGGGAAGATAAAAATTTAATTTGCCAACATTGGAGGTAAAACCATGTTCACATCGCCACGCGGATATTTACTTGCTGTTGCTGTTTTTTTCCTGACTGCCTGTTCCACCGTTTCTGTCACGACCGACTTCGACCATTTGGCCTCGTTCTCGCAATACCACACCTATGCCCTGACACCTGACACCGCGAAGCTAGGATTGTCGCCATCGAGTGAAGCCGCTCTTCGTGAAACCCTGCGTACCAATCTTGCACGTCGTGGTATTACAGAAACAAGCGAAAATGCCGATCTGCATGTCGTGCCTCATGTATCGACCAAGGAAAAACAAGTTGTTCACCAGTCTAGCGATTGGGGTTATAACGGTATGGGATATGGCTACGGACGTTATGACATGTGGGCAGGCGCGCCGCGGACCTATACTGATATATCGCAATATACCGAGGGAACTCTAATACTTGATTTCGTGGATGCCAAAACGCAGAAACTGGTGTTCCGTGGCACCGGCACCGGCACGGTCAGCGATCCGAAAACCAATGCCGAACGGATCAGGGAAGCCGTGGAAAAAATAGTGAATGATTTTCCCAAAACTGTGAAACAGTAATTGTCAGCGGCGAGTACGTTAGCTCCAAGCGACGAGCCATCGGTTGCACCAACCCAAGAGAAAAGGAGTCAGGTCTTGAAGAGAAAAGCAATGTGTAAGGGTCTTGAAATAAGAAAAACTATAACGCACCAATGTGTCTTTGGGAGAGTAGCAGCGAGAATCCCGGCGAACCAGTACGTCTCGCAGCCCTCGCAGAACCGGACTTGGAGCGTTACACCATCCGGCTCCCAGCTTGAGTCATCCACAGTGGTTTGGGGTATAGATTGTGCCGGATTCGCAACGAGGGCATCCAGTCAGACAGAACTTTGCCAAATCGAGCCCAGGACACACTGCGCCTCTGACTACGGCGGTTTAGCCACTTAAATAACAAACGGCTAACTCGGTAGGCATAGGTGCGTACTTGGCGGGCATTACCGCTAACGGCATAATAACCAACATGCCCTTGCAGGTGACGCTTGGCATAATCCATCAAAGCTTGGCCTCCCTGGTTTCGTAGCGCCGATAGCCGATCAGCCACTTCCTTCAACTTCTTGGCAACCCGCTCCCGTTGGCTTTTGCGCCCGAGCACAAAGCGTCCCTTGCGACTTTTGCCTGCGTAGTGCGTAAAGCCCAGAAAGTTAAACGTCGGCGGTCGTTTCAAGCCCTCTTTATGGCAGTCATCCGCAGCCCTGTTACCAAAGCGTAGCAGACTGGTTTTACTCGGCTCGACTTCCAGCTCAAATTCGGCCAGTCGTTCCGCCATCGCATCCATGAAACGCCGCGCATCGTCTTCATCGGTGAAGCAAGCCACATAATCATCTGCGTAGCGAACCAAATAGGCCTGTCCTTTGCAGGTACGGGCATAGCGTTTCTCAAACCACACATCCAGCACGTAGTGCAGGTAGATATTTGCCAGTACTGGCGATACGAGTCCGCCTTGCGGCGTCCCGGTCTCGCTGGCGGTGAATACCCCCGACTCCAACACACCCGCTTTGAGGAAGCGCCGGATAATCCGCAATAACACCGGGTCGTTGATCCGATGCGCCAGAAAACGCATCATCCAGTCATGACTGACATGGTCAAAGAATCCTTTGATGTCAGCCTCGACTAGCCATTGGGTGTTATGATTCGTGACGATTTCACCTAACCTCGCTAGCGCTTGATGTGCGTTACGGGATGGGCGAAATCCATATGAACAATTGCAGAATTCAGGTTCCCAGATCGCTTGTAATATCCCGGACAGGCGATGCTGCACGATCCGGTCTTCAAAGCACGGTATGCCCAATGGCCGTTGCCGTCCATTGCCCTTGGCAATATAGACGCGCCGAACCGGTTGAGGCCGGTAACTTAGACTACGCAACCCGGTTGAAAGCGCTTTAATTCGCTCTTCCAGACCCTGTGCGTAATCCGCTTTACTGACCTTGTCGATTCCCGCTGCCTTATTGCCCGGCTGGGCTTCGTAGCTGTCCATCAGGCCTTCGGGATTGCTTAGCAATCCCATCAATGCGTTGTACCGCGCTTGCGGCTGATGCCGCGCCCACTGTGTGAAATGAATAAGTTCGGTTGTCATGCGCAGAGTCCGCTCGGTGTCGGGGCATGTTTCCCCTCTTCATTATCTCAAACCGGCGCCCCTTGGCTCCCGCAGCGTTACCCGCGTTCATTGCTACTATGGGCGCCTCCGACTTCCCACCGCCACCGCTTCCGTCCTCGCTGTTCAGGCTTGTCAGGAAGTGCGCATAGGCGCCGACGATGGGATCTCCTGGGTTACCGCGTATTCTTATTGTCAGACTCGAAACGGTCTACGATCCCGGGTGGTCGCAGCTTTCTCACCCTGACGAGAGCTGCGCTGTTGCCTGCTGGCGTCTTGAAACCATCGGCCCTTCCAAAGCGGTCATTTCGGGACTCTACACCTTCACGGTCAGCTTTATCTGTTACCATTGTTCCTCGCCTGCTTTCGTGCCTACGCATCAAGCGCACTGTTGCCAATACGCCTGCAAGGCTCGATACCCGGCCCGTGGCTAGCGGTTACCGGGGCGGGATTCCCACCCACTAGAATGTGCAGCATTGCCCAGCCGCAACCAAGACCTGACCCCATTGATACTGCTTAATCAGGTTTTTTCCGTATTGGTAGAGTGAAATAAAAAGTGCTACCTTTTCCAGGTTTACTGTTGAAATACAAAGTGCCTTCATGGGCTTCGATAAGTGAGCGGCTGATGGATAGCCCCATGCCCATACCTTCTGCCTTGGTGGTGTAAAAAGGCATCAATATTTTTTTTTGTTGTTCTTCATCAAGTCCCAATCCATTGTCCTTCACGCTGACCTGTATGTTATTATTTTGAGCCAATTGGCTATGGATGATTATGTGGCGTTGCTGTGTTGCGGGTAATTCTTTTAAAACATCAATGCTGTTTCGGGTCAGATTTATAATGACCTGTTCAATCTGTATTTGGTCTACAAAGATCTGCGGCAGGTTGTTTTCCAAATCAAGTGTTAGCCTTATATTGTTTTGTTTAAGTTCAGCAATACACAGGTCGACAGCATTGCGAATCAAAGCATTAATATCAGCAGTGGAGCGATGTTTTGAATGGGATTTGACGAACTCTCGCATGCGATGAATGATCCGTCCCGCCCTTAACGCCTGTTGCTGGGTTTTGTGTAAGGTCTCGGTGAGCTTTACCAGATCTGGATCTTCAGTTTTGATCAGGTTTAAACTGGCTTGCGTATAGCTGGCAATCGCTGATAGAGGCTGATTGACTTCATGCGCAATGCCGGACGCCATTTCACCCATCAGCCCCAGGCGAGTGACATGGGCGAGTTCATTGAGATGTTCCTTGTCTTGTTGTTCCTGGTATTTGCGTAAACTCACGTCGCGGACTATATAAGTAAAATAGTGCGTAGTACCGATTACAAACTCCGCTGTGGACAGATCCAGAGGCACCACAGAACCGTTTTTGTGCAGACCTTCAATCTCTTGAATTTGGCCAACACGTTCTGCTGCATGAAGCGAGCTGGAACTTGGCGATGATGGCAAGAGCTTGTTTATGCTGTAACCAACCAACTCTTCCGGCAGATAGCCGAAAATAGTTTCTACGGCGGCATTCGCGGATACGATGATGCCGGACGTGCCAAAAGTTATAATGCCTTCCACTGACGCATTAAAAATAGAGTTAAGTTTTTCTTCAATTTGTTTGCGCTCAGTAATGTCGTACAGTATCACCAAATACACACTCGCGAAATTATGATGAATTGTGGCGGCAGAAACTAACACAGTTTTAATGCTATTGTCCTTGCAACGAATAGCCGCTTCTAAAGGCGCCAAGTCAGACTGTCCCTGTTCGGCTTGTTCCTGTGTCAGGGGACAGGCAACCTCGACCCAGTGTCGATAATCTGGATCAGGATAGGCTTTTAGATACCAGTCTGCCAGAGTTGGAATATTCTCTATGCTGTAACCGAAAGTCTGCACGAATGCCGGATTCAGGAAGATGATGTTTAATTGCTCATCAGTCAAGGCCATTGGTATGGGGGAAACGTCAATAACCGAACGGAATTTTGCCTCACTGGCTTTTAGCTCATATTCCACTTGCTTGCGCTCGGTGATGTCCCGAACGATGGCAATACCGCCCATGATCTTTCCTGTTCCATCACGGGATGGTGCGCAGGCCATGTCTATCCATATGCCTGCATCGCTGGAAGTTGGGCAATATTGTCCTTCGTAAAAGACCGTTTCGCCTTCCAGAGCATTTCTCGAGACCGAAAGAATGGACTGATCCTTGAATTTTTTTATATCCGAACCGACGATGCCGTCAACTGAATTGTGCAGAATATCGGCGAAACGTTCATTGCAATAAGTAATGACGAGATTCGTGTCGTAATGAAAAATGCCGACTGGCGAATGCTTCAGCAGCAAACGATAGCGTTCCTCATTAGTTCGCAGTATTTCCTCGCGAGCAACGGCTTCGATGCGTAAAACAATGTTCTCAGTGCTACTCCTGTTAATATGCAGTAAGCTGATGACCATAAAACTTAGGTACAACATACCTGCCATGCTCATTGCCAAAGACAAGCTATCACCTGCGATAAACAAACGAGTCACGATTGGCAGCAGGGATGTCATGGAAAATGTAATTGCACTGATCAGATCAGCCGAAAATGCAACCACGCCGCCAGCCGACAGACCGGCCAGCATAAAAATCAGGAACATCTGATGAGGCGGATCATTGGGAGGGAACATCAGAAAGCCGGCCGACCCCCACACCACACCGACAGCTAGAACGCCAAGACGAAACCGTACCAACCACACATGAGTAGCGGTATCGCCATCCAGCGGGGAGCCTTGGTAAGCTTTAACAAGAACCGCCCGTAAAAACGCGACCAACCCGACTAGGAAAAGCCATGCAATTACCACTGAAGACGCTATCACTTCGCGCTGCAGATAGGCAAGGATTACTGCGAGTAGCGTGCTGGTAACCAGTGACCGATTGCTCGCAGAAAACAGCTGTCGCAGCTGTGCTGCTTGTACTGCTGCCTTTTTGTTCGAGTTGTTCATATCACTTCTGATTTAATCGTCAGAGACCCTCTAAAGACTAAAATGGGTTTGAGTGAGTATACGTCTAAGACATCGGGATTGTGCACTAAGTTGAGCACTGGATCAGTAAATGATAAAGAATGAGCGTCGGTTTTATCATTAAATTTCATGTTGCTCCACGTCAAAGTACCAGTTGTCTAATAAGTTATTATCTAACTCTTTATATAGACTAGGTATTTTTAAGCAAAATAATTTCTTAGTAATGATAAGCAGATCAACCTGCTCTGTTTAAAGTCCATGCTGATTTAAAATAGTAGTTGGATACTTTCTACTTGAAAAAACATTCCTGGTCAAAGACATATTTTTTTCAAAAAATGGCAGCGCGTTTATTTCAGTTCAAAGTGAAATTGAGCCATCCTTTCCTGATCGTCCGGTTTTAGCCGAAAATACCCATACATTATCAAG
The DNA here is from genome assembly GCA_036561025.1 of Methylobacter sp. Taxonomy (GTDB): domain Bacteria; phylum Pseudomonadota; class Gammaproteobacteria; order Methylococcales; family Methylomonadaceae; genus Methylobacter_A. The sequence continues at coordinate 81,147 of DATBQB010000078.1, read as the reverse complement.
ACAAAAATTGCTAATCTATCTCCCCTCTCATGTATTAACAGTATGTATTTCGAACTGAATACACAATATGTAATGATACCTATAATACTAACTTGAAAAATAGGCTGTTTTTATATATTCATAAGGTTTACAGACCTTTCACTGATTGTCCGGTTTTGGCCGAACTGAGATCGTCAGTGTCAGGTCCAATCCGAGCAAATATTTTGAACCTGACATCAAAACACCACCTGATTAGCCAGATGCTTCAGCCAGAGACAAAATATTCGATATACCAACAGCTAGTTCCAAAAAATGCGCCCCGTAGAAACGCGATTTATCGCGTCTGCTATCCAGTTTGATCCAAAATCCAGAAAAGGCGCAACGATTAGAGACGCGATAAATCGCGTCTCTACGGTGGCATCTGGCTAATCTGGAAACACCATAAGGGTTTTCAGCCTGTGTTTCGTTGATCCACTGTTTTCGCCAGCGCTTGCAGCTCGGCAGAAATGATTACCGGATACTCCGGGGTATTGCTCAATTGGCGCAATGACATGGGTAAACTATTTAATTGGCGTCGAGCATATTCCCTGGCCTCGATAAGCGTAGGCTGCCCTGCTACAGTCTTTCCGCGCTGCATAACCCATTGCAATAACGGTTGGCCTGCGCAAGGCGCATTGTCAACGGTAACGGTATCGCCGGACATAATGCCATCCTCATTGTAGTTGCGATAAACCTGTTTGCGTCCGGGCCAGGTCGCTTTGCCTTCCGAGCGCTTGCGCCGGGCAATTCCGGCATATTCCTGCAATTTATAGGCGCAGTCGAGATAAGGCGCATCGGCTGAGGTATCCAAACGCGTACCGATACCGAAACCGTCAATCGGGGCTTGCCCGGCCATCAACTCTTCCAGTTTATATTCGTCAATATTGCCGCTGGCAAAGATGGTTGCATCGTTAAGGCCGCCACGGTCAAGAATTATCCTGACTTTCCGGGCATGATCGGCCAAATCGCCGCTGTCTATGCGAACGCCTTTGATTTTTATACCTTGCGCATGCAATGTGGGAGCCAGATCGACTACTTTTTGCGCAGCTGCTTCGGTATCGTAAGTGTCGATCAAAAACACGGCATGATCGGGATTGGCCTTGGCAAAATCGGCAAAGGCATGACTTTCGCGAGTGTAAGTTTGTATAAAAGAATGCGCCATCGTGCCGAAAATGGGGATGCCAAACTGCATCCCGGCCGCCACCGTCGCTGAACCTGCGAACCCCGCCAGATAACTTGCCCGAGCTGCCAACAGCGCCGCTTCGCTGCCGTGCGCCCTTCGCATGCCGAAATCGACCAGCAGCTTGTCCGGCGCGATAACTACCGAGCGCGCGGCTTTGGAGGCAATCAGGGTCTGGAAATGCAGTAGATTGATGATCCTGCTTTCGATCAATTGCGCTTCGGGCAGCGGCGCGGTAATGCGCAATATCGGCTCATTCGCGAAAAACACCGTGCCTTCGGGCATCGCGTGAACATCGCCGGTAAATTTTAATGTCTCAAGCCGGTCAAGCGTTGATGGTTTGAATCGCCCGGTGCTTGCCAGCCATTCAATTTCATCCGCAGAAAATTGCAATTGCTCCAGATACGTTAAAACCTGGGCCAGACCTGCCGCGACCAGATAACCCCGGTTTTCAGGCAGTTTTCTGACAAAAAATTCGAATACGGCAAGCTCTTCCATGTTCTGCTCGTAATAGCCCTGAAGCATGGTTAGCTGATAGAGATCGGTAAGCAAGGCGCTGTTCGGCATTATCCGACCATGCGCAATGTAATAGGTATTGCGCCCTTTTCGATCATTTCGTTTATTGCGTCTTCGCTATCTTGCTTCTGAACATTAACGGCGCGTATCGCATCTATCAATAAAAATACTTGGTAATGGTAGTTCAGTGCATCGCGAACCGTATTTAAAACGCAATAATCGGTAGCCAGTCCGCCGATGAACAAACGGCGGATACCGGCATTATCGAGTTGCTGCTTGAAGGTCCGGTTTGAGAAACTTGAGTAGCCTTCCCGTTCAACATCCGTGCCTTTGGAAATAATGTAAGCAGAGGCGGGGAGATGCAAATCGGCTGAGAATTCTGCGCCTTTAGAATCGGCGATGCAGTGTTCCGGCCAAGGGCCGCCTTGCCGTATAAAAGAGCAATGTTTAGCCGGGTGCCAACAGCGGGTTGCAAATACAGGCAATTGACGATTGCTGAATTGATCGATATAGCCATTCAAGACGGGTATGATTCGATCCCCCTCCTGCACGGCCAGACTGCCGCCGGGCAGAAAATCATTTTGGATGTCGCTGATTAATAAGGCATCGCCAATGTCCAACTCGATTTTATCTGTGTTGTTTTGGTTTTTAGTCATGGAATGCTCCTTTTGAAAATTGCCCCATGGATTAATTTTCTTAACCTCGTAAATGAATCCCTATAATGGCCTTTCGCGCCTATGCTGCAAATCTTCTTCATCATGGAAACCGCAGTTAGTCCACGAAAAGCACGAAAGCCAAAAGTAGGCGCCTCTAGGCGACACGAAATAAATCATTATGTTGCATTAGTTTGTCTATTTAGCCTTGGGTGATGACCTACAGCTCGGTATCTCTTTGAAAATTTTCGTGCTTTTCGTGCTTTTCGTGGATGAAATGATTTTTCCAGGTTCATCTAATCGCTCGCCGCTTCTATTTTTGTTGTTGTTCTGCGTAAACCCTTGCCCCAGCACTGACTAATACCCGACCAATTCAACATAGCCCTGCCCTGAAATCGTTTTACCGTTTTTGGTTCCGTTAATGCTGACCGCGCCTTCCCAATACCGGTAGCTGACATTGAGTTCCTGATCGTTTATTAACGGGACGATTTCGACTTCAAGTTTCTGGCTGGGCACGGATAGCCGCCACCGCGACGGATAATTAATCTTTGAATGAGGGCTACGCCAGGTATCGAGAGTTGTTATCGTGACATCCTGCACTTGCAGCGGCACTTTCGTACTGTCTGTCAGAACGAGTGAACCTGCGCTATTGTTGTCTTGTTGACCGTCTTTGCGCCTTAATTGATAAAACATTAATTCGCTGTTATCGGAAAACTGCAAGGCGAACCAATCCCAGCCGCTTTGTTCTTTTGACAAGGAACTGGTGCTCCATTCCCGGTCCATCCAGCTTTTACCGGTTACTGTATGATTAATGCCGGCAATGCTTAGAGTGCCCAGCGTCGGCAATCGGGTATAGGAGTAATAATAGGAGGCATTGCCGGGTTCAGCGCTTTTCCGGCTTAAGCCCTGCTCTCCCTGTAAAACCAGGCTTTTTTGCGTGTTTAACAGCAAATCAATGGCAAATTCATCGCTTTTAGCCCGCAAGCGCAGCGGAAAATCCATCTTGCCCTCTGCCGTTGCCGACCAGTCATACAGCCAAACTTGGTATTTGTTATCGGCTGCACCGGCAAGATCATTGCCCGCCCTGCTGAAACGTTCATCCGTATAAAAGCGGTTTTCTTTGACATCGGTCAGCGTCAAATGGGCCATGTACAGTTGATTATTTCGCCAGACAGACCGGGATGAATGAGGCTCTGCCGAGAGCGCAAAGCGGAAAAAAGTCAGTTCATAGCCGAATTTCCGGCCCTCGGGATTTTCCAGATTGCCGGTGAAATACCACCATTCGGTCCGGTAGGGATTGTGCGCACCGTGATCGGATGGAAATGAGAACTGCCGAGGTTTTAAGGCTCGGGCAAAATCCGCATCGCCTTCGGATAACAGGTCGCTGAACGATTTATCTTTTGGGGCTGCTGTTTTACTGAAAGATTGATCGGCAACAGGTTCGGTTTCGGATAGAAACATCGAAGGCCGCCATAAAAAAATCACCGCCAGGATAACCGGCAATATGATTAAACCAAGAAAAATCCGCTTACCTTTCATTCTGACCGCAACGCCTCTGCGGGCTTGGTTTGCGCCATCTTTAGCGCCGGCAAAATACCGGCCAGCATTGCTGCAATCAGCGCCAAAGCCAGGCCCTGGTAGATCACTCCCGGATTAAAATGAAACGCCATCGTCCAGCCGAATGAGCGCTGGTAAATCACAAAAATCAACATATAGGCGACGATATAACCGACAGGAATGGCAATGAGACCGGCAACCAGTCCCATCAAACCGGTTTCACCGGTAATCAGCACAGCCAGTTGCCCGGAAGTGATGCCTATGGCCCGCAAAATGCCCAGTTGCCGGGTCCGCTCAAACTGCAATGCCATCAACGCGCTGAACACGCCGACAAAAGCGATAGCGGCTGACAGCCAGCGCAATGTTTCAGTAATCGTAAAGGTCTGTTCAAACACCGCCATTGAAGCTTTATAAATCGCCTGATCTGATTGAACCGACTGTTGCGCTGTTAGGAGTTTTTTGATCTGATTTTCCAGTTGTTGCAAGTCGACGCCATCCTTGGCATAAACACCGATGCCGGAATATCCCAAATCCGGCCAGTAATGCTGATAATTCCGGCGGCTCATGGCCAGGTGTCCCTGGTCGCCGCTGTAATCTGCATAAATGCCTAGCACTTCAAACGGCTCATTGCCATGATCGGTCTGCAACCGGATTTTATCGCCGATTTTGACGCTATGGTGATAGGCATAAGGTTCGGTGACTATGACCGTCTGTTGCTGCTCAAACCTGTCCCAAAGTTTGTTATCCGTCTTATGTTTAAAGATGAAGCCCGGCCTGGATTTTTCATTCAGCTCAAACACCGATACTTTAGTAAAGTCATTTTCCGCCGCCGCGCCTGCTCCCGGCAGGCCTGCGGCATACACACCATCCCTGGCGATAACGTTGGTATGCAATACGCTGCTGAGCATTTTTACGCCCTGAAGTTCGGCCAGCTTAGCCTTTAAACGATGATCCTGCTCTGCCCTGGCACCCGGCATCTTCTCACCCGGCAATGAGACATAAAGATCAGCACGGAGACTGGTTTGCACCCAGTCCGCAACCGTCTGGCGAAAGCTGCCTATCATCAAATCCATGCCTATCGTCGCGGAAACGGCAATCATTAACGCGGCGATTGCGACGCCCGTTCTGCTAATTTCAGCGGAAACCATGCGTGCCGGCAAGCGGACTAAAATGCCTGAAAATCGCCCGAATACACGTTCGATCAGCTTCATAAACATCAGCGTCAAGGCGGGAGTCATCATCGCAAATCCAAACAGCAGCACAAAAATACTTGCCAAACCCAAAGCGATGCTTTTGCCGGACAATAACGCCAGCGCCATTCCGCCGAGTATAAATACACCGCTAATCAGATTCGCGGTTTTGATTAACCGGCGTATGCCCGATTCCAGTTGCGACCGGACCAAAACCGTTACCGGCGATATGCGCGTCGCTTCAAAGGCCGGCGGCAAAACCGCCAGCAGTGTAGCGGTAATTCCTAACAAAGCACCCTTGCCTAATTGTAAAGGCGTGATCATTAATGAAGCCGCATCGATACGAAAATAAATGGCGTTGATGGTTCCCGAAATCAGATATAACAGTCCCTGTCCGAGAGCAATGCCCAGCACGATGCCGATCAGGGTGCCGATGGCCGCCAATAACAAAGCTTCGCCGATAATCAATTTAAAAATCTGCCTCCGGGTTACGCCGATTGAACGCAAACTGCCGATCAAACGCCGCCGCTGCATGACCAGAAAAGTCATCGTGTTATAGATCAGGAACATGCCCACCAGTAGCGAAAGTAATCCTAAGGCTTTTAAATTGATCGAAAATGCCCGGGTCATTTCCCGCATGGCTTGCGACTGGCTTTCTGCTGCGACTAGCAAGGCATTGCCCGGTAGCGCCTTACGTATTATCTCCAAGGATGGAGTGTATGCCGCAAGCCTGTCGGGAACAGGCGCGGAGATCGTCAGGGATGGTGTGTCTGCCGAAGTAGGCGCGGTATCAGGCTGGTGTTTATCGATCAGCACTTCGATGGAGCTGAGCCTGCCAAACATTTCCAATACCTCTTGAGCCGTGGCGATATCGATAATGATCAGCCGGGATAAAACCAGCTCGGATACAGCATTGTTTGGCGATAAGAGTCCGATAATTTTTAACCGGCGCTCGCCATGATCATCAGTATCGATAATTAAATCATCCTCGATATTCAGGCCCAAGCGCGATGCAGTTTGCTCACTGATCAGTGCGGTATTCGGCTCGGTGATCAAACGGGTTAACAAACCGGCGCTTGTGTTTTTATTTTGCCGGGTTTGCCAGATCGATTGAAATGATTTTTCAATGAACGGGTCGATCCCAATCAGGTTGAAACCGGCATCAGCTTGTTTTGACACAAAAACATAACCGTTCACTACCGGCGATAGTTTTTGTATGCCTTCATCGACTCTAAGTCGTCGATACAGTTTTTCATCAAGACCGCCATCGCCGGCAACAATCCTGTGGGTTGCCACCCCGGAAAATGCCTTGCCGGCCTGATTAAAAGCGTTGAGCGAACTTTCCATCGCCAGATCGATAGAAATCACCACCGCTACGCCCAGCGCGATACCCACAATCGCCAGCGCCAGCTGCCAGGGGTGCCGCCATAAAAAATTACGGCTGGCGCGATTCAAAACAGAGCTCATCGGCTAACCCTAAACCACCGCGCTTGTTCCCTACAGGCTTGCGGCATACACACCGTCCCTGGCGTTCGCCAGCGACTTGTTGCGGATCGAAAAAACCCGGTCGGCTTTACCGAGCACCTCAGGGCTATGAGTCACCATGATCACGGTCTTACCTGCATTTTTTACCAACGTGTCGAACAACGCCAGCACCTGTTGCCCGGTATCCAGATCCAGATTACCGGTCGGCTCATCGGCAAGAATGACATCCGGATCATGAATCAGCGCGCGGGCAATCGCGACCCGTTGCTGCTCCCCGCCGGACAGGCGGTCGGGATAGGTGTCAAAACGATCGGCGAGATCGAGTTGATCCAGCAATTTTACGACGGTATCCTGCTCCTGACGGCTCGTGCGCTTGATCAGCTCCAGAGGCAACAGCAGGTTTTCACCAACCGTCAACGTAGAAATCAGATTATAAGCCTGGAACACAAAACCGATATGATGCCGGCGGAACAGGGTGCGATCATGCTCGGAAAGTCCGGTTAGTTGAATGCCGTTAATGATAATTTCGCCACTGTCCGGCTGATCGATGCCGCTGACCAGATTTAAAAAAGTCGATTTACCGGAACCGCTACGGCCTAGCAAAACAATTAACTCGCCGCTGTTCACTTGCAGATTCAAGTCCTTGAAAATCTCATGCCGCTGCCCGGATTCCTGATAGCTTTTACTCAGCTGCTGAATGGTTATAGCCGCTTTTGTTGACATAGTGGCTCCGGCCGGATGGGTATTCGAAATATAACCGTGTAAAAAGAGGACGTTTCCCTTTACCAACTGATGTTACGCAGGTATTCGGATTTAGACTGCATTAGCATTTTATTACTAAGGTGTCGCTACCGCGACGTTATTTGAATCGGGTTCTCGCACCCGAGAGCGAGTTACTTTCTTTTGCTTCGCCAAAAGAAAGTAACCAAAGAAAAGGCGACCCGATTGCCGCTTGCTCCTTGCGCTCCTCGCTTTCAGCGGGGGTTGCCAGAAGGGCCATCCTTGGCCCTCTGTCAACGCGCTGCATCCATGCAGCGCCCCTTACGGGCTATTCCCACCGAAAGCTCCGGTGCTCAGCGCGGCAAACGGGATAAAGATCATCCGTGCCTAACATCAGTTACCAATTATTGTTGTGGAGCCAGCGTGATGCCGCCGAAAATCAGTGTCTTCAATAAATTTGCCGGCTCCCGTTTTCGTTTATTGCCGCTTAGCGCCAACAGCTAATGATTCAAGCAGTTCCATCGGCAATGGAAAAACGATGGTATTGGATTTGTCTCCGGCAATTTCCGTAAGCGTTTGCAGGTAGCGCAATTGAATCGCACTTGGCGACTGCGCGAGAGTCTGCGCGGCCTCTACCAATTTCTGGGATGCCTGTAATTCACCTTCAGCGTGAATCACCTTGGCGCGGCGTTCCCGCTCGGCTTCGGCCTGTCGAGCGATGGCCCGGATCATGGTCTCATTCAAATCCATCTGTTTGATCTCTACATTGGAAACCTTGATCCCCCAGGATTCGGTCTGCTGATCCAAAATGGATTGGATGTCTGCATTGAGCTTATCCCGTGCTGCCAGCATTTCGTCCAACTCGTGCTGTCCCAACACCGAGCGAAGCGTTGTTTGCGCCATCTGGCTGGTCGCCTCGTAATAATGCTCAACCTGAATCACCGCCTTCTCCGGTTCGATCACCCGAAAAAAGACGATTGCGCTGACTTTGACCGACACATTGTCCCGTGAAATGACGTCTTGGGTGGGAACATCCATAACGATGGTACGCAAATCCACTTTCACCATTTGCTGAATGATCGGGATGATGAAGATCAAGCCGGGGCCTTTGACTTGGTAGAATCGGCCTAAAAAAAACACCACTGCCCGCTCATATTCACGCATGATTCGGATACCGCTGACCAGCAGGGCGATCAGCATCACCAAGAGTATGCTAAACAGATTTATTACCATGGCTTAGTCTCCTTTATTGTTTTTGAAATGGGGCGACGATCAAGGTCAATACTGTTGACTTAAGCGTGCGCGCCCCTTCTCCCTCAGGGAGAAGGCTGGGATGAGGGGATTTAAACAAGCTTTTTTTCCTTATTTTGCTTTCCCCTCACCCAACCCTCTCCCTCTGGAGAGGGCTTTGTACTGCTTAAGTCAACAGTATTGACGACCAAGGTTAGGCCTTTAATGGCGATTACCTTGACCTTTTGCCCATGATGCATGGGCTGTTCGGCATGGGCCGCCCATGCTTCGCTGTGAACCCAGACTCTCCCTTCGACGGCAAAATCTTCCATAGCGGTTCCTTCGCTGCCGATCAGTTGCTCGCGTCCCGCAACCACCGGTTTGTAACGCACTCTGAGCAACAGCCGTGTGACCACGATGCATAACACGGCGCTACTGATGGCAAAAGCCGCAATCACGGCCGGACTCACTTCCTCCGGCCCTGTAATCCCGGTATCCATAAGAATGATTGAACCGAACACAAACGCGGTTATGCCTCCGATGCCAAGAATCCCGAAACTCGGCGCGAAGGCTTCGGCAATCATCAACCCAAGACCCAGTAGAATCAGGGCCAGACCGGCGTAGTTGACCGACAGCGCCTGGAAGGCATAGAGCGCCAGCAACAGGCAAATTGCGCCGATGGTACCGGGCGCAACGGTGCCGGGGTGGTAAAATTCCAGGATCAATCCATAGATCCCGAGCAACATCAACACGTAAGCGACATTGGGATTCGCGATGGCTGCCAACAGCCGATTACGCCAGTCGGGTTCGACCGGCTCGATCCTGGCGCTTGCGAGATTCAGTTTTATCGTCTGGCCCAAAACATTCACCAAACGGCCGTCGGCCTTTTTCAACAGGTCGTCGACATCGGCGGCCAGAAAGTCGATGACATGCAACGCCAATGCCTCTTCCGCGGACAGGCTTGCCGATTCCCTGACCGCCTTTTCCGCCCATTCCGCGTTGCGTCCCCTCAGATTGGCCAGCCCTCGGATATAAGCGGAGGCATCATTGGTCAACTTCCGCTCCATAACAGAGGCGTTTTCAGGGTTGCCATTTTCAGTTTTGCCCTTGGCTTTCGATGGTTCCTCGTTGAGGCTGCCAGGCATCGGCATTTTCAGCGGGGTAGCCGCCCCGAGATTGGTGCCGGGCGCCATCGCCGCAATATGGCTGGCATAGAGGATGTAAGTTCCGGCACTGGCTGCACGAGCGCCGCCGGGAGCGACATAGGCCGCGACTGGAACCGGCGATGAGATGATCTTTTTGATGATCTCGCGCATGGCCGTATCCAGTCCGCCGGGCGTGTCCATGCGCAGGATAATTAGGGAAGCTTTAGTCTCGGCAGCATAATCCAGCGAGCGGGCAACATAGTCGCTGCTTGCCGGGCCAATCGGCCCCTCAAGTTCCAACTGGACGACGTGAATGGAATGGGCGATTCGTTCGGCATCGGGCTCGTTTGCCTTGGCGTGCGCTGCCCAAGCGATGGCCGATAGCAGGAAGGCCCAAAAAAACCGGTGCGGTATCTTCATTGGAAATCGACAATGATTGAACAAAAGTCAACGCCTGCCGAATAATTGGACTCCATACGGCGAAATACGCTGTCGGCATTCGGCCTTAAGGCCCTATCGGTGTCGAATAAATAGCTTTTCATGATTGTAAAAACTCTTCGTCCGTCATTTTAAAATTTTCTTCTATAGCAAATTGCACTTTACCCTGTAATAATCCTAACGGTTTGTTTTTAAGGATTTTTATTTTTAAAGGCAGAAAACAAAGTTCAACGTTTCTTCGACTTTGTTTAGGGGTAAAGTACGAAAAAGGAGACGCTACCCTTTTCCTCTGCATGTACTGCGTAATGAGCAATCAGAGTCGATGCGATTGTTGACTATTTATGTTGAGCTAAGTTAGATTTCCCCTGCTTTAGTGGTTATTATTGATTTTTTTGACTTTATATCTATCCGTACCATTGCTTACAACAGGGTGACCTTGAGCGAGATGTTAACGGTAAATCTACCGCCAAAAGTACATTGCTGAATCGATTTCACCATGGATAATGACTATCGGAAACCTCAGAACTTACATTTCCCATTATGGCTATATTACAAACTTTAGGCGTAGCGTCGTGTCTGGGCGGGCCAATGCGTTTATGTGGCTATGCGGCAGAAATGCTGCACGATGAGTTTGCCCGGCAAAAACCTGAACAAAAACGCCTAGATCTCCAATGGCATATGATTCATCCTGAAGATCACGGCTCAAAGGAGGAAAAATTATCCAAGCTTAATCAATCGATAAGCCGCTTTACCCAATACTGGACAGAACAAAACCAAGTTTTTCTGGTCATCGGTGGCGACCATTCCTGCGCATTGGGAACCTGGGGCGGCGTGCTGAATGGATTGCAGCAGCCCGGTAAATTCGGCCTGATCTGGCTGGATGCCCATATGGACGCACATACCTTTGCTACATCCCCATCCGGTAATATTCATGGCATGCCGCTGTCTGCGTTGCTTGGACGAGCGGACAAAAAACTGGCTGCGATGTATCCCGGTTCCGATTTTATCAAGCCGGAAAACCTCATTCTGATCGGTGTCCGAAGTTATGAACATGAGGAATACGATCTGTTAAAACAAGCAGCGGTGGAAATCGTTTTTGCCAAACAGATTGATGGGCTTGCCCAAGTGTTAATTAAGGCCATCGATAAGCTCAGCCTGTCTTGCGAAGTTATCGGTATCAGCATCGATTTGGATTTTATAGATCCTGAAGATGCTCCCGGCGTAGAAACGCCTGCTCAGGGTGGCATTAAAGCCGGAGAACTGCTCGAAGCGCTGTCATTGATTAACCGGCATCCGAAAGTATGCGGCCTGGAAATCAGTGAATTTAATCCTGAAAAAGACTACAAAAATAAAACCTTACTTTTGATGAAAGCGATTATTGAGGCGTTCTACGGGGAGACCTTATAGCAAAGCGTCGGTCTTGGCCGCCATAATAAAATCATTAGCGTGTAATCCTTGTATCTTGTGCGACCACCAAGTCACCGTCACTTTACCCCATTCGGTTAAAATGGACGGATGATGGTTTTCTTGCTCGCAGAGTGCGCCGATTTTATTGGTAAACGCCAACGCATCTTCAAAATTATCGAACTTGAAGGTTTTTTGTAAACGCTTGGTGCCGTCTATTTCAACAATTTCCCAACCCTGTAATTGCGGCATAAATTCGTCTATTTCCGCTTGAGTAGCCAATGGCGCGCCGATTCTGCATACTTCACATGTTTTACTAGTCAGTTCAGTCATAGAGATTCTCCATTTGAGTTCTGTATAAAACAATAGGCTCGTACCGGGAATACTGCTTTTTAAATATACACAGATTAGATAAATCAATATCTTGAATCAATAGGTAGTGTCACCAAGCAGAGAGGCGTTACTGCGACTTGCCGAATTTTATGTACTAAACACCAACACTTATGAGTTGAATCTAAGACTTAAAAGACTATCACCACGAAGACACGAAGAACACGAAGTTGATGTCTTCGTGTCTCGGCAATTGCTCCTGCATTGCTCTACCTCCTGCATCCATACAGTCGTTCGTGGTGAATAAAAGGTTTTTAATCGTCTGTTTACCGCTTAGCCGATTTGATTCTGAATGTCCCCTATGAATAATGGGGAGTTGCCAATATTATAAGAACTCAATAAGCCAAACAAATCTTTAGGATCATTAAGTTCAGGTATTAAAGCTGACTCTGTTCCCAACTGATGTTCTTTCGCCAGTTCATAAACAATCCGAAGTATTGAGTAATCTTCCAACGCAAAACCGACTGAATCGAAGAGCGTAATCTCGTGATTATCCTGCCTTCCGGGCTTATTCTTGCAAACCAGTTCCCATAATTCGGCATAGATAAGATCGGCTGTACATTGCTGCACTTCCCCTTCTACCAGACTTTGCAGTTTAAATTCGACCACCAACTTAACCTGGCTCAGGAATTCGGCAGACAGTTCGGTCTTTCCGGGGCTGTCGCCACCCATCGCATGGATATATGCGCCCGGTGAAATATTCTCAATTTCAAACAAAGACTGCCGCTTTTTGGCAGCGGTGGCCGTTATCACAATATCGGCATCACGTACGGCGTCGACGATATTGCTGCAAGGAATTAACCTGAACTTTTGCCCTGCCAGATTTCGTGAGAACTTAACCATAGCCTGCGGGTCGGAATCGAAAAAGCGGACTTCTTCCAGTTGAAAAAAACCGGCAAATGCGAGTACTTGAAATTCCGCCTGCGCTCCGGTTCCAATAACGGCTAATGATTTTGCATCTTCACGGGCGAGATATTTTGCAGCCAAAACGCCGGTTGCCGCTGTCCTGAATGCGGTTAACAAGGTCATTTCAGTAATCATTAACGGATAGCCGCTGCCGACATCGCTTAAGAGACCTAAAGCTACAACGGTAAGTTTGCCTTTAAGCGGATTACCGGGATAGCCGTTAACATATTTAAATGTATATAACTGCTGGTCCGCACAGGGCATTAATTCAATGACGCCGTCAGGAAAATACATCCCATAACGTGGCGCTAAAATAAACTTGTTCCAGCGGCCGAAATCTTGCTCTAACGCGCTGATAATCTGCTTAAAAAAATTTTCCAGGCCAATGATCTGTACCAGTTTCCGGATGTCGGTAACGTTAAGGATTTTGACCATTTGTCATCGCCTGCAATTGGTTAGAAAATCATTACGAACTGATATTAAGCACTGTCCACGAAAAGCACGAAAGACACGAAAATATAATAAATTTCGTGTCTTTCGTGCTTTTCGTGGATAACATTTTTCCATTGGACATACATAACTTCAGTATCTAACAGCACGCTCAAAATCAGGCAGCCAGTCTTTAAAATCGCACACATAGTTATAACCACAAACAGTTTTTAAAGGCTCGCGATTAATAATGGTCAATATCCGCTCGGCTTTTTGTAACGTTTCGGCTTTCGGGCCGAATGGGTTTAAGCGCATTTTCGGGCCGGGCGGAAATGCATAATCGCAGATGAATAATACGTCCTGATAAATATAAATCGTATAGCCCGGCGTATGTCCGCCTATGTGATACGCTGCCAGCCCATCAATCACAAAGTCATTATTGAAACGTTCATCGATCGGAAATGATTTGATTAAAGGGTTTTCTGCATCCAAGGCATGCAGGTAGACTTTTGCGTTCCAAAGCTCACGGTATTGATTAGATGCACCCATGAAGTGCGGGTGAGTAAAGAATATTTTACGCACCGGTTCCAATGTGCGATTAAATGCAGATGGACAATCGATCCAGACAGCTTCGTTTTTCGTTTCAATCCGGTAGGCTGCATGTTCCAGTCCCAGTTTGGGTACTGAAACCAATTGGCTAACATTGTCATTGATTTGAGTGGCGGTGACGCGATAGATTTTTTCGGCCTCTTCCCAACTGAGAAATTTATCGCGATCAGCTCCGCAAAAGGGGCAGACATCAGGAGCATCGCCGATCATGTTATAACCGCAGGTTGTACAGACCCATTGTTCCATTTGCTTCTCCCCTTAAAAATTAAATTTAAGTGCCGGTGGATCGCTCCAGACCGAATTGCATGAAAAATTGGCCGGATCCGGGCGGCGAGTCCTGTTCGTAATATAGAGCTTCAAGTATCAGATTACCTTCCGGCCCAAGCGTTGAACCTGTCAGTAAGGTACGAAAATCTTTGCCGCCTATTAACTGATGGGTAATGGTCAGATATAACCTTGATAACTGTTTTTCCCTGATTACAGTGTCCAGCATTTGCGGTCCGGCAACAAGATAAATAGATTTGTAACCCAATCCGCTTAATTGCTGGATCAAAGGCGCGCCGTGAACCGTTTGATCTTCGCCGGTAAAAAGCAGTTGATAGCCTAAATCCTGCCAATAACGGACGCGGTTTGGATCGGCATTTTTTCCTGTGGCGATATAAACGGTTTGCGCATGTTCATGCAGACTACTGTGGAGCGGAAAATTCAGGCTGGCGCTGGCAATGATCACTGCGGGTTGAGGTTTTAAGCCGTTGTCCCGACGCCATTCAACAAGATGATTGTCCTTAACCTGCAATATGTTGCCCAGGCGTCTTTCACCCAGTGCCCGCATATAGCCGCCATGGGTAATAATGCAATCTGCCTGCGCATGCAATTCCATGAACAGGCCGAAGTCGGAATCTGTCGTTATATGCTTGGGGATATAAGTGCGTTGAGCGCTATCTTCTAACGCAATACGCCCGTCCAGGCTGGACAGGAAATTGGCGTATACACAAGGCGATTCGGTCGTGCCCTGTTTATGTAAATCATGATCAAGATATAAATCTTGAAGGGGAACTTCTTTACAAGGATGAGGATAAAATCGTAATAGATTCTTATGCATAGACATATCAATCACTCCGATAATTATCAGAAAATCCTGCCATACACCTCTTATCGATGCGGCGGATTTCATCTCGTTAAAGTAATTAACGAGACTTTAAAAAAAGAGGCGAGATTCCCCGCCTCTTTTCTTCAAGCCATTTTGATATTATTTTTTGCTGGCTTTAATGTGTTCCACAGCTGCTTCAGCATGTGTAGTAGCTACGCCTACATGCCCCATAGTGCCGTGATCAATAGCTTCTTGCAGTTCTTTAGCGCCAGCGTCCAGATGGTTTTTTGATACGCCCTTAGCAACTATCGAGGCAGCCAGCGCATCTTCCAATGCCGCTTTTGCATGTTCGAGCAAAAGCGGGGTATGTCCGGCTTTACCATGCGTTACTGCTTCATTGGCATGTCCTAATGCTTGTTCAATGCTACTTTTTTCGGCGAAAACAGAAGTACTTAAAAGAAGTAATACGCTTGCACATACAGATGCTAATTTTTTCATAATTCTCTCCTCATATTAATTTAATGTTTATATTTTTGTTATCGATACTGTTTTTTTAAAACTATTATGAATCGACAACTATATTTTTACCTTATGTAATTTATTTTGCAATACCTATAAAGTCCTGCAAGTCAAAATCTATTAGATAAAAGCTGACATTTCAACAAATATGATCCTTTTATTAAGTTAAAGACATTCAATTAAATCGATTTTTAAGTGTTATCAATATAATTTCAACACTGTTATTCCAACAGAAGATTGATTAAAACAAAAAATAATATCAATGAATTGATAAAGAAAAAGCGTTTAATAATTTGTATTCGGCTTGCTATTGTCGATCCGTGGCCAGGCGGTCAACACCGCCTTAACAACTGTTGCTAATGGAATGGCCAAGAATACTCCCCAAAAGCCCCACAATCCGCCAAAAAACAAAATAGCAATGATAATTGCGATGGCATGCAGATTAACCGCTTCGGAAAACAATATCGGCACTAACACAACGCCGTCTAACGCTTGAATAATAGAGTACGCAATAACAATATACATAAACTCATCGCTGCCTAATCCCCACTGAAACAAAGCAACGCCTAAAACCGGAAAAGTAACCAGCGTTGCGCCGATGTAGGGAATAATGACCTGTAACCCCATTAAAACAGCCAGCAGCATCGCGTAATTTAAACCCATCGCCGCATAAGTCACATAACTGACCGCCCAGAGAATAAAAACCTCGCCAAACTTACCGCGCACATAATTACCCAGCTGTACGTCGACCTCTTTCCAAACAAGGATAGCCAAATTCCTATCTCTGGGCATAAACTGCAAAAACCAGGCGACTAACAGCTTTTTATCTTTTAACAAGAAAAAGACCATCATCGGCACCAGGAACAGATAAACCAATACACTGACAAGTCTTACAACGGAAGCCGCTGAAAACGACAGCACATTTTGTCCATAAGTTAATAACTCCCTCTGTACTGCAAACATCATCTGTTGGATTTTGCTTTCTGAAACAAATTTCGGATACATTTCCGGTAAACGCATGACTCCGGCTTGAGCTCTGCTAATGATCTCCGGGATATGATGAACAAGTTCGACAGATTGTTGAGAAACAAGCGGCATTAAATAAAATAATAAAAAAACCAAACAGGCCATAAATACTGAAAACACCAGATAGACCGCTGGCAAACGCGGCACTTTCTTGCTTTCAGCTTTACTTATCAAGCCTTCCAACAGGTACGCCAGTACGATTGATACAAAAACCGGCATTAATAAATCGGATAATGAATAAATCATTACAAAACTGACAATCAGAATAATTGCCAATGCAACAGCCTGTGAGTTTGGTAAAAACCACTTAAAGGAATCTTTTAGAAAACGCAGACTTGCAGGTGGAACTTGATCTGTCATTGATAACCGGGAAATTTGTTTTTTGTTTGCGCCATTCTACATCCAATCAGAACCTTGAGCGGAAATATAAAAGTGCGCATAGCTATGAGGATCATTTTTGATGCCTGTCCTAAGTTGCCTCGGCAATAGCTCCTGCCATTACCGAGTTACAACCTCAAGGATGGGGAGAGGTCGAGTCAGTCCTGGAGCAGTGATCGACAGCGGCATGCACCGAGGCGTAATTCAGGCAACTATAAAGAAAAAATTGCACTCCGAAAATGAGATTAGCCATCAACAGATGAATCGGCTGGGCAACTGGCGGCATACCCAATCTATCGAGACTGATGCCTGCAAGAATAGCCGTGATTACCAAGGCAGACAGCGATAAACCGATACGCCGCAACAGGCTTTTTTTATCCACTGATCGGATAATCTTCCAGGCCAGCCACAGGTTCGTGAATAAAATAATCGAGGAGAACGACCTGTGGATATAGAAAATGATAGGGAAATCATCTCGCCAGTATTGGCGCTCGATATAAGCATGATTATGAGAGATAAAATCCACAGCTTCCCTGACTTGAGTCCCCATAGCCACTTGCATCAAAGTCATGATCATTGCCGCTACAAGCACGGTTTTAAATTTGTCCGGCAGCGATTGAATATCAATTTGGGCGATGGCCTCCCGTTGCGAGCGGGCAATGGTGTAAATAAGCAACGCGACTATAAACAAAGCCAGCAACATGTGCAGAGTGATCATTAATGGCTTGAGATTACTCGCCACCACGGTCGAACCTAGCCATCCTTGGAAACCGACCAGAAAAAACACGCTAACCGCCAAATAGAAAATAGTTTTGTCAGTTTTAAGGTAGATGCGCGATGACCAAGCTGTCAGAAAAATCAGGAAACCAATCGTCACTCCGACCAAGCGGTTGGTGTACTCGGTCCAGGTTTTTACCGGGTTAAACTGGGTATTTTCGTAACCACGCTCTGCATAAATCTGATGATAATTGGCGGGTAACTGAGATTCATCAGTAGGCGGCACCCATTGTCCAAAACAAGTCGGCCAGTCGGGACAACCCATGCCGGCACCCGAAGCTCTTACTATCCCACCCACCAAAATGACAAAATAAACGGCGAAAATGGTTATGATGCCTAATCGGCGAAAATGCAGGGCTGCTTTTGGATTAATCATATATTTAACGTTTTGAAGGAGGCATGCATCGGACACAACATCTGAAACGCCTAAAAATAAATTATACCGTTGATAATGCGATTTTATCTTGGTTATGATTTTTTAACCTAAGACTATAAGCATTTGTATCGGAAAGTTGCAGAACAATAAGCATCTTGCAACTTTTCTTCCTGTTTTGGGCGCACAGCACTTTACCTATACTTTGTTCAATGCCCGTGCTGTCGTCAATGACGCTTGAATTCGGCTCAGGAGGCATTATATCGGCGCCTTCGGCAAGAAACATTTCCCTTTTTGCCTTACCCAGATAATGAGTCCGGGCAACAATTTCCTGACCGGTATAACAACCCTTATTGAAACTAATGCCGCCCAGCTTGTCCAAATTAAGCATTTGCGGAATAAACTCTTCCGACGTTTCTGCGCTCACCCAGGGAATACCCGAGATTATATCGAGATAACGCCATTGCGCCGAATCCTCTGGCTGGAAGCCTTGATTCACTTGCTCTGTCCAGAACTTCTGAGCGTTATCGGCCTCGGCAATAATCAAGCTGCGGTTCTGAAAATTAACAACGATATTTTCCTGCTGTCGATTTGTTTTAAAGAGAGGTTCCGATAGTTCATCAGATTGCGCTACGCTATCGCTTAAGCCGATCAGACACAACTCATTCGAGCTGTCCGTTAATATCACATCTGATCGCAACACATACATCTGTAATCTTTTTTTGACTGATACCAGCAACTCTTTAGGTAAAATCATCAAAAAAGCATCAGCGTTTTTAATGAGTAAAAAAGTGGTTATCGCCCTGCCCTTGGGATTGCACATTGCACCCAGACTGCTTTTTATGTCGGTGATGTCGTTAATATTACAAGTGATTTGCCCCTGTAAAAATTTCGCTGCATCTTTTCCGGCAATCGTCAAAACACCAAGATGTGCAACTGGATAGATACGCTGGCTGTCTTCATGCTCAGGCGATGGAAAAACAATATCGGTATCATTTTCGAATATCGCATTTTCAGAAAGCAGAAAGTTTTTCCAGTTAGAGTTCATCAGTAAATAAATTAATAGATTTAAAAATACAAATTATATCGCTGTTTAAAAAAGATAAAAAATCCGCCGACCATTTGTATTGCCTTGAGAAGTACACGTATCATCAACCGGAAATAAAATAAGGAGAGCCTGGTTTGTCAAACAAGCACGAACCCTTGCTGCTGGTAGAACTTAAACCATCCCAGCAATTAAAACGATTTCTTGTCGTTATGCATGTACTGGCGTTTGGCTCAAGCATTGCCAATACTTTACCGATTATCGTCAAGTTGGCCTTGCTGATCGGGATTTGCATGCATCTTCTATTTATGAATAAGCGCTTAAAGGATGAACAGTACAAAATCAAACATACTGAAGCTTTAGGTTGGGAAATATTTAGCGGCAATGACTTTAAACCGATTCAAATCCTGAGCTCAACAGTCGTCACTACGTTCGCGGTATTTTTACATTTTACCGACAATACACATAAGCAATCCGCGCTGATAGTAAACGATGCGTTAAGTGAGGATAATTATCGGCGTCTTATTGTCCGGCTGAAAACGGCCGGTAAAAAATAAGCTTAACTATTCAGCTAGACTTTCCGGAAGATCGGAATGGATTTTTCAGATAACCGCCGAGTCTTAAGCCCCCAAGCCAAGAGATATTCAATCCTGCGGTTTCCGCTGCTCAATCGATTAAAAAGTATTTCAAACAGTTTTTTGTAAAATGCATAGCCTTTACGGGGATTGGCATCCAGATACTCGCCAAGTTTTTCCCCATTTATTTCCAGTAAACAGCCGTCGGTAATAGCTATAACGGTAGCGGTTCGTACAGATGACTCATGGAGACAAGTATCACCAAAAAGATCCCCCCTACCCAAGTCGCCGACTCCCGTTTTTAAATTTCGGCGTTCTTCCAATTCCACATGCACAGACACCCGTAATTGACCGCTTTCAATAAAAAACAGTGACTTGCCCACATCGCCTTCCTTAACAATGGTTTCATTAGCATAAAAACTCCAACGTTTCCAAGCAAAAAAGGTTGGGTCGTCGATTATTTGTTTAATTAAATTTTCCAAGACCGTAATCTCTAAACTACACAGCAATTATTCAATAAAGTACTCAGCTTAAGTTAATGGCTAAAACAACACCCATCACTCGCACTCCAAACCATCAACCCGCTGAAAGCCTCGGGGTAATGCCGACCCTCTATTAGCGCGGCTACCGGAATAATGCTCAATATCAGCGCCCTTAAGCGTTAACTGGCGTTTACCGGCAATGATTTTCAACTGGCCGTTTTCAGGTATTGCTACTGTTGCGACCACGTAATCTTTTCCAGCGTTCAGATCGGCTGTCGGGATTTGAATCAGTTTATTCCCTTTGCCTTTTGCCAAAGCGGGCAGCTCAGCCACAGGAAAAATCAGCAAGCGGCCTTGTAAAGTCACAACCGCCAACAAGTCGGCTTCATTGCGTATTTGCGCGGGTTTTAATACCTTGGCGCCGTCAGGCAGCGTGATCAGCAGTTTACCAGCCTTATTCTTGCTCAACAATTCTTTTAGCTGAACCCGAAATCCATAGCCGAAATGGCTGGCAAGCACATACCAGTCATCGGGCTGACCAGCTAGAAGATGCAGGAATAACGAACCCGGCGGCGGGTTGAGCCGGCCTGTCAACGGTTCGCCTTGAGTTCTGGCCGACGGCAGATCGTGCGAAGAAGTACTGTAAGCCCGCCCGGTCGAATCGAGAATATAAACCGGCTGCGTCGTCCGGCATTTGACAGCATCCAGGAAGCCGTCGCCGGAACGGTAATTTAGACTTGCAACATCAATGTCATGACCTTTCGCCGCTCTGATCCAGCCTTTTTCCGACAGGATAACCGTTAACGGCTCGTTGGTTATCAGCGCCGTTGTTTCCAGCGCCTGCGCTGCATCCCTGGCTACAATCGGCGAGCGGCGATCATCGCCGTATTTTTCCGCATCGCGCTCCAGTTCTTTTCTGATCAATCGATTTAGCAAGCGCGGCGAACCCAAGGTTTTTTCCAGTGCGGCGCGCTCCAGTTCCAACTCATCCTGCTCGCCACGAATTTTCATCTCTTCGAGCTTGGCCAGATGTCTTAACTTTAATTCCAGTATCGCTTCAGCCTGAATATCGGTAATGCCGAAACGCTCCATCAGTACCGGTTTGGGATGGTCTTCGGTACGAATAATCGCGATGACTTCATCGATATTCAGATAGGCAATCAACAACCCATCGAGAATGTGCAGCCTTGCCAGCACCTTATCCAATCGGTATTGCAGGCGTTTTCGCACGGTCTCGGTACGAAATGTCAGCCACTCAACCAGAATGTCTCGCAGCCCTTTAACCTTGGGCCGTCCATCCAGACCTATCATGTTCATGTTGACGCGATAGCTTTTTTCCAAATCGGTCGTCGCAAACAAATGCGACATCACTTCATCGACATCGATCCGTTTCGAGCGTGGAATGACCAGCAAACGGGTTGGATTTTCATGATCTGACTCATCCCGCAAGTCTTCAATCATCGGCAGTTTTTTCGCCAGCATTTGCGCGGCAATCTGCTCCATCAATTTAGCGCCGGAAACCTGGTGCGGCAGCGCGGTAATCACGATATTGCCGTCTTCCTGCTCGTATTTGGCGCGCATTTTTATCGATCCGCCGCCGCTGATATACATTTTTTGTATTTCATCAGCCGAGGTGATAATTTCTGCATCGGTCGGATAATCGGGGCCCTTGATATGGGTAAATAGCGTTTCCAGGGTACTGTCCGGGTCATCCAACAACTGGATGCAGGCATTGGCGACTTCACGGAGGTTATGCGGCGGTATATCAGTCGCCATGCCGACCGCGATACCCATGGTGCCGTTCAGCAATATGTTCGGCAGGCGGGCAGGCAATAGCACCGGCTCTTTCAATGTGGCGTCGAAATTATCCGTCCAGTCAACCGTACCCTGCCCTAACTCACTTAACAATGTTTGCGCATAGGCGGTCAGGCGCGATTCGGTATAACGCATCGCAGCAAAGGACTTGGGATCGTCGGGCGAGCCCCAGTTGCCCTGCCCGTCAACCAGCGGATAGCGGTAGGAAAAATCCTGCGCCATCAATACCATGGCTTCATAACAGGCAGAATCGCCGTGCGGATGATATTTACCCAACACATCGCCGACCGTTCTGGCCGATTTTTTAAACTTGGCCGTCGCGGTCAAGCCCAGTTCGGACATCGCATACACAATACGCCGTTGCACCGGCTTCAAGCCATCGGCAATATTCGGCAAGGCCCGGTCCAAAATCACATACATGGAATAATCCAAATAGGCTTTTTCGGTAAAATCCTTTAACGGCAGTTGTTCGAAATTTCCCTGCACAATCATAAATTACAACTCATCCTTTAATAACTCCACATGCAAGGCACGATTTTTCTCCAGGCTTTCCTGGCGCATTTGTTTGCGCATCTTTGCCGATTCATAAAGTCTTCTTTCCACTTCGTTATCCAATTGTAATCTCGGTACTTCGACGGTTTGTCCGTTATCATCCATCGCTACCATCGTGAAATAGCAGGATGTCGTATGTCTTTTTTCATCGGTTCTTAGATCTTCGGCAAAAACCTTGACCCCGACTTCCATTGAGGAATGCCCGACATAATTAACATGCGCATAAAAGGTAACCAGTTCGCCGACATTGACCTGCTGTTTAAAGAACACCTGATCGAGCGCGGCTGTCACTACATATCTTTTACAATATTTTGCCGCACAGGCATAAGCCACTTGATCCAACAATTTCAATAAAGAACCGCCGTGTACATTGCCGGAAAAATTGGCCATGTCCGGGGTCATTAATACTGTCATTGTTAGGGATTTTTCTTGTTTGGTCATCAAAGTCTCATTTCTGGAACATGGCATTGCAGGTTGTCAATTTCTTGTGTTTTTATCAGAACCGGATTACAGCTCATCGCCCGAAAGTACTTCTCGGTTTGGAACCTTAGACAACAAGCGCTGAAAAGCCTGTTTATCAGCCCGTTGCGCACGTTGCTGCAAGTAATCTTCGGTCGCTATAGCGGAGACCTTTTCGGCAACTGCACTGGCGATAAACTGATTAATAGACACTCCTTCCTGCTGCGCCAGCTCTTTAATATGCCGGTGAACAGAATCCGGCAAACGCAAACTTAATGCACTCATTACAAACGCTCCAATAAAGTTTTAGGGGCAATGGCTTCAACACCAAATTTATCAATACCAGCAAAATCTTTTAAATTGTGAGTGACGATAGTTTTAACCTTGGCAGCCACCGCCAATTCCAGCACCAAATCATCCTTAGCATCAGGTAAATAAGGTCGCCATAAAAAATATATTTTCTGAAATCGACTAAAAGCACAGAGGTTGTCTAAAACCACATCTATGTCATCGTTCAGCAAATTCAACACCGCCTGATTACGTTTCAGCACATCTTCATATTCAAACAATAAAGGCGTCGATAACGCTAGCTGAATACGTCCCGCAGCCAAATACTCCAATATTTTAAAAGACGCGCCGTTTGCCGAATATAAACCGGAAAACAAGATATTGGTATCCATAATAATGTCACTCATACCATATACAGTATCATATAAAATAATATTGCAACAACGACTGTTTATTGAGCGGCAAAGTTAGGGAGTTTAATTGAATAGTTAGATTGTGCGGGACGGATTTATTTATGCTGTATCTGAAGCCTGACAACGCTTTTAACTTATTGTTTTATAAAAACATCAATACTGCACAATAAAGTTGCAGGGAACTCATGATAAGACTAGCATAGCGGCAGCCAGTCTCAAAAATGTCTGGTGGTATTCCATTTTCTTTCAATCAGTTATCGGGAGATTGTCATGCCAACTCAAGACGAACAAGACAACAAAACCAACCAGCCCCTACCCTCAACCGATCCGGACGATATTGCAGAGAATGTTGTAGGCAACATTAAAACGCTGTTGTTATTCATCGGCGGCGTGGCGCTGGTTTTATCCATTCTTGTATTGCTGCCGATGTTTCTTACTTATTTATCTGAGGGCGATTATCGTGCTCCGTCAGAGATTCACGCAACAGACAGCGCGAATAAAAGTAACCCAAATACTTATAACCCTGATAAGTAATAGACAAAGTAACTTCCAAATGCTCGATTAAAAAATTCACCACGAAGAGCACGAAGTTTTCTTTTCTTCGTGCCTTCGTGGTGAATAAAATATCCTTTATCCTATCTACTCTGTTTAATCGCCCAAGCCACATCGGACGCTTGCCGGTTTTCCTTGACATCATGCACCCGAAACATCTGCACCCCCGCCATCACGCCTAAAGCCGTGGTGACTGCGGTGGCTGTAACCAGTTCAGAGGGATCGCTTACATCGCAAATCGTTCCCATAAAACGTTTGCGGCTGGTGCCTAACAGCACCGGAAAACCCGTTGCCACCAACGCATCAAGATGAGCCAGCAAATCAAGATTATCCTGCTTGCGTTTGCCAAAACCTATGCCCGGATCGATAGCAATAGCTTCTTTGTTAACTCCCGTCTTTAACGCCGCATTAATGCTTTCGTTTAGAGCATCGAGTACATCCTGCACGACATTTTCATAATGCGGATTATCCTGCATCGTTTTTGGCGTTCCCTGGCTGTGCATTAAAATAATCGGCACACCGGTTTCCGCAGCCAGCGTCAAAATTGCCGGGTCCGCCCTGCCCCCTGAAACATCATTGATGATATTGGCCCCGGCATCCAAAGCCGCTTTGGCAACCTCGCTTAAAGTCGTATCAATGCTGATTAAAATATCGCTGGACAATTGCTGCCTGATGGCTTCAATCACCGGAACGACCCGTTGGATTTGCTCGCTGGCTGCAACCGGATCAGATCCGGGACGGGTTGACTCGCCGCCTATGTCGATAATATCGACGCCTTCGGACAACATAAGTCCAACCTGCTGCATGGCTGCATCAAGGCCTGAATATTTTCCGCCATCGGAAAAGCTATCCGGCGTCACATTTAAAATCCCCATTATCACCGGCTTATCACCAAGGATGGCGTGTAAGTCGGAACTGGCTTGGCGGTTGACTTGATTGAACATTCCCTAAAAGCTCCTGTGCGCGAAATCGGCGTATTGATTCATGTATAATGCCCGCATGTTTTCGACTCTAACTAAATTTAATGGATAAGCCACGATTAGCCTGGGCCATTACCGGCTCCGGCCATTATATAGAAGAATGCCTGGACTTCCTGCTGACTCTGGATGATATTGATCTCTATTTAAGTCAGGCAGGGGAAGAAGTGTTGCTTATGTACGGCATCAGCCTCCACGACATCCGTAAAAAAATGCCTGTCTACCGCGACAAAGCCGCTTCAGCGCCGCCGGTTGGGCATTTTTACAAAGGTTATTACCATACTTTCGTAATGGCGCCGACCACATCGAATACGGTCGCCAAGTGCGTGCTGGGCATTGCCGACTCGCTGGTGACTAATCTTTATTCTCAAGCCGGAAAATGCAGGGTTCCGAGCATTGTTTACCCTTGCGACATAGCGCCGGAAATGGAAACTACTGCCCCTGGAGGAAAAGTCATGGTTTATCCGCGTAAAATCGATCTGGAAGGCACAGCCAAATTGCGCACCTTTGAATATACGAGCGTCGTGGAAAGTGTCGATGAATTGATTGTCACAGTTAAAGAACGGCTTAAATCGTTATCATGAGCGAACATATCCTCTTTCTTACCGGCAGACTGGCGGAAAAACAGCTGCATAGTATCCTGCAAAAAATGCAGCCGGAATTCACCTATACCGTGCATGAACTGGGGCTTAAGGTTGCCGCCTTAATGACCGCCGACATGATAGGCCGCCGCCTGACCGACACTTTCGGCGCCGATCGCATACTGGTGCCCGGACGTTGTCGTGGCGACTTGGAAGCCTTGTCCAAAGACATGGGCCTGCCCATTGAGCGCGGCCCGGAAGAGCTCAAGGACTTGCCGATGTTTTTCGGCCAAGCTGCGCACAAAATTGATTTAAACCGCTACAGCGTCAAAATCTTTGCCGAAATCGTCGATGCGCCTAATATCAGTACTGAAGAGGCAGTTAAACGCGCCTACTACTACAAACAAAACGGCGCCGATGTGATCGATATAGGCTGCTTGCCGAGCACCGATTTTCCGCATATGGAAGACATCATCCGCACCTTGAAGCAGGAAGGCTTTACCGTCAGCATCGATTCGCTCGAAGCGGACGACTTGCTCAGGGGTGGCAAAGCGGGAGCCGATTACATGCTCAGCCTGCACGAAAGCACATTGTGGGTTGCCGACGAAGTCTCAGCGACGCCGATTCTAATTCCGGAAAAACATGAAGACCTATCCTCGCTGGATAGAGCCATTGAGGCCATGCGGGCAAAGAACCGTGAGTTTATCGTCGATCCGATTTTAGATCCGTTGCATTTTGGCTTCACGCAATCCATCGTGCGCTATCATGAAGTCAGAAAGAACCATCCCGATATTGAAATGATGCTCGGAGTCGGCAATATCACCGAGCTGACTCATGCCGACACCGTGGGCATGAATGCATTGCTGCTGGGCATCTGCTCGGAACTTAACATCAACAGCATTTTGGCAACCCAAGTCAGCAAACATGCCTGCCGTGCGGTCAAGGAAGCCGATCTGGCGCGCCGCATCATGTTTGCAGCAAAAGAGCACGACATGCTGCCCAAGCATATCGATCCAGGTTTAATGGCGTTGCATGAAACATCGCCCTTTCCTTATTCACTGGAAGAAATCAAGGAACTGGCGGGACAAATCAAAGACCCCAGTTACCGCGTTCAAATCAGCGCTGAAGGCGTACATATTTTCAATCGAGATGGTCTGCACAGCGCCACCGATCCGTTCGACCTGTTCCCCAAACTGCATGTTGAAACTGACGGCGGCCATGCTTTTTATCTGGGCGTTGAATTGGCACGTGCCGAAATAGCCTGGCAATTGGGTAAACGCTACACCCAGGATCAAGCGCTGCAATGGGGTTGCGCAACCGAAAGCGCAGAATCCACCGTTGACCTGCACACTTTTAAACCGGCCGGCACCACACTAAAAAAGCACTAATGATTCAAGAAACCATAGTCATCACCCAAAACAGTTCAGGTTTGGCGCATATTGCGCCTATGGGTATCCATATATCCCCTGAAGTACAAGACGAATTTATCATCCTGCCGTTCCGCCCATCCACAACACTCAATAACTTGCTGGACAGCAAAACAGCAGTCATCAACTATTGCGATGACGTGCGCGTCTTTGCCGGTTGCCTGACCGGGCGGCGCGACTGGCCGTTAAAACCGGCTGAGAAAATCAATGGTCAAGTGCTTAATTGTGCATTGGCGCATACTGAAGTCGAACTGGTTCGCGTTGAAGACGACGAGATTCGGCCTAAATTATTCTGCAAAGCCCTACATACCGTTAATCATGCGCCCTTTAGAGGTTTTAACCGCGCCCAGTATTCGGTGCTGGAAGCGGCGATTTTAATCAGCCGACTAAACATGATTCCTTTTGAAAAAATACAAGCGGAAATCGACTATCTGCGTATCGGCCTGGAGAAAACAGCCGGAGACAGGGAACTGGAAGCCTGGGGTTGGTTGATGACCGTCATTGAAAATCATACCGAGACCAACGCATGACCGGAATGCTCGCCAGCGTTAACAGTATAGAAGAAGCCTTGCAGGCGTTAAGCGCGAATATCGACATTATCGACCTGAAGCAACCGTCACAAGGCGCTTTGGGCGCGCTAGAAACCGATCTGGTCAAAACCATCGTTAATGAAATTAATGGCCGCTGTCCCGTCAGCGCAACCGTTGGCGACCTGCCCATGCAGCCGGAGATTGTTTTCCAAGCGGTAAAAGCGATGGCCGAAACCGGCGTCGATTATGTCAAAATCGGCTTTTTTCCCGGCGATGACTGGCAGGGAACTATTGAACAACTCGCTACGTTTCCACGGTCGATGTCCTTAATAGCCGTATTATTCGCCGATACCCAAGTGGATTTCGCTGTGATAGACTCGCTAAAAGATGCCGGTTTCAAAGGTATCATGCTCGACACCATGAACAAAAACAACGGCTCCTTGACCCAGGTCATGGCAAAAACCGACATAGCCCGATTTGTCCGGCTGGCAAAAGATCGGTCTTTGCTCTGCGGACTGGCCGGATCGCTTAGACTGAAAGACATACCTGAACTGATGCCCTACCAGCCTGATTACCTTGGGTTTAGAGGTGCATTATGCCTGGAACACAACAGAACAGCGCAATTAAGCAGGACATCAATTATGCAGATAAAACAGGCGATAGATGACCAAAATCCGTCCTCGTCAGAAAACACTACAAACCGCGTTTTGATTGCCGATGACAGTGAAATAAACCGGTTGATACTGGCTAACATGCTTGAACTAAAGGGCTACACCGTTGACGCCGCCGCTGACGGCGCCGAAGCCCTGCAATTCGTCAGTAAAAACCATTATCAAATGGCGCTTATCGATCTCAGCATGCCGGTCATGTCGGGAATGGAGATGATAAAAATCTTGAGAGAGCAACATAACCCGCTAAAAGCTGCCGCCATCAGCACTTTTGTTGACGACTATCAAAAAACCGAAGCGCTAAGCTCCGGGTTTGATTTCTGCTTAACCAGACCGATTGATGAAGAACAATTGATGGTGTTGATAAATCTACGCTAGCGGCATAGATATTCAAACAATCAGTCATCGGCAATCCGCAAGTTCTGTAGCAAGCAGCCTGCATGAAGCAGCGCAGAATGCGGGAAAGTTCATGCCACGGCTCCTCGCCCTATATAGCCTGCTTGCTAATGAAACCCGATGACTAAGCCAGAAATCATCAACAAGTCATTCAATTCCCCTGCCCCATTGCCCCGCATAAAACTGCTCACTCAATACTGCCCGAGAACGTGCGCCCAATTCGGCTTCCTTAAAATCGTCGTCAAGCACATCCACATCGGCCTGATAACCGACGGCCATCATTGCCATCGGTTTGCAATCGCCCGGAAGATTAAAAATCTCTCGGGCTTTTTCGACATCGAATCCGCCCATCTGATGCACAATCAATTCCATCGCAGTAGCCTGCAAGCATAAGCTAAGGCTGGCGGCGCCGGTGTCATACATCGACCAGCGATTAGGCTGGCCGTTATGACTGAAATTATCCATAGCAACAGAAAGTATCAAAACAGGTGCGTTTTTGGCCCATCGCCTGTTTTTTTCAGCCAACGTTGTAAATGCATTTTGCCAGCCGGTTTCATCTGTGGCTTTATCGCATACCACAAAACGCCACGGCTGGCCGTTAAAACAAGACGGCGCCCAGCGCGCGGCTTCCAGTAGCGCCAGCAAATTATCATGACTCACCGACTTATCAGGATCAAAAGCTCTGGGACTCCAACGCGCCTGGATAATATCGTGGAGTTTTACACGGGTTGGTGCCGGTTTTTGCTGCATATTTGTCTCCTTGGTTTAATATAAAAACTTATTTATAGCGTCAATACGCCGTCACGGGAATCGCGAAACGCCTGTTTAATTTCTTCAATGCTATTCATCACGAACGGTCCCGACTACATTTACCGGTTCATTTAACGGCAGCGTGGCTAATACCATAAATTGCGCCGACTGATCTTGTGCTGCCAGCTGTATGCTATCGCCGTTAATTAATTGCCGGCTTTTAAAATCTTGTCCGATGTACCGATAGCCGGCTCGCCGTTGTAAACATAGACTAAGACCGTATGTTGTGCGTCTATCAGTATATCAAGCTGTTACTGATAGTTTAAAAATACACAGCTACGGCCCTTGCGTTTTATTGAGTATGTAATGTGCCAAAACAACCATTGTTAATTCCTGTTGAAACCGGCTAACTCTCTATTTTTATTTATGTGCACAATGGCGTTAAACTAAACAGCCGTAGCTTGGCTTGGCTGATTTCAGCCTGCTGTATGTAATGGTAATAACCAAGCCTCCAGTCGATGGTTGATTTGTTTTAGACTGTGACCGGAAATTGGTCATTATCCATAACATTAGTAGTAATTGGACTGACGCCCCTAACCCGACATTGATTTTCCGTAATTTTAATCCTTCAAAGCATAGCAGCGCATCCAACCAAAGAGATATTTTATGATCGATAGAAGACACTTTATCAAGAAGTCCGCAAGCAGCCTGGCAGCGCTCGGCGGCTTAGTTTTATTGCAACGATCGGGCCTGGCGGCGGCTACGGGTACGAAAGAATCAAGGATCATGGATACTCTTCCCGGCAAAGAGGCGCTGATCAAACAAACTTTCCGTCCTCCCAATTACGAAACACCGATCAATTATTTCGATGCCCACTTTACGCCCAATAATCACTTCTTCGTGCGATACCATAACGCTGTCATTCCCGAGGTAAAAATCAGCGAATGGCGGCTGCACATAGGCGGCGATGCGGTTCGCGCCCCGTTAGAACTCACACTTGAACAATTGCGCGGCGATTTCGAACAAGTCGAAATCGCCGCCCTTTGTCTATGCTCCGGTAATCGCCGGGTGGCGTTTGAGCCGCCTGTTCCCGGATTACAGTGGGGTTCCGGTGCGATGGGCAATGCGCTCTGGCGCGGCGTTCGCCTGAAAGATGTGCTCGCGGGAGCCGGAATCGACAAATCCGCCCTGGAAGTGAGTCTGGCCGGCGCCGATTCCGGTGTACTACAAACAACGCCGAACTTTGTCAAAAGCCTGCCGTTGGCGAAAGCACTGGATGAAAACACCCTGATCGCCTTTGAGATGAACGGCGAACCTTTGCCACATTGGAACGGCTTTCCCGCCCGCCTGATCATTCCCGGCTGGACCGCCACCTATTGGATCAAGCATCTGACTGCGGTTAATGTCATATCCAAGTCTTTCGACGGTTTTTGGATGAAAACCGCTTACCGCATACCTAAGGATCGTTTCCCAAGCGGACAATTTAGCTCGCAGGAAACCGAGACGAATATGCCGATCACGGAAATACTGGTCAATTCATTGATTACCAACCTGGAAGACGGACAGACTTTGCCTAACACCAAGCCAATCGAAATCAAGGGTGTAGCCTGGGATAGCGGCGATGGCATCGCACGCGTGGAAGTTTCCACCGATGGCGGCAGCAATTGGCACCAAGCTACACTGAAACAGGATTACGGACGTTTTTCCTGGCGCCAATGGCACTCGGTCTTTGAACCTAAACGTCCCGGAACATACCGAATTATGGCGCGAGCCACCAGCCATTCCGGTGCCAGCCAACCGCTGGAGCCGATCCCGAATCCTTCCGGCTACCACCACAACGCCGTGCAGAAAATTACCATTCAGCTGGCTTGAGGAGAACATGATGCGAACGCTGATTTTGTTGTTATCGTTTTTCGCCGCCACGGCAACAGCCGGGGAAAACCGGATATTTCTGAAAGATAGGCCCGGCAAAAACCAAGTCGTTGCGCAGTGCGCAATGTGTCACAGCCTGGACTATATCACCGCACACGCCGCGATCCTGGATCGGACCGGCTGGGAAAAAACAGTCGGCAAGATGATCAATATTATGGGCGCGCCGATCAATGACGCCGACAAACAGATCATCATCGATTATCTGGCACAGAATTACGGGAAATAAAAAACCGCAGTAAGAAGATGTGAAAGGCATTCGTGCCGAGTCCTTTTATCTCGTTCCCACGCGCTACGCTCATCTTTGTAAACAAGTATCTGCGAAACAGCGCGCATGCCGATATGCAGACCTTCCAGGTTTTAAAAACCTGGAAGGTCTAACTCACAACGTTCTCAACAGGCAGGACGAGTAAGTTTAAAGCCGTTCGACTGCGCTCAGGTGAACCTTGCCGAACCATAAGCGCAACAGCGCAATATAAACCGGGCTGATCATGACTTGATAGCTGAAGAGCCCGTATCACTTAAATTCCAATTCCGCCTTTGACCCTGGATTTCAAATGTTCCGCAAGGCGTTTCATCGATGACGAAGCATCATCAGCCGAAAGATGGACATTAATAATGCTCGGCATGGTTTGGTTGTTCAAAGCATTAATAAGCGCCGTTTCAAACGATTCTTCCGTAGTGACATCGTAGCCGGCTAAAGGACCGAAGACTTCCCCCAGCCGGTCGAAACGCCAACTGCTAATATCGTTGAAAGGACCTTCAAGGATGCCGCGTTCAGTACTGTAACCGCTGTTGTTAAAAACCACCACAATCGGATTCAGGCCAAGGTGGGCATGTGTTGAAAGCTCAGTGCCGGTCATTTGAAAAGCGCCGTCTCCAACCAGGATCAATGCACGATGATCGGGACGGGCAACTTGCGCGCCGAGCGCAGCGGGCACGGCAAACCCCATCGTGGCATAGAAACTGGAGGCCAAAAATTCGCTCTGCTCGTGTACCTGCAGATCGATAGCTGCAAAAAGGCAATCGCCTACATCGCAAACAACGATCATCTCATCGCTAAGCGCTTGGTTAATTCGCTCGACCAAGCGGGCTATTGTTATCGGCCGGTTCGTTTCAGGAAATGCACTTGATTCCAATGCTACAGGCTTCGCTGGATAGGCATCGCTGGTAGTTTTAACCGAGCCCATCAATTTTGTTAAAAAATCAGCCAAAGCGACGCGGGGATAACGGTGGGCACTGATTACAACCTCATCCATAGAAGCACGGATCATCGAATGAGGGTCCAGTTTCGCCGTATAGATGCCGGTATCGATGTCATTCAAAGTCACGCCCAGCATGAGCAGTAAGTCGGATTGCTCTACCGCATATCGCGCATTCTCCGAACTCATCGCGCCTTGATAGATGCCGTGATAGGCAGGATGCCGCTCGGCAATGACTGACTTACCGGATAATGTGGCAACGACCGGTAACTTGGTACGCTCAACAAATTCGACCAAAGTCTCTTGGAGCCTGCGCCGATGCAAATCAATGCCCGCTATGATCATCGGCGAAACCGACTTAGCCATCAGCTCGATTGTTTCGGCGACGGCTTCGGATAATGCAGTCTCATCGCCGGCAAACCCTTCCATCGCCGCCTCCGGCACCGGATAGCCTTCAACCATAACCATGTCGCGGGGAATTTCTATATAAACCGGCTTACAAAACCGGCGAGCCGCCGCAATGGCATGATCTATCTGCCGAAAAGCCATCACAGGATCATTGAGCACCACGGATACGCAGGTAATGCGTTCGAAAATTTCGCGTTGGAATGTGAACGGGCCAAAACGGTGATGGATCAAAGGATCGTCTCGTTGTTCACGTACCCCGGGACCGCCGCTGATGACGACCACAGGCGAAGACTCCGCATAGGCGCCGGCCACTGCATTGACCGTATTAAGAGCCCCGACGCCGTAAGTCACCGCCAGCGCCCCCATGCCCAAACAGCGCGCATAACCATCGGCGGCAAAAGCAGCAGTATCTTCCCGCGTGGTGCCGATATGCCGGACCGGACTTTTGACCATCAGATCATAAAACCCGAGCACATAGTCGCCCGGAACGCCGAAGATATGTTTAACACCTGCATCATAAAGGCGCTTAAGCAGGTATTGTCCAATAGTGTCAAATTTAGCGGTGCTCATAACGATTTATCCTGTAAAAGAACTAATCAAACAAGTCAGCGAGCTAATCTTTCAGGCAAACGGTAAAGCCAAAAAGATTAGAATTCTAATTACACTTTTGTAGACATTACACCTTAGCAATCTTAGTGGGCAAGAGATTTTGTAGGTATTGTCAGGAACAAATAAACTGTCCGCCCTTGTAGCAAATAAATTGTCCGGTTTTCAAACTATACCGAGGAGGTATAGCAATGAAGCGGACAGAATGGCTACAAGAGACAAAGAAGATGAGATTTGAAGAAGCATACAGTAGTTGGCAAGAAAAACGGCTGACCCAAGAAGAAGCGGCACGCCTGTTGGGCGTTTGAAACACGGAGGCATAGATGCAAAGAATCGGGGCGCGTCGTTCCGTTACCACAATAAAGAAGAAGGAACCGCCGGGAACATAAGCGCGCCGAAATGCAACAAAAAATGCAAAGTACGCTGCGCATACCGCATAGTGGACGAGATTGATTTTAGCACGGCAAACCGAGTATTTAAGACCATGATATGTTTGGCTTTAAAGTACGCGCAGCATACTCTACCGGGCTTGGCAGGCGCACGAGGTGAGTCCGTAGAAGCACCTCGCTGACGCCCGTCAAAAAAAGGTCATTGCTTTGAATTTTCGCAACTTAACAAAGACCTTCTGATTTTTACCTATCGTCGCCATCCTCTCCGGCTGAGGCAGGCACAGACGGACTTACGGGTACTACTGTTCCAGAGAGTACCCAGGCCTTCTGGCTCGGTGCAAACCTAGGAGCTAACAACCCGTCGTTGATCTCCCGCGTCACAGCGAAACGTTTGAACGTCGGTGCTGCAAGAAACAACCGGGCATTATCGGCGAATCCATCCGAAGCGGTATCGATATCACCTTCCGCTGCTGAGATGACACCATCGCCATTTGTGTCTACTCGCGCGACTTCTGCCGCATAAGCATCAAACAGGCGCTTGTTGAAGTCGGTGACTCCCGGCTCAAACGAGGCAAGACGCTCGTACACGTCCAGCATGATCTCCTTAGCCAAACCGCTGGGAATAAAGCGCATACGGAATTCACGCTGAGCATCGTCGTCGGCGTCGAATTTATCCGGGTCGCGTGGGCCGGATGCTTGAAGCACTCCCGTATTGTTCGGGTTGTCCCCATAATGCACCGGATCATTTTTCACACCATTAGGCCCTGATCCAGGAATGATGGACTGGAGCGCGCCGACTTGGCCAGCCTCGAACGTCCCCGGAATGCCACCTGTGAACGGCAGTTCATACAGAGGATGAATCCAGTTTGTGGTGTAGTTGAACTCCCAATAGGCGTGGCAGTCACTTTGTTGGAGACAATTGTATGCGCCCATGCTGAGCTGAATGGGTACAACATTGGTCTGTATGTCAGGAAAGTGATCCTTTGAATTGGGGAAGCGCACAGCTTGACCGTCAACCGTGAAGATGTTGCCCACAATATGATTGTGCTTTTTATTTCCCATATTAGCCAAAATGTCTGCGTCCGCCTGGAGCAGGCTTCCGAATTGCGCATGGCCGTCGGTTGTTCTCGCTGTAGCAACAGGTGCAACCTTAAGATCATGGATCATCCAGCCTTCATACCAGCCGCTCTCGTTGTTGATGACGAATAACGGGTCTATATCGGTGAAAATATCAATGAAGGCCCGGGGATTATTGGGATCCGTCGGCAGGCCGGGTTTTGGCTCCAAGACCACACGCACAGCACCGATAGTCGACAGGCCGCAATTAGCACCTGTAGCTGTCAACATAGCTGTATCGTTAACACCTTTTATCAGGCTAGTGAACGGATTTGGCTCGAACCCCTGAGTATCGAGCAGATAATACTGAAAAAGCTGGCTGGGCGTGGGCTTGAACGGGCTCGTGTCAGAGTGGGCTTCGGCGTAAGCCTGTGTCGGTAACTGGCTGTGAGGCCGGCCGGCCAGAATGGCGAGCTGGTGTTGAAGAGGATCCGGCAATTGGCGGATATCTCCCCGCGTAAGCACAGTGCTTATATCGCGTTGAGCATCGGGATTCGAATGGCATGGGGGCGGTGGGTTGATTTCCTTTGTGATACTTGCTGCTTGGTTGGAAGGGTTTTCGCTTGCAGCAAGCACTATGCATGGCAGCGAAACGAAACAAGTGCCGAAACTTAGTAGAGCGCCGGCTAGACATGAGATTTTCATAGAAGGCTCCTCCGCAGTTAGCGGTAAATCAGGGAACCGCGAAATGCAGCCCCTACGGATAGGAATTACAATGAGTTTTTTCGCCCATTCCGGTTGTGAATCGTATGCTGGTCTAGGTACACAATCAATTGGTATGGTTACGTATTTTGAAAATTTTTGATTGAAATTTTAAGATTTAAGGGAGTGACTTAGAGGAAAGACTGTGGAGATTGAAGACCGGTAGAGGGTGCATCGCGCCCCTTTTCAGAATCCAAATAGTACTGAGAAGCTCTTGATACCTGAAATGGATTGCTCGTTGGAATGCTGTTTAAAATAGCCCAATCATCCTGGCATTCTTAAATGGTGCGCGGTGCGCCCCTACTAGGTATGTCAAACGGCCGATTGATTGGCCTTTTTCGACATTACATCGGTATATGCAAACAGGCGTATAGCCGGAGCATTGGGCAAACGAGCTTGCTCTTGAAGATGTTACCGCGGTGAGCGGGAATTTGTTGAGCTTCATTGAATTCGGCAATTGCCCCCGGCATTGCTCTCGATCGCTGTTCCAGACGCGATTCTACCTCCTGCATAACCCACAAGGATGTGGGGAAGCAGGTTTTGCATGGAGCAAAAATCTGTCCACACATTCATCAACCCAACCTACGCCCAAGCACAGCTCATCTGCTTATTCAAAATCAAGACCAGCCTTTCGCCAAGCCTTTGCTCCTCCTTCAAGATTGATTAAGTTAGGGTAACCTAATTCATAAAGAGACTTTGCAGCTGCATTTCCCATGGGGCCACTCTCGCAATACAGATAAATAGCGGTATTTTTGTCTTTGGGAAGTTTGTCTTTGTATTTCTTGATTTCATTGTAGGGAATAAAAAGGTCCGTGCCTTTTATATGCTGTTGTTCAGGCGTGTGAACGTCAACCAGGAATATATCCTCATTTTGCATGATTCGGTTTAATTCAGTCGCGGTTATAACTTTCAGATAATCCGGCTTTTGAAACGTGCAGCCAGTGACGATGAAAATAAAAGCTATGAAGGGAAATAATTTTTTCTTATCTATAGTTTTAGATCTCATAAAAACACCCCATTGATAAAAAATTAAAGTTTACGCTAGAAAAGTAAATCTTTGGAATCAATCACATTGATTCTTTTATACTTTGCTAGGCCGCACCCGGTTAGCTTTGCAATATAACATTCATCTGAACTGGTTATATGGTACCGGAATGAGGCTTCTGTTTTTCAGGCGGGACGGATTTTTCCAACTGACGGCGAAATTCGTCCAATTGCCGTATTAATTCTTCATTGAAGGATTTGATTTGTTTCTCAAACAAAGGAATTTGCTGTTCCAGCTCCTTGTTAAGAGTTTCGCCTATCGCTCGCAAGCTTTTAAAAATATCTCCGAAAGGCAGATTTAAAAGATTATTGAGCGTTCGCTGATAATCGACTTTCCATAGATCGTTTTCTTTTAATAAAACGGTATCAAACGACAAATCCTTGTTGCTCTCAGGTTTTTTCAAGGTCATGACCGTTGATACAGTTGCATTGGAACCGTCGATTAAAATCGCCCCGGTCTTTACTGTCGCATCTTCCAGATTTTGCTGTTTAGTCACAAGATATTGGGTCTCCTGAGTAGCGTATTTTCTGGCAGAGTCAAGATTGCCTTCTGCCATCGCTTCCCAAAATGCTGTAGTAACCTGTTCGGGAGTTGATACGGTCTGACAGCCGCTCAGCAAGAACAATAGACTTAAAAGTCCCGTCAATCCAACCAGGCTAAGCTTGGTGTGATAACAAGGGAAGCTCTTTAATAAAACTTTAGTTGTCTCCATCGAAAACTCCAAGAATTTGCAGCAAATTCAAAAAAGTTATTGAAATATCCGGTAGCCAGAACACCAGCTTCCAGGCGGAAAAAGTTTTATACACTAAAATGGGTGGCAATATCCCGTTGATTCTTAGCTGATAACTCGGCCAACACTGTTCATTAACCTTAAAAACTTTTGGTGCCGGTTATGTTGACATTTACCGGACACGAAGTTTTATTTCTTCGTGTCTTCGTGGTGATTTTTTTAAACCGAATTTACCCATCGGCATCGCCTAGCAATTTAGTGATCGCTTCAAAATCGAATTGATTGACACGCCCTGCCAACACATCGGCTAACGGCGCATCAATTTCTCTAATCTGCTCAATCACTGCTAGACTTTGCTCTATATCCAAACTCATTACAGCTTGCTGTAATTCAGACACCAACGCTTCGGGCAACTGCTTTAAACGCTGATCATTAAACACCTGCTCAGTAACGTTTTTCTGATTAACCGGTTCATCGTAGATAAACTGCACACCTAAATATTTTGTCATACAAGCGAAAATCTCGGCATCTCGATAGGGTTTGCCGACAATATCGTCGACGCCTGCATTTAAAAACTCTTGCCGCTGCTCGGTAAAAACCGATGCGGTGACCGCAACAATTTTCACTTTGTCGCCATTGGGTAAAGCGCGAATTTTTTGGGTGGCCGTGATGCCATCCATAATGGGCATGCGTCTATCCATCCAAATAAAATGCGGTTGCCAGCGCGTAAACTGCTCTACGCCTTGTTGACCATTCACCGCTTCAAATACTTGAAACCCGACGAATTCCATCAGCTTTTTTAATAACAGCCGATTTTCCAATTGATCTTCAACAATCAAAATGCGGTAGATCGGTTGCCCTTCCGCCAATCCCAGCACTTGTTTACCGTCGAGAATTAATTTACTGATAATCTCCGATTGATCGACCTTGATAACGGGTAACGTTAACGTAAAAGCTGAACCCTTATCCAGTTCACTGGTAACGGTAACTTGCCCGCCCATTAATTGCGCATATTGCTGGGTAATCCGCAGACCTAAACCGCTCCCCTGCTGATCGGATTCTCTGCCGACTTGTACAAAGGTATCGAAAACAAACGGCAAATCCTGTTCGGCAATGCCGATGCCGGTGTCTTTAATCTCGCAGATGAGTGAGCATTGCCGAATATCAGGTAAATCTTCAGCCGTTAACCGCACGACAACGCGGCCTTTTTGCGTGTACTTAATGGCATTGCCGACCAGATTCAGCAGGATTTGCCGTAATTTTGCTTCATCGGCATTAACAAAACGCGGAAAACTGGACGCTTGATCCAATAACAATTCCAAGCCTTTGGCTTCGGCGCGTTCGTGCATCGTGTCTATCGTGTCAAGAATAAGCGCGCCTAAATCAAAATTGCCGTTTTCAATGACCACGCGCCCCGCTTCAATTTTCGCCATGTCCAGCACATCGTTAATCAGTTTCAGCAAGTGCTTGCCGCTATTATTGATGATATTCAGCGTCTCGCGTTGCGCAGGGTTCAGATCGCCATCTTTTTGCATTAGCTGCGAAAATCCCAACACGGCATTCATCGGCGTACGCAATTCATGGCTCATGTTGGCTAAGAATATACTTTTGGCACGGTTCGCCGCTTCCGCTTCATTTTTTGCGGCCACTAATTTCCGCTCGGTTTGCTTACGAATAATAATTTCTTGTTGTAGTAAGTTATTGATTTCTTGTAGGCGGGTGTATCCGAGAATTTCATTTTTTAATACCAACGCGGCGTAATTAAAAAATAGCGGTAATTGATTATGCAAATCGCGCATCGCGACATGCAGGCTTTCCATTTTAAACACGCCGATAACGGTTGAACCGACTTTAAGCGGATAAACCCATGTGTAAGCATGGGTGAAAGCAGGTGTCAGCATCTGGGTGTCGCTAAAATCATGCTCATATTCGATGGCATTTCCTGTTATGAAGGCATCATTAACACGTTCATCGTCCAGTTGTTGCAGGCGGTTTTTTACGCCATAAACATCGGCATAAAAAATATCGGCATCGATTTTGTAATACAGAATCAAGTTGGCTCCGCCGATGACATCGACAATCGAATGCAGCATATTGTCGATGACATTTTCCAAGCCTGAGGCTTCACTCATTTTTCTCATCAACTGCATAACCAGTTGTTGATGGGACTTATCCAAGGCGAGTTTTGTAGCGCGTTGTTTGAGTTTATTCCACTCGGCAACGGAGATGGTCATTAGTTCATTGGGCATGTTCAGTATCCAGTTTACGGCTGATGGCGGTTTGCAAGACGTTTTCGAGATGATCTAAAGTCACATCGCGCCATTGCACAGGTAGGTCCAGCATAGCACTGATGTGCAAGGCTTCCTGGCTAAAATCGTCAGACTGCGGCGTACGCAAGCACAACAGATAACGGTGCTGGTCATGAAAAATATCGCGAATAATATTAATATTCGAGCCGAACGTTTTAGAGACAACCGCATCCCAATTGTGCGCCCAATCATCCAGTAAAAAGAACGCGCCGTTAGTCAGCTCTCGATTAAATTCTTCAGCGCCTAACAGCATTTCAATGCAATTTTGTCCTGATGTTCGCAGGGTGTGAGCATCATTCAGCATATTATCCATCCTGGGATGACAAGCCCCATAAAAGACAATGGTTTGCTCATTCGTATGTCGCGATAAACCTGTCTGTAAAGCGCAAGCCAAGCGATTGAAGTCAATATGCAACGAAGCGGGCAAAAAATCCGTTGTTAGCTGCCAGTTATTTTTTGCAATTAAAAACTCCACTTCTTTTCGCAAAATGCCGCAGCCGACCAGGCTTAGTGTTAAGTTTGACATGGACTTAAGATAAATAATGTCCACGAAAGACACGAAAAGCACGAAAAATCTGTATAAATGAAGAACTACTTACCCCATTCGACGCTTGCTTAACCACGTTACTAAACATGCTGTTTAGCATATTGAATTTCAAAGCAAGCTTTGAACTCCTGTATACAAATTTTCCGGAATCCAAAGCTTGCTTTGGCGTTAAGCACCACTTAATAAGATGTCTCACAGTGTCCAGTATCTTATCCATTTTTTCGTGTCTTTCGTGCTTTTCGTGGACAATAATCGTCCCATTGCATTGAGCGGCAACTTAAAACCGCCCATATTCATAAACAGCATCTAACATCGCCCTAATATTACGTTCAGGGATTTTGTACGGCATTAGAATCGTGCCGAAAAGAAACTTACCGCCTGCCATGCCCGCCGCCAACATACGTTTTACTTCCTGTTTAATTTCCTGTTCCGACCAATCAATGAGCTTAATATCATTGATAACGCCGCAGGTCAGGCCTCGGCCATTGATAATTTGCTTACCTACGGCAATGTCGTCCAAGGGGCTTAAATAATAAGTCTCTATGCCAATTTGCGAAATAATGGACTCAATGACTTGATTAAACCGCGCCCCTCCGCAGTAATAAACGATGCCTTGCAGCCCAGCGCTTAAATCCTGTTTCATCCACGGTATGCCGGTTTTGATGATGTGTTGCAGCGGCACAAAATCGGTAGAACCGAACGGATTGGCATAGACAATCACATCGACGCCCAATTCTCTCAAAGCGGCAATATGTCGCTGGCAAAATAACGAACATTTGGCTAATAACTCATCGCGCACTTCAGGCGGCCCCATGAATAGTAATTCAAACCATTTATCCATGCCCATCAACAATGCGGGCAATGCCATGCCGGCTGTCACATAGCCGCAAATCGGGTAACGTCCGCCCACTTCCCGCTTCAGGATTTGCAAACATTTTAATTCTTCGGCAAAAACAGGATGATGAATAATATCGTCCGGAATTTCCAGGTTGTGAATATCGTCATACGATTGAATGACAAAATGTTCAACATTAGGCGGACCATCGGGCGAAAACAAAATCTTTCGACAGCCTAATAATTCAGCTTCTTTGCCGACATAAAACAAACTCCAGACATTGTCGTAGCCGTATTTTTCACGCATTTTCAATTGCGCTTCGGCGACATATTCGCCACGCTGGTAATAATCGAAAGACGTTAAGCCCAACTCTTTAACGCCTTGATCCAATAAATTGCAAAACACCGGAATGCGATCCGCTTTTTCACCGTTTATTGCAGCAACCAATCTATCCATTCCGGTAATCATTTATGCATCCCCACGATTAAATCCTTAATGACTTTTCCTGCCGAAATACCGTCACTCGCCCAGGCATCGGCTTGGACAACTTTATAAAGTTCCGTATCCCATGTATAGGGTGCGCCGCCGACAACGATTTTAAGGCGACCCTCTAACCCGCGTTCTTTAAGCAGTTGCCGTACCGCAAGACAACCCTGTTCACTGCGCGCGG
Source organism: Methylobacter sp. (assembly GCA_036561025.1). GTDB lineage: Bacteria > Pseudomonadota > Gammaproteobacteria > Methylococcales > Methylomonadaceae > Methylobacter_A. The sequence continues at coordinate 39,116 of DATBQB010000078.1, read as the reverse complement.
TATGAACCATCATCGAGGAAATCGCAATAATGTTTGCGTCATGCTCCAGTGCAGCATCGACAAAGCGCTCGGCACTGACATTAACGCCTAAATCAACCACATCGATCATCAGCGACCGCAAGCAACCGCTAACAATGCGCTTACCCAAGGTGTGCATATCGCCGTGTGAGGTGCCGATGACTATACGGCCAATGGTTTCTGGACTTGTCTTGAACAGAGCCACCATTTCATCGGTGACCTGGGAAGCGATTTGCGAGGCCATGAAATGTTGGGCGAGATTGGCGTCAAAATCCTCGCTGATTGCTTTAATCATCAGTTCCATCGCCGGAATGACCACCTTAAAAACAATATCCTCAGGCGTAAGACCCTGGGCTATCGCTTCGTGAATAACCTCGAATGCTTTATCACGATCCGTATCAAAAACGGCCTCGTTATAAGCCGCGATAACATTTTTCAGTATCATAAAATTCTCAGTTAAGGTGAGCTGTGCCTGCGGTTTAACAAAACATTTATTTCAACGGTATCGGCTGCAAATAAAGATTATCAACAAACGCTTCTTCATAATCGATAACTTGCGACAAATTAACCACTTCAACTTTGCGTTTTAGTTCGTTTAATTGTTCATCGCGATTATGGCTGGAAAGCAATTGCTCACATCCCGTTAACGCGGCATTACCGCATAATTCGACTCTTTCAGGCGCACAACCGGGTAATAAACCAATGGTTTGGGCATGTCGAATATTTAAAAACTGCCCAAAAGACCCGGCAATGCACAGTCGCGTTAAATCTGCCGACGACACGTCTGCCAAAGCCAGTAATTTAGCAATGCCGGCACCTGTAGCGGCTTTGGCGCGCTGAAAAATATCAATATCCTGTTTTTTAACAGTAACGCGATAATGCAGATTGACTAAGTCAATTTCCAACTCGGAATCCGCTTTTGCAAAGCGGCCGTTTTTTTTCAATTGTCCCGATGCAAGTAAGCAGGCCATCGCATCGCACAAACCCGAACCGCATAGTCCTTTAATCTCACCTGTACCGATCAATGCACCGCGGAATTCTCCAGTTACTGCGTCATAATCAACATGGTTAATCGCTCCTTGTTCAGCGGCAACACCGCAACTAATGCCGCAACCTTCGAATGCGGGACCGCCGGGAACAGAAGTGAGCCATAATCTGTCCTGATGCCATAAAACTATTTCGGTGTTAGTGCCAAAATCAATAAATAACGCACTGCCTGCACTGTGCGTTAAACCTACAGCCAACAAACCGAGCAATATATCGGAACCGACAAAACCGGCTACGGGCTGAACGATAGCAATCGGAATTTGCGTTTGCCGTAATGTCGAAAAGCTTAGAGAGCAATTTAGAGAGTGCGTCCAATATTCAGGTTGCAATAATTGTTCAACATGTTTGTTCGCCAACAATGCCAACATCGCCGTATTGCCAACGATCAAAATTTCCGTAACAGGCAAATTTCTGGCATCTATCCATTCCGTTATCACTCGCTCTATCGTGTCTTGTATCAACTCGCTCATCGCCAACCCTGCGGTTTTATCAGTCGTAGCAGCGGTTAAGCGATTGAGTATGTCCGTGCCGTAGTACGCTTGCGGATTAAAACCGCAATATCCGGCAACGCGGAGTCGATTGGTGCAATCCCAAAGACTGATGCGTAATTGCGTCGAGCCCAAATCGACTGCTACAGCATACCGGGCATTGGGCATTGTTATCGAAGAATGAATATTGATAGTATCCAACGCCTCGATAATCAAAGGGTTGATAAGAGTAACGCCGGCATGATCCAACATCGTCACTTGGCAAGCTAGACGAATACCGCTAGCGATTTGCGATGCGTTAAGACGCTCATATTCATAATGCGTCAACTCACTGGCCTCGCCTTGGTCGATATGCACCAAACAGAGACCGCATGTTCCTTTACCCTGGCATGCCGAACGGACTCGGGTATGCTCATGAACTAGTAATAAATTAAACAAGTTGCAGGGTGATGCGAAGGGAATACTGGCGATATGCCGATTATTTGATGTGACCGAGAGTATGAACATTTTCGTCTACTCGTCAGGTGTCGCGTATTTATCCCGAATAGCAATAAACTCATCCAAATGATCAAAAAACAGCGTAATCATGTCCGGATCAAAATGCCTGCCTTTTTCCAGCTGAAAAATCTCCAAAATCTCTTCCAAGCTCTTCGAGGGCTTATAACATCGCATTGCTCCTAGTGCATCGAACACATCGGCAACAGCCGTAATACGTCCCGGAACACTGATTTCTTCACCTTTGAGACCATAGGGATAGCCGCTGCCATCCCATTTTTCATGATGTTCCAAAGCAATAGTAGCGGCCAGTTTAAATAACGGACGTTGGGGCCCGCGTTGCGACAGGTTGAGCATCTGAAAACCTAAATGACTGTGGGTTTTCATAACGTCCCATTCTTCGGTAGTCAATTGACCTGGTTTATTTAAAATACTGTCCGGAATCGCGACTTTACCGATGTCGTGCATGGAAGCGGCTTGCTTCATCAGATCCTGTTCTTCATAACCGTACAATTTTGCCAATAAATACGAATACTCGGCGACACGTTTTACATGCTGCCCCGTTTCGTGCGAACGGGTTTCGCAAATCTGCCCCATGGTAAAAATAAGTTCTTGCTGGGTATCGATGATTTCCTGATTCAAAGCTTCAATTTCATGAATGCCAAGCGCTATTTTTGCTTCCATATCATCTTCATAGGCTTTTAATCGCAGTTGAGTGCCAACGCGGGCTTTTACTTCTTCGAATTGAAAAGGCTTATTAATATAATCGAGGCCGCCTGCATTGAAGGCTTTGATTTTATCGGCAACATCATTTAATGCGCTGATAAATAAAACCGGAATATTCCTGGTTTCCGGATTGGCTTTTAAAGCCTCGCAGACCTCATACCCATTCATTTCAGGCATTTTGACATCCAGCAAAATTAAGTCCGGCTTTTTTTGGGCAACCGCTTGCAATGCTAGAACCCCACTGTTGGCAGGACGTACTTTATAGCCTTCTTCTTTTAAAAGGGTCGATAATAATTGTAAATTCGCCAATGTGTCATCGACAATTAAAATGTCAGCTGTGTATTCCAACGGTAATCCTTTAAACATGATTTTATTTTTATATAAAACATAACACGTAATGTCCGAACGATAAACCCAACCTGATGCGTTTAGTCAGGTTATGCGTCAATCATCAATAAACGCTCGAATTACCCGAGCAATCTGAATTGATTACGATAACGGGATGACTAAACCGGCATTAAATCTGTAAAATAGCGGTTTTTATTGACCAGCTCCTTAAAACATAATGCGTACTACTCAATTCCCGCTCAATACCGTTAAAGAAACACCGGCCGATGCTGAAATAGCCAGCCATCAACTGATGATCCGCGCAGGCCTGATCCGCAAACTGGCCGCCGGTCTTTACAGCTGGCTGCCCTTGGGTTTGCGGGTCATGCGCAAAGTCGAAAAAATCACCCGCGAAGAAATGGAAAAAACCGGTGCGCTGGAAGTATTAATGCCCGGCCTGCAACCGGCCGAACTGTGGCAGGAAACCGGCCGCTGGGAACAATACGGCCCGGAACTGGCGCGGTTAAAAGACCGTCATGACCGCGATTTTTGTTTGGGACCGACTCACGAAGAGATCATTACCGATCTGGCGCGCAACGAGATCAAAAGCTACAAGCAGCTGCCTATCACTTATTACCAAATCCAATCCAAATTCCGCGATGAAATCCGTCCCCGTTTCGGCGTAATGCGTTCGCGCGAATTTATCATGAAAGACGCCTATTCTTTCCATTTGGATCAGGAATCGTTGCAGCTTACCTACGATGCAATGTATCAGGCTTACACCAACATTTTTAACCACTTGGGCTTAAAATTTCGCGCGGTCATCGCCGATTCCGGCTCAATCGGCGGCGCGGTATCGCATGAGTTTCATGTACTGGCCGATTCCGGCGAAGATGCGATTGCGTTCTCGACCGGCAGCGAATATGCCGCGAATGTCGAAAAAGCCGAAGCGGTGGCGCCTGCAGGCTCTCGCGGTTCTGCTACCGAAGAGTTGACGCTGATCGATACGCCCAACCAGCACAGCATCGAAGAAGTCTGCGGTTTTTTAAACATCCCCGCCACGCAATGCCTTAAGACTTTGATCGTTAAAGGCGAAGAAGACACGCTGGTTGCGCTGCTGTTAAGAGGCGACCACAACCTTAACGAAATCAAAGCAATTAAAATTGACGGTATCGCTTCCCCGCTCCAATTCGCCAGCGACGAGGAAGTAAGCAGCGTCTGCAACTGCAAGCCCGGTTCTATCGGCCCGATTGGCTTAAAGATCAAAATCATTGCCGACCGTAGCGTAACCTTAATGTCCGATTTCGTTTGCGGCGCAAATCAGGACGGCAAGCATTATAAAGGCGTCAACTGGGAACGCGATTTGCCTGTTCCTGACCACATTGCAGACCTGCGCATGGTGGTTGAAGGCGACCCGAGTCCGGATGGCAAAGGCCAAATCACACTGGCTCGCGGCATTGAAGTCGGCCATATTTTCCAGTTAGGCACCAAATACAGCGCAGCCATGAACGCCGGGGTCAGCAACGAAGACGGCAAAAACCAGATCATGACTATGGGCTGTTACGGCATCGGTATTTCCCGCGTTGTCGCCGCCGCGATCGAACAGAACCATGACGCTAAAGGTATCATTTGGCCGACCAATCTTGCGCCTTTCCAGGTCGCGCTGTGCCCGATGAACATGCACAAATCGGAACGCCTGAAAGAAGCGGCGGAGAAGTTGTATCAAGACTTATTGGCTGCCGGAATCGATGTATTGTTCGATGACAGGAAAGTCCGCGCCGGTTTTATGTTTTCCGACATCGAACTGATCGGCATCCCGCACTGCATCGTGGTGGGCGATCGCGGCCTGGATTCCGGCACGGTTGAATACAAGGCCAGAACGGCTGACGCAAACGAGGAAATTCCGTTTGCGGATGTTATTGATTTCCTGAAAGCGAAGTTGGCTTAGAGAATTAATAAGCCCGGCTGTATGGAAAGCTATTTTCCCCTGCATTCACTATTTGCAGGGGAAAATAGCGTAGCTAATGAGCTATTCGTCGGAATAACTTATAACGATTTGCTAAAGGTGTGTATCTTCTTGTCCACTACCGTATTTACGAGTTAAATAGGCAATACCTAAAGTCACCAACACCGCCACGGATATTACAAAAAACAAATACCGGCCCCATGGCGTTTTTGATTCTTCAACGCCAATAACAAACGGCAAATGCGTATCCTGCTTTTCGCCGTCATGAGCGATAGTTACATGCGCAAGATAATCGCCGGCGCCGTATTTAGAGAAATCAATATCCGCTTTAACCGTTCCGGTTTTTGATTTTTGCGGCTCCTGATAAAAAATGCGCGTTCCTTCCGGCTCTTTAGTCACTTCAAATTCTATTGAGACATCCCTGAGTTTTTTACCTTCATAATCGAAAATCAGATTTGTCAGTCCCACATTAGGGATAAAACGGCAAAAGCCCTGGCTTTGGGTTAATGTCGGCGTATAAGCGGTAAAGTGGATTTTTTCGGTACCGACTCTGATACGGCAAACATCAATCTCATCAAGCGCTCCTCTGTGGCTGTAGCTTGGCGCAGAAAACGACATACTTAAGAAGAATGCGGCTAAAACAGTCCAAAACCGGAATATTTTAGATGTTGGACATTTATTGTTTTTGTTTTGAGTCTTATCGGATAAAGCCGATAGAAATTGTGTTTGCATTTCTAAGTCTCTCTTTAATGACAGGTGAAAAGATAGCGTGAAAAGCAGCGCTGTGAATAAAGTCATCCATTTTTCAAGAACCAGCCATCCGCCAAAGTTAACGCCGCGCAGTTTTTGCCGCATTTATTTTCAAATAAATGCTTCATATTATTCTTTGTAGGGGCAGGTCTTGTGCCTGCCCTAAATTCGGCTTAGTCAAAGGGCAACAACAAGGGATTGCCCCTACGTTTTTCAAATTACAGCGCAATCCTCCGTTCATGAAATCCCTCTGCCATAGGCTCGTTAGTAATCGTCAATATCGCAGCATCAGGCAGTTTTTGGGCAATCAAACGCAGCATTTTCATTTCCCAAGAAGAATCAAGCGAATCCATAGCCTCTTGCAACAAAATCCACTTGGGTTGCTGCAACAACAGCCGAACCACACCTAAGCGCTGTTGCTGCTCGCGAGAAAGTGCGCCGGCCCAATTATCTTCATGGTCAAGTTGCTCCTGCAATTCTTGTAAACCGACCAGTTCAAGCGCATCAGTAATCGCAGACTCGGCATATTCTGCCTGAGCTGATGGATAACAGATTGCCGTCCGCAACGTGCCGGTCGGTAAATAAGGTCGTGGCGGCATAAAGAACACCGGATCGCGCGGCAGTTCAATAGCGCCTTCTCCCCACGGCCAAAGGCCGACTATCGCCTTAAATAATTTGGAGCCGGTAAAGGCATTGCCGGTAATCAGTACGCGCTCTCCCGGCCTGATTTCGTCATTCATACCCGATACGCATACCACACCGTCAAGTCTGATGATACACACGTCACGAAAACGCAAAACATCCTGTTCTGTTTTTTCCAGATGAATCCGATGCGGATCATGACGGGCGATTTCCTGCTCTAACAGCTCCAATCCATTAGCCAATCCCAATACCCGCTCAACTGAGGCTCGCCATTCTGCGACTTTGGCCATATTGTCAACCGGCCAGGACAGCGCTCCAGCCGTTTGCTGAAATGCCTGGGCCGATTGCATCAAGGCTCCAAGCGGAATGCTTCCTAAAATATAGCGGGGCGCAGACACCAGAATCGGAAAGGCCATCGACAGCACCGAATAGCCGGAAGTGAGCATGTATAGATGCGACCAAGCATGAGTTTGCCGCTGCCAAGCGTGAACAATATTCTTAAAAAGCCCGATGAAACGAGTCTGTTCATTGGCTTCGCCATGAACCAGCGCAATCGCCAGGGAGTTTTCCCGTGCGGTTACCAAGCCAAACCTGAAATTGGCTTCTACAGTCTGTCTGGCGTCTGTCGCTATGGTAAAGGGACGGCCTAACCACCAGCCCAATGCGGAAGCGCAAGCCGCATAAATTATGGCCAACCAGACTAAATGCCCGTGAATGGGAATATCAAAGAACAATAAATTAAGCGTAACAGTGCCGGAAAGTGCCCAGAGAATTTTGGTAAAACTAATGAGTAATAACAAACAATAGATCAAAGAATGACAAAGATCGATAGCGGCTTCAGTCGCAATACGGATATCTTCAGCAATTCGTCCGTCCGGATTATCGTGTGTTCCCTGAATGTGTGTGACCAGGTAATGGCGGCCATCGGCCATCCATTTACTGATCAAGTGGTGTGTTAACCAGCTTCGCCAATCGAGTTGCAAACGTCGCTTAACTTTAAAATGGGCAGTGGTAACCGCTATATTGGCTCCGAAAATCAGCACAATCAGGCCGATCTGCTTAAATAGCCCTCCCATTGAGCGTTGTTCAAGTGCGTTGAAAAGATCGGCGCTCCACACTGTAATAACGACAGCAATGCCGATCTGCATGATGGTAAGCATGAATAAAGCCAGAGCCAAACTGCGAATAGTAGATTTATTTTCAGAATGCCAAAAAGGCCCGGCTAACCGAATAAATTGAATGAAAAATCCGTTTGAAAATGACAAAGGAAACTCCCCGTTAGCCCCGTTAGGGTGAAATAAATAGCATATCAAGACGTGGTTTTTTATTTTTCTAGGATGCCCAGTCTTACCAGTCTGCAATTCTAGTGGAATTGTGCCGGTTTTCACAACTTTGTAATCTAATTAATACGCGATAGCTCTCCAATATCCCTACTTTTTATCAAGAGATGGATGTAATTAAAAATGCGGTTTTTTAGAAGATTATTTCCTGCACCCATGCTTTAAATGCACAGGTATTTGAACAACTCGTCATCCCGGCAGGGACCCACGAGCCATGGATGGCAATTTCAAAGAGAGTTACAAGTCTTGCACATACGGGTTTACACAGTTTGATTAATCATTTTTGCCGCTTAAAACTACCTTTGAATAGGCATACTTAATCACATCCCTGTGTTCTGAATCCCGGCAATCCCTGCCGGGATGACGATATATCTATTGAGCTATCGTTTGCATTGAGTTTAAACCGCCCTTTTAATCCCCATGCCTATCCCGGTGCATCATATCGTTGTGAATCAGCAATACCACCTGTTCATGCTGTAGTCTCGCGCACCGTTAGAGCACAATACGAAACATAATCAAGTGCTTATTTTTCAAACAAAGCTATCGACTCGACATGCCCGGTCTGCGGAAACATGTCCATCACCCCGGCTTTAATCAATTTATAGCCCAGCTCATTAACCAAAATCCCCGCATCGCGGGCTAAAGTTGACGGATTGCACGACACATAAACAATCTGATCAGGCTGCCATTTTTTAAAATGATGCAAGACCTCGGATGCTCCGGCCCTGGACGGATCGAGCATGATCTTGTTGTATTTGCGATTGGCCCAAGGCTGATCGCTAATATCCTTGCTTAAATCTGCCGCATAAAACTCAACGTTTTCGATACCGTTATGACGGGCATTTTCCTTCGCGTGATTGACCAACGGCTGATCGCCTTCCACGCCGACCACGCGGCCTGCAAATTTCGCCATCGGCAAAGTAAAGTTGCCCAAACCGCAAAATAAATCCAGCACCGAGTCATTTTCATTCAACTCCAAGGTCTCCAGCACTCGGTTGATCATTTGCCTGTTAATTTCATAATTAACCTGGGTAAACATCGCGGGTTTGAATTTAAACTCCAAACCCTGATCCGGCAGCGCATACGTCGGTATCAATTCCGGCTCGCCATCCAGCGGCACGATGGTATCGGGGCCTTTGGATTGCAGGCACAGCGACATGTCATGCTGATGAGCAAACTCGCGCATCCGTTCCTTATCGGCATCGGTCGGCGGCTCCAGCACCCGAAACGCCAGCACGCATTGTCGATCGCCGATAGCCACTTCAATCTGCGGAATTTTGTCTCTGATGGTCAAACCGCCGATCATTTCCGACAAAGCCATCAGCTTAGTGCCGACGATAGGATTCATCACCACGCAACTATCGATTTCAGCCAGATACGGATGCCGTCTTTCCCTGAACCCCACCAACACCCGGTTCTTTTTCTCGACATATTTAACGCCCATCCGCGCTTTGCTGCGGTAACCCCAATGAGGGCCTTCCAGCGGCTGCCAAAGCTCGGGTATTTCAGTTTTGCCGATGCGCTTAAACTGATCGACCAGCAAATCCTGCTTGATCCGGATTTGCGCCGCCGATTCAACATGCTGGAAACTGCAACCGCCGCACACGCCATAATGCGCGCACAACGCGTCAACCCGGTCGGCGGCGCGGCTTAACAGCTTAACGACCTTGCCTTCCGCATAATCCTTACGGCTTTCGGTATAAACAAACTCCACCTCTTCGCCCGGCAATGCCTCATCGATAAAAATCACCTTGCCGTCGACATGCGCCACGCCACGCCCGTCATGGGCCAACGATTCTATAGTGACTTTAACCGGCGTTTCCGGTAACTGTTTTTTGACTCTTCTTCTATTTGCCATGTTTACTTTTGTTTCCAGCTTCCTGAGGATTGATACCACCAGCCTGACTGAGCATTACTCACCCAACGACCGGCAAAAGTTGATTTAATTTGCGCCGCCCATTCGGGGTGACCGTTGGCATTGGCAATCGCCTGATAAAGGTTTTGCCGATCTGCATTTTCTGCTGAGACCAGTTTATTGACCTGATTTCTGTCTTTAAGCGGTACGCTGCCGGCATCTCTAACCGCCAACAAACCGTCCGCCTGTATGCCGATATATCCCGCCGCATACAAAGGTTGCAGACTGGCAAAACGAGCTTCCATAGCGCTTCGCACTTGCCTGATTTCCGCGCTATCGATTGCCAAATTCGCCTCATCGGCCTGCGCGGGCGACACTACAACATTGATCGCAGCATCAATCATCTGATAAACGCTAACCTGCCAATCCGGCAAACTTGCCTTAGGCTTGGGTTCCGATTGTTGCGGCGTATTTTTTTGTATGTCTTTGATGATTTCATCCGCCGCTTTTTCAGCAGCGGCAGCGGGGAAATAGATGTTGATAGTGACACAGGCAGTCAACAATATTGCGCTTAATACGGATATTTTTCTCATAACGCTCTCCAATCTATTCAATGATTACTGGGCCTGATGTCGACTAACCGTTATTCCAGTCAGCGCGGGGATTATAGCCGATCGAGTCGATTCGCGGCAGACCGCCATCGGTAATAAATGTCAAAACAGGATTCTATAGCCAATTCAGGCCACATATAAATATATGGCACAATTCAACACGCTACCTTAACAGTTTGCCGGGATTTGCCGATAACAATTCCGGCTGGTTGCCTATATCCGTGAGCGCCTGATCGACATGATTCATCCCGAGCAACACCGCAGCAAATTCATCGGGACGCAAAACGAGATACGCATTCCATGCGGCGAGCTTCGCATCCGACAACAATTCGTCAGTGGCCTCTTGCTCCTTGGACAGACTGATTTGCGCCTGGGACACTGCATCAAGATCCGCATAGCCATCTTTAAATAACTGGCTCGTTTGCTGAAAAGTTAAACGCGTTTGGGCAGTCTGTAATTGGCTGGATTTTGCGGAAAGCTCTGTTTGGGTTTTGGCATTCAACACCGTTCGAAGTTTGGTTTCGGCATCGATCAGTGCTTGTTGATAGAGCGCATCGGCTTTCAGTAAATCGGCATGCGCTGACTCGACTGCCGCATATTCCGCTGTAAAAGACCCAGTGGTTGCTGAAGCACGACTCCAAACCGGTAACTATTTGCCGTAGTCGAATTCAATGCAGTTCCTACACTTGACGGATCCTGTCCCAACCAGTCGTAGCGTCCGGTCATCGCAACAGTCGGGTAAAAAACGGCGCGGGTCTGCTCAAGTTTATGTTGCGCCATCGTCACCCGTTCTTTTGCGGCTTTGACGCCAGGATCGTCCTGAATAATCGCCTCAAGATCATCATCTTCCAAGTTCATTTGTTCTACATCAGGAATTTGAGCATCAAGCCGAAAAACATGCCCGGCAGGAAGGCGCAATCCCAACGACCTTGCCAATACAGCAGACTTGTCAAACAATTCCTGACAAACCTGAAATATACCCTGCTCGCTTTTAGCAAACGTTATTCTCTGCTGGCTCAATGCTATTTGATTATCCACACCTTCCTCATACCTCTTTTCGGTACGTTGCAACACACCGCGCAACAATTTGGCCGTCTCGGCCTGGTGTAAGAGTGCAGTCTGCGCTTTGAACAAATCGTTGTAGGCAATCAGTATCGTACTTAACGTTTCATTGGTCTGCTTAACAAGATCGCTCTCACTGGCAAGAACACCTGCTTTTGCACTACGGTATCCGGCTAAATCCCTGCCGCCATTATAGAGATTCCAATTGGCATCCAACGAGGCGTAACTGGAATACTGGCTTCGCTGCCCGCCCACAACAGTTGACCCTACGGAGGTGGGTTGAGCCGCTGGATTTTGGGTGACAAAACGCTCACCTTGCATAGAAACACTTGCCGAGGGCAAAAACGGCGTCACTGCTGCCAACACCTGGTTATTGGCTTTTTTTAGCTCTAGCTGGGCTATCAAAACCTGAGGATGCTCAGACATCGCAACGACAACAGCTTCTGCCAGAGAAAGCGGCTTAAATGTTGTTCCCGAACGACAAGATTCCTCATCACCAACCTCCGCTTTAGGCAGTTGACCGTCTGCTGAAAACACCGGAGCGGGAACTATAACCAACACTACGCAAACAAAATAGCACAACGCTTTATTTATCATATTAGATTTTACTAGATTAACAAGATACTTCAGTTGGCGGGTGATACGCTGGAATCCAGAGCTAGCTCCGGCAATTTTCAAAGCAAGCTTTGAACTCCGACTATCAAAATCAGGTTTAGTTCTACTTTGTCAGACTTCATAATCATACAATCCGAGATCGTCATTCCACATGGATTCACATCAGGCTATCCTGCCTGATGCCCTTCTGGTCAATGCAAATCTGTTCCAGACAGATTTGTGCCGGAATGACGATCTTGCATAATCTATTAATTATGCTTGAGTTAACCGCACCACTTCATCCACCTTCAGACTCTCAGGCAATTGATGCGTAATGAACAGCATGGTGACTTTGCCTTTCAGTTGATTGACCGTAGCTGCAAAGTGCTCCGCTGTGGCACTGTCCAGACTACTGGTAGCTTCGTCGAACAGCAAAATTTTAGGCTGCTTAAGCAAAGCGCGGGCAATCGCCAACCGTTGTTTCTGCCCGCCTGACAGCCCTACCCCACGTTCGCCGATCACGGTCTGGTAGCCTTCCGGCAGTTTCTCAATGGCCTCGTGAATTTCTGCCAATTTGCAAGCCTGCACTACTTGTTCGAAGGTAGTGTGCGGATTGGAGAAAATCAGATTCTCATAGAGGGTACCGGAGAACAGGACTGTTTCCTGCGGCACTACGCCAAAGTGGTGCCGCAGTTCATTGGCAGAAAAGTGACGGATGTCGTGGTCGTCAATATGAATGCTGCCCTCGCTAGGCAGATAGAAGCCCAGCATAAGTTTAGCGAGCGTGCTCTTACCTGAACCGGACGGCCCCATCAGGGCAATGCATTGTCCCGGTAAAATACTCATGTTGAAGTTTTGGTACAGGTAAGGAAGATTATCCGCATAACGAAAACCCAAGTTGCGAATCTCCACCTTGCCGTGCCCGCCGCCTTCCCTTGCAGGCTTCAACGAATACGGTTCGGTGGGGGCATGCATCACATCGCCCAAGCGCTTGACCGCAATATTAGCCTGCTGGAATTGCTGCCATAATCCGACCATACGCAACACCGGCTGGGAAAGCCGTCCGGCAAACATCTGGAAGGCCACCAGCATACCGATAGTAAAATCCTGAGTCGTCATCGCCAGCCAAGCGCCCAGACACAGAATTACCAAGGTCATCATCTGCTCCAAGGTATTGGCCCCCACGTTATAGCTATTAGACAGTTGCCGTGCATTAAATCCGGCTTCCAGATAACCGGCTAAATATTCACCGTAGCGCGACACTACCTGCGGTTCCATTTGCAGGGATTTGACCGTTTCCATGCCGGACAAATATTCGGTAACAAAAGATTGGTTGCGCGCACCGAGCAGGAACTGTTGATTTAACCGCTCGCGCATTAAAGGGGTAATGGCCAGACTCAACAACACGATCAGCAACAGCATGGACAGCGCAGCCACCGAAAGTAACCAGCTGTAATAGAACATGATCGCTAAATAGAATACCAGGAACGGCACATCCAAAATCAGTGTGACGGCAGCTCCGCTCAAGAATTCGCGTATGCTTTCTATACCCTGTAGACGCGCTACCAACGTACCGGTAGAACGGTGCTCAAAATAGCGTAGCGGCAACCTGAACAAATGCGCGAATACCTGCGCACCCAACACCGAGTCGATACGGTTGCCGGTATGTGTTACCAGATACTGCCGCACCCAGCTCATGACAGCGTTGAACACCATGAAGATAACCATGCCGACTGCGATCACCACCAGCGTTACTCATCGTATGATGGACAATCACCTTGTCGATGATAGTCTGGGTAAACAGCGGAGTAGCCATGCCGACCAATTGCAATGCCAGCGAAGCCAGCAGTACGTCGTACCAAACCTTCTTATGCTTGAGCAATTCCGGCACGAACCAGCGGAAGCCGAACTCTTTGTCTTCATCATCCACGTCTTTGGTTTTAGGAGCGGCGAACTGCAACACATGTCCGGCGCAACGTATCGTGAATTCGGTCAAAGGAAGATGCTGCGGCTCCTGGCTACCCGGCTCAAAGAACAGGACCGTGTTTTTTTCCAACCGCACCAACAGTGCGAGACCGTACGTTTCCAATTGTTGTTCAACTTGCGTATCGGATTCACTTTGCTCCTTACCAAACTCTGGATCATCCGGCGGATTAAGTGCTGCAAAACAAGGAAAGTTCAGATGTTCGAAATCCGTTTCCTGCACCTTGCGCCAGCGGCCTTTAAGGCCCAATTCATGCAGGGCGTGTTGCAAGATTGCCGAGTTATATGGCGAAGAAAACTGCCGCAACGCCATTTCCGCAGCAAACGGCACACGATGAACCTGACAGGCGCATTGCAATGCCCAAAGGAAAGTTTCGGTACTAATCGGCAAGAGTTGCTTCTTGCCGTTCACCATACGGTGCAGAGCATCTCTCATCGCTCGTGCCCTACTCCAAGTTTATCGCGCCATGTCTTCGCCATCGTTTAGCTCAACCTCGCTATGCCTTCACTCAACCCGGCCAGGTCGTGCAAGGTCTGTGGATTACCCCCAAAGGAGGGATTGTTCAGTACGTCTTGCGCCGCAGTCTGGCTAAAGCCGCTAAAGTTGCCGCTTTTGCCGTACTGGTTAGCCAGATCGCCTCCCAAAGCTTCGCTGTCGCTGGCAGACAGGTGTGCGCTGAGCAGGCTGTCGGTGGCGTGCCAGTGCATGAAGTTGGCGTTGCTGCCGCGTGTCTGGTCGAAAGCGTTGACGATGGCGGTGAAGTCATAGTTTTGGATCGATTTGTTCAGTAACGGATCGCTTGAAGCGCGGTCGAATCCGGCTATGGCATCGGCCACTACTTGCAGGTTGAGGACGCTCTTATGGTTGGCGTTGGTATTGTACCAACCACTCAGGGTGATCTGATCGGCATTCCCCACCTCCACAATCAGGTCTTTACCTGATTTGGACAGGGCAAGGTCGGCATACTGGATACCGCCGCCCAAGCTCAAGGTGTTGTCGGTGCCGACTCCGCCATTGACGACATCCATGCCGTCGCCACGGTTGAAAGCGATGATGTCTGCGCCATTGCCGGTGGTGATGGTGTCGTTGCCGGTACCGCCAACGAAGATTTCATTGGCGGCGCTTCCGCTCAGTGTGTCGATGCCCGAGCCGCCATCCAGCAGGTTGGCTCCCGCTGTGTCGGACAACGTATCGTTCCCAGCTCCGCCTTGCAGGATGTCATTGCCCGCATTACCTTTGAGGGTGTCGTTGCCAAGATCGCCGTTTAACAGGTCGCTGCCCTTACCGCCAGTCAACACGTTATCCCCGCTGTTGCCGATCAATTGGTTGTTCAAGCTGTTGCCGGTGCCGTTGATCACGGCTGTGCCGGTCAGGATGAGATTTTCGACGTTGGAGCCTAAGGTATAGGTGACGGAGGACTGCACTGTGTCGATCTCTGTACTCAGTGCGGAGGTTTCTTTTACGACGTCGCTTACATTATCCACGATGTAGGTGTCGTTGCCTAAGCCGCCGATCATCGTGTCGGCACCGGTACTGCCGTCCAGTATATTGTCTGCCTCATTGCCGATAAGGGTGTTGTCGAGTGCATTGCCTGTGCCGTCGAGGGCATCGGTCCCGATAAGTGTGAGTTTCTCGACGTTTTCACCCAAAGTGTAGGTGATGGAACTTTGTACGGTGTCGGTGCCTTCGTTCGCGCTCTCGGTCACCACGTCGCCGGTGTTGTCCACTACGTAGGTGTCGTTGCCTGCGCCACCGGTCATGGCGTCCGCACCTATACCTCCATCCAACACGTTCTTCCCGTTATTGCCGAGCAAGATGTTATCCAGGTCATTGCCTTCGCCGTTGATCGCGGACGCACCAGTGAGCGTGAGGTTCTCGATGTTGTCTGACAACCTGTAGGTCACGGAGGATCGAACTGTGTCGATGCCTTCATCCTGATTCTCTGTGACGGCATCGTTTACGTTGTCCACCACGTAGGTGTCGTTGCCCAAGCCGCCCAGTAGTTGGTCGAGCCCGGTGCCACCATTCAACACGTTATCCTCACTGTTGCCGGTCAGTATGTTGTTCAAGCTGTTGCCCGTACCGTTGATCGAGGACATGCCGGTTAGGGCGAGGTTTTCAACGTTAGAGCCCAAGGTATAAGTGATGGAGGATAGCACCGTGTCGATTTCTGTGGTCAGTTTGGAAGTTTCTTTCACCACATCACCTGCGTTGTCCACTACATAAGTGTCGTCACCTAAGCCGCCGATCATGGTGTCGGCACCGGTACTGCCGTCCAGTATATTGGCTGCCTCATTGCCGGTAAGGGTGTTGTTGAGTTCATTGCCTGTGCCGTCGAGGGCGTCCGTTCCGGTGAGTGTGAGGTTCTCGACGTTTTCACCCAAAGTGTAGGTGATGGAACTTTGTACCGTGTCGATACCTTCGTCTATGTTCTCCGTCACCATGTCGCCGATGTTGTCTACCACGTAGGTGTCGTTGCCTTTGCCACCTGCCACGATATCCGCCCCCATACCGCCATCCAACACGTTCTTCCCACTATTGCCGAGCAAGATGTTATCTAACGTATTGCCTTCACCGTTGATCGCAGTCGTTCCGGTCAGCGTGAGATTCTCGACATTGTCTGACAAAGTGTAGGTTACGGAGGATTGGACTGTGTCGGTGCCCTCATCCAGATACTCCGTGATTACATCGTTCACGTTGTCTACCACGTAGGTGTCGTTGCCCAAGCCGCCCAACAGTTGGTCGGCCCCGGTGCCGCCATTCAACACGTTATTCTCACTGTTGCCGGTCAGTGTGTTGTTCGAGCTGTTGCCGGTACCGTTGATCGCTGAGGTTCCAGTCAGGGTGAGGTTTTCTAGCTTTGAACCCAAGGTATAGGTGATGGAGGACTGCACCGTGTCGATCTCTGTACTCAGTGCGGAGGTTTCTTTTACGACATCGCTTGCGTTGTCCACTACGTAGGTGTCATTGCCTAAGCCGCCGATCATGGTATCGGCACCTGAACCGCCATCCAAGGTGTCGTCACCTAAGCCACCGGTCAATGTGTTCACTGCACTGTTTCCAATGAGTACATTGTCCAACCCATTGCCTGTACCGTTAATAGCGGCCGTCCCGGTTAAGATGAGATTCTCGACATTCGCACCCAGAGTGCAGCTGATTGAGGATTTCACCGTGTCGGCACCTTCATCTACGTTTTCAATGACAACATCGCCTACGTTGTCAATAATGTAAGTGTCGTTGCCCAAACCGCCGGTCAATACGTTGACTGCACTGTTGCCGATCAGGATATTGTCCAAAGCATTGCCTGTTCCATTAATGGCAGCGACGCCTGTCAAAGTCAGGTTCTCAAGGTTGTCACCAAGCGTATAGCTGATCGAGGCCTGCACGGTGTCTGTACCTTCGCCTGCGTTCTCAACGATAACATCGCCTGCGTTATCGACAATGTAAGTATCGTTACCTGTACTGCCACTCAAGTAATCACTTCCAGCGCCACCATCCAGAATATCGTTGCCGTCATTCCCGTAAAGAGCGTCGTCACCGCCTAAGCCTTGGAGCGTTGCGTTTTCGCCCGCCCACGCTTGCAGGGAATTGGATTCTTCCGTTCCTGAAACGGGGGCAGTAGATGCAAATGTTTGTAACTGAGCGGCATCCCATACCGTACCATCGGCAAACTCCACCCGATCAATACGGTAGTCGTTTCCATATCCCCAGTTCTGTATCGCCAGTTGATCAGTCGTGCCGTTTATACTTAGTACCAGATCGTATCCGCTACGACCGAAGGTAACGTCACTCACGGCAATCCCGGCACCAAAGCGGATGGTATCCACATCGCCTGCGGTATAGTGATAATCAGAAATCGTATCTTGCCCGCCACCGAGGTTGAAAAGGTAGGTGTCGTTACCTGCATTGCCATTCAAATAATCATTGCCGACGCCACCAGCCAAAATGTCGTTACCGTCATTTCCGTAAAGAGTGTCGTCACCGCCAAGACCTTGGAGTGATGTATTCTCACCTACCCAGGCTTGCAGGTAATCGTCTTGTTCCGACCCTGAAATGGGGGCAGCAGACAAAAACGCTGCATCCCATACCGTTCCATCGGCAAACTCCACCCGATCAATACGGTAGTCGTTTCCATATCCCCAGTTCTGTATCGCCAGTTGATCGGTCGTGCCGTTGATACTCAGCACCAGATCGTTGCCGCTACGCCTGAAGGTAACGTCACTCGCGGCAATCCCGGCACCAAAGCGGATGGTATCCACATCGCCTGCGGTATAGTGATAACCAGATATCGTATCTTGCCCGCCACCGAGGTTGAAAAGGTAGGTGTCGTTACCTGCAGTGCCATTCAAATAATCATTGCCGAAGCCACCATCCAAAATATCGTTACCGTCATTTCCGTAAAGAGTGTCGTTGCCGCCTAGACCCTGGAGCATTGTATTTTCACCCGCCAAAGCTTGCAGGTAATCGGCTTCCTCTGTCCCTGACATGAGAACAGCAGGCATGAATGCTTGTAGCTGAGCGGCTGTACCATCAGCAAACTCCACGCGCTCAATGCGACTGTTTGCATCAGCCCCCCAATTACTTATTGTCAGTTGATCGGTCGTACCGTTGATTCCTAACACCAAGTCGTTGCCGCTACGACTGAAAATAATGTCGCCCGTCGCAATCCCCGCACCAAAACGAATAGTATCCACATTGCCGGCGGTAGAATCGTAATCATAGATCGTGTCTTGCCCACTCCCCAGATTGAACAGGTAGATGTCGTTGCCCGTACCGCCATTCAAATAATCATTGCCGGCTCCGCCGTCTAGCGTATTATTTCCTGCGTCCCCGGACAGATAATCGTTATTAATCGTACCCAGGATAGGTAGAGCTGAACCTTGCGCCTGCAAATACGCCGTATCCCACGACGTGCCATCGGCAAACTCAACTCGCTCAATACGATAGTAATCTCTATATCCCCAGTTCTGTATCGTCAGTTGATCGGTTGTGCCGTTGATGCTTAACACCAGATCATAGCCGTTACGGCTAAAGGTAATATCGTTCGCCATGATTCCCGCACCGAAGCGAACAGTGTCGACATTACCTGCGGTTGAATCGTATTCGGAGATTGTGTCTTGTCCGCCGCCCGAATTGAACAGGTAAGTGTCGTTACCTGTACTGCCAGCCAAGAAGTCGTTTCCAGCTCCGCCATCCAGCGTATTATTTCCTGCATCCCCATACAGGCCGTCATTACCGCTCGTTCCTATAAGCGGGAGTCCTGATAATTGGGACGGCAAATCTGCCGTCTCCCACACTGTTCCATCCGCAAACTCTACCCGTTCAATGCGATAGGCATCTCCATAGTCCCAACTCTGTATCTTTAATTGATCGGCTGTGCCGTTGATGTTTAATACCAGATCGTCGCCGTTACGGCTGAAAGCAATGTCGTCCGCCGTGATTCCCTTACCGAAGCGGATAGTATCCATATTACCTGGGCTCGAATCGTATTCAAAGATTCTGTCTTGTCCGCCGTCCAGATTGAACAGGTAGGTGTCATTGCCTGCTCCGCCTTGTAAAGTGTCGTTTCCGGCTCCACCATTCAATGTATTATTCCCGGAATCACCGGACAGATTGTCATCACCGTTTGTTCCAATAAGTGGCAGCCCGGATAATTGGGACGGCAAATCTGCCGTCCCCCACACTGTTCCATCCGCAAACTCTACCCGTTCAATGCGCCAAACATCTCCACTGCCCCAGCTTTGAATTCTTAGCTGATCGCTCGTACCATTGATGCTCAATACCAGATCATTGTCGCTACGACTGAAAGTAATGTCTCCGGCAGTAATCCCAGCACCGAAGCGAACGGTATCCACATTCCCTGCGTTGTTGTCGTATTCGGCGATTGTGTCTTGTCCGTCGCCCAGATTAAACAGGTAGGTGTCATTGCCTGTATTGCCGCTCAAATAGTCATTGCCGGTACCGCCGTCCAGAATGTCGTTGCCGTCATTCCCAATAAGATAGTCGTCATCGCCTAACCCCCGAAGCGTGGCGTTTTCAGCCGCCCAAGCATATAAGGAATCGCTTGCTCCAGTCCCTATAATTGGAACAGCAGTCGCAAACGCTTGTAACTGAGCGGCATCCCATACCGTACCATCAGTAAACTCCACCCGTTCAATACGGGATTCGTCTCCATATCCCCAATTCTGTAACGTTACCTGATCGCTAGTGCCATTAATGCCCAGCACCAGATCACCGCCATATCCGCCATGTGAAAACGTAATGTCGTCCGCAGCAATCCCGGCCCCGAAGAGAAGGGTATCCATATTACCTGCGCTAGAGTCGCTGTTGTAAATGCTGTCTTGGCCTCCGCCTAATCCAAACACATAGACATCATTTCCCAATCCACCAGTCAAATAGTCATTGCCGGCTCCACCATCCAAGATGTCATTGCCATCTGATCCATAAAGCATGTCATCTCCTTCCATCCCTTGAAGAGGCCCGCTCTCACCCTTCCAGAACGTTAATGTGTCATTGCCGGACGTTCCCTCAAAAGTCGGCGCGGGAATTTGTGTCTGCAAATACAGCGCATCCCATGACGTACCATCGGCAAACTCCACTTGTTCGATGCGATAGTCGTTTCCATATCCCCAGTTCTGTATCGTCAGTTGATCGGTTGTGCCGTTGATGTTTAATACCAGATCGTAGCCGTTACGGCTGAAAGTAACGTCGTCCGCCGTGATGCCCGCACCGAAGCGGATGGTATCCACATTCCCGGCGCTGCTGTCGTATTCGAAGATTGTGTCCTGTCCGCCGCCCAGATTGAACAGGTAGGTGTCATTACCTGTACCGCCAACCAAGGTGTCGTTTCCGGCTCCTCCATTGAACGTATCATTGCCGGAATTCCCAGCCAGATAGTCATCACCGCTTGTTCCGACGATAGGTATATTCCACACCGTGCCATCGGCAAACTCCATTTGCTCAATATGGTAATAATCCCCATAGTTCCATTTTTCTATCGTCAATTGATCGGTGGTGCCGTTAATGCTCAGCACCAGGCCGCCACCATACCCGCTATGCGAGAATGTGATGTCGCTCATAGCAATTCCAGCACCGAAGCGAATGGTATCCACATTGCCTGAGCTATAATCGTAATCCAGAATCGTATCTTGCCCATCACCCAGATTAAACAGGTAAATGTCGTTGCCTGCTCCACCTTGCAAAGTGTCGTTCCCGGCCCCGCCGTCCAGCATGTCACTTCCCGAGTCTCCGGAAAGGGTGTCGTTGCCACTCGTTCCGGTAAGCTTAGCTATAGCATGTGCCTGTAAATAGGCCGCGTTTAACACCGTGCCATCGGCAAACTCAACCCGTTCGATGCGCCAAGCATCGCCATCTCTCCATCTTTGTATCGTTAATTGATCGCTCGTACCGTTGACGCTTAACACCAGATCTTTGCCGATACGTGAGAAGTTAATGTCACTCGCAGCAATCCCGGCACCAAAGCGAACAGTGTCTACATTGCCTGGGGTAGAGTCGCCGTCATAAATGGTGTCTTGCCCGCCACCTAAGTTGAATAGGTAAGTGTCGTTACCTAACCCGCCTTGCAAGGTATCGTTTCCAGCACCGCCGTCTAATGTGTTGCTCCCTGCATCCCCGGACAAGTTGTCGTTGCCAGCCGTGCCAACGATAGGTATCGCTGAAATTTGTGTCTGCAAATACGCCGCATCCCACAACGTGCCATCGACAAACTGCACCCGCTCGATGCGATAGTAATCCCCAGACGCCCAGTTCTGTATCTTCAGTTGATCAGTGGTACCGTTGATGCCCAGCACCAGATCGTTGCTGCTACGTGAGAAGGTAATGTCGCTGGCCGCAATTCCGGCACCGAAACGGATGGTATCTACATTGCCTGTGGTAGAATCACTGTCAGAAATAGTGTCTTGTCCGCCATCTCTATTAAACAGGTAGGTGTCATCGCCTGCTCCGCCTTGTAAAGTGTCATTTCCGGCTCCGCCATCTAGCGTGTTATTCCCTGCGTCCCCGGACAGGTTATCGTTACCGCTCGTTCCCATGATTGGCAGCCCTGATAATTGGGATGGCAAATCTGCCGTTCCCCACACCGTTCCATCAGCAAACTCCACTCGTTCAATGCGATAAGCATCTCCATTGCCCCAATTCTGCATCCTCAACTGGTCGGTTGTGCCGTTGATGCTTAGCACCAAATCACCACCATTGCGGCCAAATCCAATGTCGCTTGCAGTAATCCCCGCACCAAAGCGGATGGTATCGACATTGCCCGTTGTCGTGTCGTACTCGTAAATAGTGTCCTGTCCGGAACCCCAACCAAACACGTAGGTGTCATTGCCAGTGCCACCTTGCAGGGAGTCGTTTCCCGCACCGCCATCCAACGTGTCATTACCTACATCGCCCAGCAATGTGTCGTTGCCCCCCAAACCATTGATAATATCGTTCCCAGACGATCCACTCAGATAATCCGCATTCTCAGTCGGTACATTAGCTAGTGTGTTGAGTGTCGCAACATCCCACACCGTAGCCGGATCATCAGCAAACACCACTTGCTCGACCTTGTAGGCATTTCCAATGTACCAGTTTTGCAAAGCCAGTTTGTCTGTTGTGCCGTTTAGGTTGTTGATGCTGAGATACAGGTTAGATGAATCCCGCGTGACCTTCACGTCCGCAGGCAGTACGCCGGAGGCAATCTGCATCTTATCGAGGTTGCCCGCTGTCGTGTCGTAGTCGTACACAATGTCCTGACCGGAACCTCTGCCAAACACATAGGTGTCGTTGCCGGTACCGCCTTGCAGGGAGTCGTTTCCGGCACCGCCATCCAACGTGTCGTTACCTGCATCGCCCAGCAATGTGTCGTTACCTCCCAAACCGTTGATAACATCGTTCCCAGACAGCCCACTCAGATAATCCGCATTCTCAGTCGGTACATTGGCTAGTGTGTTGAGCGCAGCCACATCCCAGATCGTAGCCGGATCATCCGCAAACACGACTTGCTCGACTCTATAGGAATCCCCACTAAACCAGTTCTGCAAAGTCAGTTTGTCTGTTGTGCCGTTTAGGTTGCTGATGCTGAGATACAGATTAGATGAATCCCGCGTGACCTTCACGTCCGCAGGCAGTATGCAGGAGGCAATCTGCACTTTATCGAGGTTGCCCGTTTTCGCGTCGTAGTCGAAAATAACGTCCTGTCCATACCCATGTCCAAACACGTAGATGTCGTTGCCGGTACCACCTTGCAGGGAGTCGTTTCCGGCACCACCGTCAAGTATGTCATTACCGCCATTACTATTAAGCGTATCATCTCTGCTACTGCCCTCGATCCACCAATCGTGTGCATCGGTGGCGCTGAATGCTCCTGCAACCACACGAAATGCAAATCTTCCATCAATGGCTGCCTCATAAGCTTGCGCGTAAGGCAATGAGGCCAGCGCCGGTTTCAGCGTAGCCGCTTGTAAATCGCATCCGTCGCTACGTAGCCGCCCCAGAGTCGCCGCCGCAAACAGCGCATCCTGTTTATTGCCGACAGCAGATAGCCCTTGAACCAAGCTGTCTTGAAGCATCGCCGCATCAATCACTACAAAACGATCTCCGGCTAATGAGTAGTACGCGCCTTTGATCCAATCTTTAGCCGTCGCTTGGATGGCAAAGCTGATGGCTTCTTGTTGCACCAGCGACTGCCACTGTCCTTCGATGTAGGTCGTATTCCATTGGCCTCCTCCTATTGGATTGATCAAAGCAAATCCAGAGGTTTCAATCGCGCTCTTCTGCACGTTCTGTCCGCTGATAGTTTCCAGCATCCACGCTTTGTCCACAATGGTGAGGTTGGTGCGGACGATACCTTTGGCTTGGTGTGCAGCTTCGAGTCCGGTCCATTTGGACATGAAGCTTTCGAAGTTTTGCAAAATGCCGTCCCGGCCTTGGGCGATCAGGTCGGTGGCAGCTTGTTTGAGGCCGGCGTTTTCCTGATAGGCAACGTGCAGGCTTTTGACCAATCCGTAGCCTCTGAGCCAAGGCAGATCGAATACGTCGGCGGACAGGGTTGGGGCTTGATCCAGCGGGCGATTGGGGTTGGCATCGGTGAATGCTGCGTCGTAGGCGAATTCGATGTCGGTGACGTATTGTTGTTGGCCGTTGCGGATGTAACTGCCGGTGGCGATGATGTTGTTGCCGTTGGCGGTAGCTTGCAATACGCGGGTCTGGGCGGTGTTGATGCTGGTGATGCCGAGTTCGTCCAGGGTCTTGAGTTCGCCTGTTTGGGAGATGCCATCGCTGTTGGCGTCTTGCCAGACGCGCAATGCGCCGAACAACGGGTCATCGGCGTTAACAACGCCGTCCTGGTTTACATCAACGGTTTCGGACAGACGGTCAAATGAAGTGTGTAGCGGATCAGTGCCGAACAGCTCACCTCGATCATCTATGACACCATTGCCGTTGAAGTCCAGGGCCAACAATCCATCCTCAGGGGCAATCCAGCCGGTCTTCTCGGCAATGCCGTCTTGGGTGAGGTCGAAATAGACGCTGGAACCGGCAAGGCCGATGTCGTCGATATGCCCGTTATTGTTGAGGTCGAGCGCCAAGGGGCTGCTGGATACGCGGCGTGAGTTATTGGGGTTGTAAGCAGGCTTTTTAAGCGGTTGGGCGGGATCTTCCGCTTCGTCGAGGTAGATGCCGAACTGGCCGTTGCTGAAGTTCTCTATGGTGAGTGGGTCGTTGACCAGGAGGGTGGTGCCGTTGAGAGTGAATGCGTTGCCTGCCGCATCGGTCCAGATGGTCTCGCCTTTTTTGCGGGTGGCGAAAGTGAGTTGTTTGCCGTTGAGATAGATAGTGCCTTTGCTGTCCGAATCGCGGATAGTGTCGCCTTCGTCGGCGTAGTAGGTATCATAGCCGGCTCCGCCTTCGAGGATGTCGCCTCCTGCGCCATCGTCGCCGTGGAGTATGTCGTTGCCGGTGCTACCGATAAGGGTATCTGTCCCGTTACCGCCAGTAAGATTATGGTTTGTACCGCCTAGACCAATAACAATATCCTCATTGTCGCTGAAGTTTGAGTTGTCTGCCCCTGATAAAACAACTTGTCCATTAATTTGATCAAGATGATCAATTGACTGATTTAATCCTTGTAAAATTGAGCGAATTGTCTCACGGTAATCCGTAGTCCCCGCAACAACCGACATTGCTACTTCTTGACCATTAGTTTTTAGGCAATCAAGGATTTTGTCCTTGCGACAAGTAATCAGTTCTTGTGTGAGCTGGTTGAATTGGGTATGACTGGAGTCGTCTATTGCAGCGATTAGAGGAGAAATATCAAAATCCTGCAACAACTTCACATAAGTAGAAAAAACAATATTGTTTCCATCTACACTACCTGCTATCGGCAATAAGACAGAAGTTGTAACTTGATTACCATTATTAGGATCAAAACATTGACTCCAAATATTGGACATTGCATTCGCCATGGCTCCCTGTCCAATGAGATGTGCTGCGGCCGATATACCTGCTTTTGTTAGCTTTATGCTATCTGTGAGAACAACGTTGCCGCCTGCATCCGTATAATTAATTGTAAAATTTTGATCAATTAGTTGATTGAAGCTAGCATCAGAGAATCCATATCCCTTAAAAGCTAACTTTACTGCGGTGTATTTACTGACAAAACTCGTTCCAATATCAGGAACTCCACTAAATTCCATAATGGCAGCCATATCTTGAGCGATAGGATTGTTTGCGACATCATTTTCAGATGTAATACCAAAAAGTTGTCCAACTCCACCAATAAAATTCATATAACTCAGTTGTGCATTACCTACTTGGTACATTCCGGCATAAGCGTTTCCAGCCCCTCCGAGCCCTCCATATTGACCAGAATTTTCTAACCATCCCAAAGCATCCAAAAAACCAACCCAATCATTTCGAATAACGTTGCTGTTGATCAGACCGCTATTTAGTACGTAGAAATTTTGAGAACTACTTGAAATCGAATTAGTCATGATTATTCCCCTTTGGTAGTCAGTTCAGTTAAGTTACATTGGTTATTTAAAAAATAGTTCTTACCATCAGTGGTGAAGTAAAGTGCGCCTATCAATAAAAAACCACATTTTTTTTGCGTTGGCGGAAAGCTCCAGTGTCCATATTCACTATCGTCTTGATGCATCCATAGTGGTTTTATTTCATAAAATTTATTTTCATATGAATACACGACTGAAGCGCCTGAAACATAGTCTTCTATACCGTCGAAGTTCAAATCAACTACATTGCTAAATTCAAATGATGACAATTGAGGCACAAACTTTTTTAGCCCTGCTGAAATATTTAGAACTGTTTTCTCGTCGTACATTTCCCCTATACGCTTGCCCTCAGCAATCCACATTCTTTGATTATCAGGGTAAGGGATACAGACATTTATCCGATTATCAGCTAAGGTTTCGCCCCATATGTCTCGTGTACTCTCGGTTGTCGTAAAATCCAACCCTTTTTCAATGTCACCCTGAACATTTAAAAAGTTGGCATCATCCCGAATACTTAAAAAATTAGTATTAAATACTACCTTTCCTTTTCTGATGATTGAAAAAATCTTCTTTAACCCAGGGTGCCCGACGCCCTGATACTCAGACAAGTCATAATTAAAACGAGGGAAGTGCTTATCGAGATGCACGAGCGCCAATACAGCCTGTTTATCTTTCTCACCATTTTTCATATATAACTCATAACGGCTGTACCCAATTTTTTTTCCCTTATCAATCCATTCAACCTTCAAAAACGCATCACACATCGGAAATTTTTCTTTCATTGCATTCGGTGGATTTTCTATGAAACCGATATTGCTGATTTTTGGTATGACTTTGTTACGTTCCTGTTCATTTGCAAAAATAGGCACTGATATCATCATCAGCCATCCAATCAAAGGAAGGAAAAATAGGGGACGAAATCCAATATTCTGTCCAACATTCCTGTTCATCATCACACTCATTTCCTCATCAAACTAAAATCACACTGTCTCGTAATTCCATCGTAGTGATAAGGGACGGAACCCAACCCTTTACCGTCAGTGCAATCCACGCGCTTCGTCTGTTGTATTCATTCATGCTGTTATCCTTCTTTTCGTAAATAACAAGAAGCCTCTACCATGGTTATTTTTTACTAAAACAGTTCATCATTCTGCTCGTAGCGTATCGTTGCCGTGTCACCTTGCATAATGTTAAGCAACGGCGTCATTGTGACTCAAAAATCTGCCGATGTATTGCCAGCCAAATCTGATCCCTTGTAGGCATATATCTACAAATACCCTCAATATCTTATGGATACTGCATTGTCGCCGATAACTGTTGCTCGAAAAACTTCCATTAATGAAAAAATAGTTTCGTCGAGATGAAACAACGCGAAATCCAGCGCATTAGATTTGGTTATGATAGTTTTCAACTATCACCTCTACTTTGAAGAATTAAACGGTACCGGCAGTTTAAACCTCTCCGGATTGGCCGGACACATGCCGCAAAACGGTTCCTCCTCACGCTGAAAGAATTCCGCGAGCTGCTCGTCGGTGCAATTTGACTCTAACGGTTGATATTGCAAGTACGGTTTCCAACTGTCGGAAAGCCGATACTTGGCGTCTTGCAATTTCAGATAGGCTAAGGGGGCGCACTTCCATATTTTTCCTTCAAACAGCTGAGGACAATGCTTGGCCGGGCAACGCTCCCAACTTTGCCTCGGCAGCCCGTCTTTAAACGGTTCCATGGCGTTTCCGCTGCCTCGATACACGCGAGTCCAATGCTTGAACGACAGGTAGATATTGACTCGAATCCGGTAATTGCGAACCCAGCTTTTTAATAGTTCCATGACAGGCCGGAGCTTTTCTGCATATTCCGGCCCGTCGTGATGAATCGACAGATAAATACTGGTGTTGGGGTCGCGTTGCAGGATGGTGGGCAAGGCTGGGTGCCGGTGCAAAAAGAAGCCATTAGTTACCAGACGCAGATGCGCACTCGGCCAGATTCTGCGGGCCAGCAGAACAAACTCCGGCAAGTCGGGATGAATGCTGGGTTCGCCTCCCAGCAAGGAGAAGGTGTGTGGGATCAGCCGACGATGCCATAGTTTCATTGAGTGCTCCGCTTCGGCTAATGAAAGAATGCCTTTGTGGCCTTGGTTGGAATAGTGGGAGCAGCTCTCGCAAGAAAGATTGCAACCATGGGCAAGGTGAATTTCCAAGTGGGGGATGATTTTCATTGAACTAGATAACCGTTTCGATCACTCGTACCGCATAGCTGACCGCCTGATCGGGATGAAAACCACTATGCCGTGCTGCAAATGCTTTCGCCGCTGCTCGAAAACGATCTTCATCCAACAACTGTTGCAGGGAAATCCGAAAATCCGCTTCGCTACGATTTGTCCCCATCACTAATCCGGCCCCCAGTTCGTCAACCCGGCAGCTAAACATATATTGTTCGACATTCTGTGGCACCAACAATAAGGGCACTCCTGCCAAAAGCGCGCAGCAGACCATACCTGACCCGGCATAAGACACGGCGAGATCGGCCGATGAAATAATATTGTCCAACTGGACGGGGTTAACATAGACTCGCAAGCGGTTCGCAATAGCACGATTCAGACGCTTGAGACCGGGCACTACGCAGATGACTTCGGCATCGAGTTCCGCTAATACTTTTAACAAGTTACCTATGCCCGGCACACTGGGACGAAGATAAGCGATTACCTTCCGCCGATGCGTATCTTGCCATTGCACTGCTTGCCCGCCTGCATTCGAAAAAACAGGACCGGCGTATTCTGTTTCGTTGCGAGAGCCATAGTGGTCCAGTTCCGCAAACGTGGTCAAGACGGTTCCTTCGGTGTTAAACAAATCGACCAGTCGTTCGAGCGCTAAACCGCCGAAGGCGCGACAAATGGAGTTGATGCTGTGTAAAACTGCTTCTTCGGCATGCTGTAGACGTTGTTCGGTTATCGATTCCCAAGCGCGAATCGACGGTAATGGTGCAATGTTGGGAGGTAATCCGAAGCCATTGTCAATGCAAACGGCTGGAATTTTGGCGATACGAGCGGCCAGTAATGCGGTAGGGGAATAATCGGCTACTACGACATCGGGTTGAAAAATCCGGAACAAACTCAGCCAACTGCGCAACATGCCGGATAAACCGTCTTGTTGACAATAACCTTCGGCGATCAATAGTTCGGCATAGTTAATCGGAGGCGCCGATAAGCAGGCACGTCCTTGCCAAAACGGCGCCTGCGTGAATGGGAATCCTTGCGGCTCCAGCAGTGCTGCGGCAACTTCGGTATCGCGCACGGCAAAAAACAGCTCATGTCTATGACGCAATTGCTCTGCAATGGGCATAAGTCTGGTAAGGTGCCCGAAATTGGCTCCGAGCTCCCAGCTTACGAATATTCTACTCATGGTTTATTGTCCGAATAAGTGGGTTAAACAACGTCGCCATTGTGGGTCAATAAGTTGCCGATGTATGCAAGCCTAAGCTGAACTTTTTAGTAGCTTAGGCTTACAAATAATCCAAATCAGAGTAGATGTAGCATCTTGATTCAGGTTGAACAACCTTTTGGAGGGAGATGTTTTGAGTAAACTAATTCATCCTGAAAAACTGCGGTTGAGCATTCCAAAACCCCGGAAGGTTTTATGTTCGTGTCCTTTATAGTAGAAGTTCCTTAACTATTGCGTATTGCGTAACATCATTTAATAATCACTTCATCTGATGTCGAAATGCGCTTCAATCGATCCATCAACACATTCCAGTCAACGCGGGGGTTATAGCCGATCACATCAATTCGGGGCAAACCGCCGCCGGTGATAATGGCGTAGCCGGATTCTGTAGCTTCTACGCCCATCAACTGACACACTCCGTCATGCAAATAACAACCTAGGCCGAGCTTGTCGTAGCCGAAGGTTTCAAAGAATCTTAAAAAGCTTTTGGACAGTAGATCAGCAGCGCCACCGCCACCAATATTGGCGATGTTTTGCACTGCTTTTTGACTGATCCTGTGCCGGGAATCATCGTTTTCCGGCGTACCCAGCCAGGCGAAAAAACTGACCGGATGCCAGTTTTCCATATACAACTGCTGAACATATCCCGATAACTTGCCGGTAATGCCGCCAAATTTAAACTTGCCGGTTAATTGATCCAGATCCAGGTTGTCAATTTCCAGGTCACTGTGAAACTTGGGGAGATCAGTAAATAATCCCGAAGAGGCAAGGTTACTAATTTTAACTTCGCCGTCGAAAACCTTGACGATCAGCTCACCGCCAAGACTCAGGGTTTGGTTGCTGTACTCGACGCGAGGAATATGGCCGCTTATGGTTCCTGATAACGGTGTCCAGTTCAGGACTAGGGAGAGCTGTTCAAGGGATACATTGCTTACGTCTCCCTCAAAGGACACCTCGGGCTCTTGCTGATTTTTTGCCTGCCAGCTGAAATGGTCGACAGCGATTGTGCCGCCCAATAAAGGTAGTTGGGTCTTTTTTAGCAGCCGGATACTTTCAGCCCGACTCAGAAACAATAGCTCAGCAGGGCCTATCGGTAAGGAATAAACTTTTAATTGCTGCCAGGCAAATTCCGATGGTTTATTAAAAGTTTCGTCACTCGACCAGTTAAGCGTACCTACACCGCTCTGAACTTCGCCGCGACCAGCGGCATCTTTAACATCGAGATTATCAAAGGCTGCCGTTAACGCGGTTAAGGTTTGTTTGTTAATTGAGAAATCGGCTTTTAAATGACCTGCTAGCGTAATGCCTTGTAATACCGTCTGCTCTAAAAACGGTTTCAGGTAGATTGCAGATAAGTCCTGCAAATTGTCGCTGAGCAACGAGAGTTGGGCTTTTTCAAGGCTTACTTCATCTTTGTATTTAACGGTTGCACTGCCACTTAATTCTCCGACTTTTGAATGCCGATAATTTGCAGACTTGATCTCGATTTGTTTGTTTGATGCGTCCCAATCGCCTTGTGTATCCAAAGTTATATTTTGTCCGGTCGCTTCCAGATACAAAGGCTCGGCATACAACGCGCCGCCATTAATTTCGACATGGCTTTGCCATTGCCACATACCGTTGTTGTTTTGGGCATTCAGCGTTATCTCCAGCACTAATGCCTCAGTCGCAAGCCGCCCGTCTTTGGTCTGGCCGGTCAGGCCGTTAAGCTGGGTAGTTAAGTTAATTTCCTTGACCAGCGCATGGCTGCCGGACGCATTTAACTTAATATTGATTTTACCGGCTTTCAGTTTGAAATATTCCTGCGGCAACAGCTGTTGAATCAATTTGCCATCCACAGCTTTGGCATTAATCTGCAATTGCCATTGATCGCCCTGTTCTTCGCCGTCAACCGCAACGGTTCCACCGGCCAAGTGCAAATTGCTTAACTTGAACGAGCTGCGCTTTTCGGTAATATGAAAAGAAAAGTTGGCTGTCGGCGATTGCCATCGTTTTGAACGAATCTTCGCCCTACCTTGCTCGCACAACAACTCATTGTTTTGCCAAGTAAAAGCAGTACAGCGGATATTGACCAGATTGAGATCATTGAAAGGTTTTGGCAGGCTTAACTTGGCGATTGTTAAGACCAGTTTTTGCGATTTTTGAGGTAAGTCGGTTAGAGCGACATTGATGTCTTCCAACTTCCATTGGCTTCCTGCAAGGGTTTCGACATTAAATGATATGCTGTCCAGTGCGTTGACGGTGGGTGTTATTAAAATAAAGACGATGACCAAGGGCAGCCGGTAGATCATCTTTTTAAATCGACACCACATTAACTTGGTTCAACACGACGCTGGAGCGTCGTATCCTGCATTCCCACGCTGGAGCGTGGGAACGATAAAAGATTGTGTAGATACCTATTCGCGCTGGCTCCCAAGCTCCAGCTTGGGAACCCAAGTCTCGAAAGCTCCAGCTTTCTGTGTTTCGGGAAGCTACGACTTGCATGGATGCAGGAGGTAGAGCAACGCAGGAGCGGTTGCCGAGAGCTTCCAAAGCGGCATTCCCAAGCTGGAGCTTGGGAACGAGCTGAACACGAGGTTGGAGCGTCGAATCTAGCATTCACACACATGAGCATAGGGACGATACGGCCGGTTTCCCCTATGTATTTTTGGATGGGCTCAGAACGAGCTGCTTTCATTAGCCGGGAAAAACACCTGTCGATAAATACCGATCGCCCCGATCGCAGATAATCACCACAATCACCGCATTCTCGACTTCTTCGGACAATTTCAAGGCTGCATGAACTGCGCCGCCTGATGAAACGCCGGCAAAAATACCCTCTTGCGCGGCCAAAGCGCGGGTGACGTTTTCTGCTGAAATCTGATCGACATCGATAATCCGATCAACCCGGTCTGCCTGATAGATTTTCGGTAAGTATTCTTGGGGCCAGCGCCTGATGCCGGGAATTTTAGACTCGCCTTCCGGTTGCACACCAATAACCTGAATATCGGCGTTTTGTTCTTTCAGAAATTTTGAAGTGCCCATGATCGTGCCGGTGGTACCCATGGAGCTGACAAAATGAGTTATTTTGCCGTGCGTGTCGCGCCAGATTTCAGGGCCCGTGCCTTCGTAGTGGGCGCGCGGATTATCGGGATTGGAAAACTGATCCAGCACTCTCCCCTTACCTGCTGCTTCCATTTCTCTGGATAAATCAATCGCCGCTTCCATGCTGCCTGCGGCTGGCGTCAGTATGATTTCGGCACCATACGCTTTCATCGAAGCCCGGCGTTCTTCGCTCATGTTATCAGGCATGATCAAGGTCATTTTATAACCTTTGATCGCCGCCGCCATCGCCAACGCAATGCCGGTGTTGCCGCTGGTCGCTTCAATCAGCCGGTCGCCGGGTTTGATCTCGCCTCTTTGCTCAGCATGTTTAATCATACTGAGCGCCGGACGATCTTTTACCGACCCGGCCGGATTATTGCCTTCCAGCTTAACCAGGATGGTGTTGCTGGTAGTGCCGGGCAAGCGCTGCAACCTGACCAGAGGCGTATTGCCGACGAAAGATTCTATGGTTGGGAATGTCATGATAGTCATTGTGATAAATTAATTTGGAGCAAGAAAAAAATCTATTTAAAAGCCTATCACCACGAAGACACGAAGGACACGAAGTTTTATTTCTTCGTGTCCTTCGTGTCTCGGCAATTGCTCCTGCATGGCTCTCGGCAACCGCTCCCTGCGTTGCTCTACCTCCCCCATCCATGGGGTCGTACCTCCTGCATCCGTGCAGTCGTTCGTGGTGAATAATTGTGTTTCTATTTTTGAAAATGATGCGTCGGACATTGGCCGTCTCTCAGGCTGATAATCGGCCAGTTGACGGTACTCGCAAATTCGCTCAATTTTTCATCGGGATCGACTGCGACCGGATTGTCTACCAACTTTAGCAAAGGCAAATCGTTGTGGGAATCACTATAAAACCAGCTGTCCTGCATGGTTTCGGTTGAGCTTTCCAACCATGCTTCCAGCAACTTAACTTTGCCTTCCCTAAAACAGGGGATGCCATTAAACCCGCCGGTATATCGGCCATCGATAAATTCCGGCGTGGTCGCCAATAAGTTTTCAATACCGTACAGTTGGACTATCGGCTCGGTAACAAAGCGGTTGGTTGCGGTGATGACCAACAAGGTGTCGCCTCGGTTTTTATGTTTGTCGATCAGCTGCTGCGCGGATTTCAACATCAGCGGCTTGATCGCTTCTTCTATAAACTGCGCCCGCCATTGATAGAGTTGTTCGGGGTTGTTGTCCGCTAAAGGTTGCAGCGAAAAGCGGAGAAACTCGACAATATCCAGAGTACCTTGTTTGTAGTCATCGTAGAATTTGGCGTTAGCGCTTTCATAATGATTTTTATCGACGATGCCTTGGTCGACAAGAAACTGTCCCCATAAGTAGTCGCTGTCATCGGCAATCAGGGTGTTGTCTAAATCAAAAATCGCTAAGCTCACGGCTAATCCTGTTTTGAAAAATTAAAAGAGCTGTGCCCTATGGCGTATGCACTCTATTTATGGAACAATGCGGTCATTAATTTAAATTACTGACCTATCTTTAATAATTTTACCATCAGCAAGATTAAAGATATAGGAAAGGTAAAAACACAGGTTTTAACATGATTGACTCTAAAGGATACCGGCCGAATGTCGGGATCATCCTTTGCAATGACGAGGGTCGCGTGTTCTGGGCAAAACGAATGGGTGTAAACTCATGGCAATTCCCGCAAGGCGGGATAAATCCGAATGAAGACCCAGAGGCTGCGATGTATCGGGAGTTGTGCGAAGAAACTGGACTGCAAGAGCAGCATGTCGAGGTACTTGGCCGTACGCGCTATTGGCTGAGATACCAGCTGCCTGAGCGCTATATACGCAAGAACTCCCTTCCTCTATGCATCGGCCAAAAACAAATCTGGTATATGTTGCGTTTGGTAACGCATGAATCCAATGTGCGTTTCGATATGTGCGCCAAACCGGAATTCGATGACTGGCGTTGGGTGGATTATTGGGAACCGCTTAAAGACGTGGTGTATTTTAAGCGCAAGGTTTATCTAAAAGCGATGAGCGAGTTAGGGGCTATTCTAACCGCCGACTCCGTCCCTGTTAATGCAACTGGATACTTGGCTAAGGATATTGAAAAAACGAGAAACAGAAGACGCAAGCGGTAGTTATAATTTTTAATAGCCGTGTATGTTTGTCTGTAACCCGATTAATGGCTCCGCTAAACGGACAACCTCGGATTCAACTCGACCGTCTGCATACAGCTCTATTAATCGATAACCCGGAGCCGTGATGTCCACACTGAATTCTGGAGTTTTGGGTGTAAATTGAAAGCAGGTTGAAGGCGCACCCAACACGCGAAAAGTCGCTGTCTTTATATCCATAACTTGATGGATATGCCCGGTGGTTATGGCTTTTACTTGCGGGTATTTATCTACTATTCCCAATAACTCCCGACTGTTTTCTATGATCATAGTATCCATCCAGGGACTTTTAGTCTCCAGGCAATGATGGTGGACTGCGATAAGCGCATGGCGATCAGGATTTTTGCTTAAGCAATTTTCAAGAAAGTCCAATTCCTCATTTGATAGACGCCCACCTGGCTTGCCGGGTATCTGACTGTTCAGGCAAATCAACTGCCAGTTATCCAATAAAGCCTGCTTTCGGCAATTAATGCTGTCGGTATTGAATACCTGCTGCATCAGTTCATAATCATCATGATTGCCGGGCAGGCAAATGCATGGCGTTTTATAAGCTTCAAGGCTGGTTAAAATGCGCCGGTAGCTTTCGGGGCAAGGCTCCTGAGCCAAGTCGCCGGTCAGCAGAATCAAATCAAAATGCCATTGCTCCGTATCGGCTTGCCGTGAGCGAAGCCGAACGGCCTGTTCAAGGCAGGCGTGGAAATAATGCTCCGTATCAATTCCCAGCATTTTATCTTCCGTCGCCGCCAGAATATGCAAGTCGGATAGTTGCAGAATCGATATGCAGGCGGGGTTATGGCTCATGGGAAAATGCTATGCGATTTCTTTACAAAGAACTTTAGAGTTTCTTTGCGGGTTATACAGCACCTTGAGCTGATCGGGAAGATCGGCAATATCCGACGATAAAAATCCCCGTTCAATAAACCAGTGCATGGTTTGCGTAGATAAAACGAATAGCTTTTTAAGCTTGAGTTCCGTTGCCCTGCGATAAACATATTCAAGCATTCGATTGCCCCGGCGCGATCCCTGATAATCAGGATGCACCGCAAGGCAGGCAATCGCACCAAACCGGTTCTGCTCAGACGGGTGCAATGCAGTGCAGCCAATAATCAGGCCGTCGCGCTCGATAACAATATAATCGGCGATTTCCATTTCAATTTTTTCCCTGGAACGCTTGGCTAGCTTGCCTTGCTGTTCCAGCGGCTTGATCAACTCCAAAATGCCGCCGATATCGTTCAATGTGGCCGGGCGTAACTCTTCAAAAGCCGTTGAGCTGATCAGCGTACCGATGCCGTCGCGGCTGAATAATTCAAGCAGCAACGCGCCGTCGATAGCTCGGTTGATCAAATGTACTCGGTCGATGCCGGATTGGCAGCTTTGCATCGCGGCTTTAAGCGATAAACTGACACTGGTCGATATGTCCGGATGTTGCTGCAAGAAAGCGCCTGCTTCAGCTGTGGTCATTTGCTGGACTTGTTCGCCGTTATCGGGATTGCAGCAACTTTGTTCGGTTAACAAAACCAACTTTTCCGCTTTTAACGCAATCGAGACCGCCGTAGCAACCTGTTCGGCTGACAGATTAAAGACCTCCCCGCTAGGCGAATAACCGACCGGCGAGATCAGCACAACATTGTCCTGGTCGAGTTGCTGATGAATGGCCGCGCTGTCGATGCGGCGAACCTCGCCGGTATGGCAATAATCAATGCCGTCGATTACGCCTATCGGTTTAGCAATCACAAAATTGCCGGAAGCCACCTTGATTTTTGCCCCTGCCATCGGCGAGTTAGCCAGCCCCATCGATAACAAAGCTTCAATTTCCACGCGAACAAGCCCGGCAGCTTCCTTAACGCATTGCAGCGCCACATCGTCGGTGATGCGCAAGTTATTGTGAAAACGGGCGGGAACATTCAGCTTGGTAAGCCGCAGGTCAATCTGCGGACGTATGCCGTGAACCAAAACCAAACGTATGCCCAGACTGTTCAGCAACGCGAAATCGTGAACGTGGTGATCGAAATCATCAGCCAGCACCGCTTCGCCGCCAAAGAAAATAACAAAAGTTTTGTTGCGATGAGCATGGATGTACGGAGATGAATCCCTAAACCAGCTGACAAAAGATTTTTGTGATTCCATTATATTTAATTAGTGGCTAGGTGTGATGATCAAGGTAAATCATCTTATTACCTATCACTTGTTTAAGTAGTACGTCATACCGGCATGAACTGCCCTTATCTACGACTGCAAGAACAGGAAATGATCCTGTCATTCTCTGCATTGACCTCCAGGGATGGAGGAAATGCCGCAAGATTGCATGGAGCAATCGCGGCCCCCACATCCCTGTGGGTTATGCAGGGGGTAGAGCAATGCATGGAGCAATTGCCGAGATCACATGGATCTGATCTAAACTTGCCATCCCTGGCTTCTCGGCAACTGCTCTTAATTATTTTAGCTGACTTATATTAAGTACAAATTACCTATTATCGTCTTCTGCCTCTTTAGAAACCAAGCATACCATTTTTTGAATATCTTTAAAGCAATTTGACCCAGAAGATCGGGGGCAAACTCTGAGGTCAATGCTGTTAACTTAAGCGTGCGCGCCCCGTCTCCCTCAGGGAGAAGGCTGGGATGAGGGGATTTAAATAAGCTTTTTCCTTATTTGAATTTTCCCCCTCTCCCTCTGGAGAGCCCCTATTGCGGCTCTAACTAATGTGCGAATATACTCAAGAACAAGAAGCAAACGCCATCATCTCGATGCGGTATGACGCAGCTGAACTCATGGATGGCCTTACTAAAGTGTTGTGCTACAGTGCAGCTGTTATTGTTAAACCGGATGCCGCCAGCTCCTGACAGCACAGTAGAAACCACAAAGACCATTACTTTTGTTAATGCGCGTTAACATAAGCAACGAAGATACTACTTAGAGGTATATATGCCAATTAAATGGGATTCAAGATTTAGTGTGGACAATATCATTATTGATATGGAACATAAATTATTACTATCGCTGCTTAACGCCTTAGAAGTCGTGTTGCGTAATCCGCATGAAAAAGATTCATTAAGGTTTTTTATCGATCAGTTGTATGAGTCTGCGAGAGATCATTTTCATCATGAAGAAAAGCTGCAACTTAAGTATATGTTCCCTTATTATGAGGAAAACAAAAAAGGACATGAAGCTCTTATAGTTGAATTAGATACTATTAGGAACGAAATCTATAACTTTATCGAAAAGGCAGATACTTCGCAGGATGAAGCGGACAGAATGAGCAAAGAAATCAATCATGTATTGCGTGATTGGCTTGTCGAACACATCCTAAAATCAGACATAAAAATGAAAGGGTTTATGAATGATGCCAGATAAGTAGATTGCATGAGGTTTGTTGGTTTAACAAAAACGGATAGAACACGAGGGAAGTTGAACATCGCGTAATTTGTACAGATGCCTATGTCGGAAAAGGGGTAGGGTTACTTTTCGTCCGTAATGTAACCTGACCCTGATGTATCCCCACGAATTAGGAAAAATAGGGACGGAGCCCGATATCCTGTCCGACATTCCTGTTCATCATTACGCTCATTTCCTCACCAAGTTAAATTCACGCTGTCTCGTTACATCATCGATCCCTTTTTTCCTTGGACGCCCCGGCGTTCCAAGTCGAACCGATCTTGCAAGCGTCGCTTCGATTTCGTCCTTGAACCGTTCGCTACCCAAGGCTGTACCACTATTCACCGACTCACGAATCGCTTTTAGTGATGCCTCGTCTATTTGATGACGAAATAGTGCTTGATAAGCCGCATGCCTGATCTCGTCAGTTGCGCCTAGAGCGAGATAGCACGCATGATCCCGTATCAATTCATCCGCTTGACCTAACGCGTGCGCTCCATAGCTCGACCATCTATAATCGCTCGCATTCTCCACCATTCCCGCACGAACAGGATTCAGCTCGATGTACCGGTAGCACGTCAGCAGGTATCCTTCCGAATCAATCAGACTGGACTTATAACGCCCTTCCCATAACGTGCCACTACGACGGTAGACGTGGTTCACGTACTGTACATAGCGGCTTCCAAGGTAGCGCATCATGCATGACAGGCTTTCGTCGGCCTCAGGCGTGACCAACAGATGAACGTGGTTTGTCATCAGCACATAGGCGTGAATGTTACACCCGTATCGCGTCGCGCCTTCCTGAAGACTGTCCAGATAGGATTGATAGTTCTCGTCTGCGAAAAAACAGGCTGCGCGGTTGTTCCCACGCTGAATCACGTGTTGCGGTACACCTGCATGTCTTACACGGGCTCTACGCGGCATCTTTTTCCTCCGTCTATATTAGGAATACTTCATAGCGGAACTGCGTAATCGTGCATAATCGGGCTCCGTCCCCTATTTTTTGTTGTCCCCTATTTTTTGTTGTAA
This sequence comes from Methylobacter sp., assembly GCA_036561025.1. Taxonomy (GTDB): domain Bacteria; phylum Pseudomonadota; class Gammaproteobacteria; order Methylococcales; family Methylomonadaceae; genus Methylobacter_A. The sequence goes on along the minus strand of DATBQB010000078.1, from coordinate 137 downwards.
AGGCAACTGCTGGGATAATGCCGTGATGGAACGGTTCTTCCTGAACCTGAAAATGGAGCGCGTTTGGCGGCAAGACTATGCCAATCACCAAGAAGCAGTTCGCGATGTAACAGACTATATCGTTGGCTTCTATAACA
>DATBQB010000077.1:0-12046 GCA_036561025.1 Methylobacter sp. | reverse complement strand
GAGACCGATCTCGAACAGCGCGTAACGTTCGCGTTCAGCAATAACCTCTTGAGCCTTGCGCAACTCATTAACTACCTGGGTATACTTTTCTTGCAGCTCGAACAAACTGGAACGATGAGTGAACAGCGCATCGTATGCCTTGAGCAGCTCGCCGTTGATCTTCGTAATCTCACCCACCATATGGTTCCAGTCGCGCAACTCGACGGCAGCATTGCTCAAATCCTTAGCCAGGCGCAAGGAAGCCATGGCGGTGCTGATCAGTGAATAATCCATTAACTATCCTGTGTAATTGTTATTGATAAGCTTGTAGGGTGCGCACCGCGCACCATTTACGGCAATAATAGGCATTTTTACGTAAGCGGTTTTACTTAGTGCGAAATACGTAATCCAATCAGGTGCGCAATGCGCACCCTACAGGGCTATTTTATTATGTTTGGTATAACGCAAAATTTACCGGACATCTCATAGCCAGGGCATTGTTTTTTAACTATTTCAATATCTTTTTTATCTGTTGATGAAATAAATTTATAACCCTTCGATGCAATACAAAGATCCTTCAATTCAGTTTGTTTTATTCTGACTTGCACTTGATGGCTTGCTTCTTCTGTGGAACGGCTTAAACGGCTATTTGGAGGAATCCATGATAAATCAGCGGTAGTTGATGCAACTTGATAGTCACATTCTAAATTTGCCTGATCATAACTTGCCTGAGTTACATCAGGATGCATAGTATTAACGATCATGGATACTGAAATAGGCTTAGGGTGAGCCAGTTGGTACGCTTCTTCCTTGGCTCTATTATCCCAATACCGCTGTACGTATGAAGTAGTTGGCGGAGCTTCTGCACAACTAACTAGATAGAATGGGAATATGAGAATAATTGTTGCAATAATGATTGGTTTTTTCATGGTTTCCTTGGAATATTGAATTAACAAAAGCGCTAGGTATGCGCCTAAGTTAAGTTGCTTAATGGGGCGTTTTAAGCCCTCTTTTTCTTCCCCTGTTGCGTCTCATCCTTGTTGTCCGCTTTAGCGGCTATAAAGGCCATGCGTTTGATGGCCTCCTGATCCTCCTTGGCGCAGTGCTCGACGTTATCCAACAGCGCTGCTTGATCGGGTCTAAGCGTCACGGTATAGCCTGCACTATCCTGGGCCGCCATGGCAGGCTCTGATTGTAATGACGGGTAAGGATTTGACGGCAAATTAACCGAACGTATGCCCGTCAGGATGTATTGCACATCGGCACCGGCTGCGGCTAACCCTGCAAAAAAACTTGCCATCGGCTCTCGCTCCCCCGACTCATAATTGCAATAGGTTCGCTTCGCAACTCCACCAATTTCAGCCATTTCAGCCTGATTTTTATCAAGCCTCAATCGCTCATCTAATAATCGCTTCGAAATATTGCACATATATTCATCTTTCGCATGTTGACAAGTTGCACAATCGTGCAATAATAATCCTAACTTAACTAACAACTTTTAAAACTTGACCATGCAGACACAAACAACCCCTCAGGTGATCGATATGCACCCAGCCGACATTAAGGCCGCTTTAGAGAAAGCGAACAGTAGTCAAATTGAAATTGCCCGTATTTGCGAGGTTTCAGATACTGCTGTTAATCATGTTATCTATGGTCGCTCGACCTCACGCCGTATCGCCGATGCCATTGCCAAAAAAACCGGCAAGCCGTTATCGGAACTGTGGCCTGGCCGTTACGACCTTAGCAAGCAATCAGCCGCTTAGGAGCCGATATGAATCAACAACCAGACCCAAACCAATTCACAGCGATGAATCTATTACATGAACAAACCGCCGAAAAAGTGCGTCAAGGTGTTCAATTGCTTGCTAATGCTGGTGCTCAATTCGACGAATTCGGCCGCTCAAAAGAGGCGGCCATTATCGGCGAGCTTTATTCCCGCAAAGCCGAAAATATCTTAGGTGCTTACGTCGGGCCGATGTCGATCAAGCTTAAACACCCAGGTTTTCATCGTCGATTGCACCGTACGCGATACAAGCAGGTCAGCCGCCTACCTGAATCGGCGCTTCGCTTTATTGCCCAGTCTCCGACGCTACCTTGTGGTGCTTGTAGTCCTCAATCCGATCAGCCAGGAAAGCCAGCTGATAACGGGCCGAATCCAGATGAGGCTCAAGGCTCCTAATGACCGACAACTTGCTTAAATCGGCGGCAAAGTCCTCGGCATTAATAATGCGTTGGTTATCCAGCGTTACGACCAAGGTTAATAAAATGTCGCTGAGCCCTTGGATGCTGCCGTTGAGTTCATTGTATTGTTCTTCGTTCATGGCGTTTCCCCGTGTTGATTTAAGACGGGGTTATTTTTGCATTATGAAACAGGCTTGCACATATGCAAAACGGTTTTTTGTTTGGCCATTGCTCCAACGAGGGTGATCCAATGAAAAAAAGAAATTGGAAGGCCGTTAGGCCGTTGAATTTAAAAGACGCAATGGATTGGTGTGTGCGTTATGCCAAGGCGCATCACAACCGGTCAGTGGAAGGTATCGCTGACATTATGGGGGTCAACTACTGGACGCTTTACAAATGGATAGGCGAAGCGGACTTGCCGTTACGGCTGCTTAAATCGTTCGAGAATGCTTGCGGCATCGATTACGTAAGTCGTTGGTCATGTGAGAGTAACGGTAAGTTGGTCATCGACGTGCCACGCGGCAAAAAATGCGGTACTGGGGATATCCAACAATTGCAAGGCACGTATCACGCTGCGGTTGGTGAGCTAATGAAGTTTTGCGAGGAGCTTACCGGCATAGACGAAACTTTGGCCGCATTGCAAACCGCTTTGGAGCAAACCAGTTGGCACAAGGGCAATGTAGAAAAATACCGGCAGCCTGAGCTGCCATTTGATGAGGAATAACAATGGCTGCACAAGATAACAAAAGCGCAGGCAAGGTGCTTAAAGTGTTAGATGTTTTGCTGCGGAATTTCGCTCACGGTTTTAGCAACAGCGAGCTTGCTAAAGAAACGGGGTATTCGGCCAGCGACATTACCCGCTATGTCAATACGTTGGAAAGTTCAGGCTTTGCCGAACGCATACCGGAGACGGGACGCATCAGGCCCAGTCACCGACTGGCACGGCAGGCCGTACAAATTCTGCAATCCCTGGAAGCTGCACAAAACCGCCTTATAGAAGCCAGAAATCGACTGTATGGCGGCCCCGAGACTCAAATTGACAACGCAATAGAACGGATTAGGAGCATTACTAATGGCTAGAAAAGAAATTAGCGTGGAAGACACATCGACGATCATTCCGGATGATCCACATGGTCGCGTTGCTGAGGCAGTACAAGCAGTTAACGAGTTGGCAGCAATTGAAAGGCAGGCATCAGACAATGTATTGGCAGTGGCGCAGCAGCTTGGATACGACGGAGCGTTAACCGTCGGAGCGCTGGAGGATGAGATACGCTTTTACCAGCGCCGCACCGTGGAAGCTTGCCTAGAACTGGGCAAGCGCTTGCTGATTCTGAAGGAGTTGACGCCGCACGGGGAATTTGAGTCACGGGCAGAACTGCTTGGTATTAGTAGACGCATGGCTCAAAAGTTCATGTCAGCAACATTAAAAATTTCAAAAACGAATTCGAATTCGCTTTTGAAATCCGCAGGCACGCAATCAAAACTGTTAGAGCTTTTAGTACTGGATGACGGCGAAATCGAAGCACTTGAAAACGGTGGTTCAGTACGTGGCGTAACATTGAACGACATTGAGTCAATGAGTGTTTCAGAGCTAAAAAAAGCCCTGCGAGAAGCCAGCGATAATCTTAAGTCCAAAGACGCCGTCATCCAAAAGAAAGACCAAAAGCTGAACGAATTGGATCATGAGCTGGAGCGCCTAAAGCTGGATAGGCCGGTCTTTGCTCATATCGATTGGCCGTCCGCGTTTAAAGGCTATCTCGATCAACTGGCGATCACACGCAAAAACCTGAAACACGCGCTCGGCTCCTTGGATGTGATCCGCGAAGCAGCCATGAAGATCGAGCCGCAATCGGAAGACGAAGAAGCCGCACTCACTCAGGCACGGGAGATATTGGCCACGGAACTGGTCGGCATCCACAACGAGAGCGCCGAGCTGCTCGCCGCGCTAGGCATGAGTTTCGACCGCTCCTTGGGCGCTTATTCGGATGCACGGATCAACCTGTTGCAAGTATGAGCGCCATTGCGGAGTGGATGACTATGAACAAGCCCAATGCGGAGATGATGGAACTCTTGTTGATTTTGCGCCGTCAGCTGGAAACCGCCGCGCACGGTCAAGGCGGTCCGTTGATTGACGCCTTTGCCGAACTGTACGGCCGTAGTAAACAAACGGTCTGGCGCTGGCTGGGCACGTTTGCCGGCTACCAAACCGGGCGCAAGAAACGCACCGATGCCGGCACCACGAAATTGCCCGAGCCTAGCTTGGTGTTTATCGCCGCCAGCAAGAACCTATCGGTCCGCGCCAACGGCAAAGCCACCAAGCCGACCGGCGTCGCGATGAACATTGCCGACGCTAACGGCCTGGAGATCAATGTCGGCGCGAGCCAGATTAACCGGATTTTAAGGAGCCGTAGGATGGATACTAAATCGCAAGCCAATGCGCGCAACCATACCCAGCTGCGCAGCCTGTACCCGAACCATGTGCACCAGATCGACCCGTCGTTATGCCTGATTTACTACGTCGGAAAGCGGCAAATGATGATGACCGAGGCGGAGTTTAACAAGAACAAGCCAGCCGCGATTGAAAAGGTCAAGCTGAAAGTCTGGCGCTATGTGCGTTACGACCATGCCAGCGGAAGCCTGGACGTGCGCTACTTCGAGGCGGCCGGCGAAAACCAGCGCAGCTTGTTTGAGTTTTTGTTATGGACCTGGGGAGAGCAACTACAGCGCGTGTCGTTCGGCATTCCCGAGTTGCTGTTATGGGACAAAGGCAGCGCCAACACCAGCGCCGGTATCAAGCGCCTGCTGGATGCGTTGGGGGTACGCCACGAAACCCACGCCACGCACCATGCCTGGGTTAAGGGCGGCGTTGAAAACGGCAACCGTATCGTCGAAATGCATTTTGAAAGCCGCTTGCGAGACCAACCGGTAAATTGCATTGAAGAGTTAAACACCTCGGCTGAACTCTGGGTGCGGGACTACAACGCCAATGCGATCAAGCATGTCGATAGCCGGGTGCAGCGCGATAGCGGCGAAAAGCTGGTGCGGGATGAGTTGTGGCAGATGATCCTGCGCACCCCGGATGCCCTGATCAAGCTACCGGAACGTAAAGTGTGCTCGTGGTTTTTAACAGGTACAGAGACCACCCGGACAGTGCGCAATGGCTTAATTACCTATGTACATCCGGAGTTAGGAGGTAGTCGCACCTATGACCTATCGCAGTGGGCCGAGTTTTACAGCCAGAAAGACAAGGTCAAAGTCTCGCCGCTGTTGCTGGCGGACGGCGAAATCCGGGTCGAGATCGAGCAACTGGGCAAAGAGCCCTTGGTGGTGCAAATCGGTCCGGTAAAAGACTTTGACGCTTTCGGCCGGATGATGAGCGGCACGGTGATCGGCGATGAATACAAGAGCGCCAAACATACCGTGGCCGAGCAAGCCGCCAAGGACATTGCCAAGGCCGCTTATGGCGACGTCAACTTGGCAGAGGCCGAAGAGATGTTGAGGAAAAACGTCAGGCCGTTCCAGCAGTTTAACGATGGCAAAGGCGTGGTGGCGCATAGCCATTTAGGCCAAGGCGAATTGCCGCAACGCTTGCTGCCGGCTGCGAAAGAGTTGGATACGCCGGACATTGCGGCGGCGATGGATACCAAGCTGGAATTTGAACGCAATAGCTTTACGAAAACAGCCATTTTATTGCAGCGCGCCTTAGGCGATGACTGGAACGCGACGATGCTGGCGGATTTGAGGGAACGATTCCCGAACGGGGCGACCGACCCGGAATTGGAACAAGTTTTAGCCGATCTGCGCGCGGGGCGATCCGTGGGCGGCAAGGCTAGATTGCAGGCGGTTTAACCCAATAGTGGAGGAGCAATGAGAATACGAGGTGAATCATTCAGTCGATCAGATCATGTGAGAACGAGCATGCGTCTCGGGATAGGCAGAAAGCGAGCATGGCGAATAGTACGAACATGCTGGGGCGAGCTAAAAAAAGCCAAGGTAAAGGAGCAGAGGACAAACCGTGATTTTTGACATAAACGACCAAGAAAAACTTAAGAAATACATGCTGGAAGAAGGCATTTCATCCGTGGATTACCTCATCAGGATGAATAGGGCCTTGCTGAAAGCAGTGAAGATAATCGGCAATCCAATAGACGACTTAAAAGAGTCGGGCTATTTGGACTGATCCATTAATACCCAACCAAGAGAGATAAGCCAATGGCTAAAACAATAATCATCATCGAAGACACCGATACAAAGACTGAGAGCTTTGAAGTCAAGGTGCTCAAATTTCAGACGCCGGAAGAGTTGGCTGTTGCTGATACGACGGCTATAGCAGTCGGCGACCAGCTCGCTGAAGCACTGGCCCATAGCGTCCAGAAAATACAGCGAATGCGATCAAATACGTTGATCCCCATGCAATCGGCCTCACACCACTAACATGCTGGCGCTAAAACCCTTGCTGCAACAACACGGTATCAGTCAAGCCGATCTCGCCAGAACGGTCGAACTGAGCCCTGCAACGATTGCGCAACTGCTGAATAAAGAGATTTGGCCCACAAACCCGGATAGAACGGCATTACAAGCCCGTATTTCCTTGGTGCTATCGGCTAATGGCATTGCGGTTGAATCCCATCTATTTGAACCCGTATCGACTGCTGTAACAGCCGACACGGAAATAACAATGACCTCGGAGGTCTTAGATATGTTACTACGAAAACAAACGCTGTCACCAGCAGCCAGAAAACATTTTGGTTTATTCCGCGATCCATTTAGCGAGGACGTCAACGAAGCGGATGACGTCTTTAACAGCCCAACCACGCGCTACGTCCGTGAATACCTGTGGAGCACCGCTAAATTCGGCGGCTTTATGGCTGTCATTGGGGAATCCGGCGCGGGCAAGTCCACCTTGCGTAAAGACCTGGAAGAGCGCGTAGCCCGCGAGCAAGCGCCGATCATCCTGATCCAACCGTATGTGCTGGGCATGGAAGACAACGACATCAAAGGCAAAACGCTGAAATCTGCGTCCATTATCGATGCAATCATCAACACCGTAGCGCCCAACGAGAACCCCAAGCGCACCATGGAAGCCAAAAGCCGCCAGCTGCACCGCATCCTCAAAGACAGCCGCCGTGCAGGCTTTGCCCATTGCCTGATCATTGAAGAAGCGCATGCGTTGAGCACGCAAACACTCAAGCACCTAAAACGCTTCCTGGAACTGGAAGACGGCTTTAAAAAACTGCTGTCGATCATCCTGATCGGCCAAACCGAGCTGAAAAAGAAACTGGACGAACGCTCGCCCGAAGTGCGCGAAGTGGTGCAGCGCTGCGAGTTGGTCGAGCTGGGGCCGCTGGATGCCTCGATTGATGACTACTTGCGCTTTAAGTTCGGGCGCGTCGGTGCAGATATCGCCAATGTTTTTGAAGCCGATGCGATTGATGGAATCAGAGCGCAGCTGATCTTTACCAAATCGAACGCAAAGAACCGTGAAACCATCAGCCTGATGTACCCATTGATGGTCAACAACTTAGTCACCGCCGCGCTGAACCAAGCCGCCCAGCTTGGTTTTACCAAAGTCAGCGGCGATTTAATACGGGAGGTATGAGATGAGCATGCATCTAACCCTACCTGAAATACAGTCCATGATCAAAGCTCACACCGGTCAATACATCGCACGGGACAAATTACCTAGCCCTGTGCAACAGGCAACCGCCGGTATATGTCACGGCGTTTCGCAATGGTACTGGAGTACAGAAGAGATTACTCGGTTTATCGATACGTTAGAGGTGAAACTATGAGCAGCTATAAATTACTCGATGCACCATGCCCAGACGAGCTACGCCGGCGCATCATCCAGGCCATCGCAAAATTAGAATATTTGGAGCTAATACTGCTGCGCATACAGATAGGCCGTGGCCTGACGATGATAGTTTACCCAACCCGATCCACGCAGAATCTGAAATCGGTATACACCGGCCAAGGCTGGGCAGACGGTCATTTTTACAAATCCTACGCGGCCGTTATTGATGATGTAACCATCGTCTGGCACAAGCCGGTCCGTGCGGTTCGGGCCGATAACGTCATCCCGTGGCCTGGGCAACAACGGGCCGCGCAGTAATGGACGGCATTGTGATGTTGCTGGTAGTGCTGGCTGTGCTGCCGGCAATGATCCACTTTTGGTAAATAATTTTAAACAACCGGTATAAGCAAATGACCACTGAAACCTTGATTAACCCTACAGAATTAACTGAGCAGCAGCTCGAAGATTTATTGCGGAAGAAACGCCAAAAAGCTGAACAGAACCGCAAAGCCTACAAAGAACTGGTAACAACTACCGTGCCGGATGCCGTCGTTAAATTAATCGAGGTATCGGACAATTTAGGCCGCATCAAAGCGGATACGTTTGCCTATTTCAAGGATTTATTGGCGATGAAAGCCGAGGTGTACGGTGTCACTGACAACCAGCAAAGCCATACCTTTAGCACCGACCAATATGGCATCACCATCGGCTATAGGGTCAATGATAACTGGGACGATACAGTATCGGCGGGGATTCAAAAAGTAACCGCTTACATCGACTCGTTGGCGACCGATCCATCATCGGCCAAGCTGGTCAAGACGATTTTCAGGCTATTGAAAAAAGACGCCAAGGGCAATCTGCGCGCTAGCCGCGTCTTGGAGCTGCAAAAAATGACCGACGATTTTCATGACGTTAATTTTACCGACGGGGTCAATACCATCCTGCAAGCCTACAAGCCGACGCGTACCTGTTGGTTTATCGAGGCGTATTTTATGAACTTGGCGAACGAAAAGGTATCGATCCCATTGTCCATGTCATCGGTTGATTTTCCTCTTGGGTTCGAGTTTGATTTTTTAGCAGACGAAGGGGGTGAAGAATCATGAAAAAAACATACGTAATCAGCTACGACAATAAGGCGGATGTCGTAGTTGAAATTGATCATGACGTTTTAACACCTGAAGTATTACACGAAATTAATAATTTCTGGTTTGGGGCAGAAGACCGTATAGACCATGCAGGAGGAAGTTTATTAAAGGCTGTATTGTTGAATCTGGCCGGTAGCGTATTGGCTATTGAATTATCAAACGGTAACGCATTGCCAGTATTTACCAATTATCCGCCAGAAGGCTGGCCTAAATTAGACGGCAGTTGGGGTATACATTTGATCAGTTGCGATAGCCTGGTGATAGACGAATCCGATATGACTGTGACATGTGATGGTGATGAAATCTGATGAGCAAGAAGCGTTTTATCCAAAACGTTTTTAGCCGCAGCTTGCCGAAACCTGAAAAGCGGCAAGCGTGTCTTGAATACGCCGAAAGCTTGTGGGCGTGGCTTTGCCAAAACGGCTACGGCCCCGATCAAGCCGGCCAGCCGCGCGAGTCTAAAGACTGGATTGCCTTGCTCAGCCAGCACCAGCGCAAAGCCTTTGATGCCTTTTGGACCGCGTTTGATTACAAACGCGATCGCAATAATGCCGCGATGCGCTGGCACCAGTTGGGCGAGTTATCGCGCGAGCAGTACCAGGAGATTATCACGGCCGCCCGGCAAGAGGCCGGTAAACCGGTTCCGCCTGGGCAATCGCGCAAGATGGCGCAAGGCTGGCTTTTCGAAATGCGCTGGCTGGATTACAGCAAAGCGCCGATTGATGACGGCAAGCGCCACGTGATGGAGTTAAACCGGCTGCGCAACGACTTGGCTGGGCTTGAAAGCTTATACCAGGCCAGCCAAACACCTGAGTTGCTGACACAAATCACTAAATTAAAAACGAAAATAAAAGAGAAACAATCATGCAAAAACTCTTAATCACAATCGTATTAATCGCCGCTGCGGCGCAAGTAGCCTATGCACAACCTAAACCCAAAAAAGCCCAAGAAATCAAAACCGCTTTAGCACCTTGCTCAGTAACCGGCGCTACGACCGACTTGTTGATGAGCGACGAGATAGCGAAATATCTGCTGAACGAGGGGCGCGATCAAGTGCTGGGTGAAGAGGACATGGAATAACACCGGCCTACCCAATCATCATAACCGAGGGACACATCATGCAACATCCCAACAGACAAGCCGAGTTCGACCGCAATCGCTATTACAAGCTGCTGCGTGTCGGCCAGGCAGAATTAGGCTACGACGACGCGTTTTATTACGGCATCTGGCTGCCTCAGCAGGGCGCAACGCTGAAAGACGGTCGTTATTCCGCAACCACGCTGAGCAATACCCAGTTGTTTAAAGCCGTGGAAGCCATGAAAACCAAGGGCTTCAAGGTCAAATACAAATCCGGCAATAAAGTTAAGGGCCCAAGAAAAACCTCACGGCGCAAACTGGCCGACGATGCGCAGTCCCGCAAAATACGGGCCTTGTGGCTGGAAATGCATAACCAGGGCATTGTCCGCAATCCATCCGAAGCCAGTCTGGCTGCGTATGTCAAACGCTTAAAAGGCGTTGATGCGCTGCAATGGCTCAGCAGCGAACAAGCGTCCGGCGTGATCGAGGCGTTGAAAAAATGGCAAGCCCGTTGCACACAACCAGCCGCGAGCAGTGCTGAGTAATGAGCGATCTGCCCCGCCATTTGCTGCCTGCCAGCTTGTTGGAAATCGCCGAATACTGCGGCGATGAGGTCATGTGGAAGCTGTGGAGCGCCTACGGCGGAATGCGTGTATCAGTGCCGGTCCACATGATCCCGGAGCATCCCCTGAGCCAGTTGTTGGGCTATCCGGCGGCGTGTCAGTTGAGCGAGGTGTTTGGCGGGGCCGAGCCGTTGACGATAGTTAAAGCGGAAGCGGCGCGGCGAGCGGTCAGGAATGAGATGATCAGGCAGGATCATCGCGAGCATATGAGCATGCATAACCTGGTGCGCAAATACGGATTAACCGAGCGGCAGCTCAGCACGATTATTAATGCCGTCGAGCCCTTAATGCTCAATATGGATTTATTTGAGATATAGGCGATTTGAGGCGCGAAAACGATAGTGGCCGCTGTAACGGGGTAGTAAAACTACTTAGTGCGGCTTAAACTGGCTCATAAATCGTTTATAAACGTTATCTCATAATGTGGGAGCTATATAAAAATGTCTTTAGCAAAGAAACAAGCGGGCGAAAGAGAAAAGCTTAAAAAATTGTTAGACAATCTTGACGCTAGGGCGGCTAATTGGCAGCAATTAAATGAATCTGTCGCACATTTTATTGGTTGGGGATATGGAGACCCGACACAGCATTTCAAGGACGCCTTGAGAGCATATCTTGATGATGAATAAAAGCCAATTGGTAGGTATAAAAAAATGACGGACAATCTCTCGTTCCCACGGGCTCCGTGGGAATGCAGTACACAGCGCGCCGCGCACTCTACAATACTGAGGAATTTAAATGAATATAAACGGCATAGAAGTACCAGAACCAATTACTGATTATCCTGCATACGGCGATACTTTTTACATCGCGGATATCACATGTGATGAGAGTGAAATTGGTGCAAGGATATTTGAAGAAAGAAGCAGCCAAATGGGGTGGGTGTTAAACCGTATCGCACATGCATCGCGTGATGCTGCTCTTATCCATCGCAAAGCATTATTAAGTTTTTTTGTGAATGAGGATGGGCATGAGTAATGAAGCCATGTAGGGTGCGCATTGCGCCCCTTTTTCAACGCCCCATAATAAGAGCATTCGTAAATGGTGCGCGATGCGCACCCTACATGGCTACACAACCGCCACAGGTCGGCGGGTCTGAGTTAAATGTACAGTTAGAAGCCCAGGTTGACTGGGCAATTATTTTTGATGATAAAGACAGGCAGTCGGAGTTTTTTACAGATCATAAAATGGCGATGACTAGATTCGACGTGCTGTCGATGTCATGGAGCTGTCATCTATTCAAGCGAGTA
>DATBQB010000076.1:0-33087 GCA_036561025.1 Methylobacter sp. | reverse complement strand
TCAATGCCAACAGCTTAACCACGTTTATTCCGGTAAAGTCGCGCTGAACGACGTCAATTTTGAACTGGATGCGGGTGAACCTATCGGTTTGGTCGGTCCCAATGGGGCCGGAAAAACCACCTTGCTCAGTATCTTGTCAGGCTTTTTACGCCACACTTCCGGCACTGTCAGGTTGTTCGGTCACCAACCTGGTGCAGCACAACTTAATGGCAAGGTTTCTGCTTTACCTCAAGATGCGAGGCTAGACCCGAGTTTTACGCTAATGGAGCAGCTGGTTTATTATGCTCGCCTACAAGGATTCGCTACACAACAGGCAATCCTGGAAGCCGACAGGGTTTTAGAGGCATTATCACTCACCGAGGCTGCTCATGAAAAACCGGGGGTGCTGAGTCATGGCATGGCTAAACGAGCGGCGATTGCACAAGCGCTGATCGGTAAACCGACGCTGGTATTACTGGATGAACCCACCGCCGGGCTTGATCCTGTGAATGCCCGAACGGTGCGGTCAATCATTGCGGAACAATCGTCAGCGACTACCTTTATCATCAGCTCCCACGATTTGGCTGAACTTGACCGGCTGTGCCAGCGTATATTGCTGTTGGAAAATGGCGTATTGCAGACAGAGGAGATACACATCAACGAACAACGGTCTGCCACCCGGTTTATTACCCTACAAATGGAATCCTGCCCGGCATTGGAAGTGACTGCTAAACTGAAGGCGTTGGAAGGTATCTTACAGGTCACTAACCCACAAAAGAATGAATTTGTTGTGGCCTATAACGCTGAACTTCAACCCAATATGGACCTGCAACTGATGCAGTGCCTCCAAACTAATCACTGGCAATATCGTCAGTTGAGCCACGGCAAGACCCTGGAAGAAAAACTGTTTTTTAGCGAGTAATTTAGCCAACACAACACACTATTTATATAGAGCAGAAGATGGAAGAAATGAACAGAGAACAGCAAGAGGTTTTAAGTAAGGTTCCAGAGGTAACATTTATATTCTGGATCATAAAAATTCTTGCCACAACCCTTGGAGAAACTGGCGGAGACGCCGTATCCATGTCGATGAATCTTGGCTATCTCGTCGGCACTGAGATATTTGCAGCCGTATTCATTGTTGCGGTCATTGCACAAATTTCTGCGAAGAGGTTCCATCCAGCTATCTACTGGACAACTATTATCGCGACAACAACGGTTGGAACGACGTTGGCAGACTTCGCGGACCGTTCGCTTGGTATCGGTTATGCGGGCGGAACGGCAATACTGTTCACATTGCTGATGTCATCGCTGCTCATCTGGCATCGCACACTGGGTTCGGTCGCAGTGGACACTGTGAGTTCACCGAAATCTGAGATGTTTTATTGGATAACAATCATGTTTTCTCAAACCTTGGGTACAGCCCTCGGTGATTGGACGGCAGATACGGCAGGTCTTGGTTATGGCGGTGGGGCTATTGTTTTTAGTGCTATGTTGGCGGTTATTGCAGCAGCGTATCTCCGAACAAAGATTTCCCATACAGTACTCTTTTGGGCGGCATTCATTCTTACCCGACCACTAGGCGCGGTGGTTGGCGACTTTCTGGACAAACCAGTAAGCAAGGGAGGTTTAGAGCTAAGCCGTTACTCAGCATCAGCGGTATTATTCCTGTTAATCGTTTCTTGCATTTTCATCTTTACACATAAACCGGCAAAACAAGGGCATTGAGGCTGGAGTCCTATTAATCATCGGCAAGGACTAATGGTTAGCTCCAACTCTACCTAATATCACCTAAAAAGTTGCTTTTTTAATACGACTTAACGCAAGCGACTGGAAATCATCACCTATGTGACCGATCTTTATGAATTTCTTGAGGTTGGATATAGGTCCGCCCGATTGCCTTAGAAGCTGTTTGGAAATTATCGGTTCAAGTCAAACGATTCAACATGATGCGGGTCATAGCAATGTAAATCCAAGTTTCGTCGATGCGAATCAGTCGTTCGTAGGCCTTACTGAGACGACGCGAATAGTTTAACCAAGCGGGCATTGTTAATTAAGTATAGTACTTAGAGCATTTCTTAGTTAGTTAAAAACATAGCCTGCATTGTTAAAATAATTCAGGCACTCGCCGGGGTGAAACTGATCCATAATTTGGCCGATAGCCTGCCAGAGCTTGTCATAGGTTCGTTCAGCTGCCTTACGCAGATGTTCTGTTTGCGTGTTAAAAAGCATACAAAGCTTTCCAGGATCATCGGGAAAACATTGAAAAGTTTCCGTCCCTGGTCAGTTAATCTCTGTTTTTTCCGGAGACTCTTGCAGAGCTAAATGGATATAGTTTCCGGCATCAGTTGGGTGCATTCTCTCTGATTCCAAAAAGTATTGTCCCGTGATAGTCAATGCAAATTTTTTGAATATATATATCATTGAATCGGTACTACAGGACGTCATTAACAACGACCATAACGTATCGGACTGAATGTTTGATGATAATCAAACGGTTTCATCCGATAAACCAGCCATCACAATCCCTCGAACCTCAAATACCAAGACTTGGCTTTACCAGTCACTGTCCATATTAGGTATCTGCCGACAGAGCGGTCTATTTATCCTGCTCTCTTCGACGAACAGCAGGGTTAGCTGCTTCTTTATTTTTCCTGCCTTTCGTGAAAACATCAGAAAGACGGCTCTGTGAGCGCTGCTTAAGTAAAACGTTATAGGCACAAGCTTGGCCAAATCAAAAATAGAAGAAGAAATGTTGAATCACAATGTCATATTTTTCCCACATACCGCATTAGCTTTGCCAGTCGGTTCATTTTAAAAACTTATGTAAGTGAATAATCGGCAGCACATTTTAGTGTTTGTTACGGACAAACTTGCAACGCTTCTTGGCACAGCCAGAGCCCGTTAACGTTGATCAGCTAAAAAGCAATCAGCTAGTTTCTACGTTCTTCTGTAGCAAAACCAATAGCAATTTCATATCCAGGGTGAGTCAGCATCTGCTGATACTTTGGTTCCTCGAACTATTCTATTTCACACCTATCAAGCCAGGCCAGCGGGCGCTTCTTTGTCGCCCGCTGTGCTTCGCCGTGGGAGGCCTATTTGAATATTCAACACAGCGGCTATCCCGTCGCAGTCAGCCAACAGTTGACGACAATTATCGACCAAGAACTCGAAGCCCATGACATTGACACGTCGTTAGGCTTTATCATCAACTTTTATAATTCTGAGTATAGCGCGGAAAACGACGGTTACCATCTTGTCGAAATTTCTGTCGACGCACAAAAACGTATCAAGATCATCACCGACTATGTCTATTTCCCTCAAGGTCTTTATAGGGCATTGATTAAGGAACTAGAGTTTGACTTCTTTTACGAGCAGTTTCAGCAGTTGGGCAAGAAGTACCCCCTCCAGAACGGAAGTAGTGTGTTTGACGTCTGGCAAGCCAATTTCTGTGCATGTTATGGACACCAAGTCTATGTCACCTGTATTGATAGTTTTGCTTAAGACGCAAGGGAAAATCTTTACCAACAAGGCGATCTCGATAGCAGCAATGCACCCGCTAACGTCACAAGCCATCTCAGCAGGATTCAGGTAACAAAAAATATTGAAATGTGCTGACCAAGCTTTTGCGATGGCTCACAACACCCTCTTGTTAGATGTTTAAACAGCTTCTTAGGAGAATCTCATGACTAACCAAGACATTCAGAGACAGCCCTTGTTTGACCTCGGACAGACTGTGGCGACACCCGGTGCGCTAGAAGCTCTGGAACAGGTAGGTGTTTCCGCAGTCAGTCTATTACGCCGCCATCAAAGCGGAGACTGGGGAGACCTCGGTGATGAAGACCTTGCCGAAAACAATGCTGCGTTACATCGTGGTTCTCGACTATTTTCATCCTACCAAATAACTGATGCCATCAAAATTTGGGTGATTACCGAGGCGGATCGTTCAGCAACAACTTTGCTACTGCCCAAAGAATACTAATCCCAATATCACAAAAAGCGCCTAGAGCTAATATCCGTTACTTGAAATCAAGTGTATTATTAATATCAGGAGTTTATTGATAAACGAACTACCCAAAAATACCTACCTCTTATTCTGAAGATTTGCGGCTGCATGTCATGAAGCGCTTGCTATCAGCTTTTTGTGGTTGTCTTTCGCTCTAAGGCCGATTATTCTCCCTAACCATTGATGAAAAGCGATTGCCGTATTAGTAAACGATGTGGATGCTTTACCCGCTTAATCTCCAAGTAAATTGTAGCGTCCGCGTTGTATAACCCATAAAACCCTGTCAATGAGAAAGAACGTCTTATCTAAGCATATAGTAACGCTCTTTTTTTAATGGACAGATTAATACCCCTTGACGGCTAACGTTTAAATTCACTGGGCTGCACGGCTTTTAGCACAGGATCAGTGGAATGTTGGTTAGGCTGCTGAGCGTCATAATTTTCGATCTAAAGCTTTTTCAGATATGGCATGAGAGCAAAGATGTCTTGATCTTCGTTTTTCCCACAAATGATTGCGGACTTGGTATCCATCACTCTGATTAGAAATAGGTCATGTGTCGGCGCGATGGCACTCTTACATGCTGCCGCGATTGTATCAATGCTCTTTCCCGAAGAAAAAGCTATGAAGGAAGTTGTTTCTCCCCAAAATCCAGTAGCTACGGTATCAATTGCTTCAATCAGTGCGTTGTAGCGATCTTCATAGCTTTTTGATCCAACACGAGCATCAGCAATTCGGAATGTGATCCAGTAAGTAGTCATATTTCTTTCTATGGTAATAGTGTCAAAAACCTAAGCGGCTCAACAAGTAATTTGGTGGTTTTTGTATATCATCCTTAATTATCATACTCTAGGCAACAAAATCAGTTAATTTCTTCGTGGGGCTGACAGCATCTCTTCCCGATCGGAATGGTTTACGGTTTCTTTATATCTTAATGAGTGTCTGTTGTTCGACACTAATCAGCCGATCAAAAAACTACGATCAAAGACACTTTGGGATCAGTTTTGGCTGTTGATTGACTGATGAAGTCCGGCAAAAGGCAGACACGATGGTCTAAGTTTCGACATCAACAGAAACACGAGATACTCGGTAGCGTTTAACATTACCCATCACTACTAATTCTGGTTCGAAAAGAGCTAAGTTTGTACCGTCACCAACAGAGCTTTTATATATAACTCCGTGATATCCGCATTTTTTAATGAACTCGCAAAGATACTGACTAGGAATATAATCAATTGCCGCCGCATGAGGGACCACGGGGCGTGTTAATTCATTGCCCAGTTGAACTAAAAAACCAATATCTCCTCTCAAGCTAGCAATCTTTTTTTCGTCACTTAGAAGAAACGGGGATACTGTGCTGCGAGGGTTACGTAAGTCAATAATTTCTAATGAATCTGGAAGTTGACAATCTGCCACGCTTGCAAATTCCCCTGTATGCGGTCGAATTTCAGAAACTGCTGTTTCGTAAGTTGATGCTAGGTACGAATACGGAATACCTGCGGGATTTGCTCTTCCTTGAGACGCTAGTTCTTTCGGGGGAGCCCCCATTTGATCAATACTAAATGGTTCGCTTGTACGGTGTATACGTGCACGAAACCATTGTTTAGATACGTTTATTGGGTTAATAACTAAATGCGTTAATAAATCCTTTAAAAGATCCTCCTCCATTTTTTGTTCAGGGAAAAATCTATTCTCAAACATTAACTCATTTTTAAACTCTTCCCATAAATTTAATCTATCAGGTTGACCAATATCAGTTGGTGAAAATCTTTCACGTACAATATCACCGTCGTCGAGAATATCGGACAAAAGCATTTTAGAGTTTGCTATATCCATCATAGGATGGTTAAACATATTCCAATCATGTTTAAACCATTCTACAAGAGTCTTGCCATTTTCATCACGACTATAAATACTGATTAAGACCTCAAAATAGTCTCTAAGACTTAAGGGATCAATTAGTAACTCATTTTCAGTTTTACAGTAAGAACAGGCGCCGGATTGTTTTGAAAAAGATGGAATTATTCTTTCACGCAAGCCCCGATCATCTATGCAACTTGCGCAACACAGCATCTCTTCGCTCATTATTTATTTTCGAAGAAATTTGCTAAGGTTTCAATATGGTGTTTCATAGAAAGCTTTTTTACATATCCTAGCCCCGGAAAATGCCCTCTTTGGTGCAAATCAAGAAACTCCTCTACCGCAGATGTGCGAAGAATTTTTGTTTTAGGACGATTAAGTTCATCAACCAATTTATCCAAAGCTTCTAAAAATTTTCCTGCGGGATCCTTGGGATCGTCTTGTCTGATAGATTTGAAGTGATGGATATGCATTTCATCATCTTTATCTGAATCAATAAAAGTCAAATGAATTGCAACTGCGTATGCAGGGCCTCCGGTTTCAGAATAGTCGTCACCGACTATTAGAAAATCTCCGAATCCATCCATTAATTCTTCTTCATAAGTAACGTGTAGATCCGAAAAAAACTCAACAGAGGGGTGCTCTCGGTTAGTACGTTTTTGGAATCCATCTCTTAATAAAACCCTTCGAGGGCTTTTAAAGTGTTTTCGATAAAGCTTACCGCAATTATCCTCGAAAAAAACATGGCGCATTTTAGATATTTCATCACCAAGCGACTCTGCTAATAACTTCGCATCAGTGAATCCTGCATGGATCAGAGTGATATCACTCGTTTTAAAGCTAGCGCAAAAATCTTCTACGTTCGTGATAGAAACATCTTCAGACAATAAAACCCCTAGTGAAATATTTTGATTTTCTTTAAATTCATGTTGAAGAAAGGACAAAATACCATCTCCATTAGTTGAATGATCTCCATGATATGGATTAACTATGACAATTACTTCCCCCTCTGCGTCAACAATAGCTGAAAGAGCTTTTGTTAATCCACCTAAAGATTCTTTAACGGGCTCTATGATGGGCACGAATCGTGATTTCTTTAATAATTGTGCGTTTTCACGAATAGTGATTAGTTCGTTTTGTTTTCCACGAAAATATGGGTGGTACATATCTCAGTTCCATTTTAGGGCTTCATTGATTGGAGTATCCATTGCATTCAAAATTCTAGCATGATCTTGTTTTCTTAACGGAGTCGATAACGCCACTGCCTGTAATGAGTATGGCAGAGATTTTACAAAATCAGCTAATGGCAACAAACTACGAGTTACTCTGAGTGTATTAACCATTCCATTATGCGCATCAATAGGTGATAAAGTGACAAATTGATTTCTTAAGGCTTGATGCATTTGTGTATTTGGCAATTTTGGAATTTCAATTCCCCTTTTTTTTAATATTAGTTTTGCTTCATTTAGTTGAATTGCGTCAAAAACAGCTTCCGATGTGATTTGATCTCGACAATCAACTGCTTCCCTAATCGTTGAAATTTGAAAACGATCCGTAAGCAATAAAACACCAACTTCTTGTGGAACTTTCGCAAGCACCACTTTGAGATGATTTTCTCCAGTAATTACATTTACCTTGGCAAAAACTTTCTGATAAGAAGATATTTGTTGCTCTAAGCGGTTTAGAGAATCACGTTCAGACTTTATTTCATAAACTGTAGACGTTCCATTAAAAATGACAGTATCAGCTTTGCTGGTTCCGACTCTGAACTCATTTAGCATTACAGCTGTTTGAAGAGAATGGATTCCTAATAAAACTTTATGTGTAATTGCGGCCTTATAAATATATTCATGCCGATAGTTTTTCCTCTTCAATAAGGAAAAAGCAGAGTCGAACAAATTACGCACAGGAGCCTGCGGTGATAAAAATTCGAGTAATGGGGTTTCTGTTGCAAGTCTTGCAAATATAGGCGATCGACCCTTGCGAGCTAATTCACGAATTAGGCTAGGCGAAAACAGTCGAGATATAGATGAAAGCTGATTAGTTTCAAGCATTTTGTATGTTAATTTCAAAAAATCATATAACTTCTCAAGTATTCTAGGTTAGCTGGCTCCATATACAAAGAAAAAAAATTCGAAAAATACTTCAGTTGGTTAACTAGAATCGACTGTCCGCTTTCCGTGGATATATTGCCATTCGGAATTCTAATTTGAGTGACTCTTCTGGATCCGAAAACTTGCCGATCAAGCCGGAGATCAAACCGCTGATGAGTTTTTAATGTTGTACCAATTTTGTACCAGCACATCTTTTATTTGCACTGTAATCCAAGTACAAATAAGGTAGGCTTGGCATAAGATAATCCGACAAGCCATTGATTTTATATAATTTAAAAAATAACACCAGGCTTTGTAATCAGGTGTTTTAGGAGGTGTTAATCAGCTTCCAAATTTTGCCAGCTCTTTTTAAAAAAAGAGTCCAAATTTATCAGTACAAATTTTCATCTTATACGCGATGTTCGACTTTAAATTGAGTGGAAAACATGACTGGTCACCTGTATGGTTGTTTTAGCACAAAGCAACTTAACATGTGGAGAACAGCCATGCCTATAAAGACTTTATCATTAGCGGCTTATGGCTACTGTGCAGCGAAAGACGAAAAATTCTACGGCTTTGCAGGGCAGATTTTAATCAGTTCCGAGGGGGCAATTTGCGGCTATACGTTTGCCGCCGCCAACAGCGACGAGCGGGACACGCTCCTGGAGATAACTCATGGACTCAAAGGATTGTTGATCGGCGATAAAGGCTATATTCGCCCCAGCTTGAAAGAAGAATTGGCCAAGCAGGCACTGAATTTACAAACCCCTTTACGGAGAAACATCCAAGACCCACGCCCTAAAGCGGCTGTCAACCAGCTGATGAAAGCCAGACGCTTAGTTGAAACTGTCATTGGGCAATTGACCGAGCGCTTTCATATTGAGAAAGTGCGTGCCTAGGGCAATCGCGCTATATATTCTTTGATAGCTGAAATTTGTTAAAATATTTTTTTTGACAAAAGCTTTATGTTACCCGATCTACGCCCTTACTTTTCCGAACTAATCGATCCGCGCCGCGAGACCAAAAATAAACTGCACAAATTAACCGACATTCTTATGATCGTCTTCTGCGCCGTGTTAAGCGGCATTGAAGACTGGGTTGGCATGGAAACATTCGCCGAAGAAAAGGAAAGTTGGTTTCGACAATTCCTGGAATTACCCAACGGTATTCCTTCACATGATACGTTAAGCGATGTCATAGGACGTTTGCAGCCCGGCGTGTTTGCCGAAGCCTTTTTGAATTGGATGCAATCTGCTTTGCCCTGCCTTGCCGGCGAACAGATTTGCCTGGATGGTAAAACCTTGCGGGGCAGCCGCATGAACGGCAAAGCCGTGCATTTATTAAGCGCTTATGCCGCTAAGGCACAGCTGGTTTTGATGCAGACTCAAGTGGACGAAAAATCCAACGAAATCACCGCTATTCCGGAGCTATTAAGCTGCCTGAATTTAACAGGTGCCGTGGTGACTATCGATGCCATCGGCTGTCAAAAAGCCATCGCTGAACAGGTCATTCAAGCGAAAGCCGATTATGTGCTGGCGTTGAAAGATAACCATCCGCAACTCTGTGACGATGTCAGGCTGTGGCTAGATACACAAGCCAATAAAGGCTCTTTGGAGGTTCATGAAACCATAGAAAAAGATCATGGTCGTCTTGAAATTCGCCAGTACAGCCTCAGTCGAGACATTGCCTGGTTATTGCAAAAACCGGAATGGATAGGGTTGCAGGCAGTGGGACGCGTTGTATCGACCCGACTCATCGGCGAAAAATCCAGCACCGAATGCCGCTACTACCTGACTTCACTGACCGATTTGTCGCGTTTCGCTGAAACCGTGCGCGGCCATTGGGCGATAGAGAATAGTCAGCACTGGGTGCTTGGTGTGCAATTTGGCGAAGACGCCCATCGTGCGCGTAAAGATTATTCCCCTGTCAATCTGGCTTTAATCAGGCGCATGGCACTGAACGTCATTCGACACAATGGGCCTTCAAAGTATAGCTTGCGTCTTCGCAAGATGCGCGCTTCTATTAACGATGATTACCGGTTTGAATTGATCTTTGGGAAGAGTCCAACTTAGCGCGATTGCCCTGGTTTGTTACCAGATTCCCAGCTCTATCCATTACACCTTAGAGTTATTGTGTTATATTTATCTAACTTATAGACTAAGGATGTTTAGTAGCTGCACTGATGTATGAAAAAGACTAGATTCGATTGACTTATACAACAGTAAAAATAATACCTGTTATTGAACACTGCTGAATATGTAAATTATGTTGTCACAAAATAGTTATGGCGTATCTACTGGAAAAAACCGATGCTGATAGTGGTAAGTTTTGGAGGCATTTTCCCATTTCAAAGCTCTTGATGTTGGATACCACTGCGGTTTTGTGATGCCTACAGTATCAAATTGGACGATGATTTCGTCGTGTTACTTTGAAAAACATGGACAAACAAATTCTTGTAAAATATCCAGACACAAGAAACTTGAAAATTTTAGTATTGTCGCACTCTTGGAATCCAGATCAATATAAATTTTTACAAGCCTCACCTACGGATAGAGCCATCATGACTGCAAATCTCGACAAAAAAAAGCTCAAGGAAATACTGTTAAATAAAAGCTACAGATTTACTGACTCTCCTTTCGAGCCCTCCAGCGACAGACCCATTGATGAAGATAAACTAACTCTTGGAAAGTTGGTAGACTATCTTGATAAAACTTACGGAACAAGTGACAAACCACAATTCCACCGACAGAAAATTGAGCAAATAATCGGCACCGATCGAGCTCAATATCTAATCAAGGCTAACAAATCAGAATATTTCAAAGTGCTGACGCACTTCTCGATATTATCTAAAGTAAAAAAGGGCTGGACTTACTTGCTCACTAACAGTCCAACAACATCGAAGCCCTCTTTATCAAACAACCCAATCGCCTTTGGTACTAAAAGCTCAAAAAAAGTTAATGATGCGATCATACAATGTTTCTACTCGCGCCTTCTTGAAGGCATGACTGAGCAAGATAAGAAGCGCTACCAGATTTTGTCGCCTATCAAATCTCTAACTTCCGGCTTCGATGGATGGCTATTAATGCTGGATAAGGCCATTCAAGACCTATTTAGTTTCAAGAAACAAAAACTGGATGGTCACGACGTTGATGGTTGCGACGAGAGCTTATTACCTGACTCGAATTTAGCCGAAGCTATAATAAATACATCCGACCAGCTCTTTCATATCCTAGAGCAGCCTTGGACAGAATCATATCGTACTGATACTCTTCGAGCTACACTTATAAAATGTGCATCAATTAATCGCGCGATGAACGACGTAGACGCGATCATCAATATCCAAAACGAAGTTATACATAGCCTGCCGTATGAAATAAACATCCTGCAACATATCAAGTCCGAATCTGAAATTCTGCCAGCCATATCTTGCATTTTCAATGAACAGTTATCGAATTTACCCAAGGATCTGATTAGATGTTCTAAATTAGTGTGTGAGAGCTATGTTATTGCCAGCTTACCTCCTGAAAAACCTGATGAATTCAGTAAACGTCATATGATGCCAGATTGTATTGCGGTATCTGCCGCTCTCCTTTACCATGATTTTTTGCAAAAAAAAGAACTTAATCTCAACATTAGAGGCGAAACAAACAACAGGATTAGTGTCTATAAATCGATATCTGATTTTGTAAAACACACACATGCCTCAGACATTTTACAGACAAAAAGCTTAAACAGACATGGGCTTCAGGAAGAACTATTTAAATACCTTACAACACGGTACTCAGCTTCTATATTTGGTCTATCTGAGTTTTATCCCAGCCAAATAGGTGCAGAAGCTCATTTAAAAGTTAGAAAAGCTAAATTGGAGCTTCATAAGGAAATATATGAGTTTCTAAAAGGCATTAGTGTTAAAGATGCTTGCCTATGCATCACAAATATTCACACCTCTGTTGACATGACCATCAACCCAGAGAGCTATCCCTTTCTGGCAAGTTCTCATAAAAATTTAACCACCGACGTCTGTGTCACTCCACTGGTAGCGTTCCTCAATTATCGAGAGAGTCCAAATACCCCAGATTAATATCGGTTTTAATTCCCTAGCAAAAATTATTCATAAATGCCATGATCGCGATTGCGTCCGAGACGGTTTCTTCCCGCTTCCTGACTCGCTTACTAACCTAAACGAATAGGTTTGCTTGGCTCAGTTCTGCTCCACTCGTAGTTTCAATGATGTTTCTCGCTTCTCCGCATATGCGTCTGTCGATTTCGCTTTCTCGCTATCGTAAATAACAGCTTAGCACTACCTGAGTATTTGCATAACTCCTGTAACATTACAGTTGTCTTCTTTATTTCCACAAATTCAAAAATTGACTAGGTTCCGTTGACATTTGATCCTAGCTAAATGAAAGCATTCAATCGGCTGGCATTTTTTAATCAAAAATATAAGTTTACTTCCTTCCGTCACTTAGCGTGTTTGGCGACAATTACACTGTACTGCCGGCGACAACTATCAATCGATATCAGGAGCATGCCATCGACGTACTCGCGGATGTCTTTTGCATGCTTCTGAAAAAAGGAGTCGGTAAGAGACTAATCACATAAATCATTCAACAATGGAGATAAAAGTAATGCCCCCAGAACCATCTAATTCCCTAAAAAACTTCATCCCTTATCAAGATGTCCCCAACCAATTTCCTCATCTTTATAGTGAAAAAAGCTGGATCTGGGTAACCAAGCAGCGACGGCACAACGGACTTGGTAGGGCTTTCCGCAAGGTCGGCAAACGCCTGTTTGTAAACATCACTGTCTTAGCTGAGTGTATCGATAACCAGACTGAGCGTTAAAAGGCGTAAATCCAGGCATAAAAGTCTTCACTCGACGGGCAAAATCGGACGGGATTGCATTTGTGAAAACCGAGAAGCACTTAAGAAACAAAATACTGAGACTACAACAAACAAGAGGTTTAATAATAATTGATCAAGCAATTTCAAACTGATGTCATTTTAAGTGATACAAACGTTTAATTTTTTAAGCAAAATAAGGGGCATTTAACCGTCAATAAAAAATTATCAGATTTTTAACAGCTTGGTTAGCTGGGGTCGCAGCATTCATCAAGCGGCTACAGCTTTTAGAAAAAGAAGAGGAATTATTGTATTGAATACATACTAAATTTGAAGCCCATTTTACAAAGAGATGAGCAAGACAATTAACACCCTCAAAATAAACATGAAGAGCAGAGATGAAAAATGCAAGTTTTGTCTATTCACGTTATGCTTTTTTTTCGTACAGGTTACGTTTAACTGAATACAAGTTAAGCATTGAGGTCCACAAATTAGATTTTTACGCAATAAAAGCTTAGTGCATTCGATTTTTTGAGGCGTTTTTTGTAGTTATAGTCGAAGTTATCAAAACTGCTTTGATAGGACACGTTGGTATTGGAGGCGGTTGAAAAAAATAATATTACTCCATGTCGAGGGATTTAATCAGCGCTTCCCTAAAGATTGCTCTGGGCTATGGCTTTGGTTCGAATTGTGAGTTCCAAGCGAATTTCCATGGGTTATGATCGCTTAGCCGATACGAGTAAATTACTAGGACCATTTTTGTATAATAGAACAGTTTTTTACTTGCTAAGTCGTGGATACTTTATTGGTTATAATCACAGTTTATTTTATGGTTAACATTATAAGTTTAGCTATATTAGAGTCGCTCTATATCAATATTACCATTAACAATATTTATGGAGTATATGATATTATAAATAAATATAATATCAATATTAACAGACAATTAACATCAGTTAATTGTCTGTTAATTTAATAAACAAAAAATAGATACTAAATTAAATTACTGAGTTATGTTATTTAGTAATTTTAACATTCAATTATATCCAAATAAAATACAATTGATTATCTATTTAATATAATCAGACTTAATATAAAACCACCATGCCATAACCGTTAGATCATTTACAGTATATTTTAATAAAGAGAAGTATTATGAGTTATAGCAAAATAGACAATGAAATTGAGAATACTTTTAAAGAAAAAACCATTGGGGTACATTATGAAAATAATAACATGCGGATGATTAGCGAGGATTTTGATCAAGCAGGGACTATAATTTCAATAGGCAAGCTAGTTGATAGGATTATTAAGTCAGAACAGTTATCATTTTTTGTCAAAGATGGCAGCAATACAATTGACTGTACAGATCAAAAGATCCTTCAAAGTCTAAGGCTTTACATTGTACGGAATCATCTTGTTAAGCGCATAAAGTATAGCTTCCCTATACATCGATTTAACCCGTATGTAGAGCTCTTTACTAAAAATTTTACAGAAAAATTAGTTTATCAAATGGATTTATACTTCAATCCCATTACTGCTGACAATTGTTGTTATGACAAAACGGTTAAAGTGGTTGATATGCTGAATGTGTTTGTTGAGGAAATAAAAAGTAAAACAACAAGTCTTGAATTTAAAAATATTTTGAATGAGTATAAAGACCGATCAGAAAAAAATTACAATAACTTCTTAAAGTATAACGACAGCATATTCGCTCGGCATGCGAGAGTGCTAACCATTAGGGTTGACTTTAGTTACAGAAGAAACATTGCTCTCTATCCAGTAGAAACTCAAATATACGAAGATTATTGTCAAGCAAAAAAAGATCATGCTCGATTTTGCAATAACATGCGATCAAACAAAATATTTCAGCACTTAATTGGTAATGCTTGGCGACTTGAGTACACGACTATGACGGGGTTTCACTTCCATGAGATTTTTTATTTTGATGGTAGCAAGGTAAGGGAGGATATGACCATCGGTCAATTAATCGGTGAATACTGGGCAGAGAATATCACCGGAGGTCGAGGCAGATACTTCAATTGCAACGCCAATAAAGACGGATATAAGCATTTGGGGATTGGCATGATTAATGCCGATGATGTTACGCTAAGGACGGGGCTTGAAATAACAGCTGCTTATTTATTCAAACCAGACATATACGCTAAAATTGACGTTCCCTATATTGCTCGAACCTATGGTCGTGGAGTGTTAAAAACGTTACCTGAAACGAAAAGAGGCAGGCCGAGACAAAAACACGAATACCTCTTACATCAAGCTTGAGACCTCCTCTGCTTTAGGTGGTGTTGTTTAGCTGAGCGAATCTAGCGTTGTCAGTTAGACGCGAATATCGAAAAATAGGCGGTAAATTTCACCGTACAGGTGCTTTTATCGTCTATTATACTTACACTACTCCATATTTTAATAAATCAATAGAAATCCAACCATTTGAAAATGCAACACTAAAGAACGGCTGTATGTTTAATTAACTTTAAATGCATATCTTTACGTCCAGCTTCAACTATGCTGATTGACGTCAACTATTTTGCAGGGTAATCCCGCCATTCCCCCTAGCTGTTTAAAACTGGTAAAGTAAGTTTTTTGACTAAAGCCTTATGTTACATCCACATCCTTATTTTTCCGAACCACCCTACCCCGCGACGGGAAACCAAAAATAAACTGCACAAACTCACCGACATTCTCATGATCGTCTTCAATGCCACATTAAGTGGCATTGAAGATTGAGTCGGCATGGAAATCTTCACCGAAGAAAAAGAAAGCTGGTTTAGAACACTATGATTTTAAAAATAGATATTATTTAATGTAGTAATATTCGCTTAAAATGATTATAAATTAAACACCCGCGCTAATTCATCCACGATAAGGCGTTTCTGGTCACGGCCTTGGTGAATATAGCGCATTGTGGTTTGTATGCTCTTATGGCCCGCCAGCTTGGCAATTTGATTGATTTCTTTGCCTGCGTCAGACAACGCCGAACAAAAGCCATGACGTAGACAATGGAAGGTGAATTTTTCCAACTTTACGCTGCCATCGGCATTCAGGATGTCTTTTTCTGATATGTTCGCCGCTCTCAGGGCCTTGCTCCAGGCTTTGCGAAAATCCATCGGCTGACTGGGTATTTCATCGGAAGGAAATATCAAGCCAGAGCCAACTTCCTGAAAGCGCTTTAACTCAGACATGACAACTGGCGCAAAGTGCAATTCTCGACTGGTTCCGTTTTTGGTGTCGCCTAAGTAACCAATGCTGTCTTTAAAACTCACATCGCACCAGCGCAGCTTCATCAATTCTCCTTTACGCGCTCCGGTGGTCATCGCCATCAGTACTATCAGATACAGCTTATTCCAGTGTGATTCCCGGCAGGCCTTAATCAGCCGTTGGCGCTCGTCATCACTTAACACTCGGTCCCGACGCTTGGTATCATCGTCAATAACGACATTGCGGACTATATTAGTGTCAACATAACCACGGCTCAGGGCAAACTTATAAAGGCTCGATAACACGGCCTTTTTTCGGTTGATGGTCGTAGCACGTTGGCCTTCATCAGCCATGCTGTCAATATGCTCGCGAAGATCAAAAATATCAATGTCGGTCATAATGCGGTCGCCGAACACTTTGCACCAATAATCAACCCGCTGCATCTGACCTTGAACATCTTTCTTGTTCCAGCGTGACAGATATTCGTTGCTAACTTCACGAAAGGTTTTATAGCGTATGCGCTTACCGGCTTGCAAAAACAGCTCAGCGCCGCCCATGCGTTCAATTTCTTGCGGCGAGAGTTGCAGCAACTCTTTTTTACTTAGCGCATTAATGGTTTCTAATTGGGCTTGATTGCGGAACAAGAATAAATCAACACCCAACTGCCTGAATAATTCCTCGCCGCCCATGTCTTCAATCTCGACATCAGACAGTGTCAGCAATTGTGTCCGTTCCATATTCGGCACGGTTTTAATGCTGTGTTCGATTTTATCCGCCCAGGCTTGAGCAAGTGAGTGGGAAAGAAAGGTTTTGTTTTTGGCAATACCTTTCATGCGGACATCTGCGCGGCAGTTTCCGTTTGCTAAAGGGCGAATGTAAGCCATTAAGCTGCCCTCCCAAAACGCAAGAGCGGATAACCTTTTTCAATAGCCTGAGATACCAAACCGGCATCAAATCGAAATAGATTTTTTGGAGTATCGTTGTCGGTTAATCGGCATTGCTTGCCGGAAACAACTAAGTGCTTGATAGCCCAGTACTGGACTGCTTTGGATTGAGCTTGCTGATTCATTACGCCACCTCATTGAGCAAGTGAGCAGAAGTGCGCCTAAATTTGCGCCTAACTGCAAGTTACATTGCTTCAACTCGACGGGCAATCTGTTGAATTCCTTTAGTATCAAAGGCTTTGTGGTGGGTCGTGCGCGATTCGAACGCGCGACCATCGCATTAAAAGTGCGGTGCTCTACCGGCTGAGCTAACGACCCAACAAAGACTGCCTATTATAGTGATAAATCTGATTATTGCAACATTTTTTTAGTTTTTGTACCTTGTTGGGTCTTGTATTCCCGCTTCAGCAAATCCAATTTTTCTTAGCCGACAGGCATCACAGACTTGGCAAGCACGACCTTGCTCATCAGCGGAATAGCAGGAAACAGTGTTTTGATAGTCCACACCTAGCTCAACACCTTGTTTAATAATTTCCGCCTTACTGAGAGCAATCAGCGGGGTATGTATAGTGAAATGTTCACCTTCTACACCCGCCTTAGTGGCAAGGTTCGCTAATTGCTGAAATGCCGCAATAAATTCAGGCCTGCAATCCGGATAGCCGGAATAATCCACTGCATTAACACCGATAAAAATATCAGTCAGATTTAAAACTTCCGCCCAACCCAAAGCAAAAGACAAGAATATGGTATTTCTTGCCGGCACATAGGTTACCGGTATGCCTTCTTGTGGCACGTGAGGCACGGCAATATGCTCATCGGTCAGCGCGGAACCGCCAATCGAGCTTAAGCCTAGCTTGATGATTTTATGATCTTCGACTTGATAATCTGCGGCTATCCGCGCAGCGGCTGCTAGCTCGGCATTATGTCGCTGACCGTAATCAAAACTTAAGGCGTAACATTTGAATCCCTGCTTTTTTGCAAGAGCAAGAACGGTAATTGAATCTAATCCTCCCGATAGAAGGATAATGGCTTTTTTTTGCATATCGGCTTACTTACCTTGGGCATCATCCCAAAGTATTTTATGAAGTTGGAGTTGAAAACGGACAGGTAATCTGTCCTTTAGAATTTTTTCGGCGAGTTCGGTTGGATTTTGCTGCCCCATCACCGGTGAAAATAATATTTCACAGCGATTAAACAAATCATATTCAATTAAAACGGCTTTTGACCAGTCATAGTCCTTATCATTGCCGATAACAAATTTAACTTGGTCTTTTGCAGTTAGGTATTCGATATTTTGATAAAGATTTCTGCTTAACTCACCTGAGCTGGGTGTTTTAAGGTCCATAACTTTAACAATACGTGGATCGACTTTCGACACATCAAGCGCACCGCTGGTTTCAAGCGAGACAATGTAACCTTTGTCAGCCAACTTGGTCATTAACTCAAGACAACCCGGCTGTGCCAGAGGCTCGCCGCCTGTTACGGTAATGTACCGAGTTCCATATTGCTCAGCTTCCGCGATAACAGCATCTATTCCTATTTTATTACCGCCGGTAAAAGCGTAAGCCGTATCGCAATAGACACATCTTAGTGGACAGCCGGTGAGCCGAATAAACACGGTGGGTAAACCTACCGTATTCGACTCGCCCTGTAACGAATAAAAGATTTCAGTGATTCGTAACAAACTCACAACTACTGTTTAACATCTTCAAGCAGAAGTAATTTCTTTGCCGCCAGACGCGCCGCTGTCGAGCCGGGAAAATCCGCAGTGACGCGCGTTAAATATTCACGTGCTTTGGCCGGATTTTTTTGCTCAATCTCGATGGTGCCCAATTTCAGCATAGCATCAGGCACTTTTGCGCTACCCGGATAATTCTCAATCACGCCGCTAAAAGCTTTACGCGCTGAATCGGTATCCTGATTAACCCTATAAGCCTCACCAAGCCAATACTGAGCATTATTTGCATACTCACCTTTCGGATTTTTACCCAACAATGCATTGAATTCCGCAATTGCCTGAGCGGTATGTCCATTTCTAAGAGCTTCATAGGCTTGTTGATATTGCTGCTTCTCATCGCCTGTAGAAGCTGTCCGAGGAGCAGAAGCTTCACCTGAGGCTTGCACAGCATCCGGTTTTTGTGCGGGAGCTTGCTTAATCTCTGGCACTGCGGCCGGAGCCGCAGTTGGAGGCTCGGCTACCTTAGCTTCCGATGCAACTGTTCCCTCCTGTGTTTGAGAACTTTCGGCAGTTGCCGGTTTAACACCTTCAGCTTTCTTCTCAAGGCTTTGCATCCGTTCATCAAAATCAGAATACATCGTACTTTGAGATTTTTTCATTTCGGCAATAAGATTTGCCTGCTCTTCTACTTTGCCTGTGAGTTGCTGCACTTCAGCTTGCAATTGCTCCAGCCGCCCCATCATTTCATACAGCGCATTGGTTGGCGGAGGCTTTACAGCATTAGCTTCACCCACTGGATACATTGAATTATCGACGACTGGCGGCAAAGGTTCCGCATTGACAGCACTGCAAACACATAACAGCGAGATAAGAAGAGCTCTCATTTATTTGCCTTGGTAAACTATCTCAACGCGACGATTAAGCTCCCAGGATGCTTCGTCGTGTCCTAATGAAGCGGGCTTTTCTTCGCCGTAACTGACGACTTCCAGCTGGCTCTCCGAAACACCTTGAACTTTCATCATACTGACTATGGATTTTGCGCGTTGTTCGCCCAATGCAATGTTGTACTCGCGTGAACCACGTTCATCGCCATGACCTTCCATGACAACGCGTTGGTCTGGATGCGCCATCAGATATTGTGCGTGAGCTGCAATGACCGGAACAAAATCGTTCTGAACCTGACTGCTATCCAACATAAAATAGATGGTGCTTTTTGATAGCGGGTTGTTCGGATCGCTAAACTCAGGGCCTATGCCAGCATTGGGATACATGCCTGAAGCATTCATTTCCGACCCGGACAATCCTGATCCATTATTTAAACCGCTTGTTGACGCATCGTTAATACCACTGGCAGCATGTTGAGTGCCATCGGTAAGACTCGCATCTTTTTCATCTTCACTGCAACCGGATAGAATTACCGCGCTTATGGCCAATGCCAATACTGTTTTATTCAATTTCATTTTTAATTCCAAAAATAGTTATTAATTTTAAAAAAAACTTGTTGCACTCAATCGAACTAGGGTGACCATGCCGGTTCACGAATTTCATTGCTATCAAACACCAGCTTCTGTTGCATTTTACCATCCAATGATACAGCCGATAAGTAACCGGCATTGCCTTTTCGGGAAGCGTATAAAATCATACTGCCGTTCGGGGCAAAACTTGGGGATTCATCTGACCGGCCATCAGTAATTACATTAACCGCCTTGGTTGCCATATCCATAACGGCAATACGAAAATCACTGCCATTTCCGTGTACCATGGCTATGCTTCTGCCATCCGGTGAAAAACTAGCTCTCGCATTATAATTACCTGAAAAGGTCAGCCTTTTCTCATCTCCGCCTTGGCTTGACATAATATATAACTGCGGCTTTCCGCCCCGGTCCGAGGTAAAAACAATATTACGTCCATCAGGAGACCAGGTTGGCTCGGTGTCGATCGCAAAACTTTTAGTCAATTTAGTTAAAGCGCGCGTTACCAGATTTAAGACAAAAATATCCGGGTTACCATCTTTAGATAAAGTTAGAGCCAACTTTGCCCCATCCGGCGACCACGAAGGCGCACCATTAATACCGGGAAATTCGGCAACTCTGACTCTTTCGCCGGTAGCCAAGGTCTGAATATAAATTGCGGCTGATTTTTTCTCAAATGACACATAGGCTATTTTTCTACCGTCAGGCGACCATGCTGGCGACATCAACGGCTCCACAGATGAAGCTATTGTTTGCGCATTAAATCCATCTGCGTCCGAAACTTGGAGTTTATGAGTACTTTGTCTACCTTGTCTGCTACTGGTGATATAAGCGATTCGGCCGCTGAAAACGCCTTTTTTACCGGTTAATTTCTCAAAAATAAGATCGCTGATATGGTGAGCTGTTCTACGTAAATCACCTGCTGACGATGCCATTCGGTAACCCATCACGGGTTGGCCTTTATAGACATCAAACAACTGAAACTGAACATTGTACTGGCCCTGGTCTTCAACTACTTGCCCTATAACCATATAATTTTGCCCTAAGGCTTGCCAGTCCTTAAACTGAATCGCTTCCGCAGTGCTGGGGTGGCCCGACATACTTTGCTTATCCAGGGTTTTAAAATATCCGCTACGCCCCAAATCCGCATCAACAACAAAACTAACATCAACCGGAACGCCCGATCTCCCTTGCATAGCAAAAGGAACTATTGAAATAGGCAATGCACTCTCAATGCCTTCAGTAATTTCAATCGTCATCTCTGCATAGCTGCTTGGCATATAGGAACTAATCAGGCCAATCAACAAAATTTTTCTAAAAAAACTCACTTGCTTACCTCAGTAATTTAACTGAAAAAATACCATTAAATCATCAACGACTGTTTTTTAATGATAATACTTTGTTTCTAGTTATCTTGAACGATCTGGATCAAACAAAAACTTAAATGACTTAAATTCTCTAGCCGATAGCTCTTTATCTTTAGGTACCGGAAGCGGCGATGCTTTGTGAACTGCATTTTCTGCTGAGCGATCAAAAACTTCATCACCGCTGGTGCCGACAACTACGGCATCTATCACAGTACCGTCAGACATCAATCTGACCTGAATTGTACACTTTAAGCCTTCTGTAGCGGAAACCGGTCGAATCCAACTTCGCGCTACTTTCTGCCGAATAGCTGCGGCGGCGGTTTTTATCGCCAGCTGATCTTGTTCTGCATCCATTCTTGCCTGTTCTGCTGCCATTCTTGCCGCTTCGGCCTGTTCTGCCTCCGCTTTAGCTCTGGCGGCTTCAGCTTGTTCAGCCGCTGCTTTCGCTTTGGCAGCTTCGGCTTTTGCTTGTGCGGCGGCCTCGGCTTTCGCTTTTTCTGCCTCTGCTTTGACTCTGGCGGCTTCCACTCGCTCGGCTTCAGCTTTGGCCTGTGCGGCGGCCTCTGCTTTGGCTTTGGCAGCAGCTTCGGCCTTGGCTTTTGCGGCCGCTTCGGCTTTTGCTTTGGCAATTTCAGCCTGTTTTGCTTCAGCTTCGGCCTTGGCTTTTGCAGCGGCTTCTGCTTTCGCTTTGGCAATTTCAGCTTGCTTCGCTTCTGCCTTGGCTTGTGCGATCTTTGCCGCTTCGGCTTGTTTTGCTTCAGCTTTGGCTTGTTCAACTGCCTCGGCTTTCGCTTTGGCAATTTCAGCCTGTTTCGCCTCAGCTTCGGCCTTGGCTTTTGTAGCGGCTGCTTCCGCTTTTGCTTTGGCAGCTTCAGCCTGTTTTGCTTCAGCTTTGGCTTGCTCAGCTGCTTCGGCTTTCGCTTTGGCAATTTCAGCCTGTTTTGCTTCTGCCTTGGCTTGCTCAGCTACTTCGGCTTTTGCTTTGGCAATTTCAGCCTGTTTCGCTTCTGCTTTGGCCTGTGCGGCTGCTTCTGCTTCTGCTTTTGCTTTGGCAGCTTCGGCTTGTTTTGCTTCAGCCTTGGCTTGCTCAGCTGCTTCGGCTTTCGCTTTGGCAATTTCAGCCTTTTTAGCCTCAGCTTTGGCCTGTGCGGCCGCTTCAGCCTTCGCTTTTTCTTCTTTTGCCTGCTGCACTGCTTGTTCGGCTTCCGGCTCTGGCTCTATTTTCTCTTCAGCCGGACTTTCGCTTGGCTTTACTGGTTCTGCGGTAGCCTCGGCCTGATTCTTAACCTTAGCTTCATCTACAATTTCAGCGTGAATAACTTCCGGCGCCGCTTCCGATTCTATTTTATCCGGCTTGAATAGAGCGCTTAAAGCAAACAGACCTAAAATCGTAAGATGCAAAGCTAAAGCCAGAATGATTGGCCATGAAAATCTCTTTTTACTATCCATCGAAATCTATTATTCGCTCGATTTGGTCATTAAACCCACGCTGGACACACCGGCATTTTTTAACCCTGCCATCAGTGTAACTACAACACCGTAATCAATACCTTTATAAGCTCCGATTAGAACCTGCGTTTTCGGTTTTTTGGCTAATACCGCCATTACCCGGCCTTCTACCTCTTCTGGCTGTACCAGCTCCGGTTCTTTATCATCTATAGTAATAAAATATTGGCTCTGTTCATTAATCGACACAATAACAGGTAAATTATCGCCTTCCGATTCTACGGTTGCAGATTCAGCTTGAGGAAGCTCGACTTGTACGCCTGTTTGCAGCATCGGCGTTGTTATCATGAAGATAATCAACAGCACCAAAGTCACATCAATGTAAGGAACTACATTGATTTCCGCCATGGGCTTTCTGCGCCCATTTTTTCTGCTTATTTCTGGGCCACTCATTTTTGGTGTGCCTGCCTTTGTAACAATACGACGAACTCTTCAACAAACAGCTCATATCGGCCGGTCAATCTGTCCAGCCGAGTGGAAAAGCGGTTATAGGAAATAACCGCGGGGATCGCGGCAAACAGGCCAATCGCTGTGGCAATCAATGCTTCGGCAATACCCGGTGCGACTTGAGCCAAAGTTGCCTGCTTGACATTACCCAGCGACATGAATGAATTCATGATACCCCATACCGTGCCGAACAAACCGATGTAAGGACTGATCGATCCGACTGTAGCAAGAAATGCCAAATGCTCATCAAGCCGTTCCAATTCTCTCGACAATTCGATGCGCATGACTCGTTGCGCACTTTCCACCTGTACTCCGGGCTCTACATTACCGGCTTGCCTCATTCGGGAAAATTCTTTATACCCCGCCAGGAATATTTTCTCTATGCCTTCCGGCTCAAAATCCTTGGCTGCCAATTTTCTGTAAAGGTCGGCCAATACCACGCCTGACCAAAACTGCTCTTCAAATTCATCGGTGATTTCAACCGCTCGATTAAGCTCTTTGCGTTTAGTAAAAATGAATGTCCACGATGACATTGATGCAGTTAGCAATATCAGCATGACGAATTGAACAACAAAACTGGCTTCTTTAACTAGATGGAAAATCGATAAATCAGTATTCATTTACTATTTGCTCTAAAATTACTATAAATAAGGTTTCAGGAATCGCTTTAGGACGCATGGTTTGTGCATCTAAACAGGCAATTCGGACACTGCCCTTGCATAAAACATCATCATCTCGTGTAATGATTTGCTCGAATGTAAGGCTGGCTTTTTTAGCCAGGACCACCTTCGCGCTAACTTGCAGTTGTTCATTAAATCGAGCCGGACTTAAATAATCGACCTGAACCGAACGCACCACGAAAATAATGCCTTCATTGGCGATCAGTTTATCCTGCTCATAACCCATCGCTCTGAGCATCTCGGTTCTGGCCCGTTCGAAAAATTTCAGGTAGTTGGCATAAAACACCACTCCCCCTGCATCGGTGTCTTCGTAATAAACGCGTACCGGCCAAATAAAATTCTTCATGCAGTTTAATTATTCAAACAAATCCTCTGACACGCCCAAATGCTTTGGAGGCATCAAGCCAAAATGTAAATAAGCATTCTGGGTAACCACTCGGCCTCGAGGCGTACGCATAATAAAACCCTGTTGCAGTAAATACGGTTCCACAACATCTTCAATGGTGCCCCGTTCTTCGCTGATCGCGGCGGCCAACGTATCCAATCCAACCGGCCCGCCGGCAAAACCCTCAATCATAGCCATAAGCAGCTTGCGATCCAATGAGTCAAATCCGTTACTATCTACTTTCAACATTTCCAGAGCCTGAAAGGACAGTTCCCCGGTAATCGTGCCATTGCCTTTGACTTCTGCATAGTCGCGTACCCGCCGTAACAATCTATTGGCAATCCGGGGCGTGCCGCGAGAGCGGCGGGCTATTTCGTAAGCGCCGCGCTGTTCCATTCCAATACCCAACACATTAGCTGAACGCGTCACAATGTTTGCCAGCTCATCAACTGTGTAAAACTCTAAGCGTTGAACAATGCCAAATCGATCCCGCAACGGCGAAGTCAGCAAACCAGCTCGGGTAGTTGCACCTACTAGGGTAAAGGGCGGCAAATCCAGCTTGATCGAGCGTGCGGCAGGGCCTTCGCCTATCATAAGATCAAGCTGATAATCTTCCATGGCCGGATACAAAATCTCTTCAACGGCCGGACTTAAGCGATGTATCTCATCTATAAACAACACATCGTGAGGTTCAAGGTTGGTCAATAATGCAGCAAGATCACCGGCTTTATCGAGCACAGGTCCCGATGTTTGACGGATTTTAACACACATTTCGGCAGCTATGATATTCGCCAGCGTCGTTTTGCCTAAGCCGGGAGGACCGAAAATTAACACATGATCCAGCGCTTCTTGCCGCGCCGTGGCCGCCTGGATGAAAATTTCCATTTGCTCGCGCAATTCTTTTTGGCCGATATAATCGGCTAGGCGCTTGGGCCGAATAGCTCGATCCTGACGCTCTTCATCCGAATGACTGTGGGCGGTTACCATTCGATCACTATCAATCATCTTACTGTACCTTGAAGCGCCAGCCTGATAATGTCTTCACAACTTTTATCTTCAACACTGATATTTTGCACCATTTTACTGGCATCCAACGGCTTATAACCGAGAGAACACAAGGCGCTGATGGCTTCCTGCTTTGGATTGCTGACTGGTTGAGCATTACCGACACTCGCCACTGATAAACCGACTGAATCACCCAAGTCGGGCAATCTGTCTCTCATTTCAATAATCAGGCGCTCAGCCGTCTTTTTACCAACTCCAGGCAAGCGCACCAATGCCTGAGTGTCATTATTGTAAATACAGCGATGGAATTCTTCGGCACTTTGTCCTGACAAGATAGTCAAAGCCAACTTCGGCCCGACGCCATTGACCTTGATTAAAGTCCTGAACATCGAACGATCCGCTTCGGTTGAAAACCCGAATAGAATATGGGCATCTTCCCGAACGACCAGATGGGTATGCAGTATTATCTCTGCGCCGATGGCAGGCAAATTATAAAAAGTCGTCATCGGTGCTTCGACTTCATAACCCACGCCGCTCACATCCAGCATTAACAACGGCGGCGCTTTAAGCACCAGTTTACCGCGCAGAAAGCCGATCATCGCAACAACCCCTGCTGCAAACGCTGTGCAGTCTGCTGATAATGGGCATGACAAATGCTGATACCCAATGCATCTCCGGCATCGACTTGCAAATCGCCTTGAATGTTTAACAGAATTTTCACCATGTGCTGAACCTGAGTTTTTTCGGCACTACCCTTGCCCACCACGGCCTGTTTGACTTGTCGTGCCGCATATTCAAACACCGGCAAACCGGCGGTTTGAACCGCACAAATTGCCGCTCCTCTGGCTTGACCGAGTTTAAGCGCAGAGTCGGCATTTTTATGCATAAAAACCTGCTCTATGGCCATTTGTTCTGGTTGATAGCGCTCGACAACTTCCAGCATACCATCAAATATCTGTTTGAGCCGATCGGGAAAGTAATCGGCATTAATCCGAATACTGCCACTGGCTATATACTTATAACCGTGCAATGAGCTTTCTATAATTCCGTAACCGGTTATTCTTGAACCAGGATCTATCCCTAAAATTCTCATCAGCTACAGTAAATTATCAACCTAATCCTTCCATAATTTCATCGCTAATATCCGCATTGGAATAAACATTCTGCACGTCATCCAAATCTTCCAATCGGTCTATCAATCGCATCATTTTTTCCGCACACTCGGCATCCAGCTCGGCCATTGTTGCGGCCTGCATCGTAATTTCGGCATTATCCGGTTCAAAACCTGAGGCAACCATGGCCTCCTTTACTTCCAGATAATTTTCCGGCGTGGTCATCACATCAACGGAACCGTCATCATGGGTGATAACATCTTCCACTCCGGCTTCCAAAGCCGCTTCCATCAGCGCATCTTCATCAACAGAAGGCGCATAACTGAGTATACCTACTTTGCTGAACATATAGGCCACAGAACCGTCTGTACCCAAGTTGCCGCCTGCTTTAGAAAAAGCATGGCGCACTTCGCCGACAGTACGGTTGCGATTGTCGGTCAGGCAGTCGACCATAACCGCCGTGCCGCCGGGGCCGTAGCCTTCATAACGAACGACTTCGTAATTAACGCCTTCTAAGGCACCGGATGCTTTTTTAATCGCGGTATCAATGGTATCGCGGCGCATATTCGCACCTAAAGCTTTATCTACCGCAGTGCGCAACGAAGGATTACTTGCTGCGTCCGGCCCGCTGGTTTTTACAGCTACCGTTATTTCACGCAATATCTTAGTAAAAATTTTTCCGCGCTTAGCATCCTGCCCTGCCTTACGATGCTTGATATTGGCCCATTTACTATGCCCTGCCATTGTCTCTCTCTTAAATTAACGTAGCGGCAGGTCTTGTGCCTGCCCTTTTGACATCTGCTACATCAAGGCAACCACAAGGGATTGCCCTACAAAACATGCGCCAATATGGAAACCAAGCTTGATTCAGCGCTGTAAAGATCGGCCTGATCACGAACAATCTGTCTGTCAACCACGCCGCCAAAGCCGATCACAACCGCTCCGGCCTGTTTGGCTTCCATGTCGGTCTTGCCATCGCCTATCATGACCAGCGAACCTTCCGTTTTAAGCAACCGTCTGCAAATCTCGGCTTTTCCGCCCGATCTGGCCAACGGTGAATTTTGGTCATAATCAAGATAACTGCCGTCTTCATTGAAATAAATATCGACTGCATGAACTTGAGCTTCAGTTAGGCCTAAATATCTTGCAAGCGGCAAAATAGCCTGCCGGATTCCGCCACTGATAATATGCAGTTCCTTGTTCGTTGCGGTTAAAGTCTCAAACACTTCTTTAACGCCATTGACTATCTGCTCAATATACAAGTCGGCCAGCCAGTCGATACTGTCCCGATCCGGCCTGATCAACGACAAACGCCGTTCATAAACCGCTTCCAGCGGCACCTCGCCATTCATCGCAGCATCGGTCAACCTAGACATTTCCGCGCCTAGACCGACACGTTCGGCAAGTTCGTCTATACCTTCTATTTTACTTAAAGTACTGTCGCAATCGAAACAGATGACATCAAAAATCATAGATTAATCTGGATGGCCTGGTGTACGGCAGGGATATGACACAACTGCTGCAACAAATCACCTGTTAAAGGCTCGGAAACACTGATAACAGCCATTGCCCGCTGCTGCACATCCGCCGTTCCTACCTGCATCCTGGTGATATTGATGTCCGCGTTGCCCAATACACTGCTGATTGCCGATATAACACCCGGTTTGTCATCATGCTGGGTTACTAATAAAGTACCTTCCGGCACTACTTCAATATCAAACTGGTCGATACAAACCAGACGGGGATGACAACCGCCCAGCAAAGTTCCCGCCAGTGTAATAGTGCGATCCGTACAATGCCCGGTAACCCGGATCAGCGACAAATAATCCTGAGTTTCTTCGGTTTTCGATTCAACCAGAGCAATGCCTTGGCGTTTGGCAATATTTTCAGCATTAACCCGATTGACCGGTGTAGAAAATTGCCCGCTTAACACACCGATCAAAGCTGCGACTGAAACCGGACGCACCTCAACCTCTGCCGCTCGGCCCATTAACGCAACTTCTATTTTTTCTATCGGCTTGGTCGCCAGACCAACCAGCACTTTGCCGAGAATATTGGCCAGCGTCATAAACTCGTGCGATTTTTTCAACTCTTCCGCAGAAACTCGGGGCAGGTTTAAGGCGTTAACGGCTTCCCCGGTTTTTAAAAACGTAACTGCCTGCCGGGCAATCTCGACACTCACAGCCACTTGCGCTTCACTGGTCGATGCGCCCAAATGCGGGGTAAAAACGATATTATCCAGCTCCAGTAACGGCGAATTGGCAGGCGGTTCATTTTCGTATACATCAAGCGCCGCACCGGCTATTCGACCGTTTTTCAACGCGTCATACAGTGCCGCCTCGTCAATCAAGCCGCCTCTGGCGCAGTTGATAATCATCGCTTCTTTTTTCATGACCGCCAGCTGAGCGTTGCCGATAACGTTACGGGTTTTTTCGATTAAAGGGCAATGCAAAGTCAAATAGTCCGCCCGGGTCACCAGTTCATCCAGACTCACCGATTCAACGCCCAGATCTTCGAATATTTCAGGCGCAACAAACGGATCATAAGCAATCACCTGCATTTTCAAGCCTAAACCACGCTGTGAGACAATCCGTCCAATGGTTCCGAAACCGAGTATTGCCAGCGTTTTATGGGCAATCTCCGATCCCATCAATTTAGAGCGCTCCCATTTTCCGGCGCGAACCGAGCGATCTGCAGTCGGCAAGTGCCGGCTCAGCGACATCATATGGGCAACCGCCAATTCGGCAGTCGTGGTCGCATTGGCGTCCGGGGTATTCATAACAATAATCCCCAACTCCGTCGCTACGGGTATGTCGACATTATCGACACCGATACCGGCACGACCTATCAGCTTGAGGTTTTTTGCCGCCTGCAGCACTTTTTTGGTCACCTGGGTGTCGCTGCGAATCAGCAACGCATCGTAATCCCCGATGATGTTACACAACTGGTCTTCATTAAGTCCGGTCTCAATATGTATTTGTATGCCGGACTGGTCATTTAAATAATTAATGCCAGCTTCTGCTAATTTGTCGGAAATAAGGATTTTTTTCAAAGGAATACACCGGAAAAAGACTATGCGTTAAAAAATATAGTTTAACAGATTTATTCGCAGGGCTGTTGACCCTGCGGTTATAAAGGAATTTTACAATCTCTGTCTTAGTTACCGTGATAATAACCGTCTGGAGAAGGCTTGCGTACTGGTTTTAACGCTGATGGACTTGCTGGTGCCGGGTTTTGCGGCGGCACAGACACTGACGCTTCTTCCAAAGGAGGTAAGCGTTCATAGATTGCCACTGGGTCTCCGCTTTGTTCCTTAAGCGCTTTATTTAAAGCTTGTTGGTCAAAATCAAACAATTCCTGATTATTAT
The DNA here is from genome assembly GCA_036561025.1 of Methylobacter sp. Lineage (GTDB taxonomy): Bacteria > Pseudomonadota > Gammaproteobacteria > Methylococcales > Methylomonadaceae > Methylobacter_A. The sequence goes on along the minus strand of DATBQB010000076.1, from coordinate 3,131 downwards.
TGGCTTTTTGAATCAACCTTAGCGCCATGGCAAAACGTTGATCCGGCGTTGTTTCTTCGCCTTCCAGATCAGGATGCGCTTCTACATAAAGAACGTTGTCCAGCCAGCCAACCTTGATCGGCTGTTTAACAATATACACCGGGGTTCCGACCGAAACCATATCGTATAATTCCTCAACGTCTTCAGGATACATCCGAACACAACCATGCGTTATTTGCATGCCTATGCCATTAATCTTATCAATATCGGTACCATGTATCCGATACTCTCCGGGCAGAGCCAGATACAGAGCGCGTGAACCCAATGGATTATGCGGCCCTGGAGGAACAATAACCGGCAGAGGATCGCCATTCGCGGCATGTTCGCGTCTTATTGATTCAGGCGGATGCCATTCGGGATTCATGATTTTTCGCGCAACTTTGGTTTTACCCAACGGCGTCTTCCAATCCTGTCTGCCAACGCCATGCGCATAAGACATGACCTGCCGAGGCAGCTCACCTTTCTTAGTCGGCGGATAATAATACATGCGGTATTCAGAGATATTTAAGGTAATTCCGTTGTGAGGCGAATCCGGCAAGATACGTCTATTGGATAAACGAACAATCTCGCCTTTTCTAACCAGCCAGCGATCGACATCCTGATTTAACCTGACTATTTCTGTTTGTCCTAAAAGAAAGCGGCGCGCTACATCCAGTAAAGTCTCATCCTGTTCTGCGCGAGTTAAAGGCATACTATCAGGGTATTGAGTGATGACGCTATCATTACTGTTTTCCGGCATTGCATAGGTCGTAGCATTAGCACGACCGCCAATAACAAACATTAAGATAGTAAAAACAAGTAGCGCGCGAATATTCATTGCAATAAATTTCTCAGAAAATACAATATAAAATAATAAATTTTCTTCAACAACCAGCATTGCTAATTGTAGTGTGGATAAATCCGCACTGACAGACAATCCCTAGCTAATCACCCAAGATATGCCAATCTAAATAAACTGCCTATATTATCACGCGAGGCTAACTCAAGCATAATTTTGCTGATTTGATGGACTTGTTTTGGAGATTATCTTTATTCCCCCTATAATTCAGCTAATTCAATATATTACACTTCCAACTAAAATAAGAGACCGTCAAATGTCCATTCAAATTTTTCGCAGCAAACACGTTATTTCAGATGACGACGCAGCAGGTAGCGGCCTTAAGCGTTGCCTGTCCAAATGGGATCTGGCCTTTCTCGGCATCGGCGCGATCATCGGCACCGGCATCTTTGTACTGACCGGAGTCGCCGCCGCCACCCAATCCGGACCTGCAGTGATGCTGTCGTTTGTCATAGCCGGACTTGCCTGCGCTTTTGCCGCCTTGTCTTATGCGGAATTATCCGCTTCGGTCGGCGGCTGTGGCAGTGCATACGGCTATAGTTATGTGGCTTTCGGCGAAATATTCGCCTTTATCATCGGCTGGGACTTGCTGCTGGAGTACAGCCTTGCCGTAGCGACTGTAGCCAATGGCTGGGCCGGCTATTTCAACAACGCACTGACCGCCATCGGTATACCGTTGCCGGAAATGCTGACCAAATCGCCTAAACTCGGCGGCTTAATCAACCTGCCCGCAACCGCTATTATTTTGATATTGATGATGCTGCTGATTATGGGCGTAAAACACAGCGCCAAAGTCAACAACGCGATGGTGTTTGTCAAACTGTTGACCATCACCGTCTTTATCGCCGTTGCCGCATTCAACGTCCACCCCGAGAACTGGCATCCCTTCATGCCGTTCGGTTGGTTCCAGACCCTGCCTGACGGCAAAACCACCGGCGTTCTGGCCGGCGCATCGCTGGTGTTTTTCGCCTATGTCGGCTTCGATGCAGTGTCCACCGCCGCCGAGGAAGCCAGCGACCCGCAACGCGACCTGCCGTTCGGCATCGTCACCTCGCTGGGCTTTTGCACCGTCATCTACATCCTGGTGTCCGGCCTGCTGACCGGCGTCGTCAACTATACCGAGCTCAACGTATCCTCGCCTGTCGCTCACGCGCTAAATCTGCTCGGTTACAATTGGGCATCGGCACTGATCTCAACCGGCGTTATTGCCGGCCTTACTACAGTGATGCTGGTGCTATATTACGGCCTGACCCGTATCATTTTCGCGATGTCACGTGACGGACTTCTCTCGCCTTTCTTTAGCGAAGTTAATCCTAAAACCCAAACCCCGGTACGCGTCATCGTGCTATGCGGCATCATCATGGCGACAGCCGCAGGCTTCATACCGCTTGGCGATCTAGCCGAACTAGTCAACATTGGCACCTTGGCCGCATTCGTACTGGTGTGTTTGGGCGTATTAGTCCTGCGCATCACCAAGCCGGACATGAAACGCCCGTTCCGCTCGCCGTTCAGCCCATTGTTTCCGGTGCTGGGCATGCTGTCCTGTACTGCGTTGATGGCATTTTTGCCAGCACTTACTTGGCTACGGTTTGTGATCTGGCTGGTTATTGGCTTGATTGTGTATTTTTCTTATTCTGTGCAGCATAGTAGGTTGGCGAAAGGAGATTAGGCAAAAATGTCGAGCAACGAAAAGTTGTTGCTCGACCTTCAAATCGGATAATAATTCATCGTTAGACCTTATGAATATACGCTTACGGCCTTCTTTGAATCTTTTGATTCTCGTTCGGTTGATTGCTGGGAAGGAGCACTTACTGTACTAAAGTTTCCCAATTAACGGCTGGTCGATACAATCTTGTAAATACTTCGAACGACACAAGACCGAACTCGGAGATGCTAAACACAAGCAGCTTACTCCTCTCAAATTACTCGCATTAATACCTAAAGCGCGGAGGTCATGAATCCATTGAGCCTGATTCTCTCTGACCCTCTATTGCTGATGACTCAAACCAACAATCAATCTGTCAGACCGGGAGCGCTTTGCAGTTGGTTCCACCGCCAATTTTGATTGAAGATCACGCTATCTATCCCAAAGATTCGATATACGCATAATTTCTTGACTTTCAAGGGCATGAAGCATAATCGAACGGATTCATCCTAAATCCCTGGCAAAAAAAAACCCAAGCGGTTGAGGCTTGGGTTTTTGATTTAAGCGCTTGGCAATTCCCTACTTTCGCATGGCAAACTGCCACACTAT
>DATBQB010000075.1:0-84030 GCA_036561025.1 Methylobacter sp. | reverse complement strand
CAGTTTATTTTTGGTCTCGCGGCGCGGATCGGTTAGATCGGCAAAATAAAGGCGTGGATCGGGTAACATAAAACTTTTTGTCAAAAAAAATACTTTAACAAATTTCAGCTGTCAAAGGATAGATAGCGCGATTGCCCTGGGCAATGGGGGGAGGCTTCTTGTGCGGCTGTCGACTTTAGGTGTACCTTTCTACCTTTAAGAATCGAAAAAGCGTTTTTTGACTTTGGCAGGCGGTGCGCCTGCGATGGTGACCACATGAAACGCCTCAAACTCAGTCCCCGCCAGTTCTTGAGCGGAGACAAGCGGTTTTCTTCCAGTCATAAAAAGAGGATGTTTTATATCGCCTAATAGCTTGGATAAGGTTTTTGCCGCTTGCCCTTTGACATTAGAAAATATCTTGATTTTGCACATGTTTATAATAGTGTCGGTCGCCCTTCCATAGCGTTGATGCAATGCGGATATTGATGAAACGACCAGCCAAAAGCGTAGCCCATAGGCATGGTCGGACAATAGTGCCGGTTCTAGTATATTAAGCGGCGGAAGTTGTAAAAAATCATCAAAGACGAATAACAGCGGGCTTTCCGGTCTTTGTTTAGGTAGCTCTGACAGAAGCGCAAGTATGTGGGCTCCGATGAATACTCTCATAATCGCCCCTTCTGTAGCCATTTTGTTAGGAGTGGTCACCAAAAAAACAGACGCCGATCCGTTCAATAGCTCAGCAGGCGTCCAATCTGTGCGGTTTGTGTTGGCAAGTAATAGGGGATTATTCCAGTCCTTGAGAGCGGTTTTTAGCAATTCAGGCACCGTAGGAAAATGCCCTTTTGTATTGATAAGGTTCAACATGTTTTGAGCATGTGTATCTAATGACCAAATTTCTTCTGATTTGGTGCAAGACCTCAACATCCATTCCATCTTTCTGAAATCGGAGTTTATGGCGGCAATCAAGTCTCTTGGCGTAGCTTCATGTTCAGATTTATCTGCATTCAAAATACAATAACAGATAAGTACTGCCAGCAATTCTTGAATCGCATCGCTCCAAAAAACGCGGTTATTACCGCCGGTAGGCGCGAATACAGCAGCCAATTTTTCAGCATCTCCCCACATGTCGAAAGGGGTGTGGCGAACAACAGAAAGCGGGTTAAAGGCAGCCGCATCGTTATCTCCGAAAGGATCGAAACGCCAGACTTTTTGCTCCATCGCTTCCCGATAACTCGCTGTTTGGGTGTAACGTTCCCCCATAACATCTAAACACATCACTCCACCGGTATAAGTTGCAAGGTTCGGTAAAATAAGGCTTTTAGTCTTTCCTGAACCGTTATGGGCGATCGTCAAAATAGACATATCTCCTGAGTATTCCAATTCTTCCCCGTTTTCCAGTGTGCCGAAGTGAATGTAGGATCCCCAAGGCTGTTCGAACGCTTGTCCTTGCGGACTGGACATCCATGCCCTTTGATATATTGAGCCTTCGAAAATAGGCAAAAGATGCAGCCAGCCCAGAGAAATGACTCTGGCCCTAATTTGCCGCATTAATTCCGCACATCTTTCTTGTTTTTGTTTGGCTGATGATGGGGCTTTGTTTGTTGGATTATGCGAATCGCTATGGTTATGTTCCTTAAGCTTCCAGTCTGCTTGTATTTTTAGCAGCTCTTTTTCACACTCAACCAACCAACTCTCTGGAAACTGCGTTGTTAAATAGAGTTGGTAATATATCGAAAAGCTAAATCTGACCGATGGTGCGAGGGCGATTTTATTCGTCGCCTTTTCGAAGTAAAAAGTGTGGTCGACTTCTTCCCACTCCCCTGATTTCGACAATTTATATCCTGTTTTTTTTTCAACGGTAACGCTTGCGGCAACATCAAACATGGCTCCGCCGAACTTGTTGTCGAGAAAGAATCTTTCCCAAAAAGCCGGATCCTGATCGTATAACACACAAGGGTTATTCAGCTTTTCGGGTTCTTGCGGAGGCGGAGGTGCTGGTGGGGCTTCTGCTTCTGGGGCGGGCTCGACAGGTTTCGGTGTAGCATGTTCAGGAGCCTCAGGAGCTATATTTTTCACATAGGCTGGAGAGATAGGAGGGGGGGAGCTCAGCCAATTCCAAGGACGTAAGAGCAACAAAAAAGCACCCAAAAGATGGTAGGGGTAATTAAGTATCCATACAAAACCATTAAAAACCGACTCTAGAACATCTATAAGCCAAAAGAACAAAGCCTGTCTCCGAAAAACAAAAAAGCCCTTTCGGGCTTTTTTGATAGTAATAATAAATTGCAGTTGTTGATTTTATACCTATAAGCCGTAATAAAATCAACAAAAATAGAGCTATAGCTTAATAGTGACAGCATGAACAGTATCCATCCGTGCCTTGGTAATCTTAAAGTGCTCATTACGGAGGTCTCCGTGATCTTATGCTATATAGTCTATAGTTTGCAAGAGCATCGTAGTGGTGTGTTTGGAGGGTAAACTTGGTGTTTGATGTTTCAATTAGTAACCCCGAAATGTTTTCCGCCAATTAATGCATGAGAATGCCGGGTATAAACAATATGTCCAACTGCCAGGGGGTATTCCGCTTTCCACCAAATCAGCACTATCCGAACCCCTGTGTGTATGTGATAATAAGCGATTTGATTTTGGCGATATTTCTTTTTAACCGACATAGCCGTAAGGCATAGAGAGGACGAGATAATGGATGAGAATAAAAAGAAAGCGCTAGGCGCGGCGCTGATGCAGATTGAAAAGCAGTTCGGTAAAGGCTCGGTCATGCGCATGGGTGATGTGGCGGCTTCGCGCGATATCGATGTTGTTTCTACTGGTTCTTTGGGCTTGGATATTGCGCTAGGTTGCGGCGGTTTGCCTCGTGGCCGCGTGGTTGAAATCTATGGCCCTGAGTCATCCGGTAAAACGACATTAACTCTGCAAGTCATCGCCGAAATGCAAAAACTCGGCGGTACCGCAGCGTTTGTTGATGCTGAGCATGCGTTAGACCCAGGTTATGCCGAAAAAATCGGCGTTAATGTCGATGACTTGCTGGTTTCCCAGCCGGACACCGGTGAGCAGGCGTTGGAAATTACCGATATGCTGGTGCGTTCCGGTGCAGTCGATGTGGTCGTGGTCGATTCGGTTGCCGCGCTAACGCCAAAAGCCGAGATTGAAGGCGATATGGGAGACTCTCATATGGGCTTGCAGGCGCGTTTGATGTCTCAGGCTTTGCGGAAGTTGACCGGTAATATTAAGCGTTCCAACACGTTGGTTATTTTTATCAACCAGATCAGGATGAAAATCGGCGTTATGTTCGGTAATCCTGAAACCACCACCGGCGGTAACGCGCTTAAGTTTTACGCTTCGGTGCGTTTGGATATCCGGCGTATCGGCTCGATTAAAAAGGGCGAGGAAGTTATCGGTAATGAAACGCGGGTAAAAGTCGTCAAAAACAAAGTTGCACCACCGTTTAAACAGGCTGAGTTTGAGATTTTATACGGAGAAGGTATTTCTTTTCTGGGCGAGTTGGTCGATCTGGGCGTGAATTACGGTTTTATTCAAAAGTCGGGCTCCTGGTACAGTTACGGCAATGAAAAAATCGGTCAAGGCAAAGATAACGTAAAAGCCTTTTTAAAAGAGCATCCTGAAAAAGCAAAAGAAATTGAAACAAAAATAAGAGCCGAGGCTTTTGCCAAGAAAGCTGCTCCTCTGATTGAGGAGTCTGTGGTTGATGAGGACGAGTAGTTCGTTTTGATTGAAAAAAGTGAAGCCGGAGTGCCTCACGTTGTCGAACAAATAAAGGAAATTTGCCTGCGTCTGTTGACACAAAGGGAACACAGCCAAAAGGAGTTGCTGGATAAGTTAGCTTTAAGAGGTTTCGACAGGGATGACGTGCAGCCTGTCGTTGACGAACTGGCTGAGCAAGGCTGGCAAAACGATTTAAGATACGCGGAAAACTATGCCCGGTTTCGTATCAGGAAAGGCTACGGGCCGATTCGTGTGGGCTATGAGCTTCGACAAAACGGCATAGCGGCGTTTGATCTTGAAGGCATCGTGCAAGAGGAAACCGGTAGTTGGATGGCGTTACTGGAGCAGGTGTACAGCAAAAAATACCCCCATGATACTGCATTGGATCGCAATGAATGGGCGAAGCGCAGTCGTTTTTTGTTGCATCGCGGATTTTCCGGCGCAATGATCAGTGCGTTGTTTGATGAGTTGGATATTAGATTTCTCTAGGTTGTAAATGGTTAGCGTAACCCGATTATTTTAAAAATATTGATTATGAAAAAGATGACTAGCGCCCAATTGCGCGCCGCCTTTCTGGAATTCTTCCGCGAGCGGGGACATTCCGTGCAGCCCTCAAGTTCCCTGGTTCCTGGCAATGATCCGACCTTACTGTTTACCAATGCCGGCATGGTGCAGTTCAAGGATGTGTTTCTAGGCAGAGACCACCGCGACTATAACAAGGCTGTAACCAGCCAGCGTTGTGTGCGGGCGGGCGGCAAGCATAACGACCTGGAAAACGTCGGTTATACCGCAAGGCATCATACTTTTTTTGAAATGCTGGGTAACTTCAGCTTTGGCGATTATTTTAAAAAAGAAGCGATACATTTCGCTTGGGATTTTTTAACCAAGGAACTGGAAATCCCGGCGGATAAATTATGGATTACCGTTTTTGACGAAGACTCCGAAGCGGAAAAAATCTGGCTGGATGATGTCGGCATTTCTCCTGCCCGGTTTTCAAGAATCGGTGCCAAGGATAATTTCTGGTCGATGGGTGATGTAGGTCCTTGCGGGCCTTGCACCGAAATATTCTACGATCACGGAGCAGACATTGCCGGTGGTCCTCCGGGATCGCCGGATGAAGATGGCGATAGATATATCGAAATCTGGAATCTGGTATTCATGCAATACGATCGTTCCGCGGACGGCTCGTTAACGCCGTTGCCGAAACCCTCCGTGGATACGGGCATGGGCCTGGAGCGCATTGCAGCTGTATTGCAGGGTGTGCATAGCAATTACGAAATCGATTTGTTCCAAAAATTGTTGAAAGCAGCGGCGGAATTGGCCGGCACTGGCGATTTGACCTTAAGTTCATTGCGCGTGATTGCCGACCATATCCGCTCTTGCGCATTCCTGGTGGCTGATGGCGTAATGCCGTCCAATGAAGGGCGCGGTTATGTGCTGCGCCGTATCATTCGCCGCGCGATCCGCCACGGTTATCGTTTGGATATTCGAGATGTTTTCTTTTATAAACTGGTCGCGCCGCTGGCTGAGGAAATGGGCGAAGCGTATCCTGAACTTAAATCCGCGCAAGAGCAAGTTGAACGAGTACTGAAAAAAGAAGAGGAGCGTTTTGCTGAAACATTAGAGCAAGGCATGAAGATTCTGGAAGCCTGCGTCGCCAAGATGGAAGGCTCGGTCATCCCTGGCGATACTGTATTCCAGCTTTACGATACCTATGGTTTCCCGGTTGATTTAACCGCTGATTTTGCCCGTGAAAATAATCTGACTGTCGATCACGCCGGATTTGAAACCGCGATGTCGGCCCAGCGGGAAAGGGCGAGGTCTGCCAGCAGCTTTGGCGCCGACTACGATCAGGATATAAAACTCGATGCGCAGACCGAATTTACCGGCTACAGCCAGCTTGACGATCAAGTGCATATCATCGGTCTTTACAAAAAAGGCCAACCGGTAGACAGCTTGGAAGATGGCGATGAGGGTGTTGTTATTTTAGATAAAACCCCGTTTTATGCCGAGTCCGGAGGCCAGGTCGGCGATTGCGGCAAAATCGAAGCGGATGGTGCGATATTTGAAGTCACCGATACCCAAAAACAGGGCGGAAACCTATTTTTGCATAAAGGCAAATTGCTTACCGGAACCCTGACTAATGGCCAGGTGTGCGATGCCCGCGTCAGCGCGGAAGATAGAAAAGCAACCGAGCTTAACCATTCGGCGACTCATTTATTGCATGCTGCGTTAAGGCAGGTTTTGGGTGATCATGTCGCGCAGAAAGGCTCGCTGGTTAACCCTGAGCGCTTGCGCTTCGACTTCTCTCATTTCGAGCCGGTCACAGCAGCTGAAATCGGCACTGTTGAGCGGATCGTTAATGAACAGATCCGGGCAAATAATTCCGTAAGTGTACAGATCATGGCAAAAGACGATGCGGTTAAAGCCGGCGCAATGGCGTTATTCGGCGAAAAATACGGCGATGAAGTCAGGGTTTTGAAAATCGGCGAATTTTCAACCGAGCTTTGCGGCGGCACGCATGTTGAGCGAGCAGGGGACATAGGTTGCTTTAAAATCATCAATGAAACCGGCGTAGCGGCAGGCGTAAGACGAATTGAAGCGGTAACCGGTAGTGGGTGTTTTGATTTTATAGCCAGTCGTGATCAAGCGCTTGCCAGCATTGCCGGATTAGTCAAAAGCGCACCTGAAAAAGCGCCTGAAAAAGTCGAACAGTTGATAGAGAAAAACAGATTGCTGGAAAAACAACTGGAACGATTAAATGCAAAGCTTGCCAGTTCAGCAGGTAGCGAACTTAGCGCCCAAACTGTCGATATCGATGGCATCAAGGTACTGGCGGTCAAGCTGGATGGCGTCGATCCGAAATCCCTGAAAGACATGATCGATCAGTTAAAAAATAAATTAGGCAGCGCCGCGATTGTTTTAGCGGTTGTCGACGGCGATAAGGTCAGTTTGATTGCCGGTGTAACTAAAGATCAAATGGGACGGATAAAAGCCGGTGATCTGGTTAATTTTGTCGCCACTCAAGTCGGCGGAAAAGGCGGCGGCAGGCCTGATATGGCTCAGGCCGGGGGCAACGATCCATCCGGTTTGGCCGGCGCATTGGCTCAGGTTCCTGCCTGGGTGAAAACGCAACTTGGCGCGTAAGAAGGTTTTATTAAATGGCATTATATGTATACAAATTTGGCGGCACCTCGGTAGGTAATGTCGAGCGCATTAAAGCGGTCGCCGAAAAGGTTAAACACGCCCACGATTTGGGCGATCAAATCGTCGTTGTGGTTTCCGCGATGAGCGGCGAAACCAATCGTTTGGTTGCGTTGGCAAAAGATATGCAGCAACATCCTAACGAGCGGGAAATGGACGTGTTGCTGTCAACCGGCGAACAGGTCACCGTCTCGCTGCTAAGCATGGCTTTGCATGACTTAGGTTGCGATTCTTGTTCTTATACCGGCAGTCAGGTAAAAATCCTGACCGATAGCAGCCACACCAAGGCTCGGATTCGCAAGATAGATGATGCACGTATTCGGAATCATCTTAACGAAGGCAAGATAGTTGTGGTCGCCGGTTTTCAGGGGGTGGATGAAAACGATAATATCACCACGCTGGGACGCGGCGGCTCAGATACTACTGCGGTGGCGCTTGCAGCAGCTTTAAAAGCTGACGAATGCCATATTTATACCGATGTTGACGGCGTTTACACCACCGATCCCAGGGTAGAACCTAAAGCCCGCAGGCTGGATAAAATCACTTTTGAGGAAATGCTGGAAATGGCCAGCTTAGGCTCGAAAGTATTGCAGATCAGATCGGTAGAATTTGCCGGAAAATATAACGTTGCGTTACGCGTATTATCATCATTTAAAGAAGGTAAGGGCACGCTCATTACCTACGAGGAATCAGAAGTGGAAAGTGCTTTAATTTCAGGAATTGCATTTAATCGGGATGAGGCTAAGTTAACCATCACCGGCGTACCTGATTTACCGGGTGTCGCGTTTAAAATTCTGGGGCCGATTGCCGATGCCAATATCGAAGTCGATATGATTATCCAGAATATCGCCGATGACTCGACCACTGATTTTACCTTTACAGTACATCGCAATGATTATCAGCGGGCGAAAACCTTGTTGGATAAAACCTGTGTTGAATTAGGTGCCAGAAACGTTACCGGCGACGATAGCATTGTCAAAGTATCGATTGTGGGTGTAGGTATGCGTTCCCATGCGGGCATTGCCAGCACCATGTTTAAGGCGCTGGCCGATGAAGGCATCAACATCAGAATGATTTCAACATCCGAGATTAAAATATCGGTTGTCGTCGATGAAAAATATCTAGAGCTTGCAGTCAGGGCGCTGCATGCCGCATTTAAATTAGACCAGGAAATAGAATCTTAGACTTTATTTATAAGAAAAAGCTGCTATAATTGCCCGTCTTGGTTGGATGCTGTTTAAGAACAGTTCGTTTTTAACATATATAGGGAGTAGCCATGCTTATCTTGACTCGTCGGGTAGGAGAGACTTTGATGATTGGTGATGAAGTTACCGTCACTGTTCTCGGAGTTAAAGGAAATCAGGTTCGCATAGGTGTTAACGCACCAAAAGAAGTCTCTGTACATAGGGAAGAAATCTACGAAAGGATCAAAAAGGAACAGAATGGAGCGGCAGGCTCGGTTGGATCTGAAGAGTAAATCGTAGTAGAGATTTCATGAGTGTCCTACGCACTCGCTAGCTGATGGATGTGAGCTTGTTTTTAAGTAAGGTGCAGAGTATTTCACAAAATTTTTGTGAAGTTGGTTAGTGCTTGCGCTTAAACATCGTTAAGCAAAGAAGGTAATGTTGGCTTTTGAGGGAATCCCTCAAAATATCTCTAGGCACAAGGCTGTAGCTTAATAGAGATAAATCATCTATTTGGAGAGTTGGCCGAGAGGCTGAAGGCGCTCCCCTGCTAAGGGAGTATGGGTTTTATCGCCCATCGAGGGTTCGAATCCCTCACTCTCCGCCATTTAGATCATTGGTTTATAAAAGTAAATCAATGTTCATGGAAAATACGGCGGTAATTGGCGGTTGAAAATCGTTAGTACTCTCCGAATCAATTCAAAGTCCCCATTCTCAGTTTACGTTCTACAGGTTCGAGCGTTTTTAATTCCGTTTGCTCATTATCTTGGATACTTTTTTAGTGGCTCTGTTTTATCTTGCGCTCTAATGGGGCAGCGCGTAACACGTCAAAATTAAGTGCTAGCAAGTTGAAAGACTTATTCCAATAACGGGGATGAATCTGGTTATGAATAGCTATTTCTTTGCTTGAGCTTAAAGCGGTATGAATATTTTGATACAAAATCTTATCTGATTTTGATTAAAACAAAACAGTGGATAGTGATTCATGCTGTCAGGTCAATTTGGATTCCCAGCTGGTCTTTGTTGCCGTTTTGGGTATTCTGGTTTTTCTGTAACAATTCGGCCTGTGCTTGCGCGGCCATTGCTGCCGCATTTGCTGCAACTTGCATATCCGGACCGGAAGGTTCAGCCGGAGCCAGAGCAGCTCGTCTGATGGTGTCGGCTTTTCGTAGCGTTGCTGCCGGGTCGTTTACAATCGGAGAGGTGTCTATATTAACTTCGCCGCCAATTGCATATCGAACACCATCGGGACCTTGCTGATATTCAAAATTGGCGCCGCTCGTGGCGATACCGCCAGCCGCAGCCAAGTGTGCCGCCTCATGCGCTCTGACTTCAGAGTCTCTTTGTTTAAGTTCGCTGACGACTTTTAGATCGGATTCGCTGAGTTCGTCGGTTTTTAACGCGGCGCCTTGTTGAACATTCTGAACTGGATTGACTGTAGAGGAGGCGACCGATGGCCGCTGGGAATAATCAGTTTGTTGAACAGCGAATCTATTGTCGAATACCGAAGAAATCATGATGCACCTTTACATCAGATAAACAATTCGAAGTCTAATAAACAATTAGTTAATAGTCTATGGAGAAAATCCAAAACAGATAAATTAACGTATAATGGCCCAATTTATCCGGCTGTTTTTGATGTCCACCCCCGATTTAATCAAGCAACTCACCCGCCAGTTACCCAATTGTCTTAACCAAGACAGGCACGCATTAAAGCGGCAGTTAGATCGCTGCCGCAGCAAAAAGTCAGAGGAAGAATTGAACAAGCTGGCGATCCGCATCGAAAGATCGGTTGCGGCTAGGAACAAGCGCCTCGCCGGCATTCCCGTACTGACATTCCCTGATTTGCCGGTCACAGGCAAAAAGGACGACATCGCCAAACTGATCAAAGAAAACCAAGTGGTCATTGTTTGCGGCGAAACCGGCTCCGGCAAGACAACTCAGTTGCCGAAGATTTGCCTGTCGATAGGGCGGGGCACAGCCGGATTTATCGGTCATACCCAACCCCGGCGAATTGCCGCGCGTACTGTCGCCGACCGCATCGCGGAAGAACTCGGCGAATCGATCGGCAAGTCGGTCGGTTATAAAATCCGCTTTAACGATAAAACTCACGCGGACTCACTGGTTAAGCTGATGACCGACGGTATCTTGCTGGCCGAGTCGCAAAACGATCCTTACTTGAATCAATACGACACCATCATTATCGATGAAGCGCATGAGCGCAGTTTGAACATCGATTTTCTGATCGGTTACATGAAATGGCTGTTGCCTAAACGGCCCGATTTAAAGCTGATCATTACTTCGGCAACCATCGATACGCAACGCTTTTCCGATCATTTTAATAAAGCGCCGATTATCGAAGTTTCAGGGCGAACTTATCCGGTGGACGTGCGTTACCGGCCTATCGAGCAAAAAGACGATGAAGAAGCCGATGAAACCACTGACGATTTGCAAAACGCGATACTCGACGCGGTTGACGAGCTGTACCGCGACTTGCGCGGCGACATCCTGATTTTTCTGAGCGGCGAGCGGGAAATCAGGGAAACAGCCGATTCTTTAAAAAAACACCACCCAACCCAATATGAAATCCTGCCGCTGTATTCAAAACTCAGCGTCAGCGAGCAGGAACGGGTGTTCAAACCCAAAGGCGGCAAGTTACGCATCGTGCTGGCGACCAACGTCGCGGAAACCTCATTGACGGTGCCGGGCATTCGTTGCGTGATCGACACCGGTCACGCAAGGATCAGCCGCTACAGCCATCGCAGTAAAATCCAGCGCTTGCCGATTGAACGCATCTCACAATCGAGCGCCAACCAGAGGGCAGGGCGCTGCGGCCGTGTCGCTGAAGGTATTTGCATCCGGCTGTATTCGCATGATGATTATTTAGCCCGGCCGGAGTTTACCGAGCCGGAAATCATGCGCACCAACTTGTCTGCGGTTATTTTGCAGATGATCTCGTTAAAGCTCGGCGATATTGAAGATTTCCCGTTTATTGAGCCGCCCGAGGACAAAATGATCCGCGACGGCAAAACCGTACTGCATGAAGTCAATGCGCTGGATAAATCGGGCAAGCTCACTGAAGTGGGCAAACAGTTAGCCAAATTCCCGACCGACCCCAAGCTTGCCAGAATGCTGGTTGCTGCCGCGCATGAGCATTGTTTAACCGAAGTTGCGATTATCGTTTCCGCGTTAAGCGTGCAAGATCCACGTGAAAAACCCGCCGATAAGATGCAGCAGGCCGACGCCAAACACGCGGCGTTTCGTCATCCCGAGTCCGATTTTTTAACCATTTTAAATATCTGGAATACTTACGAGGACAAGAAAAAACACCTGTCCAACAGCAAACTGCGTAAATACTGCACCGAGAATTTCCTGTCTTATATGAGAATGCGCGAGTGGTTCGACATTCATGCGCAAATCATGCAGGTGGTTAAAGGCGATCTAAAAATGCACCCGAACACCGATGATGCGAGTTATGAAAAAATACATCGCGCGTTATTGCCGGGCTTGTTATCCAATATTGGTTTTCGCCATGAGCAATATGAATATCTGGGCGCACGAGGGCTTAAATTCTTCATATTTCCCGGTTCCGGACTGCATAAACTTAAGCCCAAATGGATCATGGCCGCGGAGCAGGTCGAAACCAGCAAAGTTTATGCGCGCAATGTCGCCCGGATCGAGCCGGAATGGATAGAGCAATGTGCCGAGCATCTGGTCAAGCACAATTATTACGATCCGCATTGGGAGAAGAAAGGCGCGCGCTGTATGGTCTCTTCGCGCACCCTATTGCACGGTTTGACGCTGCAAGCCGGGCGCAAGATTCCCTATGATCATGTCGATCCCAAAGCCGCCAGGGAGATTTTTATCCGCTCGGCGCTGGTCGATCATGATTACCACAGCAATGCGCGGTTTTATGTCGCTAATCAAAAGCTGCTCGAAGAAGTGGGCATGATTCAGCATAAAGGCCGCCGGGTCGATCTGGTCGAGGATGAGCAGTGGCTTTATGAATTCTACGATAGCAAGCTGCCGCCAGAGGTTGTTAGCGGCGTTACCTTGGATACCTGGCGCAAAACCGCCGAACGCGCCAACCCGAAGATTCTGTTCTTAACCAAGGAGGATTTAACGCGGGAGCACGAGGAAGACTATGTCAATGAATGGGATTTTCCAGACAGCAAGAAAATCGGCAACCTGATCATCCCGCTGCAATACCGTTTCGAGCCTGGACATGACGAAGACGGCGTGACGGCGATCATCCCGGTGCATCAGTTAAACCAAGTTTCGCAAACGCCTTTCGACTGGCTGGTGCCGGGCTTGCTGGAAGAAAAATGCATCGCCTTGATTAAAGCCCTGCCCAAGCAAATCAGGAAACATTTTGTGCCGGTGCCCGAAACCGTCAAGCAATGCCTTGAAATCGAGCCGGATTTTAAAGGCGCATTGCAGGAATGGCTGGGCAACCGCTTAAAAAAACTGACCGGCGAGGCGATTCCGTTAAATGCCTGGAATACCGAGACCTTGACCGATCACTTGAGGATGAATTTCAGGGTTGTTGACGATCAAGGCCAGCTGTTGGATTACGGCCGCGACCTGAAAAAATTGCAGCTCAAACACACCGCCAAAGCCGGAGACAGCTTCGACCAGATTGCCGCCGACGAGCTGAGTTACACCGGCTGCATCGGTTGGGCATTCGACGATTTGCCGGAGACTTATCAGTTTATCCAGAATGGGCAGGCCTTTGTAGGATACCCCGCTATCATTGATGAAGGCGATGCGGTCGGCGTGCGCATTTTCGATACCGAGCAAAAAGCAGCAATTCAGCATCAGGCCGGGTTAATGCGCTTGTTCCAGCTGCAACTGCGCAAGGAATGCACCTATGTACTTAAAAATATGCCGAAGTTGGCGACCGCGGAATTAACCTATAACCGCTTGCCGAAACATCCGCTTATCGGCAAAGCTACCGCTCCTGCTCACGCCCCTTGCCTACGTCCTGTAGGCAATGACGCGAACGTATTGTATAAAGACGACATACTGTATTTAGTCCTGTACGGCGTATTTGTTGAAGGCCAAACTATCCGCACCCAGCAGGTGTTTGAACAAAGCATACAGCAAAATAAATCCGGGCTGATCAGCGCCGCCAATGAAGCCGGGAAAATCGCGCTGGAAATCATGGAACTTTACGGCGCTGTCAAAATGCAACTGAACCGCCTGAATGCGAATGATCCGCTGGCTAAAGACATTAACGAACAGCTGGACTTGCTGATTTATGCCGGGTTCATTCGCAACACGCCTTACCAGCAGCTCAAAGCCATTCCGCGCTATTTGAAGGCCGTGCAATACCGGCTGGAAAAGCGGGATAACACGCTGCAAAAAGTCCAGGAGGCTAATCGTTATGCGACAAGGTATTGGAATGATGTGGAGAAGAAAGCCAAGAAAGACAAGGTTATCCCGGAACAAGACCCGTATCGCTGGATGTTAGAGGAGTTCAGGGTATCGTTATTTGCCCAGCAGCTTAAAACGGCTTATCCGGTTTCTGTAAAGCGGATGGATAAGGCTTGGGATGAGAGAGGGTGATGCTAGGTAGGATACGTTGCGCGAATCCCATAGTGGGCAAAATAGATTTTAGTGCGGCAAATCGGATTTTTGAGATCATGATAAAATACGTTAGGATTTATATACACGCAGCGTACTCTACTTTAATTCAAACGTTAGAAGCTTTGCATAGGACAGATATTCAAAAATGAACACCTTTCTAAAAATCATACGCGATCCTATTTGGCAGGCAGTTGGAGTATTAATCAGTGTGTTGGCAATATTTTTTACAACCTCTGTCCCATCTCCGGTCAACGGCGAATTAGCAATTGTAAAAACACAAAGCATAAACTTTGCAGACTATCTATTGCCCAGCAAGCTTATAAAGCTGAATTTACAAAAAACAAGCCGAGATATGGACGGTGCAATTGTTGATTACTACACGATCATCAACAAGGGCGCAAAGCCCATTTTGCCTGCTGATTACACATCACCACTCATGGCAGAATTAAAAGTCGGCGGGGAAATATTTCTGGTTGATTCATGCGCTCAATCCAATGAATCACTAAGCAAGAAGTCATCTGAATCATGCGAGAAAGGATCATTTGTAAGCTCCACATGGCTGAAGCAAGAAGGAAAGTGGGTGCAGGAGCGCGCCTTATTGAACTCCAACGAACAGTTTTGTGTAATCGTAATCAGAAAACCGCTGAGCGAACAATCGAACTCAATAGTGAGTTGGGGTGGGAGAATAGCGGGTTCGAAAATCTCCACATATGCATCAATTGACGAATATAGCAAAAGCCTTGAAAAAGGCATCACGTACTACTTGCAAACGAACATTATATTGGTAGGTTTCGGAGCTTATTGGTTTGCAGCTCTCCAATTGGCGACTTTTTGTGCAACATTGCTATTGGCTCGCCAAGCTAATTGGCCCAATGTTCAATTAAATTCACCAATCTGGTCAGCAGTGGTGATGCTTTTGTCAACCAGCACCTCAGAAATATTGGTTGATATTTTTATAAATCAAAACACATCTAAACTGAGTCCAGTCGTCTGGCCCTTATTAATAATTCATTCACTATTCATTGTGTATCTCTTTGTTCGTGCATTAAAAATCAGGTTCTTCGCTGGAATCGCAACGCAACCATGATGTAATGATGAAAGTTCGGGGGCGAAGTTTTGCTAGTTCCCAGGCTCCAGCTTGGTAACCCAACAATGAGGGCATTGTTATGCAAGCTGGGTAGGGGGCGCATCGCGCCCTACTTGGCTCCCGTTAATTTTATTAACTCTTAGAATCTTTCTTTGCTTTTTTCATGGCTTTCTTTTCTTTCGGACTCAAAGCTGGTTTTTTCTTGTCTTCTTTATTGCTTTTTTGTTCTTTGCTCATGGTACTTTCTCCAAATAATTGATGGGGGACTTTCTGAACATTCATACGAATGACGTCGGAATACCAATGTTTTGATGATTGATATGGCAATGTTTAATTGCCGAATGTCGGAGGTTCAGCATACTCTGCTACACTAGAAAGAACAACCTGTCTTCAAATTCCTGTGATTTTCAGCCGGGTAGATACTCTATTCAAAGTCAACTCCATTTTGTTGATTTTTTGCCTATCCGACAGATGCCGGAATTGCATAAAAACGGGTGTTGTCGAAAGGTTTGTCGTGTTTCAACATGCCATGGATTGCATGTAACAATTTACGCATGACCGCGCAAAGCCGGGTAGGGGGCGCATTGCGCCCCTTTTCGATGTCCAACCGTACCAGGAATTTTGATACCCGAAATGGATTGCTGGTTGGAATGATATAGAATCCCCAGTCTTCTGGTAAATGGTGCGCGATGCGCCCCCTACTTGGGATTAATAGGATTAGCCCACTAGCCAAGCAGGGGCACATAGAGTACCATTTTCCTTGTCTCCAGCAGGTGACGTCATTCCACGAATACAATGAGGGCATTATTATGCAAGCGGTTAAACAAGAAGCTCTGAACACTATTGCCCGGCTCCCGGAAGACGCCGACATGGAAGAGATCATGTACCGCCTCTATGTGCTGGAAAACATCCGGCGCGGACAACAGGACGCTGCCCAAGACAAAACATTATCCGCTGAAGAGGTGTTCAGAGATATTCAAACATGGTGAAATGGACGGATCATGCTCTAGCGCAGCTTCGCCATATTCACGATTATATCGCCCATGATTCCCCCGCTCTATGCCAAAAGAGTCAGTGAAGAGATCGTGCGCAAAACGGTTGGACTTAACGAACATCCCTATCTGGGGTGCAAAGTTCTGGAGCTGAATGAAGAGCATATCCGTGAATTAGGTTTGTATTCCTACCGGATTATTTATGAAATAAAAACTAACCATGTCGAGATTCTGGCGGTGATTCATAAACGCCGGGATTTTACACCTGAGGATTTATCTTGAACGTGGTCAGTGCAGTAACGTTGTAAGGGGGATTCAAGTCAGCAATCCGCCACGAACGGGGCCTTGAACTTGATCCCCGCTCGTATTTTTTTATTTTCCGCCAGCTACCTTACGTCAGCAAAGGCAGTGCCACCTGCTCCTGGGGTACCGGAATTTGTCGACCGTTTAATGCTGAAAAATCCAGGTTTTTTAAGTCGATGTTCCAAACCAGCGGGCTGTTATACATACGGATATTGAATATCCGATTGGTAATATCCTTCACTATCACCCATTGGGTGTAGTCGTACTCCACACCTTCAGGATTCAGTATCGACGGTGTGGTCTTGGTTCGAACGGTGCCCAGAGGGATGTCCACCGCGTTCAGCAAATGGAAGGCTAGGCTCTGCGCATCCGCCGCGGTCTTGGCCGGCAACGCGAACTGTTTTAGATAGGTGGTGCGCACGAAACGTGAAGGAGGTGTAGCGTTACCGGGCAGTCCGGCCAGTCCGGTACCGTGACCGGTGTTTTCAGCCGTTAAGCCGCCAAGCACGATGGAATCGGTGTCCCAAGGGCTAAGGTTCACATAGTTGCGCAAGTTGTCGAGGTGCCAAGGGAAAAAAGGACGGTTGGTCAACACGTTGACCGGATTGTCGCTGATCACTGCTTTTCCTTCGAGAAACTCAATGACAATACTGTTGCCATTGGCATCATGCACCGGAAAGTGCAATGGGCTTATTTTGTCCAACCATTTGTCGCCGATGACACGGATTTCATCATTCTCCAGCGCATGACGCACATCGTCCGTGGTGGCGCAGTGCGCGAGCATCCACGTGACGAAGAAGCCGCAAAGCACGTTTTTCGACGGGTGTAACAGCTTGGGTTCTTGATATTGGGAGCCGGGCAGCCACAGTGCGCCGGTCGACAAGCCGGCTGTATTGAGTCCGTCCGTGCATATACTGGTTCCGAAGGAGGAGGTGCCGACAAAGCCGTAGGTCGGTGTCAGTTCCATCGTTTCGTCGTCCAGTCCTTGCAAAACGTCGGTAACATTGGGAGCCCGAATATAGACCTGCGTATGCAAGTCGGTGCCGAACTCCATGCTACGGCCATTTACCCAAGTACCATCCTCTGCTTGAATAAGAAAATCTGTGCACATAATCTCTCTCCCCTAGTGTTTAGTTTTAGTTACGATTGTTTGTTTTTGACAGATATGGCCGAAAGCCATTTTCTTTCGGATGGCTCTCATAAGACAGCTGATTTTTCCTTTCTACAATCCATTATCTGCCGCTCTGTCCGGTGCAAAAACCAATTACCTTGTAACGATTTGTTTTACTTATTTGGTCTGTTTGGTTTTAACTGCATTTAACCACTATATCTTTTATTCTGAAAGATTAATGTCGTTAGACTTTGAGGCTTCACAGAAAATATCAATATAAAACAATAGCCATTTAGTGTTTTGCTGACTTCTCGCTAGCAGCGAGTAGCCTGGATGGAGCTTGCGGAATAGGGCTTCGTTGCGTCGATCATCCCGTATTTCACAAGCAACATACGGGCTACCGAGCTACGCGGTTTTCGAACTCATTGATGCAGTTCGTATCTTAAAACTAAAATTGAAAAGCAAAACAAAACAAAAACGCCCGGACTAACCGGGCGTTTTTGTAGGCTGTACAAAAGCACTGCCTTTTTACGGCTAATGGCTAACCAATATTTCAGTCATCCGGTAAGTCATTATGATCTTGAGAATCGCTAAACACACTAGTGCCCATTTGATCAGCGTCTGCTGAGGCGGTTTCGTCGATCGAGTCATTACCGAGGCCACCGTTGAAAATGTCTGTGCCGGCATCGTCGATCAGGTCGTCAGGACCATTATCGCCGTTCAGTGTATCGTCGCCATCGCCACCGGCTAGCGTATCGGGGCCGTTGTCACCGTTGAGGGTGTCGTTACCCGCACCACCAGCCAACTGATCGCTGCCATTTCCACCATTGATGATATCGTCATCGTCGCCGCCGTCAATAGTGTCTTGACCATTGCCGCCTCTAAGGGTGTCGTTACCCGCGCCACCGGCCAATTGGTCACTGCCCGTGTTGCCTTTAATCGTATCGTTGCCTAGATCACCGTTCAAATTATCATCACCATTGCCACCAGATATGTTGTCGTTGCCACTGCCGCCGTTAACAGTGTCATCACCATTGCCAGCGATAATGGTGTCGTTACCGCTAAGTCCGTTGATGATATCTTTACCGCCAAGAGCGCAGATCACATCGTCGCCGCTAGTGCCTGTAATGACGTCGGCCTTGTTGGTGCCGATGATGAGCTCGCCGGGAGTATTGTTTGTTCCGTCATAGGTGTGAGTGGTTGAATCTACATGCACCGGATTAAACGGCTTTGTGAAGCCAGCCGCTAGTGCCGCCTGCTCGCAATCGTCAGGAATAGTGGAGTCAGCCATAGCCGACTGGCTGGCTATAGCGGTAATTGCTCCGAGTACAGCTAGCGTGAGAATGGATTTTCGAGATTTATATTGTGACATAAGTAATTCCTATATTTTAGTAAGCGTTGTCGAAGTTAAGCAGCGTGATAATCTATTTCTTTTATGTCAATAAAATAATATTTTTCTATAAAAAACGATATGTTGTTCTCACTTTGATGTATTGAAATGTTAAAGCTATAAATTGTTTTTAAACTTGGTTCTAGGCCTTATGTATTGCTTTTTAATATGGTTAGAGGAAAAATAAACATTCTTTGTTTATTCCCGAAGGTCCGGTTTTTGGCCGAAAGCTGATATTTTTGTTCGGTCATTCCGCTAATGCATTTTGTAAACGGTTTGGTTGTAGCGCCATTAGCCGGATCGATTTAAAGCCCGGTTCATCAGAGTTTGTTATGGAAGAGGGCACCCGCACAATGCGTAGAGATAGGAAAATATGCTTTATGCGGCAACAAGCTTTGATACTCTTGTTTTGTGAGGTTCAATCTAACAAAAAGATTTCAGGTCTTACATTGCGCATTTCTTCAAAATAAACTTGATTATGCGCAAGGAAAGACCTGACACCTTTGTGCTCTTTTCCGAATACCGAATGCTGAATATGTATCGGTAATTACTATGGCAATAACTGATTTATTTCTAAAGAGCGGTCTCTTTTTGCCCTATTAAGGACACGCAACGGTTAATGAATTCGATTTTCAAAATCTTTGAGTCGCCGTTCCGCTTCATCTTTTTTCATTCCATAACGTTCCTGTATCTTGCCTAGCAGCACATCCCGCTTGCCTGCGATTTGATCGAGTTCGTCATCAGTCAAATCGCCCCAGGTTTCTTTTACTTTACCTTTAAATTGTTTCCAATTGCCTTCTATTTGATCCCAAGCCATAGCTATTCTCCTCAGGTTGTATCAAAGAATAAAAATTCCCATTACAGGAAACCTAAGTTTAGAGACGAGCTATATATATGTTTCGCCGTAAACTTATATATAACATAACCTTAATATTGAGAGTGGTCCGTACGTTGCCACACATAATAATTTATGGCTTTAATACGGCATACCGGGATAATTGGAAAAATGGATTGCTCGTTGGCGACTTCATTTTCAAACACAATGAGGGCATTATTATGCAAGCGGTTAAACAAGAAGCCCTAAACACTATTGCCTGTCTCCCGAAAGACGCCGACATGGAAGAGGGCTGTAGGATGTGGTGAGGTACGAACCGCATCCTGCGAAATACAAACTCGGCCCAATAAAACAATCAATTGAGTTAATTCATGAAGAAATGCGACAAATAAGTTTTTTTATGAAACGATTGATGTCGTATATATCATTAAGCAACAGAGAAATTTATGACCGATTTGAATGAAGCAAAGATTAAAGCGGCGGCGGCTTATAATGCCGCTTCCGATTTGTTCGACCATCCGGCTAATACATTTTGGGATAGGTTCGGCCGCAACACCATAAATCATCTTGATCTTAAGCCGGGCGCGTCAGTGCTTGATGTATGCTGCGGCAGCGGAGCCTCTGCATTACCTGCGGCTGAGCAAGTTGGTCATGCCGGTCATGTTATTGGAATCGATGTTGCCGAAAAATTGCTTAACCTTGCCAGCGCCAAAGCGAAAAACCAAGGCTTCAATAACGTTGAGTTTCGTCTTGGCGATATGCTCGATACCGGCTTTGCCGACGCCGGTTTCGATGCGGTGGTTTGCGTGTTCGGAATATTTTTCGTACCCGATATTCCGGCCGCTGTTCGTGAGCTATGGCGCGTGTTGCGTCCAGGCGGAAAACTTGCAATTACCACATGGGGGCCGGATTTCTTTGAACCCGCCAATACGGAATTTTGGAATGCGGTTCGCGATGTTAAGCCTGAACTATACAAGGGATTCAACCCATGGGATCGAATATCCGAACCGTCCGCTCTCAGCGCCATATTAAATGAAGGTGGGGTGTCCGAGCCATTAATCGTGGCCGAGCAAGCAACTCATCCGATAGCATCGCCGGAAGACTGGTGGACGACGCTGCTCGGATCGGGGTATCGAGGTACCATCGAACAAATGGAACCGGAAATGGTCGAATATGTTCGTCAAGCGAATCATTCATTTATCTCAAATGCCCGGATACAAGAAGTGCAGGCAAATGTGCTTTACGCGGTTGCCGAGAAGTCTTGATATTCCTTATGTTTTGCGATGTTTAAGCGAAAAGCAGTGCAAAACTTTTCGGACGACGTAGTATGCTCTCCGCTGTCTTCTGAAGTTCGCAAAACTCGAGTCTACGTACCTAAGCGTATTGAAAATACTGCTTCATTATTGAACAATAAAATTCAGTTCTGTGTATAGGAAGTCATTAGGAGAGCTTTTCGGTTTTTTGAATATTTTTCAAAACTGATACTCAGCATATAAGCACTAGGCTTCAAGTCCTACTGACTGAGCAATCTACAATGGATCTTTAGTATTGTCGGTCTCTTTACCCTTAAAGTAGCTGAGGAAACCATAATGATGTCCAGATGGCTATCAATTGTGTTTACGATACTTGTTGTGTCATTTTCTAGCGAAGATGCTTTGGCTCGTGATAGAGGCGATAAGCACGGTAGCGCCCACGGGAAAGCTTTCAAAAAAAGCCATGCCCGCGGCGAGCATTTTGAGGAATCCCGTGATCCTGATTATGGTGAGCTTGAGTTTTTTGCAGGGGCTCCTTTTTTCCAATCAGACTTCTATTACTGGCCTTACTATACCTATTCTCCGTATTATTTTTCACCCAGTACCATAATACAGTCTGCACCTCTGAATTATATAGATCAAGGGACTGTCGTGCCCCAAGTCCAATCGCTCGGGCCGAGTAACCAGGACTATTGTTTAAATCCTGCCGGTTATTATCCCTATGTAAAAGAATGTTGGTCTGGATGGCAGAGAATTAATCCGCCGCCCATTGAGCAGCAGCCCGGCTATTGGTATTACTGCACCAATCCTGCAGGATACTCTCCCTTGGTAAGGGCGTGTTCGGCTATTTGGCAAAATGTTGTTCCTTAACGGAAGCATGTCATATGCCTTGGTAATTTTGATTTTTGCTTTTTTGCTCAATGCACTCGGATATGCGGCTTTATTTGACCGCGCAACGTATTACGAATAGGGCAACATGAATAAAGACGTGCGCAAACCTTTACAAGGCTATTGCTTAAAATCGGCCAGTTTTGCCAATAAATAGTCTAAATCTTTTTCGGTATGCTCAGCCGATACCTGTAACCTGATTTCCTGTTCGCCTTGAGGGACAACGGGGTAATTCAGCCCTGTAACCAGAATATTGTTCGCCAATAAATATGCTACTAACGCCGATGTTTTTTCAGTATTCCTGGTCAGGATGGGCACGATAGGATGTTCTCCCTGTAAGGTTTCAAAGCCCATTTTTTCAAGTCCCGATCTAAGGCGGACGCTAAATACCCGCAGCTTGTCCAGCAAACGCAAGCCTTCATCACTAGTCACAACGTCTAATGCAGCACTTGCCGCAGCCGCCTCAGCAGGTGTAATCGGGTTTGAATAAATATAAGACGGAGAAGTTTCCCGCAAATAATCAATCACTACCGAATCGGCAACGACATATCCGCCATTAACGCCAAAGGCTTTACCGAGCGTAGCAATTAATATATCGGCTTTACCCTGGGTATATTCTTCAGTGCCGCGGCCGGTCTGCCCAAAGGCGCCAACGCCGTGAGAATCATCGACAATAGTAATAATCCCTTGTTCATACGCATCTTCATGCCGTTTACAGCAGATGTTTATTTTGCCGAGATCGGCGTAATCGCCGCGCATACTGAAAATTCCGTCAGTAACAACACAAACACGTTTGACTCGGCCTTTGTAAGCTTCAAGGATTTTGTCCAGGGCATTAAAATCGGCATGGGCATAAATTTCTTTGCTTGCGGGTTGGGATAACTTTATCGCATTAATAATGCAGTTATGATTCAGCGCGTCGCTAACGATTAACGTGTCGGCGGAAATAAACTGAGGCAATACGCCCGTCATCGATGTATAAGCGGAACTGAACAGCATTGCCGATTCACGGCCATGAAATTTTGCCAGCTTTTGTTCCAGTTCAATATGCGATTGGTAAGTGCCGCTGATAAAGCGGACCGCTCCGGGGCCGGTGCCGAATCTTTCTGCGGCCTCAGCTTCCGCTTTGATAACCTGTGGATGTGTGGCTAGTCCCAGATAAGAGTTGGAGTTCATACGCAAGAAAGCCCTATCGCCGTATCCTTCAAGAAAGTAGCGTGGGCCGAAACCATCGGCGGCGGTTTTCATGCCGGTAACGACTTTCTCATGACCTTTGCTTACGCCTTGTTGCCGTAATTCGTTTAGTTTATCGGTTAACAGCGGTTCTAATTTTTTCAGTGACATAAACGCCTCCGTTTATTAGTTGAGCGCAATTTTTTCCAGCATGTCTTTGACCATGGCTGGCAAATCGAATTGAGGCTGCCAGCCCCACTCGGCTTTGGCGGCACTGTCGTTCATGTGTCTGGGCCAGGAATCGGCGATTGCCTGCCGTAATGGATCGACGCTGTAAGTGATGGTGAATTCGGGAATGTGTTTTTGTATTTCTGCGGCTAACTGCTGCGGGGTAAAGCTCATGGCCGTCACATTAAATGCGTTTCGGTGTTTTAGCTGCATGCTGTTCGCTGTCATCAAGGTAATAGCGGCATCAATAGCGTCGGGCATGTACATCATATCCAGTTGCGTATCGGCTCGAAGGAAACATTCATAATGTTGCGATTGAATTGCCGCATAAAAAATATCCACCGCATAATCGGTCGTGCCTCCTCCCGGCCTGGTTTTGCTGGAAATTAATCCCGGATACCTTAAACCGCGGGCATCGACGCCAAAGCGACGATAATAATAATCGCAAAGCAGCTCCCCCGAAACTTTGGTGATACCGTAAATAGTCGTCGGCCTTTGGATAGTATCCTGCGGCGTATCCATGGACGGGGTTTCTGTGCCGAAGGCGGCTATGGAACTGGGGAAAAACAGCGCGCATTGGTGAAGTCTGGAAATCTCCAGTACATTGATTAAGCCGTTGATATTGACGTCCCAAGCCTGTTGCGGCTTTTGTTCCGCAACAGCGGAAAGCAATGCAGCGAGGTGGAAAATCGTGTCGATGTTATTGGTTTCTACGATTTGATTGAGTGTCGACATATCGCGCACATCCAGGCAGTAATAAGGCCCGGATTGCGTCAGTTCGTTCAATGCCGGTTTTTTATCGGCAGCAAACACATTTTCGGCGCCGTATCTATTGCGCAAGGTTATCGTTAATTCCGAACCGATTTGTCCGGTTGCCCCCGTTACCAGTATTTTTTTCATCTGCACCTTCGTTGTTTTATTAAGGGTGGACTGCTGAAACTAAGTCTATGTCTATAGTGCTTGCACATTAAAATCCGGTTTTTTGACTTGCCGAGGAACGAAGAGCACCGTTCGGGCTCCTTGATTGATACGGTTCACTGCGTTCACCATATCCTACTTGTAATATAATGTTTTAACGAAAAAAAATGGAATAATTTACGACTTTTATCCAAGCTATTGAACAGGTTGTTCAATAGCTGTCTGCATATGAGTCGGCTGAATTTCGCCGATGATTTGTTCAGTTTGATTTAGAACAGTCTGTTCTTCCTGCTTTCATGAATGGTGCGTGGTGCATACTTGATTGCGCATTCTATTTGTTGACAACAAATTGGTTTACTCACTGTTTTGTAGCAACTCTGGTATCCTAGGCGTTGATCTTTGCCATATTCAGACCAAACTGAAAGTTCAGGATGTGGCTCCCCGAGTGCCTTTTCGGCCTGTATACCTCTTCTCACGAAGTTTTGTGCCCGTTCGATCAGAACATTTTTCTGACACATAATCCTCCCTATGAGAAGAAACCTTTATGCCCGGTTACCATGTCAAATACGAGATCGCCACTGTTGGCGGTACGGACTACCTGATTCGTTCTCTGCTGGATCTCCAGCAATATTCTGATCCCATAGGCGAAGCTGATCTGGCTGGTATTTCACCTGCCAGTTGGTCGCTATTCGGGCACATATGGCCGTCAGCCAGGATTCTTGCTCAGGCTATGCATACTTTTGACCTGACGGGGAAACGCATCCTGGAAATCGGTGCAGGCCTCGCCTTGGCGAGCTTGGTTATTCATCGCCGGGCAGGGGACATGACCGTCAGCGATTGGCATCCTTTGAGTCAGGCTTTTTTGAAAGAGAACCTCCTGTTGAATAAACTAGGACCGCTGAAATACCAAACAGGAAACTGGGAGGGCAGCAACCCCGGATTGAGCCAGTTCGACCTGATTATCGGTAGTGATGTCCTTTATGAACGACAGCAGCCCAGTCAGCTCGCTGCCTTCATTCATCGTCATGCAGCCCCGTCTGCTCAAGTTATTATCGTTGATCCAGATCGCGGCAACCGTGTCGATTTTTGTCGGGAAATGATCAGTTTGGGCTATGACTTCACTACTCGACGCGCCGAGCGTTTTATTGAAAATGGTGATCCGTATAAGGGGCGTTTTCTCATGTTTACGCAATTAAAAGCATCGGAACCGTCATGACTGACAACTATGAATTGTAGCGAAAGGAGGGGCAACATGCCCCACCAGTTCTATAGTTTTTGTAACAAAACCGCGCTCTGTCCCTTAATTACTTGGGGATTTTGAGCGAGTGAAGAGGACGAAGGCGCTTAATTGTAATATAAGTTTTATTTGATATTATTAAATCGATATTACGCAAGCCACAAAAGCATCACGAACGACTGCACGGGAAAAGTTTCTAGCTATTGCGCAACATCAGTTATTGAATTTTAAAATCGCGATTAAACCAATGAGAGGAAAATATGCAGCCCAAAACTATTTTAACGCTATGTGCATCGCTGGCCTTTTCTGTAGCGTTGGCAAAAAATGTCGATGCCGCAAATTGGAAGGATGTGCTTAAGGAGGTCAATAGCAACGTTAATGGCCAGGCGAATAATGCAGGCCAAGCATTGCAACAGGCTGTTAGTGCGGATCAGGCTGTGCAAGCAAACAGTTTGGCCGAGTTGTTGATGCAGCGAACAGGCGTGACTGGGGCTCAGGCTCAAGGCGGTGCAGGCGCTTTATTTCAGATCGCTAAAAATAAGATGCAGCCGGACGCATTTAGCCAGTTGGAGCAATCGGTTCCAGGTATGCAGGAAATGCTTGGAGCTGCGCCTGTTCTATCGCAACCAGGCGGTTTGGCGGGACGTTTGTCTTCAATAGCCGGTGCTTCAGGTGTGGGCGGAACTGCGGGGAATTTGATTTCTGTAGTTTCCGCTTTTCAGCAGCAGGGCATGTCGCCTGCGATGGTGCAGCAATTCATCCCGGTGGTGATCGATTATGTTAAAGCTCATGGCAATGAGGCTTTGGTAAATACCTTAAGCGCCGCATTAATCGGGCGGTGATTTAATTAGGTATTGTTAACGCACTGTCCACGAAAAGCACGAAAAACATTATGGCGTAACGCCAAGTCATCCGCATCCGCTCGATTGCGTTCAGGACAGGCAGGTAACTGGATGCTGACTTTTGTTAATCATCAGGATTCGCTTTGCTGATGCTTCTCTATATCCGGTTTTTTCGTGTCTTTCGTGCTTTTCGTGGGCTAGCTTGCGGTTTTTAGCATTTAACCGCAAATCAAGTATTAAGAATCACTTTCAGTTTTTTTCCTGGGGTAAGAGAATTACTTATTGCCGGTGAATTCCATTTGCGCAGGTCGGCGATTGAGACATTAAATTTACGAGAAATTTGCGCCAGCGAATCGCCTTGTTTGACGGTATAACTAATCGAACGAATTCCCGCCGAAGCAAATGAGGCTACAGCCTTTGACGCTACAGTCTGTTGATTGGAAGCTTTAATCGACAGTTTCTGACCTGAAACCAATGCCGTTTTTGAGCTGAGTTTATTCCAATCGGCGATGTCTTTACCGCTAACTGAAAACTTCTGCCCGATGTTCCAGAGGGTATCGCCGTGTTTTACGACATAGACTTGGGCGCTTCCGGGTTTAGTTTTAGCTGTGGATAGCGTGCCTGACGAGTTTTGCGGCACCGGCATTTTTAATATCATGCCGGAGTGGATGGAATTGCTCGTCAAGTGGTTAGCCTGACGAATCGATTGAGCCGTTGTATTATTTTTATCGGCTATCGATACCAGGTTTTCGCCGGCTTTAACTTTGTGCTGGCTCGGGATAGTCTGAATTTCATCATGTCGAATTTGCGCTATTGTTTCGGCTTGGTAACGCTTTAGATCGACCCGCTCATGATAGGGCAATTGAGCCAGATTCTGTTTAAACGATTGCGCTTTGGCGACCGGGATCAACAGGTGGTGCGGCCCTTGCGGCGCAGTGCTTGAGAGGTTAAAGCCGGGATTTAATTTTAAAAACTCATTAAGCGGTACGTTGGCCAGCTCTGCGGCTTTGTTTAAATCCAGTTGGGATTTGACATCGACAAGTTCACAGTAAGGTCTATTGGGGATGGGCTGTAAATCGATATTATATTTGTCGGCATTGGCAAATATTTTGGCTATAGCCAGTAACCGGGGCACATAGTCTGCCGTTTCCTTAGGAAGATCTAAAGACCAATAATCGGTTGCCAGATTGAGGTTTTCATTTTTTTCGATAGCTTTTCTTACATTGCCTTTGCCGTAATTATAAGATGCCAATGCAAGATGCCAATCGCCGTCGAAAGTTTCGCCCAAATGTTTGAGAAAAGAAGTTGCCGCCTTGGTCGAGGCATACACATCGCGGCGACCGTCGTACCAAGTGTTTTGTTGCAAGCCATACAAACGGCCGGTAGCCGGTATAAATTGCCAAAGTCCTGACGCATCGCTTTTTGAATACGCTTCCGGCAGAAAGGCGCTTTCGACTATTGGCAATAAAGCCAATTCGCCGGGGATATTTTTGGCTTCGACTTCGTCTAATATAAGATGCAAATAGGGTTCCGCCCGTTGCTGAACTCTGGCAAGATAGGCAGGGTGTCTTAAATACCAGTTTAACTCGCGATCAATACGTTCATTTTGAATATCGGGCAGTGAGTATAACGATATTAACCGTTCCCAAACCGTATTCTTGTACTTTGAGGATACATTGTATTTTTGTTTGCCGAACGGATGCAGCGAATGTCTCACATAGCTGTTATCCAGTTCTGTGGAGTCGGGTGGTCTATCGTTCAAAGATGAGGTTGTAGAACAGCCTGTCACGACTAAAAAGATCAATACTAATAAAAGTTTAACTGATCTGTTAAAGTTAAAGCACATCATCTAAGCCTTTTAAGAATGAAGTTTATTGTTAAAATGTTATTATTATAGCTTGTTTTTATTGGAAATCATCAAAGTCAGATACTATAAAATGCGCATATGAAACGTAATTTCTTATTTGCCTGGTATCAAACCCCTAGAGGCAAACTGCTGCAACAGCTTGAAGCCGATTATTTACAACGGTCTATTACCGTCAGTTGCAAACAGACCATCTTGCAAATTGGCGGGCTAGGCTGGGAAAGTGAGTTTATCGACTGTTCTTTATATAAAAACTTTATCGTACTTGATGCCAAAAGCCTAGGCTGCAATCAGGCGAAAAAAATCCAGGCTAAAGCCTATAGCCTACCGTTGCAGAGTAACAGTGTCGACATGATTATAATTCCGCATTTATTGGAATTCGATGCTTTCCGGTTCCAGACCATGCGCGAAGTCGAACGTGTTTTGAAGCCGGAAGGCATATTAATCATACTGAATTTCAATCCTTGGAGTCTATGGATTAGATACCAGTATTTATGGGATAAAAAAATGGCCGATTCATGGGGAGGA
Source organism: Methylobacter sp. (assembly GCA_036561025.1). Classification (GTDB taxonomy): domain Bacteria; phylum Pseudomonadota; class Gammaproteobacteria; order Methylococcales; family Methylomonadaceae; genus Methylobacter_A. Next base: position 55,684 of record DATBQB010000075.1, on the reverse strand, counting down.
CATTTTATTTCCCGCTCGAGAATTTTGGACTGGCTGAAATTATTAAATTTTGAAGTAACCGTCTCCTCGGAGTTTAAGTTGGACACGGTAAAATCGACTCATGGAAAATTCATAACCCGAGACTATTCGCTTACATCGACCGCTTATGCGATTAAAGCGATCAAACGCCGTTATAACCTGATTCCATTAACACCTGTAAAAATGCTAAACCCCCGTTTAATTCTGGCGAACCCACTTCACTCGCCAACAACACAACTAAACAGACATGAATGATCTTGTCACTATATATACTGATGGCGCTTGCCGGGGCAATCCGGGGCCTGGCGGCTGGGGAGTTATATTCAGCTATAAAGGAATCGTTAAAGAACTTTACGGTGGCGACCCAGAAACTACCAATAACCGCATGGAATTGATGGCGGCAATCCAGGCATTGGAAGCACTGACCAAGCCTTGCTCCGTGCAAATCAATACCGATTCGAAGTATGTGTTGCAAGGCATTACCGAATGGATGATTAACTGGAAAAAACGCGGCTGGAAAACAGCCTCCAAAACACCCGTTAAAAACGAAGACCTGTGGCGCAGGCTGGATGCCGCGATACAACGGCACAATATCGAATGGGTCTGGGTAAAAGGCCATTCGGGCCATAAAGATAATGACAGGGCGGATGAGCTGGCTAATCTGGGTATTGATTCATTAAGTGTTGCAGGTGCGTATAAATAGTCGCTCAAAAGTCTTATAGCATTTTTATTCACCACGAAGACACGAAGGACACGAAGAGAAAGAGCTTCGTGTCCTTCGTGTCTCGGTAATTGCTCCTGCATTACTCTACCTCCTGCATCCATGCAGTCGTTCGTGGTGAAAATTTCTTACTCTTGAGTACATCAGAGTTTAAATTGATTGGGAATCAAGCCCTTGCGCATACCCAAACATCAACCCGGCTAGCGCCTGCTTTTTTCAAAACATAAGCCAGTTCATGGGCTGTCGAACCTGTAGTCATTACATCATCAAGTATTGCAATGTGCCGGGCATGGATGGGTTTGATGACCGAAAAAGCATTTTTCAGGTTTTTGCGGCGTTTTTTTGCCGATAGTTGAGTTTGATGCGGCGTGTCCCGGTGCCGTTTGCAACTGGTCAGATCCAACGGAATCTGCAATTCTTTGGCTACGGTTCTGCCGATTTCTATGGCTTGGTTGAAGCCGCGCTGGCGGTAACGGGAAAGGTGCAGCGGAACCGGTAAAATCAAATCGGGCCGCTCGGCGGTTTGTTTCATGTCGGGCTTTCCTGCCCGACACCCTTCGGGTAAATGCAAATCTGTTCCAGACAGATTTGTCAGGTGGTCGGCCAGTAGCATGCCGAGTAAGCGTGCATTCTTGTAATTAGCGCCGAATTTTAAGTTGCCGATCAAATGCTTGATGGCTCCTTGATGAATAAACGGCGCGTAGGTTTCGTCAAAAGCCGGATGTCTGCTTAGACAGCGGCCGCACAGTACCGGGGCTGTGGCGGGCGTTTCCAATATTTCGGCGCATCGATAACAGCACAGATTATTTCGAGGCAGGTGCGTGTAGCACGAATGGCAAATGTCGCGAGAATCGTATCCGGGGTTTCCGCATAAGATGCAGGTAGGCGGAAGCAGGCAATCCTGTATAATATTGATCCAGTTGTATACCATTTTTATTTAAACAGGTTGACAAGTTTATCGTCGTTTGCGATTGATGGGCTTCGTACCTCATAAGCTGGAGCTTAACAGAATGTCTGCAAACCCTGCAATTCGCCATGACTGGCAGTTGGACGAAGTGCAAGCGCTTTATGCGTTGCCTTTTAATGATCTGATTTTTAAGGCGCAAACCGTACACCGTGAAAATTTCGATCCCAATGAAGTTCAGATTAGCAGCCTGTTGAGCATTAAAACCGGTTCCTGTTCGGAAGACTGCGGTTATTGTCCGCAAAGCGCCCGATACGATTCCGATTTAACGCCCGAAGCGTTAATGCCGATTGATAAGGTTCTAAAAGCTGCGCAGCTTGCAAAAGATCAAGGCGCATCGCGTTTTTGCATGGGCGCGGCTTGGCGCCAGCCTAAAGACAAGGATGTGGAACGGGTTGTGGAAATGGTTCAGGGCGTTAAAGCGCTGGGCATGGAAACTTGCGTAACCTTGGGAATGCTGACCGATGCTCAAACGGCCCGTTTAAAAGAAGGCGGCCTGGATTATTACAATCACAATCTGGATACTTCGGAAGATTATTATTCTGAAGTCATCACCACGCGGACTTACCAGGATCGGTTGGATACGCTGGCACGGGTCAGGGATGCCGGGATCAACGTCTGCTGCGGCGGCATTGTCGGCATGGGCGAGAGCGATGTCGATCGCGCCAAGCTGTTAATCGAACTGGCAAACCTGCCCAAGCATCCCGAAAGCGTGCCGGTCAATATGCTGGTGCAGGTTGAAGGCACGCCGCTGATGGGCACCGAATCGCTGGACCCGATCATCTTTATCAGGACTATAGCCGTTGCCAGAATCATGATGCCCACGTCGCGGGTGCGCTTGTCCGCAGGGCGCAATAATATGAGCGATGAAATGCAGGCGCTGTGCTTCTTGGCCGGAGCCAACTCGATTTTTTATGGCGACAAGTTGCTGACCACCGATAATCCGATGACTAACCATGATTTAGCGTTGTTTAATCGGCTGGGTGTGCATTCCGGTGGTTCAAGTTACGCCTGATGAACGAAATCATTTAAAGCGTTCTCTATAAAAATAATTCACCACGAAGACACGAAGGACTCGAAGTTTTATATTTCATTCTTCGTGCTCTTCGTGTCTTCGTGGTGAACATTACCGACTTTTATGACACCTCCATTTACAGAATTAGCAGCCGGTCTCGACGATATTGCCCAGCAGGGCTTGTATCGCTCACGGCGGATCATAGAATCCCCACAAGGCATTAACCTGGAAATTGACGGTAGAAGTATCGTCAATTTTTGCAGCAATGATTATTTGGGGCTGGCCAATCATCCTGACGTGGTTAAGGCGTTTACGTCCGGGGCAGATCGCTACGGCGTCGGTAGCGGTTCGGCGCATTTGATTTGCGGGCATAGCGCGGCTCATCATGCTTTGGAAGAAGAACTGGCGGCGTTTACGGGCCGGGATAGGGCATTATTGTTTTCTACCGGATACATGGCCAATATCGGCGTGATCTCGGCTTTATTGAGCCGTGGCGATGCGGTGTTTGAAGATCGGTTGAATCATGCGTCCTTATTGGACGGAGGCCTGTTGTCCGGCGCACGATTTAAGCGCTATGTCCATGCCGATGCAGTTGATCTCGGCGTAAAGCTGGAAGATGCCTTGGGATGCAAGCTGGTCGTTACCGATGGCGTATTCAGCATGGATGGCGATTTTGCGCCGCTACGCGAATTAGCTGTTGTCGCAAAAAAACATGATGCCTGGCTGATGGTTGACGATGCACATGGCTTGGGCGTAATCGGCGAGTATGGCGGCGGGATTGTTGAATATTACGGTTTGGGGCAGGACGATGTGCCGGTGCTGATGGGGACTTTGGGTAAAGGTTTGGGCACTTTTGGCGCATTCGTCGCAGGTTCCGAGGTGCTGATTGAAACCTTGATTCAGAAAGCTCGCACTTACGTATATACCACCGCGTTACCGGCCGCAGTTGCCGAGGCGACTCGGGCAAGCTTGAAAATTGCCATCGAAGAAAACTGGCGCAGGGACAAGCTTAAACAACTGTCGGAACGATTCAAGCTGGGCGCAGAGCAGCTTGGCTTAACGTTGATGGCATCGTCATCGGCTATTCAGCCTATTTTAATCGGCGACAGTCAAACAGCCGTGGACATCAGCAGCGCCTTGTTGGATGCCGGTTTTCTGGTCAGTGCAATTCGCCCGCCGACCGTGCCTCAAGGCAGCGCAAGATTGCGGGTGACTTTTTCAGCATTGCACGAAGAGCAACACGTCGACCGTTTGCTGGATGCGCTCGCCAAAATTATTGCAGGCCGCATGTGACGAAAATCCATTTGGAAACGTTCGGGCAAGGCAAGTCCATAGTGCTGGTGCATGGCTGGGCTATGCATACCGGTATTTGGCGGGAGTTTGCCAAGCAATTGGCGCATAACTATCAGGTAACCTGCATCGATTTGCCGGGGCATGGGCGTAGCGAGGCAATCGATCCGTTTACGTTGGAGCGGATTGGCGATGAGCTGGTTAATGCAATTCCCGAGCAGAACTGTTGCTGGCTGGGCTGGTCTTTGGGCGCTACCGTGGTGCTTGATATGGCTGCTCGTTATCCTGGACGGGTATCTTCACTGATTTTGCTGGCAGGAAACCCCTTGTTCCCCAGCTCCGGCTCTCATTTTTATACACATCTCGAAGTAGGCCGGAATAAGCCGGTTCGAGCGACAGCGAGAACCGGCGTTTCCGGCAAACACCTCGCGAATTCGCCGGAAACGCCACCTCGCGCTACGCGTTTGGATGGCCTTATTCCGGCCTACATCCTGGCAGGGAATCCCTCGTTCCCAAGCTCCGGCGTGGGAACGCAAACAGAATGGCCCGGCATGGAGGTCAAGCTGCTGGACGATTTTGCCGAACATTTGAATAAAAACTGCCAAGCCACGTTGCTGCGCTTTTTATCCTTGCAGGTAAACGGCTTGCCCGATCATAAAAATCTTTTGAAAGCGCTTAAAACAGCCGTATTTGAATGCGATGCTCCGGATAAAAACACCTTGCAAGGCGGCTTAAACATACTGAAACTGGCAGACTTAAGGCCGGTTTTGTCAGGATTGAATATTCCCGTGTCGGTCATCTTAGGCGGCCTGGACACCTTGGTTCCTGTGGCTGTCGGTCAAAAAATGCAGCAGTTACTGCCGAGCCTGGAATTAAACATAATCGACAGGGCAGGGCATGTGCCGTTTTTATCCCATAGCCGCGAAACATTGGAGATTATTTCCGGATTTATGGATCGGCAATGCAATTAGATAAAGCCAAAATCAGGCAGTCGTTTGCGGCGGCTTCGCTTACCTATGACGGCGTAGCCGCATTGCAGCGCAGTGTCGGTAAGGCGCTGCTGAATACCGTAAATACCGAAAGCCTGACCGGAACCTTGTTGGACTTGGGCTGCGGCACCGGGTTTTTAACTGCAAAGTTGCTGGCTAGCGTAGGGTGCGCATCGCGCACCGTGAATCCGGCAGAATATTTGGAAAACGGTACGTTATGCGTACCCTATATGACTGTTATAGCGCTGGACATTGCGTTACCGATGGTGCAGGTAACGCGAACAAAGCTGGCCGATGCGCCTAATGTCGGCTATTTATGCGCCGATGCCGAACAACTGCCGCTGACCGGGCAAATCGCCGACGGCGTGTTTTCCAATCTCGCGTTGCAATGGTGCGTCAATCTTGAAGCCGTTTTCACCGATATTAAGCGGGTATTGAAACCGGATGGCAGACTGATTTTTTCGACATTCGGCCCGCAAACATTACAAGAACTAAAAGCCGCGTGGGCTGAAGTCGACGATTACAATCATGTTAATGATTTTTACAGCGAACAGCAGTTGGCTGGCTTTCTTCAGCTAGCAGGTTATACCGAAATAGCGGTTGAAACCAGGGTTTATACATCGAGCTACGGCTCGGTTTTGGCGTTGATGAAGGAATTAAAGCACATCGGCGCGCATAACATGATTGCCGGGCGCAACAAAAGCATCACTACCAAGGCGCAGATGCAGCGGATGATTGCGGCTTATGAGCAATATCGAACCGGCGAGCAGGTTACTGCGACTTTCGAGGTCATTATGGTTACGGCAAGCTAATGAAACAAGGTTACTTTATAACCGGTACCGACACCAATGTCGGTAAAACCTGGGCGACGATTGCGCTGATGCGTTATTTTAAAAGCCGGAGGGAGTCGGTTGTAGGCATGAAGCCGGTTGCCTCCGGTTGTTCAATGCAGGGCGGGCAGCTGAAAAATGAAGATGCGCTGTTGATACAAGAAAATGCTTCATTGCTGATCGATTACGATTTAGTCAATCCTTACGCCTACGCGCTGCCTGTTTCGCCTCATATTGCGGGTGCGAAAAATCCGGTTGAACTGGATCTGGTGGCGGCCAAATTCGAGCTATTGAAAACTTTGGCTGACATCGTTATTGTTGAAGGTGCCGGAGGTTGGTACACGCCTTTAAATGAGCGGGAAGCTATCAGCGATTTGGCAAAAACACTGGGTCTGCCGGTTATTATGACCGTGGCGATCAAGCTGGGTTGCATCAACCATGCAAGATTAACGTATCAGGCGATAAAGCAGTCTGGATCAAACTGTTCGGGCTGGATTGGCGTTTGTACGGATTCTGAATATTTAAGCAGGGACGAGACGATATTGACCATAAAAACCGCCGTGGATGCGCCCTTGCTGGGTGTATTACCTTATAGAGCGGTCGCTGATTTCGACTTTTTCTCGGAACAGATAAATATATAGTTGCGTCGAAAGGATATTTTTTAGAATTAACTGGAATAATGGATAGCCGCCGCCATAATCGGTAGAATGCAATAACAGTGACAACTTCCCTGGCGCATTGAATCAGTCGAAGGCTCTGTAACTGAACTCTGCGGCTTACCGGAGAATGTATATTATGCATATCGACGAAAAGATAGCCTTTCTCCGCCAACCGGCAATATATCCGGACAGACCGAAGCGCGTTGAAGTTATAGAAACTCACATGTCCTGGGTCTTTCTGACCGAAGCTCTTGTCTTCAAATTGAAGAAGCCCGTTCGGTATGAGTACTTGGATTTCAGCACCTTAGAGGATAGGCAAAAAGACTGCGAATGGGAAGTAAGCCTGAATCGGCGGTTGGCAGGCCGCATCTATCTCGGCACGGTGCCGCTTACCATACAAGGAAATGGCGAATTGCAACTGGACGGCGAAGGCCGGCTGGTGGACTGGCTGGTGCAGATGCGCCGCCTGCCCGCAGACCGTATGCTCGATGCCGCAATCCGCAATGGAACGGTCGATGCCGAGGATGTGCGGGAGCTCAGCCAAGTACTGGCCAATTTCTATCGATCTTCTCTTTCCTTACTGATAAGTCCTGCCGAGTACCGGCGCCGCTTCGAGGAGGACATTCAGAATAATCTGATCGAACTGCGTGATACCCGGTACGCTTTGCACAAGGCGCAGGTGGAGCGTCTTACCGCAGCACAAAGGCAATTTCTGGCGGAACAAGGTTTCCTTCTGGAACAGCGAGCTCGGGACGGGCGCATCATCGATGCGCATGGCGACCTCAGGCCGCAGCACATCTGTTTAACAGTCCCGCCGGTGATTATTGATTGCCTGGAGTTCAATCGGGAGTTCCGCATCCTCGATCCTGTGGACGAATTGGCTTATCTGTCCATGGAATGCGAGCGTCTCGGCGCACCTCACATCGGCGAGCAAATTTTAAATCACTATAGCGAAACAGTTGGCGATGTCTGTCCCATTGAGCTAATAGGATTTTACAAGGCTTTTCGCGCCTGTTTGCGCGCCAAGATTGCAGTCTGGCACATCGCGGATCACCAAGTGCAGGATCATCAGCGTTGGCTCCGCCTTGCTCAAACTTATCTTGATTTGGCAGAGCGGTATCTACGCCACTGGCAATGATGGTTTAAGTAATAAACTTCACCACAGAGGACACGAACGACTGCATGGACAGATTTTTGCTCCATGCAAAATCTGCATTCCCCACATCCCTGTGGGTTATGCAGGAGGTAGAGCAACGCATGGAGCAGTTGCCGAGAGCACGAAGAAAATTTTAGTAGGACATTTGCTGTAGGGCTTGCTGCGCGCGCCTTGGTAGCTAAGGAGCGTACAGTATGCTCTACTCTTCCAATAGATCTACAATAGAACCGCCGTTATGTATGCGTTGGATGGCGTCCGCGAACAGCGGTGCGACATCCAGTACTGTCAGCCGATTACGCACGAGTTCCGGAGCGAGCCGGAATGGCGGCAGCGTATTGGTGACTACTAAGCTATCCAGCACAGGATCAGCCACGACTTGATCGGCCTTGCCTACGAAAATGCCGTGGGAGGCGGCAGCATGGACAGATTGCGCGCCCTGTTTTCGACAGGCATGCGCAGTTCGCGAGATCGTACCGCCAGTGCTGATCATGTCGTCGATGATAATGGCTGCTTTGCCTTTTACGTCGCCTACCAGCGCTTCGCCGCTGACTATGCCGGCGCTACGCTGCTTCTCCATGAAAGCACTGCCTGCCTGCCTGTTCAGGCGCAGGCTCAGCGTCTCGCGGAACTGTTCGGCCCGTTTAACTCCGCCAATGTCGGGCGAGACTACGACCACCTCAATATCTCGGAGCCGTGCTGCAAAATGTTCGACAAACAGATTTTTGGCTTCCAGATGATCCGTCGGGCAGCGAAAAGCGTTTTGAAAAGCGGCGAGGTTATGGACGTCGAGAGTCAGTACCCGATCGGTGCCCACGGCTTCAAGCAGTTGCGCCATGTAGCGGGTGGTGACCGGATCTCGCGATTTGGTTTTCCTGTCTTTTCGCGCATAACCAAGGTAGGGCAGTACGGCTGTTACCGATCGCGCCGAAGCATCCTTTAACGCGCCGATGAAAAACAGCAGCCGGCAAAGCTTGTCGTTGACGCTTAAGTCAGGTTCGCTGTATAGCGATTGGATCACGAAGACATCGCAGCCTCGCACATTTTCCAGAGGGCGAGTCTTATGTTCCCCGTCTTCGAAGTCTCTTTCTTCATGCGGGTTCAACGATAAACCGAGGGCGGCGCAGATACTTTCTCCGAGTGTTCGACTTTCACTTAGTGCAAACAGTCGAATTGCGCCGAAACTCATGAGCCGGAAAAATGGTGCAGAAACCAGTCGCAGGCGAGATTCGCCACCTGTTCCAATTTGCCGGCCTCTTCGAATAGATGAGTGGCGCCGGGAACGATTTTCAGGCTATATTCAACCAGTAGTTGCTTGGCCGCCTGTTGATTAAGTTCGATCACGATATCGTCTTCGCCGCCCACAATCAGCAGTGTAGGCGCCTTAACTTTCGTAAGATGTTCCAAGGCCAGATCCGGCCGTCCGCCGCGCGAGACCACTGCGGCTACTTTGTCGGGGCGCCAAGCGGCGGCGGCCAGAGCCGCAGCAGCACCGGTGCTGGCTCCGAACAGCCCGATCGGAAGCGCGGCTGTCACCTCGTTCCGGCTCACCCAGTCGATCACGCCGATTAACCTATCGGTCAACAAACCGATATCAAAGCGAAGTTCGCGCGTGCGTTGATCGATGTCTTCCTCTTCCGGCGTTAAGAGATCAAACAGCAATGTGGCAATCTCTGCATCATTTATTGTTTCAGCCACGAAGCGATTACGCCGGCTGAACCGGCTGCTGCCGCTTCCGTGAGCGAAGATTGCAATGCCTTTCGGATGTTCGGGAATGGCGAGGGAACCGGCAAGAGAAAAACCTTCAAACTTTATGCTGACGTCAATCGAAGAAGCTGGGAGTGAGGGATTAGTCATAGCGTTTCTCGTTTAGAGGGCTGGGGAGTGTGGCCCAGGCGCGCGCCAACAGAGATTTGACTTCATCGTCGCTGGTCTGCGAGAACTCCCGGTACCAGCGGCCGACAGCCCAAAATGGTTCGGGCATTGCCAGGCATACCACATCATCGGCTTCTTCTTGCAGTCGCAGCACGGTCTCGGCTGGAGCCACGGGTACGGCGACCACGATAGAGGCGGGTTTTCGTTGCTTCAAGGCGGCGACGGCGGCCAGCATGCTTGCTCCGGTAGCCAATCCGTCGTCTACCAGGATTACGTAATGATTTTCTACCGCGGGAGGGGGCTGGTTTCCTCGATAATCCCGTTCGCGCCGTTCCAATTCTTGCTGCTCTGTTATGGCGGCAGCCTCGATGGCCTCTTGGCTAACATCGATGGCTGCTATTATATCAGGGTTCAGCACGCACACTCCACCGCTGGCGATTGCGCCCATAGCCAACTCCTCCTGTCCGGGTGTTCCCAGTTTGCGCACCAGCATGATGTCCAGCGGCGCATCGATTATCCGAGCGATCTCGAATCCCACCGGTACTCCGCCACGAGGCAGGGCGAGGATGATCACGTCAGGACGCTTTGCATATTTAGCCAACGCCTGTCCCAGTAAGCGTCCGGCCTGGATTCGATTTTCAAATGGCAGTTTCAAGGCGGTTTTCTTGGTCATATGCATCGCATCGTTTCTATGAACTTGAATAAATCATATACCGATCCATCCATACAATGAATACTTACAAATACTTATCGGGCGTCGTTTTACAAACTTGTGTTAGGTGCTCATTTTATTAAAGTAAGCTTCATGAATTCGGGACTTTTCGATAGCTATTACTGTCAATAAAGCTAAACTCATCGTTTAGTTTTTGATGAATTGCAAACGTTAAAATAAGTAACATGAGGTTGTGAAGTTCGTGCCGATGAGGCAGTATCAGTTTTTGTGATTTTTAGGAGTCGTCGGCGATGAATGATTATCGGCTAAACCGGAGGACACGAAGAGATTTCCTGAAATTAGCAGGGAGCACTGTACTTGCCCTGAAGATGACAAAAACGTGTTCAGCGGGAGACATGAACGAAATGATTTCAGGTCAAAGTCTTTCATCTCAAACAATTTCTTGCGATACCCGGATTACACTGTTTCTGTGCGGCGATGTGATGACCGGCCGGGGGATCGACCAGGTGTTGCCGTATCCAGGCAATCCGCGGATTCATGAACCCTATATGACTTCCGCCAGGGACTATGTGAAGCTAGCGGAAGAAGTCAACGGTCCTATTCCGAAACCGGCCGACTTTGCCTATATTTGGGGTGATACGCTTGAAGAACTTCGGCGCGTTAATCCCGACGTCCGCATCATTAACCTTGAGACGGCGGTAACGGCTAGCTCGGAATTTTGGGCTGGGAAAGGTATCCATTATCGGATGCAACCGCGGAATATTCCCTGCATTTCTGCGGCAAAGATCGATTGCTGCGTTTTGTCCAACAATCATGTTCTGGATTGGGGGTATGCCGGATTAGAAGAGACTTTGACTACTTTGACCTGTGCAAATATCAAGGTTGCGGGAGCGGGCCGAAACTTTTCAGAAGCCGAAGCTCCGGCGATTATCGAGGTGGCCGGGAAAGGGCGCGTGATGGTGTTCGGTTTCGGCGACGAAAGCAGTGGCATTCCCTCCGTGTGGAGAGCTCATAGCGACAGGCCGGGCGTGAATTTACTGCCGGATTTATCTGAAGACACGGTGCGCCGTATCGCCGAGCGAATATCGGGTTTTAAGCAGAAAGGCGATTGTGTGGTGGCCTCGATTCATTGGGGCGGAAACTGGGGCTACAAGATATTAAGCACACAAAGGGAATTTGCGCACCAGCTAATAGATCAGGCCCATGTGGACGTGGTGCATGGTCACTCATCGCACCATCCGAAAGGCATCGAATTGTACAAGGATAAACCGATTCTCTTCGGCTGCGGCGATTTTTTAAATGACTACGAGGGGATTGCAGGTTATGAGGAATTCAAGGGCGATTTGGCCTTGATGTATTTTGTGACCATGGACTTAGCGACAGGAAAGCTAGTCAGCTTGATCATGACGCCCATGCAAATCAGACGCTTTCGTTTGAATTACGCGCGCCCTGATGATGTTCACTGGCTGCAGCAAGTCTTGGACAGGGAAAGCCGGCTGCTGGGCGGGAGGATAGAACCGGTCAATGAACGCAGTTTTGCCTTATCGGTCTGAGGATGTAGTTGGTTTTAAACGACACGCTGCGCTGGAATGCAAAATGCCAAGATGCTAATGTTTTTTGTATGAACCCATGCTTTTGGTATTTTTGGTATTATAGATAAACAAGCATGGATACACTTTGTGCATTAATGAATGCCGAGGTCTCGAATTGCATAAATTACTTGCAAGGGGGGGGTCTAAAAAATCGCAACCGAGGACCGCTGTAGTATGTCTTTGCGCACGGCTTGTAAAAATAAAACATGACAAAGTCTCTTTGAAAGTCCTATTATTTTCTCCTTTCCCAGTTCGATTCGCCGTCTAACATACGGTATAAGGTTAATGCATGTCCATTCGTTATATCTCATCTGCAAAATTCATTTTGGTTATTGGTACGCTGTTGTCAGGATGTACAACGACTCGACAAATTGTGGTTGACCATCCATCAACTGAAGCCACTCAGTTTCAACCGCTACAAGGCTTTCAAGCCATTGATGGCGACGATTATTATGTGCGTTTGATTTCTGAGTTCGATTTTAAAGGTGACAATGTCTTAAAAAGCGGTTGTACCAACATGGCGCCGTCTTATGAAAAAGGCGATTTATCTGCGGCCCTTATTTATAGTGTGCGTAACGACACGCTTAAATTTAACCGTGAAGCCACTGGTTTTTTGTATCAGGCGACAACAGGTAAGTGCAATTTTACTTTCGATGCTAAAAAACTTTATCTGACGCCGTGGATACGCCTGGATTCGGGTAAGGAAACCATGGTCGATTATAATTTTTACACGAATGCAAATAGTGATGTGGATGTGTCAAGTTTGGTCGGCGATGTGAATTCGGCCAGCAATTTGCTAGCGTTAACAGGCGTCGGTATGGGTGTTGCCATTATGGGGCAGGCTGCCGGACAATGGATAAAAAGCAGTCAGCAAACGGAAGTAAAGTCAACGCCCCATCAATCAGCCAAACACAGTTCGGAGTCACATTCGCTTCCGGCGACCACGGCTTTTTCAGGCAAGACGGGAACGCTCAATCAGACGATGTTCAAGGTCTATGATGTGGCGGAAGGTGGATTAAATTTGTTCGGCTCGGATACCAAACAAATAGGCGAATTAAAGATTTACCCGGAAATTCTGCCGTCTTTATTGTTAAAGGCGGCCGCTGACGGGATCCCCGATGCACGCGATTTATCATTCGAAGAAATAGGGTATTCGCCAATAAAATCAACGACTGGAGAAATCAATCTTCAACAATTGATTGAGCAATCAACACATCCGGCAAAGCCGAATTTGAAACCGGATTGGAATAATTATCAGGAAGTGGAGGGCAATTGCCGAAAATTGAAGCTGGTGATGAAAGACTTGGGTTTCAATAAGTTTGACCGTAATGCGGTGATTTACTATTTCCTGGCTAAAAATGCCGATTGGAACAACTACAATGTCAGTCGACAAAAGGCACTGAGTGAAGAAATGCGGCCCAAGCTCATGGAAAGTTATCGCAGTAAAAACTTTGCTAATTGTCTGACGCCTGATGATTATGTAGTTATGAAATCAATGGGTTTGCCGGTTAATACGCAGTCCGACTGGGATCAGATGGGTGAGGCGAGTCACAAAAAAGAGCAATTGTTTACGCCGCTTAAGTCGATAGAACGGCAGTTGGTTGCAGTGTTGAAAAACCCAAATAAGACAGAAATGGAGCATCAGTTGTTCCCTCTGTTGAACACGGCAAAAAATGGCGATGGCAGTGTGTTACTGCAAAATCATTTAGGGGACTTTGGATTGGAATTGTTGTTGAATCCTCCCGTAGCGCTGCCACCTGTAGATGTTTCAAATGTTTCGGCAGCTACGCCTGCTGTAGCAATTGCCCCTGCGTCGACGGCTATTCCTGGCGAAGGAGTTATTGTCAGCGCCCGCCAATTGGCCCAAGTCTTTTCAGGGCTATCAATAAACGAGCTCAGTTGTGCGCGTCCGGTTCCTGACGGCTTGGGAAAATCTGCGAGTAATGCGGGAATTTTATTATTTACTACTAAAGACGGTAGTCCTCGTGTTAAAGGTGGAGCGATGGAGTTTGAATTTTCTGGAGGCAAAATTACGCGTATCGCATTTCAGCTATCTACTTACCGGGATTTCGAACAGGATTTGTTGGATAAACCTGAAATGGGCGGTTGCCGAATTGATCCTGCTTTTCTAGTAAAACTACACTAAGGTAAATCTTGCTCTGATATGATTTTTCAGTCTCAGAATTAGCATAAATTAAATGTGGATTTGGGGGTTGATATAATCCATAATAATTGTGCGGTAAATAACAAATATAAATAAACATATCAGGAGAAACGTTATGGCTTTAATTACTTGGACAGCTAGTCAATATGGTACAAATGTTGGCTTTGCAGATGATGAGCATAAGACTTTGTTTGATAAGCTTAATAAGTTGTATGATTTGGCAACTGGCGGAGCAGACCGTTCTGCAATAGGTGCACAATTAGATGACCTGATTGCGTATGTCGTTGATCATTTTGCCCATGAAGAGAGAGAAATGCAGGCAAAAGGTTATGCGGGATATGATCGCCACAAAGAAGAGCACGATGCTTTGGTAGGCATTTGCGGTGGTTTGCAAGCAAAATTCCATGCAGGACAGGCGGAAGTTGACGAAGGAGTTGGTCAATTGGTTAAGGGCTGGCTGGATAATCACATCCCTAACTTCGATATGGCTTATGCAGATGCGTTAAACAGCTGATCGGTTCCTAAAGTAAAATAAAAAGGCTTGTGAGTTTCATTGATTCACAAGCCTTTTTATTGCGCCAAACAAAATCAAGGAAAGGACGGCTGGTATAGATTGCCCTCATGGGTTAAAATTGAAAAACTAATTGTGATAATTATTACGTGATATGGAATAGGGTCGGTCTTGGGGATGCCCTGAAATTACGAAACGATATAACGCATACAAGAGTTTATAACTACTAACGAGGAGGCTGCTCCGTGAAAAAAGCAAAGCAACTGTTCGCAGGTCTGATTTTAATGGCTTTTGGCCTAGGAACAGCGCAGGCGGAATACACGCTCAATTTAATGAAAGGGGTTACAAAGGTCAGTAATGACATTTATGACCTACACATGCTGATTTTATGGATTTGTGTATTCATAGGTATTGGTGTGTTCGGGACTATGTTCTACTCGATTTACCATCATCGTAAATCAAAAGGACATAAAGCGGAGCAGTTTCATGAAAATACGACGGTCGAAATTATTTGGACTATTATTCCGACTTTGATTCTGATTAGCATGGCTATTCCAGCCACAAAAGCCATGATGGAATTGGATGATGTGCAAGAATCCGAAATGTCTATTAAGGTAACTGGACACCAATGGAAATGGGAATATGAATATCTTGATAATGGGATTCATTTTTTTAGCAGTCTGGATGAGGCCAGTAATAAAGTGCGTCAGGTAGGTTCAGGGTTAGATCCTAGATCGGTTTCTAATTACTTGTTGAATGTCGATAAGCCGCTAGTTATTCCAACTAAGAAGAAAATTCGTTTTGTTTTCACCTCAGCAGACGTAATCCATTCATGGTGGGTGCCGGATCTGGGTTGGAAAAAGGATACTAATCCAGGTTTTATCAATGAATCATGGACTTCAGTAGATGAACCGGGTACTTATCGTGGTCAATGTACTGAGCTTTGCGGTAAGGATCATGGGTTTATGCCGATTGTTGTTATTGCAATGAATGAGCCTGAGTACAATGCCTGGGTAGAACAACAAAAAGCGGCGACAGCAGCTGAAGCAGGGTCGGCAAGCAAGCAGTGGACTAAAGAAGAGTTGGCTGCTAAAGGTAAAACTGTTTATGAGACCAGTTGTGCATCTTGTCATATGCCTGACGGTGCAGGTTTGCCAGGTACTTTCCCAGCGCTGAAAGCAAGTCCTGTGGTAACCGGCGATATTAACGCTCAAGTTAAGCTAATGTTGAACGGAAAAGGCATGATGCCGGCTTTCGGAAAAATGTTAAGCGCAGTTGATTTCGCTGCAGTCGTAACATATACCCGTAATGGTTTGGGTAATTCAGTGGGTGATTCTATTCAACCATCTGCCATCCAGACTCTGCAATCGGCAACACCGGCGGCAGATAAAAATGAATAAGTCATTGCGTTCTTATCGATCTAATCTTTTTTATATATTCAAGAGGTATAAAATATGTCTGCTGTAGTCGCTGAACATGATGATCATCATGATCATGGTCCTGCTAAGGGGCTTTTAAGGTGGATTATTACCACCAATCATAAAGATATAGGTACATTATATTTGGTGTTTGCGCTGGCGATGTTTTTTGTTGGCGGCACCATGGCAATGATTATTCGTGCCGAATTGTTTGAACCGGGTATGCAGTTTGTTAATCCCCAGTTCTTTAACTCAATGACCACTATGCACGCCTTGGTTATGGTGTTCGGCGCTGTTATGCCGGCATTCGTCGGTTTGGCCAACTGGATGATTCCAATGATGATTGGCGCTCCGGATATGGCATTGCCGCGTATGAATAACATGAGTTTTTGGTTGTTGGTTGCCGGTGTTTTATTGCTGGCTAGCACCCTATTTATGGAAGGTGGAGCTCCTGCCAGCGGTTGGACCTTGTATCCGCCATTAGTGTTGCAAACCGGTAAGGCATTGCCGTTCGCGATTTTCTCGGTGCATTTGCTGGGCATCTCGTCAATCATGGGTGCTATTAATATCATTGCAACCATTTTCAACATGCGTGCTCCCGGCATGACCTTGATGAAAATGCCGATGTTTGTTTGGACTTGGTTGATTACCGCTTTCCTGTTAATCGCTATTATGCCGGTTTTTGCGGGTGCAGTGACCATGTTGTTAACAGACAGATTCTTCGATACCAGCTTTTTCGATGCGGCGGGTGGTGGTGATCCGGTTCTTTATCAACACATTTTCTGGTTTTTCGGGCATCCCGAAGTTTATGTAATGATTCTGCCTACTTTCGGCGTGGCTTCTACCATCATTCCGGTATTTGCCCGTAAGCCTTTATTTGGCTATAGCTCAATGGTTTATGCGACGGCTTCAATTGCATTTTTGTCGTTTATCGTCTGGGCTCACCATATGTTTACAGTGGGCATGCCAATAGCAGGTGAGTTGTACTTCATGTATGCAACCATGTTAATCGCGATTCCTACCGGGGTTAAAGTTTTTAACTGGACTGCGACCATGTGGAAAGGTTCAATGACTTTTGAAACACCTATGCTGTTTAGTATTGCTTTCGTCGTTTTGTTTACGATGGGCGGATTTACCGGCTTGATGATGGCTGTTGCCCCTGTTGATTTCCAGTATCACGATACTTATTTTATTGTCGCGCATTTTCATTACACGTTGGTTCCGGCTTCTGTCTTTATATTGATGGCTGCGGGCTATTTTTGGCTGCCTAAATGGACCGGTCATATGTATGATGAAAGAATCGGCCGCTTGCATTTCTGGTTGTCTGCGATATCAGTAAATGTCTTGTTTTTCCCTCAGCATTTCTTGGGGCTTGCCGGTATGCCAAGAAGAATTCCTGATTATGCCGTGCAGTTTGCGGATTGGAATATGATTTCCAGTATTGGCGGCTTTATCTTCGGTGCAAGTCAGCTGCTGTTCCTGTACATTGTCATCGATACAATCAGAGGTGGAACTGGCGAAAAAGTGACTGCTGAAGTGTGGGAAGATGCTGCCAAGCACAGCTTGGAGTGGACTTTGCCATCGCCACCGCCGTATCATTCATTTACTACGCCGCCAACAGTTATACCTACTGAGCATATCTAGGTTGTTGCATTTCAGGTTGCTTTATTAAAAAGCAACCTGCTTAGATAACGTATCAGGTGAAATAATGAATACCAAACAGAAAAATATTTTGACAGCAGTGGTTTTGGTTGCGATTGCGGTCATCATTTATGTCTTTGCAGTGATGAGAGCAGTTTCTCAATGAATGAAGGCGTTACACAAAAAAACGCTAAGTTAGTTCGAGTGTTGGTGTTCGTTGTATTGGGAATGTTTGGTTTTGGTTACGCTCTGGTTCCGCTTTATGATGTTTTGTGTGAAGTAACGGGACTCAATGGAAAAGTCGAATCGTCAGCTATTAAAGAAGTGGGCTACGAAGTTGATAAAAACAGAGAGATTACCGTAGAGTTTATGACTGCATTGAATGAGGCAACACCGATGGTGTTCCGTTCAGAAATAAAAAAATTAAAAGTTCATCCTGGCGAATATTACACGGTGAATTTTTATGCAGAAAATAAGACCGATAAAGTAATGATCGCTCGGGCAATTCCAAGTATTTCGCCCGGAGCAGTTGCTGAATTTTTTAAAAAAACAGAGTGTTTTTGTTTTTCAGAACAGACATTCAAAGCGCGAGAAGGCAGAACTATGCCGGTGCGTTTTGCTGTTAATCCTGAAATTCCGAAGGAATATAAAACAATTACACTTGCATACACATTTTTTGATAATACTGAAACATCAGTAAAATGAGAGAGGAAGGTCATGTCTACAAATATCGATTATTACATTCCGCATAAAGCCACTTGGCCGGTCGTTGGAACTGGCGGTTTGGTGATGATGCTGGCCGGATTTGCCAATTATTTAAACGGCTCAACAGCTGGTACGGCCTGGATGGCGTTGGGGTTGACTGTGTTTATTATTATGCTGGCCGGATGGTTCACATTGCAGTCCGGTGAAAGCGAGTCAGGCATGTATAGTTCACAGGTAGGCATTTCCTATCGTATGGGCATGATGTGGTTTATCTTTTCGGAAATCATGTTTTTTGCCGTGTTCTTCGGTGCACTTTGGTATACACGTAATTTATCGGTGCCATGGTTAGGTGGAGAAGGCGCTAGAGCGGCAACTAAAGAACTATTGTGGCCTTCTTTTGAAGCAGTCTGGCCTACCAATGGCCCCGGTAAAGTCGGCGGCGATTTTGAGCCTATGGGAGCATGGGGACTGCCTTTTTTAAATACCTTAATATTGTTAACCAGCGGCGTATCCTGTACTTGGGCGCATCACGGGCTGCTTGCAAAAAACCGTGACCAGTTAATTAAAGGACTGGCGGTTACTGTAGGTTTAGGGCTCTTGTTCGTGTCATTCCAGGCGTTCGAATATCATGAAGCATATACCGAAATGGGCTTAACGTTGGGTTCAGGTATTTATGGAACTACTTTTTTCATGTTAACCGGCTTCCACGGTTTTCATGTTTGCGTAGGTGCTATTATCCTGAGTGTTGTTTTGTTTCGTAGCTGGAAAGGCCACTTCAAACCGGAAAATCATTTCGCTTTTGAAGCCGCCGCTTGGTATTGGCATTTTGTTGACGTGGTATGGTTAGGATTATTTATATTTGTTTATGTAATTTAATTTAAACAGCCATACCAAAAAAAGCGCTGCCTAACAGACAGCGCTTTTTTTTTGCCGAAATGGTTGAGTCGTTTTTATTTAACAGGAACAGCCGGTGTTTGGTGCATTCGAGCGCCCAGGCCGTGAGGCGTGAACATACCGGTGGCAAAAGCTATGAAAATGAAAATAAATAACACGATTGAAAGTGTAATGCGAAAAGTCAGTGCTTTGGCTGTTTTTTCGGATTGCTCCTGAGTATTGTGTTTAACCAAATGGAATAGTGCTGAGCCCAGGCTGATAATTATCAGAATAAAGGCGATAATAACGATGCTTTTTATAATCATGAGTATAGTTATGTCCGTTAATGGATAAGGTTTTGGTATTCTCGGTTATTTAGCTGCCTGTGCCAATAGGATAAACAAAAAAGCATGATTTCATGGATACTTGTCAATGAAGTTTAAAATCATCCCAACATTAGTTTATTTGTTTTTGTTACCGGTGTTAATTGGGCTGGGAATGTGGCAATTAGAACGCTCAGAGCAAAAACGGGCATTTCTTGAAGCGCAAGAACAAGCGGCCGCAACTGAAACGCTGCATTTGTCGACTGCTATTGAAAACAACACAGAAGCGCTGAGATACAGAAGTGTCGAGGTTGCGGGGCGTTACGATGTAGCGCATCAGTTTTTAATAGATAACCAAGTCAGTGATGGTAAGGTCGGTTATTTTGTCCTGACGCCATTTATATTGGTCGGGGAAACCAAGGCCGTTTTGGTGAACAGGGGCTGGATTCCTTCAAATCATGATCGATCGATTCTTCCCGATTTGCAGATTAAAAAGACAGAAGCAATTATTAGCGGGCGGATTAATAATTTTCCAAGCGTTGGTATAAAATTAGCGGGAGCGGAAATCCCAACCGAAGGTTGGCCATCAATCGTTCAGGTGGTTGATAGTAACGTCTTAGCTAAAAAATTAGGCTATTCATTATTTCAATTCCAGATTGAATTGGCTAAAGGGTTACCTGATGGATATAAGCGGGAATGGCATACATCGACCATTATGCAGCCCGAGCAACATACAGCCTATGCAGTTCAATGGTTTGCACTGGCCTTGACACTAACAATATTATTTATTTGGTACAGTTTTAAAAAGAACGATGCAAAATCAAAAGAATAAAAATCATATATTAATTCTGGTTATCTTTGGGATGTCGGTTATTCCATTTTTAATCGCTTGGGGTTTAAAAGAACATCCGCAGCTCTTAAAGGGGCAAACCAATCACGGGCAGTTAATAACTCCGCCACTGACAACCGAACGCGCTGACCTGAGTGGTTTCGACCAGTTTTCAAAGGACAATATGTCCGAGCTTTCCGGACACTGGCTTTTGGTAAATGTTATTCCAGACAGCGATTGTAAGGAAGCCTGTATTGAAGCTATTCATAAAACTAGGCAAATTCGGCTCATGCTAAATAAAGAGCTGACTCGTACCCGTCGAGTCGTTATGGTCTTAAAAGACGTTGCGCCGGAGGAAGCCGCGAGTAAATGGTGGGAAGATGACAAGACCTTATTACGAGTTAAACCTAATGACGCCATTATCAAGAAAATTGTTGAGATCAGGCAAGGCAATATTCCGGACGGGATGTTGCTGTTGATGGATCCGTTGGGTAATTTAATGATGCAATATGAGCCGGGTTTTGATCCTTACAATGTAAAAAGCGATCTTATGCATCTTTTGCGAATCTCACAAATCGGATAGTGGAAAATAAAATGTTTAGAAAAATAGCTCTGTTTAGCGTTGTTTTAGCTTTAATAGTTGTTGTAGTAGGCTCATATGTCCGGTTATCCGGGGCAGGGTTAGGATGCCCTGATTGGCCTGGGTGTTATGGACAAGCCATTCCCTTCGACTTCGCTCAGGGCGGGATTAGCGAGCAAGCCGATTTTAAAGCGCATGCAGCGGAAGCATTTCCCGGTCAGACGCCGGATATTGCAAAAGCCTTGAAAGAAATGAGTCACCGTTATCTGGTGGCAATCTTAGGCATAACTGTTTTGTTGTTGGCGTTGCTATCATGGCGTCAACAACAAAGTCGCCTAGCAGTCGTCACAGCTACATTAGGTCTGGTGCTTTTGGTAGCAATGCAAGCGCTTTTGGGCATGTGGACCGTAAAATTGCATGTTATGCCTATTGTTGTAACGGGGCATTTGTTGCTGGGAATGATGATTTTCTGGCTGTTGTTCTGGTTGTATCTACGGGTTAATCCGAAAATTTCGGTACTAGCTGTGCGTAGCAATGGCCTAGTCATATTTGCCCGATTTGCAATGCTGGTCTTATTTTTAGAGATTATTTTAGGCGGCTGGGTTAGCGCGAATTATGCCGCTTTAGCCTGTTCGGGCTTTCCTCAGTGCAATGGTTCATGGTGGCCTAAGGCCGATTATCAAACGGCACTGGACTTTTTTAGCGGATTAAACACGGGTTATACCGGTGTCATAGCATTCGATGCGCAGGTTGCCGCAAATTGGCTGCATAGGGTTGGGGCGCTGGTTAGTTTTGTCGTACTCACTCTGTTGATGTTGAACGCAACATCGGCGTATCATCCAAAGTCAGTAAGAAGAGCCGGCTTATGGCTGAGCGTGCTGCTGTTGATGCAAATCGGATCGGGCATTATTGGCGTCAAGTTTGGGGAACCTTTGTGGGCGGCGGTAGCTCATAATGCTTTTGCGGCATTGTTAATGTTGCCGTTGATCGCTATCAGTTTTTATAGTCGATATGGGTATGTTGAAGAGCTACAGCGCCCCGTAGAAGTTGAGCCCCAACGGGAAGGCGTAGTTGTTCCTACAGCGGAAGAAGCCTATGAACCCGAGTCTTTATATTTACGCCTTAAAACACAGCTAAAGCGAACCCGTTCGGGGCTTAGCGGGGTTTTGGCGCATATACCTATCGGTCGGCAAGAAATTGACAAGGATTTGCTGGAAGAAATTGAAGCCAGTTTGTTAATGGCTGATATAGGCGTTGATGCGACCACAGAAATAATCAACAGTTTGACTGAAAGCGTTGAACGCCACCAGCTTAATGACGGTGCAGCGTTATCAGCCGCCTTAAAGCAGGAACTGCTGAGCATGCTCCTGCCTTGCAGCAAGAATTTGCATATTCCAAAACAGGATAAACCTTTTGTTATCCTGGTCGTCGGCGTTAATGGCGCGGGTAAAACCACAACCATTGGTAAACTGGCCAAACGTTTGCAGACACAAGGCCATAGCGTCATGTTAGCCGCCGGAGATACGTTTAGGGCCGCAGCTGTGGAGCAACTGCAAACTTGGGGCGAACGCAATAATATTCATGTGGTTGCTCAGCATACCGGGGCCGATTCGGCATCCGTTATTTATGACGCCGTACAGTCCGCGCAGGCAAAAGGCATCGATGTTTTAATCGCCGATACTGCCGGACGCTTGCATACCAAATCCAACCTGATGGACGAATTGAAAAAAGTAAAACGGATTATCAGTAAATTGGATGAAACAGCGCCTCATGAAGTGCTGCTGGTACTGGATGCCGGTACCGGGCAAAATGCTTTGTCGCAAGCAAAACTGTTTAATGAGGCTGTTGAATTGACTGGCTTGGCATTGACCAAACTCGATGGTACGGCGAAAGGCGGTGTCATTTTCGCGCTGGCTAAACAGTTTGGAATCCCGATTCGTTTCATAGGAATTGGCGAAGGTATTGATGATCTGCAGGATTTCGATGCAGATGCTTTTGTAAATGCATTGTTTGTCAAAGACTAAAGAAGCTTATGTTAAAGTTTGATAATGTCAGTATGAGGTATCCTGGTGCGGGTGATGTACTGCGTAATGTTAGTTTTCATCTGCAGCGCGGTGAAATGGCTTTTCTGACGGGACATTCAGGAGCCGGAAAAAGCACATTATTGAAATTGATTGCGCTGATCGAGCGTTGCAGCCGGGGGCAGGTTTTACTGGACGGCGAAAGTCTTAACTTGGCTAAAGATAGACAAGTTCCTTATATACGTAGGAAAGTGGGTTTAATTTTCCAAGATTACAAGCTGCTGCAGGACAGAACGGTTTTTGATAATGTGGCATTGCCATTAGTAATAGCAGGTTACGGGCACAATGAAGTTTCCCGAAGGGTGAGAGCCTCATTAGACAAAGTCGGCCTATTAGGCAAAGAAAGAAAATACCCCGCTGTCTTATCCGGTGGCGAACAGCAACGGGTTGGGATCGCCAGGGCAGTGGTCAATAAGCCGCCGATGATTTTAGCCGATGAACCGACCGGAAATCTCGATCCTGAGCTGTCCGCCGAGATAATGCATCTGTTTGAGCAGTTTCAACAGGTCGGTGTCACGATATTGATCGCTTCGCATGATATTTCATTGATTGCTCAAATGAACCATCGGATCTTAAAGTTAGATCACGGTCAACTGGTTGCGAGTTAAATTATGAAACACGTTAATAAAAAATCAGTTAAACAGGAGCCGCGCTGGCAAACCAAAATTGCCGGCGGCAATTTTGTCGATAAATTCCATGCTTATCGGAACCATCATGCGCAAGCGTTATTTTCAAGCCTTGGACGATTAGTCGCATCGCGATTCTCCTCTGCAATGACGATAATTGTTTTGGCGATTGCCATTTCGCTAGCCAGCGGCTTTTATATTTTGGTGACAAACCTCCAGCAGTTGGCCGGCAATTTGGAAGCCAGCAATCAAATCTCACTGTTTATTAAAGATGAAATTTCAGAGGCAAGAACCAATAAATTCGCCAATAGCATCAGGCAAAATCCGGACATTCAGGATGTTAAATTAATTACCAAGGAGCAAGCGTTGGAAGAGTTCCAGTCTTACAGCGGGTTCGGTGACGCAATAAAAGCCCTGGAAAAAAATCCGCTACCGGTTGTCATTCAGGTGTTACCCAAAAACTCATTGGAAAACGAGCAGGCGCTTGAGGCTTTGCTTGATGATTTTAAGCGGTCGGCGGAAGTTGATTTTGCCCAGATGGATATGCAATGGGTTAAGCGGTTGAAGTCCATTATGACAATAGCTCGGCGAGGCGTCACTTTGCTAAGCTTGCTATTGGGCGCAGGAGTGCTGTTTATTACAGCTAATACCATACGCCTGGAATTGCATAATCGCCGCGATGAAGTCGTGATCGCTAAACTGGTGGGTGCGACCAATGGGTTCATTCATAGGCCATTTTTATACAGTGGTTTTTGGATAGGCTTTTTTTCCGGTGTGACCGCATGGTTTATTGTCACAACGATCATGCTGATTTTAAAACAACCCATTGAAACGCTTTCCAGGCTTTATGATGGCGCTTTCCATGTGGTATTTTTGGGCTTCGCTGAAACATTGGCGTTGTTATTTATTTCCTCTGTGCTGGGTGTGGTAGGTTCATGGATAGTGCTTCATTTCCAACTTCAGCAATTAAAACCCGAGTAGAAAATGTGAATTGATAAAATTATTAGCACTCTTTGTTGTAGAGTGCTAGAATTCGAAAAAATATTCTTACAAGGGGGTTTCAATGAGTAATGCATTAGCTTTACCCGTAAATTTATCGGTCGGAACATTTGATGCCTATCTAAATGTTGTCAGGCAAATGCCTAAATTGACAGTAGAACAGGAACGCGAGTTAGCTTTAAAATTTAGAGATAATGGCGATTTGGAAGCCGCACGCGAGTTGGTGATGACTAATTTGCGCTTTGTAATTCATGTTGCCAGAGGCTACAGCGGTTATGGCTTGTCCATGCCGGATATTATTCAGGAAGGTAACATAGGCTTGATGAAAGCCGTTAAACGTTTTGATCCTGATATCGGCGTGCGATTGGTTTCTTTTGCCGTACACTGGATTAAAGCCGAAATTCACGAGTATGTGATCAAAAATTGGGGTATTGTAAAAGTCGCTACCACCAAGGCCCAGCGTAAACTGTTCTTTAACCTACGTAAATCAAAGCAGGACTTAGGTTGGTTATCCAATGATGAAGCGGTGGCGATCGCCAATGACCTTGATGTCGATGTGAGTGCCGTTTACGAAATGGAAAAACGTCTGGGCAGCAGAGACATGTCTTTTGATATGTCGGCCGATGACTCGGCAGAGGACAGCTATGTTGCTCCGGCCAGCTATCTTCATCAACACGGCGCTGATCCTGCGGTATTAATTGAAAACTCGGATTGGGTAGGTCATGAGCAGGATATATTGGCGGATGCGATGGCGGAACTGGATGAGCGGAGTCAGGATATTCTTTCAAGCCGTTGGTTGGTGGAGAAAAAGGCTACATTGCATGAGCTTGCCGAACGCTACAATGTCTCTGCGGAGAGGATCAGGCAATTGGAACAAAATGCGATGAAAAAATTGAGAGCAGCGGTTGAACTTTCTGCTTGACACTTCGGCTACGCTCAGGGCAAGCCCTTGATTTCGTTTATGGCTGGCCCATAACTTAAAGGCTTAACGATCTAATCGTTAAGCCTTTTTTATTGCTTTACGGTTTAAAGTGCAGCCAGCCGTAAAAACTTTAAATTGGCCTGAGTATATCCAGAACTGCTTGAGCCTGTTTCGCAGTTTCTAACCCGAGATTAGTCAGATAGCCTCCGTCATCCAGTGAAACCAAACCTTTTTCGAATAGTCGATGCGTAGCGGCAATTGTTTCCGGCGAAGCCGTTTTATGTACCTTGATTCCTTCTTGAGTAGTGGTCAAGTTGTAGCGAACCAGAACGTTCAGTTCTTCCACAATATCTGGGGTATAGGGCATAGTAAATCCTCATGACTCATTGGTTTAAAATATTAGCATAATGCTATTTATAAAGGAGGAGTATCTTTTTTTACGCTGTCTTTTTTCTAGCGACGATCACTCCGTCACGCGTCGGGTTAATGAAAGTGTCGAATTCAGGGTCATTAAAAATTAACTCATTGTGTTTAATAATCGCCTCAGTCCAGCCGGGAAAAATATCAGTATAGTTTTCCACTGCTACCCGTCCGCGCCAAAGCACATTATCGGCAATATAAAGCCCGCCGGGGCGGATCCTGTCTTTAGCCATAAGCCATATCTCCGGATAGTCTCCCTTATCGACATCGTTATAGCAGATATCGAATAACCCTTCGGTCCGGGCAAAAATTTCCTGGGCCATGCCTACCCGAAAATCGATTCGGTTCCACAAATCGGCAGCGCTGAGATATTGTTCGGCTTTCTCCTGATTCAGAAAATCGGCATCGGTGCAGATCACCTGGCCTTTTGAACCTACCGCCTTAGCAAACCAATAGGCCGAATAACCGTAACCGCTGCCAAATTCAAATACCCGTTCGGCATTGATCATTTTAGCCTGCGATTCAATAAAAGCGCCGACCAAACGGCCAATAATAGGAAAATTATTTTTCTGCGCCAGTTCTTCCATATCGGTCAACACAGGATGACCGGTATGGCCCAGTAAGCTGTGCATGTAATTTTCAATGATCGGATTAACCGGATTCAACATGCCGGGATTTAAAACGGTTGGGGATTCTAGATCGGCCATTAGCTGTTCCTCACGGATGATTAAAATGTTAAGTATTTTAGCTTGATAAGACCAAGTACGGCGCGGCTTTTTTAAAACAACTCAATTTCAGTGATGTCGTTATTCTGTGCAAGAACGGACATATTTTCATACAAAATTATTCTGTTTCTGTCGTCGTCTTTTATAGGTCTTGGTGAAATAACAGCGCATGTTCTTTCTGGCTGGGTAGACCCAAGCGAGCGCCCATTTTCATACAGCACAAAGTACCTGCAGCGCCGGCGTATCGAAGCAGCGTTTGCCAATCCATGCCGATAGCAAGTGCAGCGGCAAAAGCGCCATGAAAAGCATCACCGGCACCGGTGGTGTCAACGGGAGTAACAGGATAAGCAGGTATTGCGCCTTGCTCATTACCGCGTTGCCAAATCAGCCCTCTTGCACCCAGCGTGATAACCACAACAGGTGCAAGTTCAGCCAATTGGCTTAAGGCTTTGTGCTCATTACCTGCGTACTGTATTGCAAATTTTTCCGAACAAACCAGATAATCGACGCGACTTATCAGTGCCAAGGTGCCTTCATGCACTGAACCGGCATCTAATACCGTTGGGATGTGGCATTGCCGAGCTTTTTCAGCAAGGGGTAATGAGATAAAAGGCTCATGCCCATCGAACAAAATTACCTTTGCCTGAATATCAGCAAAGTCCAGGGCATCGGCTTGTAACGCTTGCGTATCGCCCTTGTAATTGATTAAGCATCGCTTGCCGTCTTGGCTTACCAATATGGCTGATAATGGGGTAGGGGAGGGGCCGCGAACGATTAGCTGCGTGTTAACACCGCAATCATTGAGTTCCTGAAAATGTTTGTCACCGTAAAGGTCGCATCCTAAATAGCCTGCAAATGCCGATGTTAAACCCAGCTTGCTAACGCAAACGGCGGCGTTGGCGGCCGGCCCGCCGCCACAGCTGAGCAAGCCGTCGGCAACTATTTTTTCATCGGCGCCTGGATGGCGGTTTACCGAAAAAATTAAATCATAAGAGGCATGCCCTACGCACAGCACATCAATATTAACTGTCATGATTAACAACCTGGCTAATAGATATTTCGGATTTCCTGATCGACGCGATAGACTCGGACTCGCTACCTGTCTCGAATGTTCAGCTAATATCTTAAATCACCGCACCGGCTTTAGATACTACCGCGGCAGCGAGTTCATCGATCAAAGAGCAGGCAGATGGGCCGCATGATGTTTGGTACATATTCTATGTGCTGTTTCCATATCAGACGCTGGTTATTTCCAAATCGGATGAATGCCGTAATCGTGGGGAAACAGCGTAATGTATTGCACCACCCGCGGATAATGCGCCAAGTTACGGCCGCTGCCGTGCGGCAAGGCGTGGTTCCAGAGTACGAAATCCCCGGCGGAACCGGTGACCGGTACCGGACTCAGGCTTTCCAGGTCCTGTTCGCGCGGGTTTTGTTCAGGTGCGAGTTCTCTTTGCCATTGATCGATGCGATTATGAAATCCCGGCACGCAACGGAAGGCGCCTTGTTCGGCGCTGGTATCGCTTAAGTACAGCAAACCCTGAATACCGAAAGGGATCGGCAAGGCAAGACTGACATCCCAGTGCAGGCGGCTGGGGCCGGATATATCGATATCGCCTCGCTCAGGCCTGTTCAGGCTGGAGCGATCCACAGTAGTCCATAAGTCATCGGTTCCCCAAAGCTGCTCGAACGCTTTGCGGATGCGCGGTGCGGCGCGGTTTTTATTCAGGGCTGGATGTTGGAATAGCGACACCCAGAACATATGCTCTTCATCGTACCAACTCTCTGGGTTTTGCGGGTCCATACCGAGGAAATTCCATATCGCCGATTCGGCTTCCCGGCAGTCCTCTGCGGAAATCGCGTTTCGTAGCACCACGTAACCGTTTTCCTGCCAAAACGCCAAGTCCTCTGCAGACAAGACCGGTTCTTGAATGTCTTTCCCCTCAATGGGATAGGTGCGTTGTGGTTGTTCCCGATAACATCTAACCATTTCATTAAGGCGCTCGACCAAGGCTCGATCAGGTTTACTGCCGAGCTTTTGTACAATCCATTGTTCGAATTCGGCATAACTCGGACGCTTATGGAACAAGTATTCCGCCGGTTCGACGATGCCCAGTCCCAATCCCTGCATTAGCGTAAAATCCAGCCCGTATTCGTTCCGCACACTGTCCTGATCGAGCCGGCCTTCTACTTCCAACAGCCGTTTGCACCAATAGCGTCGTAAGTGCAGTATATTTAAGTCGCCGGTTTCCAGCGAAGAAATAGCAGGTTCAGATTTTGCAGTCATCTATTTTCCGTTTGATGTTCAATGTCGGATGGGTTGAGGCACGAAGCCCAGCAAGCCTAACAAGTAGCCCGTATGAAGCTTGCGTAATACGGGAATAAAGTTGCTTCGTGTTGTTCAGCGTTGCAGCCGCGCCAGTCTTTGCAATCCTACCGTGGGCGGCGCACCGAAGGTCTTGCGGAATTCATGGCTAAAATGGGCCGAGTCCGAAAACCCGGTAGCGTGCGCCGCGGTAGTGAAATTGTTGCCTTTTATGATCTCGCGTATCGCTTTTCGTATTCGGTTCCAGCCTCGATAACGGCGGAAAGGAACACTGATCTGTTGCGTGAACAAGTGCTGGAACCGCGAGGCGGACAGCCCGACCGTTTCGGCTAGCGTTGCCACCGAGGTGAGATCGTCGCCGTGTTCGAATAAAAACTCCACCACCTGAGATATACGAGGATCTATCAGTTCGGCTTTTGCTCGCCGTTTGGAAAAAGTCATCAGATCGTCTAATGGTTCCGCAGTCCATTGAGGATTGTAGCGATCTTCATAAAGGTCGCGCATGAACGAAATCTCACCGGCTGTGCCGACCAAGGCACCGTTTATCTCTCGGGTATTGCGGATCAGCGGCTTCAAGGCATCGGCCCCGGCGATATTCGGCTCGATATAAAACACCGTCAGCGGATCGCCGCCGACATCCAGCTCATGCAGGACACCGGCGGGAATAATTGCGGTGCGACAGGACTGCCAATCGCCGCCATGCAGCCGTAGGCGAAAACTGCCGTAAATGCCGGCAAGAAAAACCGGCGCGCCGTGCTGATGGTTCGCGTTGTAGTACAGCGGCCCGGTAAAAAACGTGCGGCCGTCGCTGATATCCCAAAGCGCATCAAACTTGACGGCATCCGCCGCAGCACGTTCATACAAGCGAGAACTGTCTGCCATTATTTATACTCCTTATCGTCTCGATCCACCCTGTCTTCACGCAGGCGTTTGTTAGCAGTCTAGTCAAATCGCCGGTCGTTGGCAACTGACAGCGGTTGAGCTGGCGTTCAACAAGATGAGGCGAAAGCCCCCGGTATAACAATGAGGATAACCATGACAAACCAAAAAACTTCACACCAACCGATGACGATGACAAACCTTTTTCTTTTGGCGTTCGCCGGATTGTGCCTGACGATAGCGCTTGCAATCGCCTGGGTGCTCGGCATTACGCTGTTTTTTCCTGATGGCGTCTTGGCCGGATTCCTCGTCGAACGTGCCGATATTATCAGAGCCCATATCGACTATCTGATGATGGCTCAATTCCTGTTCATCTTTTTCCTGCTGTTTCGGCAGTATTCCATTGATCCGCCGATCTGGGTCGTTGCCGCCTGTTGTTTCGGCGCTTTTTTCAATCCATTGGCATTTCTGATCAGAGGTCTGACGCCGAAGCCATCCGTTGTGATTTCTGTTGAAGCGCATTTTCCGTTTCAGGCGGGATTAAGCTTTACTCTGACAACGGTCGGGTTTTTGGCTGTCGTTGTGCTGGTTATCAGGGCGGTTTTGAAATCGAGATCGGTGAGCGATTGAGGTTGCATACGAGCTCTTGTTGCCAAATGTACTGGGTCATCTTTGCTAATCCTGACGCAGTCTCGAACGCTATTTGCTAATATGGCGTGGATGTTGACGCAAATGGGCAACCGTATGATGCAAGAGTAACGCCTGTATTAACTTTTCGTCACTTCACGAGTTTTTTGACAGTGGCGTTCAGGCTTTTGCATTTACCTTCGGATAAGGAAATTATTTATGACATCAATTGATAACGACAGTATGCGCCGATTGAAAGTTTTTCTGCGCTTGGCAGCAATGAGGAAATCGTCTAGGTCATCACTGTCCAACTGGGAGCGGTTAATAATATGATAGGACAGCACCTGCTTGAAAAACCGTCGCCCTGGATCGTTGAATACGTGCAGTTGATACGTAAAGGAGGCCGGGTACTCGATCTTGCCTGCGGTAACCGACGTCATGCAATCTGGCTGGCTAAGCAAGGTTATCAGGTCGATGCGATTGATCGCGATGCTCAAGTGGTATCGAACATGGTGGGAATGGACAATATCAACGTGTTTATTGCTGACCTTGAAGCAGGCGACTGGCCTCACTCAGACCGGAAGTATGACGGCATAATAGTCAGCCGTTATCTGTATCGGCCTTTGCTCCGCACTCTTGCCGCTCTACTTAATCCAGGCGGGATACTGATTTATGAAACGTTCATGGCGGGTAACGAACGCTATGGCAAGCCAAGCAATCCCGATTTTTTATTGCTGCCGAATGAACTGTTCGAAGTTTATTCACCGCTGCTGAACATCATTGCATTTGAGCAAGGGGAAGAGCAAACATCAAGGCCTGCTGTTATGCAGCGCATTTGTGCTATTAAGGATTCTTGATTAACGGGGTTACCTCGTTTACACGCGCTACGCTCATCGTTATACACATCTCGAAGCAGGCCGGAATAAGGCCACCCAAGCCGAAGGGCGTAGCGCGAGGTGGCGTTTCCGGCTTGCCGGAAACGTCCCGCCTGTTCAGAACGTTGCAAGTTAGACCTTCCAGGTTTTAAAAACCTGGAAGGTCTGCATATCAGCATGTTTCTCGCCCAAAACCCTAGGTAAGGGACTGTCGGAATGACGACTGCCCGTAGATACTTGTGTATAAGAATGAGCGCGGCGCGCAGGAACGAGAAAAACTAATCAGCCCGCAACAGCCAAAATCACCGCACCGGCTTTAAATACCGCCGTAGCCGGTTTACCTTTGCTCAAGCCCAAGGCTTCGACGCTGTCGTTGGTCACGGTCGCGGCAACCTGTTCGCCGCCTTTTAACTCGATATCGACTTCGGCATTGACTGCGCCGGGTTTAACTTGGGTTACCGTGCCTTGCAGCTGGTTGCGCGCCGAAAGCCGGTAGCCGCCGAAATCGGTGACGATGATGATTTGCGGAGCCTTGACCAGGGCGATAACTTCAATGCCGGTTTTAATTCCCAGCTTTTCGACGGATTCCTTGGTAATGGAGGCGACGATGGTTTCTCCGCCTTTCAAGCCGATATGAACTTCGGCATTCACTGCACCGATAATTACTTGGCTGACGGTACCGGTAAACTGATTGCGTGCACTTGCTTTCATGATGAATCTCCTGGGTTGATTAATTTCATATCTTACGTAAGTCATATAAAAACACCACGAAGGCACGAAGGACACGAAGTGTTATGTTGTTTCTTTGTGTCCTTCGTGTCTTCGTGGTGAAAACTTCTTTGCCATTATGTAAATTCAGTTAATTTAATATCGATGTACCCTTGATCTGCACATAAACCGCCATGCCGATCTGCAAACTCAGCATTAGCGCCGATTTGCGGGTGATGTGCGCCAGCAACGCCTTATTGCCGACCTGCACTTGTACCACAGCCTGGCCGTCGCGACCATCGGCGATACCACTAATGACTGCAGGCAGCACATTCAGGATGCTGGTGGCGATCGGCGCTTCAAGAGCTATGCTGACATCGCGGGCGTAAATCTGCACCCGCAATGGCGTACCAACCGGGGCATTGACCGCCGGAAGGCTGAGCGAACCTCCGGCAAAGGCGACGCGGGTCAGATGATAGTCGGTTTCGTGTTCGGCGATTGTCGCCAGCCACACAGTGGCGGCCTCCCGGTCCTGCGCCAGCGGCACGTCGAGACGGCTTTGCGTTTCCGGCAGAGGCCCCGAAGCCAGCACCCTGCCGTCTTCCAGAATCACCAGTGTATCGGCCAGTTGAGCGACTTCCTGCTGGGAATGGGTGACGTACAGCACCGGAATGTCCAATTGTTGATGCAGGCGGCTTAAAAACGGCAGGATTTCCTGTTTGCGTTTGAAATCCAGCGACGCGAGCGGCTCGTCCATCAGCAGGATTTCAGGATTCAGCGCCAAGGCGCGGGCGATGGCGACGCGTTGCCGTTCGCCGCCGGACAAACGTTCCGGCATGCGTTCCATTAGATGGCCGATGCCCAGTAATTCAAGGGTTTGCTCCAGTTTGACCGTACCTGAATTCTGTTTAATCCGCTTCAATCCGTAGTGCAGGTTATCCCGCACTGTCAAATGCGGAAACAGGTTGGCTTCTTGAAATACATAGCCCAGCGGCCGTTTATAAGTGGGCAGGAACAGGTCGCGCTCGCTGTCTTGCCAAATATTGCCGTTGATTTCCAGAAAGCCCTGCGGCGCGTGTTGCAGTCCTGCGATGCAGCGCAACAAGGTGGTTTTGCCGGAGCCGGAATGGCCGAACAACACCGTAATGCCGGCGCCGGGCAGCTCTAAATCGACGTCCAGTTTAAAGTCGCCGTAGTCGAGCTGGAAGCGGGCCTGGATTATTGTCATGTAGGTAACTCGATTATTTAAACGGGTGGGCGACGGGATGCGTTTTCAGCGCGGTATACAACACCATCAGCACGCTAAACGAAAACAACAGCAAACCGCCCGCCAACCAATGCGCTTCGCTGTATTCCAGCGCTTCGACATGATTGTAGATTTGCACCGACACGACGCGGGTTTTGTCGGGAATATTGCCGCCGACCATCAGTACTACGCCGAATTCGCCGACGGTATGCGCAAAGCCTAAAATGGCGGCGGTCAAAAAACCGGATTTCGCCAGCGGCACGACCACGCTGAAAAAAGTATCTAAAGGACTGGCGCGCAAAGTTGCAGCGGCTTCCAAAGGCTGTTCGCCTATGGAGGTGAATGAAGCTTGCAATGGCTGCACGACAAACGGCAACGAATACAGCACTGAGGCGATCACCAATCCGGGAAAGGTGAACGGCAAGGTGCCCAAACCCAGCCAAGTGGTGAATTTGCCGACCGCTCCGGCGGGGCCCATCAGTACCAGCAAATAAAAGCCCAATACCGTAGGCGGCAGCACCAATGGCAGCGCTACAACGGCATTGATGATGCCTTTCCATGCGGAACGCGTCCGGGCCAGCCACCAAGCCAGCGGGGTGCCGAACAGCAACATCAACAAGGTGGCGAAACCGGCAACCTTGAATGTCAAAAGCAATGCGCCGAGATCGGCAGGAGTCAGCATAAAATATCCTATTTATTATTTAGGCAAACCGTAGCCGTATTTTTCGATAATCGCCAATGCCGGGGCCGACTTTAAATAGTTCAGCAAGGCCGGCGCAGCGGGATTGTCGGCTCCTTTAACCATTAACACGGCGTCTTGCCGGATCGGCGCATGGCGGTCATCAGGGATAATCCAGCCTGAACCTGTAGCTATTTTTCCATTTTCGATGACTTGCGATAATGCCACAAAGCCCAGTTCGGCGTTGCCGGTGCTGATGAACTGATGGGTTTGTGCGATGTTTTCGCCTAATACGAATAACGGGCTTAGTTTGTCCTGCAAACTCAGGCTCTTTAATACTTCGACCGCCGCTGCTCCGTAAGGGGCGAGTTTGGGATCGGCCAAGGCCAGATGCTTAAAGCCGCCGGTTGTCAGGATTTTCCCTTGATCGTCGACATAGCCCGGCGTGGACGACCACAGCACCAGCTTGCCCAGCGCGTAGGTAAAATGGCTGTTCGGTACAGCTAAACCTGCTTGCTCTAATTTTTGCGGACTTTTTTCGTCTGCCGATAGCAGGATTTCAAACGGCGCGCCGTTTTCCAGTTGCGAGACGAATTTGCCGGATGAACCGAACGATAATTTGGCGCTGTGACCGGTCGCTTTTTCGAATTCAGCGGCGATTTCCGTCATCGGCTTGGTGAAATTGGATGCGACAGCGACCAGTACGGTCGCGGCCCAGCTTGTTTGGCTTAATAGCAATAACGCTAAAGCTATGACCGGGCGGAAGATGGCGGTTAGTGACATGAACTATCTCCAAAGATTAAGTAAAAAAGGTTTTAGTAGCTGATTACGACAGAGTTTCATAACAGTGCTTTAAAACCTTAACTGGCTTTGCACATAAAAATAATCAAGGTCTTGTCCATTAGGAGCGGATGGAGCTTTCTTGGCGAATTGACCTTTGAACAAGTGCGTCCAGCCCGATTCTAAGTTTAAGCTGCTGTTGACGTCCCAGCGAGCTGCCAAATCAAGCTGTTGACCGACATAGCTGCCGCTGCGGCCGGTTGTGTCCCATAATGTGGTGCTGGTTGACGTGTTGCTACAGTTAGCTCCGCCCCAGCAATCGGTGGACGAAGCCAGCCAAAGAAACCGGTGATCGAGCGAGAGCTGCACATCGGAGCGCGGTGCGGCATTAATACGGTAGCCTGGTGTGTTGATGTTGCTGCGGGAAAACGCGCCGTAAATGCCGGTAGGACCGAAATCGAATCTGCGAGCGCCATAAAGCGGGTCGAAGCGTTGGTCTAAATTTGGATTGTTAGAGTTATTACCGCTCGCGTAGTCGTATTCTAAGGCAAAGCGCGGCGACCACGGCACATCAAAGGTATAACCCATATCAAAATGGTTAGACCATGCCTCGTGATTAATATTTCTCTTATCGGTAGCGTTGGTTGTTGCCCGAACTGTACCGAACTGCCCCATGGCTTCTGCTTGAAAGTCGAATTTCGCCTTGGCGGGTTTGATGAAAAAACGCATGCCGGGAGTAATATAGCGGCGATTACGCGTTGGATTGGTGTTGCTGTCACTCTCGTCAAGATGATACAGATAAGCTTCGCTGTTGATGCCCCAAGCCAAATTAGGTAATTCTAAGAAACCGCCGGAAAACAAGGTATGGGTATCCTCTTTGTCCCATTGTTGAACATTATTGATCAAGTCCGGTGTGTCGGTGCCTTGCGGATAGCGAATGACAGGCATGGTGACAAAGGCGTTAAACTGCCATTTGTCGTAATTCAGAAAGCGCATGTTTAACCCGGTAAAGCTGTTGATAGTATTGCGAAATGCATTTCTTGCTATCAGTCGGCGACTACCGTAATCCAATGTTTGCCGACCGACTTTGACCTCAGCGCCGATACCGCTGTACAAAACGTTTTGGTCAGCCCAGGCGACATAACCTTGGATAAAATCAGCGGTATCGACATGCGAATTACTCAGGATTTTGGAGCCACTGTCTGCGCCCAATGCGCGAGCATCTAAAAACTCTGTACCGGCTCTAAACTTACCGAATTTGGCTGCCAGCCAGACATCGGTTTGCAAGGCAATTTGCTGATCGCCGCCTTTGCTGCGAGGCGTATAGCTACCGTCAATCGATTCGTAGCGGGTGCGCTGATTCACGGAAAGTGATAACCATTTGGGCAAACCTAGTGTATCGTGCAAATTCCAAACCGGCTTTTCATACTTGTTTGATCCAAGTAAAGCATCATCCGTTTGACTGGAATAAGCACTGAATGGCTGTCTGGTATAGCTATTGGTTTCGGCGGCTTGGGTATTATCGCTGCTGCCCATGCAAAAGCCGCCGGCGACAATTAAGCTGAGTGTATGGCCGACAGCAACGCCGGTAAGAGGTTTTTTTCGCATCATCAATGACCTATAATTGAAATTTATAATGTTTACATCACGTTGATTCGTTGACGTAAACAGATCTTATTCGGAAGACTAAAACAAGATACGGCTCTAGTTTAACTCGTTATGTATAAAAGTACATAGCGAATTGGTGACAATGTTCCTAACAGCAAGCGGTGTGCCAAGTGTTAATAAGATAATTATGTTATTGAATTGTATGATTATCGTTGGTAGACCTAAAAAGAACACAATGTTGCTTTTCAAACATTTTGTTATGTTCTGTAAGCTTGGTGACAATGCCGTTATTCATCTCCCACATCATTTAAGTAAAAACAGGTTGTGAATATTGTTTAATTCAATTTTTGCACCGTAACGCAATTATTTATGACTGACAGCTCAAACTACAACAATGTTCAAACAGCCTGGGTCGATGGCGAATTGCGCTTAGCCGGTTTGGATAGACGAATGATCGGTTTGCTAAGAGCGATAGATCAAAGCGGTTCCATCAATCAGGCCGCCAAGCAGGTCGGTTTGAGTTATAAAGGCGCTTGGCAAATCATCGAAAGAGCTAACAATGGTGCGCCGAAAATATTAGTCAGCACAGCCACTGGCGGCAGCAAAGGCGGCGGCACTTGTTTAACTGAGGCAGGGCGCTCTTTATTGGCGCTGTTTACTCGCCTGGAACAACAGCATCAACAGTTTCTTGATCAGCTCAACCGTGGTCTTTCCGACGATTCCGATACGGTTTTGCTGTTGCAACGTTTGGTGGTTAAAACCAGCGCTCGCAACCAACTTTTTGGCAGTATTGTTGATATTCAAGCCGGTGCGGTGAATGCCGAGGTAAGCGTGAAATTGAAAGGCGGCGAACAGGTCATTGCCACTATAACCCTGACATCGCTGAGCGGCCTTGACTTACAGGTCGGCGCCGATGCAGTTTTGTTGATCAACAGCGTCGATATAACGCTAACAACTGATCCCGGTTCCGACCGGTTTTCAGCTCGCAACCATTTGTCCGGTACCGTGATTCGCGTCCAACAAGATGAGGTGAATGCGGAAGTGGTTGCTTTATTGCCCGGCGGCGAAACGCTAGTTGCGATGATTACGCAGCAGAGCGCACAAAGTCTGGCGCTTATGCCCGGCATGCAGGTGTCGGCGATGTTTAAAAGCAATGCCCCGGTTTTGGGAGTTATGTCGTCACTTTGATAACTGCTAATCCATTCTCAACAACCGGTCGGAATTGCGTTTATTATATGAATTCAAGAGCGTTGGATTTTTATTGTCCGTCAAGTGTAAAGGTTCAACCGGATTGATATAATGGCAACCGATTTTATAGTGCGAAACTGGAATGCCTGGGCTCCCGGAATGAATTGTCATGAAGCTTGGCAGAAGTGGAATGACCATCAGGTTTTTACCCAACAGGAAAAAGCCGCTATACCGGCTGCGGTGCCCAAGATATTGCAACGCAGATTAAGTCCATTAGCCAGAGCGGTTTTTAATGCTGCGGACGGCTGTAGTGATAGCAATAATACGTTGCCTATTGTGTTCAGTTCCGCTCATGGCGAAGTGAATAAGTCATTAGAGATGCTCAAAAGCATGCAGAAAGGTGAGGAAGTTTCACCGACAGCTTTTAGTCTGTCAGTCCATAACGCAATATCGGGATTGTTTTCGATGGCCTATGGCTGTCATCAGGAAATTACCGTGGTTGCGCCGGGTCAGGATGGTATTGCCCCGGCGTTTATTGAAGCGTTGGGGCTGTTGCAGGAACGCCATGCCGATGAGGTGTTGATCGTTTTGTACGATGAACCGTTATCGGACTTTTATCCATCGTTACCGTTTGCTCTCAATGCATCCGCCATTTGTGCGTTGGCTTTAAAAATTTCTTTAACCGGGAGCGGCTTGCCGTTGCAATTTAACAGATCATCCGCGCATCGCGACGATGGCGAGCATGCTTTGCAGATATTCTCTTTTATCAAGTTTCTTGTTTCCGACGATAAATCGTTGGTGCTGGGCAATCATAGACATAGCTGGGAATGGCACAAAAAATAGCGGCAAAATTAAGCTATGGTTGGCGTCTTCTGGCAACAGGATTGAGTTTTCTAAGTTTTGGTGTGGGCGGATTATTGCTGTGGATATTCGTATTTCCGGTGTTGTCTCTTTGGCCCGGCAATCCGCGGCAAAAGGTCGGTCGAGGCCAAAAAACGGTGTATTACAGTTTTTATGTCTTCATCGGTTTGATGCACAGGCTTGGGGTGATGACTTACGAAATCGTAGGTCTGGAAAAGCTTAATCGCCCCGGTCAGTTGATCATCGCCAATCATCCAACGCTGGTCGATATTGTGTTTTTGATCAGCCGATTCAAACAAGCCAGCTGTATTGTCAAGGCCCGACTGTGGCACAATCCGTTCATGCGCGGCCCGATAATCAATGCGGGATACATCAGCAACGGTGACCCTGAGCAAATGATAGCCGAATGCGTTGCCTGGTTACGTTCAGGCGGATCGATGATTATTTTCCCTGAAGGTACGCGGTCAGTACCGGACAAGCCGTATCATTTTCAACGGGGCGCGGCGGTCATTGCTTTGCAGGCGAATGCCATTGTGACCCCGGTGACACTGACCTGTTATCCCAGCACCTTAACTAAAGCCGAGCGATGGTATCAAATTCCTGAGCGCCGCTTTCACCTGTCCATGCACGTTGGCGACGATATTGCGCTGGATGAATTTGCCGGCATCAGTCCAAAATCGATAGCCGTCCGTCGCTTTACACAATATCAGCAAGATTATTTTACCCAACAAAGAGAGCTTTATAAGCACGATGGAAAATGAATTAAAACAACTTATTATTGATACGCTGGATCTGGAAGATATTAGCGTCGCGGATATAGACAGTCATGCACCGTTGTTTAATGACGGTTTGGGGCTGGATTCTATCGATGCCCTGGAACTGGGCTTGGCTATCCGCAAAAAATACAACGTAAAGATTGATGCCGAAAAAGAAGACGTGGTGAAGATTTTCGCCTCGGTTTCAGCGCTGGCTGAATACATTCAAGCGGCGCGCGATTGAGGCGATTATGATAAAAGAGCGCGAAGAAATTTTAACGGCCATCAAGGAGATTATGGTCGAGATGTTCGAAATGGACGAACAGGCCATCACCCTGGAAGCGAGGTTGTACGAAGACCTGGATTTCGACAGTATCGATGCGGTAGACATGATCGTCAGGCTTAAAGAAATGACCGGCAAGGCGATTAAAGCCGAAGATTTCAAAATCGCCCGCACTATTGGCGATGTGGTTGAGGCTGTTTATAAAATGCTTAACGGCTGATATGCGTTTGCTGGTAAACGGTCTTATGAGGTTATCAACCGTCTTCTCGTTCCCACGCGCCTCGCTCGTCGTTATACACAAGTCCGTTCAAGACCGTCATTTTGGCATGGAGGCTGGAATGGCGGCCCCGGATGTAGGCCGGGATAAGCCCACCCGGCGACAGCAAGGACAGGCTTATTCCGGCCTACTTCGAGATGTGTATAAAGACGAGCGCGCCGGCGCCGCATGGGAATGCCGTAATGGACGCGTCACTGCTCTTAAGTTAAGCGCTGTAGGAGCGGGCCATGCCCGCGATGAAATATCTACAATTCTGCAACTGCGACTCAAACATCGCGGGCATGGCCCGCTCCTACGGAGTCATTGTGATTAGCTTAATGACAGTGACGCAGCGCGTGGGAACGAGATAAATATGCGTTTGCTCGTAAACGGCATAATGGGTTTGTCGACCCTGTTATACCCGCTGGCGGTTTTTTTCGGCAGAGAGTATTTTGAGCCCTGGAAAATAGCTGCCCTATTGATTGTGTTGCTGCTGGTCAGACTGGCGGCCAGTTATTCGATTAAACACTGGAGTACCCCGTTATTGATTGCGGGCATCGGCTATTGTCTATTTGCGATGTGGAGCAATCAATTAGGCACTTTGCTGTTTTACCCAATTCTGGTCAATGGTTTGATGCTGCTCATTTTCGGCTGGAGCTTATTTTCGCCGCCCAGTTTGATTGAGCGTCTGGCGCGTTTACAGCATCCCGATTTGCCGCCGGAAGGCGTTATTTATACCCTCCGCGTGACTCAAGTCTGGTGCGGCTTTTTTATCATTAACGGTACGCTGGCATCGGTAACGGCTTTTTGGTGTAGCCTGGAAGTCTGGAGTTTATATAACGGCCTGATCGCTTATGTGCTGATGGGCGTTTTATTCGCTGCCGAATATCTGGTCAGGATGAGAACCCAGAAGCATGTCAGATAAACTGCTGCCGCTGTCCCACTGTTTAATCGCCCAAAGGCCAACTGATACGCCAATTGCCTATCATGCCGGGCAGTATTATTCGACGGAGCAATTTGCAAACACGATTAAATTATGGGTCGATAAACTCGAAGCGCAACCGTTTCAGCACTACGCCTTGTATACCGAAGACGCCTATCCTTTTTCCGTGCTGCTGTTTGCGTTGTTACATGCCGGTAAACAAATCCGGATACCGGGTAATAATCGCCCCGGTACCGCCGAGCAATTATCGCCGGACTGTCAGTTGCTCGGCGATTGGCAAAACGGCGAGCGTTTCGATTACTGTTTAGAGTCATCGGCTAAATCCAATCGGTCTTTATCACCCTTAAATTCTTTAGACAGTCAGCTGGTTATTTTCACCTCCGGTTCCACGGGGCAGGCCAAGCCGATAGCCAAATGTTTAAACCAGTTCCAGCTCGAAATCGCCACGCTGGAGCAACACTGGGGCGAACAACTGGGCGATGCGGCGGCGTTGGCAACGGTCAGCCATCAGCATATCTATGGCTTGCTGTTTCGCGTGTTATGGCCGTTGTCGGCAGGGCGGTGTTTTCA
Organism: Methylobacter sp.; assembly: GCA_036561025.1. Classification (GTDB taxonomy): domain Bacteria; phylum Pseudomonadota; class Gammaproteobacteria; order Methylococcales; family Methylomonadaceae; genus Methylobacter_A. Next base: position 14,504 of record DATBQB010000075.1, on the reverse strand, counting down.
TAGCCAGGCTTATATCAATCCTGAAACGCTGGTAAATGCTATTCAACACGGATCGGCTTACTGGATTGCCAGTCCGGCGCATTTAAAGCGCTTGGATCGACAGTCGCCTTGGGATGATATTAGCGATTTAAAGGCGATTTTTAGTTCCGGCGGTGCGTTGCCGGAGAATGCAGCACAGCAGATATTTAGTGAAGGCGGGCAGGCGGTGATTGAAGTCTACGGCAGTTCCGAAACCGGCGGCATTGCCTGGAGGCAGCAGGAAAAGGCTTGGACGTTATTTGCCGGTATGCGCTTAACATGCATTGATGGTAAATGGTTGCTGCACTCGCCTTATTTACAAACTGGAGCAGAGGGTTTTCAACTGGACGATCAAATTACTATGCTGGAAGATGGCCGATTTACGCTGCACGGCAGGTCGGATCGCATCGTCAAGATCGAAGAAAAGCGCCTGTCCTTGGTCGAACTGGAGCAACATTTGATAACCGATCCGTGGATAGATGAAGCCCATGCGCTGGTGATAAGCAATCACAGGGATGTCGTCGCGGCGGTCATGGTGTTAAATCATCAGGGGTTAGAGCAGTTGGCAATCCAGGGCAGAAACCGGCTAATCAGGCAACTGCGCAGAACGCTTGAGCAATGGTTCGAGTCCGTGGTGTTGCCCAGAAAATGGTTGTTTGTAAACGCCATGCCGTTAACGGTTCAGGGCAAAATCGACCAGCAGTTGTTAAAAAACCTGTTTCTCGTCCCCACGCATCGCAAGGAAACGAACCGGAAATTTCCTCAGGTACTCAATCTTGAAATAACTCCCGACAGTATCCGACTTGATCTTAGAGTATCCAAAGATTTGCTGTATTTTCCCGATCATTTTGCGAGTTACCCGATTTTACCGGGAGTGGTGCAACTGGCTTGGGTCGAACATTTCGGCAAACTGTTTTTTGTTATTGATAAACCGTTTTCTCATATGGAAGTCGTTAAATTTACCCAAGTCATAAAGCCCGGCGATGAGTTAACGCTGGCACTCGATTGGAAAGCGGCGTCGGGAAAACTGTATTTTAATTTCAGCTCGGAGCGCGGTACGCATAGTTCAGGACGGATGGTTTACGGGGATAATGAATGAAAACCAATACTGTTGATTTAAGCAGCGCAAAGCCCTCTCCAGAGGGAGAGGGTTGGGTGACAACTGCAAGGATGCAGGAGGTAGAGCAACGCAGGGAGCAGTTGCCGAGGGGAAACCAAAATAAGGAAAAAGGCTTATTTGAATCCCCTCATCCCAGCCTTCTCCCTGAGGGAGAAGGAGCGCACACTCTTAATTCAACAGTATTGCAGATGAAACCCTGCATCATCATTCCCGTTTACAACCACGAAGCCGCAATCCCCCATGTGCTTGCCAAATTAAAAAACTTCGGCATTCCGACATTCCTGGTTAACGACGGCAGCTCGGCTCTTTGTTCCCAAATTTTGGCAGACTGTGCCGAACGGGAACCGGATTGGCTTACTTTAATCAACCGTTCGGAAAACGGCGGCAAAGGCGCTGCCGTGCTGGACGGTTTTAAGACGGCACAGGCTTTGGGATTTAGCCACGCGATCCAGATCGATGCCGATGGACAGCACGATGTTAACGATATTCCGGCGTTTCTTGAAGCAGGGACACAGCATTCTGAAGCGTTAATTTTAGGCCGGCCGCTGTTTGATAGCACAGCGCCGAAGAGCCGGGTTTACGGTCGAACTATTGCCAATCTGTGGGTATGGATCAACACCTTGTCGCTTGCGATTGAAGATAGCATGTGCGGTTTTCGTTTGTATCCATTAGCTGCGGTCGCGGAATTAGCCAAAGGCACACAGATAGCCAGAGGCATGGATTTTGACATCGACATCCTGGTACGCTTGTACTGGCAAGGTGTCTATGTCGTCAATATACCGACCGCCGTGCAATACCCTTACGACGGCGTGTCGCATTTTAAATTATGGCGAGATAACGTGATGATCTCGAAAACCCATGCCAAACTGTTTTTCGGCATGTTGCTGCGCATTCCGCAATTGCTGAGCAGACACCGTCGATGAAAAAATCTTCGCATTGGTCGGAAGCGGGTGAATGGAGCATGATTTGGGGCATGCGTTTCTTGCTGCGCGTTTACCTGTTGTTCGGGCGCACCGTGCTACAGTGGTTTTTATATCCTGTCGTGAGTTATTACTGGCTGGTGAACAAGCCGGGCAGGGAAGCCAGCCGGGATTATCTAAAGCGGGTTGCACAGCTTTCGCCTGAATCGAACTTAAGTGGAAATCTTAAAGACAGCTATCGGCATTTCATCAGCTTTGCCAACGCGATTATCGACAAATTGGCGGCCTGGTCCGGCGCATTGCGGCGGACAGATGTAAACTATCAGGGACGCGACAGCTTGCTGGCTCAAATCAAAACGGGCAAGGGCGCAGTCCTGCTGGGCTCGCATTTAGGCAATCTTGAAGTCTGCCGCGTGATTGCCGATTTGGATGATGCGCCTCGCATTAACGTGCTGGTGCATACCAAACACGCTGAAAAGTTCAATCGCTTGCTAAAGCAAACTAACGAGAACAGCGGCTTAAACCTGATCCAGGTGACCGACATTAGTGCTGCCACGGCCATGTTGCTGAGCGATAAAATCGATAACGGCGAATTGGTCATTATTACCGCGGACAGAACGTCGGTAAGTCCGAATCCGCGCATTAGTCGAGCCGAGTTTTTGGGCGTTGATGCTTCGTTTCCGCAAGGCCCGTTTATCTTGGCCTCATTGCTTAAATGCCCGGTTTACACGCTGTTTTGTTTGAAACAAAACGGCAAGCAGGCGATCTATTTTGAACATTTCAGCGACATGTTGACGTTTTCCAGAAAAAACCGTGAGCAAGCCGTGCAGCAAATAGTTCAGCGTTATGCTGAGCGACTCGAGCATTATTGCTTAATGGAACCGTTACAGTGGTTTAACTTTTTCGATTTTTGGCGGGTGGATGAACAGTAAGAATACCGTAGTTTTTGATGGTCAGCCGTTGACGATTGAAGCCGTTTGCAAAATAGCCAACCAACAAGCGCAGGCTGAGTTAAGCAGGCAGCCGAAATTTATTGAGCGCATCAACAAAGGCGCGCGGTTTATCGACACCTTATTAAAGGAAGAAGGCTTTGTCTACGGCGTAACCACCGGCTACGGCGAGTCCTGCACGGTATCCATTCCGCTGAATCTGGTCGAACAACTGCCCAAGCAGTTGTACACCTTCCACGGCTGCGGGCTGGGCAATCATTTTGATGTCCAGCAAACTCGAGCCATACTGGCGGCGCGCTTGGTCAGCCTGGCTCGCGGTTACTCGGGTGTCCGCTACAAATTGTTGAAGCAGTTGACTGAGTTATTAAAGCAGGACATTCTGCCGTTGATCCCGCAGGAAGGATCGGTCGGTGCCAGCGGCGATTTAACGCCGTTATCCTATGTCGCCGCTGTGCTGGCCGGTGAGAGAGAAGTGTTTTATCAGGGGCAGCGCCAATCCACGCAAACGGTTTTTGCCGGGCTCAATATCGAACCGTTGACCTTAAAACCCAAAGAAGGCTTGGCGATTATGAACGGCACGGCGGCCATGACCGGCATCGCCTGTTTGGCTTATCAACGTGCCGAGTATTTATCCCTGCTGACCACGCGGATTACCAGCTTGGCTTCGGTCGCCTTAAAAGGCAATGCCTACCATTTTGACGAAAAGCTGTTTTCGGTCAAACCGCACCCCGGCCAAAACCGCGTCGCCGAAAGGCTGCGTTCGGATTTGCAGCTGAAGCGCAGTGCGCCGCGTCACGATACTCGCTTGCAGGATCGATATTCGCTACGTTGTGCGCCGCATATTATCGGCGTATTGGAAGATTCGTTGCCTTGGCTTAGGCAGTTTATCGAAAATGAATTAAACAGCGCCAACGACAATCCGATCATCGATGCCGAAGGCGAGCACGTCCTGCATGGCGGCCATTTTTACGGCGGCCATATTGCCTTTGCGATGGATGCGCTTAAAACCGCCGTAGCCAATCTGGCCGATTTAATGGACCGGCAAATGGCGCAGTTAATGGACCCTAAATTCAATAACGGCTTGCCTGCCAATCTTTCCGGCGCCGTTGGCGAACAAGCCTTGTTGAGCCATGGCTTTAAAGCCTTGCAAATAGCCGTATCCGCCTGGACCGCGGAGGCCCTTAAATTGACGATGCCCGCCAGCGTGTTTTCCCGCTCCACCGAATGCCATAATCAGGACAAAGTCAGCATGGGCACGATAGCCGCTCGGGATTGCATCCGCATTTTGGAGCTGACCGAACAGGTTGCTGTGGCCGTATTGCTTGCAGTGGTTCAGGGAGTTGAGTTGCGTGGCAATGTGGATATGCTAAGTCCGGCGTTGCAAAAGACTGTTGAGCAACTGCGCGAGCATAGTCCGTTTTTGACTGCCGACCGGGCGTTAGAGCCAGAGTTGCGGTTGTGTCTGGAGTTAATGCGCAAACAATATTGGAATCTGTCTGGCTAACGCTGAGCATATGCCGCATGGAAACGATTCTGGTAAGAGCTGGACTGTATTCGTCAGAACTCGATAAAATGGGAATTTATGGATGAGTCAGCGCTAGATATTACACGGCGCTTGCGGGGTTGTTTTCCGTTGATAAATATTTTCACCACTTAGCGGTTGAATTGTATGTTTAATACTGTTCTGTTCCAGAGCTGAGTTAAGCCTCAATTTCATTTGTAATAAAACCGTTATTAATTATTAAAACTTGAAGTTAGCGGCGGGAGTATAGGTATATAACTTCCTTCGTTTAATTATGTTTGAAGCTAACTATTCTCATCCCTTTGAAAAAAATATAATGACTCAACCAAGCTCAAATTCAATTGCTACATCTCCACTTCTATACAATTTTGCCGGCGGTGTTGGACTTTTACCGCCGAAAGTTATTTCTGAAGCCCAACAAGCAATTTTGGAAGTACCGGGAACAGGCATATCCGCCTTGGTGATTAATCACCGCTCCCAGCTTTGCCGGGATATTCTGGATGAGACCGAGAAAAATATAAGAACTCTATTGAACGTTCCCGACAACTATCGCATCCTTTTTCTACAGGGTGGAGCAAGCCTGCAATTCTCCATGATTCCTATGAATCTGTGGGTGAATAAAAATCAGCCTGTTGATTACATTGTTTCCGGTTATTGGAGCATCAAAGCCATTAAGGAAGCTGAAATAGAGGGAAAAAACGTTAATATAATCTGGAATGGGAAAGCGCAAAAATTTGTCAGAGTTCCCCGTCAGGATGAATATAAAATCGATCCCGATGCCGCCTATGTTCATTATTGTTCTAACGAAACTGTCGAAGGATTACAGTTTGCAGAACCGTTAGAAACTGGAGATATACCTTTGGTATGCGATATGTCTTCAGATTTTCTTGCTAAACCTGTCGACATCAGCAAGTACGGTCTGGTCTATGCCCATGCTCAAAAAAATATCGGCGCGGCGGGAGTGACAGTCGTTATTATCAGGGACGATTTACTGGAATGTATTCCTGACAATATTCCTACTATTCTCGACTATCGACCCCATGTCGAAATGAAGTCTATCTACAATACCCCACCGGTTTTTGCGATTTATGTCGTGCTATTGGTTACCCGCTGGTTACTGAACGATATAGGCGGCTTAGCGAATATGGCTCAACAAAGCCGACATAAAGCGGCCTTGCTTTATAACGCTATCGATGAGTCTAAAGGCTTTTATCGAGGTCACGCCCAAGTTGATAGTCGATCCCTTATTAATGTGGTTTTTAATCTTGCTACGCCGGATTTAGAAACCCGATTTATAGCAGCCGCTAAACAGTTGGGCATTATTGGTTTGGAAGGGCACCGCTCACTTGGAGGAATTCGCGCCTCCTTATATGACTCTATGCCTGTCGAAGGCGCTCAATATCTGCAAAATTTCATGCTGGAATTTCAAGAACAATTCAAAAATTATTAACAGTAGTTGATACGAACTTATTAATTCAAATCCATTTTGCTCGGCTAACTTGGTTGCCAATATTCATATATAAGCTTGGAACATCAGCATGTCTTTAACCGATGAATACCTCGAAAAACCCTGGAATCGCGATGCCGTCACCAATTTTTTGAGCATGTCTCGCCGTGATATTTCGTATGCCTTTAGCGAGTTTGATGTTACCGATACCTTTGAACGCATTAGCAGTTACCAACGTGAGTTGGGCATCGGCATTTCCCTGCATGGAGTTGCCATTTATTGCCTGGCGCAAGCCGCCGCACTGCATCCTGACTCCTTGACCTACCGTTACCGCAATCGTTTGATAACGTTTAGTAATGCAGACATTACCACCACGATGCTGAAGAAACTGCCGGACGGCAGTCGCCATCTGGTGTTATATACCTTTCGCGGCGCACAGCATAAAAGCATGGCGCAAATTCAATGGGAACTGCGTACTGCGATGCGTACGCCGTTACTGGAACGCCCTCCAATACCAGGGCGATTAGGGCGATTGACCAGGCAGTTTTTATATTGGCGGATGCAGCGTAATCCTTTTTTGTTCAACAAATATTTGGGCAATTTGATGGTGACGACCGCTCAAAGCCAAGGGCTTAATATACCTTTTTACGCGACGGCGCCAAGTCCCTACACGCTAAGTTTGCTCTTGGGGCCAGTCACTGAGCAGACTCGCTTGAATGCGCAAAAGCAGCCTGTAGTTCGCAAGCTGTTGCATATAAGCGGCGCTTCCGATCACGCGATAATTGACGGTCATCCCGTGTCGCGTTTTACCCTGACTTTGGCAAAGCTGTTTGAATCGGCGGCAGGTTTAGACAAAGATTTTGTTGCCCAAATGCAGCGTTATCTTGCTGGTGAAAAGCATGAATAAAACCTTTATCGATGTGCTGCGCAGCCAGGCAGACAGTTTGGCGGAACATACCGCCTATCGATTTCTCGTACAAGGTACAGTGGACGGAGCGATTGAAAGTATTAGCTACGCAGCACTGCTTCAACGTGCAAAAGCCATTGCTGCGATGCTGGCCGGGCAGGGCGCTCGCGGTGAGCGTGTGTTGCTGCTCTATCCGTCCGGACTTAGTTTTATTGAAGCCTTTTTTGGCGTGTTATTCGCAGGAGCCACTCCTGTGCCGATGCAAACGGCAAAAGCAGGTGAGCAACAAGCGTTTATAGCCCGTCTTAAGCGTATCGCCGCGAATGCCGAGGCTCGTTTTGTTCTTACCGGCACAGAAGGCATGCAGCAGGCGACTGAATTGCCGCAACTGCAATGGTTAAGTAGCGATCCGATACCTTTGGCGCTGGCTGAAAGCTGGCGCGATCCTAATGTCAATGCAAAGGGTAGTGCTTTTCTGCAATACACCTCCGGCTCCACACGCCAGCCACGCGGTGTGAAAATTAGCCACGCCAATCTTATCGCTAATTGTGAGGCGATTGGCAAAGCAGGCTTTGGTCACGGACTCGATGCGCTGATTGTCAATTGGATGCCGCATTATCATGATATGGGACTGGTGGGCGGCTTGTTGTATCCGCTTTTTGCCGGTGCGACTTCGGTGTTAATGTCGCCGCAAAGCTTTCTGCGCCAGCCTTCGCGCTGGTTGCAGGCTATCAGCCATTTCCAGGCTACCAGCAGCGGCGGGGCTAATTTTGCTTATGCTCTGGCAGTTCAGCGTAGCACGGAAGATGAGCGCAGCAAGCTTGATCTTCGCAGTTGGGAAGTCGCTTATTGCGGCGCAGAACCGATTCGGCCTGGCGTACTGGAGCAATTTGCCGATACTTTTTCTCATGCCGGTTTCAATAAAAAAGTTTTTTTACCTTGCTATGGCATGGCGGAAACGACTTTATTCGTTACCGGAAGAAAAGAGCTGGTCACCCTGGCGGTCAATCGCAAAGCACTGGCGGAACACCGCGTAGAGCTGGATGACAGCGAGGATGCACAATTCCTGGTTAGTTGCGGACGAACAGCTGATGCCACGCAAGTGCGCATTATCGATCCTATCTCCGTTCAGGAACTACCCGGCGGACAGGTCGGTGAGCTCTGGATTAAAGGGCCGAGCGTAGCTTCCGGCTATTTTCAGCACGAACAAACGGATAATCCTTTTAATGCCACGCTGAACGGCGAAAGCGGATTTTTGCGTAGCGGCGATCTAGGCTTTTTGCACGCAGGCGAGCTTTATATTTGCGGCCGGGTTAAAGATTTAATCATTATTCGCGGTCAAAATAACTATCCGCAGGATATTGAAGCGACGGTGGAAGCAGTGGACTCTCTGATTATGGCAGGTAGTGTTGCGGCTTTTCCCGTGCAAACCAACGGCATAGAAAGTTTTGCCGTCGTTGTCGGCGTACGCAGTAACAAGCTTGATGCTCAAGACTTGCAAACCTTGGCCCTGCGCATTAAAACGGCCATTGTAGAAAGTCACGAGCTTGAACCTTATGCTATTGTATTAGTGCGATCAGGAGAAATTCCCAAAACCAGCAGCGGCAAAATTCGCCGTTCCACCTGCGCCGCGATGTGGCAACAAGGGGAGTTTACTCAGCTGGCTCAATTAGGAGGAGCAGCCGCCGAACACGCGCTGTATCCGAATATTGTCAACGCCCTAACCAAACTGGACAAGCGCAACACGCATTACCGCTTCGACCTGGACCAAGATATAGACTGGCACAGGATTCATGAAAGCGGGCGTTACTTTCCCGATTCTTTTCTTGTTAACACGGGCGTCGATCTAACGCTGTTAAAAACTCATCCCGAAGCCTTTGCCTTCTATGAGTGGGCTTTGGCTCTGATTATCTGTAGGCGCTTCGTTGTTCTGGAGGAAGCAGTGCTGGTTTGGGGAGGCCAAATTCGTGACATTGATGCCGAAACCCGCAGCCTGGAATTATTGGAGATTGAGGAAGCTAAACATATTGAGTTGTTTCGCCGCTATACGGAAATTCTCGCCGCGGTGCATCCACACGAAGCGAAGGAATTGCAAACCGTTCGCTATGTAACGCTCCAGGAGTTTTTAAACTGGATGTTAAATACACGTAACTTTCAAAGCACAACCGAGCATCACTATATGGTGTGGCTGGGTATTTTGTTTTTTGAGGAGTACACCGTATGGATAGACGAGATATTAAAAAAACTTGGGAGTGATGTGCAGCCTGCTTGGAAACAGGCACACTCCTGTCACCGCCGTGAAGAAATCCAGCATGTTCTAACCGACTATGCTTATATTCAGGCACTCGACACCAGCCATGAACAACGCCGCCTTTGGTCGGAGAATTTCTTCACTCAAAATATCAATGCCTTATCGCAGGAATGCCATGAGCTTATTGCGTTGACGCAGGCACGTTTTCCGGAGATTCAACAACCGTTAGCTATGCCAGTAGTCGGCAATGCGCTGGCCTTTTTACGCGACCGCGTGTTCGCACGCACCCGTTTGGTGGCGCCGTATGCGGAGTTTCTAGCCGGTTCCGGAGATTCGGCGAATGCTCCCTGCGCTTGCCCGGTGTCCGATTCGGAACAATTCACCGCGTGGCTGCATAATACCGTAGCGGGATTATTGCAGGAAGATGCTCTAAAAATTCCCAGCGCTGCGAATTTCAGCCAACTTGGCCTGGATTCTCTTGGTCATTTCAGTTTGGCATCTGCTCTGGAAAAACAGCTTGGCTATTCAATTCCAAGTAATATCGCTCATAGCCATTCAAGCATTGACGCGCTAGTGAATTACTTTACGGCTGGTAATGAGGAGGTTATATCTGTTACCCAAGGACCCGACTCTACCGATTTAATTCCCCGTGTGTTTAATGCCGAAGTGCCGGCCAGCGCCGCACAGCAACAATTCCTGGCTTACGGCTTGGAGTCGGCCCAGCCGTTTCATTTGTATTTAATCGCGAGGCTTGAGGGTAATGTTGACCGCCCTGCGTTGGAACAGGCTATTTTCCAGGTAGTTGCCCGCCATGAAAGTCTGCGCACCGCGTTTCTCTCCGGCAAAGACGGCTTTGTGCTGAGCATTGCCGAATCCGAGCTACTGCCGATAGAGCTGGAGGACGTGGCGATCATCGGCAATGATTTTATGGCTGGAGTCTACGCCCGGATCGAACGCTGGAATGGACAGCCTTTTGACCCGCGAAATCCGCCCTTATGGCGGTTGGCTTTAATGCGGAGTCAAAGCGGCGATTGTGTTCTGGTTTGGCTGATGCACCACTTGATCACGGACGGTTGGTCGAACGATATTGTGCGTAACGAACTGCTGGAAAGCTATCAAGCGTTGCGCGCCAACCGGCAAATCGAACGCCCCGCGCTGACACTGCAATATAGTGACATTTGCCGCAGAGAAGCCGAGTTTTTACGGACTCCCGAAGCCAGACGACGCCTTGAATGGTGGCTGAATCAGCCTGCAACAAAAGCCGCCCGCCTCAATCCTGACCGGGAAGCGAACCCAAGGCGATTGATAGTAAACCGTCATCTCCCGCTCAGCTTCAAACAGGCTTTGCAGGAGTCCGCTAGATTTCACCAGACCACTTTGGGTACACTGCTGCTGACGGTTTTTTCCTGCATGATCGGCGACCGTGACGGTGAGGGCTACGTTATCTCCCGGTTTCATAACCGCAACACCGATACAGAAAGGCAGTTGGCCGGATTTATGGTCGATGGACTGTTATTGCCCAGACAAACACAAGCCGGCGATTTTGCAACTGCGCTGAAACAGACCCAGGCGGCTTTTAATTCGGCATTGGAGCATTACCTGCCTTTGCAGTATTTAACCGGAGAATTAATGGGAAGAAGCTTTCTGCAACAAAAAAGAAGCCTCGGGCCTAATCTAAACTTCATCCCTTTTACCGAACAGAGCGCAAACTGGCAGGACATCGAAGTACAATCGATGACCGAACTGTCGCATGTAGCGCCTTGGTACCGGACGGTATTATTTGTCTGGCTGGTGCGTGACGGCATCGGCTTAAGCCTGAGTTTCGATGCGGATGAAGGACGGGCTGCCGGTGAGCAACTGCTGGATGAGTTTACCGCCAGACTGCAAACTGTTTGCGACCTTGTAATGGATCAGATACTTGAATAATGCACGAGCCATGATCAGGTGCCGGTCAGTCGGCGGTGGCAAGCCATAATGACGGCTCAATCTCAAGTATCAGCTTGGCAAAGTTCGCGATTAAACAGCGTGTGGCAGCTTGCCTGGACGATGCTGGCGCATAACCGGCCACGGCTGCTGTTTACGGTACTCGGCGTTAGCACGGCCTTTTTTCTGGCGTCCGCTCAATTCGGTTTATTGGTCGGCTGGACCAATGCCACGAGCGCGCTGATAAAACATGCTCAAGTGGATTTATGGCTGATGTCGGAAAATACCCGGGCTCTGGATTTCGGCACCCCCATTCCCCGGCAAACTATTTACCGGGCGCGTAGCACGCCGGAAGTGAATTGGGCGCAAGGGCTGTTAGTTTCATGGAATTCCTGGGTTCGCCCCGACGGCTCGAGTATTTCCGTACAACTGCTTGGCCTGGACAAAGATAAAGCGGGCGGCCCTTGGCAAATGCAGGAAGGCGATTTGCGCATCATCGACAATCCGCAAACCGCTGTGGTCGATGAACTGTATCGGGATCTGCTGCAAGTCCATGCGCGGGGTGATACCGTGCAGATGCGCAACTTACGCGTAATAATCGGCGGTTTTTCCAAAGGAGTGCGCTCCTTTGCCAGTACGCCGCATGTGTTCATGTCCCTTAAACATGCGTTGCTTTACGATCAACGCCACCGCGATGATGAAATCACTTATGTGCTGATTCGCTGCCAACCGGGAGCCGATGTACAAGCCGTGCAAGCTAATATGCGTCAGCTGATCAAGCATGTTGAAGTCTTGACCAGCGATGAATTTGCCGAGCGCACGGCCCGTTACTGGATGCTGGGAACGGGCGCAGGAATTGGAGTGATACTGACAGCGGTATTAGGATTGCTGGTTGGCGCGATCGTCGCCAGCCAGACTTTGTTTGCAACCACGCAAGAGAATTTGGGCAATTATGCCGCCTTGATGGCGATCGGTTTCGAACGGCACCTGCTGACACAGGTTGTGCTGCTGCAAAGCTTACTGGTCGGCGTGGCAGGCATTGTTATCGGTACCGCCGGGTTTGTGCCGTTGGTCTGGGCAACCGCCCGCTCGCCGTTGCCGATAGAATTTTATCCGCCTGTATTGGCAGGCTTGATCGGTATATTTTTAGTGATTTGTATTCTGGCGTCCGGCTTATCATTGCGTAGCGTGTTTCGCCTTGATCCGGTGGTCATCTTTAGTCAACAATGAATATCAAAATTGCCTGCCGTGCGATCGGCAAAACCTATGGGGAAGGGGAGCTGGCCGAGACTGTGCTGCGCGGTGTCGATTTGCAAGTCAATGCCGGCGAAGCCTGCATTTTGCTGGGACCTTCCGGTTCCGGAAAAACGACGTTGCTCAGCATCATCGGCTGTTTGTCGACGCCGAGCAGCGGTACGCTGGAACTGCTTGGCAAGCCCGTGGACTTTAGCCGGAACGATGAGAGCGTGCGGATACGACGGCACGCCTTGGGATTCGTGTTTCAACAGGCGCAATTATTGCCGTTTTTGACCGCGCAGCAAAATGTCGTATTGACCGCTAAAAATACAGGACTTTCTGCGATAGCGGCAGAGCAGCGATGCGCGGAACTGTTCAGGCAACTGGACATTGATAAAATGGCCCACAAAAAACCCGGCTTGCTGAGCGGTGGTCAGCGGCAACGCGTTGCTATCAGTCGTGCGCTGATACATAAGCCCGCCATTGTGCTCGCCGACGAGCCGACAGCCGCATTGGACTGGCGGCATGGGCAAACCGTGATCGATTTATTAATCGAACAAACCCGCGATGTAGGAGCGGCCTTGGTGGTAGTTTGCCATGACCAGCGTCTGGTGCCGCGTTTTGACCGCGTTTTTACCGTTGATAGCGGACGGGTTATTGAAAGCATATGATCAAAATTTTAACAAAGAAATTTTTGACGGGCATCCTGGTGAGTTTATCGTTGAACAATGCCTATGCACAGACGCAGCCGGCACCGGAGACGATACAAGGCGTGGGTTATGTTGAGCCGGTAGGTCAAGTGTTGCGGCTGAACTTTAAACATCCGGGGATTATCGGTGAAATGTTGGTGACGATTGGTCAAGAGGTTAAAAAAGGTACGGTATTGGCCCGGCAAGCCAGTAGCGAAGACCAGGCTATGTTGGCAGCGGAACGGACTGCCGTTGACCTGGCGCGGGCTGAACTTAAGCAGTTGCTGGCCGGTGTCAATCCGGCCCGTATCCATGCCCAGGAATCTATCATAAATGCTAAAAAAGCCACCAGTGATTATGCTAAATTCCAGGAGCAACGTATGAACAAGTTATTGGAAAAAAACGTTGTTTCTGCGGCCAATAAGGATCTAGCGGTTAGCGAGGCGCTACGTAGTGAGGCCGATGTCAAAGCGACAGAGGCTGAATTGCGTCATTTACGTGATTATGTGCGTCCGGTAGATCAAGCCGTTGCCGAAGCGCAGGTGCAGGTTGCCGAGGCCAAACTCAATCTACAGAAAGCACGGTTGGACGAAACCGAGCTGCGGGCGCCGAGCGACGGCATGGTCTTGGAAGTGCTCCGGCAAACCGGAGACACCACAGACAGCAGCGAACCGGTCCTGCTGTTTGCTGATACCAGCCATCTGCAAGTTCGCGCCGAACTTGATGAAACTTATGCGCTGATGTTGCGCGTCGGACAACGCGCGACGCTGTCCGGCCGTGGGCTGGAAACAAAAGCGATTGAAGGCATAGTGACACATGTCAAGCCGATAATGGGTAAAAAAACTGTTTTTGCGAGAACTGCAACAGAGCGTAAGGATGTTGATGTGCGGCAGGTGTTTGTGCAATTGCCGGAGGGTGTTGATTTGCCGATTGGGTTGGAGACGGATGTTGTGATTCGGGTGGGTGGGCAATAATTTTGTAGTTTGTAGAGTGTAATAGCGTAGCGTATTGTGCCGCATGGATGAGTGTGAAAAGTTTCTTTCTTGTCCAAGGCCATTAGCGTAGGGCGCGCCGTGCGCGCCTTTGCTGGTTTACTCGTTGGTTCGCTCATTCCCAAGCTCCAGCTTGGGAATGCAGTTTTAGAAGCTCGGCTTCCCGTTTTCTATCGTTCCCACGTTCCGGCGCTCATTGTTACACAAGTATCTGCGAGATGTTGTCATTCCGGCAGTACTTTATCTAGCGTTAGGCGGGACACATGCCTACATGCAGACCTTCCAGGTTTTTAAAACCTGGAAGGTCTAACTGGCAACGTTCTGAACAGGCTGGGCGTTTTTTATCATTTTATCGTTCCAGACGCTCAGCGTCGTCTTGCAGAATAAGGTGTCGCTAGCGCGACGCTTGATTGAATCGGGGTCTCGCCCCCGAAGGCGAGATACTTTTCTTTGCTCCGCCAAAGAAAAGTATCCAAAAGAAAGGCGGCCCGGTTGCCGCTTGCTTCCTGCGTTCCTCGCTTTCGCCGGG
>DATBQB010000074.1:0-27490 GCA_036561025.1 Methylobacter sp. | reverse complement strand
ACCTCTCTTCGGGTCAGGCGTTTTTTGTGGTTATAGTCGAGGTCAGCAAAACTGGTTTGATAGGACATAGGAGTATTGGAATTATTGAGTTCGATGGCAATATTATCTCATGTTACGGGATTTAATCAGCGCTTCCCTAAGTATTCACACCCCCTAGAATGTCCGCTAGTATCAAATATGACACTGATTTTTAAACCAAACTTAATCATTTTTTATTGATAATTATATGGCTTATTAAAAAAATAATGACAAACTAACCGAGCTTGTTGATAGCGACTGAAATTTGATCGCGCGTTTTGATATCAATCAACATCTAATGTTTACCAGTTACCGGCACTAACCGCGCTACTTAGCTTGGCGTTAGGCGAGTGCTCATACGTGAACTGCAGTTAAACATGAAGGAGAAATCGCCATGTCCCAGCCAGTCTCACTTAAGGAGATCGATCTTGCACCGATCTCGGGAAAGCTGTACTTCAATTTTGACCGCGAATGGCGGGAAGAATTTATTTATTTTCTTATGGTGGACCGGTTCCATGACGACACGAACCGCAACCCGGCCCTCTCTCCAGTGCGGAGCCAAGGAACAAAGACTCCTGACGACTTCTACGGTGGCAAGATCAAAGGCATTATCCAGAATCTCGACTATATTGCTGGGCTCGGTTGCACCGCCATCTGGCTCTCCCCTGTTTTCGGCAACAATGATGGGGCGTACCATGGGTACAACATCAACAACTATTTGGATATCGACCCGCGCTTTGGCACCAAGCAGGATCTTATCGATCTGGTTAACAAGGCCCATACCTATAAAAAGAACGGCAAACCCTTCCCCATACGTATCATCCTTGACGTAGTCATCAATCACTCTGGGGACAACTGGTCTTATCCCGGTGGATTCAGTTACAACTATTGCAATGACCAACAATTCCCCTTTGGAACTTGGAGGGACGCTCAAAAACCGTTCCCGACAGAATTGCGTAATCCTGATTACTACCACAGGAAGGGGAATATCAATGATGGTCGATGGGACTCTTATCCGGAAAATCAGAACGGGGACCTTGTAGGTCTTAAAGATTTCAACAACGACGATACACCCATCGGTTCCGAAGTGATCAATGCGCTCATCAAGATCCATTCCTACTGGATCAAAGAAGCGGACATTGACGGCTTTCGGGTGGATGCAATTAAGCACATGAACGCCCTCGCCTGCTCCCGTTTTTGCTCCAATATCCGCGAGTATGCTTATTCACTGGGAAAACGGGGATTCTTCCTCTTTGGCGAACTGGCAGTGCCAGACGACGATATTGTGGACCGCTACATCGGCCCGAATACGTCTAAAACGGACGACCAAACCGTCTTTTTCGGCATCGATTCGGTGCTTGATTTTCCTTTGGCGGAGGGAAAATACCAAGATCCCTATCATCAACCGCTACGCGATGTCATCAAAGGGCATGCCGATCCGGTTACGCTATTCAACAGGCTTGAAGCCAAGCGGGAACGGGCGCTTAACCGCGGAGAATTGGGACGATACCTGATTACCTTTGTTGATAATCACGATTCTTTCTGGCAGCCGGGACGCTTTGGCGCAGGGGCGACGGAAGAACAAATAATCGGCGCCGTTGGCTTCTTACTCTGCGCTCTCGGAACAGCTTGCATTTACTATGGCACTGAACAGGGCTTAGAGGGCAAAGGGGGTGACAACGACATTCGGGAAGCAATGTTTGATAAGACCAAGCCTGGCACCAACCTGCTTAATACAGACTGCACGATATACAAGGCCATTGGACAGATCGCCCAAGTAATGCGCACAACGGAGGCCCTTCGCTTCGGACGGATGTACTACAGGCAAATTTCAGGTGACGCCGTTCATTTCGGCTTTCCTTACGGGACAACGTACACCCTTGCCTTTTCACGGCTTCTCTACGGCTCAGAGGTTCTTGTGGCTTACAACGTCTCTGGTCAGCATCGCAATGACTTCGTTATAGTGGATGCAATCCTACACAATCAAGGGGACAAGTTGACTTACCTTTACGGAGACTCGGGAAATGTTGCGGTGCAAGAGGCAGACGGAGCCAGGTTTGTCCAGCTCGACCTCGGCCCCTATCAGTTTGTGATCTTGCAGTAAGTGCCTGACTTTTTTTAAGTTGATCCCCCGGTAAAAGAACGAGATCTACCCCGCCGTCTTGTCGCTCTTATTCTCTCCTTCCGAGAAATACACGTAGTTTTGCCAGGCCGTTGAACTTCTCCATTGAATACCACGAAAGCCCCTTCGTTGGGATCAGCCGCGAAGCTGACGTCCGGTACTAACCGACTAGTGTTAATCAGCGTCCAATTTTTTCCAGTTTCAGCGTTGGTATTGCTGGCCATTAAATCTTTCAGGCCTTTAAAAAAACATTAAGATAGAAAATCATGCTGGTAAATCTGGACGCTGTTATATAAAAAGAACTGGCAAAAATTGGACGCTGATTAACAAATTGACTTAGCCGTACCGGTGAAAATTTAATTAACAGTTCAGTCATTGTTAAGCCTCGTTCCTATAGATTAGAACTCAGTTCAACTGAAGCGTAATAGCTTGGCTTCGTTGAACATGAATATTCTTAAATTTTGAATGAGGTTCGTGTCGTGAAAAAAATGATGATGGTTGGATTTACGATGGTTTTTGCCAGTAGTACGGCAATGGCTCATGGCTATCCTTATGGATACAACTATGGCTATAACCAATATGACGCTATGGCTGATTACCAAGTCTCAGCCGTGAACGCCCAAGAACGAGCGGATGTCATGCATGAGCTACAGGAAAGCGACTTTAGAGAAGCGCAACAAGTGATTCAACGTGATGAGGCCATCAAATATCAAATTCGTCAAGACGAAGCCCTATATAACCAAAATAGAAATATGAACAGATACGGTTATGGTTACTATGGCGATGATTAATAAACAACGATCAGCCACACTGATGTGGCTACACTTTCCCGGATACACTTTTTTAAAACTAAAAATTGCGTAAAAAATTTAACAACTAGTTTGTGGCGACGGTGCGTCATCGGTGAATTCCTCTTTGTACGCAATAGATTCTGCTTCTTCCAGAAAACTCTTATAATTAAGCCGATAGAAATTTTACTTTCTGATCTATAGCCGTCTGTTGTCTGGCCAATCATTTAACTGCTTTAGCTGGCTGCTCAGGGCCGGTTTGTGTGAATCGTGACATCTGAACTTGGCCAAAACGCGTCATTAAGCCGGATACAACCCAATAGCCAGTTTACTTTTTCTTCGGACCGGACTTCTTAAACCACGAACTCCGCCACTCCATCTCGAAATGACCAGTCAATATCGTGGTTTTCCGTGATAGTGATGAGAATGTTTGCGGGGTCAATGCCTGGGTTTTCCGCAAGGTTTTCAACTACTTTTTTGTAGAAGGCTTGTTTTGCCTTGTCAGATCGACCTACCCGCATGACCAGATGCATCATCACGCGGTCTCCCTTCCGAGCCTGCAATTGCAGGCATTCTGGATCAAGTTGATGAATGATCTGGTACCGATCATCATCTGGAAACCCCATTGTTTCGATCACCGCTGAATTGATACCATTTCCCACTGCCTTGATATATTCCGGTGACTTTCCCTTCAGTATTGAAATTGTTACTAATGGCATACGCTCTACTCTTTAGGTTTTGATTGTTCCAAAATGGCCGGGTCCAATATCGATCGACGCCAACAGCACGGCTACTGGGCTACTAATTCAATTTCATTACCGGCACCAATGAAATAGAATTCTTCGGTGAACCTTCAATTACCTTGTCGCTGTAAGCCAGATAAACCAAAACATTACGTTTTTTATCATAGAAACGAACCACTTGCAGACTCTTGAAAACCAGCTGTTAATCACCATGCAAAACTTACCAGATAACTATAGAAATCAACATTGATAATTTTCGAGACGACAAGAGTGGGATTTAGGAAATCAATATCTTACAGCACATCAAGTTGGCAAAATCAGTGTTGATGACTAGAAAATAGATGGTGTTGATTTACACCCCCCTTTCGACGCCTTTGAAAACCAACAAGAACAGCCCTCATGGACGTGGGAAAGGGTATTGCAAAGTTTGCAGCGTCCCTATAAACGACCTGAGATAGCGGCTAAGGCGATAGGCTTGAAGTGATAGCGGAAATATGAAACGCCTTGGGCGCTTTGGCTTTACTGGATATCATTAATATGCGACGACACAAAGATCTAGGATTTCCTTGATCTTTGTCTTTACCAGTCCCGCATCAACCCCTGCATTCAGAAGTACTGTCCGAAGATTTTTGAGGTCATCAATTAAAACGGTTTGTATCTGACTATCGCTATCACCAGCTTTCTGAGGCGCACTGTTTTTTGGCATCCGAATGGCGACAGCATTGTTAATATTAATGCCATTCTTCACCAGCCACTGCTGTGACGGGATTAAATAAAGAGAGGACCGGTCAGTCATTTTTCCATAGATACCAACCTCAAGATCTGGCGACTTGGACAATGACAACTGATCCTCAAAAGCATCTACATTAACCCCAGCAGCATCAAATAGCTTCTCATCCGCCTTTTGCAAAGCACCAAGCCCTACCTTGGCCTTAAGCCTGATCGCATCTGCCCGCACTGGATTTTCATCAGCTCGCTTTTCGGATTCAAGCTCGACTGCTTTTTCGGTGGATTTTGTCGCAACACCTAACGCAAATGAGGCGGCTCGATCAAATAAACCCAAGTCTTCCGCATTTACTGAATCTGAGACCGAAGTTAAAAAACCTACAGTTAATAGTGTGGATGATAATTTTTTTATATGCACGATTCGTCTCCTCATTTTTTTACTTGATGATCATGCTTTTACTCATATACACGCACAATTTCTATAGCTTAATTAGATGCTGCACATCAAACGAAGCCCGAGGCCTGTAAAATAGCGTCGAATATTTGCCAGTTTTAAAATAAAAGACAGTCAAAGTTGCCATATATCTATCACTATCTTATTGTTTTTAATGCATACGCTGTCTTTATTGACTGGGAAAACGACGCTGAATAGTGAAAATTTGAAAGCAGTTTTGCATTCCACTCCGGGATAATCGACGCCACTTTTATCCGTTAGACACAGCCTAGAAAAAGTTATACTTGTTTTCACTTATTTTTTCGCGAGCTTTGTCGGTTGGTAGTTTTTCTCGGCTGCGATATGGTAGCTTCTATGATTTGAGGTGCCTTAAATACGGCAAGAGTCCCGTAAAGCTTCCCTTCTTGATCTATCCACATCGGCACCATACTGAAGAAACAAGAGGCGGCCAACGCACTTGAAATAAAAGTCGCCGCAGCCGTCTTTCTTCCGATTAGCAACCCCTTACGACTTGTCCAATCAACCAACAGCTTTCCTCCTGAGTGCCTTATCCATCTTTTGCTCACCCACTTTGCGAAGAGCAATCCTGAGAACGACAAAGGAATTGTCATGACAGCTATTGTTAAAAGGGGATTTGACTCTGAAAGCCATGGGAATATAACCAGATGGTCTTGGGCTATTAGCATTGTGTGTGGCTTCAACCGTTCCATGAAGAAGATCTCAGAGACTATTAGCGGGATCGATGATAAAGCAATACCCATAGTCCATTTCAGACTCGACCAGCATGTTGCCGTTCGAACTGTTTGTCGCAATCTGGTTAGTGCCTGCTTGACATAATCCTCCGACAGCGAGCTATTGACCTTCTCAACAATGACGCTAGTGGCGCAGCCTTTCAAGTCAGCATTTACCATTTCTTGATGAACCTCTGATTTCATGAATGGTGCTATAACCCTTTGCGCCCGACGATGAAACCAAGGAAGCTTGCGTGATCGTCCTCTCACGAGCGAGTCAAGGCGTTCGAAATCATCCTTCAGCAATACCTCAAGAATCTCGCCGGAACTATGAATCCGTGGTGGACTACCAAACTGCACCCACTCCGATTTATGCCCTGCAATTTCGATGGACAGTTCGCAGAAAAGCATGGTTGCTTCATATATGAAATCAACTTTTGATTGCTCTTGGATAATGTTTACGTCCTCGAACTTGAGGATGCCATACTGTTCCATATTCGGGAATTCCGCTCTACACAACGCCTCATGAACATAGTCCGGCGTACCTTTCGGGTAGATTCCGCTAAACTTGGGAACTGTATAGGTGTTTGTCGAAGTGATCCGTGTAAGATAACCATGCCCAGCACAGGTTCCACAAGAGACCTCTCCTGAACCCCTACATGTCCAACAAGAATTTCGGCCCGAGCCATTGCATCCGGAGCACGTCACCTGTCCTTCTCCTAAACAGCGAAAACAGTGGTGATATCGTGTCTCCCACCGATAGTGCCCCGTGTAGTCTCGGACTTGGTGCTGCTCCGACACTTGCCCACTCCCTTGACAGTAGACACAGCTGGTTCTGCCGCTCCCCCAACAACCACCGTGGCAAGCAACCGTCCCGGAACCATCGCACCCATGGCAGCTCACTCGTCCGGAACTGTGGCATTTTCCACATTTATAGGTATGAAACAGACGACGAGGATGCTCCCGGATGAGGGATTTATCGGAGACTGCTGGGTACGGCCGGGTCTTCACTGTGGCAATTAAGTCCACTAAGGTCTTTTTCCGGGTGAGTTCAGCCTTAGCCTGTTCTTGAACTTCCTTCTGGTACAAAACCCAATCAACAGTTGAAAAATCATCGCCCCCTGGTTGGATTACCCCCAGATAGTCATTTTTTTCAGAAATGACTTCCAGTGAATGTAGGACACTGACTTTGAAGCGACGAATCTCCGGTAAGGCTTCCAATACCTTCAGATCGGTAGCGCCAAACCGGGTTGAACGTTCGATATATTTATCCGCGACAGCCTGGCATTCCTCGGAGTACTGCGATAGAGAGTCGTTTCTATCCATCGTTACCTTATCACCATTTATTTATTTAAAATTTTCTACGTTTATTCCATATTTAAGGAATTAATAAAAATGAAGTTTTACTCCGATTTACTAAATCTCTTGTTGGCGGTGATCTTGGGAAAACGGCATCAGAGAGGCATCGATTATTCGAGAAAATTAAACAGAAGGATCTTCCACAAACTCAATTAGCCTTCTTGTGGCAAGCTTGTATTTTCCATATAACAACCAAGAAGCTATTATCCTTCAGTACGAACTAGCCAAACTCAACAAGGGTTCTGCACGTAGCGATTTCATCAGAACCTCATTGAGGACGTTAACAACGATAGGAAACTACGGCACAACTGACACTATATAGCTGGGAAATCAGCTCTTTTTGTAAACCTGTGTTAAGCACAAGCTTAAACCGTACGTATGGGAGCTTACTTTATATTCTAGGAGGTAAGTTTTATCCATTTTATCCAGTTCGCTAATCCTGGCTTCTAACAGTCCACCAATCGGCATTTTTCCATATCGCAAACTGTACGGATACAAAATAAAGCCAAAACCTTGGAATAATCGCGGCTATTTGGTGTGCCGTTTCAGCGTCACCGAGACTAAATCTGTACCTTGGATCAATGTATCTTTGTCTACTATTTTCCAGGCGTCTTCGGAATCTTTGTCTTTAAAGATGAGATATGCTTGTCCCCCTGATTCTCTAACAAAAATATCTTCAAAGTTTGTGCGTTCGCCATTCGATTCGATGTGATTTGAACCAAAAACAATGGTTTCACCACTTGCTGTTTTGGCAAAAACATTTAGAAATGCATTTGATGAACCGCTTTCCTCTGTATATTCGCCTTCGAATCTGTGACCGCAGCCGGCCAGAATGGCCGCAATCGCAAGTGGTAAAAATTTCTAAGTTTCATGATTATTACTTGATGTTTATTGTATTTAACTTTACCTTGAAACTCCGCCCCGCCATTTGTCGACTCCGAAGACCACAACTCAGTTCGAAATCTTACTCTTGGTAACAGCTAATAAGCGCGCAGGATCATCAAATCCGCTCCTTAACAAAGGTAGTGGCCGATCAAGATTTGTCGTTATCAGAAGTGAGCCACCATCCCTTAGCCAAGAGCTCATGGCAGCGTGAGCGGCTTTCGCATCGGATGGGGTCATACCCGCTCGAACAAGCGCATTTTCTGACCCGAGCATTTCACTTCGGGTTCCTTGATCTGTATCATCCCGCGGCATATCTAAACCCGTCACCTCCTTGCTGCGCTTATGGTAGGCACTGTTATTGACAGTCAGCTTAGCCTCGGAAAGAGTCAGCTCAGCTAGATCAGACGCTATCTTGCCGGATGCCACCAGCCCTAACAGCATGGATTCCTCAATTGATGAGTTGCCCTGTCCTGTCATCTGCGACAGGGAGTTTAATGAATGAAGGCCCGTCAAATTCACGTTGCCTAGTGTAATTTGGAGCTCCGAGTCGCCGACATCCCGAATATCAGCACTGGTCTCAAGAACTAAAGTTTTCTTGTCGTTATCGAAACGAACAGCAGTTATTAAATCACCGATTAAAGTTGTATACCCCATCCCAATTAACTCATAGATCACTGGGGGCATATCCTGATCACGTGTGAGCGCCGGTAGCGGTAGCTCGAACGATTCCGCTGACAGGGTCATGCTCTGGTTGTTATCGCTTATAGAAAAGTTGAGATCAGCAACTTTGATAGTGGTACTGGGGGAAATGTGAGCCTTGACGCCTGTAACCGTTACCGAGCCAAAGGGCGATGCCGAAACGTTATCGTAGGAGACTTTGTCACGCAAGTTGTACTGGTCGATAAATCCGTCAACCATATCCTTGGCAATCACAGTTGCCTGTTGGGCGGCAAAAAGCCATACGCCACCCGCTATGATAATGACTGCGCCTAGCGATGCCGAGATTGTTTTTCTATTATTGGCAAAGGTGGACTGTAGCTTTTTTGGGTCTTCGATCACTGCGTTGGCCGAATCTTTCACATTTTTTAACGTTTCGTCCACTATCTCGCCGATCTTTGCTTTAGCCATCCAGTCCTTTGTCTTTTCTTCCAGTGTTGCCGCTACTTTGTTTGCCTCTGAATATGTTCGAATAAAGTGCTCAGAAATATCGTTGACGAGGGCTTCAGCCCCCTCAGTTCTAATATTGAGTAGGCTGCTGTCCTTTAACGGAAACAGATGCGCCCCGGCCGGAAGCAAGTTGCCTGCATCAGGTGGTGCCAGCCGGGTCACTAGCGGCTGAATGAAATGGTTACGCATTCTTTTGTCTCAGATACTTGCTTTATTCAGACGGAACATCTGCTGATCTGCCAGTAGCTTGCTGACGCTGCCAGGCCAATTCATCGCGGATCATAAAAATAACCAAGGTAAATTCAGTGACTACCCGACTCATAACAACTCCGGCCAGAACAATCATAAGCCCCCCGATAATGTAAGCGAAACCCAACATGGGCTGATATTTCATCAATTCCAATCCGGAACCAATAGTAGTCAATGCGCCTAGAGCAGAGCAGACGACACCGAAGTAAAACATAAACTTGATGATTGACGGGGTTACGAGTGAGTCAAATTTGAATAGCTGCATCATATTAGCATTATCTCCTGATTAAGTTATTATTTAGCTGTCCTGAAAGGTTGCGTGACATTTAAGGTTATTCGCGCTTGTGAAACGTATTCTTGATCGTTGGCTAGACCCCTTCGTTAATAGCAGCCAGTTTGCGATCAACAATTGTTGTAGCGTCTGTTGCATCAGCACATTGTGGTTGTGTGCAGGCGTAAACAGCATTTGCTACCAATGTCGCCGGAGGTAGCGAGTCACCATCGGGGACACTTAGCAAGCCACGAACTAGATACCAGCCGGATGATTTCAATTCGGGTTGACTCTCTGAAACCGTTACCTGAAGATGCCCCGGCCACTTTGTAGGTAACTCATTGCGCCCGCTCTCATCCATCTGGACCAGCATTGATACAGTAACCGGTTGGCCTTTAATAATTGCTTTAGCTCTTGCAGAACGGAGATTATCCAAGTGCTGGCCGTAGTTGATCTGCTCGTCCGAAATGGCATTAGCTAACTTCACGCTGCTCGAGGCTTGGGATAAGGCAAGAATGTCCTGATCTCGTCTCGCCATTGCTTTTTGCTTGCGAATCTCAGCCTGCCTATCGACTTCTGCCTTAGCTGCAATGGCTTCTGCTGCTGCCTTGGCTTCGCGCATCTTCTGCAATTCGCTTTGCGTTAACTGGTAAATAGTCTTAGTGTCATCTTTGTTGTCTAGGAATGCGGCAGTGTCGAGAGTACCTAAAGCAGATATTACGCCCCAGCTATTTTTGGTGAAATCAGCTGAATCCAGTTTGACTGACACTGCGAGACTAATGGTCCGATTTATGCGCCCATACTGCGTCCGCTTTTCTGCAAACGTCTCGGCGGCAACGTTATCCATAGGTAAGCCTGTAATGGCATCAAGTCCAGAAACCTTCAGAACGAAACTGTTAGGCAAGTTTGGCGATTCAAGACAGCAAGGCTTGGTGAGACGAAAATCGTTTCCGCTTATAGCAATAGGAAACATTTGCTTGTTGAAATCGTACGCATCAAAATTAGAGTTGAAAATTATATTGATTCGACCTGAATCGGCCTGCGCAAGTGTTGCAGCAAGATCGGCTTTGGCTTTCTGAATAACCGGTTGTAGCTTGAACTCCTGATTTGCGACCTGCTCGTATTCCCTAGCAAAACGGTAAGAAGCCCACAGACGGATTACTCCCGCATCATCGGCTAATGAAGGATTAGCGCGTAGAAACTGGATCAATGCGCTGAAATAACCGGTATCTCGAGGCAAGACCGATGCCGCCGTAGTTGGCTGCGGCAAAACTTCAGGTGGTGCCGCAGAGTCAGATGTTGTTGCCTGCTCGTCTATTTTTGGTGGAAGAGAAGGTGAAGTGACCGCCGGCGACGGTTCTGTTTGTGGTTGTACCTGCGCGGCAGTCGATGCAGTCTGAACATCTGATTTCTGTGCAACAGCGGCGGACTCAGAAGCAGGAAGACCCACTGTCCATCCATCGGCCTTGCTGATATTCAATACTGACCCAACGACTGATTGGTCAACCACCTTAATGACGGATACCTTGGCCGTTGTAGCTTTTAGGCACTCCTGATCAAAAACTTTCTTGAGCTTCGGCAAGAATCCGTTCAGGCCATCTGGTTGCATTAGCGGACTATTGTCTTTTAACAGGATATTAAGGGTTAAAGTCGGCTGACACCAAACTCCTGATGAATCGGGCAGCGCAAAGACCTCAACCCCAAGTTTTTCGGAATATGCGAGACGCTGTGGCGTCGCTGCTTCAACAGTGCCGACCATAGCGGCTACCGTAACACAATAAAAAAAGAAGTTACGATTCATCAGCATGATTTATATAATCTCCCATGCCCCATCGGCGGCTTTACATGCCTTTGTTGAGCTTTGATCGGTCTGGCCGCTTTGACTGCTAACCTTAACGTCCACAACACGGCATGACGCGTTAGCGACAACTTCCTGAGCGACCGTGTCAGCCGCATCCAGATCGATAGCCCGATCTTTCTCTATGGCATCAAGATTTGTAGCTTTGCGTATGGCGCTGTTATCAGCCGCCGCTATTGAGGATTTCTCTAATTTTCCTACGGCCTTGGACGAGACATATCCAACGGTGCGTTTGCCTCGAGCGACAACAATCCAATCTGCACCAACAACTTTGCCAACTGCAGTGAATTTTTCGCCCGTTTTGAGATTGGATACAACGCTGGCATTGGTATCTGGCGCTACTCGCACTTTAGATGTTTTTTTGGCATCCCAAGTTTCGCCTATCAAATCCAACTTGGGCAGAGGAGCCACCGCTTTGTTGCGTATCATAGCGACCTTACGCTCCTCCACAACAGGAGCCTTAGGCGTGATGACGGCAGAGTTGCCAGTTTCGGGATTACGCCAAACAACATCTTGACCACTCGGCATCGACACTAAGGCCTTCGCCGAAGCCTGACTAATGGCCTCACGGTCTTTCTCGTCTAGCCAAGCACCAACCTGATTTCCGATAAGACCGCCGATTGCCGTACCAGCAATAACCGCCAATGCTTTTCCAGCTCCCTGGCCGACGAATGCCCCGGCTACGCCACCAATAACCGCTCCTATAGCCGTTCCAGAAGTTTGCTTGTCTATGGTAGAGCCTTTCGTGGCGCAACCCAGCAACATAGAGATAATTAAGAGAAGAGTGATACCTTTTTTCATAGAAAAAACAGAAACTGGATAAGATTAATAGTAAGTGGTAATCAGGGAGGCGCTATTTTCAAAAAAATGTCCAAGGCATACCATTTTCAACTTCTTTTTTACCAGCAAACGGACAGAAATAGATATAAACAACAATATGATGTGAATTTTTCATGATCAAATTGGATGCTATTTTCTTGCAAATATTAAACACGGAATAGCATGCCTTACTTCTTAACTGATTCTATCGTTTTGGATTTGCGTTGGCGGTTTGCTGCTAATTTCATTATGAAGCGAAAAGCTATTCATGTATGCAAGCCTAAGCTGATTTTAATGTAAGCCTAAGCTGATTTTTTTGAAAGCATTGGCTTGCAAGCATGTAAAACATGCATTCTTTTTTCACCAGATCACTTGCAAATAAACACTAGAGCAATTATCTGCTACCTAAGGACAGGTGTTTTGTTAAAATACAGGCGTTTAGCAGTCACCGAGGTGTCCGACGATGCCCAGTCCTTATTCAGAAGATTTACGGCTGCGTGTGGTGAATGCCGTTGAAAACGGTAAAATGATGTGGCTACACTAAACCGGACACATTTTTTAAAATACCTTTAAATTAAAGTGTGAGCCTAAATGAGCCAAGAAAAACCCAACACCTATATAGCCGAATTCAGGGCCTCAGCCGTCAAACTGGCGAACGAATCTGTTAATCAGCATCCAATTTTTTCCAGTTTCAGCATCGGTATTACCAGTCATTAAAATTATAAAAACAACAAGATAAAACTTTTAGCTGGTAAATATGGATGCTGTTTTTTAAAAGGAACTGGTAAAACTTGCACGCCGATTAACAGGGCATGGGAAAACTATCGACCTTCAACAGAAACCGGAGCAGATCAGTAGGGCTAGCGATCCATCCACCATGGGAATCCATCCGACTGATCAACAACTCGTACGGCGCATCGAGGTCTTTGCCGGCGTACATCGCTTCGAACGGCTGTCGATTCATGGCGGTATTGCCTGCGATGGTCATTTCGGTGATGCCGCAAGGCTGCAATACATACTTCTGGATATAAGCGGTGTAAGGCATGCCGGTCACGGCTTCGATGACCCGCCCCAACAGGCAGTATCCGAAATTCGAGTAAAGCCAAGCCGTACCAGGCTGATAAAGCAGTGGCTGCGTGTCTAAAGTCCAGCTAATAAGGTCGCTCTGGTTAAGATCGGGGCTCTGAAACATCGGATCATTTCCGCCTTTCGCCCACCCGCCTGCCGTATGTTTGAGCAAGTGCTGGATTGTTATTTCCTCAATGCCGAACCCGTATGGAAGCGTTCCGAACTGGGTCCCTAAAATTGTTCCGGTACCGAATATTTTATCGGTCAGAAAAAGACGACCTTGTTCGATTAATTGGAAAATCGCCGTTGCCGTGATCGGCTTGGTTACGCTCGCAATGCGAAAACGATGCTCGGGTGTGACGATTTCGCGGGTGATTGGATTGACGTAACCGAAGCAGCGGCTGGATAAAAACATTCCCTGCCGTGCGACTGCGAGCGATAAGCCGGGGATCGCCCATTTCTGCATTAAAGGAATTATCAGCTCACTGACCGGGTCAGCCGTCGGTCGGTCGGCGGAAGCATCTTCCCATAGACTGGTATATCCGGACGAGGATCCGAAACCATAACCGCTGACATCGACGAGACGAAAACCGCCCTGAACCATCGAATCGAATTCGGTCTGATAGTTATCAGCAGGAATTCCATGGCGGGCTTGCCAACCATGACCGGAAGATTGCTCCCAAATAGCTGCAAAGCGGGGTGTGCCTTGAATCGGATAACCGACTACCTGAACCAACCTATAACCTTGAGCGTTCAAGGTGTCGAATTCGTGCTGGTAAGTCCACGCATCTAGTCCATGCCGGGCCTGCCAAGCCGGGCCTGCGTAAAAATCCCAAATACAGGCGTATCGAGCTTCACCTGACATTTCATAGCCGGACACACAGCGCAAACGGTAGCCGCGTCGGCTCATATCGTCGAACAATCGCTGATACTCATCCGATGTCAGGTTGTGGCTGGCAGACCAGATCAAACCTTTCTCCTGTTCCCAAATGGCGGAAAACAGTGGCTGGTCCCCTAAACTGAACACGGAAATATGCGTTGGCCGATAGCCCTGCGCACCGAGATCAGTCACTGCCTGCTGGTAAGCGGCCTCGGAAATGCCGTGACGCGCTTCCCAAGCGTTACCGCCGCAGCGGTACCATATTCCGGTGTAGCGCGCTTGATTATGAACGGCGTATCCGCTCACTTTAACCAACCGGTAGCCTTGAGAGACGAACCTATCAAAGGTGTGCTGATAGTCAAGTGCGTTTAGACCATGGCGGGCTTGCCAATCTGTTATGATCATGAAAAACCTCGGGTATTTTCATTCTATTGTTAATCTTGTTTCACAGTATTTGTTGACTATGAGGCCGAAGATAGCGACCAAAAGACTGATACAGCAACCTAGGTGAGCGTTTGCTCTCGCATACTCCATGTACCTGGAAGAGCAGTGCGGTTCCGACGTATTGATTTATCCCGATGCCACTACCCAGCCTACTGGGGCTTGCTCCATGATTGCGGTCCTGGAAGGCGGTAATCGAGCACATTCCTGCCATTCAACCTTTTTCCGTGGCTTATTACGATGGTTGTCGTGTATTTTCGCAACTGTTTCGTCTCTGTGACATAAGATTGCGATCGCCACTAATCTTGCGGTCTTGCAATATTCAATAGCCATCGTTCTGTAAGAGCAAGCCGCCTCAAAGTCTTCAACACATTGGTGGGACCGGTACAAGCGGCGACGTGCGCAATAAACGCTCTTGGCCGAGGTTGGCGCCGAGCGGGTCGCTGATCTTCGATCCGCCCGGAAGCGTTTCCACGGCGAGGCAACTGAGCGGCGTGTCCGTGCCGAGAGTCAGACCGTCGAGCATTAACTTGATCTCGCTGGTGGACCACGATGCGTCGGCGTACAGTGCGTCAGGGCTGATCTGCGGATCGTCCAGTGGCTTTCGATGAAAATGCGCGCGTTTGTGGCTCAGCAGCACGTTGCGAAAATCCTCGCTGTCGCTTTGGTAGACCTGCGCATAGATCATCACGAAAATGTCCGTGGCGGGGGGGAATGGACGTACCGAGCGGCCGTCTTGCACCGGATTCGCGTACGGAGCGCTGGCGATGACGCCGGCCTTCGTGCGCACGATCATACAGGTCAGCGGCGGCGCAGGGTGCTGGACGCCGGTCACGCGCAGCGCAGTGCCGAAGCGGCCCTGCGCGGTGCTCCACCCAAGATTGTGTCCAACGCGAAACTCGTATGTGAAAAAGCCGAACAATTCAGGCGCGTCTTCCGGAAAACCGGATGGAAGCGGCAGCATGAAGTGCATGGGCGAGTCGGAGGGAACGAGCGGTTGCATCGCCGTGAAGCCGGCGCGATCGTCCGATTGCCCGGGCACGATGGTGCGGATCGGCTCAGGGTCGACGGGCATAGGAGGTTCAGCGTCTTCGTCGGGATCGCGCAACGTACCCACCAGCAGCGGGTCGGGAGCGTAGGCGAGAATGCGAGCGAAATAGAGATCGCGCGGGTTATCGGGAGGGCGGTCGAACTCGAGCCAGAGAACCCGACGACGCTGTTCGGTGCTCGAATAGTCGGCCGAGCGCACGTACGGCGACAACGCAATTCCCGCAGAGGCGAGGCGCGGCGCCTGTGACGGCGGTGTGGTCATCGGCAGGCGCACACGAACGGTGAGCACCGGGTCCGACTGGGCGGGCGGTGTTTCAAAGCTCGGGGTGAGCATGTAGTCGAGATTCAGCTCTGCGGGAAAATCGCCGGGCTCCGGTTTCGGATCGACGACGTCGAAGAAAATGAGGTCCGTGCCGCTACGGTCGGGATGCACGAGCGCGGCTGAGTCTATGGTGGAGCGCGGCTCGATCCGTCCGACTTCGCCGGTGCCTTGCCTGACCACGGAGACACCGGTCGGCGCGAGGCCGTCCCACGTCCAGTCGCGATCGATCGTGAGTCGCAGCGCGACGATCCAATGCCGCGCGAGGTCGGCGTTCGAGGCGAAGGTGAGGCTGGAGTTGTCGGGCGCCAGGACGTGCCGCAGGCCGGCGGCCGCGCCGAAGACGAGACGGCGTCCGGAGCGCGCGTGCAACGTCAACCCGTTGACCGCGAGATCCAACTCCTCGGCCAAGCGTCCGATCGGATTCGCCGGAGCCTCCACGCCGAGACCCGCGGCGCGCTGCGCGAACGCCACAGAGGCGTCGAAGAGGTTTGTGGGTTGGAGGAAGATCGCGCGCAACAGATCGCTCGATGCGGTGGGAAGAAAAAGATCGCGCTCGTCGGAAGCGTGGTGCCGAAGATTGACGTCGACCGATGGGCCGACTCGCACGTCGTCAGCGCCGAAGTAATCGAGGTGCGGATCGTCCTTGCCGACCGCGAAGAGGACGAGGCGCACGTCGCGCGCAGTGGGTACGGCAACCGGTCCGAAACCAGCAGGGGGAGAGAGCGTGTCGACATCGTGCACGTCGGCCCAGTCTAGGTCGAGTATGAGCGGTTGGCTCGGATCCGCAGGGAACGGGCGAGTGGTAGTAAAGACTGTATGATACCCAACCTTCGTTCCTCCGCCTGCCTTCGTATCGAGGCCGAGCGCACGAACCTGCAGGGAGATCGTGAGCGCGCTGACATCGGGGTCCGGCAGTGCGACTTCGCGCTTCTCCGCCCGCGCGCTCGGAATATCGGAGATGAGGTCCGTCGCGACGTTGGGAACACCGGTGAAACCGTATTCGGGATGACCGAGGAGCGGGCGGCTGACGCGAATCTGCGCGGGCGGCTTCGCCGGATCAGGAACGTTTGGCAGATCATCAAGCACGCGGACGGTACGCGGCCGGATCCAACGGCGGAACGGAAGAGTGAAATTCGGGTGCGGTCCGGGATTCTGCGCCATGTCGGCCGCATCGGGCCCACCGCCGGTATGATCCATGAGGCGAACGCGAAACTCGTACGTCTTACCGTAGCACAGTTGAACGGCGGGCTCGACGCCATCGACCGGGTATGGGCCGGCGAAGCCGGGATCGCCGATGAGGCGGCGCGTCAGTATGTCGACGGCGACGAGCGAGGGGCCGGTCCAGTTTGTGTAGTAGCTCGGCAGCCAATAGACGCCGGTCTTCTCGCCGTCGGGCTGCGTCGGGATGGCCTCGATCGCGAGTTCGCCGGCGAAGTTGCCGACGACAGCCGAGCCGACCTTCACCGTCGACCGCGCCAGGCAGAGCGACGACCAAGCGACGGTGCCGCGCTCGCGCGCGTCGATCCGATAGCCGAAGACGCCCAGCGGCGCGTCGAGCGGTGCCATGGCCGGATCGATCTGTCGGTTGAGCCAGATCGGCACCTGCTCGTCGTCCCAGCCGAGACGCACGCCGACGTCTTTCGAGGGACGCGTGCCGTCGTCGGTCTCGTTCAGCGGATCGAGAAAACGCGGCTGCGCGGCGTGGACCGCTTTCGCGAAGCCGTCATCGTAGTCATCGACTTCCTGGAAGAGGTCGTCGTAAGGACCGGGAGGCGGGACGCTGGCGACCGGAAAGAGAACCGGGGTGAACAGCGTTCGCGGCGTGGGAAGCGCCGGAACGCGCGCGGCGTAGATCTTGAGCGCGTCGGGGGTGGTGGCGAGGGCGAAGGCGTCGCTCGCCGGCGCGAGGGTGACGTACAGCCAGCCGCCCTCCTTGAAGAACTCCGGCGGGACGGCGACCTCGAACGGCCGGATGATTCCGAGCACTTCCGCCAGCACCGGCTGGCGCATGGCGATGGCGATGACCTTGCCCCAGGGAAACTTTGGCGCCTCGGGAGGCTTGATCTTCTTGTACGGCGGCTTGTTCGTGCCCGATCGAAGCAGGCAGGCGTAGCTGTCGTCGGAGACGGTGTAGGGACTGCGCGCGACGGAGAATCCGACGGCATCGCGATAGGTGGGTGGGAGATATTTCTTGATCAGCGTCCCCGCCGGGCGCGGATTCGCTGCCGGCGGAACGGGGTCGATCGGAAACACGGTGGCGAGCTGGTTGAAGAGGTTCTGCGCCTGGGGAGGATGTGGCGACGCGATCGCCACGCTAGAAGCTGGCGTACCAAACGCCGGAATCTGATCGAGTCCTGCCACTAAGCGCACGTCGAACGTGAAATTCGCAGCGGCGAATGACGGCCCCGTTGGAGCGACGAGCGGGTCGAGCGGATTGCCGCGCGGAACGGCCAAGAGCCGCACGTGCAATGTCACACCATCCCAATGCTGGAGGTAAGGGAGAAGGTTAAGCCGTGTTGGTGATGCCATGATGTTCTCCTATTACAGCGCGTCGGGCAGCTCGCAGGGGCCGCCGTTCAAATTCCGACTCCATTCCGTTTGCACCTCGAAGTCGATATCGATAACCCATGCGATTGTTACTTCGACAGCAAATGTGACTTGTGCCACTCCCCACACCGTCACATCGGAGCACGTGGCGGATGCATCGACTTTCAGAACAGCCATCTTTCCTTCTACACTGATATCTACGCTGATGATCTCCAAATCGATACTTCCCTTCATGAGTGCGCCGACGCCGAGCCCGAATACATCACCAAAAATCAGGAATTCTGTCTCGGCATAATAAGCGACGACCTTGAAGCTATCAGCCAATTTAAATGAGATGCCGATGCCGGCACCTACTGTGAGTGTCATGATCTGCCCATCTTTCGTGCTGATCTTGGCGTCGAACTTTAGCAAGCCGACGCCTTGAAGCCCGGATATCTCGGGCGGGTCCGGCGGCGGTTGAGGAACACATGTGCAAAACGGAGTAGGAATAAAGATTGCTGCCCCGGCTTCAAATTCGGCACTGACTTCACCGTCCTTCAGGTCGATGACATACCCGACCGTTACGTCCGTATCCTCGAAATGAGGTCCGCACGGTGGCATCAGCTTGTTCAACTCCTCGTCCATCGGAATCTTGAGCGTAATCTTAAGTTCGGGTGAGTTGGTCATCGATATGCTCATTGGAGCTGGGAACCCCAACTGTTGCAGAAATTTCATGACGTCCTGCACGACTCCAAGCGCGCCGCCGAAAATGACATTCGAGTTCGCCAAATTCGCAGAGTTCTTTGCGTCGGCGTTGAGGTCGCCGACGATTCGCATCAGCTCACCCATGGAGCCGGAACTCATCGCTGCCGCGATATTCTTGAGTTGAAAGGTCCACGGCACTGGTGCGGAAGTGTCAATCACCACTGTGACAGTCGATCCGGTGTAGTCCACGTAACTGCGCACACTGCCCGTTTCGGCGAGGGTGCGCTGGCCGACAGTCACCGGGAAGCTCGGCGCCGGCAGTTGCAATCGGTAATTGCCGCCGGAGATCACGATCGCGTAATTCGCATCGGGGAACGGAATCGCGGCGTCTATGCGCGGAAAATATCCCACGGAGTTGGCCAACGAATAGGGATCTGCGAGGATCGGTGGACGGGTACTGGTGATCTGGTTCGATCCGGCCTCGATTTTCGGCCGAGGAAAGAAGACGCGCTGTGTGCCGGTAGCGTGGATGATCCCGTAGTCGGATGCCGGCGTAACGGGCGTGCTCAAGTCTCCCGGATCCGCGAAGCGATACGGAGAGGTGAGCGGCGGTGGGGCAAGCTCGGCGCCGGCACGGATCAGAGGGACTCCGAGGTCCTTGTCGACGACTTCGGGCGCGGTCCCGGCGCCGGTCTGCCGCAGGAACGACCACTGCCCGCCCTGTGGAAACTGAGGACTTCCCCACGCAGTCATCACGAATTCGGGTCCGCCCAGCCCTTGCGTCACGCCTACGCCGACGCGCCCGAGCTTCATCAACTGTCCGGAAAGCCCGACGTTGAGCACACAGTCGACAGTACCGCCGAGCGGGCCAGCTCTCTGAATCAACTCCTCATACTGCGTGGCTGTCAAGATCGTTCCACCCGTAGGCTTGATTTGTACGTAGCCGATCTGGCTGCGAGCTGGTACCCCTGCCGGAGTCGTTCCCTTCACCGCATTCTCGATAACGAGATCGCCGTCGAACACCACCCCGGCGACTACCGCGCCGCCGGCAAGGTCGATGGTCTGTCCAGTATCGCGGATGTTCGTGATGTTCTGGATCTTCTGCACCACGCCAGGATGCGTCGTCAGCCCCGTTCCGGGGAACAGGTACTCGCCATTCGTAACCTTCTGCCAACCGCTGTCGCTCCGGACCACGCTACCGGAGTTCTTCCTCTGGATCGTGATAGTACGGACGACGCGCGCGCCGTACGGGTAGAGAATACTGCGGACCTGGACGACCTCCATCGAAGTCCGTCCAATCAACACATCGAAGTGGGCCTGACTGACGACAACCGCATCTTCCGAGGGATTGACCCAGTGACTGAACAGGCTCTCGCCGTATCCCGACAGATCGATCCGTGTCATCGGAACCTGCGCCGTGGGTGAATCAGGTCCGAGATAAGTGTTGAAGATTGTGTCGACATCGGTATCCAGAACGCTTCTTCCGAGCATAGGGACGCCAGACACGAGAAGGTTGTCCGTACGCTGAATTGTCCATCCTTGAAGGCCCGGAGAATCCGGTGCTGCCGGATCGACTGCACGAACACTGATCTGGTAGCCGCCCTTAACGGCTTCCGACGTGAATTGCGGTCGGTTGTAATCGACCGTGGCTCCGCGTGCGGCGACAGCGCCGGGCTTGCTCAGCGTCGAGAAGGCTTCGATGCCGAAGGGCAGCGTGAGGCGGGCCAACGCCGGCTGTGGAGTCGCGCTGACGGTGAAGTTATCCACGAGAAAATCGAGCGCTGGCGCGGGCGCGACACGCACTAGTTCCACCGACTGAACGGCGATCGCCGTTGGACCGCCGCTGTCGACGAATGTGACTGGAGTCGGGAACGGGGGTGATGGAGGCGGCAACTGCGTCTCCGTGAACACCGGCTCCCACTGCACGGCTGGAACGGTAAGCACGTAGACGGAGCGGCTCGGGCTGACGAGGTACATCGAATCGACTGCGAGTGCCGATTGTGAACTTGCTGCAGTGTCGTGCAGGCGGGCAGGAAGCCAGCCAACACCGAACTGGTCAACGTTGGTCGAGAGATCGAGCATAATGAACGCGCCCGTCTGTGCTGCGCCGCTCGAAATCAACGCTACGTCTTCCGTTCTTACGAACGCTCCTGCGTTCGCGATGGTCGATGCCAGAGAAGTCGCGGGCAGCGTGTACGTAAGAATGGGAGGCTTCGTGGGCATCCATAGGACGAGCGCGTTCAGTGCCCCGCTTGTTCCCACGTCGCGGAGTCGTTCGAATGGCGGGGTAATATTTCCGGCGTATGGGTCCGGCAGGATGGGCAGTAGATACTGTAAACCGAATCCTATCACCGCCCCGCCCCTCGGCGACTGCTCACCATCGTACGCGGCGACGAGCAGCAGAGTTGCGGCGGGCGTGGTGCGGAACAGCGAGTTGGCAATCGCAAACGCCAGTGCGCGGTTAGATGGCGGGGGCTGGTCGAGAAACGCTTCAATGACGACACCTGTCAGAAGCGGCGATTCGATGAAGAAAATTAGGGCTTTTTTCGACCGGATAAAAACCTGCTTGCCGGCCACGGTCACAGGGCGATCGAAGTTTCCCTTAATTGATCCGACGACTAGGAGCAATTCGGCGCCGGTTGCTCCGGAGAAGAAATGCAGTGGAAACTGTGGCTCCCAGCAGACATCGATGTGCGACGAAGGGGGCTTGCCGGGCTCCTTGCTCCAAAGCGGGATCGTCTCGTGCGCGCCGAGGCTTCGCACGGTCAGGGCGATCAGCGTAATCAATCCCGTGTCGACGATCAGCGTGACCGGGCCGGCGGGCGCGGGCGCGGGCTGCCCTTTCCAGATAAGCGTGAGACCATCGGCGAGCCTCAGCGCGAGTCCACCCGCGCCCGCCGCATTTCCCAGCGACGCTGGAGAAACGACCGCTACAGGCAAAGTCCACGCTGTGTCGCTGATATTAGCCCGGCCGGCAGGGAGAAACTGTTCCGATCGGACATCTACGACAGTAAAGAATGTCTCATTGGTTTTCACGGGCACAAAAATGCGACCGGCGTCTGCTACATAGACGGGCGGCTCAGTCGTTGGCTCGAGCTTGACGGTCGTCCCGTAGACGCTCAAGCGCGCCTTGTCGATCGATGTGATCTTCGCTCCGGTCGCCGAGAAGATGAACGTGACAGTCTTCGGCACTTCAGCTGCAGCGAGGCGCGCGTCTTCTCCCGGCCCCGATCCCGAAGCGGCCGTGCCTGGATCAAGCTTGAGCGCCAGTGTGCAGGTGACCGCGGTGGGAACGACGATCTCGTTGCCGGACGCAGTGAGTGTATGGCTGAACGTCATCGTTCCGCCTTTAATCCGTAAACCAGTGTAGGAGCCCAGCGGAGCACCCGGTGCGATCTGCTGCGATGCGATCCACACGCTGCCGGCAGGGAGCTTGAAGTGGTTGCCGCTGATCGTCAGAACGGGGAGCGGAAGAGTGAGAAACGGCGCCGCACCGGGACTTCGAACCAGTCGAGTCTGCACGACGATTTGAAAGAGATCGATCCAGACAGGGCGACCTACCGCATCGGCAAATGGGCCGATCGTCGAGTCGATCGCTCTCCCTGCCGCCCAATCGGGTGTAATGTTCGGGACGCCGGTGACGGCGAGCGGGACTTCGCGTCTCGCCACCAAGAATTCGGGAGTCGCTGCCGGTTGCTCAATCACGGAATCGACCGCCGCCTCGATACCGGCGCGGTGTTCTGCGCTGATCGCGTGCGGATCGATGGCTGGCTTGACCGGCGTCGCACGGGCGACAGACTCCTGCTGGCCCGCCGCAGCCGCACGAGCCACCGCAATTCGGGCCTGCTCCAGTGTCTTTGGCGACGCCCCAGGTAACGGGCGAAGGTCACCGATGAGATTCGTGAGTCGGTCAAGGAGGGTCGTTTTTTCGGTTATCATAATGAATCTCCTAATCCTCGTGGCAACCCTCAGCTTTGGACAAAGATTAATGATCGCTCGTACAGGATAACGACAACTTGCTGACTCTAGATTTACTATCTGAGATAGTTCGGAAGAGCCGCAATCACATAATGGTGTTCACTGTCTTGCTCCCGCCAACCGATTTCCCTGCCGACTCTCTTTACCTGCTGCGTTTGTGCAGCCTGTGAAATCAACTGTGGTAAAGAGCAGAGCATCGTCCCATCGTGAGACATGGGGTGATGCAGCGGCGGCGTTACAATAGCGCCATATCATCATCTTGCAATTGCCCATGTTTGGCCTACGTACGCGTGTCGGGCACGATAGTACACTTGGTTTTTTGTGACTGTCAATCGTGCAAATTACTAATTATGTAAAGATTGATCCCCACCATGAATAGTGGATAAATTGAAAAGTGAGTATTCTCTTT
Source organism: Methylobacter sp. (assembly GCA_036561025.1). GTDB lineage: Bacteria > Pseudomonadota > Gammaproteobacteria > Methylococcales > Methylomonadaceae > Methylobacter_A. The sequence continues at coordinate 3,921 of DATBQB010000074.1, read as the reverse complement.
ACAATGAGGCACTGGTATGGCCATGAAGGTAACAGGCAAAAAGGCTAGCTATACCCAGCGTAGCGCCGAATACAAACAGGAAGCGCTCAATTTGACAACGCAAGTGGGTGTTGCCAAGGCGGTAAAGCAACTGGGGCTGCATGAACCCCAGCTTTATGCGTGGCGCAAACAGTCCGAACAGGCTAAGACGGTCAGTGAACGGGAATCCAGTCTGGCCACAGAAAATGCCCGGTTAAAACGCCAACTCGCCCAGCAGGCGGAGGAGTTGGCGACTTAATACCCGCAAGGGGTACTTGAAAATGCGGCGACGCATTTTATGCCCTTTGGGTACTTCGCTCAACAACTCAAGCGAGGTACGACGACATGAAAGCTCATCGGGTTGACTATTCGATAGCTGGCGTATGTACGTGTTTTAACGTGTCCCGTAGTGGCTATTATGCTTGGCTACGCCGAAAGCCAAGTGCACGGCAACAGCAACGAGAGTTACTGGATCAACAGGCAACAACCCTCTTCCAACAACATAAGCAACGTTGTGGCGCGAAACGTTTCCAAAGAAAAATTCGGCAGAAGTGGAAAGCGCTATAATCTGAAAACGATAGCTGCCAGTTTGAAGCGTCAAAGCTTGGTGGCCAAAGCGACCCGCAAGTTCAAGGCCACGACCAACAGTCGGCACAATTTGCCGATGTTCGACAACCTGCCGGAACAAAACTTTACGGCCACCGCTCGCTCCTCACCAGAAATGGGTTGGCGATATATCCTACTTAGGGACGAACGAAGGTTGGTTGTACCTGCTGTGCTTCTTGGCCTATTCTTGCGCCACTTATTAGAATAGAACATCCGGCAGTTCAGGATCGAACTGAGACAATCACTGCTAGTTTAAATCCAAACTAATACTTGAAACTGCCAGATCAAGTGCAGAGTTTTACAGTTAAAATAAAAATCATGGATGCGTGACATTTTTCTGTTTAGCATAAATTATCGCGATTCTTTCGAGCTGAAAACAAGCCCGAGAAACTTGCCAACCCTACAATAAAATAGAATCAAAATTTATTATCGGCTATTTTCCAAGTTTCTTTTTTACACAATAACGCTGACCGTCCTGATTTGGTCGGACCTATTACCACTAGCTGCAACCAGACAAAATCGGACGGTCAGTTTATTTTTTCTCTATTTAATCTTATTTATCAATCTCCCCTTTCACTTCGTTACTGTCGCATTTACTATTCTAGTTCTGACTTTTATAAACAACTTCGTTATCTTTCACGTTCATCTCTTACCGTAAACTAGCTTAACCCTCAACCATGTGACTAGAATTATCCGATCTATGTTCACGACAATACCTCCACCACTTTCCAGCGCTCAGAATTACTCTTAAAAGTGGTATCTTTTTCAAACCGCCGACCATTCACTATCCGACCTGCGTGCTTTTTAATCCACCAGCCAAGACGCTTATTGTCTATACCATCACGACCTCCTGCCAAACCGGACAGTTTATTTGCTACAAAAGCGGACATTTTTATTTATTGCTAACATCAGCTCCCAAATTTTGCCAGTTCTTTTTATAAAACAGCGTCCAGATTTACCAGCATAATTTTCTATCTTAATGTTTTTTAAAGACCTAAAAGATTTGATGACCGGCAATACCAACGCTGAAGCTGGAAAAATTAGACGCTGATTAACACAACTAATCGAGCCAGCGCTTGGCAGAATGCAATTTTCCCTATGATTTGCGGCCTTGAGGTCAGCAAGGTCATGGCAGCAAAGTCTTGGTTTTCGGTAGTCATCGAGAGTGCATATCGGCTCCGGTAATAATCAATTACTGCTGAAAAGTTCGGGAACCGTGTTCGCTGCTCACCCACTCATCAAAAATCATTTTTCAAGATTACCGGTGACCAGCTATTTATGAGTCAACAGAGTTTTTCTTTATTATTCTATAAATATATGTTAGTGACTTGCCCACTGTCGTCTGGATTTCCTTAACAGATTTACCCTGTTGATGAAGTTCTTGGATCTGCTGTTTCGTCTCGGTTTTTCTCCCATCACCGTATCGATCCTCATAAAAAAGCCAAGTTTCAGCGATTTCAAGAATTTGTTTAACCCAAAGCGGGTGATTGACTGCTTCGTGCTTTTCCTGCAACCCCTGAAATAGTGCAGCAACGAATCGCGGCCAACTATCAGCCTCCTTATAATGCGTATGAGCAATAACTGCCGTGACATAAGGCAACTGCGACTCAATTGCGTCAATCCAAGTGTTTTTTGATACTAGCCACTCCTCCGTGATAGTCTGGCGAAAAAAATAAAATTCTTCTATATTATCAATTAAATAAGCGTTTTGATTATCTGCTTCTCCAATACTATCATTCGCTTCTAGAAAAAATGGATTGTTACCTAACAGCTTGCGCATTGTTTGATATCGCCTAAACATTTTTTGGGCATCAGATGGCAGTCTTTTTCTTATTCGTTCTGCTCGGCCTTGCTCAGTATCGACCTCAGATGAGTGAATGCGGCAGTACATGAGCGACTTATCTCTCCGACGAAAACAGCATTTGCACCAGTAAAGACCTAGCTGGCTAGACTGTTTCTGTAGTGGTTTAAAGTTTTTCGCATTATTGGCGATGGATAACACTTCCCACAGCAGTTGAAGCGATTCAAGAGTTATCTTGAGATTTAACCCTTGGGCTTTACTATCCTCAAAACTCAGGAGTTGCTCATAGTCTGTGATGGCGTTCTTGAATGTTATTAATTGATCGCCTAACGATTCTGATTTCAGTAGACCATCACGTAATGGCCATAAACCGGCTTTGGCTAAAATTAACTGCAAGTAACTAAAACCGGCATTCTGCGATAAAATCGGCTCGAGATGATCGCAAAAGATATTTGCCAAATTTTTGCGGTTGAAAGATTTTTGATTTTTGCGTTTTGTTGGTTTTCCGTGCGCGATACAAACCTCGTCGATGTTATCCTCAACGTCTTGGATAAAGGCTTTGATACCCAGACTAAAATCCTTATAAATACCCACCTCATCAAAATATTTAACAGTATCCCGCGTCTGCCGGATGATTTCGAAAATTTTATATCTCGTACTGTCAGGTACTTGCCTAGTGGCGTCGTAGAACAGCTTCCTACTTACAGCAGTTTCTTCCGCCGACTGTGTCGTCATAGGATATTGCTCCTCAAAAAATCTAATTTCATATCTGGGTTTCATTACTGATAGTCATGTAAGTAAGTTTGCAACTGATTTTCCGATTTTTCTGCTGATGCATTTTTTTCCGGGTTTATACACTGCAATAGTCGATTGCGAGATCACACGAAACATTATTATTAAACATTGGAGAAAAAATGAGAACTTTCGTAGACAATCAAGATCCGCTGCTGTCACGCCGAGATGCAGCGAAATATCTGGGTTTAACTGAGAAAACTTTGGCAGTCTGGGCTAGCACAGGGCGACAAATTTTGCCCATGATAAAAATCGGAGGGCGTGTGAAGTATCGAAAATCCGCGCTAGATAAATTTATCGCAGAGCGCGAAGTTTAAACTGAAAATGGAGTTCTTGCGATGAACTACTACGAGAGGCATTTAGGCGATTATGCAAGAAGCACAGCGCATCTATTGCTACTATACCTTACGCGGTCACGCCTGCGGATTTTTCAAATAGCTGGAATTTTGGGTTTAAAAGTATTTTTACTTGCTCCTTGAAAGCAGATTTCACCTTATAAAGACAGTCGTCAATGGCTTCTTTGAAATGGCAAAATGTCTCGTGATATCGATTGTATAGGCACTTCTTTTTGGTGAACTTCCACAAGCGCTCAATCAAGTTCAAATTAGGTGAGTAAGGGGGCAGAAAAAGGATGTTGATGCCCAGCACCTCGGCTTGTTCGGTCACCTTGTTGCATCTTTGGTAACGCGCGTTGTCCATAATGA
>DATBQB010000073.1:0-27794 GCA_036561025.1 Methylobacter sp. | reverse complement strand
ACTTTTGCATGCCATCCATGGCATGCTGAAAGCTAAAAAAGAATTTGACGGGACTCGTTTTTACACGTTTCCTGTTAAAGCAAATTCATAAGATTTTATGATTTTTTGCAATTTTGGGCTTGTGGTTTAAGAGAGTATCTATAACCCGGATGTGGACGATCGCAGTAAAAAACACCTCGCCGTGGATGATGTCGGTTACGCCGACGGCATGCTCGACTTCGATATTATCAACCTGTGCAATAAGCAACGCTTTTTAGAAATCATCCATAATTTTATTGTCTTTGATTCCGGCTATAAAAAGACCTGCCGCCAAAACCAATACTTTGGGGTGAAGGCCGCACAGCAGCGCCTTAATCAAAACGAAGGCGGCATTATCTGGCACACCCAGGGCTCGGGTAAAAGCTTAACCATGGTGTGGCTGGCGAAATGGATTCGCGAGAATATCACCAATGCCCGTGTGTTGATCGTGACCGATAGAACCGAACTGGATGAACAAATCGAAGGCGTATTCGGCGGCGTGGAGGAAGCTATCTACCGTACTAAAAGCGGCGCCGATCTGGTGTCTACGCTTAACGAAGCAGAACCTTGGCTGTTGTGTTCGTTGGTGCATAAGTTCGGCAGGCAGGGTGACGATGGCGATGACAAAGCGACGGATGATTATTTGGCCGAATTAAAAGACAGTTTGCCCAAAGATTTTAAAGCCAAAGGCAATGTGTTTGTGTTTGTTGATGAATGTCACCGCACTCAGTCGGGCAAGTTACATAATGCGATGAAGGCTATCCTGCCCGATGCGATATTCGTGGGCTTTACCGGTACGCCTTTATTGAAAAAAGATAAACAAAAAAGCATCGAAATCTTTGGCTCTTATGTTCATACCTATAAATTCGATGAGGCGGTCGCCGATGGCGTGGTGTTGGATTTGCAATATGAAGCCCGCGATATTGACCAGTACATCAAATCCCCTGAAAAAATCGATCAGTGGTTTGAGATCAACACCGCCGGTTTAACCGATATGGCGAAAGTCCAGTTAAAGCAGCGCTGGGGAACCATGCAAAAAGTGCTTTCCAGTCGGGATCGCCTGGAAATGATAGTGAATGATATTTGGCTGGATATGAAAAAGAAGCCAAGGCTCCAGGATGGCCGTGGCAATGCGATGTTGGTCTGCGCCAGCATTTATCAGGCTTGTAAGGTGTATGAGTTATTTTGCAAAACGGAATTAAAGGGTAAGTGCGCCATTGTCACCAGTTATTTGCCTTCACCGGCAGACATTAAAGGTGAAGATAGTGGGGAAGGCTTAACCGAGAAATTGCATCAATATGAAATCTATCAGCAAATGCTGGCTGACTATTTTGAAGTATCTAAAGAAGAGGCGATAAAAAAAGCCGAAGAGTTTGAGAAAAAAGTAAAACAGCAGTTTAAGAAAGAGCCGGGGCAAATGCGTTTGTTGATCGTCGTCGATAAACTATTGACCGGCTTTGATGCCCCGTCGGCGACTTATCTTTATATCGATAAAAAGATGCAAGACCACGGTTTGTTCCAAGCCATTTGCCGTGTAAACCGTTTGGATGGGGATGATAAAGAATACGGCTATATCGTCGATTACAAAGACCTATTCCACAGCTTGGAAACGTCTATCGGCGATTACACCAGCGGCGCATTCGATGCGTATGACAAGGACGATGTGCAGGGGCTGCTGACTAACCGTTTGGACACCTGCAAAGAGAAATTGGAAGAAGCCAGGGAAACGGTAAAAGCACTGTGCGAGCCGGTGTTGCAGCCCAAACAACTGATCGACTACATTCGCTACTTCTGCGGTGATGTCGCCAACCGCGATGACCTGAAACTGAACGAAGCCAAGCGGGTCTCGCTGTATAAAAATGTCGCGGCTTTGGTCAGGGCTTATGCCAATATAGCCAACGAACTGCAAGGCGCTGGATACAGTGCCAAAGAAGCGCAAGAGGTTAAGGATGAAGTAGAACACTTCAGCAAAATGCGCCAGGAGATAAAGCTTGCCTCTAAAGACGAAGTGGATATGAAGCAATACGAGCCAGCCATGCGCCGTTTGCTGGATACCTATATCCGGGCGGAAGACAGCGAAAAGGTAATCGATTTTGAAGAGCTGGGTCTGATTGAGCTGATTGTTGAAAAAGCCAAACAAAACCCGGCCGGACCATCAAACAAGAAAGTGCCGGAAGCGATGGCGGAAACCATTGAAAATAATATGCGCAAGGTGATTATCGACGAGCAACCGATAAACCCTAAATATTATGAAAAAATGTCTGAATTGTTGGATGCCTTGATAACCCAACGCCGTGAAGAAGCGATTATTTATGAAGAGTATTTAAAAGAAGTAAAAAAGCTGGCTGAAAATATCACTAAACCGCAAGGAGGAAGTTCTTATCCTGACTCTATGAACACTAGGGGTAAGCAGTCTTTATATGACAACTTGGATAAAAACGAAGAGCTGGTGACGCGACTCGATACCGCTATCCGTTATACAAAAAAAGCAGACTGGAAAACCAACCGTTTTAAGCAACGCGACGTTGAGCATGCAGTTAAGGAAGAGCTGGGCGGATATCAGGTAGATATTAAAGATCTTATGGACCTGATAAAAAATCAATCCGAGTATGATTAGATGAGCTCAACTAAAGACATGCTGACAGTCAGCGGAATTAATGTGCAGATTGTAAGAAAGGATATTAAAAACCTGCACCTGGCTGTTTATCCGCCCGATGGCCATGTTCGAGTTGCGGTGCCTCGGCACGTTACCGATGACAATGTGCGGTTAGCGGTCGTTTCCAAGCTTGGCTGGATTAAAAAACAACAGCAGGCTTTCAAAGACCAGCCTCGCCAATCGGAAAGGAAGTATATCTCAGGCGAGTGCCATTTCTTTTTTGGGAAGCGCTACAGGCTGGAGTTAGTCGAGCACGAGGGTAAGTCTGAGATAAAGCTGTTACAGAGCGGCAAGCTCAAAATGTTTGTTAAGCCTGACGCTTCGATAGAAAGCAAAGAAAAGCTATTAAACGCTTGGTATAGAGCCGAGCTAAAGAAATGCATATCCGTGCTGCTCGATAAATGGCAACCCGTTGTGGGCGAGCAAGTCGTTGCTTGGGGAGTCAAAAAAATGAAAACCAAATGGGGTAGTTGTAATATTCAGCAAGCCCGTATTTGGTTGAACCTGGAGCTAGCCAAGAAGCCTATTGAGTGCGTTGAATACATCCTGGTGCATGAAATGGTGCATTTATTGGAGCGTAACCATAATGATGCGTTTAAAAATCATATGGATAGGTTTTTGCCGCAGTGGCGTAGCTATAGGGATATTTTGAATAGGGCGCCGTTAAAACATGAAACGTGGCATTATTGAATCGTGATTTTGAATTCTTTTGCAAAAATACTTAAGGATATAACCTGTGCAAACTTGGTCAGCCGCGTTTGATTTTTCGCCATTTATGCCCTTTAGGGTACAAACACGGGCTCGAAGCCGCCGTTATGATCGCGTGGCGTTTCAATCTCAATCGCTCCATGTTCACCTTTTAGGATTTTACGGTTGTAGTCATTGCGGCTGTTGCCGATGTTATAGCCATCTGGCGAATGTTTCTAATAGCCTATAGGGTTATTCATTTCGGCATTCAGCGAATGCTTCTACGGTAATCTTTAAAAGCTCCCGACTCAGCTTGGCCAGATCACTGGGGGATTTCAAGCCGCGCCCTAATTCTTACATGGCTAAAATCAATTTGATGTCTTTAATTATGTCGCTCATCTTCTCTCCTTATGGAGCCGTATTGTACAGCTCTGAAAATAAGCGGTTATACGAATTTATTTACACCCTCATAAATTAGGCAATTAATCGGCTTCCTGCTCATCCTCAAATTCTGATTCATCATCCGGCTCTCCTTCAACCTTAAACAGCTCTTTCAACTGGCGATAGAGCAAGCGGGAAGATTTAGGCGGCTTACCGGCTTCGGCCTCTTTTTGGGCATTGCGCAATAATTGTCTTAATATCTGCCGATCGGCATGAGGCTGTTCATCCAGCAATTCCGTCAACGCATCATTGCCCTCGGCAATCAACCGATCCCGCCAGCGCTCCGCAATATGGTGCTCCCTAACCGCATGAGCACTTTTATTTTTAATGCGCGCCAGTTTTTCTAAAATGGGTTCTGCGTCTATCTTATGAAGCTGACCGGCAATAAATTTCAGCAACCGCTTTCTCGCGCCTTTATGGGCCATTCCCGATACTTCCACAACGGCTTTATTAATAACATCAGGAAGCTCAAGAGTTTTTAATTGCCCCGCCGATAACTCGGACATTTCTTCGCTTACAGCAAAAAGTGCGGCCATGTCTTTTTTGATTTGGGTTTTATTCGGTCGAACCGCGTAATATTCAACCTCTTCATCATATTCGTATTCGTATTCTTCACTCATTTCATATCAAACCATTGCGATTAAAAACAACCTTAACACCGGCATTACTCTCCCCCGCACCACGCTCAATCCTCTGCTTCCACTACAGACTGATCCCAAGCCGTATTCAAAAATAACCGTAGCATCGGACAATAAAGGCTTCCAAGGAAAATTCCATAAGAGTAACTTTTAGGTTAGGAAGCAGGATAACGTAAATTGATTCATGCCTTTTAATTATTCTACAGCATTTTCTAATCGGTCTGTTTTTGCTCGGCAATAATTCGCCCGCTGTCGAGCTTGAGGATAGAGGTAAAAAATCATACGGGATTTCTTGGTGAGTATTCTGTTGCGGTCTTATATTGCTTGAAATAGCGGTCCGCTATGAATGGAGATGCTCGTTAAAATAAACCCCAAACAACAAAAAACCAGCAGCCCTAACAATTAGCGGCGGCTGGTCTCTTGAAAGATATCTACTAATAATTACTTAGCCTTTTCTTCTGCTTTTTTATCAGATTTTTCATCTGTTTTCTTATCTGTCTTTTGATCCGCAACCACGACATCGCTCAATAAGATATCGGCTTTGATTTTTTCGACAGTTTTCTGTCCAATTCCATCAACATTAACCAGATCTTCTACCGTCTTGAATGGACCTTTTGCTTCTCTATATTTAACAATAGCTTCGGCTTTTTTCAAGCCTATGCCGGACAAGGCTTCTCCTATCGTCTTTGCATCAGCGGTATTGATGTTTACCGGTGAAGCAATGACATTAAATGAACAAAGGGCGGCAAATAACACAACTAATAATCTCTTCATTTTTATTTCCTACTTGTAAATAATTATATGAATTTTGATTTATGAATAGTTTTATATAGCCAACCAAGTAATTATTAACCATTCGCGCCTAAGTTTAGACGTTTGTCTTATAAATACAACTTATTTATCTGCCTATCGCGTAATACGCTAATCCGCTACGTTTAACGCTGCTCGGCTCATACATATTACGGCCGTCAAAAATTACTTTGTCTTGAAGCTGCTGACTCAACACGTCAAAATCAGGACTGCGAAATTGCTTCCATTCCGTAACTATCACCAAAGCATCGGCTTGCTTTAAAGCGTCTTTAGGCGAGTTGCAATAACTTAGCCCCGGTTTGTCGCCATAAAGTCGCCGCGCTTCTTCCTGCGCTTCAGGATCAAAGGCTTGAACTGCTGCACCGGCTTCAATCAAGGCCTCCAACACAAGCCGGCTTGGCGCATCGCGCATGTCATCGGTATTAGGCTTAAATGCCAGCCCCCACAGAGCGAACACCTTGCCTGCTAAACTACCTTGATAATGTTCATTAATCTTTTCAAACAAACGGCGCTTTTGCCGATTATTGACATTTTCTACTGCATTAAGCAATTCGGCATGGTAACCCTGTTCTTTTGCCGTTCTTTCCAGCGCCTTTACATCTTTGGGAAAACAGGAACCGCCATAGCCGCAACCGGGATAAATAAAGCTGTAGCCGATACGACTGTCAGAGCCTATGCCTTGTCTTACATGCTCAATATCCGCCCCTAAATGCTCGGCCAGATTTGCCAGCTCATTCATGAAGCTGATTTTGGTTGCCAGCATCGCATTCGCGGCGTATTTGGTTAATTCGGCTGAACGTATATCCATGGTGATGACCCGTTCAACGCTACGGTTAAAAGGCGCATAAAGTGCCTTGAGCAATTCCGCCGTTCTGGGATTATCGGTACCGATAATGATGCGGTCCGGCTTCATAAAATCATCCACCGCCGCGCCTTCTTTCAGGAACTCGGGGTTCGAAACTACATCGAACTCCAGGTCTTTACCGCGGTTTGTCAATATCTGCTGCATAACCGCTTTAACTTTATCTGCCGTACCCACCGGCACCGTCGATTTATCAACCACAACCCGGTATTCGTCCATGTTCTCGGCTATGCTCTTGGCAACCGCCAACACATACTGCAAATCTGCCGAACCATCCTCATCTGGGGGCGTACCTACCGCTATAAATTGAAACACGCCATGCTCTACAGCTTCCTTAATGTCGGTAGTAAATCTCAATCGTCCTTCAGATTGATTTTCATTGACCATGACTTCGAGCCCCGGCTCATATATAGGAATGATACCCTGTTGCAGCTTGGCAATTTTGGCCTCGTCAATATCGACACAGATAACATCATTGCCGACATCCGCAAGGCAAGCGCCTGTCACTAATCCTACATAACCACTTCCGAATATTGTAATTTTCATTTTTCAACTTTGAATTGTTTGTTAAAAACATGATGCCGACGTCGGCAAACACAAACGCCAAGATTTATCTAATTGCATTTCAATGAGTACTGAGCAGGTATATTTCGGGCGACCTACACCATCCTTACAATCGTGCTCACGCTCCTTACCTACATCCCTGTAGGCAATGATTGCTTGTTACATAGACTGACATTGTCCTATTATAACCGCCAAGTTTTCGTATTATTGACTATCGTTGATGCAAAAAAACACCGAACCGAACAAAAAGCAGTTATTTAGCGAATTTTCCGCTCCCGATACCGAGCAAATAAATAAGGCGCTGGCGATTACCGCGCAAATCCCTGAAGATCCTCATTATTTCCGTCCCACAGGAGTTCAAGTGGCGACCGTTTTAATGGATTTTAATATCGATCTGGACACCATCCTTGCCGCGATATTAAGCGATCCGCGTTTAGCCAAGTTAGATCCTAAGCCCAATATCAAAGAGCAATTCGGCAAAACGGTTGCCGCTCTGGTTGATGATGTTAATTGGCTGAATAAGTTAACCGTTTATTCGCTGGAAATGACCGATCAACCGAGTCAAACGGAAACCTTGCGCCGAATGCTGCTATCCATGACTCAAGACGTCCGAGCCGTGCTGATAAAACTGGCTTACCGGGTTCAGCGACTTAAGGTTTTACCTAGGGAATCTTATGAACTCAGGCGTTTTATTGCTCAGGAGACACTGGATATTTATGCGCCGATTGCCAACCGTATGGGTATTCATCAGTTGAAATGGGAGCTGGAGGATATGGCCTTCCGCTATCTAAAGCCCCAATCCTATCGCCGCATCGCCAAGTCGCTGACCGATAACCGTGTACAACGGGAAAACTGCATTAACAGCTTTATTGCCCTTCTGCAAAAAAAGCTCGCCGATGAGGGAATTTCCGCCGAGATTTACGGCCGCCCCAAGCATATTTACAGCATTTGGAAAAAAATGCGCCGCAAGCAACTGGACATAGACGAACTTTATGACCTGTTGGCGGTGCGCGTTATTGTTGATAACCTGACCACTTGTTACGCCACTTTAGGCGTTGTGCATAGCCTTTGGCAAACCGTTCCCAAGGAATTTGACGATTACATCGCCAATCCTAAAGAAAACGGTTATCAGTCTTTGCATACCGTGATTATTGATGCCGGGGGCAATCGTATCGAAGTACAAATTCGCACCCAGCAAATGCATGACTTTGCCGAGCTCGGGGTTGCTGCGCATTGGTCATATAAAGAAGGCGGCAAGCATGACACCGCCGTAGAAAAAAATATCGCCTCTTTGCGCAAATTGCTGGACGAAACCAGCCCTGAGCGCAGCCGAAAGGAAAGCGGCGACGAAGCACTGGCGGAAAATTTTCGTAGCGAATTATTTAACGATCGCGTCTACGTTTTAACTCCGGCCGGGAAGTTAATCGACCTGGTTAAAGGCTCTACGCCACTGGACTTTGCTTACGCCATTCATACCGAAATAGGCCACCGCTGCCGTGGAGCAAAAATCAACGGCCGCATTGTGCCGCTGACCTATACCTTAAAGTCCGGCGAGCAGGTAAAAATTTTAACTGCAAAGGACGGCGGCCCCAATCACAACTGGATCGATCCCAATCTGGGTTATTTAAAGACATCGGCTGCGATCAGCAGAGTTAAAAGCTGGTTTAAAAATCAGCAACAAACCCAAAATATTGCCACCGGCAAGGCTATTCTGGATAAGGAAAGCCAGCGGCTGGGGTTAAAAACGCTTAACTTAACTGAGCTGGCTAAACATTTTCATCAGCCGGATACCGATAAATTGCTTGAAGCAATAGGCCGTAGCGACATTAACAATCGCCAGCTTGCGGCATTTTTTAAAGTTCCCGAGTTGGAAGCGCCGCCAGCGCCTGTTCAACGCGAAAAGCCGTCGGCTAAATCAGTCGTTTCCGTAGCCGGCATTGATAATGTGCTGACATCTCTTGCTCAATGTTGCTCACCGGTGCAGGGCAACGACATTATCGGCTATATTTCCCATAAAAAGGGCATTACCATTCATCGTAAAGACTGCGAGAACATCCTGCATCTCGGCCCCGAAAAACAGTCCCAGCTTATTTCGGTTAACTGGGGCGCAAAAAAGGCCAGCTATGCCGTGCCTATTGTTATCCATGCCTTTAACTCGCAAAATCTGCTTAACGATGTTACCCATATTTTAGCGCAGGCCAAAATTCATATTTCCAATGCGGCAATGAATACGCATCCCGATCTTTCAGCGTTACTCAATTTGACCATTCAAATTGAAAATACCGATCAGTTAAGTCAAGTACTTAATAAAATAAGCCAGTTGCCTAATATCGTGGATGTTAAGCGTAAAACCTGATGCCTTGCACCTTTAACCTTGTACCTAAATCTTATGTCCCAACAAACACAAACCTGTCCTGAGCCTAGCCAAGAGGCTTGCCCTGAGCGTAGCCGAAGGGAACGCCTGATCCTGGTTGACGGCTCATCTTTTCTATTCCGCGCTTATCATGCGATTCCGCCGCTAACCAACGCGAACGGCGAACCTACCAACGCAGTTTACGGCGTAAGCAATATGCTGCGTAAACTGATCGCCGACTATCACAGCGATTACATCACCGTGGTTTTCGACGCCTCGGGCAAAACATTTCGCAATGACCTTTACGATCAATACAAATCCCATCGCCCGCCGATGCCTGATGATTTACGGGTTCAAATCGCCCCGCTGCATAACCTGATCCGGGCTATGGGCTTGCCGCTAATTATCGAATCCGGCGTAGAAGCCGACGATGTGCTGGGGGCATTGGCTCAACATGCTGAACAACAAGGTTACGACGTGATCATTTCCACCGGCGACAAAGATATGGCGCAGCTGGTCACCGAACACATCATCCTGGAAAACACCATGTCCAATACTCGCATGGATATTCAGGGCGTTATCGACAAATTCGGAGTCAGACCGGAACAGATTATCGATTACCTGGCGTTGATAGGCGATCCTGTCGACAATATTCCCGGCGTCCCCAAAGTCGGCCCCAAAACGGCGGCAAAATGGCTGGAGCAATACCAGACTTTGGAAAACCTGATTGCCCACGCTGATGAAATTACCGGCAAAATCGGCGAAAACCTGCGTGCGAGCTTGGATCAACTGCCTTTATCCAAACAGCTCACTACCATTAAATGCGACCTGGATTTGCCCTATAGCATCGAAGACTTGAAACAGCAGCCGATGGACAAGGCGGAACTGAAAAACTTATTGGCTGAGCTGGGCTTTTTGTCTTGGTTAAAAGCCTTGGATACTTTGACTACGCTCAGTACAAGTCCTATTGAAGCCCAACCTGTACAAACCAACGGCAGACCAGCCAAAATTGATTCCCGTTATGAAACCATATTAACCAAACAGCACTTTAATGAATGGCTTGAACAACTCGAAAAAGCCGACTTGTTTGCCTTCGATACAGAAACGACCAGCCTGGATTACAGCAAGGCGCAAATAGTCGGCGTATCCTTTGCGGTTACCCCTGGCATTGCCGCTTATGTGCCTTTAGCTCATGACTATGCGGGCGTACCGGATCAGCTGGATCGATCCGAAATACTGGAAAAACTGCGGCCTCTTTTGGAAAATCCGCACAAGCCCAAGCTCGGACAAAACCTGAAATACGATATGCATGTGCTGGCTAACCACGGCATCGCATTATGCTGCATCACCCACGACACCATGCTTGAGTCATATGTGTTAAACAGCACCGCGACCAAACATAATATGGACGATCTGGCTAAGGAATATCTGGACGTTACAACTACCCACTATGAAGATGTAGCTGGAAAAGGCGCAAAACACATAGGCTTTCAGAAAGTGTCGATAGAACAAGCCGCGCCTTATGCAGCGGAAGATGCCGACATTACTTTGCAACTGCATCGGGTGCTATATGCAAAACTGGCACAACAGCCAAAATTGCTTGAGTTATATACAGAAATGGAAGTCCCGCTGATTAGCGTGCTGGCCCGGATTGAAAACAACGGCGTATTAATCGACACCGCGATGCTCGCGCAGCAAAGCCTTGAGCTTTCCAGCAAGCTTATCTCTCTTGAGCAACACGCTCACGATCTGGCCGGACAAACATTCAACCTGGGCTCGCCCAAACAGATCCAGGACATTCTCTACGACCAGCAAAAACTTCCGGTGTTAAAGAAGACGCCTAAAGGCCAACCCTCAACCGAAGAATCGGTGCTACAGGAATTAGCTCTTAATTACCCGCTACCCAAACTGCTTCTGGAGCATCGCAGTTTGAGCAAGCTGAAATCGACTTATATCGACAAACTACCGTTGCAGGTTGACGACCAAACAGGGCGGATTCATACCTCTTATCATCAGGCGATAGCAGCAACAGGCCGACTGTCTTCTTCCGACCCCAATTTGCAAAATATTCCGATACGCAGTGAAGAAGGCCGAAAAATCCGGCAGGCGTTTATTGCTCCGGAAGGCAAAAAAATAGTCGCCGCCGACTATTCGCAGATTGAGTTACGCATCATGGCGCATTTATCGGCCGATGAAGGCCTGGTAAAAGCCTTTAGCAACGGAGAAGACGTACACCGGGCCACAGCAGCCGAAGTGTTTGGCGTTGCTCCCGAGCAAGTCACCAACGATTTGCGCCGTTCGGCGAAAGCCATCAACTTTGGGCTGATTTACGGCATGTCATCCTTTGGCTTGGCACAGCAACTGGGTTTGACGCGTAATCAGGCGCAGTCTTATATCGACTTATATTTTGCCCGTTATCCGGGTGTTAAAAACTATATGGACAGCACCAGGGAGCAAGCCCGCGAGCAGGGCTATGTTGAAACCCTGTTTGGCAGGCGGCTATATTTGCCGGAGATAAACTCGCGCAACGCGGCGCGGCGCCAATATGCCGAACGCACGGCTATCAATGCCCCAATGCAGGGAACTGCGGCTGACATTATTAAACGCGCTATGATTGCCGCCGACCACTGGTTGTACAAACAAAACCCGGATGTCAAAATGATTATGCAGGTGCATGACGAGCTGGTATTTGAAATTGCACAAGATCAAGTAGACGACTGCGCGGCGAAGATCAGGACACTGATGTGTGCAGCAGCCGATCTTGATGTGCCGCTGGTCGTTGATATAGGTATTGGTAATAACTGGGACGAAGCCCATTAACTGTTAGGAGCCATAGTGCGACCACAAGACATCGCTCAAGCATTTCTGAACCATACGCCCATACCGGGTGTGCTGTTTAAGCACAACGACTATGTTCGCGTTGTTGGTGGTGAGCCTCACGCAGGCCAGTCCGGTTCGCTGGTAACTGTTATTGGGCTTGAGCCAGAGCCGAAGTTCGTTCTTGAGCTTGAATCTGGGTTTGATATAGAAATTATACAGTCGCATATCAAACATGTTAACTCCTAACCCTACGCTCAATCGGGACGGCACAAAAATGCGCCGCCCCTCAGCTCCACGTTAGCTATTATTTTTCAGCATTTGACGATATTGTATTATAGTGACGATAGCACCACTTTGATCTACATAACTGATAATTATTTTACCTGTCATGCTCTTCTTGTTGATTATTGCTTAATAAATTTTTAAATGCCAAATCCAAACAATGAAAAACTCATCGTCCTCGTTGAGAAAATGCCCGCCTTTCCTAAGAGTGTTCAACAGGTAGTACAATTAACGTCAGACATCAACGCCTCGGCCAAAGATATTGTCCGTGTTATTGAATGCGATCCGGTCATGACCGTTAAAATTCTTAAAGCCATTAATTCATCTTTCTATGGCCTACCCGAAAAAATCACTTCGGTACAGAAAGCCGTCGTGCATATTGGCCTTAACACTATAAAGAACATAGCATTAGGCGTTGCCGCAATGGGCATGCTGAATCCCGACAACAAGGCCCATTTCAATACTTCCAACTTCCTGCTACATTCTTTAACGACTGCGGCGATCAGCAAAATGCTTGCTGAACGCCTAAGCTTATCTTCAACCGTATGTAGCGACTGTTTTGTTGCCGGGTTGCTGCATGATTTTGGAAAAGTGGTATTTGCTGAATTTATGCCTGCCGAATTTAAACTAGCACTGGAAAAGAGCAAAGAACATCGACTCCCGTTGCATCAGACCGAACTCGAATTTATCGGACTTAATCATTCACAAGCAGGAAAAATGCTTGCCGAAAAATGGGAGCTATCAAATCTTTTAATTGATGCTATCGCTAATCATCATGAGCTTGACCATAGCCCGAACGTCTTAAGGGACTGTGTTTTTGCCGCTAATCAAATCAGCAAACAGATGCAGTTCGGCGATGGCGGAAACCCTTTGATAGAAGCTTTCCCCGAATCCATTGTCACCCGCTTTGGCTTAACGCTCTCTGCCATGTGCGATAGTTTAGGGGATTTGGAACATATCAAAATAGAAGCCCAATCTTTTATTAACTTGTAGTGTTCGGTTTGTGCTCGCGCATTGCCACAACGCCTACATCCATGCAGTCTAAGGAAAACAATGAAAATTAAATTCTGGGGCGTTAGAGGATCCATACCCACACCGGGACCCAATACCGTTAAATACGGCGGCAATACCACTTGCATAGAAATCCGGACTAATGACAATGATTTGATTATTCTTGACGCGGGCACCGGCATACATGCACTAGCACAAAATCTGCTAAAAGAAATGCCTGTTCATGCCCATATTTTCATTACCCATACTCACTGGGATCATATACAGGGCCTACCTTTTTTTATCCCCATTTTTATTCCGAACAATCAAATTAAAATCTACGGCGGAATCGATCCGGTAACCAATGAAACCATCAACCGGGCGCTTTCCGTACAGTTGCAATACAGTTTCTTTCCGATACGGGAAGCCCAGTTAAATGCCCGGATTGAATATGCCACAGTCAAGCCCGGCGAACCGGTCAAAGTAGGCAGCGCCACTATCACTCCGATTGTGCTTAGTCATCCGGTGTTAAATTTCGGCTATCGAATCGATTGCGACGGACAGTCGGTTTTTTTCACCGGCGATTACGAACCGCAGCTCAACATCTACGACCCGGAAGATGATGAATATGCTGAATTCCAGTCTTTCGTCGATGCTAAATGGGACGAAGTCGTACTGGCCATGAAAGATGTCGATGCGTTGATTGTCGACTCATCCTATACCAACGAAGAGTATGTCTCCAAACAAGGCTGGGGGCATGGCACTTACGATTCGGGAATACGGCTGGCTACCGCCGCAAAAGCAAAAAAATTATTTTTTACTCACCATGAGCCTACCCGTACCGATGCAGGTCTTGAAGCTATTTATCAGAACTTGCTGCAAAATAACCCGGATACCTGCTGCGAACTGCTGCTCGCTCAGGAAGGCGTCGATATATCGCTGTGATCCCTTCGGCTTCGCTCAGGGCAGGCCTTTTTAGAGCTACGCTCAGGACAAACTATATTTAGAGGGTGGAAAGCCCCGTTCCCTGAGCGGAGTCGAAGGGTAGGTTAAACAACCGGTCAAGCGCAAAATGCACTTCATCGATACCGGTTTTTTTCAACGATGAAAACAGCTGTATCGTCACAGGGAAACTGGCATCCTTTAACTCTTTTTGCACCTGCAACAAGGTATTTTTAGCCGCCCCGTAATTCAATTTATCCGCCTTGGTCAACAGCACATGCAACGGCAAACCGGTATGTTCACACCACTCTATCATCTGCCAGTCAAATTCGGTTAACGGATGGCGTACATCCATCACCAGAATAATCGCGCATAATGACTTGCGGCCGGTTAGATAAGTTTCCATCAACTCATGCCACTTTTTCTTCACCGCTAAAGGCACTTTGGCATAGCCGTAACCCGGCAGATCAACAAACCGTTGCCGCTCATTAATTTCAAAAAAATTGAGCATCTGGGTTCTGCCTGGTGTTTTACTGATTCTGGCTAATGTGTTTTGCCTAGTTAAGGTATTAATCGCACTGGATTTACCGGCATTCGAACGCCCGGCAAACGCGACTTCCATACCCTGATCCGCAGGCGTATCCTTGAGATGCGGCGAACTGTTAATAAATTTTGCTTGATGATAAACTGGATTCATCGTTGTCTCGCTTAGAGTTACTATTTAGAGTAAAATTCGATTATGCACAGCAGCCTGAGTAACTAAAAAGACTGGCATAAATGATTAACCATTCCGAAGGGGAATTTGATGAAGAAAAAATTGCAGGTACTTTCAATTTCTCTGG
Source organism: Methylobacter sp. (assembly GCA_036561025.1). Lineage (GTDB taxonomy): Bacteria > Pseudomonadota > Gammaproteobacteria > Methylococcales > Methylomonadaceae > Methylobacter_A. The sequence goes on along the minus strand of DATBQB010000073.1, from coordinate 12,889 downwards.
CGTTGACCAGTGCTACGAGTATTTTACATGCAGAAAGCAATATAAACGCAGGAAAACAAAAAGCATCATCCTGCGCCAGTTGCCATGGGGATGACGGTAACAGCATGGTAGCAACATTTCCCAAACTTGCACAACAACATTCTTCCTATCTGAAAAAGCAACTGCTCGCATTTAAAGACGGCAGTCGCAGCGATCCCATGATGACGCCTATGGCGATGACATTAAGCGATGAAGACATAGCCGATATTTCTGCATACTACGCAACACAAAATATCTCGACAAACATCCTGCCTACCTTGGCGTCTGACGATGAATCCGAAAAACCGGCCGGCAACAAAGACATCCAGACCCTCATTGCCCAAGGCAGCAATCTGTACCGCAACGGCAATTTGACCAGCGAAGTCTCCGCCTGCATCGCTTGCCACGGTCCTTTTGGCGAAGGTAACAAACCGGCTTCATTTCCGGCATTAAAATCGCAACACGCCGACTATTTAATCAAAACACTTAATGACTTTAAATCCGGCTCACGCAGCAATAATCCGGAAAACATCATGCACATGATTGCAAAAAAAATGACGGATGAGGAAATAAAAGCCGTTTCTTATCGTATATCAATGATGAAATAAGGGTAGCGCGAAACCACCCTACAAACCTTATAGAGAACCTTAGCCATGTTAAAAAGAGTAGCCCAAACCAGTTTATTAATTTTATTGTTTTCCTGCTCAGCCTTATTAAGAGCCGAATCCGTTGGCTATGAAACCCTGTCACCGGCGCAGCCCACTCATAATCCCGATAAAATTGAAGTCATTGAATTCTTCTGGTACGGCTGCCCACATTGCTATAGTTTTGAACCGCTATTGGAAAATTGGGTAAAAAATCTGCCTAAAAACGTTGAGTTTATCCGTCAACCCGCTGTATTCAGCGACCTTTGGGGCAAGCATGCAAAAGCTTATTTTACTGCTGAAGCGTTAGGTGTAGTCGATAAAACTCATGCCGATTTTTTCGATGCCATACAAAACAAAAAACAGAATCTTGAGACCGAAGATCAACTCGCTAAATTTTTTGTTGCGCACGGTGTTAACGAAACCGAATTCCATAACGCATACAATTCATTTTTGGTCGACTCCAAAATGCGCCAAGCCACCGCTATGGCCGGCCGTTACGGCGTAACCGGCGTTCCGGCTATCATTATTAACGGCAAATATAAAACGAATGGCCCTCTAGCCGGTTCTCAGGAAAAAATGATAGAAGTCATCGATCAACTGATTCAACAGGAAAGCAAAACAAAATAATTCCTCCTGAGCATCAACAGATTACTTTGTCATAAGTATTTATATTTGAGTAAAAATAAATCAATCCCGCGATGCAAGTCACCCATACAGAGCACATTCACTTCTTAAGTTATTGACAAGGTCCACATGAGTTTTTTTAGTAAGACAGCTGACCAGGATAAATGGAAAGATAAATACTTAAATCTGCTTGATGAACAAGAACAAGCCGAGTTGTCTTACAAGAAATCTGAAGCCACTTATAGGGAAAATGAAGACCTGCTTTGTAAAACAATAATACGCCTGACTATCGCAACCACCGGACTGGATCCTCTTCTGGATCCGCATTTACTGGGTATTAGGGACCAATTAAGAACCGGCATAAACAGCCCTGCTCTTAAAGATGAGCTTGAAAAATTCACCAATTCCGTAGCTCAACTCAAACATACTCCGCCACAAAACCGGCTAGACGGAACCGAACTGTTATTCGGTTTTCTGCTTCAGCAATATACAACCGAAAAACAACAAAACGCCCTAAAACTGCTGAAAGAAAAAGCTGAAACCGTAAAATTCCAAACTGTAAATCGATTATTTATTGCCATACTTGAAGCAATCGAATCTGACAGCGACATATCTACGCCAAACAACATCTCCAACCTCATAGATATAAAAATTGTCAGCCAACAATTATTGCTTTTGCTGGAAGGCATAGAAATCCCCAGCATTTTTGATCAACAGGCACAAACTGCAAAACAATTGCTCGCCACTAATAATCAAAGCACAGCGACTTTTGAAGTTATTCTGGATAAGTCGTTTAAGCTGCTGCTTAAAATTAAACAGCACAACCAATCGGAACAACAGGACATTGATAAATTTCTCTCCCATATTACCGAACAACTGGCGGCATTGGATGTAAGTGTAATGGGAGCCAGCACGGCCGCGCAAAAATCGGCCGAGAACAGAAACAGACTCGATCAATCCGTCTCCGAGCAAATGCAACAATTACAATTAAGCTCGACCAACGCCACCAAACTGGAGCCCTTAAAAGGAATCATCAACAGCCGATTAGCCAGTATTGCCAAAGAAATTCAGGAACACACCCAAAAAGAAGCCACCCAACGCCAAAAAACGCAACAGCAACTGGATGATTTGATCGATAAAATAAAAGACATGGAGTCGGAATCTTGCGACCTCAAATCAAAACTGAAAATTGCCAATACCCAAGCATTACGAGACACCTTAACAGGCCTGCCCAATCGCAATGCCTATAACGAGCGCCTGGAAAACGAAATGGCTCGCTGGAAACGTTACCATTCCGCATTAAGCCTGATCGTTTGGGATATTGATCGTTTCAAAAATATCAATGACAGCTATGGGCATAAAGCCGGAGATAAGGTATTGCTGTTAATCGCCAAACAATTATCCGATCATTCTCGCGCAACCGATTTTATTTCCCGGTTTGGCGGCGAAGAATTCACCATGCTGCTGCCGAATACCGACGGCCAATCCGCTTTGATACTGGCTAACCAACTACGTCGAATTGTTGAAAAAACAGGCTTTAATGCCGGCGGCGCCTCCGTGGACATTACCATTTCCTGCGGTGTTACTGAGTTTATCCTAAATGACACCGATGAAACGGCATTTGAACGCGCAGATAAAGCTCTTTATCAAGCTAAAGAACAAGGCCGTAACCGGTGCTGCCTCTTGTAATGGCGTAACTTCTGATTACCCACAGGTGAAGTGAACCCCATAATCAATGTAATGTGGTTTCATTATTTTGCTTATTTATTCGGCTCCCTTTGCCCAGTTCCACAACTGTATCCTAATTTTCTCCTCCTCATCCATTGCGATGACTGAAGAGAGAATTGAACATTCTGCCACCGCCTCTGGCACCAGGTTCTGCCCGTCGAGCCAGCTGCATCTTCTCCTTAAAACAGCTGTCTCCCAATGTCCAAGCCTTGTTCGTAGCATTTCTGATTTCATTTATCTGCGTTTTCAGAAAGCGCCTGATTGAATAGTTCTCTATAGGCCGCCAGCGCTCGCTGTCGTCATTGCCCAAACCAGCTTCGAAAAAAGGAGTTCTTAGCAAATGCACATGATTGCTCATCAAAACATAAGCAGTACCTGAAGCCATGTTTTTATAGGCTGCCTGAAGCTTTTCCAGATAAAAACGATAATCTGCATCGCAGCAAAAAATCTCGGAACGATTGTTGCTCCGTGAACGATAACATGACGCGCGGTTGGTCTGGAACAATCATTCCGATGAGACGAGCCATAAGCTTAATCCAAACCTATTGATTGTCATTTAAATTATTGTATTAATATGCTATTTTGCTATAATATGAATATATTCATATCGAATATAAGGTGTATTTTCCGCTAGTTTAAGTGAATAAACGGAAAAAACGGGGACGTTTTTCCGGGTCGGTTAATTTGTAATGTAATCAATTACAAGCAAAAAACTGGCTTAATATATGAATATATTCATATATGGTCCTTGGAGGTTTTATGTTAGTTCAAATCGTTGATAAACAACGCCACGCGGTTAACGTAGTTAAAACCGCTCTTTTATCGGTCGGCATTACCGGGCGCGCTGTTTGCGTGCAAGTTGATAGTCGGCACGATCAATACGGAACAGAAGAAAACTATTCGGTTTTTGTATCCGCGCCCACAGGGGCCAATATTGAACCGTTTTATGTGACAGGGAAAACCCTCGTGGAGGCGGTTAAAAATATGATCCGCTCGATCAAAATAGGGAAAAACGGCGCTAAAACGGAAGTGTCCGCTTTAGCGCCGTTCTAAAGCATTTTCGTGCGAGCCAGGATAGCCGCCCTGACTCACGTTTTCCCAAGTTCGCACATTAGAAATATTTAAATTATGTCATCTCAACAAACAAATCAAGTTAAGCCGCCAGCGCAACGTTTGCGGAGGCTTGAACACACAAACCAATGTTCAAGTCTTGATCTTTGGCGGCCGGATTTTTCCCGCTTATCAGTTACCCGGAATGTTCAACACACTGGCGGGCTTGTAGCCGCTTGCTCCGCCTTTTATTTCATCTGCACATTAGGTATTTGTCATGTATTCGACAGAACAATTAGTTGACCGGGCAACGCCGGTTAAAGATCAAGATACGCAATTGGCGGTAATTTCCGCCAACCCGCTGGATCTTCCGGCGGCTACTTTTCAAGAAGGCTTGGATCGTCGCAAGCAAAACCGGGCTGCGTTAATGGCCTGGATTCGTGACGCATTGGTTGATGGTACCGACTTCGGGAGGGTTCATCTTGTCAATCGTTCAAAATGCCAGGCCGGCGCAAGCTGCCAGAATCCCAGCCATTTCAGTAAATCAAGCCTGTTCAAGCCGGGCGCTGAAAAAATATGCGGCATGTTAGGCGTTACCGTGCGTTATCCGTCGCTACCGGAATATGAAAAAGCCGCGCTGACTGGCACAAACCTAAGCCAAATTATCATCCATTGCGAAATTGTCGACGCTTCCGGCCGGGTAGTGGCGGACGGTATCGGTGCTCGCATTATTTCCCAGGATAACGGCGACATCAACAAAAGCCTGAAAATGGCCGAAAAATCCGCTCATGTTGACGCGACATTAAGAATGGCCGGCCTTTCTGAGGTGTTTACTCAGGACATTGAAGACATGGTTCAGCGCCATAAAGCCGAAAGCATCCAAAGAGCCGAGTCCGAACTAAATACCGGTTTTGAAGGTATTAGCAAAACTCAGCATCAGCAGCTTGAAGCCAAGATTAAAGAACTCGGACTTGATAGAGCCAGGGTTAAAGAGTGGATGGCTAAAGCATCGCACAACCGCTTCACCAGCTTTTTAGAACTTAACCAGGACTTTTACCAAATCCTTTACAACAAGCTTGACCAATTCGCGGAGAACGGTTCAATGAGTGCTAAAGAGGCCTTAGCGATCTTGGGCCTTAGCGCTTTTGTCGATCAGGAAGCTATCAAAACCGCTTACCGTAAGGCTTGTATTAAGTATCGTCCAAACAAAAATCAGGCAGGTCCGGAAATGATGAAGGCAGTCAATGCCGCTTATCGGTTTTTGAAAGAAATTGCCTACGACGGAATCGAGCATCCGATCCAGGAAGAAGTAAACGGCGATTTTGGTGATACGTTAAACGACGCACTAAATGCTGTTATCGGCTTGGACGGCGTCAATATTAAGATTTGCGGTGCCGGGGCTTGGCTGTTCGGCAATACCAAGGAGCATAAAGAAGCGATAAAAGCCGCAGGTTATCGGTGGGATAACAAAAAAGCCGCTTGGTACTTTCGCCCAACCGGTTACAAAAGCCGTAATAAAGGTGATTGGGACATGGAAAAGCAGGAGATACCTATGACAGTGCAACAACCTTAGATAACGAGCCACATCAAGAGCGGCGGCTTTAATCGCCGCTCAACCAAGTTGAGAAAACTATCATGAACAGATTATCTTTATACGAGCTAAGCGCAAATTATCTGCAAGCCTTGGACTTTCTGACCGACCCGGAAATGGATTTACCCATTGAGACTGTCAATGACACCCTGGAAGCGTTGGGCGGGGAACTGGAAGACAAAGCTATCAACGTTGCCAAGTTTTTTCGCAATATGGAAGCCACCGCCGATGCGATCAAGGTTGCCGAGGCAAACATGGCTAAACGCCGGAAAGCTCTGGAAAACCGGGTACAGTGGCTGAAAAACTACATAAAAGGAAACATGGAGGTTTGCGGCATCAGTAACATTGAATGTCCTCATTTTAAGCTCTCAATCCAAAAGAACCCGGCTATTGTTAATGTCTTGGATGAAGACGCGATTCCTGCACAATTCAAAGAGGCAGTAATTAGCTGGAAAATTGATAAAACCGCGATCAAAGATGCCATTAAATCGGGTTCTGTCGTGCCCGGCACGGAGCTGATCAGCAGCACGCGCTTATCCATCAAGTAAATATATCAACCTAAAAAAGAGCCGCAGTAGCGGCTCTTTTTTTTGCTCAAATTATTACTTCACTCATATAATATTCAAATAATACTTAAAATCTAACTCATGAACGAGTACCTAATGCAAATAGGCGACATTGTAAAATGTAAGAGGCTTGATCTTAGCTTGATTCAAAAAGAGCTTGAATCGCGGTCTGGCGTGACCCAATCGATGATTAGCAAGATTGAGAACGGCAGTGCCGAGAACGTTTCCATTGATGTACTTAGAAAACTGGCTAAAGCCTTAAACTGCGCCTTGGTTGATTTACTACCCGAAGCAGACAAAAACATAGAATGAAAAGGCCTTTCTTTTCATAACGATTTAAGCCGCCACCGCTCACTCAATCCAAAGTCATTGAAAAAATATTCGACGCGCTGGCCTTGCCCCGGCGGCTCGCGACCATCGTCGTTAAGTCTGGCGAATAACCCTAACCGCCAACAATAGCGAGCGACGGAAAGCTTGTTTATCTTTTTTGATTATCTTTTGCGCTATCTGGACCTCGTAATCTTCGGGTCGAACATCTCAAAATAAAATACGTTCATTGCCGGGCTTGACTCTAAAACATACTGCGCAAGCCGCACCTGATTTGATAAGCCACAAACTCATTACCACTCACTACTTCCCATCGACCGCGAAAACCGAATCTTGGCCGTCACGCAATATTGATAACCCTATCTCCGGCATTTTTCGCAACCCTCGCTGAAGCTTACCGCCTTTTCTGTTCCCTAACTGGAAAAAAGAGACGCAAGGCTAAAACCGAAGATAATTTTGAAAAACCAGGGTCTTAGACAGTCCGCAATGTACGTTATCGTACCGACTCAAGATAAGTTTGTCCTGTAAGCTTTATATAAACTTGCATCATTCGGTCTTTTTAGCGTACTTGAATCTAAGTCAAAGTTACTAAATAACCCATCATCAGACGAAAATTTTAACGGAGGATGCATATGAGCAAGTACTTTATAGCTTGGCCATCGGAGCCGGCTTTCTATTAAGCCGTCTGTTGAATAGTCATTAGGTAAACATATGTATAAGCGCTAAGGCTCAATCATTACCGGCTTATATCGATGCTCTTAATCCCGGTTAACCGTAAGCTGATGAATGGCATATTTTCCAGCGCTTAATGGTCATACGTTAAATAAAGGGACACAACTGGCATGGTTAACGTTCAACCGTTTTTGAGCATCAAACACTTACTCACTATTAAGGAGGTCACTATGTCTACACGATTATTATCTATATTCGCATCAGCCGTAGCCAGCTTGCTACTGATGAGCGGCACTGTTCGAGCCGAACAAAATAGCCCACGTTATCTGGCGGCCGGACCGGGTTCGGCCTCGGAAAACACCGAGCGCAATGTTCGCGATAAAGGCGACACTACGCTAACTCCGGAAGATCAAAAGGAAAACGAAAGTGATATCAAAATAACGGCTGATGTCCGTAAAGCCATAACCGACCGGGAATCGTTATCCGTTAATGCGCATAACATAAAAATCATTACCCGTAACGGGGCAGTGGCCTTGCGCGGGCCTGTTGACAGTGCAGCCGAAAGCACGGAGCTTCAGCAAATCGCCAAGCAAACACCTGGTGTAAAGCAGGTAGACAATCAACTTGAAATTAAAGCCCCGTAAAGGCTGGGAGAAAGTCATGACTAAAGCAGTTTTTTGTATTGCTAAAAATACAGAACAGACAGAGGCCATTGTCAACGAACTAAAAGCGTCGGGTTTTTCCAATAATGACGTCTCAGTGCTGTTTTCCGACAAGTCCACTACCAAGGATTTTGCTCATGAAAAACACACCAAAGCGCCCGAGGGGACGGCTATCGGCGGAACCATTGGTATAGGCGCCGGCGCTGTGCTCGGCTGGCTGGCCGGGATCGGCAGTTTGGCTATTCCGGGCGCCGGCCCGTTTATCGCCGCAGGTCCGATTATGGGTGCATTAAGCGGCGCGGCAGTAGGAGCCGCCACTGGCGGTTTGGCCGGCGCTTTAATCGGAATGGGCATTCCTGAGTATGAAGCCAAACGCTATGAAGGAAAAATAACCGGAGGGAGCGCTTTGATTTCAGTCCATACGGACAACAGCGAAGCACGGGATAGAGTAAAAGAAATCTTCGAATGGGCACATGCAGAAGATATTGCCTCGACTGAAGAAGAGTCCGTCAATGCTTAAACTTACATGACGCTACAGCACGTAAACCCAGAAACATAATCACACAGGAGTTCTATCATGCAAAACATTGAAACTATCGACAAATTACTGAAAGACGAATTATCTGCAACGGAAACTTATCAACAGGCGCTGGATAAATTCCGGGAAGAGGGCAAAATGGCCGAATCGGAGAACTTAATGCCGATTTATGAGGATCATGAAGAGGCGGTATCCACTTTACAGAATCAAATTCGTCAGATGGGAGCCACCCCTTCCGAGGATTCGGGCGCTTGGGGAAGCTGGGCGAAAATAGTCCAGGGAGGAGCCAATATAATGGGTAAGAAAGCTACGCTAAAGGCTTTGCAGGAAGGAGAAAGAACAGGGGCCGAGGATTATGAAGAAGCGTTGCAAGATCCCGAATTGCCGACTGATGTTCGGTCTTTGATTGAAACCAGGTTACTGCCTGCTCAGCAATCGCATATCCGCATTCTTGATCGGCTTTTGGATGCGGCGGCTTAGATTTTCCAAGCCCTGACATGCAGCGTTTAATTAAAGACAACGCGGACCGTAAAGTTCGCGTTGCCTTTATTAACCACATCAGAACTTGTTCTAACACGAAATGATAAAGTGCTTTAAAGAATAGGTAGTGAAATACCACGTGTGAAAGAAAGCTCTGTAGTTTTCTTTGCTGAACTTTTTAGACGCATTAGAAATGCAGTTCGGAATTGAATCCACCACGCTTATTGTCAAGCCAAACCTGAAATTTTTACCAAATTAAATCATCAGGAACCTGATAGGCTGCATAAGCATCATCGAATACCGCATCGGCTGCTTTATTTAGTTCATTAAAAACGATCACACTAGCTGTATCGCGCTGCTGTATTTTTCTTGCCGTCTCGGCTGACACTACTTCATAGTTTGTCCCTAGCTTTACAATAGCCAGCCGTCCTTCGACAATTTGATCGCGCATCGACTCCGAAACATATAACCGCTTAACCTTGTTGTTATCGGTAAAATTGTAGGCCAGTCCCTCGGCATCTCTAGGTAATCTGTTTTATTTGAGCCGCCAGCTGTTTTTGCTCGTCCTGCTGCTGGCGCAACTGATTAAGCTCCCTGTCTCTTTCGATTTTTTCAGCCTGTGCTTTTTGAGCCAGCTCTTTAGCCTCATCAACCACTTCGATTTTATTCTTACGTTGCTGCTGGGTTTGTTTGCGCTTATCGGATTTAACGCTTTTGGCTTTAGCGGCACTTACTAAACCAGACTTCAGTAATTGTTCTTGTAGCGATAGTTTCATTTTAGAATCTCCTTAACTGCGCATTCCGTCGTTAAATAAAAACATAACTTTTTTACTCTAGCTTTTTCTATCCATTTTTTCAAGTTCAATACATAAACATAAAATATCACACGTCGACTATTATTCATTTGGACACAACGGAAAGGACTTAATGATGTTCGAGAGGATATTGTTGTGACTAATGAATATCGGGTAGTGAGTGAAACCTATAATCAAGTGGGAATATTGTGTCTGTGTTCAACCTTATTGATCAGCCCGCTTCAAGATTGTCAGACTAATAACTGATGTTATGCAGTCAGTACTAAATTCGGTTATTCTGTGGAAATGAAAAAAGCAGAATTAGAGTTATACACAGATTATTTGATAAGCACGTTTGGAGCGGCGACAGCCCTGTAGCAAACACCACTAAACTCGCCGGAAACGCCACCTCGCGCTACGCGCCCTTCGACAAGCTTGGATGGGGTCTACCGGCCCACAAGCTTTACTCGTTCCTATGTAGCACGTCATTGCCATTAAGTTAAGCATTGTAGGAGCGGGCCGTGCCCGCGATGAAGAAGCTACAAGTCTGCATCGCTATCCAAATGTCGCGGGCAAGGCCCGCTCCTACGGTGCAGTGATGTGGCGCGTGGGAACGAGACAATTCACTCTACCGGCAATATCAAATAATCCGTCCACTTTGTTTCGCCGCCCGCTTGCTCTGGACTCGGCAGCATCGCCACATTCCAGCCTCCGCCCACGGCTTTGACCAGCAATACCGAGGCCGACAGCCGTTCGCCCTGCAATTGCACGGCGGTCTGCCGGTTTAATAAGGCCGCGGTTTGCGCGACCATTACATTCAGATAACTGACGGTTCCCGCTTTATACTGATTGATGGTCAGCTCCAGCGCCAGATTGGCTGCGGCGACGGCTTTATCCTGCACCTGCGATTCTTCATCCAGTATCCGCAACGCGGCCAGATTGTCTTCCACTTCCTGAAAGCCGGTCAGCACCGTTTGCCGATAAGCGGCGACGCTCGCGTCGAAACTGTCGATAGCCTGTTTGTACTGGGCGTTTTTAGCGCCCCCGTCGAATACCGTCAGCGCCGCACCGGCCGGGCCCAAAGCCCAATAACGACGGGCGGCGGTGAACAGGGTGTCCAAGGTGGAAGATTGAAAGCCGCTCGTAGAGGCCAGATTCAAGGTCGGGTAATAAGCCGCTTTGGCTACGCCGATCTGGGCGTTGGCTGCGGCGATGTTGCGTTCGGCGGCGGCAATGTCGGGACGCCGTTCCAGCAGTTCCGATGGCAGGCTGACCGGAATCGGCGGCGGCTGTATGTTCAGAGGCGCAGGGCTCAAGGACAGTTCGGCCGGGGTAAGGCCGATCAATACCGCAATCGCATGTTCCAGTTTAGCTCGCTGTACGCCGAGATCAATCGCTCGGGCGCGCGCCGATTCCAGTTGGGTTTCGGCCTGCACCACATCGCTCTTGGCGGCCACGCCGACCGCATAGCGGTTTTTGATGATTTGCAGGGTTCTGCTGTAAGCAGCCGCGGTTTCATCCAGCAGCGCTTTTTGCGCATCCAATGCTTTTAACTGAAAGTAATCGTCGGCCAATGTGGCTTCACTGGACAGCCGCAACGCTTGCAAGGTAGCGGCGCTAGCCTGGGCGCTGCCGGTGTTGGCTTCGACCTGACGGCGAACGCTGCCCCATAAATCAGGCTCCCAAGCAATCGATCCGGCAACGCCGAACAAATTCCTGACACCCGACACTGCCACACTTTGGCCGCTGGCGGCGCGGAAACGGCTAGCTGTGCTGGTCAGATTGAGTATCGGGAAATAAGCCGATTGCGCCGACTGTACCAGATGCTGGGCTTGGCGGTATTGCGCCTCGGCCTGAATTATCGACTGATTGGCGGAGGCGACCTGTTCTTCCAATTTATTAAGACGGGGATCGTTGAAGATTTCCCACCATTTTTCGGACAGCATAGTGTCGCGCGGTTGGGCCTGCTTCCAGCCTTTGCTTTCCTTGAATTCATTGGAAATCTTTGCTTCCGGGCGGACATAGTCGGGCCCGACCGTGCAACCGGCCAATTGTGCTATAAGCAGTGAATAAATCATGGGTCGGGTAATGCGAACTATCATGTATGTCTCAGGAATAAATAGCTAACAAAAAAATCTTAAAATTCATCCAAGCGGGGCGGGGTTTGCAACCCCACTCCTAACGTTTCGCGATGACTAAGTAAAGTGATCGAACTTAGCCAATACAAAACATTTCGGACGGGGCAACATGCCCCGTCCGGCTCGTGAGGTCTCGTCTCGGTTTTGTTTTTCACCACGAAGACGCGAAGAAATAAAACTTCGTGTCCTTCGTGCCTTCGTGGTGAGTTGTTTTAAGTTTTTTAAATCTCATGAACCGTTAATATTCCGGCCTATTGCTATTATTTTGTCTCGCAGCCAAAGATGGGCCGGATCTTTATCATGCAACGGATGCCAAATCATCACTAACTCGTAACTGGGAAGCTCGACAGGCACCGGAAATATTTCCAGCGGGGCAAATTTTTTAAACTGCTCGGCAATTCGATAAGGTAGCGACAATATCATATCGGTTTCGGCAACGATCAGTGGCGCGGAAAGAAAGTGTGGGACGATCAGCTTGATGCGCCGCTCCAAACTCTGTTCCGCCAGTTTTTGATCGATTAAGCCGACGTTGCTTCCGGTCCGAGAAATCAGCATGTGAGAAGCTGCTAGATATTCTTCTAATGACGGCGGTTTTGTTATCAGCGGATGATCCTGCCTGACCACGCAGGCCATTTGGTCGCTAAATAAATGTTCGCAGTGTAAATGAGCAGGCGGATTTAGTACCGATTCGAAACCGAGCACGACATCGAGGCTGCCGTTTTCCAATTGCGTGGCCGGAAACGACGATTCGGTGCGTTTAATGTGAAGATCAATACCGGGGGCGATTTGACTGATCAATCCCGATAACTCGGGTATTAACAGCAGTTCCATATAATCCGTGGCGGCAAGCACAAATCGCCGTTGACTCGTTCCTGCTTCAAATTCCAACGGCGGCTGGATCAACTGCTCCATCTCATTCAATAAGCTTCTGACCGGCTCAATCAAGGCCAGCGCTCTTTCAGTGGGCTTCATTCCTGTCGGCGTTTTAACCAGCAGAGGATCATCCAATTGTTGCCGTAGCCTCTGCAAAATATGACTCATCGCTGATTGCGTA
>DATBQB010000072.1:0-44791 GCA_036561025.1 Methylobacter sp. | reverse complement strand
TTGCATGCCATCCATGGCATGCTGAAAGCTAAAAAAGAATTTGACGGGACTCGTTTTTACACGTTTCCTGTTAAAGCAAATTCATAAGATTTTATGATTTTTTGCAATTTTGGGCTTGTGGTTTAAGAGAGTATCTACATCTGACATTAATCAGGAGTGCACTATGAGTCGTATCGTCTGGCTATTTCTCAGCGCAGTATTATTTGCATCAGCCGCTCAGGCAAAACCGTTAACTCCTGAACAAGTGCCGGAGCCTCTCAAACCCTGGATAGCCTGGGTATTGCAGGATAGCCCGGAGCCCGCCTGTCCTTTTATCTACAACAGTTACGAGGAACAGCGCTGTAGCTGGCCGACCCAAACCCAACTGGATTTAACGAGCGAAAAAGGCGCTTTTTCGATGAGCTGGACGGTGTATCGAGACAGCTGGATCAGCTTGCCGGGTGATAAAACACATTGGCCGCTTAATGTGACGGTTGATAACAAAACCGCACTGGTCATGGATAAAGACGACAGTCCGTCGATTAAAGTGGCCGCAGGTTTACATCAGATCAAGGGCGAGTTCTTGTGGAGCGCCATTCCGGATAACTTAAATATTCCCGAAGATACCGGACTGATTGATCTTCGTATTAACGGGATTGCAATACCGACACCGGCCCTTAAAGACGGGCAGCTCTGGTTAAAGGAAAGCGAGATAGGTTTAAAGAGACCGGAAAACATCCAAAACAACCTGGACATTCAGGTATTCCGAAAGATTACCGATGAAGTGCCCGCACAGGTTTTAACTCGCCTGGTACTGGAAGTCTCCGGGGAGCAGCGTGAAATAAAATTGCCCCGGCCTATTTTGGAAGACTTTATCCCAATGAGTTTGCAAAGCCCATTGCCTGCCCGACTGGAACCCGACGGACAGTTATTGGTGCAGTTGCGTCCCGGCCACTGGCAACTCGACATACTGGCGAGAAACAGCAAAGAGCTGAATGAGCTCAAGAACGACCGGCCTGTCGCCCCTACGGGACAAGACATACAATGGCCGGAATCGGAAATTTGGGTATTCGATGCACGCCCTCAACTACGCGTCGTTGAAATCGAACAGTTAGCCGCCATCGACCCCAACCAAACCAATTTACCTGATGACTGGAAAAACCTCCCAGCCTATAAAATCGATCAAGGCCAGTCCATGGTTTTTAAAACCATACGCCGGGGCGACCCGGAGCCTGAACCCAATCAACTCAACTTATCCAGAAAGCTATGGCTGGATTTCGACGGCGAAGGCTACACTGCAAATGATACGATTACCGGCAAAATGACCAGAGGTTGGCGGCTGAATACTTTACCGCAAACGCAACTGGGCAAAGCCACCTTAAACGGCGGCAACCAGTTTATTACTCAAGATATAACCGGCAAGCAAGGCGTGGAAGTCAGAACCGGCACTATAACACTCGATGCCGACAGCCGTGTCATCGGCCCGGTTAGCGCCATCAGCGCAGTAGGCTGGGAACAAGACTTTCATAACGTCAGCGCCGAACTGAACCTGCCGCCGGGCTGGCGTTTGCTGGCGGCCAGCGGCGTAGACAATGTGCCTGACAGCTGGATTTCCCGTTGGACATTGCTGGACTTGTTCCTGGTTTTAATTGCAGCGCTGGCAACAGGCAGGCTGTGGAATCCTTACTGGGGCGGTCTTGCGTTGGTAACGCTGGTATTAATCTGGCATGAACCGGGCTCGCCGCGTTTCGTCTGGCTGAATATTCTGGCCGCAACTGCATTGATCAAGATATTGCCGCAAGGCGGGTTCTCAAAATTCATCAGCTGGTATCGCAATGCTTTCTGGCTGGCGTTAATCATGGTGAGCTTGCCTTTTATGGTGGAGCAGGTGCGCACCGGGCTTTATCCGCAGTTGGAAAAACCTTGGCAAGCAATTAATATGCAGGAGCCCCAATATAACGTTACGGCTGAAATGAATGCACCGGCACCAGCCTCTCAGGCAATGGATAAGATGGAAGAAAAGGCATTAAGAAGATCGATGTCATCCGATGCCTCGTCGTCTTACGGTTATACCGGCGCGGCGACCGATTTTGACCGCATCGACCCTAAAGCCAAAGTACAGACCGGCCCCGGCTTGCCGCAATGGCAATGGAACAAAGTATTGTTGTCATGGAATGGTTCGGTTGATGCGGGGCAACAGCTGCATTTATGGTATTTAACGCCAACACTGACCATGCTGCTC
The DNA here is from genome assembly GCA_036561025.1 of Methylobacter sp. Lineage (GTDB taxonomy): Bacteria > Pseudomonadota > Gammaproteobacteria > Methylococcales > Methylomonadaceae > Methylobacter_A. The sequence continues at coordinate 42,570 of DATBQB010000072.1, read as the reverse complement.
AATTTCATTCGCGTGATTTTAGTCGCAATACTGGCCTTGCTGATGTTCGGCGTTGCGGAAAAGTTCAAGTTTAAAAACATCCGGCCTTCGGCACCGTTGCTGATGTGGCTTTTTTTGTTGCCGATGCTGTCCATGCCATCGCAAAAAGCATATGCCGATATTCCTGACAAAGCCGTACTCGACGAACTGAGAAACAAGCTGCTGGAAAAACCGGTGCCGCCGGACTGCTTGCCCAGTTGCGCGCAAATTCCGCAGATGAAAATAACGATTACCGATAAGGAATTGAGGATTGCGCTGCAAATTCACGCCCAACAATCCGTAGCCATTCCTTTGCCCGCTGAATATGAACAATGGTTTCCTAATCAAATTCTTGTCGACGGCAAATCAGCACCGGGACTTTATCGCGATAACAACGGCTTGTGGATTAATCTCGGCGAAGGCGAGCATCAGGTTGTATTGAGCGGCGTTACACCTTTATTAAGTAAATTCACCCTTCCTTTGCCGCTAAAGCCGAACTGGGTCGACATTCAAAATACCGGCTGGCAAGTCACCGGCATACAAGACAATAACCAGGTTGACGATCAACTGCAATTTAACCGGATAAACCGGACTGCTCAGCAGCAAAGTGAAGCTACTCTGGAACCGGCTGCCTTGCCGCCGTTTGTCAGGGTTGAACGCACCCTGCAACTGGGTTTGGACTGGCGAGTCGTCACCCGGATCATCCGCGTTTCACCGGCAGATTCCGCCGTGTTTTTGTCCGTCCCGCTGTTATCGGGCGAGTCGGTTACTACGGCAGGCATTCGGATTAAAGAAGGTAAAGCCGAGGTTAATATTCCGGCACAGCAAACCGAGATGGAATGGGAATCTACGCTCGAAAAGTCGGAAAAAATCGATTTTGTCGCAGCCGAAACAGAGCAATGGATAGAGGTGTTGAAGGCGGATGTCAGCCCCATCTGGCATCTTGAAACTTCCGGCATCGCGATGATACACCTGAATAACGAAGAGCAATGGCTGCCGGAATGGCATCCTTGGCCGGGCGAAAGAATCACCTTGCAAATAACTCGCCCCGTAGCGGTAGAAGGACAAACCTTAACCATTGATAACAGCCGGTTAAGCATCAAACCGGGACAACGTAGCCAAGAAGCCGAATTGAATATCAGCCTGAGAAGCTCGCAAGGATCGCAACATACGCTAATCCTGCCGGAAAAAGCCGTATTGCAATCCGTCGCCATTAATGGACAGACCCAACCGATCAGGCAGGAAGGCAGAAAGCTCACTGTGCCTATCAATCCTGGCAAGCAGGAGGTCTCAATAAACTGGCGTGAAGCCACCGGCATAACAAGCGTCATGCCTACGCCGCAGGTTGACTTGGGACTGGCGAGCGTCAATGCGAACCTGAATATCGGCTTGGGTCAAGATCGCTGGGTGTTATTTGCAATGGGACCGAAATTGGGTCCAGCGGTTTTATTCTGGGGCGTGCTGATTGTTATTGTTCTGTTGTCTTTGGGCATGGGCAAAATCCGGCTGACACCCTTAAAAGCCCTCCAATGGTTTTTATTATTGGTGGGGCTTAGCCAAATCCCACTTGAATCGGCAGGCATTGTTATTGCTTGGTTAATGCTGCTAGGCTGGCGCAAGGAGCAGCCGGTTTCCGGCTTGCGCTATTTTAATGCGTTGCAAGTTATCCTCGGCATATTAACTGTGATATCGCTGAGCATGTTATTTCTAGCGGTCGAACAGGGATTGCTTGGGTCGCCCGATATGCAGATCATGGGCAACCAGTCCTCCACTTACAAGTTAAACTGGTATCAGGATAGAAGTCCGTCGACTTTGCCGATAGCGACGCTAATTTCAGTGCCGCTGATCGTGTATCGGGTGTTGATGCTTGCTTGGTCGCTCTGGTTGGCGGTGTCGTTGCTGAACTGGCTGAAATGGGGCTGGGAATGTTTTTCAAGTAATGGACTTTGGAACAAAGCAGTAGCTAAGAAAGAAGCGGTAACCGTCGAGCCGGAAGATAAATGGTTAGCGGATAAGCCTAAAGAAAAAGATCAATAAGGCTCGACCAGTCGCAATACGGTTAAACTTAGAAAACCGCGTCATCCCAGCAGGGATGACGTGTCGTTTAAATGCCTTATGTCTTCTGAGATAGCGCGCCAGGAGAGAACTTTCTAAAAAACACAAACCATGACTGTGCAGAATTATTAAATCCTCAAACCCAACAAAACCATGTCAACCTTCCACTTCCAACAGTTCTCCGTATTACAAAAAAACTCCGGCATGAAAATTTGCACCGATGCCGTTTTATTCGGCGCTATGGCCCCGGTCAATCAGGGCAACCACGTGCTGGACATCGGTACCGGAACCGGAGTGCTTGCACTGATGGCAGCCCAGCTCGGCGCGGCGAAAGTGACCGCAGTGGAGTTGACGCAAGAAGCTTTTAAAGAAGCCGAGATTAACTTCAATAACAGCCCGTGGGCGGAACGGCTTGAGGTTATGCATCAGGATATTCAAAGCTTTGCCTTAACCGCCGGCCGGCAATACGACCTGATCATCAGCAACCCGCCGTTTTTCGAAAACCACCTCAAAACCGTCGATGACCTTAGAAATACCGCCCGGCACACCGACCAGCTTCCCTTCGCCGATTTGATCGTCATTGCCGGACAATTATTATCTCCAAAGGGTTTGTTTTATCTATTGATTCCCGCTCATGCAGTCGCAAAGTTTGCCGCTCAGGCCTTAGCGGCGGGGTTTTATTTGGTCAACCGATCCGATTTTCGCGGCTATGCGCATAACGAAGCCAAAGTATCCGCGCTGACTTTCAGTCGCACAGCTGCTGTGTTTACAGCAAGGTTGTTGACGATCTATGAATCCCACAACGTTTATAGCCAAGACAGTGCGGCTTATTTAGCGGATTTTTTGCTGCGGTTTTCCAAATCCCCACTTCAACCGTCAGCCTAAACGCCCAATATACCTTTACACGATTGGAAACCAACCATTAATCAGTTTATGATTACGCATCAGGACGGAGTGCCTGATTTTTCTTAACGGCGGTTTATGATGAAATTTCCAAGTTTGATAACTATAAACATGATTGCAATTAAAGCTGTATCTCAACGAAATTGAGGATTTTATGGAAGAACTATTCATCGGTTGGCTGAAAGAATACGGTTACGTCATTTTGTTCCTGTGGAGCATATTGGAAGGAGAAATAGGCTTGGTCATGGCTGGAATCATGTCTCATACCGGGGACATGCAGTACTTCGTGACGATTTTTGTGGCAGGTCTAGGAGGTTTCACTGGAGATCAAATTTATTTTTACGTTGGCCGCTTTAATAAAGGCTATATTCAACGCAAAATGCATAGTCAGCGGCGTAAATTTGCGATTGCGCATTTGCTTTTAAAAAAATACGGTTGGCCTATTATTTTTATGCAGCGCTATATGTATGGTCTGCGAACCGTCATTCCGATGTCGATTGGTATTACCAAATATTCGGCAAAGAAATTTGCCTTGATTAATCTTATTAGCGCATGGGTATGGGCCGCTATTACCATAACGCCAGCTTATTTCTATGGTGAGGAAATATTAGGCTTTTTGACTTATGCTAAACAGCATTGGTATTTAGCGCTGCCAATAGCCGGGGGATTTATTTATGGAATCCATACCTATTTTCAAAAACTGGAGCGACATTTCTTACAAAAACGGAATAATCGTCTTTCGAACGTTGCGAAACAGGAGTTGAGCTGTCTTAGCGATGTAAACATGCACGATTCGTCCGAAAACCACGCTAGTGGGAATATGGAATCCGCGACGACTGAGACTTCGAAAAACGTTGCGATTACATTCATTGGAACCCGGTAAAGCACGGCCTAAACTTATTGTTCTCAAACGAATTATTGCGAATAAGCAGAGCTTTTTATAGGCCGTTGCCAAATCGGCGACGACAATGATGATACTCCATGTGAAGATTTTTAACGCTTAATTACACGCCCACAGTGTTCCTTCTGTAATTATTATCCGATTCAAGATTTAGGCCCCAGGCTCTTCAAAAAACTGTTTCCCTCTACCTTGTATCAAGCTAAATAAAACAGATTTATTGATAAAAAACAAATGATCTGGAAAGTCGCCAGCGCACATTTTGCTGTAAAACTTTTTTTGATCGATACCATATAACTCAAGAGCTTCTTTAATCTCCATTAATTCCAACTCCGATGAAAATGACTCGGGTAAGACTTTATCGGGCTCTTGATCTTGAATTATTATTGCCTCCATTAATAAATTGTCTGATTGCAAGAGTAGCCGCCCTTCTTCCTCATCCTGCAAAGAAGAGGAATTCGCTTTATTTTGTATTTTTTGAATCAAACCAAAATCACTAAACCTCTGAAGGATTGCTTTTGCCTGATGAGGAAGTATGCCCAGAGTTGCTGTAATTTGTTTAATAAACAATCCGGCCAATATTGAATTACTATTAGCTGCTTTAAAATTAAGATCGAGCAAATTGGCTACGGCATAAAAAATATTAGTCGAGGCGGTTTTATTTGCTGAAAGGCTGTTCGACTTTTTTAACCGCTTCAAAAGTACATTTATGATTTTCCCAACCAAAGGGTGTGAATTTTTTAGGAGTTTTTTAAAATCGTCATTGCTGATCCGGGCAACTTCTACAGGAGTTATTGCTCTACAAGAAGCTGAGCGAGGTTCGTTAGAGAGTAATCCCATCTCACCAAAAAACTCTCCAGGCCCTAATGTCCCTATAACGAATCGTCTTTCGTTTTTCCTAATGGAAACCTCAACTTCACCTTTCTGCAAAACATAAAAGTGATCACTAGGCTGGCCTTCATGAAAAATGATGTCCCCTTTTAAAAACACTTTTACCCGATTAATATTATTTTCACTCATTTAAGACTCACTAATTATGTATGCATTTTCCAAATGCCTTAATCGTTGAGGCTCCCGGCCTTACTCAATCTTACCGTACTTTTGTTGTTTATCCATTTTCATTTTCAAAAGTTCGCACAACTCATTCTGACAGCGATGTAAGGTCGGCGCTGTTAAAATTGGCGCTTTGGTCATGCATCACTTTGTGGATTGCTTTTATTGTGTTTTTGCGAAAGGCTAAAGCCGTATAGCGTACCATTACGCTGTTTTTTGCGTTTCCAGCGATGCAGTTTAAAAAGGAGCTTAAACGAAGCGGGGGTAGGACACTAAAAGCAGGTGTTTTAAGCGAAGCACCTGCTTTTAGTAGACAACACATGGAGCGATACGAGGATACGAAACTCTAGCTTTTCTTAGTGAGCTTCGGGGTTTTATATCTTGAATTGATGCAACTTAACCAAACACATCCTTGTGTAGCTTTGTTACAACTTCGGGTTAAACCGATCAGTTAACAACACGGTGCCCACGGTTTCTCATGCAATTGGCGTAGGCTCTCTTGTAATTGTCCTCACTATCAAAACCTTGTTTAGCACCGCCACCGATACCACCGGCTGCCGCGCCTATCGCTGCGCCTGTTCCGGGATTTCCGATAACTGCACCTAAAGCCGCGCCGCCTGCTGCGCCGATTAAACCGCCTACGCCGGCACCGATAGCGGTTTCTTTAGCAGTACCGCCGGATGCATGACTCGCCAAATCTTTGCACTCAGCCATATCCTGATTGATTCGATAGGCATTGGGATCGTTATAGGCATCAACGGTTGGCGTCCATCCGCCTTGGCTGTAGCAACCTGAGATTAATGCGCTGCCTATAAAAATGATGCTGATTGTTAGTTTTTTCATGTTGATTGTCTCCGGTAAACTTGTTTTTTACAGAATACTGTATTTTTGATGAATAAAGTATGAACACCATAGCACTATGGTGAGCAAGGCTTTACGAATACATTTATCATAGAAAATCCAATTTCTGCAATCAATAAATAAGTAGTATCACTGATCGGCAAGATACCTCAGCTAACGCCAAAAATCAGGGAATGAGCTCCATTAAATCAGAACCATAGGTAGATCAAGGGGTTATAGTTCCTTTAAAACCTGGAGCGGAGATTTATTAATGACGTTTCTTACACCCCAGCATCCAGCCATGCCTACGAACAAAATGCCTATTAACGGCACTATGGCCCATAAATAAAAATTAACGCTGTACTCCATATGCATGACTTGGGTGTACAAAGCGTAAAGTGTAGCTTCCGAGATGATGACCGCTAACAGGCCGGAAATCAGCCCGAGCAGGCTAAACTCGATGATGTGGATTTTTCTTAAAAATGGGCGATTGGCGCCCAGCGTTCGCATCAGTGCGCCCTCGTGGATACGACTGTCCAACGTAGCGTAAACGGCAGCGAACAACACGGTGAATCCGGCCATCAGTGCAAAATACAGTAAGTAGTTTATAGCTTCGGTCAATTGGCTCAGTATGGTTTGAAATTGGCGCAGGATTAAATCGACTTCCAGAAGGGTAGTGCTGGGGTATTTTTTTACCAGTACGTTTAGAAAATCCTTTCGGCTCTCCGGCAAATAAAAGCTGGTGATAAAAGTGCTGGGAAAAGCATCCAGCGTGCCGGGTGAAAAGATCATGTAAAAATTCGGCTTCATGGTATTCCACTGAAGCTCGCGGATGCTAGCAACGGTGGCTGTAAACTGCTGACTGCCTACGGTAAAGGTTAACAGATCGCCCAGCTTTATTTTCAAGCTGTCGGCCAATTTCTGCTCGACAGAAACCTGCCCGGCTTGAGTATCGTTCCACCAACTTCCTGCAGTGATTTTATTATCCGCAGGCAGTTCTTTTGTCCAAGTAAGGCTTAATTCCCGATGCGTGGCGCTTTCTCCCTGCGAGTCTTTGCTGACGATTTGTTGAACCGGTGTGTTATTGATGGTTACCAGACGGCCTCTGACTACCGGATAAAATTGGCTGCCGTTGATTTGTTGCTGTTGCAGGTCTTGTTGAAAGTTTTGTTGCTGATCGGGAAAAATATTCAGCGCAAAATGATTAGGTGCGTTTTTCGGCAACTGTTTGTGCCAATCATTGATTAAATCGGTACGCACGGTAAAACTGAGCACCATCGCCACTAAGGTAATGGAAAAAGCCAATATTTGGCCGACGCTGCCCCGGCTGTTTTTTAATAATCCCTGCAAACCGAAACGCCAGCTCAGGCCGAGATGCGGCAACAGTCTCCTACTAAAGCGCAGCAAGGTATAAAGTAACAATCCGAGCAGTAGCAGGACAACCAAGCCGACGCCGATAATGGTCGCGGTCATTTTAAGGTCATCGGTATAGCGCCAGATCAATACGGCGATAATGCCGATTGCCAAACCGTAAATTAGCCATGCGCTGCTCGGCAAAGGTTCCAATTCGCGGCGCAATACTCTAAGCGGCGAAACTTCTTTAAGACGCAATAGCGGCGGCAGAGCGAACCCCAACAAAATGGCCATGCCGATAATAAGTCCGAAAAAAACCGCCAACAAACCGGGATTGGCAACTTGCTGCGGTAATAGCGATCTTAGCAAATGAAACAGCGCCTGCTGAGCAATCCAGCCCAACAGGCAGCCAATGGCGCTGGCTAGTAAACCCAAAACGACAAACTGACTGCCGAAAAGCCAGAGTATTTCATTCTGTTTACAGCCCAGGCAGCGAAGAATGGCGGTGGCGTTAAAATGCCGTTCGGTATAACGCCGCGTCGCCATCGCAATCGCCACGCCGGAAATCAAAATGACGACAATGCTGGATAAGCCCAAATAGCGTTCCGCGCGTTCCAATGCCGAACCCAGTTCCGGGCGGTCTTCATGTATATCCATGATGCGCTGGGACGGATTCAGCTGCGGCTTGATCCAATGATTGAACTCGGTTAAGGCTTTGCTATCGCCGCTGAATTGGAAGAAATAATGCACATGACTACCCGGCTGCAAAATACCGGTAGACTGCAAATCCTCGGCATTGATCATCACGCGCGGCGAAAAGCTGTAAAAATCGCCGCGTTTGTCAGGCTCGTAAGTAATGATGTTGCTGACGGTCAGCTTAAGCTCGCCGACGGTTAACGCATCGCCCGGATTAAGTTTAAGCGCCGATAAAATGCGTTTTTCAACCCAGGCTGTTCCAGGTTTTGGGCCGGAGTGTTCGACGGTTTCAGCCGAATAATCCGAGGCGGTGGCTTTTAAAAATCCGCGCAGTGGATAAGCGGAACTGACCGCTTTAATACCTGCGAGTAACAGCTCATCATGCTCAATTAGTACGCTGGAGAACTCAATTGTTTGCGCTTGGGAGAGGTTAAGCTGAGTTGCCTTGGACAGCCATTCGTCAGGAATAGGGGTCGGGCTTGCGATTACCAAATCGGCCGCCAAAAACTCCGCAGCCTGGGTGGTCATGGTTCTTTGCAATCGGTCTGCAAATAGCGATATGGCTGTCGAACTGGTAACGGCAATTATCAAAGCCAGTATCAGTATGGTTAATTCGCCGGAACGGCTGTCACGCCATAACATCCGTAATGCCAAATTAAAACGTGTCATGAAAAGCCCAAAACCTAAAAATCAGTAGATGTTCCCCTAATCGCTTACCGCACCAATTTTCCGGAAACGCCCTGTACTGCGCTTAAGCAGTCTACCGCCTCAAAAAATATAAGTCATCACTTCCGATGCTTCATTTTGATGTTACTTTCTACATAATGAAATAATCATAGTCCACGAAAGACACGAAAAGCACGAAAAAACTGGGACTGAGAAACACTAGTCATATGCTTTTTCTAGGCGCAGTAGAAATTTGGGATTTCGCCGTAAGCCGAGAAATATAGCGCTCTACATTTTTGTGTTTTTCGTGGACAGTGTGTGACATAAAAAAGCAATCGATATATAGATCCCTCGAGCAAACAACAAAACCATTATGCATAAAAAAAGGCTGGAGAATATCCAGCCTTTTTAGTTTTAACGATTAATGCAACAAGCCTTGCAAGAGTGCATTCAATTTATGCACAAAAGCCGCCGGATCATCCAACTGACCGCCTTCGCTTAAGATAGCCTGATCGAACAGGATATGGGTCAGATCGGCAAAACGGCTGTCGTCTTGCTCCTCTTTCATTTTAACCACCAACGGATGCGTCGGGTTAAGTTCGAAGATCGGCTTTCTGCCCATTCCCATACCCAAACCTTGGCCGGCATCCTTCATGATTCTTTCCATATTCAGGCTCATGCCGTAAACATCGGCAACCAGACAGGCGGGCGATTCGGTTAAACGATGGCTCAAGCGCACTTCGCTGACTTTCTCGCCCAACACGTCTTTAATCTGTTTGAGCACCGTTTCAAAGTCCTTATTCACTTCTTCCTGGGCAGCTTTGTCTTCTTCGGAATCCAATACACCCAAATCCAGATCGCCTTTAGCGACAGACTGTAAATGCTTGCCGTCAAACTCGTCCAAGTTAGACACCAGCCATTCGTCGATACGATCCGACATCAATAAGACTTCAATGCCTTTCTTGCGGAATATCTCCAGATGCGGACTGTTTTTTGCCGCTGAGAAAGTATCTGCGGTTACATAATAAATCTTGTCCTGCCCTTCTTTCATGCGACTGACATAAGCTTCCAGCGTAACATCCTGCTTGTCGGTATCGGTATGGGTTGAAGCGAAGCGCAGCAATTTGGCGACGCGCTCTTTGTTGCCGTGGTCTTCAATCGGGCCTTCTTTGATGACAGGGCCGAATTGGGACCAGAACTTTTCGTATTTTTCCGGCTCAGTCTTGGCCAAATCTTCCAGCATGCCCAGCACTTTTTTAACCGCGCCCGATTTGATGGTGCTGATTTGCTTGCTTTGTTGCAGAATTTCCCGCGATACGTTCAGCGGCAGGGAATTGGCGTCGATAACCCCTCTGATAAAGCGCAGGTAGCGCGGCATTAACTGCTCTGCATCGTCGGTGATAAACACTTTGCGTATGTATAATTTTACGCCGTGTTTGGTATCTCTGTCCCACATGTCGAACGGTGCGCGCGACGGCACATACAGCAGCAAGGTGTATTCATTGGTACCTTCGACTTTGCTGTGTACATGAGTTAACGGGTCTTGGAAGTCGTGGCCGACATGCTTGTAAAATTCGTTGTACGCCTCATCGGAAATTTCCTGACGGGCTTTGGTCCATAATGCAGAGGCCGAGTTAACAGTCTCTTCGACGATTTCCGCCGGTTTTTCTTCTTCGCCTTCTTCGCTCATAGACGGTGTAGCTTCTTTGTCCATCACGATAGGCAGGGAGATATGATCGGAGAATTTTCTGACGATAGAACGAATGCGATAACTGTCCAGGAACTCGCTTTCAGATTCTTTCATATGCAACACGATCTCGGTGCCGCGTTGGGCTTTTTCTACCGATTCGAGTGTGTAATCGCCTTCGCCCGCAGACTCCCAGCGCACGCCTTGGCTCTTGTCTGCACCGGCTTTACGGGTGGTTAAGGTCACCTTATCGGCAACGATAAACGCAGAATAAAAACCTACGCCGAACTGACCGATCAATTCGCTGTCTTTGGCTTGGTCGCCGGTTAAAGATTGAAAAAACTGTTTAGTACCTGATTTGGCAATGGTGCCGATATGTTCCTGAACTTCCGCACGGGTCATGCCGATACCATTATCGATAATGGTAATAGTGCGCTTGTCTTTGTCGTATTCCAGGCGGATTTTCAGTTCACTGTCGCCTTCATACAAACTGTCGTTGGACAACGCCTCAAAGCGCAGTTTATCTGCAGCATCTGACGCATTGGAAATCAATTCCCGTAAGAATATTTCCTTGTTACTATATAATGAATGAATCATTAAATGCAGCAGATGTTTAACTTCAGTTTCAAAGCCTAATGTTTCTTTTTTTGCTTCAACAGTCATATTTATTAATCCTGATTAATTATAAGATTATTGCCAATATTGGGATGTATTGGTTTTTTTCAAGCCCAAACTGGACAGATGAAATTTAAGTTTAAAATTAATTCATTATGGCAATAGACCTCGCTTCAAAAAAAATATTGGTTGTTGAAGATCAAGCGATCATGCGCGAAACCATTAAACATATTCTGGTGTCATTTGGCGCTCGGCTTATTGTTGAGGCAGAATCGGGTATCAATGCAATTACTGCGATGAGAATCGACAGGTTTGATGTTGTGCTCTGCGATTACAATCTGCTCAGAGGAAAAAACGGTCAACAGGTTCTGGAAGAGGCCAGACATCTTAAGTTATTGCCGGTCAAAGCCATATTTATTATGGTCACTTGTGAACAGAGTCAGGAGATGGTGCTTAGCGCCATCGACAACAAGCCCGACGACTATCTGATTAAACCCTTTAATCGGCAGCAGCTGTTAAGCCGTATCGAAAGATGTTATGCCCGCAAGAAATACTTGGCCAGTATTGAAAATGAAATAGACCGAGGCAATCTTTATCTAGCCATACGTAATTGCGAAAAACTGCTTCAGCTTGATGATAAAAGAATGCGTTTGCAATTATTAAAAACATACGCCGAACTATCCCTTAAGGTTGGCGACTTTAAGAAAGCCGAGGAGATTTATCAGGATATTCTGCACGAAAGAGAGCTTCCTTGGGCCAGATTGGGATTGGGTGTTGTTGCTTTTTTTCTTGGCTACTACGATCAAGCTATTAAGACTTTTCAGGAACTCATCGAGCAGTATCCGGTGATGCTGGAGGCTTATGACTGGTTGGTAAAAGCCCATGAATTAATGGGTAACGATGAACATGCCGTCTCTTCACTTAATTCAGCCGTTACGCTTTCGCCTCTGTCCATCTTAAGACAAAAAAAACTGGCTTTGCTGGCTGACAAAACCGAAAATCTCGCTGTTGCCAAAAAAGCCTATACAGCCACCATCAAATTGGGCAAAAACTCCATACACAGATCATCCGGGGATTATTCGGGCTTGGCTAATGTTTACTTAAAAAGCAATGCCGCCAACGAAGCGCTGAAAATATTGTATGAACTGAATCAGCAATTTCACAATGATCCTGAAGCAAAGCTTAGAGCAGCCCTGCTAGAAACCGAAATTCATCAGGCAAAAGGCAATAAAGCACTGGCTCAGCAAGCCTATGGAAAAGCATTTAAACTAAACGAGCAACTTAACAAACAGCTATCCCGAGAGCTGAGACTGGAAATAGCAAAGACTTTTTATCTGAATGGAAATAGCGAAACTTGCGATGAAATTCTATCCGATTTAATTAAAACCAATATTGATGATAAGCTTTTTATCAAAGATATCGTTACAATGTGCGACACTATTATCGGCGATAATTATGCAGAAACACTGATTCAGCACATAAAAAAAGAATTGGTCGATATTAATAACAAAGGCGTCAGCCTGTTCCAGGAAGGCAATATTAAAGGGGCTCTTGCGGTTTTTGAAAAAGCCATAGCCAAAATGCCGGATAATCATACGATCATTTTAAACATGGTAAAAATTATTATTCATGATATTAAAACATCCAAACCCGATCCGGAAAAAATCATAAGCGCCCAATCTTATATCAATAAAGCCATTCAGATAGGCATACCCCACAACCAGATCAGCGGCCTTCAAACAGAGCTAGATACCCTCCAATATAAAATCAATCAATGACCGCTAACATGCCTAACACTAATATGCTCTCAATCGGTTTTCCCGCAATTTTGGCTTCTTCGGTGCATGACATAAAGAATTCGCTGACAGCTCTTCGGGCACTCCTCGGCCAACTTGAAAATATCTATCAAGATCCTAGACCTACTGAATTCAGGCAATTAGAATTTGAGACTAATCGCATGAACAATAGTCTCATGCAACTGCTGACACTTTATAAAATCGACTTATCCCAATTTAGTTTGGCTATAGACGAGCATAGCGCCAGCGATATATTGGAGGATATTGTCGCCCAGCAATCGACTTTGTTAGCCTTAAGCAACATTCAACTTATTACAGAATGCCATGGAGACCTGTTTTGTTATTGCGACAGCGCGCTAATTAGTAATGCGCTTTGTACGCTGGTCAATAATGCACAACGCTATTGTCTGAGCAAAATTCTGCTTTCCGCAACCCAGGAAGGTGATTATGTGGTTTTTTGCATTGAGGATGATGGCAAGGGCTATCCGGGAAATCTTTTATCATCCGACTACAAACAACTCCCCCAAGTTGATCTGGCTAGCGGCAATACCGGTTTGGGACTGTTTTTTGCCGAGACCATTGCTGAATTACATGTCCAGGCTGACAAACGGGGCTTTATTGTAACCGACAATGATAGTCAATTTGGCGGGGCCAGGTTTAAGCTGTATTTGCCGTAAAAGACGAAAGACGAAAGACGAAAGACGAAAAAAGTTTGCATTTAAGTTTAAGGGGCGTTCAATTTTTAGCCTTTGCCTTTAGCGCAAACATCAAGCAAACAGCCAGTAACGTTTCCCAAGGCTCTCCTTGCTGCTGGCCTTTAATCTGCCGATCCGCCTTTGCACTCAACGTCAATATGCTGTTGAGATCGCTATCAGTCAGCCTGTTCAACGCGTCACTAACCAACTGCTGACGCTTATCCCAAATTTGGTTGTTTTTAAAAACCTGCGCCCTATTTTGCCCTTGAGCCAGCGCCTGCTTAATTTTGATTAATACCCGTGCTTCCCGCGTCAAAGCCCATAACACCACCGGTGCCGCAACACCTTCCGCCTGCAAACCGGACAATATCCTGAAAATACGATCTACCTTGGCCGCCAGTACGCTATCCATCAATTTAAACACATCGAATCTGGAACTATCTGCCACTACATCAAAAATCTGCTGATTGCTGAGATGGCCAGCGCCGTATAACACGTAAAGTTTTTCTATTTCCTGAGCGGCTGCCAGCAGATTCCCTTCGATTCTTGACGCCAGTATCTTTATACCTTCCGTTTTGGCCTGAAGCCCCCGCTGCTGCATTCTTTGCTGCAACCAACGTATCAAGTCAGCCCCCTCTAACGGCCAAACCTGAATAACACAACCAACCTTATCCAAAGCCTGAAACCACTGCGTTTTTAATGAGCTACCGGCTAATTTTGCTGCGGTAATCAGCAACAATGTATCTTCCGGCAAGTGTCCGCAATAGGCGATTAAGGCTTTAGCGCCATCAGCGCCCGGCGTACCCGTGGGTAATCTTAAATCGATGACTTTTTTATTGGCAAAAATGGATAAAGAACCAGACGATTCCGTTAATTCATTCCATGAAAATCCGGCATCGGCAACAAGCACTTCGCGTGCGTCATAACCCGCTTTTCGTCCAGCAGCCCTGACTGCGTCAGCCATTTCGCCCAACTGCAACGGTTCGTCGCCGCTAATAAAATAAAGCGGCGCCAAACCCTTTTGCAACGCGGGAACTACCTGTTCAGGCTGGAGCCGCATATTACTTAGCGTCTGCCTCTAATACGACCCTGGCACGATTAACAATGGTATTCACTGCCTGTTGATACATTTCATTACGTATCACAGCTTCTTCATTATCCTTGGCAATAATATATTGCTGATCATTGTAATACTCGCGCCTAATTTCAACCGTTTGCCGCTCCATCAACGGCGCATCGGCGGCATTTGCAAACTCATAGTCCAAGCGGTAAGTAAGTTCAAACTCGTTAGTCTTGCCTCTTGTACTCAACGACAATACGCGCCGGTTAAAATCTTCGTTAAATATTTTAATAACAATACCCGCCCCTTTTCGGGATTTGGCAAGCTGAACAGAAGATGCCTTCATAATCCGCCCGAATTGCTCGTGTAGAGACGCAGATCCACCCTCTACATAGACATTCTTCATATTAGCAGGCAATTCAAGAGCGCCTCGTAAATGATAGCCGCAAGCGCTCAACAACAAGGCTAAAACAAAAACGACTGCTTTTTTTGTTAACACAGATTCCCCTTAAACTACAATATTGACCAGTTTTTTAGGCACCACTATCACCTTTCTGACCGGCTTGTCTTCAATAAAGCGCTTAACATGTTCATCACTTAGCGCCATTGCCTCTATTTCATCGTTAGTCGCAGTGATCGAAACTGTCATCTTACTGCGCAACTTGCCGTTAACCTGTAGCACCAGCTCCACGGTATTCTGCTCCAGAGCTGTTGTATCAACCTTAGGCCACGACGCACTAACCACCGCTTGCTGATGCCCCAAATCCAGCCACAATTGATGGCAGATATGCGGCACGATCGGCGATAACATTAACACAATGGCTTCCAATACTTCCTGCCGAACCGCCTTGCCGTTGTCGGAATCATCGACAAATTTGGATAAAGTGTTGATCAGCTCCATATTCGCGGCAATAACGGTATTAAAAGTATAACGCCGGCCAAAATCATCGGTTGCTTTCTGGATAGCCAAATGAAGTTGGCGGCGTACTGCCTGCTGCTCTTCGGTTAATGATTGTTTATCAAACGGCACTGTAGAACCGCCTGCATCGCAATGCAGATAAGCCTGTTTCCAGAGCCGTTTCAGGAACCGGAACGCGCCGTCTACGCCACTGTCAGACCATTCCAGCGATTGCTCCGGGGGCGCTGCAAACATGATAAACAAACGCACGGTATCGGCGCCGTATTGATCGATCAGACCTTGCGGATCAACGGTGTTGCCTTTGGACTTGGACATTTTGCTGCCGTCTTTCAGCACCATGCCTTGAGTCAGCAGCTTTTTAAACGGCTCATCGCAAACCAGCAAGCCTTCATCACGCATCAGCTTGGTATAAAACCGCGCATACAGCAAATGCAAAATAGCGTGCTCGATACCGCCGATATAATGATCGACAGGCAGCCAGTATTTGGCGCTTTCATCCAGCATGCTGCTTGAGTTATTGCCGGCGAACCTTGCGAAATACCAGGACGACTCCATAAAAGTGTCGAAGGTATCGGTTTCCCGGCGCGCGGCTTTGCCGCATGACGGACAGGTCGTATGGGAGAAAGTCGGATGAGCAACCAGAGGCGACTGCGAACCGTCCAACACCACATCCCTTGGCAATTCCACCGGCAAGTCCTGCTCGGGAACAGGAACAGTACCGCAGTCATCGCAATAAATAACCGGAATCGGCGCGCCCCAGTAACGCTGACGGGAAACACCCCAATCGCGCAATCTGAAATTAGTCTTTCGTTGGCCTTTTTGGTCTTTTTCCAACGCTTCTGAAATGGCTGCAAAAGCCTGTTCAGAAGTCAAACCGTCAAATGCGCCTGAGTTTTTTAATACGCCTTTTACGGTGTAAGCCTGCTCCGAACAATCATCATCGCCACCGTCTTTGGCAAAAATGACTTGCTTGATCGCGATGCCGTACTTAAGCGCAAACTCGAAATCGCGTTGATCATGAGCAGGAACCGACATTACCGCGCCAGTACCATATCCCATCAGCACAAAATTGGCGATCCATACCGGAACCTGTTCGCCGGTGATCGGATGAACCGCTTTGATGCCGGAGTCGATGCCGCGTTTTTCCATGGTTTCCATGGCCGCTTCCGAGGTTTCCATCATCTTGCAGTCATCGATAAACGCGCTGATTTCAGGATTGGTTTCTGCGGCTTTTAGCGCCAGCGGATGTTCCGCCGCCACAGCAAGATAGGTCACGCCCATCAAAGTGTCGGGACGCGTGGTGTAGATGCTCAAAGGTTGGTCCGAGCCAGGCACAGGGAAATTCATCTCCACACCTTCGGAACGGCCTATCCAGTTGGCCTGCATGGTTTTGACCTGTTCCGGCCAGCCGTCCAATGTTTCCAGCGAAGCAAGCAACTCATCGGCATAAGCGGTGATTTTTAAAAACCACTGGGCGATTTCTTTGCGCTCGACCTGGGTATCGCAACGCCAGCAACAACCATCGATAACTTGCTCGTTAGCCAGAACGGTCATGTCATGCGGACACCAGTTGACCGGTGCGGTTTTTTTATAAACCAGGCCTTTTTCCAGCAACTTCAGGAAAAACCATTGCTCCCACTTATAATAATGCGGATTGCAAGTGGCTAATTCGCGGTTCCAGTCGTAACCGAAACCCAGCCGTTTGAGCTGGTCGCGCATATAATCGATGTTGCTGTAGGTCCAGTCGGCCGGATGTACGCCGTGCTGCATCGCGGCATTTTCCGCCGGCAGGCCGAACGCATCCCAGCCCATAGGTTGCATGACATTCTTGCCCAACATACGCTGGTAGCGGCTGATGACATCGCCGATGGTGTAATTGCGGACATGCCCCATGTGCAACTTGCCGCTGGGGTAAGGAAACATCGACAAACAATAATACTTGTCCTCTGTTGACGACTCCGACACATTAAATACGCCTGATGCATCCCAGGCGGCCTGTACTTCTTGCTCGATTGCCAAAGGCTTATAATTTTCTTGCATCCTTCTCGTCTTTTACCAGTCAAAAGCGTTAGAATACCGTACAGTTGCTTAAATCTAAAGCGCCATTTTCAGGAGTTGAACCCTAATGAATAAAAACAAACTTGTCACCGCCTATTCCGATTTTATGAAGCATCTCCATGAAACCATGGAAGATACCCTGCATTCTTTTGCCGAAGCGCTGGAAATATCAAAAGAAAAAACCGGAAAAGACAGTGATTTGACGAGCGAAGAATTGGACAAGGTTTCAGGTTTTGTTAAACGCGACATCGAACACGCGGCTCATGGCTTGTCGGCCAAGGAAGATAAGGACTCGCTATCCGAATGGTTTAAATTCGATGTTGAGCTGATTGAAAACTTCACGCTCGACGCTTTTTTAAGCCTTGCCGATAAAACCCGCCTGGAACTGGCAAAACTGGAAGAATTGGCAAAAGCGCATACCTATCACAGCGGCGACATTACCGTGCCGGGGACTTTTATATGCGACGACTGCGGCAAAGAAATTGCGTTTAAAACACCCAGTGAAATCCCTGAATGTCCGCAATGCCACGGTAAAACATTTATCCGTATTTGATATTACCGGCTCAAGCCTTATAATGCGACTTTCAACTATTTGATTTAACGGGGATAACATGCGCAGAGTCATTTTCAACCAGAAAGGCGGCGTCGGCAAATCTACTATTACCTGCAATTTAGCTGCCATCAGTGCTGTTGAAGGCAAGCGTACATTAGTCATCGATCTTGATGTTCAGGGCAATTCGACGCAATACCTGCTCGGCAATAAGGTCAGCGACAGCGATAAAACGATTGCCCACTTCTTTAAGGATACTCTGAGCCTGTCCCTGTTCGGCGGCGGTTCATCCGGTTCCGGTCTTGAAAGCGCGATTCATGAAACCCCGTTCCCCAACCTGTTCGTCATTCCATCCCACCCCGAGCTTGAGCCTTTGCAAAGCCGTTTGGAGTCGCGGATGAAAATATTTAAATTGAAAGAAGCGCTGGAAAAACTTGAAGGTTTTGACGAGATCTATATGGACACCCCGCCGATCCTGAATTTCTACAGCCAATCAGCTTTAATCGCAGCCGACAAATGCTTGATTCCTTTCGATTGCGACACCTTTGCCAGAGAAGCCCTGTATTCACTGATGCAAGTGGTTGCAGAGGTTAAAGCCGACCATAACCAGAATCTTGAAGTTGAAGGCATCATCGTCAACCAATATCAAAAACAAGCTAATCTACCTCGCCAATTAGTCGAGGAGCTTCTTGCTGAAGGATTGCCGGTATTGGCTGCAATGATATCGCCATCGGTCAAAGTCAGGGAATCGCATACAGAATCAAAACCGCTAGTGCATTACGTTCCCAACCATAAACTGACTGACGAATACCGTGCGTTACATGCAGAGATTCACGGCAGTTAAATTGTAAACGCATTCATCGTTCCCACGCTCCGGCGTGGGAACGCATCTATTACCGCTCCAGCGGTGCGAGTCGCAGAGCGTCTCCAGCGGCGTATTTACCACCGCATAATTAGACCGCATCCCTAACACTATGAACAGCGTTATACTTGGCAGCATTAAACCCTGGCTACTCCCCATTCTGTCCGGCATTCTAATCGGGACCAGTTACATCCCCTTTCCGCCTTGGGCATCTTTATTTTGTTTCGTACCGTTGTGGATTTTCTGGAATCGGCAAACCCGCTTGAAGGACGTTTTTGTTGGCGGCTTAATCACCTCGTTCGTATTCACGCTAATCGGCTTTAACTGGGTCACTTACCTGTTACATGAATTTGCCCATCTGGACTGGCCTGTAGCGGTCATCGGCATGGTGGTCTATGGATTAATTGCCCACTTGTTCGTGCCGTTGGCCGGCGTACTGTGGTTTTGGGGACGAAAGAAGTTCCAGTGGTCAAAGCCGCTTTCGTTGGTACTGATGGCGCTGATCACCACATTATGCGAAGCCTACTCGCTAACCCTGTTCGACTGGAACTTCGGCTACTCCTGGTACGGCGCAAATATCCCCGTTTATCATTGGGCGGAAGTAGTCGGTTTTAGCGGACTCAGCGCCGCGACCCTGCTGTGCAACCTGCCGCTTTATTTGGCCTGGGAGCAACGCAAACAGCGTGCAGGCAAAATCATATTAACCACCGTCGTTACTGGCTTTATGCTGCTAAATGTTGGCGGCTTGTGGCTTAAAAACAGACTACCGCAACCGGATGCATCATTTAAAACGCTGATGGTTCAAGCATATATCGAAAACGCGGAAAAGCTTGCCGCAGAGCTTGGCAAAGGCTATGGCAAAGAAATATTCAACCGCTATATCACGCTGACCGATAATGCTCTTAACGCTCATAAAGACGCCAAAATAGACTTCGCGATGTGGCCCGAAACCGCATTTCCGGCATTACTGGGCGAGCAATTTAAATTCGACACCTACCCCGTAGCGCTGACGCAGTTTATCCATGACCGTCAACTGCCGCTGATTACCGGCGCTTACAGTGTCGATGAACCATCCCGGCTGATCACCAACTCCCTGTTTGTGTTGAACAAAGACGGCGAAATAGTGCCGCCGCATTACAGCAAATCGATCTTGCTGGCCTTTGGCGAATACATCCCTGGCGAGCAGTTTTTCCCTGAAATCCGCAACTGGCTGCCACCCACAGGACACTTTGCCAGAGGCCACGGCCCGACCGATTTGCTGCACTGGAACGGTTACAAAATGGGCGCGCAAATATGTTACGAAAGCCTGTTCCCGCGATTTTCACGCTCACTGGCTGAATTGGGTGCCCAATTCATCGTCAACGTCACCAACGACTCCTGGTACGGCACATGGCAGGAACCCTATCAGCACATGTACATGACCCTGGCCCGCGGCGTGGAATTTCGCCGTCCGGTATTGCGCGTCACCAATACCGGCATTTCCACGGTGTCGCTAGCCTCGGGAGAAATCCTGGAACGCTCGCCGATACACCAGGCTTGGGCTGGGTTATACGAAGTGCCTTATCTGAAAAATCCGCCCGTTACTTTCTACCAAAACTGGTTCTGGCTGGTGCCGGGTTTATTGTGGGGGGCGTTGGTTTTGCTGTTGGGGATTGGGGCGGCAAACCGGTTATCAACGCCGTTATGCAACATGAAAAATTAATATGCACCCAGTCTTAATATCTATATTTTTACTTTTATGCAGCAATGTTTTTATGACATTCGCATGGTATGCACATCTTAAAGAACTCAACAACAAGCCTTGGCTGATCGCCGCAATAATCAGCTGGGGAATTGCATTGCTGGAATATTTATTCCAGGTTCCGGCAAACAGAATAGGTTTTACAGTTCTTAGCGTGGGACAACTTAAAATAGTGCAAGAGGTTATTACTCTTACAATATTTGTTCCTTTTTCGGTAATGTATTTGAAAGAGCCATTGAAACTAGATTATTTGTGGGCGGGTATTTGTCTTGTTGGGGCAGTGTACTTCATGTTTCGAAGCCGGTTTGCATAACAACCTTACTTGGTTTTAGCTTTCACCGTAACAAGAGATACGGCATTGCCTTCCGAATACAACGTTACGTTTAAGAGTCCTGAAATATTCTCCCAACGCATGACGTTTTTATTACTAAAGGTCGCATCCTTTACAGGGAGACCAAGCATTGCCAGCGTCTCTTTGCTGTATGACGCCCTGCTCAAATCTCCTTTTACGATAATTCCATCGACCTTTCCATCGATAAACTCAACGCTGACATCGCCATCCCGAAATGCACAATGCAACGCGGATTTTGCCTTCACGCAAAAAATAGGATCGCCCAATAATTTTAATGTCTCAGCTTTGGTTTTCCCTTCAATCTTTTGATGATAAGAGGGGCTGCGAAATGCGCTGTATACAGTAATCCAGTCCGCTTTCCCGTCTATGAATACAATTTCAATTTCATTTTCCCGGTACGAACAATTCCGGGCTGACTCTGACTTGGCGCAGAAAACGGACTCTCCCAATAGCGTCTCGACTTCTGCTTCGGTTTTTCCTGCGAGTTTTGAAATGTTAAATAATATGCCGGCAGCCGACTCTGCTTCTTGTACAGATGGCTGTTTTATTGGGGAATTTTGCGGAATATGCTTGACGATTATCATCAGCGCCACAAAAAACACTATAAGAACTGCTATCTCGCACTTAACAATAAAAGGCATTTTCGTACAATAAGGGCAATCTTCCGCTGTTGCGCTAATTTGGTTGCTACATACTTTGCAAGTTGTTAATGCCATATTTATCCCCTCTTTTTATTGAGCCCATAGAAATCATGATCCCCAACCATCCTTATCCTGTCAATCCTATAGGTGTTTTATCCTAGTTTAATTTTTTAGCGAATAATGGAGCTTAAAAGTGAGATTTTTCATCCCCTGCTTCCTTGTCTTCACTTTAAGGAGCCGCTTTAACTCAATTTCTCATTCACCTGATAGGTGATAGTACTTATTGATTGAAAAAGTTGAACTCTTTATCCTAAAGATGACTTATGTAACACCAACCGTTTGTTAGGTTTATTTGGTTTAGATTTCAACTAAAGCGATTTAATTGTGCCGTTTTCGGCTTAGATTGGGAGATACGATAATGTTTAGAAAATTAACAATGGAAGCATGGCTTCTTTATCTAAAAATCTTAAACGCTGAGTTTATCTCGGACTTTTCAATAAACTGTATGGATAGACAATATAGATTAGCAGATCGGGCTTATTACAGATACAGACGGCGGCGAGCTTTGGACGCTTAGATAACCAAAAATAACGACAACCAATAGCGCTGCTGAAATAGCTTTTTTATATATGGTTTGTCGCGACTTTTTTAATTTGAGCTGCCCCAGCACTACCTGATAGAAAACGACAGGCGATAAAAAAGGACTTGGCATCGCCTAAGCCCTTAAATTTATATGGTGCCTCGGGCCGGAGTCGAACCGGCACGTCCTTTCGAACGAGGGATTTTAAGTCCCTTGCGTCTACCAATTTCGCCACCGAGGCATCGATAACTTTGGTAAGCCGCGTATTATATAGCAACAAAAAAAATAAACTAGGCCTATTCCTAAAAAAGGTCGTACCTACCTTAAATACAACATTTAACGAACATTAAACGGTGAGCGCATGAATGGGGTATAGGAAGGCCAATAGTAGTTTCCCCAATAATAAGGATAACCGCCGTAATACGGGTTGTAACCATAACCATAGCCATAGCCATCATAACGATTATCGTACTCATAAACCGGCCACCGATAAATGGTTGTGGCTGAAATCAGCGGCAAGCGCATGCTTTTTTTGCCTATCATACGTTCGATATCACCTATAAGCGTTCCTGCAACAGTGATTTCTGTGTTTTTCTCGTAAACAGCCGGATCGAGAAATTCAGGGGCTTTAAAAAGGAATCTTCCTGCATTCGGTTTATCTAGCCGAGGCCTGCCATCGCTGTTGAGGGGATAATACAAAACTTGCACCAAGCTGAAGTTTTGTTCATTTTCCACATCAATAATAACGCCACCCCAGCGCACCGGCGCATTTTTATGGCTGGCAATATTTTGGGTTGCTTCAGCGTAAGAAATGTCATACAGAGGGGGATTTTTTATCGCAGGCGGCAAACTTGAGCAAGCGTTCAACAATAAACAGATAATTAAGAAATACCGTTTCATATCTTTTCTCCTGACATTTACATATTTTTAAACCTCATACTTAACCAGAAAACGGGTGCTAAAACTATTGTTGAAGATACCTATTCCTGCAACTGCGCCGGATTGCAGTACAATAAGCCCCCTCTACAACTTCCGCCAGTGCCTCTATGAACAAACAAAAAAAACTGCTTCGTTCCGATATTCGCTATGAATGTGGCGATGCTTTTTACGAGCGAGGACGCAGCTATTTTGAAAGAGGCTCGGTGGTTAATCTCACCATTGCAAGCGAAGGCGCTCTTTTTGTACAGATCAATGCCGCCGTTAAAGGCAGCCATAAAGATCCGTACCGGCAAAATATTCGCATCGTCTGGCGGCCCGACTATAGTGCGGCAGAGATTGAAGGCGATTGTACTTGCCCTGTCGGCTATAACTGTAAGCACGTAGCCGCTGTTTGCCTGATGTATCAAAACACCAAGCAAGGCCTTTCTGCATCGAATGCAAAATCCAGTTGTCTGGATTGGCTCGACAGCTTTCATCAGCAAGCGCCGGGGCAACACGATGTCCATCAAGATTTTATCGCCTACATCCTCAAGCCCGGCAATGTAAAACACGAATTCACTATTGAGCTTTTAATCACCAAAGAAAAGAAAACCGGGGGGTTAACTAAAGGCAGAAAAACGACCTTAAACAATCTTCGCTACAGCTATTCCTACCTCAATTATGTCCAGCTGGAAGATCAGGAAATTGCCAAACTGCTGACTGCGCTTAACCCCGCTTTTAAAGACGAACCCTTGATTGCCGGGGCTACCGGTTATTTGGCCTTATCCAAATTACTAAAAACAGGCCGGCTGTTCTGGCAAGATGTCGAGCAAGCTCCGTTAACAAAAGGAATCGACCGCAATTTAAAATTTAACTGGCGGACAGCCGATAACGGCGACTATCAATTAGCTGTCGAAATCGATCCGCCCGCAATCCTGCTGCTAACCGATCCACCACAATACCTGGACGGAACTTTGGGTTTGATAGGCACGCTCAACACGCATAACCTCTCGATCGATCAACTTAAAAATATCCTGGCCGCCCCGCGCATTCCATCCGAATATGCTGATGAATTCAGTCAGCGCCTAATTATCGAACACCCCAGCCTGCCGTTGCCCGCGCCCAAAAAAGTCGAATTAATCGAAGCCGATCAGCTGACGTCTACGCCCAAGCTTTTGCTGTTCGGCCATCAGTCAACACCCCAGCAGTACATCCATTTTATGGCGGTAGGTTTCAATTACGGGGATTGGACGATTTCAGCGATCCCCCCGGAAGACTACAGCGTAGTAAAAACCGAGCTGGGATTAGTGCGGATTAAACGTGACATAGAAACCGAACAACTGGCGATACATCGCCTGACTGACCTTGGCTTTGCCCCCGCGCCTTCGATAGAAACCGGCGTACAAGAACTGCTTTTGTTCAGTCCGGCAAAAACCGTAATGGATAGCGCCACGCGCTGGGGAGACTTTCTCCAAAACACCCTGCTGGAGCTGGAACAGGACGGCTGGATTATCGACATAGACGAGAGTTTTCTGCTTAATTTTCAAACCGGCCAAAACTGGGATGCCCAAATCAGCGAAAGCCAGCAGGACTGGTTTGAAATGAGCTTTAACATCGAAATCGACGGCCAGCCCTTGCCCTTGCTGCCGCTGATTATGCCGGTACTGGAAAACTACGACCCCGAAAACCTGCCGGAAATGCTCAGCATCCCGCTGGGCGAGCACAACTACCTGAGCTTGCCCAGCGACAAAATCAAACCGTTTTTGAACGTGTTGATAGAACTGTTTAACAGCAGCACGATGGGCAAGGACGGCTCATTAAAACTGTCCCGCTTTAACGCCGCGATGTTGGCTGACTTGGAAGAACAAAACCACGGCATATTCTCTATCAACGGCGGCAAAGAGTTGCGGGAGCTGGGGCAAAAACTTAAGAATTTTACCGGCATTGAAGATGTCGCCCTGCCTGTCAACTTGCAAGCGGAACTGCGGCATTACCAGCAACAGGGGCTCAACTGGCTGCAATTTTTACGGGAATATAAATTCTCCGGCATACTCGCCGACGACATGGGCCTAGGCAAAACCATACAGACGCTTGCCCACCTGTTGCTCGAAAAACAAAGCGGCCGGATGAGGCTACCCAGCCTGATCATCGCACCGACCAGCCTGATGAGCAACTGGAGGCGGGAAACCGAGCGCTTCACGCCCGACTTGAAAATCCTGATCTTGCAAGGCACCGAACGCAAACAACTGTTCTACAAAATCAGGGACTACGACCTGATCCTGACCACCTACCCGCTGTTGTCCCGAGACGAAGAAACACTACTGGAGCATGAATACCATTACCTGATTCTGGACGAAGCCCAAACCGTTAAAAACCCGCTATCCAAAGCCGCGCAATTGGTGCGCCGCATAAAAGCCACTCACCGGCTCTGCCTGACCGGCACCCCAATGGAAAACCATCTGGGCGAACTCTGGGCGCAATTCGATTTCCTGATGCCAGGCTTTTTAGGCGACATCGCCACGTTTAAAAAACGCTACCGCACCCCGATTGAAATACACGGCGATAGCGAGCAAAGAGCGCGATTGTCGCGCCGGGTTGCGCCGTTTATGCTGCGCCGCACCAAACACGACGTCGCCACCGAATTGCCGCCTAAAACCGAAATCATCCGCTCCGTACCGCTGTATGACAAACAGGCCGCTTTATACGAAAGCATCCGCCTGACCATGGAGAAAAAAGTCCGCGATGCAATTGCTCAAAAAGGCCTGTCGCGCAGCCATATCACCATTCTCGATGCATTGCTTAAACTGCGTCAAACCTGCTGCGACCCGCGCACTCTGCCGTTAAAAGAAGCGCAAAAAGTGCAGGAATCCGCCAAGCTCGACCTGCTGATGGATATATTGCCGGAACAATTGGAAGAAGGCCGCCGAATTTTAGTGTTCTCGCAATTCACACGCATGATTGCGTTGATTGAAAACGAATTGAACGCCCGAAAAATCGGCTACGCCAAACTGACCGGCCAAACCCGCAACCGCGACGAAGCCATAGAGCTGTTTAAAAGCGGTGAAGTAAATGTGTTCCTGATCAGTCTGAAAGCCGGCGGTGTCGGCTTAAACCTGACCGAAGCCGACACCGTGATCATATACGACCCCTGGTGGAATCCCGCCGCAGAAAGCCAGGCCGCAGACCGCGCCCATCGTATCGGTCAGGACAAGCCGGTTTTCATTTACAAGCTGATTACCGAAAATACCGTTGAGGAAAAAATTATCGCGATGCAGGATAAAAAGCGCGCATTGGCCGAAGGGATTTATAAAGGTGGGGAGAAAGAGGAATCGTTGAAACTGACGGCGGAGGATTTGACTGCTTTGTTTGAGCCGTTGTAAGCGTTCCCTCTCCTGATGGAGAGGGTTGGGGTGAGGAGAATAAAAACCGAATTTTGACATGCAAACAGTAACGTAGATCGGATGTTTCCAGCGATTTCGGCGCTGTATTTCCGGAAACGCCGATTTTTCGCTATAGCTCAAACCGACTTATAGCTGACTACATGACCGCGTTCTACTCCGGGTAATGATGACGTTTCATAAAAAACATCCTGAGATCAGTTTACATGCGTTACAGGCTCATTTTCCTTATCGGCAGCCTGAACATGCAGTTTGAGTCCCAATGCTTTAATCACTTTCAGGATCGTACCAAAACTGGGATTACCCTCGCCTGACAACGCTTTGTACAGGCTTTCCCGACCCAATCCAGTGTCTTTAGCCAATTGCGTCATGCTGCGAGCTTTTGCTATATCGCCCAAGGCCTTGGCAATAAAAGCGGGATCATCCCCCGCTTCCTCAAAGCAGGCTTCCAGATACAGCGTCATATCCTCTTCTGTTTTAAGATGATCGAGAACATCCCATTTATTTAATTTTACAGTCATTGTCCCTCCTTCAATTTTCTCGCCAGTGCTAATGCCGTTTGAATATCATTGGCTTGTGTTGATTTATCGCCGCCCGCCAATAACAGCACGATTTCGAAACCATTTTGCATGAAATACAGCCGATAACCGGGGCCGTAATGAATACGCATTTCAGAGATGCCTTTAGCCACGGGTTTTACATCGCCAAAATTGCCATCTTCAGCCCGACGTAGCCTGGCTTTTATGCGCGCCTTTGCTTGATTATCGCGCAGCTGCTCAAACCACAAATCAAAAACATCTGTCGTTAAAATCGTGTGCATGGTTTAACTGTATCTTGTTTTATACGGAAAGACAAATATAGGAGCTCAAACATCGTGCCGTCTCCCCGTGCGGTTCGCACCTCACCGCACCCTGCATCGGTGAGTTGGCGCATCTTGGCCTCGTTGCGGTGTTAGTCATGACTCTCTTTCTAAAAACGGCAAGGCATAGCCAAGAAACTCTCTATGCTGGGTTCGCTGTTCTCTCCATCGGAACGGATTACTAGGAGGTGTGCAACGCTTTTGACAAGCAGTTAAAACCAAGCGTCGTTTTGCACGCGACATACCAACAAAAAATGCGCACCTCTCATCAGCTTCCTTACCCCAGAACGTCTCGTTCTCCACGCCTAAAATAATCACCGAGTCGAACTCTAAACCCTTACTTTTGTGTATGGTCAGAATACGTACTGCTTGGTCATCTGAGAATTTAGTCAAAGCCTTTACTAAGTTTGGCTCAATTTTGAGTTGTTCTTCGATCCGTGCCTTTGTTTCCTGGATTACCTCGATTAGCCGAGTTGCTAACTCGTAATCTGGCGATAGTGCTGTTAAGCTGCTGATGCCGAGCCTGTTCAGAAAACTCTCAACAAATGACCAAGCGCTTGACCATCTGTTGTCACCCAATAGATCAAGTAATTCAACTTGCTTGCGTTCCGATTTAATAAATCGTTGCCAGTCTTGCCGCATGTCGGCTTGTTCCGTTTCATCGGCAAACGGTATTAATTGATCCATCAAGCGCAACCACGCTTTGGGTTCTCGTGCACCATAAAGTGATAGCAAGTAATCCACAATCAACCTTGCCACTGGTTCAACGGAAAGGTCTTGTAGTTGCTGTTCATTACGATAAGGAATGCCTCGTTTTTCCAGTTCGACCATCAACAGATCGGCGTAGAGATCGGGTTGCCTGGAAACCAAGACGGCGATTTCTGAATGAGGAACTTCCTTATCCTGTATCCAGCCGGCCATCAGATCGGCTAAGTGTTCGGCTTCCTGTTGGCTGGTAGCGAAACCCCTGGCCAAGATTTCCCCTTCATTGCCCATGATTTGATTATTCGGCATCATTGATGCAGGATCCAGGACTCGAATGATCTCATTCTGCATACGTAAAAGTTTGTCCTTAGAACGAAAATTTCGATACATATTCAACGGCACCGCATTAAAGTCAGCTGCGAAGGTCGAGAAGATCCCATCCAATGCACCAGCCCACGCCATAATCTTTTGCTTGGTATCGCCCACGGCAGTCAAACGTATTGTGGAGCCTTGAAACACCAGCTTAACCAGCTCGTATTGCTGATTGGTACAGTCCTGAAATTCGTCCAAGAATACATCGCTATAGGTCTTGCGAATTGCGTTGCGCGCGACCTGCGACGTTTTTAGAATCTGAATTGCCAGCGGGACGAGATCGTTGAATTCAATTTGTCGGCGCATAACCCTGGGAGAACCGATTTTATAATCTGGATCAAGTGCGTCATTCCCTGTCAGTACAGGACGAAAGCGATCAATGATTCGCTTGGCAAAAGCGTGGAAAGTGTAGCTATCAAACCGGGCGGCAAGATCCGCACCACAGCGTCGTCTTACTCGTTCTTTCAGGTTCCGACTTGCATCGACCTTGAATGATATTGCAAGGATTCGCATTGGATAACGACATGTACCTGTGCGCAACAGAAAGTCCGCACGCTGAGCAAGCATCTCGGTCTTTCCCGCGCCTGGGCCAGCAGTCAAAGCAAGACAACGCTCATGTTCGGTGGCTGCTCTCAGTGCATTGGGCTCCAATATCAAGCCATCGGCAGTTCGCCATACCTCTGGCCTGATCATTCAGGCAACACCGCTAGCTTAGCAATAACAGCATCAGCGAGGCGATTCACAGAAAGCGGCATATTTGCCAAAAGCTCTTCATCGGAAAGCTTTGAAAGCGCATTAATGTGGGCGGTAGGTTTACTTTTGAGCTTGAATCGCTTGTGATAGGTAATGAAGAGTTTTTGCTCCTCTTCAGTATACTGATCAACGCCGTGGTAGCTGTCGCCAAGAACAGCTTTGATTTTAGCATCCACTGGAAGGACCTTATCGGCTTCATCTAACTCGTAGGCTACCGGAAAACTCTTCAACATTGCAAAGTCGATATCCAAAGGAGATGAAAAGAAAATACCAAGAAACTCAAGTTCACTCAAGTAATTGATATATTTAGGGTTGCTCTCGACCTCAAAAAGCTTCCAATCGTCATTGTTCCATTCAGGAATTTCATCTATCTTACCAACAGAAGGAAACGTTACTTCCGGGGAATAGGTCTTCAATTGGTTGGCAATATTGCGCACTCGCCCCCAACCACCTTGATGTCTCGCAAGATCCAGATCCAAGAGAGTAATGAACGGTATCTCGAGCACAGTAAGCAGTCGCCAAAAATGATTAACATGACGACCACCGAGCGGAACCACTGAAATGGCACACTCATCGACTGGAACCCCTTTTGCTTTGAGCAGGCGCGGGAGAACAATTTCTTCACTATCTCCTTCTCCAAGCACCACCAGTCTGGAAAAATACAGTTCTGGAAACGCCTGTACAGCTTCGCGAACAAACTTATGGGCATCATCCGCGATAGGCGGCATTTCAATCCGAGTTACCCGCGTTTGACGGGATTCAGTCAATCGTAAGTAGCGGATGCATTTTGGATCCACCCTGCGCAGCATGGATGGCGCATGAGTGGCAATGATTGCCTGCGCGTCTGTATTATTGTTAACCAAATCTGTTAGGGCAGAAACAATGCGGCCAAGATAGTGAGGAGATAGGCTGTTTTCCGGCTCCTCCACGGCAACGACTGTGAACACAGCAGGTTTGAGTTTATCAGGATTAAATGTTCCGTCTTCTCCGTTGAGTACTGAACGGCCTATGGCTTGAGACGAAAGAACCAACGACAGGTAAAGCATAGATTTTTGTCCATCACTCAACCGTGAGAAATCCACCAATTGTTCGCCGTGGCCTGGAGAAAACGATACCGACAAATGTCGTAATAGGGCTTCAATTTCTCTCGCCACAAAAGTAATCGACGGATCAGCAAAATAACAGCCTTTGTGTAGTCCTTTCCAAGTTTCAGTCAACTTAGCACTGAGAGAAGAAACCGATGAGTTATCAGCTAGATTACTGCTAATCTGGTCAGTCAGACTTTTAATTATTGTTCGCTCGCCATCCCAATTAACTGCCCGTAGCAGACGGCCAAGTAAGGCGTTTGCACTGAAAGCGATGTGATCCGCCGGATCACGTCTTGCTGGCAGATAGTGGACTTGAATATTGTTGCGATCGGCGCGCGGTACTGCGGCTGTGCTCAAGGGTGAACCATCCGTGTTCAAATCGAGCACGTATAGCAAAGTGTCTTCTATATCACCATCTAGACCCATGCTTGCATTAAGTCGAAAACGGACTCGAGGAATACCATCCGCGTCATCCAATCGCATGTGAGCAAAGTGAGTTGGTATCGTAGGATGCTCTCCGTCGTCGTCCCGCAATTCCGGCAATAGAAAATTAGCTTCAATCCAAAAGCTACGCTCGTCTGGTGCTTCCTCCTCAGTTGGAGGCACATGGAAGTCAGTCTTTTGAATACGTTTCAATGCTGAATCGAAAGCAAATAAGCGGCACAGCGCTTGCAAAACTGCTGTCTTGCCAGCACCGTTAGGCCCAATCAGAAAGGTTAGGTCTTCCAAATCAATTTCAGTTGGATCAGGACCAAAACATTGGAAGTTCGATATACGGATAGTTTGAAGTTTCATTCGATGTCCTTTATTTTTATAAGATCATCCGGTGTTTTTCTGTAGATACATCAATCTGATACAAAAAAGTTAGGTCGTCGCGTTACTAACGGCTCAGGATGAGTTTCAGCACATAGCAGAATATAGAAAAAACGAATTTAGGTCTTCAATTATTAGCCCTAACCTAAGAATAAGTTCGTCATATTCAGATTACACATAATCGACCAACCAGCTTGGGTCGCAACCTAATAGACTGCCGCTTATGTCCAGCGTTTTTTATGCTGCGCTTTTGCAGAAAATTTCAAGGTTACCTGACTTAGGCTAAGCAATTCTTGTTGAAAGCTGCGATTAAACGTACTAATTTAGGCATCAATAAACAGCTTTGGACCAGTCATGACAAGCATCATTTTGGCGGAAACCTCCGCAAGGCTGTTGACAAGCGTGAACGCAATGCTGTTTATAAGGCGGCTGCGAAGCGGTAAGGAATATTTGACACTGTCCGGCTATTACCCGTACACTGCAAAAAGGAGGAGGACGTCATCATGATAACAGAACCTATACGCACATCCCGAATCGAAGCCCGCATTGCTCCGGAGGTGCTTGCCGTTATCAAACGTGCAGCAGAGCTTCAAGGCCGTAGCGTCAGCGATTTTGTCGTGACCGCCGCGCAAGAAGCTGCGTATCGCACTATTGAAGAAGCCGGCATTATTCGCCTGTCAGCCGAAGATCAACGCCGCTTTGTCGATCATTTAATTAATCCCCCTGCTCCCGCACCTGCATTGGTACGCGCTAAAGAAGCTCACGATCAATTGTTCAGTTCGCAGTGACAAGTCGCTTCCGAATTGAGGTTTTAAACGGTCAACACGACAGGGAAAAATTTTCCTGCCGTGTGGATGCCTTGGACCGCTATTTTTTGGAACGCGTTAGCCAAGACGTGCGCCGCCGGGCCACTGCCTGCTATGTAGCATCGGAAACCGATACCGGCCGGATCGCGGGTTATTACACGCTGGCGGCCGGGGGCGTTCCTTTGAACGATATACCGGAAGATATTGTCAAACGCCTGCCGCGCTATCCGTCGGTGCCAGTTGCCAGACTGGGACGACTTGCCGTTGACGTCGATTTTCAGGGACAACGGCTGGGAGGCGCTCTGCTTTGGGATGCTATTATGCGAGCCTTACGCTCCGAAGTTGCAGTTTTTGCTGTTGTCGTTGATGCCAAGGACGATCATGCGGCAGATTTCTATCGCTATCACGGCTTTACTGCCTTAGACTCTCTACCTCAGCAACTTATTCTTCCGCTTACGAACCTTAGTTCCAATAGCTAACTCTTAAGACACAGTAGGCGCTAACCGTATTGTGCGGCATAATGACATATAGTGTTTGCACATCATTGCCGGTTTTTAAAATCCCCTCACCCTAACCTTCCCCGGCAGGAGAGGGAACAAAAGTGTTGAATGTTGATATGCGACGGATATAGCTTGATCACAAAAAGGTTCATGAACAACAAACCCATCGAAATCCTCAAAACCGTTTTCGGTTATGACAAATTTAGAGGCCAACAACAAGAAGTCATCGAGCAGCTGATAGCAGGTCAGGATGCGTTGGTTTTGATGCCGACCGGCGGCGGCAAGTCGTTGTGCTATCAAATTCCGGCTTTGATCCGGCCCGGCGTCGGCATCGTGATTTCCCCGTTGATCGCGTTGATGCAGGATCAAGTCAACGCCTTGCTGCAATTGGGCGTCAAAGCAGCTTTTTTAAACTCCACCTTATCCCTTGAACAATCCCGAAAAACCGAGCAGCAGTTGCTTAACGGCGAACTGGATTTGCTGTATATCGCTCCGGAACGCTTAACTTCAGACCGCACCGGCGCGTTGTTCGAGCGCATCAAGATTGCGCTGTTTGCAATTGACGAGGCGCATTGCGTTTCCCAATGGGGGCATGATTTTCGTGTCGATTATCTCCAGCTGTCCCTGCTGCATGAGCGCTTCCCCGACATTCCCCGCATCGCGCTGACTGCAACTGCTGACGACAAAACCCGCGAAGAGATCAAATTACGCCTGGGACTGGAGCAAGCGAAGCTCTATCTTAGCGGTTTCGACCGTCCGAATATCCGCTACCGAATCGTGCAGAAACAAAATTCCCGCGAGCAGCTGATCGATTTTATCCGCGCCGAACATGCCGGCGATTCCGGGATTGTCTATTGTCTGTCGCGCAAAAAAGTCGATGCGACCGCCGAATGGCTCAGAACCAAAGGCGTCAACGCCCTGCCCTATCATGCCGGGATGGATGCCGGTTTGCGCTCAAAACATCAGCACCAGTTTTTAATGGAAGAGGGTTTGGTGATTGTGGCGACCATCGCTTTCGGCATGGGCATCGACAAGCCCAATGTCCGTTTTGTCGCGCACCTGGATTTGCCCAAAAGCGTTGAGGCTTATTACCAAGAAACCGGCCGAGGCGGGCGCGACGGCTTGCCCGCCAATGCCTGGATGGCTTACGGTTTGCAGGATGTGATCACGCTGCGAAAAATGCTCCAGGACTCGAATGCCGATGAAGCGCATAAGCGCGTTGAATACCACAAGCTCGATGCGATGCTGGCTTTATGCGAGCAGGTTCATTGCCGTCGGCAAGCCTTACTGGGTTACTTCGGCGACCGTCTTGAGCAGCCCTGCGGCAATTGCGATACTTGTCTGGAGCCGGTCAATACCTGGGACGGAACGCTGGCCGCACAGAAAGCACTGTCCTGTATTCACCGCACCCAGCAACGCTACGGCGTCGGCTATTTGATCGATGTGTTGCGCGGCAAGGCTACCGAACGAATTCTTAAAGCCGCTCATGACAAGCTGTCGACATTCGGCATAGGCGCGGATATTGAAGAGCAACAATGGCATTCGGTGTTCCGGCAGTTGGTCGCACGGGGATTGGTTGCGGTCAATTTCGACCATTTTGGCGCATTGCAACTGACCGAATCCTGCCGGCCTATTTTGCGCGGCGAGCAGCAACTGATGTTGCGTAAGGATTTGCAACCAGCGAAACCTGAACGCGGCCGAAGCGGCGGCAGTAAGAAGACGAGCAGGGAATTTGCTAAAGCTGACGATACCCTGCTGTGGAATGCGTTGCGCGCCAAACGCAAGATGATTGCCGATGCCCAGGATGTGCCGCCTTATGTTATTTTCCATGACGCAACCTTGATGGCAATGCTGGAAGCCAAGCCGACCAACCGCCAGCAAATGAGCTTGCTGTCCGGTGTCGGTGAACGCAAGCTGGAGCTTTATGCAGATGAATTCCTGGCAGTGATTAAGGAGTTTGCCGACATTAACAACGGGCCGATCGGGCTGTCGGATACGATGGCCGAGTCGGTGGCCTTATTCCGCTTAGGTTACAGCGTAAAGCAGATCGCCCAGCAAAGGGAACTGCAAGAGACTACTATTTACGGGCATCTGGCCCAGTCGTTGGAACAGGGAATGTTGGTGCTGGCCGATGTGGTTGAATTACCCGAGCAGGAAATCAGGCGGATAGAAGAAGCTATTATCAATTTGCCTGAAGAGCAACGGAACGCGCTTAAGCCGGTTTACGAGTTGTTTGACGGGCAATACAGTTATGGGATTTTGCGGTGTATCAGGGCGGCTTTGCAGCATCAAACGGGATGATTTCTCCAATGAAATCGTATGCATCGTTCCCACGCTCCGGCGTGGGAATACAGTCCGTGACGCTCCAGCGTCACGTTCGGCAACGCTGGAGCATTGCCAAATACGTTACCGCGCCGGAGCGTGGGAACGATAAAATCAGCACCTCTCTCGCTCGATGAAGTTTTCGATCATCATCCCAACTCTGAACGAAGAAAAAACCATTGCGTCGTGCCTGCTCCCATTGCAGTCTTTACGCAGCAACTGTGAAATCATCATGGTTGACGCCACCGAAAACCAACCGACAAATAGTTACCCTCACACCCATTTGGCCGACAAAATCATAAGCTCGGCAAAAGGCCGCGCCCGACAAATGAATATCGGCGCAAGCCATGCAAACGGCGATATATTAATATTTCTCCACGCCGACACCTATCTACCCGAAAACCCCTTGCAACTGATCGAACAACACATCAGCAACGGCAAGCAATGGGGACGTTTCGATATTCAATTAAGCGGTAGCCATTTCATGTTGAACATTATCGCCTCGATGATGAACCTCCGCTCCCGCCTGACCGGCATTGCCACCGGCGACCAAGTAATTTTTGCCACAAAAAAAGCGTTTGCGGCAGTTGGCCATTATCCCGACATCGCCTTGATGGAAGACATCGCCTTGAGCAAGGCGCTAAAAAAAATCAGCCCGCCGGTTTGCATTAACGCTAAAGTCACCAGCTCCGGTCGAAGATGGGAGCGCTATGGTATTTACAGAACTATACTGCTAATGTGGAGTTTACGCCTGCGTTACTTCTTTGGCGCTGATCCGCAACTATTGGCCGCACTTTATTCCAGGGGGCAGTTTTGGAAACCATAGTCCGTTTATCCGCAGCATTAGGCATTTTCTGCATCATGGTTGGCTGGGAATATGTCAGCCCAAGAAGAGTCCAGCATATCAGCCGTAAGCAACGCTGGCCGGTGAATCTGGGACTCGCCGCATTTAATATCGCAATTATGCGCTTAAGCTTAGGCGGAATTGCTTATCTAAGCGCCGTAAACGCCGCCGACCAAGGTTATGGGCTGTTAAATCAATTGTCCGCCCCCGGATGGCTGTCGATTATCGTGACCTTGCTATTCCTTGATTTTGCCATTTACTGCCAGCACATCGTTTCGCATAAATGGCCGCTGCTTTGGCGTTTACATCAGGTACATCATACCGATCTGGAATTCGACGCCACCACCGCAGTGCGCTTTCATCCGCTGGAGCTCATGATTTCAATGCTGTACAAAGTGTTGTGCATTGTTTTGATCGGTGCGAACCCCTGGGCGGTCATCGCTTTTGAGATTATCCTGAACGGCGCCGCGACCTTTAACCACAGCAACATCGACATCCCACCGGCGATAGATAAAAAACTGCGTTGGCTGATCATTACTCCGGACATGCACCGCATCCATCACTCGACCCTACCGGCCGAAACCGACAGCAATTACGGCTTTTCCATTTCCTGCTGGGACAGATTGTGCAGAACTTACATTGCCGAACCTAGGCAGCCTCAAACGACTATGGCTATTGGTTTAAAGCCTTTTCGCGAGCTTCATGAACTAGGCTTTGTGCAGTTATTGCTGTTGCCGTTTAAGGCGTTGCGGAAACGGTAATTCATTAAAAACCCGTAGGATCGATTTAAAACATATCACCACGAAGACACGAAGAACACGAAGTTTTTATCTTGGTTTCCCTTCGTGTTCTTCGTGTCTTCGTGGTGAATTAATTAATCCATTTACATTTTATTGATTAAGTTGACGCGTATAAGGGCAACCGGCATCTCACCCGCATTATGACTTACAAATACTCCAACTCCGTCCTAATGATTTTCTGCAAAGCCCCGATTCCCGGCCAGGTTAAAACCCGGTTAATCCCGGAATTAACCGCCGAACAGGCCGCCGAGCTTCATACCGAACTCAGCATAAAAACGCTGCAACGGGCGACACTAAGCAACTTATGCCCGGTACAACTCTGGTGCACACCCTCAACCGAACATGTGTTTTTTACGTCATCGAAAGCCGCCTATCCGTTAGTTCTAAAGCAACAGCAAGGAATCGATTTAGGCGAACGCATGCACCACGCTTTTTGCTCGGCGCTTGCCGACTACTCCCACGCTGTATTAATGGGTTGCGATTGCCCGTCATTAACAGAACAGGATCTGGAACAAGCGCTAACCGCCTTAAATCAGGAAAATGAAGTCGTGCTGGCTCCCGCAGAAGACGGCGGCTATGTACTGATCGGACTCAACAGTCCCCACCCTGAACTCTTTGACAACATGTCTTGGGGAACGGAGCTAGTGCTAGAGCAAACCCGCAACCGTATCGAACGTTATAAATTTCGCTATCACGAACTAAGCGAGCAGTGGGATTTGGATACCGCGGAGGATTTAGAGCGGTATCGGGCACTTACCCTAAGCTGTATTAGTTCAGACTTGAACTGATAGGGTAAAGAAATAATCCAGCCTTTTGCTGACAATATCTGAAACTATAATTTCTCACTTTCGTCCAGGTAAATTAGCTTTGCGCTGCTTCATCCTGAACCAAGCAACCGGACCCTTAGTTTGGTCTATCGCAACACATTGCACAGTATGGGTATCAATCATTGCGATCCTTAAATATCTATACCCCAACAATTCTTGAGTCGTTATGTATTGATTAATGTTTACATGCAATGGTATAAGAAATCGCTTATTGACAGAAATCAATACACATTTGGTAGAATTGCAATGACTTCTTGTATTGCAGGAGTCTCTAAAATCCTCCCAATTTAGGTCAATCTTATTCCATAAGCTGAATTTCCAAAAACTGCACTTTGGAAAATTCGGTTTTTGGAAGCTCTTCTATTTTTAGATGCATGCCTATTCTTCAAAACACGATATCTGCCCGCAACGGAACATTTGTTTTTCAAGTGTTGATAGCATTTTTACCCATGGCTCTGCTCTTTTGCGGCGCGGCGTATTATTTTTACTACAGCATGCAAGACCGTGCCGCCATCCACAATCGCTTGCGAGAAAAGGCCGGCATTGAGATCGGACGTAACGTCATTGATGATACATTGCTGGAAATCAGGCGCGATCTAGCTTTTGTCTCCGAGGATTATGCCTTAAAAAACGTTCTCGACCGGCCGATGTCGCCGGAAATTCATGATTTTGAGCAAGATATGCTCAGCCTTGCTTCCACCAGTCGCTTATACGATCAGATCCGATGGTTGGACGAAACCGGCATGGAGCGGGTGCGCGTCAATTTTAACAATGGCAATCCGGCGATTGTGCCGGTGGAGGCGTTGCAAAACAAACGTACTCGCTATTACTTTCCTGCCGCGTTCAAGCTGGAACGCGGCGAAGTTTATATTTCGCCACTGGACCTCAACATTGAGCATGACCGTATAGAAATTCCGTACAAACCGATGCTGCGTATTGCGACGCCTGTGTTCGACGGTCACGGCAATAAGCGAGGCATTGTGATGCTTAATTACTTCGGTGCGGAACTGCTGGCACGTTTAGATAAAGCCACAACCGATATTGCCGATCACATCATGTTGCTTAATCAGGACGGTTACTGGCTGAAAAGTCCCGTACCAAGCGAGGACTGGGGCTTTATGTTCGGGAGTGATCAGCTCACGCTTGCGCGGCGTCACCCTGCCGCTTGGCAACGCATCCTGGCGGAGGATAGCGGACAGTTCGAAGATACCGAGGGTTTATGGACATTCGTCAGCATTTATCCTGAATCGGGGATACAAAATACTCCAAAATCCAATGCACTTGCAGACCGCAGATCATTTTGGAAATTAGTGGCGCATTTGCCGTCGCATCAGCTTTTAGGCAATCATACGTTACTTAAGCCCATACTTATCGTGCTTGCGGTTTTCCTGTTGTTGCAATTCGTCTGGAGCTGGAAACTAACGCGCATCCGCCGCTCGAGGAAAGCGGCGCAAGATCAGGTGTTGCATACCAATCAGAATCTGGAACAACTGGTCAAAGAACGCACCTTGCAGTTGCAAACGGATATTGATTTGCGCATTCAGGCGGAAAATGCCTTGTATGCAAAGGATTCCATGCTATCCGAATCACAGCGCATCGCCCATGTGGGAAGCTGGCAGATCGATTTGCCGATGAACAAGGTAACATGGTCCGAAGAAACCTACCGTATTCATGGGCTTTCACCCAAGACTTATACGCCTGATCTCGAATCGTTTTATGCATTAATTCATGCCGATGACCGGACGGCCATGCGTGAGTGGGTCAACGCCTGTATAGAAGGAAAACATCCCAGCGATCTGGAATACCGCACAGTCCTGCCGGACAACAGCATCCGGATTTTTTCCTGTTGCGGCGATGTGCAATATGACTCCTCAAACAAACCGATTCGCATGATCGGTACCGTGCAGGACATTACTCAACAGAAACAAACCGAAGTTGCATTGCGCGATAGCGCCGCACGCATCCATACGATCTTGAATACCGTAGTGGATGGCATCATCACTATCGACAAGCAAGGCATCATCGAGACTTTCAATTCTGCCGCTGAGCGTATTTTCGGCTATACCGCGGATGAGGTGATCGGACGCAACGTCAACATGCTCATGCCTGAGCCTTATCACAGTCGGCACGACGGCTATCTCGAGCATTACCTCGCCGGTGGCGAAGCGCATATCATCGGTATCGGGCGCATCGTCGAAGGAAAGCGTAAGGACGGCCGCCTGTTCCCGCTAGATTTAGCAGTTAGCGAGATGCACTTGGGCGAGGGATGCAGTTTCACCGGCATTGTGCGCGACATCACCGAGCGCAGACAAGCAGAGGCTAATCTTCGCATCGCCGCCATTGCCTTCGAGTCCCAGGAATCGATGGTCATCACCGATGCCGATAGTGTTATTTTGCAGGTCAACAGAGCCTTCACTGAATCTACCGGCTACACGGCAGAAGAAGTCGTAGGCCAGAAAATGAACTTGCTCAAATCAGGACGCCACGACAAAGAGTTTTATACCGCCATGTGGGAGAGCATCGAACACACCGGCTCTTGGCAAGGCGAAATTTGG
Organism: Methylobacter sp.; assembly: GCA_036561025.1. GTDB lineage: Bacteria > Pseudomonadota > Gammaproteobacteria > Methylococcales > Methylomonadaceae > Methylobacter_A. Next base: position 2,972 of record DATBQB010000072.1, on the reverse strand, counting down.
GACCGGCGCAAGAATGGCGAAATTTATCCCAAGTGGTTAACTATCACTGCGGTGAAAAGGGACGATGATGTAATCACTCATTATGTCGCCACGCATACCGATATCACCGAACGTAAAGCAACCGAGGAGGAAATCAAGCACTTGGCCTTTTATGATTCGCTCACCCAGCTTCCCAACCGTCGGCTATTGCAGAAGCAACTTCAGCACGCCATTGACGTGGAACGACGCGAAGGAGGCAATCAACTGGCCTTGCTGATGCTCGATCTGGATCGTTTTAAGGCGGTCAACGACAGCCTGGGGCATCTGGCTGGCGACGAGTTACTGCAACAAGTCGCGGTAAGAATCACCAGCCGGTTGCGCGATGTCGACATGGTGGCTCGTTTGGGCGGCGATGAATTTCTCGTGTTGCTGGAAAATATTGCTCACCCGAACGCCGCAGCACGGGTCGCTAAAGAAATTATTGCCGATTTAAGCAAGCCCTTCCAGCTCATCCAAAGCGATGACGTACGGATTGGCGTCAGCATTGGCATCAGCCTCTATCCGCAACACGGCGATACCCTTGAAATACTCCTGGATCACGCCGATGCGGCGTTGTATCAAGCAAAAGATCAGGGGCGTGGCTGCTTTGCCTATTTTTCCGAAGACCTGACGCTTGCCGTCCGGGAGCGCATTGAATTGGAGAGCCGGTTGCGCAGGGCGATTGAACAACAAGAGCTACGTGTTTTCTACCAACCGCAAATAGACATTGCCAGTGATCGCATTATCGGCGCTGAGGCATTAGTGCGCTGGCAAGACACCAGCGAAGGACTGATTCCGCCCTCTCACTTTATTTCTGTCGCCGAAGAAACCGGCCTAATTGCAGAAATTGACGAATGGGTGTTGCGGAAAGTTTGTAATCAGGGCCAGCAGTGGCTGACTGATGGACTACCTCCATTAACCTTAGCGGTTAATGTTTCACTTCACCAGTTCCGGCGTAACGATATTAACGCCTTGGTTGCTACGGTACTGGGCGAAACCGGCTTCCCCGCACGACTGCTGGAATTGGAAATAACCGAAAGCGGATTAATGGTGAATCAGGACAATGCGATGGATATTCTCAATAACTTGCGCGATCAGGGTATTTATCTTGCCATTGACGATTTCGGCACCGGTTACTCGTCGTTAGCCAATCTCAAACACTTTCCTTTGGATGCGCTAAAAATCGACAAAAGTTTTATCGTCGATATTCCCCATAATAAAGACGACATGGAAATTGCAGCAACCATTGTCGCGATGGGCCACACCTTAGGCCTGAAAGTACTGGCCGAAGGTGTGGAAACGCCGGAGCAGCTGGCGTTTTTACGAAAAAATGGTTGCGATGCTTATCAGGGCTTTATCAAAAGCCCTCCCGTTCCCGCGGAAGAATTTACCGAATTATTGCGTGATCAACAGCAGATAAGCGATGAAGTTTAAAAAGCATGATGTAAAAATTTGAACAATTTGTCTTCATTACGTTATCCGTGTTACCGCTTCAGTTTCTGTTCAGCAAGCAGAGCGCATGTTAGTCACCGTTACAGAAATTATTGCTTTTCATGACAAAAAAATTATCTGTATTACACTTAATTTTGTAAATTAGTCAGTGAGACAGGAAGGTAAAAGATGATTAACCAAGATTTCGATACGTCTAACGATATTGTCGCTCCCATGAACCAAGCGTTTGATAACGGCAATTTTTATGGACTGGAATATATCCTTGACGAGTTGGTTAGCGAAAAGCCGGCGCCTGCAAATCAAAGCACGGTAGATTGGTTTGGCGCTACCGATTATTTTGCGTGAATATTTTTAATTAGCTTGGTGTGGATACCTCGGGGTCTTCCCTCAATACTGCTCAAATTCGGTTAGCAATTAATCGTTAGACAAGCCCACGGCAACACGATGCCGATAATGACCAGTATCAATACTGGCTCGAAGCTCGTAGAGAACCAGCAACATATCTAAATCCCAAAAAAATTCCCGGAGTATATGCGCTGTGTTATGCTTTTTTAATCAATAGCGGTCTGCATAAAATACACGAGGAAACTGATATGGGTTTGGCATTAAAAGATACTCAGCACCATTGTTACGGCGATTATCTGACTTGGCCTGATGATAATCGCTATGAGCTGATCGATGGTAGCGCGTATGCGATGTCTCCGGCTCCCGATCTGGCGCATCAAGATGTGGCAGGAGAAATTTATCGGCAGGCAGCTAATATCTTAATCGGTAAACCGTGCCGCGCTTTCATTGCCCCGGTCGATGTTCGCCTACCGAAGCACGATGAAGCGGACGAAAACATCGATACCGTCGTGCAACCGGACGTCTTGGTGATCTGCGATAGCAACAAACTGGACCGGCGCGGAGTGCGCGGTGCGCCGGATTGGATCGTGGAAGTGTTGTCGCCGTCTACAGCAGGTCACGATCAAATCAAAAAACGCAATCTTTACGAACGCCATGGCGTAAAAGAATATTGGTTGATTCACCCGATCGATCGGGTGTTGACCGTTTACCGTTTGATCGACGGCGAATACGGCAAGCCAGAACTCTACGAATTAAACGGCGAGACGCAGGTCGGCGTATTGCCGGAAATTGTGATTCGCTGGGATGAATTAGCTGCGCGGTTGCCGGTTGATTATTGATGTTTACGGCTATTATACCTTACGCGGTCACGCCTGCGGATTTTTCAAATAGCTGGAATTTTGGGTTTAAAAGTATTTTTACTTGCTCCTTGAAAGCAGATTTCACCTTATAAAGACACTCGTCAATGGCTTCTTTGAAATGGCAAAATGTCTCGTGATATCGATTGTATAGGCACCTCTTTTTGGTGAACTTCCACAAGCGCTCAATCAAGTTCAAATTAGGTGAGTAAGGGGGCAGAAAAAGGATGTTGATGCCCAGCACCTCGGCTTGTTCGGTCACCTTGTTGCATCTTTGGTAACGCGCGTTGTCCATAATGA
>DATBQB010000071.1:0-109693 GCA_036561025.1 Methylobacter sp. | reverse complement strand
CACAAAGCCTGACTTTGATTTTTTTCAGCACGCTGTTTTTTGCTTCACACCCTGCAAAAGCAGAAACAGATCTCACCGATCAAAAAAAACTTCTCAATGCGCGTGTAATGAACCGTCAGCAAACTATGGATCACGCAGCCCATCTAACCCCTGTAGATAAGAGCCTGGAGTTTCATGGTGTTTTTTACGGCTATCTCCCTTGCAATGATTGCGATGGGATTAAAGCGACATTGTCGTTAAAACAAAATAACAATTATCTGTTGGTGACTCAGCCCGCAAAAGATTCCTCAAAGGAGCTTTATGAAAAAGGCAAATATAGCTGGGATGATAAAAATCAAATCGTGGTTTTAACGCCGCGCCAGGAATCAACCATACGGCAATATTACATTGAAGATGAAGGCACACTCATTCAGCTGAACAGTGACGGAAAGCGGATGACGGGCTGGTCGGCGGATCGCTATACTTTACGCAGAAGCGATATGACAAAGTCACGTGAGGTACATATTCATTAGGATGGATAGCGAGGCTTACGATAAATTTATTCACCACAAGCCGGACGCATCAAGCTAAGCCATTTCTTAATATGAATAACAACTAAATCATAAAAGCTATCACCACGAAGGCACGAAGAAAACCCAAGGTAAAAACTTCGTGTCCTTCGTGCCTTCGTGGTGAATAAAAAATTTGAATTTTCATTGCGTTGAAAGATTTTGTTCGCTTAGGAAGCGACGATTAAACCACAGCCGGAAACGATCCAGGTAAAGGTAAACGACCGGCGTCGTGTACAGCGTCAGCATCTGGCTGAAGATCAGGCCGCCGACAATCGAAATACCCAACGGTTGACGCAGTTCAGCACCGTAACCGCTGCCCAACGCCAACGGCAGCGCACCGAACATCGCGGCCAGCGTGGTCATCATGATCGGCCGAAAGCGCAGCAGACAGGCTTGGAAAATCGCCTCGCGCGAATCCAGGCCATGCTCGCGTTCGGCAAACAACGCAAAGTCGATCATCATGATCGCATTTTTTTTGACGATACCGATCAGCAAGATCACGCCAATCAGCGCGATGATGCTGAACTCGGAACCGCAAGCCATCAGCGCCAGCAGCGCGCCGACTCCGGCGGAAGGCAGCGTAGACAAGATAGTCAGCGGATGGACATAGCTTTCATAAAGTACGCCCAATACGATGTAAATGCTCAGCAAAGCGGCCAGGATCAGAAAAGGCTGGTTGCGCAACGATTCCTGAAAGGCTTTGGCCGAGCCCTGGAAACTGCCTTGAACAGCATTCGGTACGCCGATGTCGCGCATGGTTTTATCGATCAGTTCGGTGGCTTCCGACAGCGAGGTGCCGGGCTTAAGATTAAACGATAACGTAGCGGCGGCGAACTGGCTTTGATGATTGACAGTCAGCGGTGTACTGGTCGGCGCGAAACCGGCCAGCGCCGACAACGGTACCTGGAGCGAGCCCGGTTGTTCGCCGGACGGCAAGCGCTTGGCGGGTACGCTGATATAGACCTGTTTCAGGGCTTCCGAGCTTTGCCAATATTCGGGAGCCAGTTCCATTACTACCCGGTACTGGTTGAGCGGGTTGTAGATCACCGAAACCTGGCGCTGGCCGAAAGCGTCGTTTAGACTGGCGTCAATCATGGCTTGGCTGACGCCATAGCGCGCCGCCATGGCCCGGTCAACCACCAGACCGATCTGCTGGCCCTTATCTTGTTGGCTGGTATTGACGTCTTTCAGTTCCGGCAATCTGGACAACGCTGCCAGCACTTTCGGCATCCATTCCCGCAGCAGGCCCAGATCGTCGGATTGCAATGCATAGTCGAACAGGCCGACGGAAGGCCGCCCGCCGATACGCAATTCTTGCGCGGGCGATAGGCGCAAACTGGCGCCGGGAATGCGGCCGACCAGATTGCGCAGGCGTTCCATGACCTTGTCGATCGAATCCCGTTGCTCGTGCGGTTTCAGCACCACGAAAACCCTGGCGCTATTGCCGCTCTGCTGGCTACCGGCAAACCCGGCCACAGTACTGACCGCTGGATCCCGTCGCAACAGTTCGGAAAATTCGAAGAATTTTTTCTGCAAGGCCCAAAAAGAAGTGCCTTGATCGGATTGAACCTCGCCCAGCAATCTGCCGCCGTCTTGGGTCGGAAAAAAGCCTTTGTCGATGACTGTGTACAGATAAATATTGAGGCCTATCGTACCGAGCAAAATCAGCATCATGATACGTCCATGGCGTAACGCCCAGCGCAGTGTGTGTTCGTAAAAATTCTGCATCCGGTCGAAAGTCAGGCCGATGCTTTGATAAAGCCGGCCATGCTGCGGACTTTCCTTACCCACCCAGCGCGCGCAAAGCATCGGCGTGACGGTCAGAGAAATCAGCAGAGACACCAGAACCGCCGCCGACAGCGTCACTGCAAATTCCCTGAACAAGCGGCCGACTACGCCGCCCATTAATAAGATCGGCAGGAATACCGCTACCAACGACACACTCATTGCCAACACGGTAAAGCCGACTTCCTTGGCGGCTAATAGCGCGGCTTTGAACGGCGCCACGCCTTTTTCGATATGGCGCTTGGTGTTTTCCAATACCACAATCGCGTCGTCGACTACAAAGCCGGTAGAGATAGTCAGCGCCATCAAGGTCAGGTTGTTCAGGCTGTAGTTGAAAAAATACATGGCCGCACAAGCGCCGAGTAGCGAGGCCGGCACCGCAATAATCGGCACCAGCGTCGAGCGTATATCCCGCAAGAACAACAGCACCACCAGAATCACCAGCACTATCGCAATCAACAAGCTGTGTTCGACTTCGACAATCGAAGCGCGAATGGTTAGCGAGCGGTCGATAACTACCGATAGGTCGATCGCGCTGGGAATGGCGGCGCGCAATTCCGGCAACATGGCCTGAACCTGATCGACGGTTTGAATCACGTTGGCCAACGGTTGCTTTCTGAGAATCATCAGCACCGAAGGCTTGCCGTTTTTCAAGCCGGTATTGCGCAAATCCTCGACTGAATCGACGACCTCGCCGAGATCGGCGATTCTGACCGGCGCGCCGTTGCGGTAGCTGACGATCAGCGGCAGGTAATCGGCGGCTTTGCGGGCTTGGTCATTGGCCTGGATTTGCCAGCGTTGCTCGCCGTTTTCCAGCACGCCTTTCGGGCGGCTGATGTTGGTTTGGGTGATGGTATTTCTGACATCTTCCAGGCCGATGCCGTATTTGCTCAATGAGTTGGGGTTCAGTTCGACACGCACCGCCGGTAACGCCGCGCCGCCGAGTTGCACTTGGCCGATGCCGGGAATCTGCGATATTTTCTGCGCCAGGATGGTCGAAGCGGCATCGTACATCTGCCCGCGGCTGAGGGTGTCTGAAGTCAGCGCCAGTATCAGGATAGGCGAGTCGGACGGATTATCGCGGCGGTAACTGGGACGATTGGGCATATTGCTGGGCAACAGGCTGGCAGCCGCATTAATCGCCGCCTGTACGTCGCGGGCGGCGCCGTTGATGTCGCGCTCCAAGTCGAATTGCAGAGTAATCTGGGTAGAGCCCTGCGAACTGCTGGAAGTCATTTCGGTGATGCCGGCGATACGCCCCAAGGCCCGTTCCAGCGGCGTGGCGACCGTCGCGGCCATCGTTTCGGCACTGGCGCCGGGCAGTTGTGCCTGCACATTGATGGTCGGAAAATCCACCTGTGGCAAAGACGCCACCGGTAAATTCAAAAAAGCCAAAATACCGACCAGAACGATGGCCAGGGTCAGCAGACTGGTCGCGACCGGACGGTAAATGAACAGCGCCGATAGGTTCATCTCAGGAAAACCCGTTTTCTGTCCACGAAAGACACGAAAAGCACGAAAAACTCCAATGCATAGTTCCCACGCTCCGGCGTGGGAATTCAGTCCGCAACGCTCCAGCGTTGCGAAACACTGGCTCGCCGCCAAAAACATTTGCCCTGCACAGGTTCCGGGACGCTGGAGCGTCTACTCCTGCATTCCCACGCCGGAGCGTGGGAACGATAAATTGTTCTTGTCCACGAAAGACACGAAAAGCACGAAAATCTCGCCCAATGATTTTTCGTGTCTTTCGTGCTTTTCGTGGACAAATTGCGGTTCTTAAATTCATCGCAAATTTCCGTCGCTCTCAGCAGTATTCAGGCCTAGCCGGTCAGACACGCGCCGGGCCAGGCTGTCCATCCACAGATAAATCACTGGCGTGGTGTACAAGGTCAATAATTGGCTGACCAACAAGCCGCCGACCATGGTGATGCCCAACGGATGACGCAACTCCGAACCGACGCCGCTGCCCAGCATCAACGGCAAAGCACCGAGCAGTGCCGCCATTGTGGTCATCAGGATCGGCCTAAAGCGCAGAAGACAGGCTTGGAAAATCGCATCGGCGGGAGGCATGCCTTGTTTGCGTTCGGCTTCCAAAGCAAAATCGATCATCATGATCGCGTTCTTCTTGACGATGCCGATCAATAGAATAATGCCGATAATGCCGATGATGCCCAGGTCGCCGCCGGAAACCATCAAGGCCAGAAGCGCACCGACTCCGGCGGAAGGCAGCGTGGACAGAATGGTGATCGGGTGGATATAGCTTTCGTACAGCACGCCGAGCACGATATAAACGGTGACGATCGCGGCCAGGATCAGCCACAAGGTATTGCCCAGCGAGGCTTTGAATGCCAGCGCCGCGCCTTGATAGCTGGTACGGATGCTTAATGGTAAGCCGAGTTCCTGCTTGGCGCGGTCGATAGCCTCCACGGCATCGCCCAGCGCCGCGCCCGGAGCCAGGTTAAACGATAATGTCGCGACCGGGAACTGGTCGAGATGGTTGATCGACAGAGGCGTCGGCCGTTCCGACATTTCGGCTATCGCCGACAGCGGCACCTGCGTGCCGTTGCTGGAAGGAATTCGTAAATCGTTCAGGGCTTCGGGGGAATTTTGCTCGGACGGATCGACTTCAAGCACCACCCGGTACTGGTTGGATTGGGTGAAAATAGTCGATACCAACCGTTGCCCGTAAGCATTGTACAGCGCATTATCGACCGCGGCGGTACTGACGCCGAGACGGCTGGCGGTGCTGCGGTCGATGTTGACATAGACTTGTTGGCCCTGATCCTGCACATCGCTGGTCACATCGGCGAATTCCGGTTGACCGGAAAGTTCTTCAACGAGCTTATGCGTCCAGCGATTCAGTTCGTCGATGTCGGGCGTCTCCAGCGTGAATTGGTACTGAGTGCGGCTGACGCGGTTTTCCATCGTCAGATCCTGCACCGGTTGCAAATACAGGTTAACCCCGGTCAGCTCGGCCAGTTTGGGTTTCAGCCGGGCGATCACTTCGGTTGCGCTCGCGTTGCGTTCGGATTGCAGTTTCAGGTTGATCAGGAAGCGGCCGGCGTTGGGCGTGGTATTGATGCCGTCGACGCCGATGAACGACGACAGGCTGTCCACGGCCGGGTCCTCCAGCAGCAGTGCGGCCAATTTTTGCTGATGTTCGGCCATCGCCGAGAAAGACACATTTTGCGGCGCTTCGGAAAAACCCTGAATGATGCCGGTATCCTGGATCGGGAAAAAGCCTTTGGGGATGAAGATATACAGTGCCACGGTCAGCGCCGCGGTGGCAAAAAACACCGACATAGTCAGGGCTTGCCGCTGCATGACCCATTCCAGGCTGCGGCCATAAGCGGCAATCAGCTGGTCGAACCAGTCGGCCGGCTTATCGGCTTTGCTATCGGCATGTTCCGATTTAGGATGCAAAAGCTTTGCGCACATCATCGGCGTCAGCGTCAGCGACACGATTGCGGAAATCAGGATCGCTACCGCCAGCGTGATCGCGAATTCCCGGAACAACCGGCCGACCACGTCGCTCATGAACAGCAGCGGAATCAGCACCGCGACTAGCGAAAAGGTTAACGAAATGATCGTAAAGCCGATTTGTTCGGAGCCTTTCAGAGCGGCTTTCAACGGCGATTCGCCGCGTTCGATATAGCGGGAGATATTCTCGATGACCACGATCGCGTCATCGACCACGAAACCGGTCGCAATCGTCAGCGCCATCAATGTCAGGTTATTGATGCTGAACTCAGCCAGATACATCACCGCGAACGTGCCGACCAAAGACAGCGGTACCGCGACGCCCGGAATGATGGTAGCCGGGACGTTGCGCAGGAACAGGAACATCACCATCACCACCAGCGCCACCGCCAGCAGCAACTCGAACTGCACATCGTGCACCGAGGCGCGGATGGTCACGGTGCGGTCGGTCAGCGGCAGCACTTCGATGCTGAGCGGCAACGAGGCTTGCAATTTCGGCAGCAGTTCCTTGATGCGATCAACCACCTCGATCACGTTCGCGCCGGGCTGACGCTGGATGTTGACGATCACCGCGGCATTTTTGTCTGCCCAGGCCGCCAGCCGGACATTTTCCGCGCCGTCCACCACTTCGGCGACTTCGGACAACCGCACCGGCGCATTGTTGCGGTAAGCGACCACCAAATCGCGGTATTCCGCCGCCGAGCGCAACTGGTCGTTGCTGTCGATGATCGCCGAGCGCATCGGCCCGTTGAACATGCCTTTGGGCTGGTTGACGTTGGCGGCGGCGATTGCGCTACGCACGTCTTCCAGGCTGATGCCGTAAGCGGCCAGCGCTTTATGGTTGGCCTGAATCCGCACCGCAGGCCGCTGGCCGCCGCTGATGCTGACCATACCGACGCCGGACAATTGGGCGATTTTCTGCGCCAGCCGGGTATCTACCAGATCTTCGACCTTGAACAACGGCAAGGCCTTGGAGCTGACCGCCAGCGTCATGATCGGCGTATCGGCCGGATTGACCTTGCTGTAAATCGGCGCTTGCGGCAAATCGTTCGGCAGGAAGTTGCTGGCGGCATTAATCGCCGCCTGCACGGTTTGTTCGGCAATGTCCAAATCCAGGTTCAGATTGAATTGCAAAGTAATCACCGACGCGCCGCTTGAGCTGGTCGACGACATCTGAGTAAGTCCGGGCATCTGGCCGAACTGGCGCTCCAGCGGCGCGGTAATCACCGAAGTCATCACTTCGGGACTCGCGCCCGGATACAAGGTTACGACTTGCAGGGTCGGATAATCGACTTGCGGCAGCGCCGACACCGGCAGCATCCGGTAAGCCAGGATGCCGACCAGCAACATCGCCACCATCAGCAGCGAAGTCGCCACCGGGCGCAGAATGAACAGCCGGGACGGATTGAAATTCGGCAAGTTAGGGTTTGCTGGGGTCATATTCAGTTTAGGAAATCATGTTGTCCACGAAAGACACGAAAAGCACGAAAATAGTCAGCAAGATGTCTCGTTCCCACGCGCAACGCTTGGGAACAAGAGAAGATGGCAGAGCAACGCAACATATTGATTCCCTTTTCGTGTCTTTCGTGTTTTTCGTGGACTTTCAGGTTCAAGGACGCCGGTCTTTTTTACGCGACTTGCCTTCGGACTTGGCCTGTATCTCAGGATCGGCCGCCATGGCCAGCCCGTCTTTCTCGGCAATATCGACCTGACTGCCTTCGCGCAGCCGGTCGGTACCCTCTACCACCACCGTTTCGCCGGCGTTAAGATTACCGAGCACCGCAACCTTATCCCCTTCGGTCGGCCCTAAAGTAACGCGGCGCAGCTCTACGGTTTTTCCAGCGGTGACCACGTAGACAAACGCGCCTTGAGTATCGTGCTGAATCGCGGCGCTGGAAACCAGCGTCACGCCGGGCAAAGTATCCAGGTGCATTTTAATGTTAACGAACTGGTTGGCGAACAGCGTGCGCTCGTTATTGTCGAATTGCGCTTTCAGCTTCAGCGTACCGGTGGTGGAGTCGATCTGGTTGTCGAGCGCCAGCAATTTGCCGTCAGCCAGCTTGATTTTTCCGGCCCGGTCATAGGCCTCGACATAAACCGGTTCGTTGGTCCGCCAGCGCTGTACTACCTCTTGCACTTTGTCTTCGGGCAGGGTAAACACGACGCTGATCGGCTGGAGCTGGGTAATCACCACCAGGCCGTTGGTATCATTGGCATGGACGATATTACCTTGGTCGATCTGGCGCAATCCGGCCCGTCCGGAAATCGGTGCGGTCAGATGCGCATAGCTGAGCTGGAGTTTGGCGTTATTGACTTGGGCTTTATCCATTTCCACAATGCCGCGATACTGTTTGACCTGAGCTTCCTGGGTCACGGTCTGTTGGGCGGAAATCGAATCCTGTTCCAGCAGGGTCAGGTAGCGGTCATGGTCTACTTGGGCGTTTTTCAGCAATGCTTCATCTCGCAGCAACTGGCCTTCGGCTTGCTGCAACTGGACCTGGAACGGGCGCGGATCGATTTCGGCCAGCAAATCGCCTTCCTTGACCATCTGGCCTTCGTTGAACGAGACCTTCACCAGTTCGCCGTCGACTCGGGGCCGCACGGTCACAGTACGCAATGCGGTTACCGTGCCCAAGCCGTTCAGGTACACCGGAAAATCGGCTCTGCCTGCGGTTTCTATCGCTACCACCGCCGGTGCGTCATCGTCACGACCGCGTTTGCCGCCTTTGGAAGCGGATTTTGCATCGGAAGATGACGAATGCTGAAAATAAAAGCCTGAGGCGATAATAGCCAGCACGATTAACGCACCGGGCAATAAAAAAGCCCTGCGTCGGTTGGTAAGCGAGGGTAATTCGTGGCGATTGTGTTGACTCATACAAACGTTTTTTAATTAATGGATTAAGAGCGGATAGCTTGAATACCGGCCAGCGAAAATTGCACGACATGTTCGGCAAACGCCTTGGTGTCGCTTAAGTCGCTGGGATGGCTGCGGAACGGCCGGGCGCCTTGCATGTGCTTTAACCGCAACAGCTGAAAACATTGACCCATGATACTGGCATGGCAATATTGGATTTGTTGCTCGGTGGCCGTCTGTCCCAGGCATTCTTTCAGCAAGGAGAACATTTGCATGCGCTGCGGATTGATTTCCTTTTCCAGAATATCGGCCAGCAGCCGGGTAGGTTGCGCCATTTCCTTATGAATAATCGCAAACGAATAGGAATTCTCGTCGCCCATACGGCTAACCAGGGATTTAATCCGCTCGGCCAGACGTTGTTCCGCCGGAGCGTCGTTCATCAGGCCGCCGTTGGGCGGATACAGGGCAAGTTCCTGGTTGAAAGCAAAACGCCAGGATTCCAGATAAAGAGTTTCCTTGTCGCGGAAATGATAATTGACCGAGGCAATATTGGCTTTTGCCTGCCCGCAGATTTCGGCTATCGTTGCGTCTTGAAAGCCTTTCTCGGCAAAGATTCGGCTGGCTGCGGTTAACAGTCGGGTGCGGGTTTTTTCCGGCTTGGTTTTAAGGTTGGGCATGCAGGTAAATTGTTTCAAACAGACGTATTAATTATGTTCGGCAATTGTAATTGAAATTTGTAATTTAAATACGTATTTTAAATTGCGCAATGTTTATACCAAGTTTTATATTATTGTTTTTTTGTCTGTTTTTTATTCTCGTGTCACTCTTAATTGCGTAAAAATCGGCAACGGTTACGCAAGAGCTGTCTGTCAGGATCAATATATGAATGAAAATACAATGGAACGCAGATGACGCTGATGATTATGATAAACGCAGAGTGTTAAAAATCTGTGTCAATCATAATCATCAGCGTCATCTGCGTTCTATTTTTGCTTGCTGGAGAGGCAGGCAAAAAATAGATCAAGACAAAAGCATTGCACTTTTACCCTGATCCGAATCGGACCGGTTATTTTGCGGCTACAGGTTGGCCAATAGCAGTTTGGAGGTCGGCCAGCGTGACCACGCGCAGACCGTGCAAAGCAGCAATCTGGGCAACATCCAACTTCAGCTTTTGGATATTTTGGTACAGATTCACTGAGTAGGGGTTAGGCTTGGCCGGCGGCGGTACATTGGCTGCGGTCGGCGTATAGGCATCGGCTTCGACCAAAATTTTCTCTTTCGGCAGATAGACCAGTAAGAACGCATCGTTGTGGCTGTTACCGGCGATAGAGTGAAGTTCGATACTGCGCTTGCCGTCCGAAAGTACGTGTTTGCCGGTAAAGCTCTCAAAGTGCGCAGGCTTAAACGACTTTGCCAGCCGGTCGGGATTGATCGTATGCGGCGCGGCCCAAACTTTTTCATAATACGGCTGGTTCGCTTGCACTGTCACAATCGTTGAACCTTCATCGACAAACGTGCGTAAGCCCCCGGCATGATCGAAGTGGGCATGGGTGTTGATCAGGTATTTGACCGGCTTGTTCGGAATGATCTCTTTGAGTTTGGCGATGACGGTCTGCGAGCGCTCTTCATTTTGCGGCGCTTCGACCAGCACAATATGGTCGCGCTGATCGATTGCGACGCTGTGATGGCTGCCGCCGGTCAAATAGAAAACGCCGTCGGCCAGCTTGTTGGCGGTCACAACCACAGCCGGGGCTTTAACGACTTGCTGAGGTACCGCGATGTCAACCGCCGGGTTCGCTTTGACTGCCGAGACGTTGATGTCCAGCACCGGATAGCCGCCCTGAGTACGGACGATGTGAGCGGGGAACTGGATGCCGCCGAAGTCTTTGTAATCGCTGTAACGGGTTTCGACCAGCGTGTCGCCGAGCACCGGGTTTATCGATCCAGGTCTGTACCCGTTCGAGCTGGTTGTTAGCGTTGATAGTGCCGACATAGCGGTATTTGCCGCCGATAGTAAACGATACGTCGGTGCCGTTATCGGCGGCTTGCGACGTGGCATTATTGGCCTTAGCCGCTTTCAGGAAGCCTTGCGGGCTTGCCCAGATTTCCGCCAGACGCTCTTCAACGGCTGCCGGCTGCGCGCTTGGCGCCGGCGCGGCATTACCGGCAGCGGCCACGTTCCAGGCGGTACCGCCGCTGACGTATTGATCGACCTTTTGCTCAACCGGCGCAGGGCGCAAGCGGCCGGGCTCTACGGTCTGACTGCGGGTGATCTGTACCCTTGTACTGACGGTGTCGTAATTGATATCGGCCGTAAAATTTTTCAGATCGAACGGCGGCCAGGACGAATCCGGGTTCGGCGCTTGACCGAACTGGTACCAGCGCCCGGTACCTGAAAATTCGATGGATTTGACGTTATCTGCACCGGAAGCTTCGGATGCCGCCTGTAAGCCTTGCGGCTGCAAAGAACTGCATCCGGCCCCGCTTAATACGGCGGCCAAGCCAACAGCAGTGTATATCGATCTATGCATGAAACCTCCTTAGGTTTTGTAGATGCTGGAAAAGTAAATATGAAGAACCAGCCAAGAGCAGTGCAAGAGACATACCAGCTGGCTTTTGACGAGGTAAATGGAGCGTTGAGGGCTTGGCGCTATTGCCGTTGCTGGCTACAACAGGTCGGCCGGTTTTATTAAGGAAGCGGCACATCGAATCTGGTTATGTTGAATATCCAGCATGTTTTGCTGCTGCACTGCACTTAGAGAGGCAGCTCTGCGGTTTGGATCGTTCTGATGGGTTGACGATTAGGAAAAACGTGCTCTTACGTTTGGAAATGAACTTTGCGATTGGCTGAAAGTCGGGTAGGCTGGGCACCAACAGTAGGCGCTTTACGACTGCATGGACAGGAAATGATCCAGTCATTTCTCTGCATTGCCTACACGGATGTAGGTAAGGAGCGTGAGCAGGAGCGGAAGCTTTCCCCACATCCCTGTGGGTTATGCAGGAGGTACGACCCCACGGATGGGGGAGGTAGAGCAACGCAAGGAGCAATTGCCGAGACGACAGCTTTCCGTTGCCTTAACAGGTTATATACTAAAATATAATATTTAATTTACAGAATGATCATGCTTGGAATTGTCATTAGAAGTATTGCGTACAATTATATGACGGTCCTTATCTTAACAATTACAGGTTTAATGTATAGCAGTGTTGGTTATGCTGCCGAAAGCCAGCATAAAACAAAGTCGCATCGCCAACAAAAACGATTAAAAGTTAATCCCGTTACAGATAAGGAAAATGCATGGATAGCTAATACGGAAACAGATGTTTACCGCGCCGGTACATTCCAGAATATAGTCGTTGGCTATTCTGCACGTAATGGATGGGATTTCAGTTTAGCGTTGATAAATACTCAGATATTAGGCAGTAACAAACAATTTCAAGGAGATTCATTTTTCAATATCGCCAAGACGTTTACTGTTGATGATGATCTTTCTATAGTCGTCGGCTCACAGAACGGACTGGCTATGGTAAATCTACAGCCGCAATTATGGTATGACTTTAGTTATTTGGACAGTCGATATGATGTCACACCATGGCTATTAATGCATGCCGGTCCTTTTATCGCTAATGCCGCATTAACCGGAACATCACGGCAAGTTGGTTTTATGACCGGTACTGAAATTACATTCATCGAAGATAGGTTGTCGTTACAAATGGATTATGTCAGCGGACATCATTCATTATCCGGCGCTACGGTTAATATGTTATTGAATATAACTTCACGGTTTCAGATGTATGTGGGTGTGTCTGTACCGGAACAAGATAGCGGCAATGAGTTTGCCGGTATTGTCGGTTTTAATTTATCAACTAAAAAATTGTAGTTTCTTTCAGGAAATATCTACCCTACATAATTTTTCTGTCCAGTTTGCTTGGTTGGAAGCTTAATGAACTTTTAGAGTTGAACGGCGAAGCGCTGATTGCATGGCTTGAAACAGTAAGAGCAGCGCTGCCCGAACCCACAGGGCTAAATGTGAATACCAAACATCCCTAAAATTTTGATCATGCCGAAATAGGCGGTAGCGGTAGCAAAACAAGCAATACCCAAGCTTAACCAGAATCCAAGACCGTAGCGAAGTAACAGCGGCAAAACGATGAATAGCACCAGCGACGGTAAAATCAGCCAGAAAATACCATCAGAAAGCGCTGCTACTTTCTCAATATCTCCCGTATCAAGGTAGAGCCAGACGAACGCCAGTAGTGAGGTGAGCGGCAAAGAGGCCAGAGCGGCAGCCCAAAAAGAACTGCGCTTAGCCAACTCGGCGACAGCTATCAGAATGGCTGTTGAAAAAACAATTTTTAGGGCATATTGCATCATGGCTTGGCGAGCAGAATGCCGAGCGGATTCCATGAGTGCCGCTCGGTCTGGACATATTGGCACCAGGCGTAGAGAGCATCGTAGATCACCAGGCCATGAGCGAGCATTTCATGATCGTCCTGGAAATTGTGTGAAAGTCCCAGCGAAATCGCCAAGAGTCCCGCCGCTTGCGGAGCCAGCTCCAACCGGTCAGTATCGGCTCCGCGCACAATAACGGCGAGAGATAGCAAAGCCGGATCGGTTAACCTGTATTTTTGTAAAAAGGCGTCGAAACTGCACAGCTCACCGACATGTGAAAGTTCGGCGCCTGGAATGTCATAAGGAATAGCGCCGGTTTGTTCCGCCACACGAAATACTTCATTCGTTGGGACATAAAGGAATTGCGCTTCCGAGTCGATAAAACGTTGAATCAGCCACGGACAGGCAATGCGGTCGATTTTTGGACGCTCACGAGTGATCCATTGCATGGATTTTGCTCCTATGATTTTGCTTGGGTATCCAATGCAGTTTTGATTCCCTTGGCCAAGTCGCTGACAGAACCCGCTCCCCAATAGTGCAAAAAAACGATTTTCGGCGTTTCATTCACCATATGATGATGAATGGCAGCGATGTTGATGCCTGCGCCTCGCAAGGCTTTTAATACGCCCTGAAGTTCGGATTCGAGCATCGCGAAATCGCCTTCAGCTACGGCTTTCTCATCGCTACCGGCAAATACCGCCCAGGTATTGACCCCCATAGCTTTACCGGCGCTGTGGCCGTTCATTTGGGTCGTGCGGCCCAGCGTCACTTTGTAAACTTCACCTGTTTTTTCGACCGTTGTGCCGATGATAGTTTCAATCGGCTTGGGATCAAGCGACGTTTTGGCGGCATCAAGTTTGATTGCCGCCGCCGGCTTCTTGCCGCTATGGGTTTCCTGAACTTTAGCAAAGACCTTGCCGACACCGGTAGCGAGCGCCTCCAGAGTGCCCATGCCGCCGATATGCATGAACATAATTCTGGGCTTATCCCAAAGAAAATGGTTATGCAGGCCAGTGACTTCCAGACCGTTATCCAGGGCGGCACTCATAACCGGATTAACCTGATCTTCCTGCAACACAATGTCGCCCATCACCATAACTTGATCGCCTGCCGCCTGAAATCCCGCCCAGGAGGTCAAGCCCATTGGCGGGGTCATTTTGACGCCTGCGACGGTGGCATTCAGATCGGTGCGGGGCTGACTGACCTTAAAGACAGACTCGGCCGCGTCCAGCTTTCCCTTGATGCCGGTGAGCTGTTCGATTTTGACCGTATCCAATGCAACCGGGCTATTGGATGGTTGTTGTGCAACGGATTGTCCGGAAACCCAGACAGACAAGACAATAATACCTATTTGAGACCAATGTATCGACTTCATAAGAAAACTCCATACTGGACCAGCCAGGGTTTGATAAATAAGAATAACAGTCCGGCCGCACCGCAAACGGCGATGACCGGAATGACCCCCGCCTTATACCGGAACAGCGCCAGCAAAGCGCCTGCGCCGATTAGTGCGGCAATGCCGTCGAAGTGTCCGGCGAAACCTTGCGGCCAGAACACATGCCAGGCAAAAAACACGGCAAGATTAAGAATAACGCCGACCACGGCGGCGGTAATCGCCGACAGCGGCGCGGTAAATTTTAAATTGCCGTGAGTCGATTCTACCAGAGGCCCACCCGCCAGGATAAACAGGAAACTGGGCAGAAAAGTGAAATACGTGACTACGACCGCCGCAACCACACCGGCCGTTAATAACGCATCCGGGCCAAACGGCAGCTGGCTCCAGCCGCCCAGAAACCCGACGAAGGTGACGATCATAATCAACGGGCCGGGCGTGGTTTCGCCCAGCGCCAAGCCGTCGATCATTTGCGTGGCGCTCAGCCAGTGGTAATGTTCCACCGCACCCTGATAAACATAAGGTAACACGGCATAAGCGCCACCGAAAGTTAGCAGTGCAGCCTTGGTGAAAAACCAGCCCATTTGGGTTAGCGAGCCATCCCAACCATAACGGGCACAGAGGAAACCGATCACGCCGCCCCACAAAATCAGCCCCGCCGCGGCTATTTTAATCAGGTGCAGCCAGCAAAAACGGGCGTGATCGGGAACCGGCGTATCGTCATCGATCAGCGCGGGGCCGTAGCTTTGTTTGGCCGCGCCATGCCCGCCGCCCACGGTAAACTTGTCAGGGACGATATGCCCGCCGATGGCCCCCAAACAGGCTGCAATCAGCACGATCAACGGGAACGGCGCATGCAATGCGAAGATCGCAACAAAAGCCAATGCCGCAAGCGTCCACAGTAAACCGTTTTTTAAAGCCCGCGAACCGATGCGATGCGCGGCGAACAGCACGATCGCGGTAACGGCGGGTTTGATGCCGTAAAGCATGCCGGCAACGGCAGGTACATGACCGTAAGCCAGATATATCCAGCTTAACAGGATCAACAGGAACAACGACGGCAGAATAAACAATAGTCCTGCGATCACTCCGCCCCAGGTGCGATGCATCAACCAGCCGATATAGGTCGCCAACTGTTGCGCTTCCGGCCCCGGCAATAACATGCAGTAGTTCAGCGCATGCAGAAAACGCTTTTCTGAAATCCAGCGTTTTTTCTCGACTAAATCCTGATGCATGATGGCGATTTGCCCGGCAGGACCGCCGAAACTGATGAAGCCGAGTTTCAGCCAATACCAAAAAGCTTGTCTCAATGCGATTGGCGGTGGGGGCGTTTGCGATGGATCGGGTTTATTCATGAGTCGTTTCCTAAAAAGGCTTGGTAAAAGGCATCAAAAATCTTTTCCGTTTCGGCGAGCAGTTCATCGTCATTGGTCCAGCGTTGCCGCATCCCGTTAATGAGCGTCTCCAGACCCGCCGATTCAAGGACGGGAATTCCCCCCACATCAAGGTAATGCACTAATGCACCTATACGATTCAAAGCGTTATCTTTTGTCAGCCCGAAACTCGCCTGCAAAACCTCGAAAGTAACTTTAGCGCCCACATGCGTAAACTCGGCCCCGTCGAAATCGAAGCCCAGCGCTTCGGCAGGGCAATCGTCCGGTGCTGCAAGCCAGACGAATCGTGCTTCGGGATCGATGAAACGCCGGATCAGCCAAGCGCTGGCGAGCCGGTCGATCCAGGGCCGCTGGCGTGTCGCCCAAATCCTGTTGTGGTAATCCTTGTGCTGGAGCCGCTTGATCCGATGCTGAACGGCATGGGGCTCATCCGATGCAAAATGTTCGTTGACTGCATGTTCCAAATCCTCCAACGCAACTGCCGTTTGGTCCTGTGCGGCACCGGGGAAAAAATCCTGGAGCACGATGGCTTCGAATTCTTTGCGCAACCGATGAACCTGTTTTTGGAGTTTGGCCCTATCTTCCGGCTGGAGATTCAAGTAGGGGATTTGCCGAATATTCTCGACCAGTTTCGCGTAATCGGCCGATCGGTCGAATAAGTTTTCGAAAACTGTTTGCTGATCCTGATTTTCGCTGTCCAAAGCCAGGATATGAGCGCTTCCACCCCCTGCGATAACATCTTCGGCCTGAAGCTGAAGCGTCTGCCGAAACTCCGGACGATGCGGCAATAAATAGACGCCGTCGCGCAATACGCCGCAACCCAAAGCTTTGAGCGCCCGCCAGACGCGCATGCGCCCGGCGGAGTTATGGGTCGGTAAACTGACGATAAAAATTAGCCAGGAACAATGCATGAGTTTAAGTTCTTATATAACAGTATTGTTGATTATTCTACTTCACAAGCGTATACAAGGGCCAACGGAATTTCGTATCGATGAGGTTTTTCGACCTCAAAGATTCTCTGCAGGAACGCGGCTGATGAGTTTTAATCAAAACATTCGTCCACAACCAGGGAGTATTTATGAAAAACCAATACGTAATAACAGCCGTTTTAGTTACCTTGCCGATGATTTTCGGCCAAGCGAATGCCGGCGAAAAAGAGCTGAGTAAAAGTCAAGTACCCAAAGCAGTCATTGATGCCTTCGAAAAAGCCTATCCAAATGCCAAGGGATTGGAGTTTGAAGAGGAAATGTTTGAAGGCAAAACAGCCTATGAAGTGGAATACAAGGAAAACGGCATAGAATACGAATTGCTGTATAGCGCCGATGGCACTCTGTTACAGAAGGAACAGGAAATCGACGGTAAATCACTGCCTGAACCAGTCGCTCAGGCTGTCAAAAAAGCCCATCCCAAGGCCGAAATTACGGAAGTGGAAAAATTAATGAAGCCCGATGGAACGCTTACCGGCTACGAGGTGGACATCAAAACGGCTGGCAAGAAAATCGAGCTCGAACTGGATGTTAACGGAAATATTATAAAAACCGAGAACGAGTAATTGCATCCTATTTACCCCCTAAGAGTGTTGCGAACAGCACTCTTAGGGGATCTCTATTTTATTTAACTTCCGCTACTTAATGGAGATTAAGTTCTTTAGCCGCAACCAGCAGCTCGTCGATAAAGTGCTGCGTGTATAAAGGCAAATAGTTGTTTTTTAAATAGGCGATCTTGGTTTTCGAACTGGGAATAAGATGTGATAAATCCCGCGCAACCAAGTCATGATCCATCGCAGGGTCATAGGCCATGCCCGCAATAATGCCGACGCCCATTCCCAGGCGAACGTAAGTCTTGATCACGTCGGTATCGGCGGCGGCCAGGATAATATCCAGTTCCATGTCGGTATTCTTAAATGCGGTCTCGATATTCGAGCGTCCGGTAAAACCGAAACTGTAGGTGAGTATCGGATAAGAAGCGAGCCGTTTAAGCGAAATTTCACCCCCATTCAGCGGATGATTTTGCGGCACTACCGCCGCATGATGCCATTCATAGCAGGGCTTGACGACCAGGTCGGTATCTTCGCCGACTTTTTCCGTGCAGATCGCAATATCGGCTTTCCGTGTGTGCAGTTTATTGATCAGCTGTTCGGGCGATGCTTCAATCATATAAATCCTGACGCCCGGATATTTTTCTCTAAAGCGCAGGATAGGTTTCGGTAAAAAATATTTTGCTTGGGTGTGCGTGGTCGCAATATGCAGAACGCCTTGGTTGCTGTCGATATAATCGGCGGCTATGGTCTGGATATTGTTTTTTGCCAGATTAATGGTTGCGACTTCTTCCATGATGCGCTTCCCCAAGGAGGTCAAGCCTATCAATTTCTTGCCTTGCCGTTCGTATATCGGGGAACCCAACTCGGCTTCAAAAAGCTGCAATTGCCGACTGACCGCCGATTGCACGATGTGCATTTTTTCCGCCGCTTTGGATAGGCTGAAATCGTTTTCCTGAAGAACGCGGAGCAGTTCAATTTGGCTTAAGTTCATTTTTGGGGATGTTTCCTTATTAAAAAATCAGGTAGCGGGGCGACACACGACTCCCGATAAGTATCAAATTAAAGCATAAAACCACGAAGACACGAAGGGCACGAAGTTATTTACCCTCGTTCCTACGCGCTACGTCACTGCCATTAAGTTCAGCGCTGTAGGAGCGGGCCATGCCCGCGATGTTTGGGCCGCAGTTGCAGAATTGTAGATCATTCATCGCGGGCATGGCCCGCTCCTACGCTGTCATTCTGATGAGCAGGAAGAGGTGAAAGGCGCGCACGGCGCGCCCTACTCTGCGGTTTAAAATACCCGGTGCGTAACCTGATAATCTATATTAATGAAACCAATGCGCATGGCGTATCCTAAGATCAACCTTGTCGCCTTTATTGAGATGCAATCGCCTGAACTGGTCATTGGGCATTTCTGCATAAACGCTTGCTGTCGCGCCATTCGAACCGTTCTTAATCAATTCGATACGAATCAGGGAACCCAGATGCTGCCAATCTTTCAAGGTCACAAATCCATCATCGGTATCGGCTATCGATTTTTCAATAATGATGTCATGCGGGCGAACATGCGCAATCTTGCCTTGCCGTTGCGCATTCGATAACCCTGCTGTTTGCAGCCAATCGACATCTTGCTCTTCCAGATAAAAAACATTGGTCTGGCCGATAAAGCGGGATACGAACGCATTGGCCGGATGATCGTAAATATCGCCGGGCGAGCCTTGTTGTTCGATGCTCCCGTGGTTGAGCACAACAACCTGGCTGGCGACTTCCATCGCTTCTTCCTGGTCATGGGTGACAAAAATACTGGTGACATTCAGGTCGTGGTGCAAGTTGCGCAGCCATTGGCGCAAGTCCTTGCGCACGCTGGCATCCAGCGCGCCGAACGGTTCATCCAGCAACAGCACCGAGGGTTCCACGGCCAGGGCGCGAGCCAGTGCGATACGCTGGCGTTGGCCGCCGGACAGTTGGTCGGGGTAACGGTCATGCAGCCAGTCAAGCTGTACCAGTTCCAATAACGCATGAACTTTTTTAGCGATTACGTCGTTGCTTGGCCGCTCGCGGCGGGGTTTGACTCTTAAGCCGAACGCCACGTTCTCGAATACTGTCATGTGCCGGAACAGCGCGTAATGCTGAAAAACGAAACCGATGCCGCGCTGGCTGACATCATGATCGGTCCTGTCCTGGCCGCTTAGCAGTACTCGTCCTTGATCGGCGCTTTCCAGGCCTGCAATGATACGCAGCAACGTAGTTTTGCCGCAGCCGGAAGGCCCTAGTAAAGCTACCAGCTCACCTTCCGGGATTTCCAGATTAATGTTATCCAGCGCGGCAAACGTACCGAAATTTTTACTGATATTGGAAAGTAAAATGCTCATTTGGGTATCTCAAAAATTCAATAGTGATGTAAGGCGCTTAGGTTGTGCTGGTTCCCAAGCTGGAGCTCTCGTTGTTATACATAAGTATCTGCGGGCTGTTGTCATTCCGATAGGCAGACCTTCCAGGTTTTAAAAACCTGGAAGGTCTAACGTATAACGACGAGAGCAAACGACTACTTTTTTCGTGTCTTTCGTGATTTTCGTGGACGTTTCTTTTAATAAACTCATAATCGGAATTCGCCTTATCGGTTGGCTTGGCGCCATTCCAAAACCGTCTTTAAAATCAATGTCACGACAGCCAAACCGGCCAGAATCGAAGCACTGGCAAAGGCGCCGACCACGTCGTAATCGTTATAATTGACTTCCACATGTAACGGCAATGTATTAGTCAAGCCCCGGATATGGCCGGAAACCACGGAAACCGCGCCGAACTCGCCCATCGCTCTGGCGTTGCACAGCAACACGCCGTATAAAAGCGCCCATTTAATGTTAGGCAGGGTCACCGACCAAAACATCTTCCACCCGCTCGCGCCTAGCGATAACGCCGCCTCTTCTTCCTGGTTGCCCATTTCCTGCATCAGCGGAATCAGCTGCCGCGCTACGAAAGGAAAGGTAATAAACAAGGTAGCCAAAATAATCCCCGGAACGGCAAAGATGATTTTTACATCATTAGCCATCAGCCATTCGCCAAACCAGCCTTGTGCGCCGAACATCAACACGAAAATTAATCCGGAAATAACCGGTGATACTGAAAACGGCAGGTCGATCAAGGTGGTCAACAGACTTTTGCCGATAAACTCAAAACGGGTAATTGCCCAGGCGGCGGCCACGCCGAATACCGTGTTCAACGGCACGGTGACCAATGCAGTCAGCAGGGTCAGGTTGATAGCGGCCAGCGTATCGTCCTGGGATAATGCCGTCCAATATGCTTCCAGGCCTTTAGAGAAGGCATGGAACATCACCAAGCCTAAAGGCAGGCAGATAAACAAGCCGATAAAGCTCACCGCAATTGCGATCAAGCTCCACCTGACCCAGTCCGGATCTTGCAGCGCCCGTTGTTGACGTGCAACCAATTTGGCCGGGTTTATCGGTTGGGTAACAGCGCTCATCTCATCATCCTCATAATTGTCCGGAGCGCTTACGCACCCAGTATTGCAGCAGGTTAATCAAAAACAGCAGCACAAACGAAATAACCAGCATCGTCAGAGCGATGGCGGTGGCGCCTTCAAAGTCGAATTGTTCCAGCTTGGTGACGATCAATAGCGGCACAATTTCCGATACATAGGGAATATTGCCGGCAATAAAGATAACAGAACCGTATTCGCCGACGCCTCTGGCAAAAGCCAAAGCAAAACCGGTCAATAAAGCCGGGAAAACATTCGGGAAAATAATTTTGTTAAAAACCTGCAAGCGCGTTGCGCCCAGGCTTGACGCGGCCTCTTCCATTGATGTTTCAAATTCCAGCAATACCGGTTCGACGGTGCGCACGACAAACGGAATGCTGATAAAAATCAGCGCCATCACGATGCCTAGTGGCTTGAAAGCTACTTGTACGCCGAACGTATCGGACAGTAATTTGCCGAGAAAACCGCTGGGCTGGAAAATAGTCGCCAACACAATACCGGCAACGGCTGTCGGCAGCGCAAACGGGAAGTCGATCAAGGCATGAAAAAAACGTTTGCCGAAAAACGAATAACGCACCAAGACCCAAGCGACAATAAAACCGAAGAAACCGGCAATCAAAGCGGCCACCAGCGCAGTGGAAAAGCTGACGCGAAACGAGTGCAACACCCGCTTGCTGGTAATGATATTGACATAATCATCCCAACTCAGCTGAAAGCTTTTGAACACCAGTGTGCTTAGCGGAATTAAAACCACCAGGCTTAAATAGATCAGGGTGAACCCGATAGCCGGTCGAAACCCCGGCATGATGCTGCTTTTTGACATTACCTCACTCCAGCTAGTTCCCAAGCTCAAGCTTGGGAATTCAGTTTGGAAGCTCTAGCTTCCCGTATCGCGAAGCTAGAGCTTCGCCTCCTGGGTTCCCAATCTGGAGATTGGGAACCAGCACAACTTAAAAACTTATCACCACGAAGGACACGAAGAGCACGAAGAAATTAAACTTCGTGTCCTTCGTGTCCTTCGTGGTGAATTAATTTATTTCCCGGGCCCGTATATCTGGTCAAACACGCCATCGTCAGCAAAATGCTTTTTCTGCGCCGCATCCCAGCCGCCGAATTTTTCGATTTTGACTAACTCCAATGGCTGGAATTGTTTGGCGTACTTGGCGGCTACTTCAGGATCGGTCGGACGATAAAAGTTTTTGCCGATAATTTCCTGACCTTCCTTGCTATACAGATATTTCAAGTACTCGGTCGCTACTTCGGTGGTGCCGTGCTTACGCGTTACATCCTCAACTACGGCGACAGGCGGCTCGGCTAAAATACTCAGTGAAGGCGTGACAATTTCAAACTTGTCCGAACCGAACTCACGCAACGCCAAGTAAGCTTCGTTTTCCCAGGCAATCAAGACATCGCCGATTTCCCGCTCGATAAACGTCGTGGTGGAACCACGAGCGCCGGTGTCCAATACGGCGGCGTTTTTGAATAACTTGCCGACAAACGCCTTAGCAGCGGCTTCGTCATTATTGTTAGCTTTAAGCGCATACGCCCATGCCGCCAAATAGTTCCAACGCGCACCGCCGGAAGTCTTCGGATTCGGCGTTACTATGCTGACGCCGGGCTTGACGATGTCATTCCAATCTTTAATGGCCAGCGGATTACCTTTGCGTACCAGAAATACGATGGTGGAGGTGTAAGGAGAACTATTGCCGGGCAACAGGGTTTGCCAGTTTTCCGGAATCAGTTTGCGCTTTTGGTAGAGCTGGTCGACGTCATAGGCGAGCGCCAGGGTAACCACGTCGGCTTCCAGTCCTTCCAATACGGAACGCGCCTGCTTTCCGGAGCCGCCGTGAGACTGGTTGATCGTCACGGTATCGCCGGTTTTGGCTTTCCAGTATTTGGCAAAAGCGGTGTTGTATTCTTTATATAACTCGCGTGTCGGGTCATAAGATACGTTAAGCAGATTAATATCCGCCGCACGCACCTCGCTGGTCGCCAATACAGCTAATACAGCCGCAAAGACGATGTTGGTAAAGTTTTTATTCATGAGTAAACGCCTTATGTCAGGTTGTTTAAAACGATAATTGGAAACGGGTTGCAAAAATTTGTTCGTTAGGACGGTTGGTTACTCTTGTTGAAGTTCCGGCACCACCCTCAAAAGATACATTTTCGTAATCCGCCCGAATGAGGGCATTGCTGTTAAGGAACCAGTTGGCGCCTATCGTCCATGCTCTGGCTTTGCTAGCAGCCTTGCTCGGATCAATAAGTTGGAAGGTCACATTATCCACATCCAGTTCACTATAGCGTGCTGCAAGCTGCAAGGCGCCCCACTTGCCGTTCAGTGGATCAAAATTCTGAATCGGTTTGACGCCGTTAAAACTGTTATCCTCGCCGGTAACCACATAAGAGCCCAGAATCTGCCAGGCTGTATTGCTCTGCTTAACATTTAAGTTTCTGCCATTTTTCGTACCGGCGAGATGCTGGGTCGAAACAACATACTCGGCTATGGCGCCAAATGGGCCGGAATACCAGTAACCCTGCGGATAAACGCGATTGGCAGCGCCGTCTGATGTCACGGCACTCGTGACACCGGTAGTAACGTTCGCATAATCAAGAAACGTGCTTTGACCTATCGGTGTTTTCTGAACCTGGAGAGCCTGTTTGTCCGGATTGCTAAAAGAACCCGCTACACCCAGTCCCAGTCCTTCCAACCAGGAATAGCCGGTATGCTGAAACGGATGGGCAAACAAACGTCCGTTGACTTCTTTATTGTCATTGGTACCCTTCGAATCGTAAGGAAGGCTGCCATTGTCTCCGGAGCCATTCATCACGCCGATCTGATAGGTGAAAGTATTCTTGGTGTCTATAGGGCCTGCTACAGTCTCTGTCTTATAGCCTGGCTTGGCGAACGCGCCATGCAGTTGTATGCCTACGTCACGGTTGGATGCCAGAGAAGTTGGAAAGGCGCGTTCCAAAAAGGTGCCGTCCGAATCGCCCTGTAACCGTTCAAGACTGATTGGGGACTTGAACTTGCCGACCAACAGGCTGGCCGCAGGATGATAGGCGTAGTCGAGGTAAGCATCCGGTAAAATATTGCCGCTCGCCGCAAAGTCGGGCATGATTTTAAAATAAAGGTCTTTAAAGAAGTAACCTTCCAGCCAGATACGCGCCTGCCTAACTTCAAATCTATCGTTTTGCCTATAAAGGCTGTTAGCACTTTTATCGTCGATAAAAAAACGCCCGTCGGTTTGCACAGCACCACGAATTCGCACCTGATGTTTTTTGTCCGAAGAAGTAATCTTGAATCCATCCGCACCTGCATCGAATACCGGCAGCTTTTGCAGCGCACCGGTAGTCACTTCATCCTGCACTTCCAGTTTGCGCTCCAGGGTATTTACTTTTCGGGTCAGCTTTTCCACTTCGGGAGCCGCAGCAACGGGTTTATTGGATAGCGCTGCGGCTTGATCCAGTTTCTCCAGACGACTTTCCAGTTCACGAATACGCCGCTCTAAAGCTTCGGTATCTGCATGAGCATCGGGAATGCCGAATAAAGCCAGGTTAATCACGCTGGCTAATGCGGTGCGTTTAAAATGTTTCATAGTCTTAGTCCTCAACCTATACCATCCGGTGGCCCGGTCAGGCGGTTATCTCTCATATAGTATTTTCAATCGCCGTTTTTTTACGGTAGAAATGGATAATTATTTTTTACTGTCAAAGCGTAATTTTTCTTTACGCTCGATTTGAACTACCTTGCTTTCGTGGATGATGATTTCGACCGAACCAAACTTGATCTCTTGTAAAATGTCAGCAATCTGATTTGCGATTTCAGTCGTTCGCGGTTCTCTATCTACTTTTTCCAATTTAAGCGCCATGAAAATTCCCCTGAAAAATCATTACTGTTGAAAAGTAAACCTGTCGTTTACGTTGGGGGGAAGTTTAAAGAGGATTTTATATTTAATAAAACGACATTATTAGATGTGCATATCTGATTAAAAGATATTTGGCGGGTTGGTTAGGATGAAATCCTTTTGGGGCAGGTGGATTAATAATGGAAATGATGGCCTACAGAAGAGGGCGTTTGTGGTGCTTAGCGTTTAACTTTATTATCGGTGGCCGTTGTGACAGGGTATTATTTAAATTTCCTGATTTTAAGGAGTGTTCTTTAAATTTATTTTATGATGCGCTAAATCTACACAACAGAATGAAATATAATGATTTTTAGTTTTTCACATTATTTAGGCAAACAAATGATGCGCTGTTTTTGCGTCTATTGAGAAGTTTAATATTACTTAGGCACCACATGCGCCCCCTATCTATATTCCTAAGCTCTACCTGCTATGACCTCAAATCTCTTAGGGAACATCTTCGTTCCGAAATAGTCTCCTGGGGACATGACCCAGTTTTAAGCGAGTATCCTTCCTTTCCCGTTTCACCAGATCTATCGACTGTTGAAAATTGCAAGAAAGTTGTACGTGAACGAGCGGATGTATTTGTACTGATCGTTGGTGGCAAACGAGGCTCACTTGATCCCACAATCCGTAGTAAACTCCGAGTATCGAGAAGCTCGAGCCTCAGGCCTCGATTGCATCGTCTTTGTCGAACGTCAAGTCTGGGACCTGCGTCCCTTATTTGAACGCAATCTAACCGCTGATCTCTCGCCGACTGTCGACAACCCCGCAGTCTTCCACTTTCTTCAGGAGCTCTGCGACGACACAAAGTGGATCTTCCCGTTCACCCGAACCGAAGAGATTCTTACGACACTACGAGTGCAGCTTTCCACCAGACTGCGAGATCTTCTCCTTCGCGCACGCGAGAACAGGCTCACCGTTCCCGTTGAATTTGCCGCCGAGCGGTATGAAATCTCCAAAATAGTGGTGGATAAAGACTCGCTGTGGGAATACAAGCTTGCTTGCGAACTACTCCGTGATCGCATCAAACGTCTCGATGCAAAATATGCCGAACTTGAATCAGGTTTTGTCGTTCGACGCACCCGGTTCCTAGCTGGTCGTGACACAATAAATTACATCCAAGACTTGCTCCGCGACCTCACTACGTGCATACAAGCGGTTAGCCGCATACTCTCCGATCAGCTGACACCGGCCTTCGGTCCTTCTGGTACCCCTGGTGATGCTGTTGCAATCAAGCGGGCTTGCGACAATCTCTACTCAATCTTCTTGTCGTTGTACGAGTGGGAGCTTGATGTACGTTTCGTTCGTCCCCACGAGGTCTTCGACCCCATATTTTCAGGAATGCATGGCTGGACTAGTGATCTACTCACAGATTTACATAGCATTCCTGCCGAGCTCGACAAGTTTCTCTCTGAGCCGAACATCACTGGACTGCACTACATAACTCTTGTGATCAACGCACCAAAAGGGTTGGAATCATTAAAAAAACAGTTTGATCAGATGTCTAACGATCCAAAAGTGCATGCGGCACTTTTAAGTACTAGCTAAATGACCTTTTTGCAGATTGGGAACTTGCAGTTAATGGTAAGCAGCTTTTTAAAATTAGAGGACTTGATCAATGAGAATTGCAAAAGTCGATGCCCAGCCTGACTGGACTTTGGTGGTTACCACTACGGATGGCAGAGTCGGTCAATTCGATATGCGACCTTATCTCAGCTATGAGGCATTCGAAGAGCTAAAAGATACTGCCGAGTTTATGAAGATTAACAACGGCGGCTACTTTGTCGAATGGCAGTGCGGGGCCGATCTATCCGCAGATACGATTGAGGCCAAAATGTCTGTGAAAAAGGAGTCCATACAAGGCTAGCTCTGTTAGATTCACCGCAATTGCGACAAGCTGCCGTCGGCGTTGTGGGTGAATTGGCGGTTTGTTATGTTAACCCTCGCCCTACTTTGTCGTCGATTGCATTTTTAACAACGCCAGCTTTTTCTTTTTCGCCCGCTCTGCTTTTTCCGCTTCTTCTTTTTCCTTGCGCAAGCAACGGGCATCGTAACGCCGTTTTGCCTGTGCGGATTTTTGCGCTCGACTCACTTCAGTATTACTTGGCGGCACGGGCTGCATGACGATGCAATCGACCGGACATGGCGCAATGCATAATTCGCAACCGGTACATTCCGAAGCAATAACCGTATGCATGAATTTCGACGCGCCCAATATCGCATCGACCGGGCAGGCTGCGATACATTTAGTGCAGCCGATACAATCTTCTTCAACAATAAATGCGACGTTTGGGGGCTTGTGCTGGCCGAACTCTGTATTTAGCGACTTGGGAGGGACTCCCAATAAATCGGCCAGATCGCGTATGCCCTCGTCACCGCCCGGCGGGCATTGGTTGATGTCCGCAACGCCCGAGGCAATGGCCTCGGCATAAGGGCGGCAGCCTTGGAAACTACATTGTCCGCATTGGGTTTGCGGCAGTAATGCATTTATTTGATCGATTAAGGTGGGGGATTCTGGTGAAACAGGCATGTTCAGCGCATTCTCATCGCGGCGATTGCTAATTTATCGTTCCCGCGCCCGAGCGTGGGAACGATAAAGGTGGTTACTTAACCCGCATCCCAGGCTGAGCCCCTTCATCCGGGCTTAAAATCCAAATATCCTTGCCGCCGGGGCCTGCCGCCAGCACCATGCCTTCGGACAAACCAAAACGCATTTTCTTCGGCGCAAGATTGGCGATAACCAAGGTTAATTTTCCTTCCAAATCTTCTGGGCTGTATGCGGATTTAATCCCGGCAAATATGTTGCGGGTTTCATCGCCGATATCCACGGTCAATTGCAACAACTTGTCTGCACCTTCGACATGATCGGCTTTGACGATTCTGGCGATACGCAAATCCAGCTTGGCAAAATCTTCAAATTCGATGGTGTCAGCAATCGGTTCGCATTTTTTAGCTTTCGGAGGCTCGGCGGTTTTTTCCAGATTTTCTTTGGACGCTTCAATAATCGCCGCGATTTTATCGGCCTCAACCCGCGTCATTAACGGCTTGAATTCATTGATGATATGGCTTAACAAAGGCTTGGCATCAACCGGCCAAGCTTGTGCATCGATGTTTAAAAAGCTTTCCGCATTGCCGGCCAACACAGGAAGCACCGGCTTCAAATAAACGGCCAGCAACCGGAACAGGTTGAGTCCCATCGTGCAGACTTCATGCAGTTCTTGATCTTTGCCTTCTTCCTTGGCGATCAGCCAGGGCTTAAGCTCATCGATATACTGGTTGGCTTTATCGGCCAGCGCCATGATCTCGCGCATGGCTTTGCCGAATTCCCGTGCTTCGTAAAACTCGGCGATTTGCGCATTGGCGGTAACGAATTCATGGAACAAGGCTTGTTCCGAACAGTGCTCGGACAATTTATTGTCAAAACGTTTCGCGATAAACCCGCTGCAACGGCTGGCGATGTTGACCACTTTGCCGACTAGGTCGGAATTAACCCGTTGGCTGAAATCGTCGAAATTCAAATCGATGTCATCCACGCCAGCGCTGAGTTTGGCGGCAAAATAATAGCGCAGGTATTCAGGATTCAAATGATCCAGATAAGTTCGGGCTTTGATAAACGTGCCGCGCGATTTGGACATTTTTTCGCCGTTCACGGTTAAAAAGCCGTGCGCGAAAATCGCGCTGGGCGTCCTGAAATGCGCGCCGCTCAGCATTGCAGGCCAGAATAAGGCGTGGAAATAGATGATGTCTTTGCCGATGAAATGGTATAGCTCTGTATCGCTGTTTTTGGACCAGAATTCATTGAAATCCAAGCCCTGCTTATCGCACAGGTTTTTAAAGCTGGCCATGTAACCGATCGGCGCATCCAGCCAGACATAAAAGTATTTGCCGGGCGCATCGGGAATTTCAAATCCGAAATACGGCGCATCGCGGCTTATGTCCCACTGCTGCAAACCGCCGTCCAGCCATTCTGCCAATTTGTTGCTAACTTCGGGTTGCAAGTGGCCTGCATTCGTCCACTCGCGCAACATGTCGCTAAAGTTAGCCAGATCGAAAAAATAATGCACGGAATCTTTCGCAACCGGCTTAGCGCCTGAAATCGCCGAAACCGCGTTTTTCAGTTCGGTCGGCGCATAGGTCGCTCCGCATGCTTCGCAGCTATCGCCGTATTGATCGAGCGCGCCGCATTTAGGGCATTCGCCTTTGATGAAGCGGTCGGACAAGAACATGTTCTTAACCGGATCGTAAGCTTGGGTAATGCTGCGTGACATGATGTGTCCGGCATCGCGTAAGCGTTCGTAAATCAGCGATGACAGGGCTTTATTTTCTTCGGAATGGGTGCTGTGGTAATTATCGAACGCCACGCTGAATTCGGTAAAATCGGCCAAATGCTCTTTTTCTACCTGGGCGATAAGCTGTTCCGGGGTGATGCCTTCCCGATCCGCCCTGAGCATAATCGGCGTGCCATGCGTGTCATCAGCGCAAACGTAATAGCAAAGATTGCCGCGTTGTTTTTGAAAACGCACCCAAATATCGGTTTGAATATATTCAACCAGATGACCAAGATGAATGGGGCCGTTAGCGTAGGGCAGTGCGCTGGTGACGAGAATTTTTCTATCTGACATAGTGTAAAAGCTCAAGCAATTCGAAGGCAAAATTAGCTGGCTATTATGGCATAAAACAAACGCAAGCTGCGATTATCGGGCAGCTAATAAGTGCAATAGTGAGTTGAAATCAGTAAAATAGCCTATATCTTGAGTTTAATGCTTGGTTATTGATCAGGCGCATTTATTACAATTATGGAGCATGAGCATGGCGAGCATCGAAAAAGCAGATGTAGAAGATCTTCTGCAAACATTTATCGATCCGAACAATGGAGCCGATCTGGTTTCTGCAAAATCAGTTAAAGCCATTGCGATTGATGGCAACAATGTCAGCGTTAAACTGGAGTTGGGCTATCCCGCTAAAAGCTATATAAACGAACTCAAAGCGGCTGTTGAAGAGCTCTTGAAAACTCTTCCCGGCATTGGCGATGTCAACGTTGATGTCAGCGTAAAAATCGTTTCCCATGCTGTGCAGCAAGCATTAAAACCGCTGCCCAACGTTAAAAATATAATCGCCGTCGCATCCGGCAAAGGCGGCGTCGGCAAATCGACGACGGCGGTCAATTTGGCCCTGGCTCTGGCCGCAGAAGGCGCCAATGTCGGCATTCTGGATGCCGATATTTACGGGCCCAGCATTCCGATGATGTTGGGGCTTTCAGGCTTCCCGGAAAGCAAAGACCAGAAAACCATGATGCCTAAGGTCGCTTACGGCGTACAAACGATTTCAATCGGCTATCTGGTCGAGGCCGACCAAGCCATGATCTGGCGCGGCCCGATGGTCACCACGGCTTTGCAACAACTGCTTAAGGATACCAACTGGGACAATCTGGATTATCTGGTTGTCGATTTGCCGCCGGGAACCGGTGACATTCAGCTGACCTTGTCGCAGCAAATTCCGGTTAGCGGCGCGATTATCGTCACCACGCCGCAGGATATTGCGCTGATTGACGCCCAGCGCGGCTTGGGAATGTTCGAGAAGGTTCATGTGCCGGTGCTGGGTTTGGTTGAAAACATGAGCATCCATATTTGCAGCAACTGCGGCCATGAAGAAGCCATTTTCGGTTCGGGCGGCGGACTGGCGATGGCCGAGCGCAACAGGATTGAGTTTCTTGGCGCCCTGCCTCTGGATATTAATATCCGCCAATTTGCCGACTCCGGCAGACCGACGGTG
Source organism: Methylobacter sp. (assembly GCA_036561025.1). Classification (GTDB taxonomy): domain Bacteria; phylum Pseudomonadota; class Gammaproteobacteria; order Methylococcales; family Methylomonadaceae; genus Methylobacter_A. The sequence goes on along the minus strand of DATBQB010000071.1, from coordinate 79,130 downwards.
GTTGCCGATCCGGACGGGCGGCCTGCGCAAATCTACAAGCAAATCGCCCGCAAGACAGCGGCGAGACTGGCGTTGAAGGCTAAGGATTTCACTACAAAATTCCCCAAGATCGTCGTGCAGAATACCTGATCGACGTTACACAAATTACAAAAAAAACACCACGAAGACACGAAGGACACGAAGAACAAATATAAAACTTCGTGTCTTCGTGGTGAATAAAAAAACTTTGAATCGCCTGTTGTAGCCATTCCGCTCTTAGTTCTTGCTCTGCCTGTGGATGAGAAGTTACCAAGTTCTGTGTTAAAATCTGCCTTTTTAAATCAATCAGGTAGTAATACTCCATGAGCATTAAGTCGGACAAGTGGATACGCCGCATGGCGGAACAGGGCATGATAGAGCCGTTTGAAAGCGGCCAAGTCAGGGATTCGGAGCGCGGTCGGGTCATTTCCTACGGTACATCCAGTTACGGCTACGATGTCCGATGTTCAGACGAATTTAAAATTTTCACCAATATCAATTCAGCGATCGTCGATCCCAAAGATTTTGATTCAAACAGCTTTGTCAATGTTAAGTCCGACGTCTGCATTATTCCGCCAAACTCGTTTGCCTTAGCCAGAACGGTTGAATACTTCCGTATTCCGCGCGATGTATTGACGATTTGTCTGGGCAAGTCGACCTATGCCCGTTGCGGCATCATTGTGAACGTAACGCCATTGGAACCCGAATGGGAAGGTCATGTGACGCTGGAGTTTTCAAATACCACGACGTTGCCTGCAAAAATCTATGCGAATGAAGGCGTTGCGCAAATGCTGTTTTTCGGCGGCGATGACGTTTGCGAAACCTCTTACAAAGACAGGGGCGGAAAATACCAGGGACAAACAGGCGTTACCCTGCCGAAAGCATAAAACTTAACTGGCCCTGTTTAGGGCCAGCCTCCTCAGTCGAGTGGAATTATTGAATTTTTAGCGGCGCAGGCATGTGTATCGGCGGCAACTGAACAAAAAAGCCTTTTGCCATAAGGCTTTCAATTACTTTTCCGGCGTCTTCCTGGGCCAGTTTTCGTTCCGGTGTCAGTTCCAGATCCATCACAAACTCTATTTTGCCAAAGCTGTTAAAAAGCTCTTCCGGCACTTTCGAAAAATCGTCTTTTTTATCGATATACAAATAAAGGTGTTCTTTCTTCAGGCTTTTATAAATAAAACACAGCATAATATTTAGTTGCAGTAATGGATCGAAACGGCCATTTTAGCATTTTTGATTGGAATACCGTTGTGTTACCGTTCAAATCTCATTGTTTATCACCTTAGATCGCAAGTTGCTGAATACGATAAAACAAATAGCTGAGCTCGAATGCAGCACTATCCGGCTGATGCCCGACTGAAAGTTGAAACGTATTTTAAATGTCGCTGCTTAATAGCTTGCGCCAGTTGGTGTACCGCCATCGCGTACTTATCGCTGTTATTGTATTTTTTGATCACCTTAAAATTGGGATGAACGCGCCAATACTCGCTGCCTTTATTTGCGCTCAGCTCAATGGTCGATCCGCCGCTATGGCTTTTGGTTTGTTCCGCGACCAGCATGTGGTTTTGCCAGCCGTTGCGCGAAAAATAATGCGCTACGCTGCCGATCGCATCACACTGATCCCAGAGGTTGCGATGCCCGTCGTTGTTGAAATCGACCGCCAACGTTCGGAAACTGCTGGGCATAAATTGACCTAAACCCATTGCTCCGGCCCAGGAACCGACCGGCTGAAGCGGCTCAAGGCCTTCTTCACGGATCATCAGCAAGTAATTTTCCAGTTCCGCAGTAAAAAATTTGGTGCGCCGTTGGGTATCGAATGCCAATGTAGTCAGTGCATCGAAAATACGCGTTTTGCCGATATTTCGGCCAAAAAAAGTTTCTACCCCGATAATTGCAACGATATATTCGGGATCGACACCGTAAGTAACGCTGGCTTTTTGGATCGAGTCCGCATTGTTGCTCCAAAAGGCTACGCCGTTATTTATATGGGCTTCGGTAATAAATTGCTGGCGATAGCGTGTCCAGCCTCCTGACTTGGGGTGAGCCAGTTTAGGGCCGTGATATTGCGGGGCATTTTCCAGGCGAATAACATAATCCAGACGCTTGGCCTGAGAAAACAGGCCTTTTAAATAACTTTCCGAAAAGCTGTGTTCAAGCACCATGTGCCGGATAAAATTTTGCAGCGGCAACGAATTGGCGTATATCCCGGTTAAGGTTTGCGCTTGATACTCAAGGACATGATCAGGCGTAGTAGTAGCGGTATTGCGATAAAGGGCGTCGGTTTTAACTGCCGGATTGTTGGCGCATCCGGTAAGAATTAGCGTTAAAGCCAGTTTAAATAAGCGTTTATAGCTTGTGTTGTTCACGGCTGCCTCCTTGTTGTTAGTATATTAATCGATACGGGGTTGATAATGCAGAAGCGTCTATTTCATTTTCATTTTTAAACCCGCACTGCAAAAAAATACCTGCTCGCAATGTTGTCCCATTAATTGCGCAGCTTTACCGGACAGGTCTACAAACTGTCTGGCCAAGCGGTTGTCGGCAATGACGCTTAGCCCGACTTCATTATGCACCAGCACCATGTCACAAGATAAATGTAGCACTGACTCAAGTTCTTGCAAAATTTCCGTTTCGGGAATTTGATGATAAAGCTGATTATTCAGCCACATCGATATGCACTCAACCAATACCGGTCCTTGGCATTTTTGTAATGTTTGGAGCAGCTTGACGGGTTCTTCAATGTTGATAAACGAATCCTGGCGGCGCTGTTGATGAATATGGATTCGCGCCTGCATCTCGTCATCAAAGAACTCTGTAGTCGCCAGATAATAAGGTTTAACCGTTGTCGCTCGTTCTAAAATATACGCTTCCGCCAACCGGGACTTGCCGCTCTTGATGCCCCCTATAAACAGTGTTTTCATGACATCAAGGTTCCTGCTGCCAATAGAGTTAGAACGATTAGGTTAATGCCCGTTTTCATTTGCAGTGCTTTGGCTAATGTAGATTTATCGACCGGATTGATGGACAAGCCCAGCGCCGGTTTGTGTTTTATCTGTCCGTGATAACTGGCATCGCCGCCCAACGCAACGCCCAATGCGCCGGCCATTGCCGCAATCGGGAAACCGGCATTGGGGCTTTCCAGCTTATTGCCGTCGTTCCATAAGCTTTGCCAGGCGCGTTGTTTATCTTCAGCCAACACAACAATCAGCAACGCGGTCAGCCGGGCAGGGATGTAATTCGCTATATCATCGACTATGGCCGCCGTTTTGCCAAAATATAAATAACGCCCGGTTTTATAGGCGATCATCGAATCCATCGTATTGATGGCTTTGTACACGATAATCCCCGGCAAGCCGAATAGCAATAGGTAAAACAGCGGTGCGATAACGCCGTCGCTGAGATTTTCCGCCCAGGTTTCCAGTCCGGCTTTATAGACTTCGGTTTCGGTCATGTCTTTAGTGTCGCGGCTAACCAGATAGCTTAATGCCTGTTTGGGGTGTTCGGCGGTCAACAGTGCGGCGACGCTTTCGTGCAGCATATTCATAGCCAGTCCGGTAGAGGCAAGCATAGCCAAAACTATCAGCGACAACCAGCTTGGCAAAAGGCCGCATAGATAAACCAGAGTGACGCTTATCAATAAGGCCGATGCGATTAAGCTGATCACCAATAGCGCACCCGGTAAGATCCGGTCGCGGTAAAAACGCCGTTCAAACGCAGAAATAAAATCACCCATCAGTACCACCGGGTGTTTACAGGGGAACTCGCCAAAAACCATATCGACGAGATACGCCAAAGCCGCCAATTTGAAAAACATCGTAATTACTCAGCAGTTAGAAAAAATAGAACGCGGATGACGCTGATTTTTTCTTTGTTATCTGCGTTTATCCGTTCAATCAGCGTCATCCGCGTTCCATTATAAAACCTGTAACGCTTGCAAAATGGCGGCTATATCCAAATTGTCTGCGACCATATCGGCAAAGCCTTGTATTTCGGCTTCGCGATAATCCGAATAGGTATAGCCCCGATATTGCGGATGAATGGTTTTAAAATAATCGGTACGAAACGCATCGTGATCGAAAATGCCATGCACATGAGTCCCGGAGAATAAGCCACTCTGATAATACAGAGGGTATTTATCCATGCGGCCGCAGTGGATTTCATAGCCGCTAATTTTTGCGTATGAAAACAGTTCGTATTGTCCGCGCGTAAGTATTTTAGGGCTTTGATAAAGCACGGTATCGTCGATAAAACTGAAGCCTGGTTCGACAATGGCAATTTCATGCTCAACCGCATCAGGGTCATGTAAATTTTGACAGAGCATTTGGTAACCGCCGCAGATGCCGAAAACCGGTTTATTGAACTGTAAAATCTCGTTGAACAAGCCCCGGTTTTTCAGCCATTGCAAATCGCGAATTACGGTTTTGCTGCCCGGCAACAGCACCATATCGAAGCTTTCTAGCGGACGGTAATCGTGGATCAACTCGACATACAGCTCAGGGTCGGCCATCAACACATCGAGATCGTTATAATTGCTGAGGCCCGGATAGGCTATCACCGCAACGCGGATTTTCGCATTGTCCAGGCGTTGCCGGTAATTGCGTAACGATTGGGAATCTTCCATGTCGATATTTAATGGCTTAAACGGCAGCACGCCTAAAACCGGAACGCCGAAACGCTCGGCGATAATCTTTTCGCCCTCATCGAAAAAGCGCCGGTCGCCACGGAACTTGTTGACCACAACCCCGATCAGGTTGCTGCGCATGACCGGGTCCATCAGTTCCAAGGTGCCGTAAATCGACGCAAACACGCCGCCGCGTTCGATGTCCGCGACCAGGATATTTTGGGTGTTGAAGCTGTTCGCGACAAAGGTGTTGGACAAATCTTTGTTCAGCAAATTCAACTCGACCGGCGAGCCCGCGCCTTCTGCAATGATTAAGTCATAGTCCTGCTTGAGCTGAGAAAAGGCCTGCTTGACTTGTTCTTTCAAGTTATCGATTTCAGCATAATAGGTCGCAATCGACTGGTTTTGATAAACCAGCCCGTTTACGATGACCTGCACCGAACCGTTGCCGTGCGATTTAAGCAGCACCGGATTAAATAAATAACTTGGCTCGACCCGCGCGGCTTCCGCTTGCAGACATTGCGCCCTGGAAATCTCCCGGCCTTCTTTGGTGACTGCGGAGTTATTCGAGACGTTTTGTGCCTTGAATGGCGCGATCTTCAAGCCCCGGTCGGCGAAAATCCGGCACAAGGCCATGACCAGCGTGGTTTTTCCGGCGTCTGAACTGGTACCGAATACGGCTAATGGTTTCATTTTTTTTATTTTCATTAGATATATGCACCACGAAGGCACGAAGAGCACGAAGAAAAAATATAAACTTCGTGTCCTTCGTGCCTTCGTGGTGAGCTTTATTATTTTTTAATATTTTTAAAGCTGTGAGCAAGTTGAACTATGGCCTGCTCATCCTTGACCGCAAAACGCACATGGCTTTTATCCAAACCCACAAAATTGTCGCAAACGCGGATTAAAATCCGTGACGGTTCCAATTGCGCTTGTAATTGATAGCCGTCACCGTTATCCGCCAAGCGCGCCAACAGGAAATTGGCCTGTCCAGGATAAATCTTATCGAACAAACCGGAATCCTGTAGCGCTTGATGCAGTAAATTCCGTAAATGCGCGGTCTGCTGCCGAGTCTGTTCGATGAATGCGGTATTCGCCAACGCCTGCTGCATATAGGCCATATCCAGGCTGGATAACTTCCACGCGGGTTCAAAGCGTCGCAGTTCTTTTATCGCCGCTGTTGCAGCCAGAATAAAGCCGACGCGGATACCGGCGCAGCCGTAAAACTTGCTTAACGATTTAATCACGTAAAGTTTATCGTAATGCGCTATGTGTTCTGCAACCGAATCTGCCTCGCAGAAATCCAGAAACGACTCATCGATGATGATCGTGCAGTCTGCCGCCTGCCATTTTTCCAGCAACTTTTGCAGGTCATAAAGTTGACCGTCCGGCGTGGACGGATTAACAAAAATGACCGTGCTGCGTTTGGGAATATCGGCCAACAAGCGGCTGAACCGGTTGATATTATGCACTGTGCAACCAAGCTCTCCGGCAATATGGGCATATTCACCATACAACGGCGTATATAAAACCAGGTCTTTCGGCTGCAAGCTTCGCAACAAGGCGAAGATAGCCGCACTCGCGCCGTTAAATAGTTCAATGTCAACGCCTGCAGGAGCCGGATAGCGCTGTCTGATTGCCTGTTTTAACAAGCCGTAATCGGGATCGGCATACGGTGTAAGTTGGACGCTTTGCAGGCAACTTAGATCAATCGCCTGCACCGGGTTAATGTTGGCCGAAAAATCCAATACCTGTTCAGGCTGACAGCCGAGTCGCCGGGCGAACTGGTAAATATTGCCGCCGTGGCTCATTATAAATTGATGTATTCGATGTAAAGATAATCGTCAGCTTGCCGCAGTTTATGCACCGAGCCTGAATCTATCCGCAGCTGAAATGAATTAGCTAGGGGCAGATTTAACGCCCGCGCCAGCAGAGCGCGAATAACGCCCGCATGGGTTACTACCAAAACCTGTTCTGCTTCGATCGCTAATAAATCTTGCCAAAAATCGCCTGCACGCTGGTATAAATCTTCAAAATTTTCTCCCTTTGGCGGCGCGGCGGTTACAAAGTTATCCATCCAGTGCTGTAAAGCACCGGCTTCAATGTCGTCAAAACGCTTGCCTTCCCAGTCGCCGAAATCAAGCTCCTGCAAACGCACGTCACTGATCACTGTGTCTGAAAACGTTTCAGCCAGTTGCAGACAGCGCGTTAACGGGCTGCTGAAAACTTTGCAGTCCTCGTCGAATTCGGGCAATTTGTTATGCAGGTTTGCCATTTCATCAGGAAAGCTGTCGGCCAACGCAATATCGCTTTGACCGTAACATAGACCCGGATCGCTAGCCGTCTGGGTGTGGCGAATTAAATAAATATCCATAAAGCACTCACGCTTAAATAAAAAACAGTCTCGACAACTTGCTGGCTTGCGCCGAGGCAATCGCCGGTGTAGCCGCCGATGCGGCGGTAAAAATAATGCCCTAAAAGCATGGTCGCAAGCAGCACAGGAATAATTGCCAACGCGCACACGGCGGGCAACAAAGCCAACGGCAACAACGCGATGACGGCAGTAAAAGCTAATTCTTGAAACGTCGGTTTATAAACCGCTCCGGACGATTTACTGTCGTTTCCACGCGCGTAATTATAACGCTGCATCAGCAGCAACGGCGACAAACGGCTGAAGCTGTGTCCGGCCAGCAACACTGAAGGCACTGCGGCGGCAGGCATTGCAATTAGCACGCTGATCTTCAACAACAGCGCCAACGACAGTCCGAGAAAGCCGTAAACCCCGGTATGGGAATCTTTCATGATCTCCAGAATGCGCTGCTTGTCCATGCCGCCGCCGAAACCGTCGCAGACGTCGGCAAGGCCGTCTTCATGCAATGCCCCAGTCATCAGAATGCCCGCGATTAACGCCAGAATCACCGCAGTAGTCTGCGGCCAAACTAAATCCGCCAAGTAAAAGCTTAAAGCCGTGACGCCGCCAACTAGCCAGCCGATCAATGGTAAATAGACAGCCGCGCGAGGCAGCAGCTTGTAATCCAAGGTTTGAGGATAGGGCAGACGGGTGTAAAAGCTGAGGGCTAACAGAAATAGCTGCCTATCGTTCCCACACTCCAGCGTGGGAACGCATTTGGCAGCGCTCCAGCGTTGCCAAATGCGACGCAGGAGTGTCACTAGCTGCATTCCTGTAGTGGAGCGCTCATTTTTATACACACGCATCCAAGTAACTTGTCATATCCGCCGGGAAGCGGGTTCTTGTAGAACTGTGTACGTCCATGTAGCCTGGATTCCGGCAATCCCTGCCGGAATGACGGTCTTCCCATCGACTTGTGTGCAAAGATGAGCGCTGGAACGTGGGAACGATGGTATTTTCATAGGTATTTTTGCATAACCGCTTCATAGCTTACTGTTTTTAGCTCACCTGCTTTATAGGCTTGCCATCTTTTTTGTGCTTCTTTACGCCAGATAGCATTGATTTCTGGATTGGGCGTGTCTAAGTCGGCAGGTAATTTTGCAGCAGGCGAAAGGTTCAAGGTAAAAAACCTTGGGCCTTTCGCCTGCTTTTTAATGATCAACCCCAGCCTCATCAAATGTAGCCATCTCGTTCAAAAACACCACCGCCGACTGCACCAGCGGGTAGGCCAACGCAATGCCGGAGCCTTCTCCCAGGCGCAGTTCCAGATTCAACAGAGGTTTTGCTTTGAACTGATGCAATAAAGTCTGATGCCCCTGTTCACTGGAAACATGGCTGAACACGCAATAGTCCAAAACGTTAGGATACAGCTTGTGGGCAATTAATAGTGCAGTTCCGGCAATAAAACCATCGACTAACATCAGCATGCCCAATTCGGCGGCTTTGAGATAAGCGCCGACCATCATGGCGACTTCGAAACCGCCGAAAGTGGCTAATATGTCTAAATGATCCGTTACGCCTCTATGCAAATTTAACGCCCGTTGCAATATGACTATTTTATGTTGTAACTGCGCATCGTTTAAACCGGTGCCGCGACCGACACAGCGTACTAACGACAGGCCGGTTAAACGGTGCATCAGTACTGCTGCGGATGAGGTATTGCCGATACCCATTTCGCCAAAGCCGATGCAGTTACAGCCACTTTCATGTTGACGCAAAACTTGCTCAGCTCCCGCTTGTATGGCTTTGGTGCATTGTTCCGCGGTCATTGCAGGGCCGGTCAGGAAGCTCTGGGTACCTTTGTCGATTTTTGCATCGATCAGTCTAGGATGGCTACCCAAATCGGCATTGACTCCAGCATCGACAACCAATAAGTCTACGTTGTGTTGCCGGGCAAAAACGCTGATCGCTGCGCCACCGGCTAAAAAATTGGCTACCATTTGCGCGGTAACGGTTTGAGGATAAGCGCTGACCCCGGATTCAACGATTCCATGGTCCCCGGCAAAAATGAGTATGCACGGTTTATTCAGGCTCGGGGTCAGGCTGTTTTGGCAACGCCCAATCTGTAAAGCGAGGGATTCCAATTGGCCTAAAGAACCTTGCGGCTTGGTTTTCTGGTCGATTTTGGCTTGTAAGGCAGAGCTTAGCTTTGAGCTTAGCGGAGGGATGACGAAATTTAGCGGCACGGTGTATTCCAAACGTTTTCAAATAATAAATCTTTAAGGTCTTTACGATCCGCCCATTGCTCTTGTTCCAGCATCGGTTTGTCGTAGAATTTGTCGACATGTCCAAGGCATAAAACCGCAAACGGCTGACTATCTTCGGGCATGCTTAACAGGGTTTTCAAGGCTTCCGGTTCAAACATCGACACCCAGCCCAAGCCGATGCCTTCCGCTCTTGCCGCCAGCCACATGTTTTGTATCGCACAGGCCAGCGAGGCCAAATCCATTTCCGGCAAGGTGCGGCGGCCGAATATATACTGCTCCCGCTGTTCGCACAAGGCAGCAACCAGTACTTCCGGGCATTCCAGTATACCTTCCACTTTCAGTTTCATAAACTCGTCTTCGCGTTCGTTTAAAGCCTTGGCGGTAAGGATACGTTCCTGTTCGACCAATGAATGGATGGCTTTGCGAAGTTCCGGGCAACTGATACGTATAAAACGCCACGGCTGCATAAAACCGACACTGGGGGCGTGATGCGCAGCATTAAGCAGGCGGAGCAACAGCTCGGGAGCGATAGGATCGGGCAAAAAATGGCGCATATCGCGGCGCTCAAAAATCGTGCGATAGACGGCGGCGCATTCTTCGTCAGAGTATCGGTTTTGGGTCATTGGTATAGGCGAAAGGCAAAGGGCAAAGGGCAAAAAGCGTTTTTTCGCCCTTTGCCTTTCGCCTGGTTGTGTCAAACATTATACGGATGAACCGCCTCAAAACCATGCACTTTGGCTTTGGTGGTAAAAACCGGCGGCGTCCAGTTGCCGACTGCCATGGATGGCGGCCGAGACTGCTCCCTGCAGTCCTCGGCATTTCCTCCATCCATGGAGGTCAGAAGTGTCGCAATCGGTAGGGAACCGATGCGACCCTGTTTTTGTCCGGCCAGGAATTCCGCCAGCCATAAGGCCTGATTGCGTATCGGCAAAATAAAGGCATAGAGTTTTCCGTTCGGCAACTCGGCTATATCGCCCAGCGCGTAAATGGACTCGTCGCTGGTCTGCATCTGTTGGTTAACTTTGATGCCGCGGCCTGTTTCAAGACCTGAAAGTTGCGCGAGTTCGGTACGCGGCTTAAATCCGCAAGCGACGATCAGGCCGTCAAACTCGGCCGTTACTTCGGTTCTTACGCAAACTTTGCCATTTTCTTTGATAAATTCCTGTACCGCTTGGTTTAACAACACCTTGACGCCGGAATCCTGCAACACCTTAAGCAACAAAGCCGAATCATCGGCTACCAGTTGACGTTCCATTAACCGGTCCGTGGCATGGAACAGGGTAACGTTATCGCCCGCCACCGCTAAATCGGACCCCACTTCACACCCGATTAAACCGCCGCCAATGATAGCCCAGTCAGGCCGTTGGTTTCGATTTAAAAAACCTTGCCGAAATTGTCGCAAAGCTTTCAAGTCAACCAGACTATTCAGGCAAAAAAACAGCTTTTCAAACGGTCTGAATGGCGGCGGAATGAACGCGGCAGAACCTTGCGCAATGATCAGCTTATCGTATTGCAGCGTTTTCTGACTGCCGGAGATGGCTATGGATTTATCGGTACGATTAATAGCCGTTACGTCTACGCCGCAAAGCACGTTGATATTGTTTTCGCGCAGCTTGTCAAAGGGCTTCAGAATGATGGACTGTTCAATATCGGTCTTGGTGAAACCGCGGGACAGCAGCGGCCGCGAATAATAGCCGTCACCTTCCCTGGTTACCAGCGTAATCTCGTCATTGGGCGATAACGTGCGGTACTTCTCGGCAAAGCTGACGCCGGCCACGCCTGAGCCGATAATAACGATCTGCATGCTATTGATTAGGCATTAAATCGTATGCGCTTTTTTCCGCGCCGCATTCAGGGCAACGCCAATCGTCGGGAATATCTTCCCATAAGGTGCCCGGTGCAACGCCGGTATCCAGGTCGCCTTCCGCTTCGTCATAGACATGACCGCAAACGCTGCATTGGTATCTTTTGTAATCGGACATAGTTATTCCTCGTTTAGTGTTTAAAACTCAGCTGACTTTAACAGGTCTATGTTAATTTTCAATCTTAGCTTTTATTCGATCTTTTATTCGATACAGCGCCGAAATATCTTCATCGCCATAACCTTCCGCGATTAACCGCTCATAATCGGCAATCGTCATATCGATCAGCGTAGTGGATGCGCCGCTTTGTTCCGCCATGCTCTGGCAGATAAGCAGGTCTTTATGGTGCAACGCAAGTTTAAAGCCCGGAGTGAAGATGCCTCGGGTCATCGTGGCACCGCGATGCTGTAAAAACCAGTTGCCCGATGCACCGCCGGAGATGACCTCAATCACTTTATCCATCGGTAAACCCTGAGCCTGGGCAAAGGCCAAAGCTTCAGTCACCGCCTGATTGATGCCTGCGCCCATGATTTGATTAACTGCTTTCGTAGCTTGACCTGAACCGGTTGGCCCCATATGCATAATGCAGCGGGTCATAGTCTCCAGCACCGGCCGGGCTTGTTCCAGCGCGTCCGCATCGCCGCCTATCATCATCGCCAATGTGCCGTTTTTAGCGCCTTCCATGCCGCCGGACACCGGCGCATCGAGAAATGCCGTCTGTTTCTCGGCTAATATAGCAGCGGCTTGCTTGGCGGTATCGCTGCTGACCGTCGACATATCGACGACGATAGTGCCGGGCTTTACGGTTTTAGCTATAGCCTCAACCATTGCCAGCACATCCTGATCGGCAGAGACGCAAATCAAGATTATATCGACGTTTGCAGCGAGGTCTTCCGGCTGGTCGAAGGCGATGACATTCAATTCTTCGGCCAGACTTTGCGCCTTTGCGGCCGTGCGGTTATAAACGCCGGTTAAGAATCCGGCCTTAGCGATATTCCTGGCCATGCCGATGCCCATTGCACCTAGGCCGATCATGCCTGCTTTCATAGTATTTCTCCAAGGTTGTGTGCGCCTAAAAAATCAGTGGAAGTATGTGGAAACCGTTCGTGCTGAGCTTGTCGAAGCATGGGCGGTTTTCACGCCACCCTATTTGGATGCTCAACTGATTTTTTAGGTTAATACGATCAGTTTAACCGACTCGTATTACTTGAGGCATCCTTCCATTTTATAAATAGCGTAGCCGTTCTTGTCGATTTCGGCCCTCATTTCAGCCGAGGCTTCGACGCTGTGATAGAAGAAACAGTTTTCAGGAGTAACGACCGCATCTTCCAGATCAATACCGGCTAACCATTGTTTAGCGTAGCTAATCGCTTTTTGCTGGTCTTGTTCGTCCAATACGACATTGAAATGCAGTTTTCTGCCTTGAGCGGTTTTTGCGTAAGTGTCGAATACATGTGAGAGGGGCATCGGTTTTCTCCCTTGTTGTTTAACCGGGTAGTGTGTTCACGTATAAGAGCCGGGCATTAACCTCAAGAAATTTTTCTGGTCTTGTCGATGCACATTGCAACTAGGCCGATCATGCCTGCTTTCATGTTATTTATCGGAGATTGTTCAATACTGTACATACTCTACGGAACTGAAAAAGGGTTTAGCAAGCGAACGCCGGAACGTTCGACATCGCGTACGTTGCGCGTAACTAAAGTCAACTCCTGTTCCAGCGCGGTAGCGGCCAGTAATCCATCGATAACCGGCAATGGATTGGGAACGTTCAGGCATCCCCAACGTTCGGCGATGGCCTGGGTGACAGGCAAAATGCGCCCTGCCATGAGTATTTCCACCGCCAATAGTTTTTGTTCCAACCGCTCGGACTGAACGGCATCACGGCGACGCAGGCGTTCTATGCCCAATCGTATTTCACCGATCACCAGCACAGACAAAAATAATTCGTTGTCGTCAGTCGCGGCATACCAACGTTGTACGCTCGCATCGCAACGGCTGCCTTTTTGCAATTCCGATAAAATGTTAGTGTCAATCAAGTATCCCATTCTGGCAACTCCCGCCCAAATTCGCGTGGCCGGAACAGGTCTTCGTCAGTCAAACCCTCCGTCATGCCGGCCAACAAGTTTTTTAAGTCGCCTTCTGCCGTTACGGCAGGCTCTTCATCCATTAACAGGCGGACTCTAAGACGAACACCATCCGGCACCGTGTCGGGAATGCGAATGGTGTGCTCATGGGCGATGGTTTCAAATTCGATGGTTTGCATGGGTTTTCTCCTGTTTTTTAAGAGGTGTGTCGGTTTGCGGGCTATTTTCTCGCCTCCAGCACCCTGATGGAATAAAAGGCGGACGGGGGGCAACTGCCTCATCCGAAACATTTTGCGCTGAACATGTAGCCACTTAGCTCTGACATCACAGAAATGTTAGGAACGTGGTTGCAAACCCCGTCCCGCTTAGAGGATCGACCTTAAGATCGGAAGTTACTTTGTCTATTTTTGCTTTCAGACGCAACTCCATTTCCCGCAGATCACGGGCGCTGGCCAAGTCAGTTTCGCCTTGGGCGCGGTTTTAAAAGCATCGGAAACTGCTTCGGCTTGCTTGGCCTCAAAACCGGCAGCAATGAGCTTGCTGATGAATTGGTGAGTGTCGAATGTAATAACAGTCATACAGGTTTCCAGAAATGGTGATTTGTTTGGTATAGGTAAATCTACATTTAATGTGTGGTGTGCGCAACTCGATTCCGCCGATATAACACCATGTCTCACGATCAATGAATTCGAAAGCTGCGTAGAAGCTCATATGTAGCGTAGCAGCATACAAGATCAGAACCTCGAAGCCCCGGATTCCGCTAGCTTTATTCAAATTACATTACTGTGACACCATAATGCCGTATACGACATCGTTTTGTGATGAAAATAGATTTTTTATGGCTAAACATATCATATACACAAGTATTTGACGGGCTCAATGTTTGACTTATGATTAAGTAATGCGTAATATTCTGTATGCAATATCATATCATCTGCACATCGTTATTTTTATGGCTAATTGATACTGTATGCAATACCACTACCTGGAGAGAATGATGGCGCAACTGTTATACACCAAAAAATACCCAGCTTATAGAAATGGAGATCGCACGGAAAAAAAGATTTTTGCATTTGGAGACCAAGAAGGCATTAGAGTAAGAGCTGTTCGTAAGTATCAAAATGATGACGATGACACTAGGTTTAAAACCGTTGAAATCACTGCTGCAAATTATAAGCACTTAATTAAAACTATGAATTATTACCACGACGAAGGATGTAAGCTTTTGGAAAGCTTAGCTGAATCTGAAAAGAAACATTTCATTAAAGATCAAATGATAGAAAACCTCCGGGAAAGGATCGCTATTTTTGAAGAGACTTGGTAAAAAATAAACCGGCCTCGAAGCTTAATAATTCACTCTTGGAGAAACACCATGCCCTTTCGAAATGCTAAACCGTTGCGCTGCCGCGCAGCGAGATCGGATGCTTCTGTTCGATCAATAGAAAAAACGATTAGCGACAAACTTAAGCTTCCTGAAGGAAGCATCAAAATTGTAAATCCCAGCGGAAAAAAGTTCCGTTCAAATGAAACAATTTTAGATGTATTAGATGCCTGGAGGAACTACCCTTAATTGCCCCTTCGGTGATCTGCCAAAAGCAAGGCTTTGACGGATCACCGAAATTTAAAGTTGCCAAGAGTTTTGCGATTGTTGGTTTTTTCCTTAGTTTCAATGTCATCATAAAATAGCCCTTCAAATCCACTCTGCCTTAATCCCATTCTCTTCGCACCATTCCTCGGCCAGACGCTTCAACTCCTGCTGTTCGAATGCATACTAGGCATTACTTAAATTCGTATGGTCGTGCAAAGTGCCCTTGAATTGGCGGAACGGTTTGCGGCGGTTAAGTGCTTCTTCGAGTCTACCCGCTTCTTTGGTATCGCCGAGGCTGTCAACGAAGTCTTCCATGATTTGGAAAGATTCATGGGAGGCTAAGGGATCGATTAACAGATAACGCGGATTGTCTTCCAGGTCTTCCGGCAGGTCGCCCTCGTCGACGCCTTCGGTGCTGAGCAGGATGTCGCCGGTTTCGGTGTCCAGATAAAAGCCGCCTTCTACCATGTCGAAGCGCGTGGTCAGGGCTTGGGTAATATCGTCGAGGTTGATTTTCAGGGAAGTCATAGAAGCACCAGCGTTTTCAATTTGAATGTTGTTAAATTCGGCCAAATGGGAAGACGTGTGGAAGCCGCTTTAATAGCGGTTTTTTAAGATCAAACCGGCGGGTGCCGCTCAACATACTCCAAGGCCGCTTTCGCTAACAGGCCGGAACGGGTGTCTCCAAAACGGGTTGCTGCTTGATCGATTGCGGTCAAAACCCGCTCCGGCAGGGTAATATTTACGCGTTTGGCTTTACCCGACAACTTGGACAAATCCACATCCACAACGGCCCAAATCCAGCCTGCAAACTCGGGGTCTGCTTGATGCTTGGCAATGGGGGCGGCTTCTGGAATAGGTTCGCCGTCCTCGATAACCGATTCCATCCACAATTCGATGGCTTCCTTGGCATTGACGATTGCCTCATCCAAGGTATCGCCCGCCGAAAAGCAGCCCGGCAGATCGGGTACAACGACGCCATACGCATGGTTTTCATCGCCTGATTCAATTGCAATCGGGTATCTCATTTCAAATCCGCCTGTTTCAATAGTTTATTCACCAGTCCGTTTCCCAAATCCTTGCGCGGGTGCGGCACACTGATATGGCCCGGTTTGGCAGGGTGCGTAAACACATGATGAGAGCCTTTGACGCCTCGTAACACCCATCCGTCATTTTGCAACCGCTTGATAAGTTCCGCGCTATTCATAGTGTGTATTATACATACTTTAGAGTGCTTCGGGATTGTTCGGCTTTGCTATCAAATGGTGTGCTGGACACGCCCTATTTCTCCAAATAAGTATAAGACGTCAACCCCGCAAGCAGTTCCTGCTCATATTCCTGCCGTTGCTGCTCGCTGAGATCGCTGTGAGCCAGTTTTTCTCGGTAGGCGGTTTTCAAGTCTTCGCAATTGATATGCACATAATCGAGCAAATCGGAGACATGCTCGCCTTCATGCAGGTCATTAAAATGGTAGCCCTGGTCGTTGAGCTCGATATTGATCGAATGGGTATCGCCAAACAGGTTGTGCATGTCGCCCAATATTTCCTGGTACGCGCCGAGCATAAAAAAGCCGATCAGGTACGGCTGCTTGGTGTCGATTTCATGCACCGGCAGGGTTTGTTCAATATTTTGCCCTTCGATATATTGGTCGATACGTCCGTCGGAATCGCAGGTTAAATCCTGGATAACGGCACGATGCGTAGGCTGTTCGTTCAGCCGGTGGATCGGCATGATCGGGAAGATTTGATCGATACCCCAGATGTCCGGCATGGATTGGAACAGAGAAAAATTGCAAAACACTTTGTCGGCCAATTTCTCGTTCAATTCCTGCAATATCGCGGCTTCGCTTTGATTATTGGGGTTCAGCTTGGCCTGGAGCTGGCGGCATAACAGTGCGTAGTTGTTTTCCGCCTCGGCCAAGCCGGTGATGCTCAGTTTATCCTGGGTAAATTGGGCTCGGGCTTCCGCTAAATCGAACTGCGCATCGTGATAATGCTCGACCAGGTTTTGCGGCTCCGGCAAGGCTTGCAGTTCGGCGTGGTTGGTGTAGACCGATTCAATGTCGGTTACGTTGGTGATCAGCACCGCATGATGAGCGGTCAGCGCGCGGCCGGATTCGGTGATGATGTCCGGCTGCGGCACCTGTTTTTCGGCGCAAATATCGGCAAAGCTGCGCACGATATTTTGCGCGTATTCATCCAGGCTGTAGTTGATCGACGATTCGCGCCGCGAATGGCTGCCGTCGTAATCGACGCCCAGCCCGCCGCCGGCATCGACGATTTTGATCCCGGCACCCAAACGGTGCAGTTCGACGTAAAACTGCCCGGCTTCTTTCAGCGCTACTTTAATGTCGTGTATGTTGGCGATTTGCGATCCCATGTGAAAGTGCATCAGTTTCAAAGTATCCAGTAAATCGGCCTGCTTGAGGCGTTGGATCAGTTGCAATACTTCATGGGCATGGAAGCCGAATTTGGATTTTTCGCCGCCGCTGTTTTGCCATTTTCCGGCACTGATGCTGGACAGCCTGATCCTGACACCCAGTTGCGGCTTGATGTTCAGGCGCGCCGCTTCCTCGATAATCAATTCCAGTTCCAGCGGCTTTTCAATGACTAGGTACAGGTTCAGGCCCATTTTCAGGCCGATCAGCGCCAAACGGATATAAGCGCGGTCTTTATAGCCGTTACAGACCACCACGCCTTTATTGGACAGCGCCATAATCGCCAGCAATTCCGGCTTGCTGCCCGCTTCGAGGCCGATGTTGTCGGCCGCCAAAATGCCCTCAACCACCTTGCGTTGCTGGTTGACTTTGATCGGATAAACCGGCGTGTAGCTGCCGCGATAGTCATTGTTGACGCAGGCTTTTTGGAAAGCGTTGGAAAGCTGGACCACGCGGTCTTTTAAAATATCGGTAAAGCGCACCAGCACCGGCAAGGATAGCTGTTTGTCGTTTAGCGATTGGGCAATTTCATACAAATCCAACACCACGTCCTTGTCGGAGCAGGGTTTTACCGAGACATGCCCGGCAGCGTTGATCGAAAAATAGCCCTGCCCCCAGTTGTCTATTGCATAAGTTTGTGCAGACTGCTCGATCGTCCAGGGTTTGCTGTGACTTAAATTCACTATTTAACTCCGTTTTATGCCTAAAAGATGCCGAATTCTAATATAATGACGATATCTTAATGTATTTATTTTCCCAGGAATCCACACACTATGAATCCATCCGAATGGTTTACCGAGCAGCACACAGACGCCGGCTCGGCTTTTTCGTTAAAAATTAAACGAAAGCTGCACGAGGAGCAATCCGAGTTCCAGCATCTTGAAATCTATGAGACTGAAACATTCGGTAATTTGATGATTATTGACGGTTGCACGATGGTATCGACCCGCGATAACTTTTTTTACCATGAAATGATGAGCCATCCGGCTTTGTTTACTCATCCCGATCCAAAAAGAGTTTGGATCATCGGCGGCGGCGACTGCGGCACATTAAGGGAAGTATTGAAGCATCCGTCGGTGGAACATGCGGTGCAGATTGATATCGACGAGCGGGTCACGCGCCTTGCCGAAATTTATTTCCCGGAGTTATGCGAATCCAATAACGACCCCAGAGCCGACTTGAAATTTATCGACGGCATCAAATGGGTCAAAGACGCCGAGCCGAATTCGGTGGATATTATTATCGTCGACAGCACCGACCCGGTCGGCCCGGCTTTAGGCTTGTTCAGCGAAGAGTTTTACCGCGACTGCTTTGCCTGTCTGTCGGAAAACGGCATGGTTGTTCAGCAAAGCGAGTCGGCGCTGTATCACATGAAGCTGATCGGCGAGATGCGTAATGCGATGAGCAACGCTGGTTTGAGCCATTTGCAGACCTTGTTCTTTCCGCAATGTTTGTATCCGTCCGGCTGGTGGAGCGCAACGATTGCTAGCAAAGGCGATTTGAGCAAGTTCAGGGAAGCGGATAGCGCGAACAAGCCGTTCGACACGACGTATTACAACGTCGATATACACAAAGCGTCTTTGGCGCAGCCTGAGTTTGTTAAAAAAGCGTTTAATTTATAATTTTAATTAACCACGAAGGACACGAAGTTTACTTTGCTTTTTCTCTGTGTTCTTCGTGTCTTCGTGGTGATGCTTTATAGATTACCCGACCAACCATAATACGAGATTACCCTAATGTTTGATCCTAAATCCCTTGATGATATTGCCAACCGTTTGGCTGGCGCGATACCTCCGGGCTTGAACAGCCTGAAAGACGATCTTGAAAAAAGCTTCCACGGCATTTTGCAAGGCGCGTTAGGCAAGCTGGACTTGGTAACCCGCGAAGAGTTCGAAGTGCAAAAGCTGGTTTTAGCAAAAACCCGCTCGAAACTCGAAGATCTGGAAAAGCGCGTCGCCGAGATGGAACAGCAGTTGTTAAACAAAGAAGACCTATAGGCTTTAGGGTAAAGCTGGTATGTCCTCCTTAGCGGTTGTCTACAGTCGCGGCCGCTCCGGCATAGAAGCGCCTTTAGTCACCGTTGAAGTCCATATTTCCAACGGTCTGCCGGCGCTTAATATCGTCGGCTTGCCGGAAACGGCGGTCAAAGAAAGCAGGGACCGGGTTCGGGGCGCGATACTGAATTCCAAGTTTGAGTTTCCGATGCAGCGGATAACCATCAATCTGGCTCCTGCCGATTTACCGAAAGAAGGCGGTCGATTTGATCTGGCTATTGCGTTGGGGATATTGGCCGCATCCGGCCAGATTCCGGTTGCTCATCTTCATCACTACGAATGCGTCGGCGAGCTGTCGCTGGGCGGCGAATTGCGGTCTATTAATGGTGTATTACCTATTGCGATACAAGCCAGCAGCAATCGAAGAAAACTGATACTGCCCAAGGAAAACACCGCCGAAGCGGCGCTGGTCAAGGATATTGAAATCATTCCGGCCATGCATTTGCTGGAAGTGTGCTCCCATCTGACCGGGCAGCACCTGATACAAGTCGAGTTTCAACAGGAAGAGCCGGTTGTAAAAGCAGCCGATATAGACTTTGCCGATGTGCACGGCCAATACCATGTCAAAAGAGCCTTCGAAATTGCCGCCGCCGGTGCGCATAACCTGATTATGCTGGGCCCGCCCGGCACCGGTAAATCGATGATAGCATCGCGCTTGCCGACCATCCTGCCGCAGCTGACTGAGCAACAGGCGCAGGAAAGTGCAGCGATTGCGTCGATCAGTGATCAAGGATTGGATGTCGCCAATTGGCTCAAACCACCATACCGAGCGCCTCATCACACAGCCTCAGCCGCGGCTTTGGTTGGTGGCGGCAGTAATCCAAGGCCCGGTGAAATTTCGTTGGCACATAACGGAACTTTATTTCTTGATGAGCTGCCTGAATTCGATCGCAAGGTTTTAGAAGTATTAAGGGAACCTCTTGAGACAGGACATATCACTATTTCCCGTGCCGCAAGGCAAGTCGATTTCCCTGCGCGATTCCAGCTGATAGCGGCGATGAACCCATGCCCTTGCGGCTTTCTGGGCGATGCTTCGGGCCGTTGCCACTGCACGTCCGAGCAAGTCATGCGCTATCGTGCCAGAGTGTCCGGACCGTTGCTGGACCGTATCGACATGCATCTGGAAGTGCCCAGGATTTCGCACGAAGTATTACGCAAAGGCTCTCCTGATGGCGAAGAAAGCAGCGAGCAAATCAGAACGCGCGTGGTTGCGGCTCGCAATCTTGCAGTCGCGCGTAGTGGCAAAGCCAATTCAGAGTTGACGGCAAAAGAAGTTAAACAACTGTGCGTAATGTCTGAGCAAAGTCACCGGATTTTAGAACAGGCCATGGATAAATTCGGCCTATCGCATCGGGCCTATCATCGGATATTGAAATTGGCACGCACCATTGCCGACCTTGCCCAATCGGAAAATATAGAAACCGCGCATTTAAGTGAGGCGATCAGTTATCGCAAGCTGGATCGTAGTGTTTAATGCGTTATGCTGTATAGAATGTATATATTTTACGTTGGTTCCCAATCTCCAGATTGGGAACCCAGAAGGCGAAGCTCCAGCTTCGCGAGACGGGAAGCTGGAGCTTCCTTACCGAATTCCCAAGCTTGAGCTTGGGAACTAGCTGAAGTATCAATGTCCAAACTAAACCCCCAACAACAAGCCGCTGTTAAAGCGATTGATCATCCCTTATTGGTGCTGGCCGGAGCCGGCAGCGGCAAGACGCGGGTAATTACCGAAAAAATCGCCTATCTGGTCAAGCAGGGCCTGCCTGCGCGGCATATTGCGGCGGTGACCTTTACCAATAAAGCCGCGCGGGAAATGAAAAGCCGTGTGTCCAAACTGCTGGATGACAAGCAACAGCGCGGCCTGCGGGTATCGACGTTCCATTCGTTGGGCCTGGATATATTACGGGCGGAATCCAAGACACTGGGCTATAAAGCAGGCCTTACGCTGTTCGACGAGCAGGACAAGTACACGCTGCTGCGCAACCTGATCAGCCACGGCGCGAAAGATTGCGATATCGACAACATCGATATTTATTCCCGGCAAATCGGCCAATGGAAAAATGCCTTTGTCGCGCCGGAACAATCCGTGACTATCGCTAAAGCCAACGAATATCCGGCGGCCAATCTGTACATCGACTATACCCGCAGTTTAAAAGCCTACAATGCTGTCGATTTCGACGACCTGATTCTGTTGCCGGTATTGCTGTTTCAACAACACCCGGCCATCCTGGAAAAGTGGCAGAACAAAATCCGTTACTTGCTGGTCGATGAATATCAGGATACCAATATCACCCAATACCAACTGGTGCGCCTGATCGCCGGTAACCTGGGCCGGTTTACCGTGGTCGGTGATGACGACCAGTCCATTTATGCCTGGCGCGGCGCGCAGCCGGAAAATCTGGCGCAATTGCAAAAAGACTACGCCCGCCTGCAAGTCATCAAGCTGGAGCAGAATTACCGCTCCACCGGGCGCATCCTGAAAGTCGCTAACCAGCTGATCGCGAACAATCCCCATGCCTTTGAAAAACGCCTGTGGAGCGAGCTGGGTTACGGCGATCCGCTACGGGTTTTGAGCCATAAAGACGAGCAGATCGAAGCCCAGCAGATCGTGTCCGAGATCATCCACCATAAATTCAAGACCGGCAGCAATTACCAGGACTATGCGATTTTATATCGCGGCAATCATCAATCCCGCTTGTTCGAAAAAGGCCTTCGGGAAAACAACATCCCGTATTTCATCAGCGGCAGCACCTCGTTTTTTGCCTATTCGGAAATCAAGGACATCCTCGGCTACCTGCGCTTGTTTGTTAACCAGGATGACGATGCGGCTTTTTTGCGCGTGATTAACACCCCCAAACGGGAAATCGGTCCGAGCACCTTGGAAAAACTCGGCGCCTATGCCAATGAGCGGCATATCAGCCTGTTTGCGGCCAGCACCGAGTTCGGCTTGAGCCAAAAGCTGTCCGAAAAAGCCATGCATCGGCTGACAAAATTCCGCGACTGGGTCATCGATACCGCAGACCGCATCGAGCGGGGCGATACCTTTGCGGTCATGGAGCAATTCATCGACCAAATAGGCTATCCGCAATATTTGCAGGAAGAAAGCAAAACCAAGGACTCCGCCGACCGTAAACTAAAAAATGTCTACGAGCTGGTCGAATGGCTAAAACGCATCGCCGATAAGGAGACCGACGGCCAAAAGCCGCTGGCGGAAATCGTCGCCAAAATCATGCTGATGGACATATTGGAACGCGGTCAGGAAGACGAGGCCAGCGACCAGGTCAGTCTGATGACCTTGCATGCTGCTAAGGGATTGGAGTTTCCGCATGTGTTTTTGATCGGCATTGAAGAAAACATCCTGCCCCACCAAAACAGCATCGAAACCGACAACATAGAAGAAGAACGCCGCCTAGCCTACGTCGGCATCACCCGCGCCCAGCGCACTTGCACGTTCAGCTACTGCACCCATCGCAAACGTTACGGCGAAATCGCCGAATGCGAGCCGAGCCGGTTTTTAAGCGAACTGCCCGAAGACGATCTGGAATGGGTCAACAAAAAACAGTTGGCCCCGGAAGTCATCAAAGAGCGCGGCAAAGCGAGTCTGGCGCACTTGAAAACAATGTTGTCGTAATTGCCGGGCTGATCGGTTAGAATACACGCTACGCGCCCGTAGCTCAGCTGGATAGAGTACAGCCCTCCGAAGGCTGTGGTCGGACGTTCGAATCGTCTCGGGCGCGCCATTTATGCATTGAAATAGACATTTCTTTACCGTTCTCCTTGAACGGTCAAACCCCCGCATAAATTATATCGCCAACCCTGCATGGAAAGCGCTGCTGTCATTTCTATTGCTCGATTTGATGCTCTATTGCTGGCACAGAACCAGTCACAGCTTCGATGGCCTATGGGTGTTCCACAAAGTGCACCATAACGATCCATATCTGAATGTTTCGACCGCATTCCGTCTGCATATTGTCGAGCTGTTGATCATCACTGTGCTTAAAGCGGCTTACATTGTTTTATTCGGCGTAGACAAGACGATGGTGCTTACTAATGAAGCCTTATTGACCGTGTTCATCATGTTTCATCACGCCAATATTTCATTTTACGGCGAAAAACGCTTGGGACAGGTCATAATCGTTCCTTATTTGCACCGTGCGCATCATTCAACGGAGCGTAACGAGCACGACAATAACTATGGTGCAGTGTTTTCGATATGGGATCGCCTGTTCGGCACACTCACAGAACGGGAACCTGCAAAAATCGGCATTAAAAACAGCTCGCCGCAAACTGTTTTGGGCTTGGTAAAATTCGGCTTTATTCCGCCAAATCCAGCGCCTGCGCCTGCCTACGAACTGAGCTTGGACATTAAAGCGATGATCGCTGAAGCCGCCTATTACAAAGCCGAAAAACGCGCCTTTAAGCCTGGGAACGAGCTGCGCGACTGGCTGGAAGCCAAAAAGGAAATTATCGGCATGGTTTATGGCGATAAGTCCATCCGCCAGCAAGCAAACGAATCCGGCTGTTCTTCAATGCAGCGGCCTTTTACGCTTTGTTAACCATAATACGGCGTTATGCCTACACATGCAGACCTTCCAGGTTTTAAAAACCTGGAAGGTCTAATTCGCAACGTTATCTCTAGCTATGCCTGATGAAAGAGAAGATTTTTCGTCGAATTATCAACTTCAGACTCTACACTCCCGGAACCAGATCAATTCGCCATCCTTGTAAACCGACCTGACCCGATGCAACGGAATGGTATGCGTCTTTCCTTCATGATCAATCAGTTCGAAAACGCCGGGAGCATCTTTTGGAAATGTGGTTTCAATAAACGGCACCAGGATAATTTCGTGCCCGATCCGGTCGTAATAACCGATAACGAATTCGCCGCGGCCAAATTCCTGATCCCAGCGGATACGATGCAGAAGTTCTTGAATCGGAATCATGAGGAGTTACCCGCTTCCAAGGATTTTGACCAAACCGGTTCCGTCAGCAGCCGGAGCAATGTCTATCCGCGCTAGCTCGAAGCGTTCAACCACCCAGGCGTTAGTGACAAGATGCGGACTGATGCGTTCGACGCCGAAGATTGATTCGCCCCGGCACAAGGCGGCAGGCAAAATCAACTGATCGGCGAGATGCTGCTCCAGAGCCGAGCCCGAACGATAGTGATGCAATAGCGCGGAGCAGGCTTCCTCGGCGACTAGCTCGGCGTGCTTGCCGCGCTTTCCTTGGCCGCCAAAGCCGGCCAAGCTGTTTTCATAATGCGCAGTCAAATACAAACCGGCTCCGGGACAGGCCGCTTTTAAAACGACCGCATCGATTTTCGCCGTGATCCCGGCCTGCTCCAGAAGATCGAGCGCATGGGAAGCCATGCGCTCGCAAATATGGGCGGGAAGTTTGGCGGCCAGAGCGCGTCCTGTAACCGCAAGTAGCGAACCCCGATGTTCCAGGCGCAGGGGCAGCAATTCCCCGGATCCCGCTATTCGCAGCTTCACTTCGCCTTGTCCTATCGGGTACCAGCCGGACCGCACCAGTGAAAGCTCGGCATTTATTCCCATGCGGGCAAGCGTAGGGAGCCAGACATCGTGCACGTAATCGTATGAAGGGCTCATGTCAACGTGCGTGCCTCCTCGCAACGTGACAGTGGATACGCCCGGAGCCAGCGCCAGCGGTAGCAGCAACGTTTGCAGCACCAGCATGACCGCGCCGGCGCTGCCGCCTTCACGAGCCTGGGCCACGTCCAGAAAGTAATCACCGGCCCGGACCGGCTTGCGGGGGAGGAATTGCAGCGTTTGCGAGCCGAGTTCCGCGCCCTCCACTTCGGCGTCGCAAAGCATCGCCGCCGCCCGCACCGAAGTCAGATGCTGCGCCGCCAGCCCCGGTTTTTTCCTGTTCGCGCGGAGGTTTTCGATGCGTACCGGCCGCCCGGTGATGGCAGCCAGACTCAATGTGCTGCGCAGGATTTGTCCACCGCCTTCGCCGTGGGAACCGTCGATGATGAGCTTATCTGTCATATATTAAATCTCCCATTAAAGGATGATCTTAAAAATAGCAGTTAAATCATGAAAACAAGATGTTACCGCAGCCCGGCGGAATGTGCGATTGTAAGACCAATACTTTTCGTGTTTTAGGTTAGGCTGTTCGAGGTAAAGACGCAATATCAATCACCCTACAGGTACTTCCTACATGAGCATCGCCGAACTTCACAAATTATCCTCCGTAGAAAAGTTAAAAACTATCGAGGTGCTTTGGTCAGTGACGAAGATAATCTCCCCAGCCTGTCTTGGCATGAAACCGAACTCATAGAGACTGAAAAAAATTCTCTCGGGCGACATTAGAGTGCTGGATTGGCAACAAGCCAAGAAAGAATTGCGCTCGCAATTTGAATGAAAGTTTAGATTCTCCGGTCAGCTATACCAAAACAAAAGGAGAGTGATTAATAAAAAACTCTTGGATAAGCAATCAGTGCGATATAGTTCTGCCGTACTGATTGGCGTACCACCTGGAATTTATAAATACCTGGCACAAATGCTTAAACCCAGACAGCTTGTTTCCAACTCCCTTGCCGGCATTCTGATGGCGGTTATAAATATCACCGTTGCCGTTTCAGAAGCGGTATTGATGTTTTCCGGCACTAAGCCGCAATTCCTTGCCGTTGGCATAATTGCGCTATTGATGAGTATGCTCATTATAGGAAGCGGTGGAACCCTGTTTAGCGGTTTTGGCGGTGTCATCTGTTCACCGCGTAGCGCGCTTGCGCCGGTATTTGCGACAATTATCTCCAGTGTCTATGTAACATTACACTCAGAACCGGATAGCCAACTGCCGACAATTTTGATGGCTATCATGGTGACATCCATCGTAACCGGAATATTTTTGCTGCTGCTGGGCCGGTTCAAGCTTGGCAATCTGGTTCGCTATATTCCCTATCCGGTCACGGCCGGTTTCTTTGCCGGTATCGGCTTCCTGTTTGTTAAGGGCGGACTTGAAGTCGCCATAGGCCAAGCCCCCAGCCTCGATATGATCAATGACCCGCATCTGCTGCAACTCGCCCTTTCAGCAATTATATTTGCTGTGGTTTTGTATGCAGGGCTTAACAAATTTGACCATTGGTCAATCTTTCCAATGATACTGGCGATTGGGCTCGCGGTATTTTACGGGTGGTTTTATCAATCCGGCCAGACTTTAGTGAATGCCATCGAAACCGGCTGGCTGCCGCAAATCGGAACCTTACCCGAGCTATCGATCCCGGTTTTTTCAGCAGCCGATCTCTCCCTCGTTAATTGGGCGGCGATTTCCCCTCAAACAGGCCATATACTGGTTGCCGCGCTGCTTAGCGCTATTATTCTGTTACTGGATGTTTCAGGTATTGAAATCATCACCAAAAAAGACCTGAATCCTGACAAAGAACTCAATATTATGGGTATGGCGAGTATCGCATCCGGAATCCTGGGAGGGTATCCCGGCGTGCATGTCGCCTCCGATACGGCGTTCACCTCCAAACTGGGCGGAAATACCCGATTGATGGGCTTCGTCTACGCCGGCGTCGTTATATTGGCTCTCTTGGCCGGCACTGACTTTATCAGCAAAGTACCCACTTTCATTCTTGGCGGTTTACTGCTCTATGTCGGCTTCGACTTTCTTATCGACTGGACTTGGAAAATCCGATCCGAGCTGCCTGTAGCCGACTACCTGATCGTTATCATGATCCTGGCAGCGATTGCCTTGGTCGATATTCTGCAAGGCGTCGCTTTCGGATTCGCCGTGGCGGCCGTGTTGTTCGTTATTAATTATTCCCGGTTAAGTGTCATCAAGAGCGAAGCAACGGGCCGCGACCGCGCCAGTAACGTTGATCGCGACCTTGAAACCCGCGAGAAGCTGAATGAGCAAGGCGATCGTATCCTGATTCTGATACTGCAAGGATTTATCTTCTTCGGCACCTCGGACAAACTAATCACCGAAATTAAAGAATGTATTGAAGATAAGTCCCGAACAAAACCGGACTTTCTGGTACTGAATTTTTGCCATGTGAATCAACTTGACGCCTCTGCGGTGAAGGCGTTTTCCAAGCTGGCCCAACTCAGTGAACGCTATGGCGTTCATGTACTGATTACCGGCGCTAAAAATACATATATTCAGCACCTTAACACTATTGGCTTTATGACCGGCGATACCGGCCAAGTGCACAGAATGGAGTTCGTCCAACTGGACGATGGTATCGCCTGGTGCGAAAAACAGATTCTGGATGAGCTTAACCGTGATACCGGCGGAGTGGACAGAAATTTCTATAACCTGTTGACCCGATTGCTAGGCGATGAAGCGGCGGCTCGGGAACTGGCGCCTTATTTTACCGAAGACAGACGCCGACGGGGCGAATGCCTGTTCCGTCAAGGCGATGTCGGCGACAGTTTGTACCTGGTCATTGAAGGATCGGCTGCCGTAGTGATCGGAGAAAACGAAAACCGGCGGGTTTTGCGCCGCTATAAATCCGGTGCAATCCTGGGTGAAATGGCGCTTTATTCCGGCGAATTACGCTCAGCCGGCGTGGAGATTGAAGAAGACTCCATTCTCTACCGTCTTGACGCGAAACAGTTCCGCAACATGCAAACAGAACATGCTGAGGCCATAGGTAAATTGCATATTTATATTGTCCGCCTGCTTTCGGAAAGAATGCGCCGAGCTAACCGGGAATTGCAAAGGCTTATTTAGTTCAGGGGGGTAGCGTATGAAGCCCGTGTAGCTCCGATTAGCGTAGCGTAATCGGAGGGGATGCATCATCACCCACCAAAAAATCGACATCACCGCACCAATCCGATGGATAAATGCCGTTCGCGACATATCGATGAAAGGAGGAGTAAGGCCAATCGGCTACACGCTTGACTCGTCCATGTTTCAAGGGATTCACATGTACATAATCGATATGGCGTTGATAGTCGGTATCGTCGCGTATGAAATGTTCCCAATAATGCCGCTGCCATATCCCACGCTCTCCAGCGGCTTTTCGCACCTCTGATCGTCGTTCGGTTTTGGGTAACGCACGCGAAAATCCACTTTTGATCAAACGCCAGCGCAAGCTGAAATCGGCATCTCCGGGCGGCAAGGTCCATACCGAATGCATATGTTCCGGTAAAACCACCCATGCATCGATTTGAAAAGGGTAGTGTTCACGGACCCGTCTCACCGTTTCGCGCAACAAGTCAATCTCGCGTATTAACAAATCGTTGTGATGCCGTTGCAATAAATTGACCGTAAAGAACCAAGTTCCTCCGGGTATGAATGCGCGTCTATAGTTGGGCATAGGCCTCTTCTGGTTTGGAAAGCGTCGGTGATAACACTTGAATTTACTAACATGCCTCCGATTACGCTATGCTAATCGGAGCTACGCGGGCTGACGTGGTACGAGGGATAATGTTTCAGGATGGGATAGCGGTTTTAGACGAGGCCAATGATAGTGAATATAAACAGCAGAATAGCGCCACCTAATTTAAATTGCCTGTACACCAGATTTGACTATATCTCCTTTATATAACCCCGAAACTGAGATAAAAAATCAACTTTATACGAATTATTGCACGTATTTAATAACCGCATATTTTGATAAATGTCTACGATTTGACATGGAGACAGATGAAGCGAAGGCAGGGGAAGCGTATGAATTGGAAGACGCGCCACCTGCTGAGTAAAATCGCGCGAGTTGAGATTGACTGTTTAGTTTAATAATAGCTTCCCCTCCTGCTTCGCGAGCCTCGTCCACTATATCTCCTTGAAGGCTCAACATCCGAATCCAATCGCTTTCCCGATTGTCATCAATAAAGCCAAGTATTTTAAATTTACGGGGAGGTTCGCCGTCAAACCAAATTTCCATATCGTCAACAACGGCTTTAGTCCCGCCATTGCCGTCGATGACCCCATCCAATTTCCCCTCAAACAATTTATATTCGGTGGTTGCTAATAGTGCACATCCTGATAGTAAGGATATGGTAGTTAATGCGCCAATTATTGTTATTATTTTCATCATATCATTGCTGTTTTACATAAATACTTCTTTGGAAGCGGGTTAATGATCTGTATTAGTTAGTTCTGAGCCTAATGTTTTTAACAAGGCGTTTCACAATCGGAAAATACTACCTCATGTCCTTTAATCGTCATCTAATTATAGCTCGCTAACTTTCCAAATAGGTAGATTCAGATTTTTTATTATCCATTGTTTAATTCAATCGTCGGGTTCGGTTACCAAAGCTAAAAGAAAGATTAATAGCTAATCCGAGCGATTCAGTATCCACAATTATAGTGGCCCCCGAAATCCGGACATTAGTTTAAGCTACGCTCTGAGCTAAATTAGAGGCCGAAAATGAGTGAAAAGAAACGGAAGATTTTTACCGGAGTGCAAAAAGCCAAGGTTGCCTTAGAAGCCGTCAAAGGCATGAAGACGATCAATGAAATTGCTCAAGAACATGGCGTCCACCCGAACCAGGTAAGTCAATGGAAAAAAGAGTTGTTGGAAAATGCGGGTAGCCTGTTTGAAGGCAAGCGAGGACCGAAACCGGCTAATGCGGCAAGCGACCCTGATCGGTTGTACGCCAAGATTGGACAATTGAACATGGAATTGGATTGGCTGAAAAAAAGTCTGGGATCAGCCTTTAAATGAACGGCAGAGCTGGATAGAACCGAATGACTCTGTTGCGTTATCAACGCAATGCCAGCTTCTCAAAGTCACGCGTTCAGTGATTTATGAACAGAGTCCGGTAGGGGGCGCATCGCGGCCCATTTACAAATACCAAAAGATCGCGGGTCGTTTTTAATGCATTCCAACGGACAATTCATTTCGATAATCAAAATATCCATTATGATTAGGCTCCGAAATGGGGCGCGATGCGCCCCCTACCGGGCTAACATGCCTCCGATTACGCTACGCTAATCGGAGCTACGCGGGCTATTTAACCCATCATTTCGATGTTTCAATATGGCGGTAGACTGCGGGTTTACCTTTTACCATTACGCCGAAACGAGCAACGGAAAACAGTTGCCCGACCACCTCTGGATAATGCACGATTCCAGATCTGTCCCCATGCTCTCCAGACATCGCAAAAATGTTAGGAAGACCCTCAAAACCTTCGCTCAGTCCGGTAGGGGTGCATCGCGCCCCATTTACAAATACCAAAAGATCGCGGGTCGTTTTTAATGCATTCCAACGGACAATTCATTTCGATAATCAAAATATCCAGTATGATTAGGCTCCGAAATGGGGCGCGATGCTACCGGGCTCACACAATCTAACCTTATTCGTTAGGCCAAGCAAGAACAGCCAAAGCCAAACCACCACCTAATAAAAATGACGGATTTAGTTTCCTCGTGGACACAAAACAACATGTGCCTACCCAAGCTTTTTTGGTGATACAGTCTAACATTATGCTATAGGGGCATTGTCAGCGAAAGCTTGCTAAATACTTAAAGTTAAGACGTCTCCTGCAATATGATTCATATCAATACCATTCTTGGTCAATGACTTAATAAGTTTTCCGGAGAAGTCTTGTTCAATTTCATGAAACTGATAAAAGCTCGGTGCCGCATCAACCATTAGTGCAAGTACGGCAAGGTCACGATAGTTCCTTATATGCCTATTATCGATCATTTCTATAGCTTCTTGGGCTTTAGCGTAATTCTTAGAACCATTTGAGCGGGACTTGAAATCTCTATAATAGATATTAAGAACATCGTTGAATTTTCCCAGCCGATGGTGATGTGTGGCGATTGATTTTGCAATTAAGCCTGCGTTTCCGCCGCCAAAAAGAAATGATACGAGACCCATAAAGACTCCTGAAAATGTTGGTTTATAACGGTAAACAGTTTTATCTTTTAGAACCTAGGAAAGGCCACAAAAGTATGTAAGAGATAAGCGTTGCGAAAGGCCCAAGAGTGCCGTAAACACTAGCGTTAATGCTGCCCATGCCTTTGAAAAAACCAATCACAAAATAGCCTATTACAATGTAGATCATGGTGAATCTCCTGAGGTTGATTGAGGTGCAAACATAAAGTTCAGCGGACTGAGCGTTAGCGAAGCTACGCTGGAGCGTTGAGTTAGGCTAATGTTGGAATGTTAGAACTGACCCCCGTCTTTCTCTCACCGCATTTGCTAAATGCGAGAGCAATAAGATTCTATTTTTTTAACTAATTCCGGTATTTGTTCTGATCTGTCTTTACTATCAATACCACCAACGCATAATTCAAATATCATTAGCGAAAGCATTGCTTGCCCAGTTGGAGAAAAAAACATAGAGCCGGCTGCTATGTCATTGAATATTTGTTCATTTCCTACCGATAGTCCTAAGTTTCTAAATAAATTTCTTCCATTTTTTGTAAATCGGTCATATTCCGATTTATCAGTAGTTGTGAGAGTTATTGCAGTTCGAGCAAAGGTATCTAAAATTTCTTGATTATCCGCGAACTCACTTTCTAACACCTCAAATGCCTTTTGAGCAATTGCATGTTGCCGTTTACCCAATTTACCTGTAAGCACGTCAAAAATTCCCATTTTTACCATCCTAAGAATTATTTTTTAGATTCGATTGATTTCTTTTATTTATAACTGTAATAGCAAGGCCTAATATTAAGTAGACACCTAAGCAGGTGTATATTAAATTTCAATTACCGGTACATAATGCCGCCCCGGCAATCTGTTAGGCTAGATGCTATCTTAATTACATTATTGATAGCAACCTTTTCATGCAGAATAAAATACACCTTCTACTGTTGAATCAGATTTTTATTCATGACAAACGTCATCCACAAGAAATGAGTGCGGCGGAGGCGGGGGGAGGCGTTTTTAACGTACCTGGCGGTTGATGAACATATGTGTCGGCTTCGACGCTCGCTCACTAAAACCTTTAACTTAATGGCAGTGACGTAGCGCGTGGGAACGAGGTAAACCCGCGATAGTAAGCTATCGCTACGGAATAATATCAGCACGATACATGCTAGTATCAATATCTTTTTAATAGATATTAAAATCTAATAATATCGTTTTATTAAAAATTAAAATCTCCCTAAGCTATATCCAACCACAACGAACCGCCGTAAAAACACGGCGTTATTTGTAACGTGTTTCTAGTGTCACTTTTTTATGTACCTCCTCTATACAGGGATAGTTTTTGAGCGGGTTGTTTCGACCCGCTTTTTTTATCCAGAAAGGTACAGATTTTTTTCGATATCAACCCATCGCAATACAGCGCGGAAAATCCGCCGATCAGTACAACTTTTATCAGACCTGAGGAATAAATTTATGCCATTACAAAATCTAGTCGACTATTTCAATGACCGGTTCGGGCAAGAGCATCGCTCAAGTTTTCGTCCCTTTATGTTGGAAGAAGGAAAAATAAGCGCCCTGTTCGGTCCAATTAAAATCGGCAGCGTTTTTTCGCCTATACGCTTGGCCCTAAAACCCGCAGAGATCATCGGTCATGCCGCGAAGCTTAAGGTTTCCACGCATGAGGTTCAGCATTTATATTCAGATGAAATTGAAAACCTGCTGACTAACCAGCCTCACCAAGCCAGCGATTTCGAGTCCATCATCAATTTTGACCGCTTGTCCCGCACCGTTCATATGCTCAATTATCTGCCTTTAACCCATTTGCAAGGCTCGCTGCTTGTGGAAGTCGATCCGCGCCATATACTCGGTGTTAAGCAAGATCATGGCGCTTATTTTGAAGAAGTGATCGGGCAATGCGGCCTGGAAACCAAAAATGTCGTTATCATTATGGCTGTAAACAGCCACTATGCCCGGCATTATCAAGAGCTGGTTACCGGGCTGGATAACTATCGGCAACGAGGTTATCAAATCGGGCTTAAGTTCGATTACGTCGCGCAGGAAAGCCAATCGTTCGACCTGATTACCAAGTTGTCGCCGAATTACGTCAGTTTATCGGCGCGGCATCTTGACCAGGTGCGCGATAATGCTCTGCTTGAAAAACTACGCGATTTAAGAGTGTTGGTAGCTTCAGTTGGCGGACGAACCATCCTGCAACAAATCGATCAAAAGAAATCCGAGTCGCTGGCTAGAAATACCGGTTTTGATCTGGTGCAGGGCAGTTATTATGAACGCCCCTCGGCCCCGGTATTTTTGCCGGAATTTTCGGATGTCGAAATACGAAGCGCCCATAGCTAGTCCATAGGATTTATTGATCTGCCTATGCGAGTAAAGTTGTCCTGCAACTGCTCTTGTCCCATAGTTGTTGCGTCTATTAAGTAGTTTAAAACTCTCTTAATATTTTTGAATCACCACGAAGACACGAAGAAAAAACTTCGTGATCTTCGTGTCTTCATGGTTAATAACAGACAAATAGTTTTTCATTTTGCTGAAAAACTTTTGGCTTTCTACTTATGTCTCCCTCTATAAAATGGTAATTCGGTAAAGCTCTCCCGGGCGTAATCGAAGGGTCCAGCAAAAGTTTTATTGATAACTCATCAATAAGTTCTGGCATTCGTTGCCTAAAAAATGTAAAACAACCTAAGTAAAAATACTTACTGCCATATAAACGTCGCACAGCCTTATGAAATCACTATGATAAAATTTGCCTTACTTTGTAAGCTAGAGATTTCTATCCTTTACCGTTCTACGGCAATTGCAAGCGACTTTAACAAAATCCAGTACTTCATCGAATATGACCGACTTTAATTCATCCATGACTGTTAACGATCAGGAAATTGCCGAACGCCTGGCGTTTTTACAATTAAGCCCGCGTGACATCGACTTGCTAAAAACTCTGCATGACACATTAAAAGGCCGTCATACCGGATTTATTGATGATTTCTATGTTCAATTACAAAGCTTTGATGCGACCCGTAATTTATTGACCGATCCGGTTCTGGTTGATCGCTTGAAACTTAAACAGGAAGCCTATTTCGATCGCCTGATTGCCGGCTGTTATGATCTTGATTATGTAAAAGACCGCGTCAACATCGGCACGACCCATCACCGCATCGGACTTAAGCCGCAGTGGTATATAGGCGCCTATCATTATTATCTGGCTTGGCTGTTACCTGAGATTCAGCAACAACTGGCAAACGATCAAGCCGCCTGCAGCGACACGATACAGGCCGTACTCAAGGTTATTTTGTTCGATATCGAATTGGCTGTTGATGCTTATTTTCAGGCCGATAATGAAATGTTGAGACTGCTGGCTGAAGTCTTTCAAAACAATATCGAAGGCGTCATTATTACCGACATCCGCAGGCAAATACTTCACGCCAATAACAAAGTAGCTGTGATTGCCGGTTACCGTCATGAAGATTTGGTAGGCCTACCGGTCACCTTGCTGCTACCCGCTCAGGAACGGGAAGCTTTTGTCGGCCATTGGCAAGATATTAAGCAGGGTGAGCCGTGGCAAGGCGAATGTTTGCTGCAACATAGCAGCGGCAGACTTTTTCCCGCTTGGGTCAATATCAGCGGCGTCAAGGACGAAACCGGCGCAGTCACCCATTTCATCGTCGAGTTTTCCAACATCAGCGCTTACCGCGAAGCCCAGGAAGCTTTGACGAAACGCACCGAGGAATTGGCGCGCTCTAACAAAGAGCTGGAGCAGTTCGCTTATGTCGCCTCCCACGACTTGCAAGAGCCTTTGCGCATGGTGGCCAGTTTTACCCAACTGCTGTCGCGGCGTTACCGGGGCAAGCTGGATGCCGACGCGGATGAATTTATCCATTATGCGGTCGATGGCGCAACGCGGATGCAGACGCTGATCAACGATTTACTCGCTTATTCCCGGATTGGTTCGCGCACCAAACCATTCGAATCGGTAAGTCTTAATTCGGTTTTGCAACGGGCTCTAGCCAATCTGCGTGTGGCTATCGAGGAAAGTCAGGCCAAGATTGACTATGACGAGCTACCGGACACCCACGGCGACATCACTCAACTGACGCAGTTATTTCAGAATCTGATCGGCAATGCCGTCAAGTTTCGCGGCGAACTGCCTCCTGAAGTCGGGATTAAAGTATCCGATTCAGATAAATATTGGCATATTGAAGTTCGCGACAACGGTATAGGTATCGCACCCGAATTTTTCGAGCGTATTTTTGTTATTTTCCAGCGCCTGCATAATAAGGAAGATTACCCTGGAACCGGTATCGGCCTTTCCATTTGCAAGAAAATCGTCGAGCGTCATGGCGGACAAATCGAAGTTAAATCAGAGCGCGGCCAAGGCGCTGCGTTTATTTTCACATTACTTAAACCCCTAACCGAGGAAACTAACTGATGAGCTTAGAAGATATAGGCCGTGCCGCCGAATTTTTGCTGGTGGAGGACAATCCGGGCGATGTTCGTTTAACCTGCGAGGCCCTGACTGAAAGCAAAGTAAAAAACAATCTGAGCATAGTTGGCGACGGCATGGAAGCGATGGCTTTTCTGCACCGGGAAGGAAAATACGCAGATGCGCCGCGCCCCGATGTGATCCTGCTCGATCTCAATTTACCCAAAAAAAACGGGCTTGAGGTGTTGGCGGAAATCAAAGCCGATTCGAGTTTAAAACGTATTCCGGTGGTTATCATCACCTCTTCCGAAGCCGAGCAGGATGTGCTCAGAACCTACGACTTACACGTCAACTGTTATGTCAACAAGCCTGTAGACCTGGAGCAATTTATTAAAGTCGTCCAATCAATCGAAACGTTTTGGCTGACTATTGTCAAACTACCTTCGGAAATCGCGGATTAAACTATGGATCAGGCCATCGCAAAAGTCTTACTGATTGAAGACAATCCAGGGGATGCCAAATTAGTTGAAGTCTTGCTGGAAGCCAACAATAACGCCAATAAACACTTCGAACTGATTTGCGTCGGCTTGCTCAGCGAGGCTTTTCCGATTTTGGAACAAGGCGGCATTTCGGCGATATTGCTCGATCTCGGCCTACCGGACGGTAACGGATTAGACAGCCTTACTCAAATATATACGGCAGCGCTGACAATTCCGATAGTCGTGTTAAGCGCCGAAGAAGATGAATTGCTGGCGATACAATCGGTTCAATTGGGCGCGCAGGATTTTTTAGTCAAAAGCGGCATATCCGAACTGGTATTGCGGCGCTCTTTATATTACGCGATAGAGCGAAAGACCTTGTTGGAACAACTGCAATATCTGGCTCATTACGATGTCCTGACCGGCTTGGCCAACCGTAAACTATTCTACGACCGGCTCAAACAAGATATTGCCGGTGCGCGCCGCTCCAAAAAATCATTGGCGCTGATTTTTCTCGACCTGAATGATTTTAAACTGATCAACGATTCATTAGGCCATCGTAGCGGCGATGATTTACTCAAGGAAGTGGCAAGACGTTTGCGACATTGCATACGTACCACCGATTGCGCGGCACGGATGGGCGGCGATGAATTCACTCTTATCTTAAACAACTTAAACAGTGCCGAAGATGTTGCGTTAATCGCCGACAAAATCTTACAGACTCTGGCTGAACCGTTGACTTTAAATGCCCAGCAAATCACCACCCATGCCAGTTTGGGTATCGCCATTTATCCTGACGACTGCGCCGATATTGAGACACTGATCGGTGCTGCCGATGCAGCGATGTATCAAGCCAAGAAATCCTGTCCTGAAAAAAAAGGAGGTTTTCGTTTCTTTTCAGCGGCCATGGGCGCAAAAGTTCAGCGCAATACGGACAAAATAGAGCGGTTAAACACGGCTTTCGAACGCGGTGAATTCGAATTGCATTATCAACCCACCGTCGATGTCCGCAGCGGTATGATCGTCGGCATGGAAGCTTTATTGCGCTGGCGGCATCCCGGACAGGGTTTATTGACGCCGGCAAAGTTCATGACTGAGCTAGAAAGCAGCGGACTGATAGTTCCGGTAGGCAATTGGGTGTTACAGCAGGCCTGCGCTCAAAGCAAATCCTGGCAACAACAAGGTCTGGCGTCTTTGGCGATATCAGTCAATATCTCGCCCCGCCAGTTCCGTCAAAGCGGCTTTGTTGACACCGTTGCCAATGCGTTACAAGAAAACCGCTTGACTCCTTCCCTTTTGGAGCTGGAATTTCATGAAGCAACCCTCTGGGAAGATGAAGAGTATTCCGTGCAAGAACTTAATCGACTCTCGCAAATGGGTATCAAACTGTCGTTAGACAATTTCGGCAACGACATGATTTCGTTTAAATCACTGACCAAGTTTCCGATACACGCCATCAAAATCGATCAATCGCTGATCCAGCAGGACTCGCTTCATTCAAGCGAAGCGGTTATTGCCAAAGCGGCCATTGAAATAGCGCGAAGTTTTCATATCAAAGGCTTGGCTACCGGAGTAGAGAACGAGGCGCAACTCGAAATGGTTCGCCATATCGCTTGCGATGATGCTCAAGGCTATTTATACGGCCGGCCATTGCCCGTGAATGAGGCCAGCGAATTAATCGCTCGATGCGCTACCTTGCATTCATAAAGCGAGAGGTATGAAAAGACAAATAGTTATAGAATCCGAAGTCGGTAAAGCGGTGCAAAGTCCCCTCTCCCATCGGAAGAGGGTATTTCAAATGTCGCTTTACCGACTTCGGCTGCTATACATATCGCCCATATCCACCTTATTCAAGTAAACGTAGTGAACATGAATATTCTGCTAATAGAAGACCATAAACCCGATGCTATATTGCTGCGTGAATTACTGGCTGAAAACACGAGGCAGTCGTTCTATTTGGTTCATGCCGAATGCTTGGAAGATGGTTTAGCGTTGTTAAAACGGGAAAATTTCGATGCTGCCTTACTGGACTTATCCTTGCCGGACGCCTTCGGTCAGGATACTTTTTGGCGCCTGCATCGGCAAGCGCCAAACTTGCCTATCATTGTCCTGACCGGGTTTGACGATGAGGATCTGGCGATAAAAT
This sequence comes from Methylobacter sp., assembly GCA_036561025.1. Classification (GTDB taxonomy): domain Bacteria; phylum Pseudomonadota; class Gammaproteobacteria; order Methylococcales; family Methylomonadaceae; genus Methylobacter_A. Next base: position 40,983 of record DATBQB010000071.1, on the reverse strand, counting down.
TGGCGCAGGCCGGTGCGCAGGATTACCTGGTTAAAAGTGACTTAACCAGCGGCATATTGCATCGAAGCCTGAACTATGCAATCGAACGCAAACGGGTGGAGGAAAAATTACGCCTTGCCGCAACAGTATTTGAGAGTACTTTGGAAGGTATTTTAATAACCGATGCCAAAACCAACGTTATTAAGGTCAATCAGGCTTTGTGCTCGATTACCGGATATAGCGTTGAAGAATTCATCGGCAGCACGCCCAATATCATAAAATCGGAGCGGCACAGTCATGCCTTTTTCCGCCAATTATGGGATATTCTGAATAAAACCGGCCAATGGCGAGGCGAAATCTGGAATCGTCGCAAGAACGGCGAAATTTTTCCAGCTTGGGTCAATATCAGCGCAGTCCCCAGTAGCGCAACTAATAAAACCAGTCATTATGTAGCGGTATTCACCGAAATCACCGAACTAAAGCTATCGGAAGAACGGCTCAACTACTTGGCTCATCACGATCCGCTAACCGGATTGCCCAACCGCCTGCTGTTTCATGACCGTCTGGAGCAGGCAGTTTTGCAAGCGCAACGCAGCAAGCACATGATTGCCGTTATGTTTTTGGATCTCGATCGGTTTAAAGCAATCAATGATACCTTGGGGCATGTGATCGGCGATCAACTGTTGGTTGCTGTAGCCGAACGGCTCAAACATTGCGCACGGGAAACCGATACCATCGCCCGCTTGGGCGGCGATGAATTCGCCGTGATCATTACCCGAATAATTCAGGAAGAAGATGTCGAGCAGGTTGCGCAAAAAATCATCCAAGCTCTTTCTTCCGTTTATTCCGTGGGTGGTTATGAGGTGTTTATCACCGCCAGTATCGGCATTAACCTGTATCCCGGCATCGACAATGATCGCGGGAAGCTTTTGGAAAACGCCGATGTCGCGATGTATCACGCTAAACAATTCGGGCGCAACAACTATAAATTCTACTCGACAGATATGAATGCGGTAGCCTTCGAGCGCTTGATGCTGGAAACCAATTTGCGCCGCGCACTGGAACGCGAGGAATTCAGGCTCTATTATCAGCCGCAGATTGATATGCAAAGCGGCATCGTGAATGGGGTAGAGGCTCTGATACGCTGGCAACATCCGGAGCTTGGCTTAGTGTCGCCGCTTGAGTTTATCCCTTTATTGGAAGAAACCGGTCTTATTCTACCCGTTGGCGAATGGGTAATCCGGACTGCTTGTAAGCAGATTCGGGAGTGGCTGGATGCCGGATTTCCCCCGCTGGTCATGGCCGTTAATTTGTCGGCGAGGCAGTTTCGCCAACCCAACCTGATCGAGATGATCGAGCAAGCGCTGCATGAATTTAACATTCCTCCCGCGCAGTTGGAGCTTGAGCTCACTGAAAGCGTAATGATGGATAACATGGAAGAAACCGTGGAAACCCTGAAAAAATTAAAGCTATTGGGACTAAAAATCGCCATCGATGATTTCGGTACCGGTGTCTCGTCGCTTGGTTATCTGAAACACTTTCCTATCGATACCTTGAAAATAAGCCATGACTTCGTCCTAAATTTGCCGATGGATTCCGCCGACGCCTCCATAGCCAGCGCAGTTATCGGCCTAGCCCGGAATATGCAGCTCAGCAGTGTCGCTGAAGGCGTGGAAAACCAAGGACAAATGGATTTTCTACGCGGCCAGGATTGCGAACGGATGCAGGGGTTTTTATTCAGCCGTCCCATTCCGTCGGATCAAATGACAACCCTGCTTACGAACTGGAAAGCTACGGCAGGCAAATAAATTCGTCGGTCAAAAAATCGAGCCACTGGTTTGAAATATTGGCTCTAGCTAAGCTAGTTATTCACCACGAAGGACACGAAGTTTATTTTCTTCGTGTCCTTCGTGGTGAATTAAAAGCCGGACGGGGCATTTCAGAACGTTGCAAGTTAGACCTTCCAGGTTTTCAAAACCTGGAAGGTCTGCATATCGGTATGTTTCTCGCCATTTGGCTCAAATACGCAAAACGTTAGTTACAACCCCCGTCCCGCTAAGTTCCCTTAGCGCTAAAAATCCTTGCCGCTCTGAATCCTTCTGACGGTGCTGACCAACCGATCGACTTCCTGATGCGTATTGTAAAACGCCAGTGACGGGCGCACGGTGCTTTCCAAGCCAAAACGGCGCAGGATAGGTTGAGCGCAATGGTGGCCGGTGCGTACCGCAATACCGGCGCGGTTTAATGCGACGCCAATATCCTGGTTGCTGTGTCCGTCCAGCACAAACGACAACACGCTGGTTTTTTCGGCAGCCGTGCCGATCAAACGCAAGCCGGATATGCTTCTCAGCGCATCCATCGCATACACCAGTAACTCATGCTCGTAACGCGCGATATTATCGATACCGATTTTCAGCAGATACTCAAGCGCAGCGCCCAGGCCTACCGCATCGGCGATATTGCCGGTACCGGCTTCAAAGCGGGCGGGCGCGGGTTGATAGACGATTTTTTCAAACGTCACATCGTCTATCATATTACCGCCGCCTTGCCACGGCGGCATGGCTTCGAGCAGCTCGGTCTTGCCGAACAACACGCCGATACCGGTGGGGCCGAATATCTTATGCCCGGAAAACACGAACCAGTCGCAATCCAGCGCCTGCACATCCACGCGCAAATGCGAAACCGACTGAGCGCCGTCCAGCAACACGCGCGCGCCGACACGATGCGCCATCTCGATCATTTCCCTGGCGGGCGTCACCGTACCCAGCGCGTTGGAAACCTGCGTGAATGACACCAGCTTGGTACGCGAATTCAGCAACTTTTGATATTCGCCGAGCAATACCTGACCGTCGTCATCAACCGGCACGACGCGCAATGTCGCTCCCGTTGCATCGCAAAGCTGTTTCCACGGCACGATATTGGCGTGATGCTCCAGCCAGGTGATCACAATCTCATCGCCCGCGCCGATATGTTGCCGTCCCCAGCTTTGCGCAACCAGATTGATAGCCTCGGTCGTACCCCGCGCAAAAACAATCTCCGCAGAAGACGACGCATTCATGAACCGCGCAACGGTATCCCGAGCTTTTTCGTAAGCGTCGGTCGAGCGCGCCGCCAGTTCATGCGCCGCACGGTGAATGTTGGAATTCTCGTGTTCATAAAAATACGAAACCCGGTCGATGACCGCCTGCGGCTTTTGGGTGGTCGCCGCGTTATCGAACCAGACTAACGGCTGTCCGTTGACTCGTTCCTTGAGTATCGGAAAGTCCCGGCGCACCGCCTGAACATCAAAAGCCGGATGCGCTGAAGCCAAAGCCGGAGCTTTCGAGTTAAAGCCTCCGGATTTCAATTCATCGAGAAAATAGAACGATGAACCCGACTCGGTGCTTGCCGGAATACTTACCGATGCTCCAAAAAGCTGTTGCAACTCAGTTTCGCCCGGCAAACCATAGGCTTGAGGCGAAAGCCCCACTATCAATGAAGCGTCAAAGGTAGGGTGAGCAGTGCTTTTCTGCCCGCCGCTTTTATCGACCGAGTTTGCAGCAAAAAGCTTTTGCAATTGCGCTTCAATAGCCTGCGGTGAAGTATCTACTTTGGCTAATTGCTCAACACCAGTCGACGTAGACGGCACGGCAGGTATCGAACCGGCTTCAACATTTACAGGAATACTGCTTCCCGAAGGCACACGCGAAACCAGCAGTTGTTGCAATTGCGCTTCATCGGGCAATCCGAAGTCCTGCGGCAAAATGCCTTTCAGCACGGATTTGTCCAAGCCTGCCAACGGCGATGCCGCAGTCGAAGACGGATTGCCGAACACCGAACCGGTATCCAGACTGTCAGGGACGCTATCGAAAGACGGGTGACGCGGTGCAAGCAACTTTTGCAGCTCGGCTTGCTCCGGCAAGTCGAAACCTTGCGGTATTGCCGATTTATCAGCGCCCGGCAACGATGAAGTCAATCCGCCCGGCACGGCCGAAGCGGCAAGACCGATACGCGAACCGTCGCAAGGCAGCGCCGTAAACAGCTCATTGGCCAGTTGGGTCAATTGCTCTATATCGGGCAATGACGCATCTTGAGCAAAATCGCTGTTACTTGTATTCATGGTACTTGCCCACTTCGACATTCTCGAGCACGCCGAGCGCATCGTCAGTCAATACCGCCAGCGAGCAATACAGTGAGATCAAGTAAGAGGCAATCGCTTTATGATTGATGCCCATAAACCGGACTGAAAGTCCCATGCTCAATTCGCCGGTCAGGTTGGGTTGATACAGACCGACCACGCCTTGACGGCTTTCACCGATGCGCAACAACAGAATACTACTTTTGCCGTTGACCACTTTGACCTTGTCGGATGGAATAATCGGAATGCCGCGCCAAGTCAAAAACTGCGAACCGAACAAGGTCACGGTCGCAAGAGGCACGCCGCGGCGGGTGCATTCGCGGCCGAATGCAGCGATTGTCAGCGGGTGCGCCAGGAAAAATCCCGGTTCTTTCCAGACCCTGGAGATCAATTCGTCCATATCGTCGGGGGTTGGCGCACCGGTACGCGGCTGCACTTTAAAACCCGGCGCGACGTTGTTCAGCAAGCCGTATTCGGCGTTGTTGATCAGCTCGCTTTCCTGGCGTTCTTTAATGGTTTCGATGGTCAAGCGCAACTGTTCATGGATTTGGTTGTGCGGGCTGCTATATAAATCGGAAACGCGGGTATGTATGTCGAGTACGGTATTAACGGCATTCAAGCGGTATTCGCGGCCCCATTCTTCGTAATCGACAAAGGTTTGCGGCAGTTCTTTTTCATCGAGACTGGAGCAATCGACCAGCAGGCCGGTTTCGTTTTTAACTTTGTTGACTCGATAAATACCGGCTTCGAGAGGCTTCCATTGCAACAGATGAACCAACCACCGTGGCGTGATGGTTGATAGCATCGGCACGGTTTTGGTCGCGTTTGCCAGGGTGCGCGCAGCAACATCGCCCAACGCGGTATGGGTTTGGCCTTCGTGAATATCGGACATGGTTTTTTTCCTATTGTGGTTGGTGTAATTAGTTGTCGGCTACCCGCAGAGATCCGAAATTAGACCTTCCAGGTTTTAAAAACCTGGAAGGTCTAATCCGTAACGTCCTGCTTGGTGAATAACGCTTCAACTTGAATCTTTAATTCTTTATATCCCGCCGCCATCCTGAAACAATTCGCTACGCACATGCGCCTGGGTAATATTGCTGCCGGGCGGCACGCTATAGGTAAGCCAAACATTGCCGCCGATCGTCGAACCGCGGCCGATGGTGATGCGCCCTAAAATCGTCGCGCCCGCATAAATGACGACATCGTCCTCAACGATAGGATGCCGGGCATTGCCTTTGACGAGAATGCCGTCATCGTCTTTCTGGAAACGCTTGGCGCCCAAAGTAACGGTCTGATACACGCGAACATGCCGACCGATAACCGCCGTCTCGCCGATCACCACACCGGTGCCGTGGTCGATAAAAAAACTCTCGCCGATCTGCGCGCCGGGATGAATATCAATGCCGGTGGCTGAATGGGCAATCTCGGAAATAATCCGCGCTACCAGCGGAGCACCCAATTGATGAAGGATATGCGCAAGCCGATGATGAGTGATTGCGGTAATGCCCGGATAACAAACCAGCACTTCGTCGGAACTTCTCGCCGCCGGATCGCCTTCGTAGGCGGCCTGAATATCGCTATCGAGCAGCATCCTTACTTCGGGTAAACGCCTGGCAAACTCACGGGTAATCGTGACCGCCTGCTGGTATGCATCCTCAACAGCAACAAATTGCAATTCGCGGCGAATCTGCGTGTAAAGTTCGCGTAACAGCGTATCGAGCGTATAGCCGACAAAGTAATCGATGCCTTCGTCGTTCAAATCGGGCAGGCCCAACCGGTTTGGAAACAACACCGCTCCCAGACCGTCGAGAATTTTTTGCAGCTCCTTGCGTGACGGCAGCTTCGGCGGCCGGTCGCGCCGGTGCCGTGTTTCCAACGATTGCACGCGTAACTGGCGCAGTTTGCTGACCAGTTCATCGACGCCCCAATCCTGTTTGGCATTCTGATAGCTGGAATCGTTCATGCTGCAAAACCGCCGGCATCGAAAACGCCTTCAAACAGCGGCGAACTCAAATAGCGCTCGCCGGAATCCGGCAGCACGACAACAATGGTTTTGCCGGCGTTTTCAGGGCGTTTGGCGATCCGCACTGCGACAGCCACCGCAGCGCCGCAGGAGATACCGGAAAGTATGCCTTCTTCCCTGGCAAGCCGGCGCGCAAAAGCTATGGCTTCTTCATTGCTGACTTGCTCTATTTCATCGACTAGCGACAGATCGAGCACGTCCGGCACAAATCCTGCGCCGATGCCCTGAATTTTATGAGGTCCGGGCTTTAACAACTCACCGGCGCGATGCTGTGTCAGTACCGGACTCGCTTCAGGCTCAACCGCAATCGAAACGATAGACTTGCTCTGAGTTTGCTTGATATAGCGGGAAACGCCGGTAATCGTTCCGCCGGTACCGACGCCGGAAACCAGAATATCGATAGCGCCGTCGGTATCGTTCCATATCTCCGGCCCGGTGGTTTGCTCGTGAATAGCCGGGTTGGCCGGATTTTTAAACTGTTGCAACAATACATAACGCTCAGGATCCGACGCGGCGATTTCCTCGGCTTTCGCTATCGCGCCGCTCATGCCTTTAGCGCCTTCGGTCAGCACCAGTTTGGCGCCATAGGCGATCAATAACTTGCGACGCTCCAGGCTCATCGTTTCCGGCATCGTCAAGGTCAACGGGATGTTTCGCGCCGCCGCGACAAACGCCAGCGCAATGCCGGTATTGCCGCTGGTCGGTTCTACAAGTTCTTTGCCCTGACCCAGCACGCCGCGACGCTCGGCATCCCAGATCATAGCCGCACCGATCCGGCATTTGACCGAATAAGCCGGGTTGCGGCCTTCTATTTTTGCCAGCAGGGTAACGGGTGCGCCATCGATGATGCGATTAAGCCGGACCAGCGGGGTCTGCCCAATGGAGTGGGAATTGTCTTCGTGCCAATGTGACATCAAAATCTCCTGTGTGAGTCGCAAACCGATTGCCGTAGCCAAATTTTGGGCAAAAAAAAGCCAGTGGCCCCATGGGAAGGGCTCACTGGCTTCCGGTTGTCCGGTCAGCTTGTGTTTTTTTATAAAGTACTTTAAGTCGTTACATTCTGTCAAGGAGCGTACTTGTATTCTCTGAACAGTCTAATAACGCCTTAACTTACTCTATTCGACCATATGTCGCGGCTCAGGATTTGGTAGGTACTAATTTTTATCGATTTTGGAAATAACTTCGCTTCCGATGGCGTCGCCATTATCTACAGACTTGTCCTCTCCGCCTTCTTGCAGGGCCGAGCGAAAGCCTTTGATGGCTCCGCCCAGATCAGTGCCAATATTGCGTAGACGCTTAGTACCGAAAACAACGGTGACGATAGCCAATACAACTAATAAGTGAGTAACGCTAAGACCCATTTTTAACTCCACTGGAAACCTTGCAATGCAAAGGTCTCTACTTGTTACGTTGCGCCTTTCAAGCTTGACCGGGCGAAAAAGTATTGCAGTTTTTTGCAATATATTTCCGGTTCAAGGCCTGTCGACTGACAACACTCTGCAATAAAACTACGGCTTGGTAGTTTCATAACCAATCTGTTTTTTACGAGATGCTATTTACTGAATATCTCCTAAGTCACTTGATACAAAGTTTTTGAATTTGTCGATTCAACGCTTCTGACTTCCACTTCACTGTAAGCGCTCGGCGGCTTTTTCTGCGCATTCGGCAGCATGCCGTAAAGTCCCAGCTTATGTCTAAGTACATTACGGCTGATGTCCAACAAACGCGCGGTCTGAACCTGGTTTTCCTCGCAGAATTCAAAAGCAGTTCGAATCACTGTCTCTTCCAATATCTCGAATAACTTGGGCGGCGCTTGCTCGCAAAGGCGCTGCAACGCACTTTCCAAAGACGCGGTTGAAACGGATGGTCCTTGATCCAAATTCCTGACGCCGGATAGTTTAAAATCCTCAGGGCGTAAGCGGTTGCCGGGGCATACCAGAAGCGCACGGTGAACGGCATTTTCCAGTTCGCGGATATTGCCCGGCCAATCGTAATTCAATAAAGTCAATTCGGTTGCCGGCGATAACTTGATGTCGGCGTAGCCCAAACGAGCGCCGTAAATTTTCAGAAAATGTCTCGCCAACGGCAGAATGTCGCCGGGGCGCTCACGCAAGGGGCTTAGTTGAAGAGTCGCTACGTTGAAGCGATAATATAAATCGGCCCGAAAGTGCGATGCTGCAACGGCCTCTTCCAGATTGACATTAGTTGCCGCAATGATTCTGACATCTACCGGCACCGGCTGCCTGGAGCCCACTTTTACAACTTCGCGCTCCTGTAATACACGCAGCAATTTGGCCTGCATCGCAAACGGCAAGTCACCCACTTCATCGAGAAACAGGCTGCCTTTGTTGGCGGTTTCAAACCAGCCTTCCTTGCTCGTTAAAGCCCCTGTAAAGGAGCCTTTTTCATGGCCGAACAATTCGCTTTCGATCAGGTTTTCACTCAACGCAGCGCAGTTTAATGCCCCAAAAACATTTTTGCTGCGCTTGCTGAGGGCATGAACATGCCGAGCTACCAGCTCCTTACCGGTTCCGGTTTCACCGATGATAAGAACGGTCGCATCGCTAGGCGCAATGCGTTCGATCTGTTCCAGCAATCGACGGGAAACAGGGTCTTCAAAAACCAGGGCTGTCGCTCGGACAGAAAGCGACAGCGAACGCGACTGCAATTCATCAAAAGCCAGCAGTGTAGAGGCATGCTCTTCCTGCCTGCCGGCGAGAATGCCGTCTGAAAGTGTATCCATAATAATGTACTCCCTTGCTTTGCAAAAAGTGGGTAACTCAACCCTTTTCAGGATCATCTCCGGATTTAAATAAAATCACTGTAATTAAATCGGGCAACAGAACCGATCATGGCACTCCGCCAGAGTTAGTAAATATCTTAGGGTAATTGTTATATGTAATAAAACGTTATTATTAGATTTCTATATCTTTAAAATTGATATATTAAGGTCTTTTTTTGTTGGCATTACAGCTTATGTATCCACGGTTAATGCGTTGAGATTTCAGGCTCCAGCTTTCCAATGCCTCTCGGTGTGCGGCGAATTGCGCGCTTTTTAGGTGCGAAGGTTTTCTTCAAAAGCCGCCAGCCAACCACCAGCGAACTCCCTCCCAGCACCAACCCGAACGATACCCAGATCAGCATCCAGACATCCCATATCGGCCGGTGATATAACCAGCCGAAATCCCAGTGATGCAGGCCGGAATATAACCAGCGTAAGACACATCCGCTTCTGTCCAGTCTAGTCAGCAGCCGACCGTCTTGCGGGTCCAGGTAAAAGCGGGTTCCTGCATCGTCGGTCAGTTGCACCATCAGCACCGGCAACGGTTTCTCCACCAAACTTTGATGGTGTCTGGGATAGTAATAGCTGTCGTATTCATTCAAAACTGCCTGGGTTCCCACTTCGGCGCTACCGGCCACGCGTTGTACGGCAGCCAGTAACGATGCCTGGCTGAACTGCGGCAAGCCGCCATCCGGTTCTTGCGGCAGCCGCTGTCCGTCACGGGTATGAGCCAGCAGGACGGCATCACCGCCCAGCCGCCGCCAGCTCAACTCGACAATATCCGCATCATCGACAGCCAAAGCCAATAGAGCAGGTAAAACCGGCTGCCATAGACGCATTGCCTCAGGCAATTCGCTCCCCAAATAGCGGTTTAATTCTTGCCGATTGGGGTTGGCCGTCGAAAATATTTTTCCGGGGTTGGTATCGAGAAAACCACTGAGCGCCCAAGACAGTACCACGATGCCGCCGATCAGCCCGCTCCAAAAATGCCATTTAAACCAGAATTCGCGGTAAGGCTGGGTACGGCCCTGGGAATAAGTCGGCTTGCCGCCGAAACCGGGCCGCCAGCGTAACCAGCCGATAATCAGGCCGGTCAATGTCGCTATCGTCGCGGATAAGCCCAACCACAGTTGCGCATCGTTGCGAAACTTACCCAAGCCTATCGATTCCAGCGGCTTTAGCAAATGCAGCCAGTTGCCCGCCCAGTAAAAAGCCCGATCCAACCGGCTGGAGACGTGCAATACTTCACCAGTGCGCGAAGAGATCAGCATCTCACCGCCGTCGCCGACGGCTATGCGATGGAAGGGGCTCAAGGCATCCTGATTGCGCAGAATAATCGGTTTATCAACCGTCTCCAGGAAACCGGCCTTGATAACGCTGCCGCTGTTAGAGCTAAACCAATTTTCCGCGATTTTTAAAGCCTGATCCGGCGTGGTTTTACGCAACGAACCGTCAAGCGCCGACAAGGCGAACCGCTGACCCTGGCTATCCTCTACCAGCCACACGGGGTCGCCGGCACTGCGCACCAATCGGGCATCGGCGATACTGACCTCTTTTCCTTTGCTACCCTGGGTTTCGGTGCCGGCAGCCGCTTCAACAGCTTTAGGCTTAAGTTCTGCCGCCTTGCGTTGTTCGGCACTACGATCCCAAGCTTCACCCAGGCTCAGCCAGCCGGCTTCGGGAGCCAACGTTTCTGCGTGGGCGAGTTGCTGGCTGCGGTTTTGCGTAGTCGGAGTGGAATACATAATCACCAAACCGGTAAAAAACCAAAAAAACATGAATAAGCCCAGCACTACACCTACCCAACGATGGACTTGATATAACAGCCGATTCAAAAACTTCATTGTTGCCCTCTGAAAGAATAAATAATGAGGAAATAACTAAATATGTAACTTCTTATTAATCGGTTAAAAAATTATCACCACGAAGACACGAAGCTTTATTTCTTCGTGGTGAATTACCTCGTTCCCTCGCGCCGTGCCACTGCCATTAAGTTAATGATCTTAACAAGTGCTAGTTCCCAAGCGTAGCGCGAGGCGCCGTTTCAGGCTTGCCGGAAACATCCCACCTGTTCAGAACGTTGCCAGTTAGACCTTCCAGGTTTTTAAAACCTGGAAGGTCTGCATATCGGCATGTTTCTCGCCTAACACTAGGTAAGGGACTGTCGGAATGACGACTGCCCGTAGATACTTGTGTATAACAATGAGCGCGGCGCGTGGGAACGAGAGCAACGTTTAACTTGCTACAACCCGGAAATATAATCGGCCAGCACTTCGATCTCGTCATCGCTCAGCGATTTGGTAATCTGGTTCATTACTCCGCCCGGACTGTTTTTGCGGTCACTCAGCTTCCAACTGACCAATTGCGAACGCAGGTAACTTTTGCGCTGACCGCCAATCACCGGGTAAATTACGTTACCGGCAATGCGGCCCTTGCCGCTGTCGCCGTGGCAACTGGCGCAAGCCGGAATGTCCCTAGCCTGATCGCCGTTGACGAATAAATTCCTGCCCAACGGATTATCTCCGCCATCGCCTTGCATGATTTTCAGATTGGCGAAGTAAGCGCCAATATCCGCCATGTCGGCGGCGCTTAAATCTTCCGCCATAATGGTCATGATCTCGTGCCGGCGTGCACCGGACTGGAAATCGCTCAACTGCTTAACCAGGTAAGCGGCATACTGACCGGCATGATTCGGAATCTTGGCATCAGTACTATTGCCGCCCGCGCCGTGGCATTCCTGACACCGTCCGGCGTCGGATTTTTCCTTGCCGATGCTCGGGTTGCCGCTGCCGATGCGTTGCGCGGCGATTTCCGCCCCATCCTCGGCCGCGATACTTTTGACCGAAGCGAGCAGGGCGAGTGTACTGACAGCAAGGAAGGAATTTCTCTGCCAACGTCTATCTGAGCGCTTACGGCAGGAAAAAACCGACACTAGGCGCGATAATCCCATGCCTATTTCGCAGCCGCGAGCCGTTGCACGATTTCAAGCGCTTTCTCAACATTCTCAGCCGGTTTAAGCCCAGTCAACGTGGCGGCGATTTTGCCGTCAGGCGTAACAATGAATGTGGTGCGTTCGGCAAAGCCGTGGGTAATTTCAACGCCGCGCGAATCCTTTTTTCCCGCAGCCGCCTCTTTGACCGTCAAATCGTAGGATTTGGCGATATTGCCGTCGACATCGGAGGCAACCGCGACCTTTCCGCCGCAAAACTCTGGATCGGCCGAAAAATCATTGAGCCTGTCGATGCTGTCGAGAGACACGCCGATAATCGTCGCTCCGGCCGCAGCGAATTTGTCATGGTTCACCGCAAAAGTGTGCGCTTGAATATTGCAGCCGCCGGTATAGGCCGACGGGTAAAAATAGACTACGACCGGGCCTTTTTTCAGCGCATTTTGCAGCGAATAAGTAAAAGTCTTGCCGGCCAGAGAGGCTTGCGTTTGAAAATCGGGGGCCGGGTGGCCTTCCGGTAATGCAGCGGCAACCGGCAGCGTGAATGCGCTCGACAGCAGGCTGCCCAATAGAAAACGTTTCATATCTATACTCTTGTTAAAGGGGTTTATAAACATCGTGGCAAGCGTTGTCGCAATTCTTGGTTAATTCCAATGCCTTGTTTGACGCTGTATCAAAATCATTAGCTTCGACAAATTTCACAACTTCGGCAGCCAAGTCTTCATATTTTTTGGCGTCGATGACCGCATCGGCGGCATTGCCTCTCTTTTCGAAGAAACCTTCGACCAGCTTGAAATCACTCTGCATTTTCTTGGCAAGTTCGATGCTTGCAGTGGCATCTTTGCTGGAGATACTGCCTTGAAGGTTACGAGAGTTTGTGTCTATAGCTTCCATCAACTCTTCGAAATCGAATGCGGCTTCGGCATAGACGATGCCGCTTGCCAATATCGAAACAATGCCGAAAAGATTAATCGTTTTACTCATATCAATGTGATCCTTTGGTCGGACTGTTCTCATTTTATAAATGGTTTATCTGAAATCCCATGTAGGGCGTGCTGTGCGCGCCTTTTCCAAGGATTGTGGTTATTGGCGCGCACGGCGCGCTCTACGGCTTAGGAAATCAGCTCCTTAAGACCTTACCTAATCCCCGCGAACTCCGTAAGAATGCCAGCGACCCGAGCTGTGGAGTGTCACGAGGCGCGTGGGAACGAGGTATTTTCGTGCTTTCGTGGAGCACGCCCTTATGCAATCAGCTCCTTAATCACCTTTCCGTAAACCACGGTTGGACGTTCCGAACGGCCTTGGTATTTATAAATCAACTTCAAGTGATCCAAGCCCATCTGGTTCAGCACGGTCGCGTGCAAGTCGTAGGTATCGACCGCCTGACTCTTGTCCGCCACCTGTAAGCCGATTTCGTCGGTCGAGCCATACGTCGTCCCTGCCTTGACCCCGCCGCCCGCAAGCCATTGCGTATAACCCCAGGCATTGTGATCGCGTCCGGTGCCGCTTTCGCCCCATGAGGTGCGGCCGAATTCCGATGTCCACACCACCAGCGTCGAATCGAGCAAGCCATTCGCTTTAAGGTCGGTCAGCAATCCGGCAATCGGCTTATCGACGATTCTGGCATGCTTGCCGTGATTTTCTTCGAGCTTGGTATGGGCATCCCAGTCCCTGTCGTCACCGTCTATATCCACAGGCCCGGTAACGACCTGGATAAAGCGCACGCCTCGCTCCACCAAGCGCCGTGCGCGCAACAGATTAGTGCCGTATTCTTTGGTGACTTCATCGTTCAAGCCGTAAAGCGCCTTGGTGGCGTCCGACTCCTTGCTCAAATCAACCGCTTCCGGCGCCGAAGTTTGCATACGCTCAGCCAAGTCATAAGCCCGGATACGCGCCTGAAGTTCGGTATCTTCAGGGTAAGCTTGGCCTTTAAGTTCATTCAGTTGCTTTAACAGCTTCAGATTGTCGCTTTGCTGAGATGCCTCAACCAGCTCAGGCCGCTCCAAATGCAGGATCGGCGATTTGCCCGAGCGGAAAGCCGTGCCTTGATAAACGGCAGGCAGGAAGCCGGAACTCCAGTTTACCGAGCCGCCCGTCGGTTCTTTCTTGCCGTTGTAGAGAACCACATAGGCGGGCAAATCGGGATTAGCGGAACCCAACGCATATTGAATCCAAGCGCCAAGGGACGGCCGGCCCGGATTCAAACCGCCGGAGTTCAGCTTCAGGATTGAAATGTCATGGGTCGCGCCTACGGTCACGCTGGACTTGATGAAAGCAATATCGTCCGCATGTTGCGCAATATTTGGGAGCAAGTCGGAAAACCAGGCGCCGCTTTGCCCGTATTGCTTCCAGATTCGGTTCGACACGAACAGCTTGCCGAGACCGCCCTGGGTACTGGTCTTGATGCCTTTCAGGAACGAAGCGGGAACCTCTTGTCCTGCCAGCCTGACCAGTTCGGGCTTGTAATCATACAGGTCGAGCGTACTGGGCGCGCCATGCTGATGCAGCCAGATCACTGATTTGACTTTGCCCGGGAAGTGCGGCTGTTTCGGGGCAAGCGGATCGATCAGATCGGCTGCCAACGCACTCGATATAAACCCGCTACCGCCTCCCGGCAACAGGCCGCTCAAGGCAAGGCCGCCCAAGCCGTAGCCGGTTTTGAGTAGAAAGTCTCTACGCGATTGATTATTCATGATTCATTTTTCCTCTTAATAGTGTTTGCACATCATTGTCGGTTTTTTAAATCGCCTCTTCCCAACTTTCAACGCTGCTGACTTAAGAGTGTGTACTCCTTCTCCCTCAGGGAGAAGGTTGGGATGAGGGAATAAAAATAAGCTTTTTCCTTATTTTGATTTCCCCTCACCCAACCCTCTCCCGCTGGAGAGGGCTTTGCACGGCTTAAGCCAACAGCATTGTCCCTAACCCTCTTCAGCAGAAGAGGGAATAAAGGCGCCGAATTTTGAGGTGCGATGAGTATAGAAAGTGATGCTGTGCTCTTAGAACCGATATATAAATTCGTTCGAATTCGCCACCGTATGCACCAAGTCAACAAAAGCTGCGGCACGTATAGGGTCCAGTTTTTGATCGCCCTTTAAGCCGGTAGGAATGCTGACCGCAAATTTACCTTCCGCTGTTTTTTCCCTGACTACCTTTTCGTGACTATTCAAAAACTTTTGCAGGGTTTCTTTTTCAGTACCTGTCGCTTTACGGGCAAACAATATTTGATACAGCCTGTCCAATTGCGCCGCTTCATCGTTACCGGCCTCGTTAATGACCCGTCCGGCCAGCGCTTGCGACCATCCGAACACCACATCGCTATTGATCAACGCCAGCGACTGTAACGGGGATGTCGTCACTTCGCGCTTGCTATGCGCCTCTTGAGCGGAAGCCATGTTGAAAGACTCCAGCAATGGATAAGGCACACTGCGGCGGGTGAAAACGTACAAGCTGCGCCGGTTGTGATCGTGAGCATCCTTGGACACTTCCCATTGATTGCCTGCGCCCAAGTTAGCAGGCACCGGTGGGAACACGCTCGGTCCGCCGACCTTTTCTTCGAGTTTTCCCGAAGCGGCCAGTAACGAGTCGCGAATCTGCTCGGCTTCCAGGCGTTTGCGTGGGAATATTCCCAGCAGCTTATTTTCAGGATCGGCTTTGGCTACATCTTCACGGTGAGCCGAGGACTGGCGATAAGTGCTGGACAACAGAATGTCGCGGTGCAATTTCTTAACGCTCCAGCCGTTTTTGATGAAATTGTCGGCAAGATGGTCCAGCAATTCCGGGTTAGTCGGTTTTTGCCCGGCTTTGCCGAAATCGCTGACCGTTTCCACAATGCCGCGTCCGAAATATTCTTCCCAGACCCGGTTTACGAACACCCGCGCGGTCAATGGGTTATTGGCACTGGCTATCCAGTTCGCCAAGGCAGTTCTCCGGCCCGATGAAAAGGCGGTCGGTTTAATGTCCGGTTTCTCGTCGGTGATGGCCTCGGGAAACGCCGGCTGCACTTGTTCCAGCGGACGCTCATGGTCGCCGCCGAAGAATACGTAACTGGGCGGCGCATCGGCATGGCCAAGCTCGGTCATCGCGGAAATTTCAGCCGAACCGGTTTTAGGCTTGAGGTCGTTAAACTTTTTCAGCTCTTCAGACAACTTATCGTATTCGGTCCATTTGGCGACGATTTCCGGGCTGTAATCTTTGTTGTTTGCGCCTTTGCTCTCCGCGGTATCCCTGAGGTAAGCGGCCAAGCTGCGCTCGTCGGTCACATGCTCCAGACGATGATTTATCCAGCGATCCTGGGCATTCCATTCGTTCTTCGGTTTGAATATCGCTTCCCGGCTGTCGGTCAAGTAACGCTCTTTATGGTGTTTCAGCGCCGGCTCCCTGACTGTGTCGATAATCGCTTTTTGCTTGTCGCGGATATCTTTGGTGGCTTCTTCCCACTTCGCCAAAGCCGCTTCATACTTGCGTTCTGCCTCACCTTTTTTGGCGACTGGAATATTATCGACCGCGCTTAAATTGGCGAAAAATGACTGGAGCGAGAAATAATCTTTTTGGCTGATCTTGTCGAACTTGTGGTTGTGGCATCTGGCGCACTCCATCGTTTGCCCCAAAAATACTTTGCCGACGGTATCGGTGATGTCGGTGGTGATTTGATATTTTCTTTGCACCAAGTCGCGGGAGTTATGATTGTCCGGGAAATGCGCCATGTAGCCGGTGGCAATCAAAGCTTCCTGGTTATCAGGATACAGCTCGTCGCCGGCCAGTTGCTCCTGGATAAAACGGGAGTAGGGCTTATCCTGGTTGAACGCGTTAATCACGTAATCGCGGTAACGCCACATGTTGGGCCGGGTATTATCGTTCTGGAAGCCGGTGCTGTCCGCGTAGCGCGCCAAATCCAGCCAGCGGCGGGCTTGGCGTTCGCCGTATTTGGGCGACGCCAGCAGGCGATCCGCGAGCTTTTCGTAAGCATCCGGCGCGGTGTCGTTGACAAAATTTGCGACTTCTTCGGGCGTGGGAATGACTCCCCAGGCATCCAGAGTCGCACGACGAACAAATGCGGCGCGATCGGCGTCGGGTGAGGGCGTCAGGCCTTTTGCCTCTAACGGCGCCAGCACGAACGCATCAATCGGGTTCCGCACCCAGCTTTTGTTGTTAACTGTCGGTTGCTCCGGCGCTTTAATCGGTTGATACGACCAAAGCTTCGATTTGGCAGCCGGTGCGCTCGCCTCGGCCGCCGGTTTATTATCCTGCGCTACGGGTGTTGCTTGAGCAACCTGAACTGTTTGCGCGGCAGGCGCTTTTATTTCAGCAGCCGCCGGCTTGCTGTCTGCCGGTTGCGCGCCTATTACACCCACCGGGCTGTTGAACAGATCCACAGCCGCCTCGGCTTCTCCGGCCATTACACCGGCAAGTCCCCACATCACTGCGAGATATAGTTTGTTTTTCATTAACATCCTCCAAAAATAACAGCGTTCGTGACTATTGCCGACATCGCTTTATCAAATTTATTTCTTTTGCTCTGTCGCCGGCTTAGGTGCAGGTATTTCTATTTTGGCCAGCTTACCGCCTTCTTCTTCGTAGTTTTGCGCACCTACCGCGCCAACCACATGAAAGCCTTTAGCGGCAAGCAGATCGGCTGTCGCGCCTGCGCGACCGGCGTGATTCGAAACCGTGACAATGTTTCTATCCTTGGGGATGAAGGCTAAAGAGTTTTCTACTTCCTTAGCCTGGATGCTGAAATAAAACGGGAATCCGCCTATTTTGCTAAGTTCGTCAGGACGGCGCACGTCGATAATCAGCAACTGATCGGGCTTGGCCAGCAACGCATCGAATTGAGCGCGATTAAGTTTCGGCGTTTTGTATTTATATTCTTTAGCAGCCGGGGCATCGGCTTTTTTCTCATGATCATGAGCCGCGCCGAACGCAATGGGCGTAGCCAGAATCATCATAAGCAGTATCAATTTGGTAGGTTTTTTCATGGTTATTTCTCTTTAATTTAAGTGCCGATAGCGTATAGATCGCGTGTAGTCACGAGACATTCGATTAACTCTATGCAGCTAGCGTACCAACACCATCGCAGCGGCTATAGATTTGCATCAGATATTTAAATGATCAAACAAGCTATTGATTATTAAAAATAATTAATTACGCGTAGTTTCCGTGATCAACACTGTCGTTTGGCAATACACACAAGCTTCAACCCGCCTTGCTGAAAAATCAGCAGCCCAACACCAGACTATGTTCCCAGATAAACAGGCAGCAGTGGTGAATGGGAAAACAATACGGATCGGTTGAAATCTCTCTGTTGAGAACGTTGCGGGTTAGACCTTCCAGGTTTTAAAAACCTGGAAGGTCTGCTATCGGCATGTTTTCTGTCTAACGCCAGGTAAGGAACGGCCGGAATGACGACATCCCGCAGGATATTGGTGTATAACGATGAGCACTGCATTCCCACGCAACGCGCTCGTCGTTATACACAAGTGTTGGGAGACACGACAATTTTCGTCATCCCGGCAGGGATTGCCGGGATCCAGAAGCCATGGATGGCAATATCGAAGCAGGCACAAGCGTTTCCACGCGGGATTGCTTAGTTAAATCAGGCATTCACATCCCTGTGCTCTCGGCAACTGCTTCCTGCGTTGCTCTACCTCCTGCATCCTTGCAGTCGTGGATTCCGGCAATCCCTGCCGGAATGACGTGCTTTTAAAGACTTGTGTATAACGACGAGCACAACGCGTGGGAACGAGATAAGAAGAGAAGGCAACCGGGTTGTTGCGAGAGGTAAACCCGACTGATTTTTTCAGGCTTGCACTATTCCTTAATGCGAGTCAGGTCATGGCAACCTTTGCAGGATTCGCCGACTTTGCCAAATTGGACTTTAATCGCGTTGACATCGCCTGTTGCCGCAACTTTAGCTAATTCGTTTGCAGCTTCGTTAAAAGTATTGGCAGCTACCGTCACTTCCGCTTTTTTCTGGAAGAACTCAGGTTTCAGGCGGGTTTGCTTCCAGCCAACCCCTTTATCGGTGCCTTCACCATACAGTGCGCCCAATCCTGAATTAGCAACCGCCGCAATCGCATTAGCCGCCGCGGCGACAGCATCTTTGTTAAAAGTTTCGGGATGATCCACGACCTGGCTTTTGATTTTCGCGACATTCCAGGCCGCAAAAGAATAGGCGGATTGGCGAAATCTGATCTGTTCTTCAATCGGACCCGCTATCGCCGACGTGGCTGAAGCGGTAAGCAGTAGAGTGAGTGCAATTTTTCTGTTCATTGTTTTCAGTTCCTGTGTGTTATAAAAAATATTGAGTGGTTTAAAAACCCGGATCGGCTTGTGCGGTTTGTTGATAACTTTCGGCCGGATGTAAATACGCTATTCCGCCCGTAACGCCCCACACCACGGTGCAGGAAATAATCAACGATAAAATAAGACCTATTGCACCAAATCCCCTAGCAGGGCTTACGGTTATTGATCCCGCCAGCGCTTTGGGCACCTGCTTTTTTCCGGTCAGCATCGGGACAACAAGATTGGTTTTTTTTACCCAGCGGTAAAAAACGATCGCGACAACATGCAATACGATAAATGCGACCAACAGGTCGAATATCGTATTGTGTAAACCGGTCAGCCGGTCGCTTACGGACTTATCGACAAAATTGAATAACGGTCCGACGAAGGCAATGTCGTCATTAGCAAACAAGCCGGTGCCGACCTGCGCAGCCAGCACTGCCAGCAGCGCAAACACCGACAATGCACCCAGCGGGTTATGGCCTATGCCTTGCCAGCGGCCTCTAAGGTAAGCAACAAGCCGCGGCAGGGTAGGAAAAAAAGTTAAAAACCGGGCATGAGTCGAGCCGACGAAGCCCCATAGAATGCGAAAAACCAGCAATCCCAGAATAAATATGCCGATGCGGCCATGCCAGTCAATCAGCGAGCCGCCGATTTTGGCGGTGATATAAGCAGCGGCCACAGCAACCGCCAGCAACCAATGAAACAGCCTGAGCGGCAAATCCCAAATATGGATAGTTACTTTCATGTTGATTACCCCATTAATTAGCGCCGGATTTGATTACTCTTGCAATCGTGCTCCGGATAGCCTGAAAATCTTAAAAAAGACAGGAAATCAATCCATCTCATTCCTGCCTCAATCGGTCCTTCAATAGCGAATCGGAGAATTGCCATCGCAACGCTTACCGGTTTTGTCGACTTCCGTATGCTTGGACTTGATCACGTCGACGCCGCCTGCCAGCGTTACTTTGGCCGGTTTTATTCGCTTCCTTTTTGAGATTGCATATTCCTTTGCTATCTCCTTATTTCTTGCCGTAGGGCGTGCCGTGCGCGCCTATGGATCTTAAGGCGCGCACGGCACGCCCTACGGCCGAAACTGTCTAGTTACGCAAATGCCGGTTAAAAAAACCGATCGTACGTTGCCATGCCAGCTTTGCCGCCACCTCGTCGTAGCGCGGCGTGGTATCGTTGTTAAAACCGTGCTGCACGCCCGGATAAATGTAGGCTTCATATTTAATGCCGGAAGCTTTTAAAGCAGCCTCATAGGCAGGCCAACCCGCGTTGATGCGTTCATCTTCACTGGCATAATGCAGCAATAGCGGCGCTTTGATTTTCGCGGTGTCTTCCGCTGTCGGTTGACTGCCGTAGAAAGGCACGGCGGCCGCCAGATAGGGAAGCTGCGTTGCCAGGAAATTAACAATGCCGCCGCCGTAACAAAAACCTACCGCGCCTACTTTGCCGTTGCCTTCGGGCAGGTTTTTCAGTACGTCAGCAGCGGCGAGAAAGTCGGCACGGGTTTTGGTTTGATCAAGACTTTTGAACAGTTCGCGCGCCTTATCCTCATCGCCCGGATAGCCGCCTATCGGGAACAGCGCATCGGGAGCGAAGGCGATGAAATTATCAAGCGCGATACGCCGTGCAATGTCTTCGATATGCGGATTCAAGCCGCGGTTCTCATGCACGACCAGGACTGTCGGCAGTTTGCCTGTGAATTTAGCAGGCTGAACCAAATAGCCGCGAATCTTGCCGTAACCAGCGGGCGAGGGATATTCCACATATTTTGCTAAGATGCGGGCATCGTCCAAGGCTATCTGCTGCGCCTGTGCAAAACGCGGATTCAATGCCTCAAGCAAACCTTCGGCGGTCAGGCCGAGCACTGTAAATTTTGCGGCCGAAGCCAAAAATCCCCGTCGCGATATGTCGCCGTGGACGTATTTATCGAATAGTTTCAATACTTCTGGATCGAAGTCTTTTGCTGTTTTGCGTGTCATAGTTTCACCTAATAATTGTCGTTCAGAACGCTGCACGTTAGACCTTCCAGGTTTTAAAAACCTGGAAGGTCTGCATATCGACATGTTTCTCGTCTAACGCCAGGTAAGAGACTGTGGGAATGGCGACAGCCCGCCGATACTTGTGTATAACAATAAAAGTGGCGCGTAGGAACCCGCGTAAACATCCCACAACCTTATTTCGCGCGACCTTTAAATCCTTGTGCCAGCAAAGGTATCCTATAAGCAGCCCCACGTCCTACCGCATAAAGCGTCTTTTTATCGGGACCGGCAAAAGCTATGTTTTGCGGCTTTTTAGGCAAAGCAATAACGCCCAGCGCATCCCCCTTGGCGTCAAACACTTCGATACCGGAATTCGATGCGACATAAAGCCTGTCGTTATCGTCTATCGCCAGACCGTCCGCACCGCTGGACCAAGCATTTTCTTCATTTTTCCAGCCGTCCAGTTTGGCGAAATTTCTCCTGTTCGAAATCGATCCGTCAGCGGCAATGTCATAAGCAAGAACGTGCTCGCCGAGGGTATTGGCCACATACAGCACATTTTCGTCTTTATTCAGCTGAATACCGTTCGGGCGCTCAATATCCGTAGCCAAGCGCTTCAATTCGCCGGTCGGCGAAATGTAGAACACGCCCGGATGAGATGGCGGCGGCTTAGGATTTTCTTTAGTCGGACGAGTGCCGCTGTCGGTAAAATAAATACCGCCGCTCTTATGCAGAACCACATCGTTCGGCCGTTGAAAAGCAACGCCTTCGAAATTTTCGGCGAACGTTTTTTGCTTATCCGCCGGATAAATGATGCCGACCTGAGTCTTAAGCGTTTGCACGGCGATAATCTCGCCGCTGGCATTTAAGGCAAGGCCGTTCGCGCCGTTGGAATTTTCTAAAAACGTTGAAACGGTATTATCGGGTGCGATACGCACAATCCGGTTGTCATTGGTTTCAGTAAACAGCAGGCTGCCGTCCGAATAGCCGATAGGGCCTTCGGTGCCTTTGAAGCCGTCCTTGATTAATTCAATAATGACGCCGCCCGCCGATACGCCTGGAATAGCCGGGGTGACGGGGTCTTCGGCTTGCACGGAAGCGGCAAACGCTAAAGCGCCCAGCACTGAAAATAATTTTGTGTATGAAGTTCTTAATAACATCTTGTTCTCCGGATTAAAGATAATTAATCGATTTGGTAACTATTCAGCGCGAAGCACAAACCCTCCTCTCGGCAACTGCTCCTACGTCGCCTAAAGCGCCTACTGTTGGTGCTCTACCTCCTGCATTCCCCACATGGATGTGGGGAATGCAGATATTGCAGGAGCAAATATCTGTCCATGCAAGTCGTCCTGATGGAGAGGGAGATAAGCCCTACCAAAATGAGGAGTGACTGCAATACAACATGGCTGCTCCGATACGCTGAATAATTACATCAATTTTTCATGTAGGAATAGGATTAAAATTTCGCGCGGAAATGCACGCCGTAATAACGCGCATCGCCATAAGTACCCGTTGAAGATGATGTACTGGAATATTGCCCCACGTTAGTCAGATAGATCGTGTCGAAGATATTCCTGCCCACCAAATCCAGATTGTACTGGCCGTTTTTGGTGCCGATACCGATGCCGCCGTCGGTGACATGATAGGCATTTTGTTTGCCTGAAGCCGATAAGCTGGCGTTATAGTTGGCAGCCGATTTATAACTGTCGACCAGGAACGCATGCCACTGTAAGCCGTGATCATTAAACTTGCCGAAGCCGAGCGGCACTTTATAGTCCAGTCCATAGTTAGCGGTAAACTGAGGCGCATTGGGCAAGGTCAAGCCGGTTTGGTCGCATGCTCTCGAATTATTTGCTTCCGGCGGGCATGGCGCATATTTAAAGTCGGTATAGACGGCATGATTGAAAGAGCCGTTCAAAAACAGGTTTAAGCCTTTGGTTACATCCCAGACGGTCTCCAATTCCACACCGCGCAACTGGATGCCTTTCACATTACCGAGGGTGGTTCTAAACAGACCCGGCCTGGTTTCGTCAGGCACGGACAACTGCGATTGAAAGCCTTTAATGTCCGTGTTGTAGATATTCACGTTGACCGCCAACTGGCGATTAAACCAAGTGCTCTTAAGACCCAACTCGTAATCCATCACATCTTCAGGCTTGACGTTTTCCTTGGCTCCGGTGTTGGCATTGAATTGCGCCGCTCCGGATTTTTGTCCGCCGGACACCGAGAAATAAGCCATCACGTCCTTGGTGATTTTGTAACTGGGATTAACCAGCCAGTTTTGTGCGTTTTGGTCGAAACCTTGGGTAGCGGAGTTCCAATTAACGCCCACCCTATCGTTTCGAATGGCTAACGCATCGATAAGATTCTGACCGGTTATGCCGGTTAAATTCGAGCCGCCGAAAGATAAGTGATTGCCGCTATTTTCACGATGCTCAAAGGTGTCGCGCAAACCCAATGTTAACGTCGCAGCCTTGGTAATGTGCCAGTTAACCTGGCCATAGGCTGCAAAGCTGTTGGTTACCGGGTTCAGCACAGCGGTATCCATAACGCCGCGGAGCGATTGCCGTAACGCCTCCCTACCCGCCGCAGTCGCATTCAACCGGCTATATTGGGCGTTACTGGCATAGAAAGCCCCGGCATCATTACCGTACAGGTTCTGGCTTAAGGTATTCGCATCGCTATGTAGCGCAAATAAACCGGCCTGATAATCCAATACGCCCGGTTCCTGCGAAGCGAAGCGAAGTTCCTGAGACCACTGACGGTTTTTTACGGTCACACCGCCAATCTGCATAATATCCGCCGTTGATCGATCGCCGTCATGATGCGGTTCGAATAGCGCATACTTATAGGCCGTAATCGAGGTAAATTTATGGCCGAGTGCGTTCCAATTGAGTTCATTGGAAACCCCTTGCTGGTCAGCTCTCGACACCTGCTTGTTGTCCTGGGCTACTTTACGCGGATCGCCTATCACGGTGATCGGCTGTCCTGAGTTGCGCAGATCATTGAACCAGTTACGCGCCAGGCGTGAGCTATAGGTTATGGGACGTGCCGTGCCATCGGCAAACGTTGCAGGATCATCAAGATTGGGATTGACGCTCATGCTTTGCGTGGCCGTGGATCGCTCGAGAATCACTCTTGAGGACACATCGTCGCTTGGCGTCAGCAAAAACTGAAGCCTTCCTCCGAAAGCATTGGTTTCCTGGAGCTTGCTGGTGGTGACCGGCGTATCGAGATTGGCAACAAAGCCATCGCGCTTATCGATAAAAACAGAACCGCGATAGGCGAGTAATCCGGGTAGAACGGTGCCCGTAGCGCCAACCTTGCCCTGCAAGGAATCGCGATTACCGGCGAAGCCGTCGACGTAATAGCCGGATTTAAAAGACGGCGCTTGCGTGACCACGTTGATTAAACCCAGGTTGCTGTTTTTGCCCTGCAAAGTACCTTGCGGTCCGCGTAACACCTCGACATGATCAATATCGGCATAGTTGGTCCAGGTTGACCCAACCCAAGTCGACCAGACATTGTCGACCATCACGCCGACACTGGATTCCATCGATTCGTTACCGCTGTTCTTGCCCAAGCCGCGTAAAGCGATACTGGTTTGCCGAGCGTTGGTGCTGGTAACCCCCAGGTTGGGTACTCGACGTGCAAAATCCGATACGCTGACGATATTATCGCGCTTCATCTGCTCGCCGCTGATCACCGCAATCGGAATCGGCACTTCCTGAAGTTTTTCTTCCTTACGGCGCGAGGTCACTACGACTTCCGATAAGTTCTTAGGTTCATCTACGAAAGATTTCTCTTCTTTTTTAGGGGGCTCGGCAGTTGCAACACTTGCTGCCGCTGGAGCCGGTGCGGTATTAGCTGCCGTTCCGGCATTGCTGTTGGAAACCGCTTTTTTAAGCTGCTCATTTTCCTTTTTGGTTTCTCCCAGTTCTTTTCTTAGCCGCTCAACCTCTGCGGCCAAATCACCGGAATTATCCTCCGCAAAGCTGTAGTCCGACGCTAATAAGCAAGCGCCTGCAATAAGCATCGCGGCGCCGTTTAGCGTTGCCCGGCTAGATGGGGCGACTACAGGCCGGACTTTGGGTTTGTGTTTTTTCTGCGATTTCAGGCCCTTGCTGGTAACCTTATGTCGCCCTAAGCTGTCGATACTCATAACTACCTTCTTAAAATCGTTCGTAAAATTAAGGTCAGCTCTGTTTCTTTGGGCAAAGCGTCCCTAGCCGGCTCAAAAAGCCGGTTTAAACTTTGTGTTTGTGTTGATTACTTGCCGGGGACAGTCAGAACCGATAGCTTGGTGATTCCGGATCGTTCTATCGATGACATTACTTTGGCGACGGTGCCGTATTGAACGGCATCGTCGGCATTTAGATTGAGCGCTATTTCAGGATCGGCCGCCTTACGGGTTAACAGCTCGTTTTCAAAAGCTTCCAAGGCAATCTCGGTTTTGTCGATGAAGACTTTTCCTTTCGCATCGACGCTGACATAAACGGCTTCTTTTTCCTCAGGCGGAGCGGTTTCGGCCGTCTTCGGCAAATTGACGTGCACTGCTTGAGTCAATAACGGCGCGGTGACGATAAACACCACCAACAGCACCAGCATCACGTCAACCAAAGGCGTGACGTTGATTTCGCCCAT
Source organism: Methylobacter sp. (assembly GCA_036561025.1). Lineage (GTDB taxonomy): Bacteria > Pseudomonadota > Gammaproteobacteria > Methylococcales > Methylomonadaceae > Methylobacter_A. The sequence goes on along the minus strand of DATBQB010000071.1, from coordinate 15,219 downwards.
TACGTCATCATCGCCGCCGCCATCTTTTGTATTCATCGCCATTAGATTTGCACTCCTTCCGCATGTAATTCTTCATGACTGGCTTTAAGCACCGGCTTTTTCACTGCGGCGCCAGCGCGTGACGCTGTAACCGGGCGTTTGATTAAAAACGAGGTTTTCAACGCCAGATGGACAAAGTCGATCGCGAAGTCGTCAAGAAATGCCCAAATCACCTTGTTCCTGCGGATAAAAAAGTTGTAGCCGATAACCGCCGGCACCGCGACCGCAATACCGACTGCGGTGGCAATCAGCGCCTCGCCGATCGGCCCGGCCACAATCTCAAGACTTGCCGACCCGCTTTTGCTGATGCTGGTCAGAGCGCCCATAATTCCCCAAACCGTGCCGAACAAGCCGACGAACGGCGAGATGCTGCCGATGGTCGCCAAGATCGACAGACCGCTTTCCAGCGCGCCGCGCTCTTTTTGCATCTGTTGGCGCAGGCGTCTGTCCAGCAATTCCTGACGGTCGCCTGTATGCTCAAGATCGTGCGTCGTAGTGCCGCCGTCGGCTTCAATCAACGTCGTGAAGCCAATATCGGCAACCCTGGCCGCAGGCCCTTTATTACCTTCCAATACCGAGGCGGCTTGAAAATCCTGGGCTCCCCAAAATTTCTTGCTGTAAATCCTGTTGTGATGCGCAATCCGCAAATGCTGTATGCCTTTGATCAGTATCAAAGCCCAAGTCACTACCGAAAAGGCGATTAAAATCCATAAAGTGGCATCGACGATCAGCGCCGAAGTAATTTCCGTAGCCGCAGGCGTCCCACTGGCAGTACTCGCAATATCAGCACCTGAAACCGGTATTTGATTAGCTGCCGGTGGAATTGTTGTTGCAGCAGATGTTGTTTCTGTCATAAATAAAACCTCAACTTTGTAAATTAAAAGAGATAGGAACCGTTACCCAACCATCGGTAGGGGTTGTCCCGCGCATAGCCGGAACAAATGACCATTGTTTTACCGTTCTGACGGCTTCATCATCTAACACCTCTTTTCCGCTGGATTTAAGTACGGAAACGTTGTCAGGTTTGCCGTTGGCAAGAACATGCACTTTCATCAGCACTTTTCCTTCCCAGCCGCGCTCCATAGCCACATCCGGATAAACCGGTTCCGGATTATCCAAGTAAGCCGCACCCGTACCCGGCTCAGTCACTTTTTCTTCTACCGGCGGAGCTGGCGGGGCCGAAACGACCGGCGCATCAGCTTGTACAACGGTTGGCGTTGCAACAGGTGGCGGTTCAACCTTAGGCGCTGGCTTTGGCTGCACTTTTGGCTTGGGCGGCTTGTTAAGCGCAACGACTTTCGGCGGAGGAGGCGGCTGGACAACAGTCTTCGGTTGAGGCCGGACAAACGAAATCTGTACCTTGGAAGGCGGTTTGACCGGTTCGATCAGTTGTTCTTTTTCAACCGATGCGTGCTTGAAGTGATCAACAACGATGGTATGTACCAGTAGCGACAGGACACCTATAATCAAATAGTCGACAGCCTTGCTGTCGCGATAATCGGTGCTATGCCTGAAATTTTCCAACGCCAGAGCAGCCGATGAGATAGACGAACTTTCCATCAGCCGGCCGATGTCCTGATTGATCGGAACGACATCGGCCCTTTTCCTGTCAGGCACGGGCATTCCCTGTTCAAATTTATCAAAAGCCACTAAAGGTCTATTCATGAGCGTTCTCCCGTTCATTAAAGTTTTGTCTATTCGCTGACGAGTCGGCGGGGATAACCCTACCGTCGGCCAGCCTTAACTGTTTATACGGATAGAGCAGGTTCCATGCCATGTCCGGCTCGATCCGTAAATACGCCGAAGAAACTCAAGCAGATTGGCAATAAGGCGCTGTATTTAAAACGTTTAAATAATCGATTGGGGAAGATGGGATGGTTAACCGGTTAAAAAACCGGAATATTTTCAACAAACAGCTAATTAGCGGCTGCTTGTTGAGCATCAATTTCAGGAGACTTTTGTTTACAGGGTGTTTGCTGATCAACACTTTTCATTGTTTCCACGCGCTACGTGGAGACGAGACAACCAAGCCGGACGGGGCATTCAGAACGTTGCAAGTTAGACCTTCCCGGTTTTCAAAACCTGGAAGGTCTGCATATCGGTATGGTTCTCGCCGGGGCTGAGATGCTTGTGTATAACGATGAGCGCTCCAGACGCTCTGCGTCATCTTGCGCTGGTTCCCAAGCTCCAGCTTTCATCGTTATACGTATCTCCAGCCTGGGAACCAGCGCAAAGAGTTTTTATGGAAGTTGCTGATAGCCGGAGTGCCGGCGAAGCTTCCGCTCCAGCTCACGCCCCTTACCTACATAATCTACAGGGATGTGGTGAATGCAGATATTGCAGGAGCAAATATCTGTCCATGTAGGCAAAGCTTTCACTCCCGTTGGAGCACGAAATGAATCTCTACAGAGATAGCGAATTATGTATGCCTACAGAAAAAGAAATATATTGGCTAACCGGACAATTTGATGTGAAGATTATCTCATCCGCCCATTACTTGAATATTCACCTGATCAACCAATGCCTGACATTTCCCAATACGGCCACAGCACCAACTTAATCGGTTTGGCGACTGCTTGCATGGCTAGTCATGCCTTTAACGAAAATCCCAAACCGCTGCATATCGCAGGCACCCGCGAATCGGCTTCAGGTTTATTTGAACAATTGGCCGGACAGTCAACGCCCGAGGACTGCGGCCGGATATTTCAAGACTATATGTGCGTCGTTTTCGGCTTTGAAACAGAGCAGCGGCTACGGGACGATCATTCGGGAAGACGACGTTACCGCAACAGTTATCTCAGATTAATCCAGGATTGGGGGCTGGATTCCAACAATGCCCAAGGCGCGGTTTTTAAAGGCTGGGTCGAAAGCCGCTTCGGACTGTTTCCTACCTATCATAAACAGCGGATAGGCAGTTTCATCAGCAAAGACTGGGTCATGTATATCGAAGAAAAGATGAACAGCCGTTATCACAACAACTGCATCTACATACAGTTGGATCTTCTTTACGAATATTGCCAATGGATTATCGAACGTTTTCAGTTTCCGGCGGCAACCCATAAAACCCTCTATCGCGGCGTCAATTCGCTGGACGATGATTGGATTGTCCAGGATCAGGATAAGCCGCATAAAATCGTACGTTTCAATAATATCGTTTCTTTTACCGACCGCCGCAGTATTGCCAGCGAGTTCGGCGCGTATATCCTGGAAGTTGAAGTGCCGATGGTGAAGCTGGTTTTTTTTAATGAACTGCTGCCGCATCATGCCCTGCATGGCGAAGCGGAGTATCTGGTGATTGGCGGCGATTATCGGGTCAAAGTGCAACGTTAGGAGATTGAAAGGTCTATAAAGCCAGTGTTGAACATGGCCTAAATTTCTTATAAAAATTCGACTCTACTTTGTTTCAAAGGCATAAGGATTCTTTTATTAACTGAGGTTACACGCTGTCCATTACAGCCGCGAAACAGTATCCGCCGTAGGGCGTGCCCTACTCGCTACCACCTCACGGCCATTCAGTTAAGGCATGTTATCTATAACCAAAACATAACTGCTTGCTCCTTTATTTTTTAAAGCATAGCCGACTTCGTTGTAGGAGCGGGCCATGCCCGCGATGTTTTGGCAACGATTGAAAGAACTATTCACCCCGGTCGCGGGCATGGCCCGCTCCTACGAGCTATACAGCCTATGGACGTATCATTGTACATAAAGGAGAGGTAGTTACATCAAAACTTAAATTTGCCGACTACCGGGTTACAATACAGAACACCATCAAGATATTAAGTAAAAATCAGCAATGAAAGACCAGGATAAATATAAACAGCACAGCGATTTGGTTTGGACAATCGCTAATCTTTTGCGCGGCCCCTATCGCCCGCCTCAGTACCGAAGAGTGATGATTCCACTCACCGTTTTACGGCGCCTGGACTGCGTGCTGGAAGACAGCAAGGACGAGGTCGCCGCCCTGTATAAAAGACTCAAGGAAGCCGATGACGCCAAGCCCGATGACAAACGCATGGGCGACGAGAGCATCGAAAAAATTGTGTTTCAAAAAACCGGGCTCAGTTTTTTCAACAAAAGCGGCTTGTCGTTTAAAACCATCCTGGCCGACCCCGATCATATCGCCCGAAACCTGACCTATTTCATATCCGGATTTTCCACGCGGGCGCGCAGCATCCTGGAAAAATTCAAATTCGAAGAAGAGATCGACAAGCTGGACGAATCGAACCGCCTGTACGAAGTGGTCAAAGCGGTTGCCGGTGTCGATTTTCATCCCGAGCGTATTTCCAATATCGCGATGGGCTACATCTTCGAGGACTTGGTCAGGCGCTTCAACGAACAAGCCAATGAGGAGGCGGGAGACCATTTCACTCCCCGCGAAGTCGTCAAGCTGATGGTCAAACTGCTGTTTACCGGCGAAGAACACATCTATAAAGCCGGAAAAGTCATCAAAATCTATGACCCAACCTGCGGCACCGGCGGTATTCTCTCGGAAGCGGAAAACACCATTCTGGAAGAAAACGACCAGGCCAACGTCGAACTGTTCGGCCAGGAATACAATCCGGAAGCCTACGCCATTTGCGGTTCCGACCTGATGATCAAGGGCGAAGACGTAAACAACATGATCTTCGGCGATACCCTGGGAACCGGCCGCCCCAAGGAAGGTCAATGCGACGGCGACGGCCACCCGGACGAACATTTTCACTACATGGCCGCCAATCCGCCGTTCGGCGTGGAATGGAAACCGGAAAAGGATCATGTCACCCGCGAACATGAAACCTTCGGCTTTGACGGCCGCTTCGGCCCCGGCTTACCGCGCATCAACGACGGCGCGTTGCTATTCTTGCTGCACATGATCTCAAAAATGCAGCGCCCGCCGACTGCTTATCGACTGCCTGCGCCGGGCGGAATAAAAGATGGGGAAGGTTCCCGCATCGCCATCATCTTCAACGGCTCGCCGTTGTTTACCGGCGACGCAGGCGGCGGCGAAAGCAATATCCGCCGCTGGATTATCGAAAACGACATGCTCGAAGCCGTGGTCGGCCTGCCGGATCAGCTTTTTTACAACACCGGCATTTATACCTATATTTGGCTGGTTACCAACCGTAAAGCGCCGCAACGCCAAGGCAAAGTCCAGCTGCTCAACGCGACCGACTTCGCCTGGAAAATGAAGAAAAGCCTGGGCAACAAACGCAAGAAAATAGGCGAAGGTATCGACGGCGAGCCGGATCATATCAAGGCTATCACGGAAATTTACGGCGCTTTCAAACAGGATGAGCAGCGAACGCTGAACGGCATCCAATCCAATATCGACCCCAACCGGGACCAAAACAAAGCGGTAGTCGTCAGCAAGATTTTCCACAACCAGGATTTCGGCTATTTCAAAATCACCGTCGAGCGACCGTTGCGCCTGAACTTTGCGGTCACCGACGAGCGCATCGAAAAAGTGCGGCAAAGCGCTTTCTTTGAAACCTTGGTGGTCTCGAAAAAGCGCAAGGATAAAGACAAAATCGCCGAAGAGATGCTGGCCGGTCAGCAAGCCCAGCAGGAAATACTGCGGGTTCTGGAAACTATGAAACCGGATTTCGCCAATGGCGAGCCGGTTAAAAACCGCGCTTTATTTGAAAAACAACTGGCAAAAGCTTTCAAGAATGCCGACGTAAAGCTGGAGGCCGGTTTGAAAAAAGCGCTGCTGATCGCCGGTGTTTTGGCAGAGAAAGACCCGACTGCGGAGCCTTGCCTGGATGCCAAGGGCAACCCCGAGCCCGATCCTGATTTGCGCGACAGCGAAAACGTGCCGTTCCCCGGTGCGTTGCTGGCTAATGGCAGACGCGACAGTGACAATGCTTTGATCGATTTACCCTTGCCCCTGGATTATGAAACAGCAAAGACCAAAGGCAAGGTCGATAAATCGGCATTGCTGGAGTTGGTGCAAAACCATTGCGAATTCTACCTGGCAGTGGAAGTTTTGCCTTATAGACCCGATGCCTGGATCGATCACAGCAAGATTAAGGTCGGTTATGAAATTCCGTTTAACCGGCATTTTTATCAGTATGAACCACCAAGGGAGTTGAGCGAGATTGAAGCGGAAATTAAAGGATTGGAGGCTGATATTTTAGACATGCTGAGGGAGATTGCTTGATGAAATATTCAGCATATCCAGAATATAAAACTAGTGAAATGAATTGGCTCAATGAAATCCCTATAGATTGGAAATTACGGAAACTTAGATTCATTGTCTCCGAAAATTTCGCTAACGGAATTTTTAAAAAGTCGACTTTTTGGGGAAGTGGAAGAAAGTTAATAAATGTTACGGATGTTTATACAAACGATGATCTTGTTAATCAGGGAAACTTAGATCGTTTAGAGTGTTCAGATGAGGAATATGAAAAATATTCTGTAAAACATGGAGATTTTTTTTTGGTGCGTTCTTCTTTGAAATTAGAAGGCATTGGAAAATCAGCATCAATTTTAGAGCCTGAAGAAGAAACAGTTTTTGAGTGCCATTTGGTACGAGGACGGCCTGACTTAACATTAGTCGATAGTAGATTTTTAAACTATTTGTTAAATTCTAAATATTGCCGGGATTATTTTGTATCAATTGCAAATATTGTCACTATGGCAACGATTGACCAAGTAAAATTTAAATCAATTAATTTGCCATTACCATTGCTCAATGTACAAATAAAAATTGCCGCTTTCCTCGGCCACAAAACAGCACAAATCGACCGTCTGATCGAAAAGAAAAAAGCCCTGATCGAAAAGCTCAACGAGAAACGCATAGCCTTGATTACTCAGGCTGTCACCAAAGGTTTGAAGCCCGAGGTGCCGATGAAGTTTTCATGTGTGGATTGGTTGGGTGACGTACCTGCGCATTGGGAAATAATGAAGTTAAGCCATGTTGTAAGGTTAAAAAGTGGTGAATCAATTACAAGCTTAGAATTTAAACTGACTGGAGAATACCCTGTTTACGGTGGAAATGGTCATAGAGGTTTTTTTGATGAATACACCCATGAAGGTGAATATGTGCTTATTGGGCGACAAGGTGCATTATGTGGAAACATCAATTATGCTTCAGGAAAATTTTGGGCATCTGAACATGCAGTAGTCATTACTCCCGATAGACCTGTATCTACATTATGGTTGGGCGAGTTGCTTCGTATTATGAATTTGGGCCAATATTCCGTGTCCGCAGCACAACCTGGAATATCTGTAGAAATGATTTCACGTTTAAAAATTCCATATCCGCCCATAGAAGAACAGGAAGAAATAGCTGGTTATATTTCGAGAGATATTTCAGAAAATCAACAATTAATAAACGTTACCCAAAAGACAATCGAACGTCTCACAGAATACCGCACAGCCCTAATCACCGCCGCCGTCACCGGAAAAATTGATGTCCGTGGCATCGACATTCCTAGCCAGGAGGCAGCCTGATGCAAGTCGAACAATTTATTTCCGGCCAATGGCAACAACAATATCAATACCTTAGCTTCTCCCCGGTGCCGGTCAATCAAAGCTGGGAATGGCTGGACCCCGGCGTCAATACCTTGCTGGAGAAGGCTTCCCGCGCATTGGCTGAGTTGAATGCGCTGTCGTTGATGGTGCCGGATGTGGATTTGTTCATTCGCATGCATATCACCAAGGAGGCGAATACCTCCAGCCGGATCGAAGGCACACAAACGCAAATGGACGAAGCCATTATGCGTAAAGAGCAAATCGCGCCGGAAAAACGCGACGATTGGCAAGAAGTGCAAAATTATGTTCAGGCAATCAATGTCGCGATAGAAGAGCTTAAAACCCTGCCGTTATCCAGCCGTCTGCTGAAACAAACCCATGCCATTTTAATGGACGGGGTGCGCGGCGAATATAAAGCGCCGGGAGAGTTTCGCAGCTCGCAAAACTGGATTGGCGGCTCTAACTTGAACAATGCGGTTTTCGTGCCGCCGCATCCCAGCGAAGTGGCTGAATTGATGAGCGATTTGGAAAAGTTCTGGCATAACGAACAGATACAAGTCCCCGACTTGATCCGCATAGCGATCAGCCATTATCAATTTGAAACCATCCACCCGTTTTTAGACGGTAATGGCCGGATTGGCCGCCTGATGATTACCTTGTACCTGGTCTCAAGAGGCTTATTGCATAAGCCGGCGTTGTATTTGTCCGATTTCTTTGAGCGCAATCGCGGCGCCTATTACGATGCCTTAACGGCCGTGCGCAGTTCTAACAATTTGCTGCACTGGCTGAAGTTCTTTTTAACTGCCGTGGTGGAAACAGCGACTAAAAGCAAAGATACCTTTATGGCTATCATGGCGTTACGTCAGGATGTGGAACACCGGATTCTGGGCCTGGGCAAACGCGCGAAAAACGCCAAAAAACTACTGATACACTTGTATCAAAGGCCCATGCTGACGGTCAGCGAGGCGGCTGAGATATTGGCTATCTCGCACCAGTCAGCAAACGGCTTGGTCAGGCAATTGGAAGAAATGGGCATTCTGGTCGAAACGACCGGCTATGAACGTAATCGATTGTATGTGTTTGCCCGCTATTTTGATTTATTTATTGTATAAAACGTAAACTGCCTTACATAAGGTTTTTTATATGTAAGATAGACACTACCATCCTTACATATGGTTTTTTATATGTAAGGAAAATACCTTCATCCTTACATATGAATTTTTATATGTAATTTTCGATCAAAATAATACCCTCAAAGAATAAAAATGGGCAAAATACATTGAAGCCAAGCTTGAAGACGCGATAGAACATTGCTTCTGATAGACAGAATGGTTTCCGGGTTACGCTACGCTAACCCGAAAACTCGTACAACAAAACGAGTATTTGCTTAACAGGGGAAATACCTATGCAGGCCCACAGATTACTGTTAAAAACCAATGCGCAAGGCAAACTTGAAGGATTACCTGATTTTGCACCCAATCAATATCTTGAAATCATAGTGCTTTTTAACGAGGTACCCGTATCGGAATCACCGCAAATCTACAGAAAGCCGCCTGCCGAATTGGCCGGAAAAGTTAAGATTTTGGGTGATATTATTTCGCGGACTGTTGAAGAAATGTAGATTGGAATGGAGTTGTTAACAAAGCCCCGTTATCCTTACATATAAAAATCCATATATAAGGATCATGCCTTTAAACTTACACATAAAATCTTGGATGCTGAATTGCTACTGCAACTAAAAAAGGGGATGATTAAAAGTACGGTTTTTTAGATGATTATCAATCATCCGCACCTGTCTTTTGAGTGCATAGGCATCTATATAGCGCGTCATCCCGGCAGGGATTGCCGGGATCCAGAACACAGGGAGGTGATTGAGTGTGCGCATGTAGAAACGGCTCAAAAGTAATCCTGTTTGACTAAAAACCGATTAATCAAATGCGCAATTCCTGGTGTGGCAAGATTTGTGGCCCGCATTGATATTGCCATTCATGGCTTCTGGATCCCGGCAATCCCTGCCGGGATGACGATGATACAATTTGCGTAATATCTATTAACTGAACCTTTAACTTGAGTTCAAAGCGCACGTTTAATTTCACCCCTAAAAAATAACAATGAACAAAAAACACACTGAAGCCAAACTCGAAGACGCGATAGAACATTGCCTGATTACGCAGCAGGGTTTCAGCAGGGGCGAGTCCAAGGATTACGATATGGCTCTGGCCTTGGAGCCAATACGAGTTATTACGTTCTTCAAAGCCACCCAGGAAAAAACCTGGAATGCATTGGCGTCCATTCATGGCGCGGCGACTGAGAAAATTGTCTTGGATGCCTTGGTCAAGGAGCTGGCTATTAAAGGCATGCTCAAGGTGCTGCGCTATGGTTTTAAGTGTTACGGCAAAAAACTGAAAGTGGCTTTCTTTGCTCCGAATAACAAGCTGAATCCTGAAAGCTGGACGCTGTACGATAAGAACAGCCTAAGCGTCACCCGCCAGCTTCATTACAGCGACAAACACACTAAGTCGCTGGACATGGTGTTGTTTCTGAACGGCTTGCCGATTATCACCGTCGAACTTAAAAATCCGCTTTCCGGTCAAACGGTAGAAGACGCAAAAACACAATACAAAAAAGACCGCGATCACCGCGAGCTGATCTTCGAATTTAAAAAGCGGACTCTGGTTCACTTCGCGGTTGACCAGGATTTGGTCTTTATGACCACTCGCTTGAGCGGCGATAAAACCTTCTTTTTGCCTTTTAACCTGGGCTGTTGCGGCGGCGCGGGGAATCCACCGGCAACGGACGGCGGTTATCGAACCGCCTATTTATGGCAGGAAGTTTGGGCTCGCGACAGCCTGTTGGACATTCTGGGCCGGTTCATGCATTTACAGGTCGAGGAAAAACGGATTCTCATCGACAAAGGCATTAAAAAGATCAGCAAGGAAACGATGATCTTTCCCCGTTACCATCAACTGGATGCGGTACGCCGCCTGATTCGTCATTCCAAGGAACACGGGCCGGGCCGAAATTATCTGGTGCAGCATTCCGCCGGTTCCGGCAAATCGAATTCGATTGCCTGGTTGGCGCATCGTCTCAGCAGTTTGCACGATGAGCAGGATAATAAGGTGTTCGATTCGGTGGTGGTGATCACTGACCGGCGAATACTCGATCAGCAACTGCAAAATACTATTTATCAGTTCGAGCACAAACAAGGCGTGGTGCAGAAAATTGATGAAGACAGCCGACAATTGGTACAAGCGTTGACTTCCGGCACACCGATCATCATCACTACGCTACAGAAATTTCCGTTTGTCAGCGAAACCCTGGAAAAGCTGAATAAAGAGCGCGATGCGAACGATGCTTTGCAGCTTTCCACGCAGGGCAAACGCTATGCGGTGATTGTCGATGAAGCGCATAGTTCGCAATCCGGCGAAAGCGCTATGGAATTAAAAGGCGTATTGAATAAGGATGGCATTGCCGAAGCGGCATCCAGTTATGCTGCCGATAACGACCTGGACGATGCCGACCCGGATCAGATGGCGGAGGTGGTCCGCGAGATGATGAAACGCGGCAAACAGCCGAACATCAGTTTTTACGCGTTCACCGCCACGCCGAAATATAAAACCCTGCATGTGTTCAATGAACCCGGCCCGTCCGGCGCGGCGCCGTTCCATGAATACACCATGCATCAGGCCATTGAGGAAAAGTTTATTCTGGATGTGCTGAAAAATTACACCACTTATGAAGCGTTTTTTCATATCGTGCAATCAGCCGAAGACGATCCGCATGTCGAGCGAAAAAAAGCGGCACGAGCGCTGGCCCGTTTCCTGTCGCTGCACCCGCACAATCTGGCGCAAAAAACCGAAGTCATGGTGGAACATTTCCGCACTCACGTTAAACACAAAATCGGCGGCCGGGCAAAAGCCATGGTAGTGACGGATTCGCGGCTGCATGCTGTTCGCTATAAGCAGATGTTCGATCGATATATCAAGTCGAACGGCTATAAAGATGTAAAGTCACTGGTCGCTTTTTCCGGTGTCGTGGAAGATCCGGATGCGCCGGGTAAGAGCTGGACCGAGGTAGGATTAAACGGCGGTATCAAGGAAAGCGAGTTACCGGAAAAATTTGATAGCGATGACTATCAAGTGCTGTTGGTGGCCGAGAAGTACCAGACCGGGTATGACCAGCCGTTACTGCATACCATGTATGTGGACAAGAAACTTTCTGGAATTCAGGCCGTGCAAACCCTGTCGCGCTTGAATCGCACTTGCGCCGGCAAGGAAGATACTTTTGTTTTGGACTTCCGCAATAAGCCTGAAGAAATCTATACCGCGTTTAAACCTTTTTATGAGGACACGCCGGTCGAAGAGCTGACCGATGCCCAGCATTTATACCGCCTTCAGCATCAGATTGATGAAGCCGGGATTATTTTCGAGGAGGAAATCGATGCTTTTTGTGAGGTGTACTTTCAACCCCAGCGCAAGGAAACGGTACACGACCATGCCAAGATGAACGGCGTATTGGATAAGGCCGTGGAACGCTATAAAGCATTGCCTGAAGACGAGCAGGAGGAATTGAAAGGGCTCTTCGTTAATTTCAGGAATATGTACGGTTTTCTCTCTCAAGTCATCCCTTATCAGGATTCTGATTTGGAAAAACTCTACACTTATTTGCGCTTTTTATTAACCAAACTGCCGCGGCGCGCTTCCGGCCTTGCCTATTACCTGGAAGATGACGTGGAATTGCAATATTACCGCCTGCAAAAAATCAACGAAGGACAAATCGATTTATCCGGCGGTAAAGCTGATTCGCTTAAAGGGCCCAGCGATGTCGGTACCGGCAGAGGCGGAGATGACGAAATCCGTCTTTCGGAGTTAATAGACATTCTAAACGAACGCTTCGGCACCGATTTCACGCAAGCGGACCAGTTATTCTTTGACCAGATTCAGGAAGAGGCCGTAGCCAACGAGAACTTACGTAAAGCCGCCTCGGCCAACTCGGTCGATGATTTTCGCTATGTCTTTGATAAAGCCTTTGAAGGCTTGGTGATCGATCGCATGGAGGGTAATGAAGAAATCTTTAGCAAGCTGATGAGCGACAGCGAGTTCAGAAAAATAGCCTCCGAGCACTTGCTTTATAAAGTGTATCACGCGATTAAAGGGAATGAAGATTCGGTATAGGCTTGTCATGAAAACAAGCTGCCTCACCATGCCTTGCACGGCGAAGCCGAATATCTGGTGATTGGCGGCGACTATCGGGTCAAAGTGCAGTGTTAGGGGAAAATATGTCTACAGAGCAACTATTGGACAGAGCGTTGGGAGCCTATCTAGGCTTTGCCTGCGGCGATGCGCTTGGCGCGACGGTAGAGTTTATGTTACCTAAACAAATCCAAAAACGCTACGGCGTACATCAGGATATGATCGGCGGCGGCTGGCTGGCCCTGGAAGCAGGCCAAGTCACTGACGATACGCAAATGTCGCTCGCTGTAGGACAAGCCATTATCGATCATCAGGGTTGGAACATTCAGGCGGTCGCCGATAATTTTGTCGCCTGGCTGGAAAGCGACCCGCCGGATATAGGCAATACCTGTCGGCGCGGTATCATGCGCTATCGGGATAACGGCGAACTATTCGGCTTGCCTCGCGATGATGACGCAGGAAACGGCGCCTGTATGCGTAATCTGCCGGTGGTGCTGTCGACCTTAAACCGGCCGGACTTTTTTAGCGAATGGAGTTTACAGCAAAGCCATATTACTCATAACCATCCGTTGTCCGATGCGGCCACCTTAACACTGGGACGGATCATCAATCACTTGATTAACAATCAGGATATGGACGCTTGCAAACAGGAAGCCGAACGGTTGATCGGTCAATACCGCGAATTTGCCTATAGCCCGTATCCGGGCAAAGCCTCTGCTTATATTGTCGATACCGTGCAAACGGTTTTGCATTATTTTTTTAATACCGACAGTTTTGAATCCTGCCTGATTGCGACCGTTAATCAGGGTGCCGATGCCGATACTACAGGCGCATTGGCCGGTATGCTGGCAGGGGCTAAATATGGCGTTGGGCAGATTCCGGAGCGTTGGTTAACGCGGTTGAATCGGCAGGTTGCCGAGCAAATACGTCAGCAAACAATTGAACTTATCCAAATTGAGGGATTGCTGTAAAACCTATTTGGATCTATCGAGTTTGGATTCATCCTTGCTTCAGCAGGTAGGGTACCCGGCTATTAAAGCAGCAGACAATTCCCGTGATGTACCCTATCAATCATTGATTAAAGTCTAATTACAAGAGAACGTTAAGATGGTAGGTATGAAGCCATCGTCCGCGATTAATGGGCTGCACGTTGTTTAGCCCATTCTATGATCTATAGCATAACTTATATTAATGAAACTTTATAAATGCACATCAAAAATATAATCAAATAAAACAACTAATTGTTTTAAAAGTGAATATATTAAGTTATATATAATAACTGTACAAATTAAGTGCTACATTGCTGCGTATTTCATGCTAAACACACCATGCTATGCTTGTTTGGCCTCTGGTCAAATTAAAGTTTGTAGTTGTGAAATATCTGAACATCTGCTTTGCCCCGTAGTTTAGTACCAGTTTGTAGTGGAATATGCATCCAAATGAATAATCGTCAACGTATGATATTTTATGCTCACGTTTTGAAGTTGAAAAAATAAATAGAAAAAGCTAGAGTGGAACTTCATGTTTTTATTTAAAAATGGAATGCGGGGCCGAGGAGATTCTAAAATGAAACTATCATTACAAGAACAATTACTAAAGTCCGGTTTAGTTAGCGCGGCTAAAGCCAAAAGCGTTAAAGCCGATAAGCGCAAACAGACCCAGCAGCAGCGCAAGAATGGGGTTGAAGTGATTGATGAAGCCAAAGAGTTGGCGCAAAAAGCACAGGCTGAAAAAATAGAACGGGACAGGGAGCTTAACCAGTTGCGTCAGCAGCAAGATGAGCAAAAACAGCTGGCCGCGCAAATCAAACAGATTATTGAGTTAAACCGATTACCCAGAGATACCGAGGGACTGGCCTACAACTTTACCGATAACAACAAGGTCAAGCGGCTGTATGTTTCGGAGGCGATGCGCGATCAGATTGCCCAAGGGCGGCTGGCTATTGTAAAGCTAGGGACAGACTATGAAGTAGTCGGCGCCGAGGCGGCAAGAAAAATACAGCAGCGCGATACGGCCAGCGTGATTGTCTTTAATGAGTCTGATAAAACGACCAATGCGGTGGACGACGTTTATGCAGAGTATCAGGTTCCTGACGATTTGATTTGGTAGTTGGCTGATAAATTTTTACTCTCATTGCCCCGCTGAATGGCATACCACCGGACCTGCCTCAAAGTCTTGCAGGCCAGTTATTTAATACGTTAGGCGTTCAACTAAAATGACTAGTCCGATAGAAATCGTCACAGCTCTGCCTGAAGTAGCCAAAGCTATTTACTCTGACATCGTTTCCAGTACGCTTCAAGAAATTGGAAAAATTGGTGTTGATGCGGTTAAAACATTTCGACTTGCTTTATTTCCATTGCAAATCTCAGCTGCTCTACAAGATCGTTTGGCTTTATATACTCCGAACGGTCTATTTTTCGGTTTTACATTTGGCGAAAATATTGTAAAAGAGCAGAAAACTAACGCACTGAATGCCCATGATTACCCTCGAACTGACCGAAAAACAACTGGACGAACTTTATGATGGGATGTC
>DATBQB010000070.1:0-39713 GCA_036561025.1 Methylobacter sp. | reverse complement strand
GATGATATTGCCTAAAGACATGAGTGCAAAGCAATGGGTCGCTTATGCGGGTTTAGATCCACGGCAATTTGAGTCTGGCAGCAGCGTGGCGAAAAAGCCACGCATCAGTAAGGCGGGTAATAAATTTGTTCGTCGAGCACTACATGGCTGCGAGGATGTCGTCATTTCGGCAGTCCCTTACCTAGCGTTAGGCGGGAAACAGACCGATAGGCAGACCTTCCAGGTTTTAAAAACCTGGAAGGTCTAACCGGCAACGTTCTGAACAGGCGAAACGACAGCTCATGCTCACATCGTCAGTCTTTAAAATCCGTCAATGACCTCAGGCTGTAAATCCGCAAGTTCATTTAATTCATAGCTACCGTCTGGATTAACTGTCAGCGAGTTATGAACCTTGGCCGACGAGTATTGCCCCACTTTCGAATTATGCCGCCACCAAATGACTTTACTGACCGCCATTGATCCTTCCGGCCTGGCAGAAGAGGCATCGCCTTCGAATAATTTGGGCAAAATGGCTTTGATGCTGTCGGCATCAGCATCATTGAAGCCGGTTTTATCGGCCAATTGCGGCGTCATAGCGCCTAAGGCGACATAAACGGCGCTGTCCACACGGTGCTTCATGCCCATGGTATCCGAGCCTTTTTTAGTGCCATCGCCTTCGCCATTAACGCTTTTAGTAATCTGGGTGCTGGTGATGCTGACTGGTTCGACGCTAAACGCCGATTGAACAGTCACAGGCCCCCTAACAGCGATGGAAACACCGGCAGCATCGGCTTCTTTGCCGAAGGCGAAAACTTGACCGAAAGCGCGGACATCCAACCATTTAGCACACGCCAGCGCCGCAGCTTGATCTTTGCTGTTTTTCTTTGGGTTAAAGGTGTCTTTGCCGAGGCCGACCGTATCGGAATAGGCTCTCGCTTGAAGGCTGGGTTGACCATCGGTCTTTTTCTCGTCGGATTGCACAAAAATCGAATGTCCTTCACTTTGCAGACGGTCACGGATTTTACGTTTTAAGCAGACATCGGTAATTTCACCAAAGCCGTCATAATCGGTGCGGGGGCGGTTACCGTTGAGCGGGTCGCCGTTGGGATTGGCATGTTTAACGCTGAAAATAATCGCAAAATCTATTTTGTGGCTTAATGCACTCATTCTGAGTCTCCTTGTGATGGGATTTCGTCGGTGGTTTCAGTTTTGCTTCTTTGTTTTTGGCGTTGGCAGTGGTAACCCAATAAAAATTCGCCGGATAAGGGGGCGGGGCTTTTAAAGTCCTCAATCGCAAATGCATCATTGACGATACCTAATTCTTTTAATTGGTTGTTTAAAAACCCAGCTCTTGAGACACGCAAACGTTGCATATAAGGGTCTAATGCTTTGTAAATAGTGCGCCAAGTTTCAAAAGGCCGGTCGGCAAAGCGCTGCATCAATCGTGCTGCGGTAGTCGGGCGATTTTCTCCGCTGATATTTAGCGCCACCTCTTCTATACGTTCGGCAATGGCTAACAGCCGTCCGTAGAGGTAATCGCGCGAATGGTAGTTTTCTTCTAGTGCCATAGCATAGTCTCTCCGTTGGTTTATATCAGAATGTCGATGGTGATAGCCTTTGTATAATCCACAAGCTACTCCTAAATTTTTTTCCCACAGCCACTGCATATCGCTGGCATAGCCGATTCGGTTAGTCGCTTTACGTACACAGCTATCGACCAAATCCCAGGGAATGGCTTGGCCGTCGATGATGCAGGGGATAAGGCGTTCGATGACTTTTTTCTTCAAATTGTCCGGCACGTTTTCACCGTAAGCGGCCTTTGCTATCGCCATCGGTACCGGCGAACTGACCGGCCAAATGACTTTGGTTTTAGACTTTTTGCCGATGTCGGATATTTCATGGGTATGGCGTTGCGGCCAAGCAAACTCGGTATGCCAAGTTTCAAGACGCTTAAGAAAGTCATCTCTTAATAGTTCCCGATAATAGATAACGCCCATCCGACCCGGTGTAGCAGAATCAATACCTATAACGGCGATTTGCTCTGTGGGGCTTAATTTTGCCGCATAGCCAGCCATGTAGTTTCTAAGTTGCAGCGCAAATGACTGGCCTAAATTGCGGCTGTGATCCGGCCCTGCGTCCTGTTCCGGCTCTGAATTTTCATCGACTTCATCAAGATCGTATTCGTCGCTATCTAGCATCAGCGACCAAGTATCCTGCAAAGGCTCGGGTATCGGTTTACCTGACACGGCCCATGATACATAGACTTGATCGCCGTTTCTAAAGCCTTGCCTTGCAATAAGCCAACTTAATGCGTTATGTGCTTTTTGCGAAACATCAAAACCGATACCGCAGGCTTCTGCATCATCCATAAATCTGCCTCGGTAGGTATAACCGCTGCTGTCGTTCGATGAAATCAATTTGGCCTTATCGCCGGAATGGCGTATTTTGGCAGGATGCTTGGTGGATAAGGTCTGATCGTTTCCGGTGATAAAGCACAAGCCCTTATTGCTGCCGTCCGAAGTATCGTAGGCAATCCAGCTGGCTTGAATGGACGCATCTTTCCATGTGTCTGCGTTGGGATCGGCGTCTTTTTCCACTGTCCAACAAACCAATGCCGAGCCTTGATCCAGCATGCCTTTTTCTTTAGGCAGCACTTTAAAAAGCGTGGGTGTTTCGCCCGCATCGCTATTCCATTGACTTAAAAGGCTATTGTCCGGGCCGACAAATACAATTTTATGAGCCAGCAAGTCTTGGATCACCGTGCCTTTTTCGATGTAGCGATACACTGCCTTTACTTTGCCATGCGCATGGCTTGATTCGCACCATGCCTGCAATTGTTTTTTATAGCCTTCAAAATAGGCTTTTTTCTGTCCGCCATAAGCTTGATAATCTTTGGCGACATATTGCAGCTTGTCGGCAAGCGGGTGCGGCGCTTCCCCGCTACTTCGACTGGCTGAATCTTCCGTTGCTGGCAAAATGATCTGTGTTTTTTCCAAAACAGAGGCGCGTTTAAAATTACCCTCTCCGTCAAGCACGATGTTGATATGCGCATTTTGTAAGGTATGGCTGGTCGGCATCGGCAGTTGCGCTTGGGGTAAATCCAGCAATACGCCTGCTTCATAAGTCTGATAAAGCTTTTCCATCCAGCTCATAATTGTGCCTCTTCATCTTCAACCGCCAGCAGGTTGGTGCCGACACCGAATTCCTTTACGCTCATAGGACGGACAAAACGGCTTACCGGGCATTGTTCGGGGCGTGGAAACGCCAAAATCCCATTTTTGAGCGTTGCCTGCCAAAATTGGCTATGCAGTCCGTCAGTGCCGGTTTCATCAGGGTAAGCAAAGCTGTGGAACATCAGACCGAAGGCTAATTCTGGAGTCGTGTCATAAAAGCCGTCGCCTGCACCGAAATCACAGGGTTCTATGTACGCCTGACAATCACGGGTACCTAAAAAAATATCCTGCCTGCCGCCTTTTTCCAGGGTGCGTTTCAGAATGTTGTAATGTTTGCCGTCGATACGGTCGCCTGCCAATTCGGGGCGATGCTCGTTCCATTCAAAATGCGCCTGAACTTGGTATTCGACATCGCGTAAAAAAGTGTAAATTGCGAGACTGTTACCGCCACTCCATATTAACGGTTTAGTTCCTTTGGTTTGGCTGCGCAACGGGTTCATCACCCTGACTTTATCTACGTGCCAAATCAGCGTCGGCTTCCAGTAGATGGACTTGAGTACGCCTTTGATCGCCTCATAGGTCGGCAGATGGTACGAGCATTTTTCACCGCCCACCTTGGTAATGGGATCGGTAAATAACGCATACCTACCCCATAATCGAAAACTAATGCTGTTTTTCACTTGCGCTCCTTTGTCCGTGGTTGTTGCGGGCATTTCAATTAAATGCGCTGCAGATTTGGTATAAGTCTTGCCTTCGACGTGAAATCTTTAAACTTGCCATCTGGCTTTGTATGTTTAGACTTACAAAATCTTAGAAAATTTCGTAGATACGAATACCCCCAAATGGAGGCCGCAAGCTATTTTTCTCTTTAATCCACATCGCCGGTTTAATGCCGGCGATGTCAATACTCTCTTCAACTAATCAATAGCTATTTCAATCCACGCGCCTGCGTGAGGCGCGACTCAGTATTTAACTAAAAAAATACTGTTTAATTATTGCCATAATAGCGCCCACACCGGCAACAACTTTCACCATCACTATCATTATTCCTCTGGGGACTTTGCCAGAAAATAACATTGACAGATGATCGTCTTCGGTTCGCGCAACGCTAAATATCCACTTATCCGACATATCGACTCCTCACATTTTAAATTCAAGCCTAAAGTGTATGCTGGATTTTATCTCCGGTAAATATTTATTTTTCAGCTAATGATTTGTTGCAATTATTTTTATAGTTCCTACGCCGGAGCGTGGGAACTATGCTCTCTTATAAAATATCCGCTTCGGCTCTACCGACAGGCTCAACAGACAAACCGAATTCTTTGCTGTAATAGCGCTCATCCAGGTAATACACGCCTTCGCCCTGAATTTCGTAGACCGCATTTTGTTCAAGCAATTGTTCCCACACATTCGGAAAAACGTTAACGCTGAATTTTTGCGCCTGTTTTAAGCAGGTATAATAATCGACCGCATTAAACGCTTTCGACAGCCCGCACAGCTCGGTAATCAATTCTTTACCCTGTCCATACGGCACAATCACTGACTGGGTCGGTGCGTCTATGGCTTTAAACGCATCACCGGCAGTCATGAACGATTGTCTTAATTGTTTAAACCGTATCTGCGGCGATTCATCCGGGTGTGTATTCAATTTATTTTCACTCAATAAACTCAGCATAGAATTTGGTATTCCCGCCTCTTTTGCAGTCAACGGATAAACCATGTCTTCCGCACGACCATAAAAATAATAGTCAAAATACCGTGCCATAACCTCCGGGGCTAATAACGACTTACCGTCAACTTCACTGAATACACGCAACGTATTTTTTTGCCCTTCTTTAATCTCGATAAGCTGATTGATGGTTTCCTGCGCCGGATTGACGACATGCACGGTAGCGGTTTCTAAAAGACCATTTCTATTGCAACGCCCCGCTGCTTGGGCTATCGAGTCCAGCCCCGCCAAAAACCGGATAACACTGGCGAAGTCTATATCGACACCGGCTTCAATCAATTGGGTGCTGAAACATAACACCGGCAGCTTTTTATCCAAGCGCCCCCGCATTCGGCTAAAAATCTCGCTACGGTGCGCGGAACATTGGTTAGTGCTTAAGTGGAATAGGCTGTCTTTATCGACGGTTGCCGAGCAGTACACATACAAAGCTTGCGCCCAGGCTTTGGTGTTGACGATTACCAAGCAACTGCCTTTGCTGCTCAGTTCGGATAAGGCCAACTCGGCTATTTCGTCTTTCGTCCACCCTTCCGGTTTGGTTTTATTGCTGATTTCAACGCGTTTTAATTGCTCGAACAACTGACGTTTATCGTCGATTAATTCGTTTTCCTTGGGTATCAGCAATTGGCCTTTTTCGGGTGCTCTCAATTGATCCAGCAACGGTTGGGTCGCCGTACATAACACCGCCGTTGTTTTGGTATAAGCGCTTAAAAAGTTAAGCGTGTTACAAAACAGATGGGTGCAGTTAATGGGCAAGGTTTGAATCTCATCAAAAATAATGACGCTATTAGCCAGTTGATGCAGGCGTCGGACGCCGCGCGTGCCGCCGCTAAACAGTGTTTCCAAAAATTGTACCATCGTGGTCAGCACTATCGGGGCATCCCAGTTTTCAGCCGCCAACTTGCTATGCCAAGTTTGATTTTCGGGCTCTAAATTTGAGTGATGCTCAAGCACCCAGGGGTATTGATCGCCTTCCTGTTCGATAGCCCTACGTATAGCTAAAGCATTTTGCTCGATAATCGAGGTGTACGGGATGATGTAGATAATCCGCTCTAAGCTATGCCTTTTAGCATGATGCAGGGCATAACGAAGGCTGGCGTAAGTCTTGCCGCCGCCGGTAGGCACGGTCAGGGTATAAATGCCTTGGGCGTCCTGCGCCCGGCTTTTACAGGTATCGGAAATGCTTTGGCGTATGGTGTTAATCGGTGTGTCGTTGACTTGCTGCTCAGTTAAAAAACACTCCATACGATTGATGGTGATGTCCCAGCTTACAGCTTTATTCCTATAAGACGCATTGTTCGGCTTTTCAAAATCAGCGCTGTTAATACGGTCTGCGTCTATCAAGCAGCTGAATAGAAACCGAGTCCAAAAACCGATATAAAAGTGTTTAATAGCTTCTGATATTGCTTGTCCATGCTGCTCTGGCCGGAGTAGTAAATTTATTTGATCGAGCATGGCTGTCAGCAAAGGCTTACCGGCTAGGTTCAGCGCCTTATCTGAAATGAATGCATCTGCATTTTGTTTGCATTCAGTCAGGTGTGATCGGCAGTCATCTTTGCTTAGCCGTTCTTTAAAGCCGTTGACTCCCTCCGGCTTTAAACAATCGATCAAACCGCTGTGGTGCGAGGCGATACAAAGCGCCAGTATTTGGCTGCATAATTTTCCCTCGCCGTTTTTGCCATATTTACTCAGCGCTTCCCATACCCACTGTGCGCCTGCTGTGGAATGGTCTATTTTGCCTTTTAGCGTGACGGTATCAACGTATTCATCATCTATATCGGCATTCAGCAATCCGGTGCCGGATTGTATGTAATTTTGAAAGGATGCGCTGTATTTGCCGAAATCATGCAACAGCCCTATCAGCTCTCCTGCTTCAGGCGCATTAATTTTGGCTGCTAATTTTTTGGTGATTTCTGCAACTTCGAGCAAGTGGGTTTCTAATGTTTGAATGCTCTTGTCTGTTGATCGGACATGGGCGATGTGAAGTTTGTTTGATTGAATTTTTATCATCATCGACATCATTCTGACAATTTGGTAAAAGAAGAAACTTCGAAGAATAAAGGCTCAATGGTATTTCATGATTGGATTGTAAGCCAAAACCTGTAAACCCGCGCTCAATATTTGCCACTTGAGGCCGCAATTAAACCAGCAGGCAAACAAACATGACATTCAGACAGCGCGTAGTGCATATTATTGCAAACGAGCGCGGTCAGACTTATACATCAAATGAATTTAAAACAAACTGGCAGCGCCTGATGAATACAGTGATTGCATCAGGTGTAGTAAAAGAAAGGTTTACTTTTCACGATCTAAAACGGAAAGGTGTCAGCGATACAAAAGGTAATAAACAAGAAGCCAGCGGACACCGCAACGCGGCAATGCTGAATATTTATGACGTAAAATCGATCATCGTAAAGGCCGCAGGTGAAAAGTGATTTCCCACTAGATGATTATTTGGTTTTGAAGAATTAGGCTAAAAGCCTTGATTTAACTGGGGTGAACGACGGGGCTCGAACCCGCGACAACCGGAATCACAATCCGGGACTCTACCAACTGAGCTACGCTCACCATAATATGGTGGTGTTACTATGGGATATTCTGCGAATGGTGCGCTTGGCAGGACTCGAACCTGCGACCCCCGGCTTAGAAGGCCGGTGCTCTATCCGGTTGAGCTACAAGCGCTAAATTGGTCGGGGTAGAGAGATTCGAACTCCCGACATCCTGCTCCCAAAGCAGGCGCGCTACCAAACTGCGCTATACCCCGACAATCTCCTTTTTAATGGCTTGTTGAACTTTCCAACCACCCTTGAAGAGCTGCCTATGATAACGATGCTTCTTTATATCGTCAATATTTTTTTTCGTTATATATAAAAAATATAACCAACTCTGCTTTCATCCAGTTGACATGCTATGAATAAGCGGCAGGCTCAGAGCTGTTTTTTAGCGTCCCCACTACTCTTTTAATGCTTACAGCTTGGATTTAACGATTTGATAAATCTCTTCTGCAGCGACATCAGTGCCTTTCAAAATCGTTTCCAACTCAAACAGTTTCGCATCAGCAAAGGCTCTGTCTTTAAGACCACTTGCATTGATGTAAACATTTAACGCGGCGCTTTTTAGGGCGCCGTAAGCAGCCATCACTGCAACACCCGCATCACTAATTACCCCTATATTACCTTTTTCCGCTGCAATCCTGCTTAATGCAATAGTTTCTGCACACGCGCGAGCGCACATCAAAGGAACAACAGTGGCTTCTTTTAATACAGCCTGAATGGCCGCACTACGCTCAGCCTTTTCTTCATCGGAATCTTTTGGCAAGCCATACGTCGCCATTAGGCGATCAAAAACATCAACGTCAGCTTTAATCATGCCGGTCAACGTTTCGCGTAACGCTTCTGATTTTTCCAACAATCTCTGCATTTCAACTTCGACCTCAGCGTATTTAGGCTTGCCTATGGTCAAATTACAAACCATGCTGATTAAAGCAGCAGCCTGCGCCCCCATTACCGCTGCTGCGCTACCGCCACCAGGAGTAGGCGCCTTGCTGGCTAGCTCATCAATAAAGACCTGAATTGATTTATCTTTTATTTCATTCATGGTGTAACGTTTCTCATCAATAATGAATTCTATGGTAAAGCTTATGAAAAAGAGCGGAAACCGGCTTTGCCCGCGGCACTACTCACAATAACACCTTTAACACTTAGCCTCGGAGGTGTTCATTCGCAATATAAAAAGCATCATTATCGCATAAAGAAAGCCATCAACATTAACCAAAAG
The DNA here is from genome assembly GCA_036561025.1 of Methylobacter sp. Classification (GTDB taxonomy): domain Bacteria; phylum Pseudomonadota; class Gammaproteobacteria; order Methylococcales; family Methylomonadaceae; genus Methylobacter_A. Next base: position 31,058 of record DATBQB010000070.1, on the reverse strand, counting down.
CTGGAACTCCACTTGAAATTGAAGAGCGGTTATATGATGAAAACTCAAAACCTTGAATTTGGATGACGAAAAATTCACACTGCATAAACCAGTTGACGACATACTGCAGGATATTGAATTCTGCGCAATAACACACAGATAAGCTTTGTGCGATTGTTTATTATATAAATGTTCAAAATAAGTTATGGCATTAAACCGCCAATCTCAATGTGATCAGTTCACCTCTTAGTGTTGAAACTGCAAGCAGCCCAATAATGATATGCTGCTTATTTCATACCTCCCTACTGTAAAGTATTGGGAGGTTTTTTTTGCCGTACATATTCCGCAGCATGGCGCAGTTCGTCGGACAGCGCAATCTAAAAACACCGCCATTACCTCTGCTATTTCAATACCATTCATTAACCATAATATCGAGCGCCAGGATCGCTGCTGCGATCGAATCACATGTTGTCATCCGTCAAAATATCAACACTGGCTTGCCATTTTTATCCATGCTCTTAGCACAACTATATGTTGCATATAGCCAAGCCACTTGCAAGACACGCCTTTATAACATCCAAATCAAACTGAAAAATAAATAGACGATTGAAATAATTATTAAATTTAACTAATGGCAAATTTATTGCTTTGATAGTGGCATTCAATACACTTTATTAGGCACATAAAGGAAAGCACAATGCTAACATTTCAATCCAATCAAGAGACACGACATCAAAAATGCACTTCAATTATCGGCGATGCGTGTAATAACTACACTATTGTCAATCAGGAAGAGATTAGGAAAAAGTTAAATTACCTGTTCAGTAAAAATGCCCTGTTGACCATTAAGGTCCCTGGAAAATTTGCAACAAGCACGCTCTTAACGACGATTACTCATATCGAAAAAAACCATATTTTTTTGGACGGCTTTCAAAACGAACGATTTAATAAGGACTTGCTTAAGCAAAATACGTTGGTAGTTTCCGCTAATCTTGAAGGCATAGCCGTTAGTTTTATATTAAATGAATTAAGTGGACATGATACAGATGGCACATTCACTTTAACGGCGCCTCTTCCCCAAAGCATGGAATGGGTGCAACGAAGAAATGCTCGCAGGGTAAAAGTCCCTATCAACATTCCCGTTAAAATACAGTATAAGAATCAAACCGAATATTTTAATGTAGCTGACATTAGTATTGCCGGCCTATCCTATATTGATCAAACTGAAGATCATTATTTTTCAGTTATTGGCGGGCTGCATACAGACTGCAATATCGTCCTGCCTGATAAAAGCATACATCTTGCCTGCTTCGAAATAGTCAACAATATAACTATTCCCTACAAGCACACCAAACAAATAAATCGCGTTGGTTGTGAAATAAAACGGGCTTCATATCGACTTGACACGGCATTGCAGCACCTTATTAATCAGATCGACTTTTATTACCAGTGAGGGGGAGTTTTTGAGCAATAATTTCCGCGATATTCCATAAAGAAATCGGCCTGAGACCAACAGCTCAAGTCTTAGGCCGGCACAGCGAACAGAAACACCAAATCAAATATCTTGATCAAGACAATCAAAAACCCTGATGATCGCACCTTGATTTTGTTGAACAAACGCCCTGCCCTTTTCAGCTAACGATTGCCTGTATACAGAATCCGAATGCAAAGCAATAATCGCACTGATTATTTCGTTTTTATCACGGCATTGTATTGCCGCATCTTGCCGTAAAACTCCTTCAGCTATTTCTTTAAAATTCGCCATATACGGGCCAAACAAAACAGGAGTTCCGACTGCGGCTGCTTCAAGAATATTATGCCCGCCAACAGGCACCATGCTGCCGCCAACAAACGTTGCATCAGAAGCGGCATAAAGCATTTTTAACTCACCCATAGTATCGGCCAAATAAATGTCTGTATCTTGTCGGCAAATTTCGCCGGATGTACGCGTCACCATAGACTGCTGATACCGTTCACACAACTTTTTTACTTCGCCAAAACGCTCAGGATGCCTTGGCACAACAACCAGCAATAATTCAGGGATCCTCTGCTTAATTTCTTTGTATATTTCAAGAAATATCGTCTCTTCATTTTTATGGGTACTGGCAATCAACCATACAAACCTGCCGCTAAACAAATCGGCTTTTAACCGCAAGCCCTGCCCAATAATTTCATTTGAAACCTCAACATCAAACTTTATATTGCCTAGCGTTCTGACCGTTTCGGATTTGGCACCAATAGCAATAAACCGCCTGGCATCATCCTGCGTTTGTGCTGCAATCAATTTGACACAGGCTAAGGCCGGGGAAATAAGAAGGGGGATTTTCTGATAGCCGTTTGCCGATTTTTCCGATAAGCGAGCATTGATAATGTATAAGGGAACCTCGTTTTTGCCACAACAGGCAAAAAGATTAGGCCAAATCTCAGTTTCCATAATAACGGCTATTCTCGGCTCAAAACACCGCATAAACCGATTAACCGCGCCAGGTATGTCATACGGCAGGTAAATATGCTCCACGCTTTCCTGCATCACAGCTTTAACTCGGGCAGAGCCTGTGGGTGTTGTGGTCGTAATTAATAATTTGGCATCAGGATGATGCTGTAGCATTTGCTTGGCTAGCGGAAATAAAGCCTCAGCCTCTCCCACCGAAACCGCGTGAAACCAGATGACATTCCGAGAAAACGTTCTGTTATAGAGAGCAAACCGCTCGCCCCATCTATATCGATAGGCGGGGGCTTTGATACTTCGCCAGATCAGGCGAACCAATATGAAGGGAATTAATAGATAAAAAAGGCAGGAATAAAAAGCTCGCATAGAGAAAAAAAGACTCAAGATTGCAGGAGATAAAACACACCCTACAACCTTTTATCTTTTTCGTCTTTAACCTTTAAATATTATGCTTCAGCAGCAATTTTAATAGGCATTTTTACGACAACATCGGTATGACACACAATGTCGATCTGGTATTCGCCGATTTGACGAATAACGCCTTGAGGCAAACGAATTTCATGCTTTTCAACCGCTACGCCCGCTCCGGTAATTGCATCAGCGATGTTTTGCGTACCGACTGAACCGAACAATTTACCTTCATCGCCAGCTTTGTGAGTGATGACAACCTGAAGCTTGCCCAAAGCATTTGCACGCGCTTGAGCTGCACTCAGTTTTTCGGCAGCTGCTTTCTCAAGCTCTGCACGACGCGCTTCAAATTCAGCAATTTTGCTCGGTGTTGCAGCAACGGCTTTACCGTATGGAACAAGATAGTTTCTGCCATAACCTGACTTAATGACAACTTTGTCGCCCAGGTTACCCAAGTTTGCTACCTTTTCAAGAAGAATAACTTCCATCTTTTATTACCTCATTTTCGGATTTTATCCGGCTATTTTCTACGCCATCAAGGCGTCTGTTGATTCGAAATTTTATTTCGTAAGTTCATCCATGTATCGCTCAGTCCAACTAAAGCAACAGGCAGCATGGCATGGGGTATCAAAAACAATGTCACATAAAACATCGGCACTATAAACCGGCCCATTTTCATTGAGGCAAAGACAGTATGCAATATTGCCGTTCCAATGCAGGTATACAGGACAAACAGCAAAATAGCGACATTCCATGAAACCTCAGAAATCACACCGGAACTTAATGATGCGATTACTACCACTACAATACTGCCTACTGCTAACCTTGGGTGCGTAGTTAATGACAAAAACTCTTGTCTAAATCCGCCGGGGTTATAAAGCAAAGATTGCCACCACCGCCCCAAAAACAGACCAAATAGCAGGCCAAATACCGATGCGGCCGCAATTATTCCTGTCATGTAATGGGAAAGCACATCCAGTGTATGCTGCATATCTTCAATGGGAGCATTCGGCGGCAACATTTGCGAAAGAATATTCTTCCACATCGTTGCCAAATCGGCATTATAAAGATAACAACCGATAACCCCCAGAACACCGATTAATACTGCTATTTCGACCGCCAGAGATAAATAACGCCCTTCTCTTAAGATGATCGAAATCAGCCAAACCGGAACCCACAGCACCATCCCATAAAGCAACACAAACTGATAATTGCCTAACAAGAAGAAACCGAGCACTCCCGCTATCGCAGTTGAAGCCCCTAAAACGATTAAGCCTTCAACAGCTCCTCGTCTTAAAGTGACAAGAGCAACAGAAGCTGAACTTACTATACTCACTGGAGGCATAATCAGCGATACCATTGCAAGAGTAGAAGCCACTATCATGGCTTGCATTCTACCCCGCATAATGTATTCAGCTAAAAAGCCCACCGAAATCGGTCCAGTGTATTATTTATGAGCGTCGCAGAAAGGCAACAGGGCAATAAAACGAGCACGTTTAATTGCAACACCTAGCTGTCTTTGATACTTGGCGCTGGTTCCTGTAATGCGGCTAGGAACAATTTTACCGGTTTCGGTAATGTAATCGCTCAACAAGTCCAGATCTTTATAGTCGATCTCTGTTCCACCTTCTGCACTGAACCGGCAGAATTTTTTGCGTCTAATGTTACGTGCCATAATAATTCTCGTTAATTCAAGTGTTAAAAGTGTTATTCAGAAGCGAGTGCATCAGCATCAAAGTCTTCGTCGATATCATCCAAATCAAGATCGTCATCAATACCTGTCACAGCTGCTCTTGCGGCAGCATCTTTGGCTTTTGATTCAGCCGCTTTATTTTCTTCGGCAGTTGATGTAGCAATGATAGAAGGCCCAGTAATAGCTGCTTTTTGCAATAAAGTCATGCTACGCAAAATGGCATCGTTAAATCGGAAACCGCTTTCCAACTCTTCTAAGGTGGCTTGATCGCATTCAACATTCATTAGCACATAATGCGCTTTATGAATTTTATTGATTGGATAAGCTAAGTGTCTACGACCCCAGTCTTCCAAACGATGGATTTTACCGGCTGCTGTTTCGATGGTTGATTTATAACGTTCAATCATCGCTGGAACCTGAGAACTCTGGTCAGGATGAACTAAAAAGACAATTTCATAATGTCGCATGGATTTTCCTTTCGGGTTAAGCCTTCCACCTCTGTCTTATAAAGATGGTAAAGCAAGGAGGAGCTAACAGCCCCTAAGAACCGCGTATTATAAATGTTTATTTAACTATTGAAAAGCTCAGCATTCGAATACCTTACCATTTGTCCCTTTGATTCAGCATTATAGATCAATAACAATCCTAAAAATAAGTAGCACTGAAACGAATAGCTGAAAGGTTAGCATGCGGCATTACGGAACGCTATCTACCGATTCTGCGCCTTTTGAATAGGGCAAAATAATGTCGAACCAAGCTATTCCACTGGATATTAGCCTGAATTTATGTAATATGGTGCCAATTTTAGACCCTAAAACAACCAGACTTTTGAGTATTATTTGATGAATAAAGCAATAGTTTTAACTGGAATCACAACCACAGGTACACCGCATTTAGGTAATTATGTCGGCGCGATCAGGCCTGCCATTGCGGCGAGTAAAGATGCGAATGTTACGCCCTTTTATTTCCTGGCCGATTATCATGCGCTGATTAAATGCCAGGAACCGGAAAAAGTTAGACAATCCAGTCTTGAAATTGCCGCAACTTGGCTGGCTTTAGGGTTGGACACGTCAAATGCGGTTTTCTATCGGCAATCGGATGTGCCGGAAATCATGGAACTCTCCTGGATGTTGACCTGTGTCGCAGCAAAAGGCCTAATGAACAGAGCGCACGCCTATAAAGCGGCAGTCGCAGAAAATGAACAGAGCGGCGAGAACGATGCGGATAAGGGCATCACTATGGGCTTGTTCAGCTACCCGATATTAATGGCAGCCGACATGCTGATGTTTAATGCCAATAAAGTCCCGGTGGGCAAGGACCAGATTCAGCATATTGAAATGGCCAGAGATATTGCCGGTCGTTTCAATCACATCTACGGCGAGCATTTCGTGCTGCCGGAGGCAGTTGTTGAAGAGCACGCGTCAACGTTGGCAGGCCTGGACGGACGCAAGATGAGTAAGAGTTATAACAATACGATCCCGTTATTCGAACCCGAAAAGAAACTAAGGAAACTTATTAACAAGATTAAAACCAACTCATTGGAACCGGGCGAACCCAAAGACCCCGAAGGCTGCACGTTGTTCAGCATTTATCAGGCCTTTGCTACCCAGGCAGAAGTTGCTGAAATACGGCAACGTTATGCGGATGGCATCGCCTGGGGTGAAATGAAACAGGTGCTTTTTGAGCATATTAATGAACACATCATTCCGGCAAGAGAGCGTTACGAAGCATTAATACAAGCGCCTGAACATATCGAAGAGCAGTTGCAAAACGGCGCAGAAAAAGCACGCGCTGTGAGCGTGCCGTTTATGAAAGAATTACGTAAAGCGGTCGGTATTTCACGAATTTCTTTATGATACCAAGGACGCTCCAGTATATCCGGCTCAGATAAATTTAATGCTAATCCGGCCGTTGATCTACAGGGATGTAGACAAGGACATCATAAACTGGAGCGGAGAAGCTTTTGGTTAACTAAAGTAACTGGCCCAAGGCAAAGGCGCCAAAATAAGTAGCTGTAAAATAGAACAAAGACAATACCAGACTAGCCAAAAGATTAATCGATAGAACTTGCCTGATAATGTGCGTTACTACAGCATAATCCCAAAATAAAAGCAGGCCTAACAAATAATAGCTTAAAGGCTCTTCACTCATAGTTAGCCAGATCAACACAGGTATGACGAACAGGCCGATTATATTGGCGCAGAATATAATCGCTGTTGTCACTTGTACATAAGCGTATAGCGTTCTGTTAAAGAACAGCATCACACCTATAAATATAAGCGTTAATAATGTTTCTATACTGACTTCAATAAACGATTCCAACGGGTCGTCGGTCATGTTGGCTTGCATAAGATACTCAGCAACAAAATAGAACAGCAGATTTTGTTTAAAAAAATCGACTGATCTCGGCAAATCAAGCGGGTTATTTCTTAACCAGCATAACGGCAGGTATTGTTTTAGAGCATCCATAGTCACCTAAAGTTTTTTACAAACTGTTTAAACCGCCGGGGCATAAGCCCCCTCCGTGGGCATGTGGATACTATTTAAAATCCGGCGAATCCGAATGGCCGGTTAAGGATAGTCCATCATAGGTGCTGAAATTATCGTTCAATAACTGAACCAGTTCTTTGGTTTTACTGGATATCTGAGCCAGGCGAAGCTTTGTTTTTTTATTCCAGCCAACGGGTTCGGAAATCGGCAGCATCATGCGACTGAAGGTCAGGTTTCTTTCGAAAATACCGGCTAAATTTTCCATTAAATGGAGCTCTTTTTGCCGGGCGTTAAGTTGACTTATTATTACTTTCGCCTGAAGCTTGCTGAAAAGAATGTGTAACGGCATCATAACCACTAATAATGCAATGATTATTGCAGGCCCAATAATAGGGTCTATCAAAAACTCCAGAATGCCGGTTTGTATTTCCGCAAAAATCGCAATAGTAGCAATAAATCCCAGAACAATCAGACTGGAAAATGCCGATCGATCTTTCCATTGCACAATAGCTTTTTTTACTTCGGGCATTACCACATTATTAATTTCACGAACATTTTTTTCGAGCGAGTTCAGCACTCGGTAAGTGCGGTCATAGCCGACATTGGCTATGCGCTGATCTACTGCGGCAAAGTCGGCAGGATTTTGAGGACTAACACCGTCTTCTTGACTGGACAAAACAATAAACTGACCAGTATTTAATCCTAATGCGGCGAGCTTTCTTTGCCATGAAGATATGATTTCGCTATTTGTGGTCGTACTCAACATTGTTGCCGGTCTATCTATCAGATAAACAAATCTATTGGAGTCTTGATGGAGCTTGATATTCTCTATTACTTCATCGACCAAGGGCGATGTGGAATCAAAAATATCGGTAAAAATTAAAGCCAGATCCGAATTTTCAATGGTATGTTTTGCTAACAGCGACATAACCGGATTGGACGGGGCAGCACTGATGTTCGGCGCATCAATAAAAAGCTTGCTTTTAAGCCGGTCGCTATTAAGCGTTTTCAATTCCAGGTAAGAATTAATGCGCTCCCCTTCGCCTTCTTGCTGCTGCTCGATCTTGCGGCTGATTTGATAGAATGGAAACCGGTGGTCTACGTCCAGCGCAGTGCCGGGTAAGGTTGTTGGGTTGGACTGATTGTTATGCAACAAAACCGTAAATTTATGACTGGATGTTTGAATGCCGGAAAACAGATTATCGGAACCCAGATAATTATTAATAAATTTGGATTTGGCTGTTGAATTGCCGCCAATCAAGCTAATTACTGGCCACCATGAATTTTTACTGGCGGTCGTCTCATCCATTTCAATGAGTCCCAGATCGTATTCAATTTGATCGAGCTCCTGAAAGACTTTTGAAGCTTTCAGTAATACTGGATTGTCAGCGGCGAAATGTTTTTCAAGGTTTAACAGGTATTTGCTTGCTGTCTTTTCAGTCATCAGTTTGACACCGTATTTGTTGAATTTCATGGATAAAGGATAAGGAAGTATACACCCTAGAATGGGTGAGTAATACAAAAAAACAAGGGGAATAACAAGGAGGTTTATTGCTGTAAAATAAAAAAACTTCAGATGAAAATTGCTGTTTTCGTACTCAACCAAGATGAATTTATAGTATATTGAGATTAATCGATGAGACTTGTAAGTATGGTTAAAAAATCAAATGACCGATTGTAATAAGAGTTTGGTTATTCTTCGAAGCTTAATAGCACTCGCTATTGCTTCGTTAATATCAGGCTGCGCCGTGCCTTTTTTGGGCGGGTATGGAGCAAACGATCAATCACGTGAAGAATTTGAACATCACGTAGAAGAAGTGTTCCGTTTGCAAAATCAGATGACCAGCGAGGCAATGATGCTGTTGGAAAACGATGAGGCTAAAAGCCCCGACGCCCTAATGCAGGCTGAACAACATATGCAACAGGTATGCGCCGATCTTAACGAGTATGCTTCCCGTGATATTGATGGCTTAAGCATTGGGCTTTTTTTGAGTCGCCGCGTCGAGAAATCAGCTATAGACTGCGAACAAGCGGCTTTAGCTATCAAACCGCTGTTAAACCCTTAGCGCATCAATAACGGTCAACCGGGCACGGCGTTAAAACAGTATTTTGCGCAGGCTTGCTGTTATCGGTTTCAGGATAGTCGAGCGTGTAATGTAAACCACGGCTTTCCTTGCGTTGCTGAGCACAACGGATGATGAGTTCGGCGGCAATGACCAGATTGCGCAACTCCAATAAATCGCTGGTTACACGGAAGTTACTGTAATATTCGGCGATTTCCTTTTTAAGCAATTCCACACGATTCATTGCCCGGCTTAAGCGTTTATCGGTTCTAACGATACCGACATAGTCCCACATAAAGCGGCGCAGTTCATCCCAGTTATGGGAAACAACCACTTCTTCATCGGAATCGCTGACTTGCGATTCATCCCAATCCGGGATTGCCGGTGGAGGCAGAATGCCGGGCAGTTTCTGCAAAATATCCTCACTGGCTCGTTCTGCAAATACCAGACATTCCAATAACGAGTTGCTGGCCATGCGATTGGCGCCGTGCAGGCCGGTACAGGCAACCTCGCCTATCGCATAGAGATTGGGAATATCAGTGCGCGCATAGCTGTCAGTTAACACACCGCCGCAGGTATAATGCGCGGCCGGAACGACGGGAATAGGCTGCTTGGTGATGTCTATATCAAACTCAAGACATTGCTGGTAAATTGTCGGAAAGTGCTCGCGTATGAATTGTTCCGGTTTGTGGCTAATATCGAGATAAACGCAGTCGATGCCGCGCTTTTTCATTTCGTGATCGATAGCGCGGGCCACAATATCCCGAGGCGCCAATTCCTCCCTCGAATCGAAATGATGCATAAAAGAGGAACCGTCCGGCAAAATTAACTTACCGCCCTCGCCTCTTACCGCTTCACTAATCAGGAACGACTGCGCATGCGGATGATAAAGACAAGTCGGATGAAATTGCATGAATTCCATATTACTGACGCGACAGCCAGCGCGCCAAGCCAAGGCTATGCCATCGCCGGTTGCGCTTTGCGGATTGGTGCTGTAAAGATAAGCCTTGCTTGCGCCGCCGGTTGCCAAAACCACGACGCGAGCCGCTATCGTCTTGACCTGCTGTTTTTTCGAGTCCAAAACATAAGCACCCAAAATTCGCTTTTCCGTGTCCTTGGAACAGGTGATCAACTCGACCACATTATGGTTTTCGAACAGTTCGATATTTGCATGTTCCTGAGCGCGTTCAATCAACGACAGAGACACAGCCTTACCTGTTGCATCGGCGGTATGCACAATACGTCGGTGAGAATGCCCTCCTTCCTTATTTAAATGCAGCTTTACTTCCCCGGATTCCGTCTGCTCCTCGGTAAAAGCCACACCCTGTTTTCTCAGCCAGTCTATCGAACTTTTGCCGTGCGTCACGGTCAGTCTAACAATTTCGGGATCACAAAGTCCTGCACCGGCATCCAGCGTATCTTCAATATGCGACTCGATAGAATCATCCGCGCCGAAAACAGCGGATATGCCGCCTTGCGCATAATAAGTACTACCTGCTGTCAAAGCGAATTTCGACAGAACGGCAATACGCATTGAATGATCCGCCAGCTTAAGCGCCAAGCTCAGGCCCGCGCCGCCGCTGCCAATAATAAGGACATCGTAATTTTGGGAATAAGACATTAGGTAAAGATAGTGAGCCGAACAAATGAAAGAAGGTTTATAGTATTAACATGCTGAGTTGTCGTTAATGGATAATATAGCTTTTTAGTATGATAGCAATTTTTTTTATATAGCTATCCAGATATATTTTGTCTCTGTTACTATCAAGACTAGCGAGCGTTACAGCCTTAAAAATAAGACAAAAATTTTCCCTTTGTGGTTACTTTTAACATTAAGTTATTTCATAAACGATATTAAATGGAGATTTTTATGTTCAAGAAAATTAAATGGTGTTTTTTTCTAATCGTTTTGTTTAATCAAAACGTGTTAGCACAATTACCGGATTTTACCGAGATGGTAAAAACTAATGGCGTTGCCGTGGTCAACATCAGCACCACGCAAAAAGCACCGCCTGAGGCTGAAAACGCCCCCGAACAGCCGCAGCTACCGGAAGGAATGCCTCCCGAACTGGAAGAGTTTTTTAAGCGCTTCTTAGAAGAACAGGGTGGCGGGTATGTTCCAAGGGATACTACGTCATTGGGCTCGGGTTTTGTTATTTCCTCGGATGGTTACGTGTTAACCAATAGTCATGTAGTAAAAGATGCCGATGAAATCGTGGTCAAATTATCCGACCGCAGAGAGCTGGTAGCTAAAGTGATCGGCACCGATGCGCGTACCGATGTTGCGCTATTAAAGGTCGAAGCCAAAGACTTGCCCGCCGTTACTATTGGTGAACCGAACAAGCTACAGGTAGGCGAGTGGGTTCTGGCAATAGGCTCGCCTTTTGGGTTTGAGCAATCTGTGACAGCCGGCATAGTCAGCGCCAAAGGGCGCAGCTTACCCGGCGGGAATTACGTACCGTTTATACAAACGGATGTCGCCATAAATCCGGGTAATTCAGGAGGGCCGTTATTTAATATGGAAGGAAAAGTCGTTGGCATAAACTCACAGATTTACAGCCGTACCGGTGGGTTTATGGGACTTTCATTCGCCATACCGATGGATGTAGTGATGAATGTCGTCGATCAAATAAAAGCCACCGGTAAAGCGGCACATGGCTGGCTAGGCGTGCAGATACAGGATGTAACGCGGGAACTGGCCGAATCATTCGGAATGAAAAGACCGCAAGGGGCATTGGTTTCCAAAGTGCTGCCCGACAGTCCTGCAGAAAAAGCCGGACTGCAGATAGGCGACATTGTTACCGAATTTAATGGCCAGCCAATTGAAACATCGGGGGATTTGCCGCCCATGGTAGGCATAACGCCGATTAATAATAAGGCAACATTAAAAATCATCAGACAAGGCGAGACCAAAAACATAGACTTTAAAGTAGGGCTGTTGCCCGATGAAGTTGATAAATTGGCGGAAGCGAAAGCGGCGCCCTCCCCAAAACTTTCTCATAATCGGCTAGGCATTAATGTCATTGATTTAACCGACCAGCAAAGAGAAACTTTACAGGTTACAAAAAATGGCGTGTTAGTGCAGGATGTTGCTAAGGGTGCCGCCAAAGATGCAGGAATTCAGCGTGGCGACGTGATTTTACGGATTCAGAACAACGTCATCCGCGATGCGGCTGATTTTGAAAAAACCGTTAAAAATCTCCCAACCGGAAAATCGGTCGCGGTATTAATACAGCGCCAAGGTAGTCCGGTATTCTTGGCTATTAAAGTAGAAAAATAATCTGCAAGGCTTTCACAAAATGCATAGCTCCCTGCAGCGTATGGGAGCTATTTTTCATAATATAAACCGTTGCAGTTTAGCGGATAAACTAAATCACCACGTGATCAACCAATAAAAAAGGGTTTGCGTAACGCAAACCCTTTGATCTTGTAAATCCATGACGAGTAACGTTTGCTTTTACATTGATGATTGCTTAATCATGCGCAGCGAGCGGATGATGCTGTACATCTTCTTGGGCAATCACTTCGGCGGGCGTTGGTTCTCCTGCAACAGCGCGTTTAATCGCCAGCTTAGTAGCTTCATAATTCCAATCCTGAATTTTATTGTTGTCATTGGCATCCCAATGAATAAAAACACCTACACAGATAAATATATCGTTGGCTTCTTCCAGAGGTATTACGCCCTCTTTCACGCTATCGACCACCGCCTTGGCCACACCACGCTCCGCCGGCCCGAACATTTGGGTTGCCTGTTTCTCGTTCTTGATTTCGACTTTGTTGAACATGACTGCATTAGGTTTAGCCATCAGGTTGGGAGCGACCAGCGCTAACAAGGAATTATCCCCCCGTTTTTGATTAGTCAGCGTAATACAAAATGCAAGTTCTGCGGCGCTGCCACGCGGCCCCATGATCAAGTCAATATGGGCCAATTCATTACCGTCACCTACCAACGCTTCACCTACCAGTACTTTATCGATTTTGGTCATTTTCATTTTGGTTTCTCCTCTTGAGTTTTCAAATCAATTCTTGATTGATGGATTCAGTGGAAACAAACAGCCTCCCATCGTTTTCGGTTCCTCCAACTGCAACTATTTCCTTATCTTAAGCTGATAATTGCGTTTGGATACGAGGATAGACAACTGCTGATAACCAACAGCTGTCTAATATGATGCTAACCGGATGCGGCCCACAAAAGCTCAAAAATAAAAAATGACCTCATGGCCGCTCTCCGGCTAAGTGCAATATGAGGTGTTTAATTGCTTACTCCCATCCCGACTATTTTCGCCAGGTCATCCGCAGAAAATAGCCACATCATTGCGAGGGCTTTACAGATGGCTGCGTTTGAGGCGGTGCCGGCATATTTGGAGGTGGGGGCGAATGCCATTCCTGCTGAGTGCCGTACATTACTTCCTCAGGCACAGGAACTCGATGACCTTTACCATACATACATTGAATGTAGCCGATGTCATAATCTTGTTGAGCCTCCTCTTTGGAATCGGGTTCCTTTTGCGATGCTGCAATCTGGGCGTGGACAAATTGTTTGCACGTCAGATCGTCATTATGAAACAAATCAAAAGTTTTACCCGTGCCCGGCAGCGCCAACACACTCGGACCACTCGGCATCGTCGAACAAGCGCCGAGCAAAAAAACAAAAATTAGAATTATCAGAATCCGTAACATTTGACACGCCTCCTTTAAGGAACAACTTTTTGCCACATAGCCGAACATTCCCTGATATAGGGATAATAACCGGCAGGATCGGTACAGTAATACCAATAGCCGGGCTCCAGACCTAAAGGCTGAGGTTCAATTTTCTGCCATCCTGTCGGACATTCTTTTACATAGGGATAATAACCTTCAGGGTTTGAACAATAGTCCCAGCTGTTTGATTCAAGTGGTTGGACTTTGGGTACAGTACTTTGTTCTATATAAATTGAAGGGGCAGAGGGCATTATGAGAGCCGGTGAATAATAATACGGAGGATAGGAATAGTAAGGCTGGTAATAATAAGAAGGCCAGAAAAAGGGATTTCCTATAAAAAAACCACCATGAATACGATGATCGAATTCTCTAAAATGACCGCCCCCAAAATGTCCTCCTCTGAAACCGCCTCCAACATGACCTCCTTCGAAACCGCCCCCAGCATGCCCTCCTCTGAAACCGCTTCCACCATGACCTCCTCCGAAACCGCCCCCAACATGACCTCCTTCGAAACCGCCCCCAGCATGGCCTCCTCCGAAACCGCCCCCAGCATGCCCTCCTCCGAAACCGCCCCCAGCATGCCCTCCTCCGAAACCGCCCCCAGCTTGCCCTCCTCCGAAACCGCCCCCAGCATGCCCTCCTCCATCACGAGCCATAGAGCCACCGCTAGTTAACAACGCAATAAGCGCCATGAGCATAATTGACAGCCTTTTAGATAGCATTATTGTTTTCTTATCTACTAAAATCGATTAAAGAGAGATTTAACATAGTTGTCTCCCAATCGAATGATGTGGGGCAGAACTTCGGTTTCAATGCCAACCACCATACCCTCGCCAACCATACCCTCGCCAACCGTGACCTTGCCAGCCATGTCCGCGCCAGCCATAGCCCCCCCACCTTCCGCCATACCAGCCATAGCCTCCCCACCTTCCGCCATAGAAGCGTGGACTAAATCCGTAATAGCCGTAAAATCCACTATACGGGTACGGATTATAATTGTAATAAGCGCCAATATGGGGATACGGCGAAACGGCACAACCATTCAGAATGAGCATGATTCCTGCAAGAGTGACGGCTAACGCTAAGCGTTTCATTGTAGGTTATCCTCAAAGTTCTATCGCTTGAACAGTTCTGTAAAAAACATCTACATTTGCTTCTGCATGATCATTCGACCTTTGCTAATTCTATGCCCCATATTTTTGGCCGAGAAAAAGCATTTAAAATCGAGTATCGACTTATGGTCACGACATACATGCCCTTATTTTTTCATCATTTCAAACTTACTGGATACGCATGAAATAATCTTCATTCACACTGTTTTTGAAAGAGTCCAAGATAGAGCTGGATCCACTGCCCTATAGTTTGCCATTAGCAAGCTGATAAAAATCTTCCATGATGCCAACCAACTACCGCCTAAAAATCAATTGAATGCCCGAAACAAGTACAGATTAAAGAAATCGAATCACTTGCACAATTAGTAGAAATACCAATTCAGCAACGCCATGCCGATCTATATCTCTGTCGATTCCTCCGCTGTAAATCATCAAAAACGCCTCTTTAATAAGTAGCCGTACGGATTGCTCAAAAATAAGAGACACTTCATTATTAATTTTTATTCCACAAGATATTTTCATGTGGTATCTGAACGCGTACACGGCTGATATGCGGAACTCATCCAGATAAAAATGGCAAGAACCGGCAGAACTATAAGACTCTACCAAATAGCGCTCAAAGTCATAATGCAACTGAATATCCTCAGTCTATTCAAGCTCTTTATGAATGATTTTGTGCCTTAATTGAATACATAAATACCGGAAATATTGTTAGCCCATGACACCGAACGAGACTCAGACAGACGCGACTAAAAAATACTCCCTGGCTTATATATACGACTAAAAGCTTTATTTGTTACAGAAACCGATTTTTTTTGCCCAGCCCAAACAAACTATTGCGCGGCTTACACCATTAAAAACAGCGACAAACTGGAACAACATATTATGCCATTACATGATCTTGAAACCTGGATGTGGACGGAAGCTTGCGACATCCTGAACCGGGCTGACCGGCTTCATCGTCAGTTCTTTAGACCGATGGTTATGAACGCCAAACAGCCCACTTGGGAACCTCCTATCGATGTCTACGAAACCAGCTGCGAATTCAAAATCATGATTGCATTACCCGGTGTTGCCCTAGAGCATGTGAGCGTAATACTAGAAGATGACTATTTGATTATTGACGGACAAAGACATCTGCCGAACAGTGCCCAGGCGCATATTCGACGCCTGGAAATTCCCTACGGAAGATTTGAACGACGCATTGAACTACCCATAGGGCGTTTTGAAATCGGCACTCGTGAATTTGTGGACGGTTGTTTAATTATTTCACTGCGAAAAATATAAAGGCTGCTTATGCAAATCAAGGATCTGAAAAATGCACTACTGGGATCGACGGAGGATACGGAAGGGCTCTCTTCAGAGATAAAGCAAGAGACTCTTTTGCAATCCCCACCGATTCCAAATGATGCACTTATTATTCTCCCGATGCGCAGCACCGTGCTGTTTCCGCAAAACGTTGCTCCGCTGGTAATAGGCCGGAAACCCTCTATTGCTGCTGTACAGCAGGCGGTACGCTCCGAAAAACCGATCGGTTTGCTAATGCAAATGCGCGATAAAGTTGAAGAGCCCACCCCGGATGATCTATACACGGTCGGTACTGTGGCGGAAATTTTACGCTACATAACCTCTCCTGACAGCACACATCATATTGTTTGTCAGGGAGTGCAGCGCTTTCGTGTGCAGGAGTTTTTACCCGGCTATCCGTTTCTTGTCGCCCGGATTGAGCTTTACGAAGAGCCTGAGCTGAATACCCAAGATGTCGAAGCGCGTGTGATAACGCTTAAAGAAAAAGCTCTGGAAGTACTGGCTCAATCAAAACAAGCGCCTGACGAGTTGGTTAATGCGATTCGGTCTATCACCTCGCCGGCAATGCTGTCCGACCTCATTGCCAGCTATCTGGTTTCAAAACCTGAAGATAAACAAGAGATACTCACTCTATTTAATATTCAGGAACGTATCGACAAGATTCTGGAATTACTCAACTACCAATTCGAAGTATTGAAAATTTCCAACAAAATTAGCGAACAAACCCAGGAAACCATGGGACAGCGGCAGCGGGAATTTGTTTTGCGGGAACAAATGAAGGCTATTCAAAAGGAATTGGGCGAAGAAGAAGGCAGTACTGCCGAAATTGAAGAAATCAGCAACGCCATTAGCGCAGCCAAAATGCCTGAAGAGGTAGAAAAACAAGCGCGCAAGGAACTCTCTCGCTTGCAGCACATGCCGGATGCCAGCGGTGAATATTCGATGATCCGCGCCTATCTTGACTGGCTGACGGAACTGCCTTGGTCGATCGCAAGTGCAAGCGTTATCGATATAAAAAGAGCCAGGGAAATCCTCAATGAGGACCATTACGGCTTGGATAAAATCAAGCAGCGCATATTGGAATTTTTGGCTGTGCGCAAACTGAACCCGAATGGCAAAAGCCCTATTTTATGCTTTGTCGGACCTCCGGGAGTCGGAAAAACTTCGCTGGGACGCAGCATAGCTCGTGCAACCGAGCGCGAGTTTGTGCGCGCCAGCTTGGGCGGTTTGCATGACGAAGCCGAGATTCGGGGGCATCGGCGCACTTACATCGGCGCACTGCCGGGCAACATTATTCAATCCATACGCAAGGCTGGCACCAATAACCCGGTATTTATGCTGGATGAGATGGACAAGCTCGGTTCAGGGTTTCATGGCGATCCTTCTTCTGCATTCCTGGAAGTATTGGATCCGGAGCAGAACTCAACCTTTCGCGACAATTATTTGGCCGTACCGTTTGACCTGAGCCATGTCATGTTTATCGGAACTGCCAATGTACTGGACAACATCCCCGCGCCTTTGCGCGACCGGATGGAAGTGATCGAACTAACCGGCTATACCACTGATGAAAAACTTCAGATTGCCAAACGCTATCTGGTACACAAGCAGTTGGAAAACAACGGATTAACCGCTGAGCAATGTTCACTCACCGACAACGCCATACTGACCATTATTCAGGACTACACTCGTGAAGCCGGTTGCAGAAATCTGGAGCGTGAAATCGGCTCAGTATTTCGTCATGTCGCCATGCGCATTGCCGAGGATATTCCCGTTAATGAACAGATCGACAGCGAACATATTTCGGGCATCCTGGGACCGAAAAGATTCTACAGCGACGTAGCCATGCGCACCAGCGTTCCCGGCGTTGCTACAGGACTTGCCTGGACGCCGGTCGGCGGTGACATTCTTTTTATTGAAGCCACTCGTCTGCCCGGCGATGGCAAACTGATCCTTACCGGTCAATTGGGCGAGATCATGAAAGAAAGCGCCCAGGCCGCATTAAGCCTGGTGAAATCGCGTGCGCATGAATTGAATTTAAGTCCGGAAATATTCAAAAAAAACGATGTCCATATCCACGTACCGGCAGGCGCCATCCCTAAAGACGGCCCCAGTGCGGGAGTTGCGATATTTACTGCATTGTTTTCCGCGTTTTCCGAGCATACCGTGCGTAGCGATGTGGCAATGACCGGAGAAATCAGCTTGCGAGGTCTGGTATTGCCGGTCGGTGGAATTAAAGAGAAAGTCATTGCTGCGGCCAGAGCAGGATTAAAAACGGTCATGCTCCCTGCACGCAATCAAAAAGACTTTGAAGAAATACCCGAAGCGGTCAGAAACCAGCTCCAATTTATCTGGTTGGAAAAAGTAGACGACGCGTTGAAATATGCCGTGGAAAATGATCTAGCCTAGAAAACGCAGTCGAGCCACGGATGAACACAGATGAACAACGGGTTACATCAATTCTTTGGTAACGTCTCATTAATAACAGGCAAATCCACAAAAGAGCCGCTAAAAAACTTAAAGGCTTATCACCAGAAGACACGAAGAAATAAAACTTCGTGTCCTTCGTGTCTTCGTGGTGAATCATTTCTTACTCAGTCGATTTGACTCTGAATGTCGCCTGTGAGTGATGAGAAATTACAACTCTTTGCAGCACCCTTTAGGAGAAGCGCTAACCTCGCGTAACAGAATGTTTTATCAGCGTTTATCTGTGTAAATCTGTGGCTGACTGATTTTTTCAGGTTTATTCAAAATAATCCCACGGGTACTCGGGAGTCAAAATAGGCCGAAAACCTGACGGAACCGGAAAAGGCGCGGAAATAAATTCATAAACGCCAACCAGTTCCCGAGTTACTGTCATCCCCAAACCGGTAGCAAGACCAATAGGAAAACCTACGGCCCCTCTAGCCTCGGTTTCCTTAACAATATTACCCGGTATTTCAAAAAAACCTGAGGTTATTCCCGCCACTCCCCTAACGAACTTCTGCGCCGCTGTATATTCAGTCGATGTATGTGCAACCGATGAACGCGCATAAGCATTAGAAAAAGAAAATAGTGTTAAAGCCATAAAAGCAGTCAATAAATAAACGTGTGATTTTTTCATATGCCGTTCTCCTTTATTTCTTTTGTATGAAGGCTTTATCTTAACCGGATAACGATATTAATAATTGATTTTTTGCTGCTTCTGTAAAGCGGAAGACCGGCAACAGGTTTAATAGCAAGGGCATTTGGAAATAATAAAAATGTAGCAAAGTATGAGTCATTTGAACAATGCTGAATAACCGTACTGTTACTAAGCCTACAGAACATTACAAAATGTTTGAAATACAACGTTGCCCACCCACATCAACAATAAATATTATTAATATAATTCAATAACATAAATTCTATTATTGCAATTGGCATACCCCTTGCTTTATCCCTAATGTCATTAACAACAACGTCCTAATAAGAGGAGAAGATCATGGCATTACGTCAATGTGCAATATACGGTAAAGGTGGAATTGGTAAGTCTACTACAACTCAAAACCTGGTTTCTGCGTTGGCAGAATTAGGCAACAAAGTAATGATCGTCGGCTGCGATCCAAAAGCCGACTCTACCCGTTTAATCCTTCATGCAAAAGCCCAAACTACGATTATGAGTTTGGCCGCCGAAGCGGGCAGTGTTGAAGATTTAGAACTCGAAGATGTATTAAAAGTCGGATACGGCGGCATCAAATGCGTTGAATCAGGCGGTCCGGAGCCCGGCGTTGGCTGTGCGGGTCGCGGTGTAATTACAGCGATTAACTTCCTTGAAGAAGAAGGTGCTTATGACGATGAACTTGACTTCGTTTTTTATGATGTACTTGGGGATGTTGTGTGTGGTGGTTTTGCCATGCCAATCCGTGAAAACAAGGCGCAAGAAATTTATATCGTCTGCTCGGGTGAGATGATGGCGATGTATGCGGCTAATAATATTGCTAAAGGTATCGTGAAATACGCTAACTCAGGCAGTGTTCGTTTGGCCGGCTTGATTTGTAACTCACGCGAAACTGCACGTGAAGACGAATTGATCTCCGCTTTGGCTGCAAAAATCGGCACTACCATGATTCACTTTGTACCGCGTGACAACGTTGTACAACGCGCTGAAATTCGCCGTATGACGGTTATCGAATACGAACCACAAGCCAAACAAGCTGACGAATACCGTCAATTGGCTATGAAAATTCGCGATAACAAGAACTTCATTATTCCTACTCCAATCACGATGGATGAGCTGGAAGAATTGATGATGGAATTCGGCATTATCGATCAAGAAGATGAATCGATTATCGGTGTAACGGCGGCCGCTGAAGCAACCGCTTAATAATTGATAACCGTAGAGACGCGATAAATCAGATGCGGTAAATCAGACGCGATAAATCGCGTCTCTACGGATTCCCATCCAAAACCTGTCTGTTGGGGGATTACCCACGGCACAAGTAGGAGACACTCATGGCAGCTCTAACAAAAGAAGAGACCGAAGCGCTTATTCAAGAAGTGCTGGAAGTCTATCCCGAACAAGCAAGGAAAGATCGCGCTAAGCATTTGGCGGTTAACGATCAGTCTTTGGAAAAATCGAATAAATGCATTACTTCAAACCGTAAGTCCCAGCCTGGCGTTATGACCATTCGTGGTTGCGCTTACGCAGGTTCCAAGGGTGTGGTTTGGGGCCCAATTAAAGATATGATTCATATCTCGCACGGCCCGGTTGGCTGCGGACAATATTCGCGCGCCGGTCGCCGTAACTATTATGTCGGTACTACCGGTATCAATACGTTCGGCACGATGAACTTTACTTCCGATTTTCAGGAAAAAGATATTGTTTTCGGCGGCGATAAAAAGCTGGCCAAAATCATGAACGAAATCGAAGAATTGTTTCCATTGAACAAAGGTATCAGTATTCAATCGGAATGCCCGATCGGTTTGATTGGGGATGATATTGAAGCGGTCGCCAAAAAAGCCAACAAAGAAATCGGCAAACCTGTCGTGCCGGTTCGTTGCGAAGGTTTCCGCGGCGTTTCCCAATCGTTAGGCCATCATATTGCTAACGATGCGATTCGTGACTGGGTATTGGAAAACCGTGACGGCGACGAAACTTTTGCCACTACGCCTTATGATGTCGCGGTTATCGGCGACTACAACATCGGCGGCGATGCCTGGGCTTCGCGTACTTTACTGGAAGAAATGGGCTTGCGCGTAGTGGCTCAATGGTCCGGTGACGGTACCATTGCGGAAATGGAAAAAACCCCTAAGGTGAAATTGAATTTGATCCATTGCTACCGTTCAATGAACTACATTGCACGGCACATGGAAGAAAAATACAAAATCCCCTGGATTGAGTACAACTTCTTCGGTCCTACCAAAATCGCCGAATCATTACGCAAAATTGCTGCGTTATTCGATGAAACGATTCAAGCAGGCGCAGAAAAAGTTATCGCCAAATACCAAGCCGAATACGATGCGGTTATCGCCAAATACAAACCACGCCTGCAAGGCAAACGCGTCATGTTGTATGTCGGCGGTCTGCGTCCACGTCACGTTATCGGTGCGTATGAAGACTTAGGCATGGAAGTGGTCGGTACCGGTTACGAATTCGGCCATAACGATGACTACGACCGTACTATCAAAGAAATGGGTAACGCTACCCTGATCTATGATGACGTAACGGGTTATGAGTTTGAAGAGTTCGTTAAACGAGTCCAACCTGACTTGATCGGTTCCGGCATCAAAGAAAAGTACATTTTCCAAAAAATGGGTATTCCATTCCGTCAAATGCACTCATGGGATTATTCCGGCCCTTATCACGGTTATGACGGCTTTGCTATCTTTGCCCGCGATATGGACATGACACTGAATAACCCTTGCTGGAAACAAGTGAAAGTGCCCTGGAAAACAGCTGAAAGTTCTAACGTAGCGGTCGCTGCAAGCGCTTAATTTTGTGTAGGAGCGGTTTCCCCCTCACCCGCTCCTACTCCTTCAACCGTCGTCCACAGATTAGTGGCGCGTAGGAGATTATCATGAGTCAAGAAGTCGAAAATATACAACCGAGCTATCCTTTATTCCGTAACGACGAATACAAGGAAAGCCTCGCCAATAAACGTGAAGCTTATGAAGAGCGTCATCCTCAGGAAAAAATTGACGAAGTGTTTCAGTGGACAACCACTAAGGAATACCAAGAAATCAATTTTAACCGCGAAGCGTTAACGGTAAATCCGGCTAAAGCTTGTCAACCCTTAGGCGCTGTGCTTTGTGCATTGGGCTTTGAAAAGACCATGCCTTATGTTCATGGCTCGCAAGGTTGCGTCGCTTATTTCCGAACCTATTTCAATCGTCATTTTAAAGAGCCTGTTGCCTGCGTTTCAGACTCTATGACAGAAGATGCGGCGGTTTTCGGCGGACAAAAGAACATGATGGCCGGTTTGGAAAATGCTAAAGCCTTGTACAAACCTGACATCATTGCCGTTTCAACTACTTGTATGGCTGAAGTTATCGGTGACGACTTAAACGCGTTCATCAATAACGCTAAAAAAGCCGGACATGTCGAACAGGATTACCCAACGCCTTTTGCTCATACCCCAAGCTTTGTCGGCAGCCATACTACCGGCTGGGACAATATGTTCGAAGGCATGATTAAGTATTTCACCTTGAACCACATGGACGACAAGAAAGTCGGTTCCAACGGCAAGATCAACTTGGTTCCGGGCTTTGAAACTTATCTGGGTAACTTCCGCGTCATACACCGCATGATGAAAGAAATGGGTGTTGATTACACATTAATGAGCGATCCTTCCGAAGTATTGGATACGCCTGCCGACGGTACTTTCCGTATGTATGCCGGCGGCACGACCCAAGCTGAATTGAAAGACTCGCCTAATGCAATCGATACCTTGTTGTTGCAACCTTGGCAGTTGGAAAAAACCAAAAAGTTTGTACAAAACATTTGGCATCAACCTGCTACAGCCATCAATATTCCGATGGGCCTGGAATGGACCGATGAATTCCTGATGAAAATCTCCGAATTAACCGGCAAACCAATTCCTGCTTCTTTGGAACTTGAGCGCGGCCGTCTGGTTGACATGATGACCGACTCGCACACCTGGATGCACGGCAAAAAGTTCTCCTTATACGGCGATGCGGATTTCGTGATGGGTATGACCAAATTCCTGCTGGAAATGGGTGCTGAACCGACCGATGTATTATGCAACCATGCCAACAAGCGTTGGAAAAAAGCCATGGACAAAATGCTCACTGATTCGCCTTATGGACAAAAAACCGAAGTTCATATCGGCAAAGACTTATGGCATTTCCGTTCATTGGTGTTCACCAACAAACCGGACTTCATGATCGGCAATTCATACGGCAAATTCATTCAACGCGATACTTTCTATAAAGGCGAAGAGTTCGAAGTTCCGTTGATCCGCATCGGTTTCCCTATCTTTGACAGACATCACCTGCACAGAATGACAACGCTGGGTTATGAAGGCGCTATTTATATGCTGACAACCCTGGTTAACGCCATCCTTGAGCAGTTGGATAAAGAAACCAAAGGTATGGGTACAACTGACTATAACTACGATTTGATTCGTTAATTTGTCCGTAGAGACGCGATTTATCGCGTCTGCCTAAAAGATGAGACGCGATGAATCGCGTCTCTACACCCAATCCAATGCGTGTAAACGGAGAACTCAATGCCTAGTGTCATGTTAAAGAAAAATGCAGAGGGCAAATTAGTCTTCTACGTACCCAAAAAAGATTTGGAAGAAGTGGCAGAATCCGTTGAATTCGATAGCCCCGATAAATGGGGCGGCGAAGTTCTGCTCAGCGACGGTTCGAAATATTATTTCGAACCTCTGGACGAACAACCGGATTTCCCTGTCACCTTGCGCGCGAAACGTTTAGATTAGGAGAATAATTATGGCCTTATATATTGTTGAAGCGGATTGTATTTCATGCGGCGACTGCGAACCGGTATGCCCGACCAACTCAATCACCGAGGGTTCCATTGTCTTTAAAATCGACAAAAAAACCTGCACCGAGTGCGAAGGGGATTTTGACGTGCCCCAATGCGTCAAAGTATGTCCTATCGATAATTGCATCCTGCCTTTAGAGGCATAAGCAAATGAACAGCCAGGCTTCACTCTCGCGAGAACTGGCTTTACGTATCGGGCTGGCCGCTCGTGCCTTGCCCGATACCGATGCCAAACGCTTGCTTTCGGTGTTGACCGATTGCATAGGCCTTCCTATCACTGAAGAAAAAATTGCCGGCATTGATCTTAATACACTTAAAACCGCCTTAGCCGGTGAGTTTATCGATGTTGACGAACCTTTGTTAACTCATGCTTTGAGCATTCTTAAATCCGGCTTTAATGCTCCTAAACAACAAGCTTATATTGACGGCGACATGCCCGGTTCCGTGCGCATCGCTTGTGCCAGCAACGACGGCATCAACGTTGACGGCCATTTCGGCTCTTGCAGCCAATTCCTGATTTACCAGGTTTCAGCCGATGAAGCCCGGTTAATCGACATCCGCAATACCGACATCCCTGACGATCTGGATGTGGAAGATAAGAACGTGTTCAGGGCGGAACTGATCCAGGATTGCCAAGTGCTTTATATCGCCTCGGTTGGCGGTCCCGCGGCGGCAAAGATCGTCAAACTGGGTATTCATCCGATCAAGCTTTCTGCCATTGATCCTATCAAGGAAATTGTCGATCAACTGCAAAACGTTATTGCCGGAACTCCACCCCCTTGGCTGGCAAAAGTCATGGGCATTGAAGCAAACGATCGATTCAGGTTTGAGAGAGAGGCAACAGGATGATTACCAGCGAACAAATCAACGCCATCATGGCAAAACTTGAAACGATGGGCGTTGGCGATGACACTGTTTCCGAGCTGAGACAGCAATATCAACCGATCCATTTCACTTACTGCATGGACGACGATCTGCCCAATAACACGCCGGTCATTGAGCATAAAGATTTCAATCTCTATTTAATCGACGGACGGGATCACTGCCTGTGCCTGACCAATGATTTTGATGCTGCAACCGGCATTGTCGTTGCAGAAATCATCCCTGACTAAACGGAAATCCCCATGTCTGGTCATCAAAGCCCTGTCAGCGTTCCTTTTGCCGATTGCAGTCTTTGCCCGTTTCGCGGCAAAACCCTGCTGATGGGGCGCTGCATGCCTGGCGATACCTGCGTATTCGTTGAAAGCGGCCGTCAAATCGACCGCTTTTTCCGCGTTAACCCGACTTACGCCGAGCAATACCTGCACGACCGATTTTGGGAAAGGCGCGCCATCGCAGTCCGTTACGCACCGCAAAAATCGCTCGCCGAACTGATCGATGATGAAGATGAGGTGGTCAGGCGCGCGGTCGCTTATCGCATACCACCGTCGCAACTGCATTTGTTAATCGACGATGCCGACCGGGAAGTTCGCATGACTGTCGCAGACCGCCTTGCACCTGAAGACCTGGAAAAAATGGCCGGCGACAAAGATTACATCGTCAGGCTCACGATAGCCAAAAGACTGCCGAAAGGTCGCCTATTCCGGTTCATTCGCGACGAAGACCTGCAAGTACGGAAAATCGTTGCCGAACGTTTGCCCGAAGTCAGCCTTGGCTTAATGGCCGATGACTGTGCGCCTGAAGTCCGGCGCGTCATCTCTGAACGCATGAACCCGGATGACGCCGTGATCATGCTGAACGATGCCGATTGGGTCGTGCGTTATACCGCTGCCCAGCGTGTTGCGCCCGAGGCATTGGCTTGTCTGCTTAATGATCCCGAACCCGATGTCAGGGCGGTGGCGCGGGATCGATTAAATTTACCTTCTCATGAGGCACATGGGAACGAGGAAACGGGAACAGCGTATGACTGATCAACACCTTCAACTCGATGGGCAACAGCTGGCAAAAATCTGTAAACACACCCTGCCCGACCAAGACGATGAATTACTACTGTCCAAACTTCAAGCGCTGAATCCCGGTTACCCGATTCGCTTGGCGAAAACCGGCGAAGAATGGTATCGGCTGGGCGGCATTGTCGACATGGACGGGAAACGCATTGCCAACAATTTGATCGAATGGACCGAGCGAACCTACATCGAATGCGGCAAAAACCTGCAAACCCTGATCGATCATGCACGGGAACAACAGTTCATCGCCACCCGGCAAACCGGCAACACCCTTTATTTTGTTATCCAAACCGGCGCTAAAGCGGAACAATTCATCCAGATCGACATCGATAAAACCCATGAAATGTCGGATCGGCTGCTTGTTAATGGCGACTATCCGCCGGAGGATCTGGAAGAATTTATTGATCCACTGGACCCGGAATGCATAGAAACATTCTGCATTGGAACCTCACGTTATTCTTATCGACGTAAAACTGACGTGTCGATTTTCATGGATGAAATCAATAAATACCATGTCAGCGAGCATCCGGTACAACGTTTTATGGACGACTGGAACCGGAGCAGCGCCCAGCAAAAAGCCGCGCTTTCCGATGATTGGATTGTTCGGCCTTTTCGTCATACCGGGCGTTTCGGCGAGCAAATCATCAACGTTGAACTGATTAATACCCAGCAAAAAAACGTGCTGCAACTGGAAGACATTAGTGGCAAAAAAGGCACCCCGCTACATAACCTGTTGACCCGTTTCGATCGCCAAGCCGGTTACCCGTTTGCCTGGTTCTTTTATATGGTTAAAGGCAAGCTGGTTTCCCCAAACTGCGGCGTAGCGGTTTATAAAGATATTAGCGGAGATTTTTCTTATTTACCCGAACGTGATGTCGCGGTACTTAAAGATTGGATTGACACGCCTTATACCGTGTAGCGAATACAAAGTTTTTCATCAACTGCGTTGCAGTAATTTTCAACAATAAGGAGTAAACACAATGTCAATTGCACAAATAAAAGCCTTCTCTGAACTGGCAAAAACAGATAATGAACTAAAAGAAAAACTGTTAGCCGTTCAAAAAATCAGAGAACTGATCACCTTGGGCAAAGAATATAATTTCGAACTGGATGAAGTGGAACTTTATCCGCCCAACGAACCGCAATTCGTTGAAGAACAACTTTCTGAAAGAATGGCTAAGGCTTTGTTGAGAGTTTAATCTATTAACCATTGTAGGCGGACGGGATTTGTAATCCATACGCATGGCAGACCTTCCAGGTTTTTAAAACCTGGAAGGTCTGGCTGGCAACGTTTTGAACAGGCGGGACGTTACGCGTATGGGTTACAAACCCCGTCCGCCATGTTGGGCTTCCTTACGTCAGCACCAACCTACAAAACATCCGGTATTTGGGCTTGGCAAATTTGTTGCCAGGACGGATGCTGTTGTAATATCGTCAATGCCGATTCCAACAACGCAAGACCCGCTTCAGTTCGATGCCATGTCGACGCACCGGACGGATGCGGCAACGGAATCGCTTCGGTGCGGTGGCCGTGAAAAGTGACGGGATGAAGTTTTCCAATCACATCGTTTAGCTTTTTGACCGGCATCAACTGGCCGATCGCCAGTTTGCCGACCGGCAGGATTAGATCGGGCTTAAGCAAATCAATTTCCGCTTGCAGCCAGCCCGTGCAGTTATGGATTTCATCTGGATTCGGCACACGATCCCCGCCCTTGGGGTTTTTACCCGGAAAACAGCGGCACACCGCAGCCATGTAAACACGCTGGCGAAAAGTCTCCTCATCCAGCCCTATGCGCTCAAACCATTTAAACATCGTTTTACCGGCCGTCCAGGCAAACGGTTTACCGAATCCCCCTTCTTTATCGCCGGGCGCCTGACCTATCAGTAAAATCTTTGAGAGTACCGGGCTCCCGCTCACGACCGGTCCGATCATTTCTGGGCATTTTTTGCAATTCGACAATGCGACTCGATGAGCGCGCATCAGTTGCTCGCGTATAGACATCGGCTTAAGAACCCTTAAAGATCAATCTCGATGCCGACCGGACAATGATCCGAGCCAAGAATCTCTGGCAGAATAAAAGCCTGCTTGACTTTGTCGACCAGCCCTTTACTGGTCAACACATAATCGATCCGCCACCCAACGTTTTTTGCCCTGGCCCCGGCGCGAAAACTCCACCAACTGTAAGCGACAGTATCCGGATGAAAATGTCGAAAAGTGTCGACCAATCCGGCATCGAGAAAACGGCTGAAACCGTCGATTTCGACCTGGGTATAACCGGACGATTTATTGTAATTCGGCTTCGGACGCGCAATATCGATTTCCCGGTGCGCGACATTAAAATCGCCGCAAGCGATCAGCGGTTTCTTGCTTTGCAGTTGCTGGCAATAAGACAGAAATTCGAGATCCCAAGTTTGGCGGTAGTCCAGCCGGGCCAATGCCTCGCCCGAATTCGGCACATACACGTTGAGCAGGTAAAAATTTTCAAACTCGACGACGATCACACGGCCTTCCCGGTCGTGCTCGACAATACCGATATCGCAGATAATTTGCAGCGGTTCTTTCCGGGATAAAATCGTAACGCCGGAATAGCCCTTGCGTTCGGCACAGTTGGAATAAATCCGGTAGCTGTCAATGCCTTCCAGCGCCTTGTCGATTTGGTCGGCCTGGGCCTTGGTTTCCTGCAACAGAATGCAGTCGGCATCCAGCAGCGCAAGTGTTTCGGCAAAGCCTTTACTTTGCACAGCGCGAACGCCGTTGACATTCCAGGAGATTATTTTCATGCGGTGATTCCTTCTGATGGGTTAGAAGTTGAGGCTTTAATGGTGGATATTTGCTTTACTGTTTTGGCTTTCTTCAAAAAAGGTCGGACATAAACAGTATATCTCTTACTTATGCGACCTCTTTGTAAGCGTCGTCCGTTGCAAACCGATACAAAGTTTTAGGTTCTATATCAACCTGACCGTCATTGAATTCAAGACATCCCCATTCAGGATCTATACGCGCAGTATTTAACTCATCCACAGAGACATGATGCCCAATCAAATCGGTTATATCCGCCTCTTTGGCCTCTCCATTTTCAAAGACCAGTAAAAAACGATAACCATCGTAATGTTCAAAATGTTTGAGCTTCATGTTTTTTACTCCAAAGGGGAAATAGGGTGAAAATTTTGAGTGTCCCACATTTCAATTAATTCATCCTGATGCAGCTCCGCCCATTCCCTGGCTAACTGACGGCACTTCTTCGGGAGACTTCCGTCGATAATGTTGAGGTTCATCAACTCCATCACTGCTTCATGCTCACCGTATTTAATATGAATATGCCGTGGAGGATGTTCGCGGTCAATCAAAAACATCCTGATAATAATTCCATAAAATCGACAAATTTCTGGCATTTATTTTCCTACTAATGCAGTTTCAAAATAGCTTGTTCTTTGGTTGCCGCGTTATATCAGAAGATGTCCACGGAAGATGGGGCTTCTTTCGTCAGCCTATACTATAACTCTGAACTCAACCTACGTTACTTGCGCTTGTTATATGTGAATTAAGCTCTGAATCCTGTAACTCTAAAATCATGCCCCGTAATTTCTGATGAGATTTGGTCTATAAATTGATAAATAGACTTATTTATAAACTCTGTAAGCAACCAGCTAGCATCCTTTGCCAAATGCTTATTCAACGTTTGTGGATTATACCGTGATAATTCACTCAGCCTATGCATCGCTCCTATTGTTAGTGTCAGAGTACTTTTATCAATAATGTGATTTGATAGATCTTTTCGCTTTACGTACCAGAGAGAATTAGGGCTATAGATATATCTAAGCTCTTTTCTAATTTTTTTATGGTATGCCTGAAGCTTTTCCAAACTTTCATGAGTTGGCACTCCCCTTGGAGTGACCCACTTAAATTTTTTATTTCGCCTTAGCGTATAAAAATTACTATTATCATAAGTAGGATCTAGGCCATAACCAATCAGTCTTTTGAGTGTTCTTCGATTAGAATGTTCGGGTTCCAACTTTATTTCAAACCAGCCTTTCTCTTCAGTTTTATCACACACAAAGCGCGGTTCAATTATGGGAATAAACAGCTCCGCCATGTTCCCATATGTAATCGTAAAAGCTCGATGAATATACGAAATATTGTAAAAAATATCTTTTAAAGTAAATTCCTCACCACCAGCAGGTACATTTTCATTCAAATAAACACCCAAGGCAGAAACGACTCCGGCAGGTTGAAACTTAACAATCTCATTAATTATATTAATGTGACCGTCCTCTCTTTCTCCCGTTACTCCATGCGATAAGTCGTAGCCAACTTTTTTGACTTCAAGCAGTGCTTTAGTTGCATTTAGAAAACAGTAATATGCAGTTAGTGGTTTGGAAACCAAGGTTAAAGTTTTAGTGGCTTCATAGAAGTTTTTGGCTTGCTCCCAGTAAAAAAGAGCATCATCTTGACCTTCTGAGCGAAGATATATCTCAACAAACTGCCAAGCTGAGTCTGTAAGTACAGTTTTACTAGGTAAGTCTGCTACTATTTTTGGCTTCCGAACTACAATGCTCCTACCTTTACATTTAATTGCTTCCCGTTGCTTCCTGGGTTTCAGATGTTCTTTTATTTCTCGAATATCTTGTTTGTTTATCGCAATCTTCGCGTTAACACTTTGAAATTTTTCCCTTGTCACACTTTACCTCTGATTTATGATTGCAAATTGTCTTAATTCCTGTTTTCCGTTGCTTCGATTATACCGCTTTGGGCATAGATGGACATTAGCCTTGTGTTCACACCCAGGGCAATCGCGCTATCTATCCTTTGACAGCTGAAATTTGTTAAAGTATTTTTTTTGACAAAAAGTTTTATGTTACCCGATCCACGCCTTTATTTTGCCGATCTAACCGATCCGCGCCGCGAGACCAAAAATAAACTG
>DATBQB010000069.1:0-17628 GCA_036561025.1 Methylobacter sp. | reverse complement strand
ACGACATCCCATCATAAAGTTCGTCCAGTTGTTTTTCGGTCAGTTCGAGGGTAATCATGGGCATTCAGTGCGTTAGTTTTCTGCTCTTTTACAATATTTTCGCCAAATGTAAAACCGAAAAATAGACCGTTCGGAGTATATTGTTGCTAAACACTTCCTCCGATAATCGTAATCCGCCTCTTGTCCATAGTCATTATTTACCACTATAAATGAAACAGTCTGTTTCCTATTTGCAATCACATCCTTACGAAATCTTGATGCCGAAAGTTTTAATATAAATTTATTGTTAAAACTGTCTTGAAGGATTTAACCGATGGGCATTTCGTATAGCCGCTGTTTCTGGTTCTTGTCGCGTCAAAGGCTGGAATCTGGCATGAATGCAGAATACCTCAGCGCCTTGCTGGGAGTAATGGGGTTAATAGTCTATTTGATCACCGCTCTGATTATTCCGGAAGATTTCTCATGACTTCGAACACTATCATGTTGTGGCCGGCGGATGTTAAACGATCTTTTAATTCTAATAATTGAAACCATAAACGAGTTCATATGAAAAAATCCGTCCTAGAGCATAGCTTAAACTAATGTCTGGATTTCGGGGACCACTATAGTTCAGAAAACGTCCGTTTATTGGACATAGTTGATTGCCAAGAACATGTGTTATGTGCCCCATTATCAATAACTTGCTTATTGATCAGTCGATTGTCATTTCACCCGACGAGATTAACCATGAAAAATCATGCCGCGCCTGGAATACAGGCGCGACGATTATTCGACTATGAATGCTTTTAACTCTGTTAAACAACCCGATCAGGGAGATGATCGCCGGCAAAGAATGCCGCCAGATTGGCTAAAACTTTTTCCCCCATTGCAGTACGTGTCCCTAATGTGGCGCTGCCCAAATGCGGCAGTAGCGATACATTATCCAGGGTCAGAAAGCCTTCGTGTACATTAGGCTCTCCTTCATAAACATCAAGACCTGCTCCGGCAATTCTTTTGTTTTTAAGCGCGACTATCAGCGCGGCGCTATCAACGACATCGCCTCTGGCGGTGTTGATTAGGTGCGCAGACGGTTTCATCAGGTTAATCATATCGGCATTGATTAAATGCCGGGTTGCATCGCCGCCGGGACAGTGCAAAGAAACATAATCGGCTACTTTCAATAGTTCTTCTATGGATTCGCAGCGGATAGCGTTAAGGTCGTCGGTTACATATTCGTCGGCCGGACTGGGTTTGAAATAAACGATTTTCATACCGAAGCCGTGATGAGCCTTTCTTGCCATGGCCTGAGCGATACGACCGAAGCCGATCAAGCCCAAGGTTGCGCCGGTTACATCGCTGCTCAGCATGTGCGTCGGGCACCAGCCTTTCCATTGTTTGGCGCGAACTAGGCGGTCGCCTTCCGCGCCGCGACGCGCGGACATTAATAGTAAAGTCATCGCAATATCGGCGGTGCTGTGCGTCAACACGCCGGGCGTGTTGGTTACAACCAAACCCTGCGCTTTGGCGGCGTTGATGTCGATATGGTTGTAGCCGACGCCGAAGTTACCCAGAATCTTGCAGCGTTTGTTTTCGACGTTGATAACATCGGCAGGAAATGAATCGCAAACGGTGGGACAAACGGCGTCGTAATTTTGCAGCGCGGATTTGAATTCGTCTGCGCTTAAAGGCCGGTCATCTTCGTTTAAAGTGACGTCGTAAAGGTTTTTTAGTTTTGCTTCGACTGAGGCAGGCCACTTGCGGGTAACAAAGACTTTGGGTTTGCTCATGGGTTATCCTCATAAGGGCGTGTGGTAGATTAAAAGATATCACCACGAAGACACGAAGAGCACGAAGAAAAATTTCTTGTCTGCGTACCGATTGAATACACAGGCTTTCTGTTTAAAGCATAACACCATGATAAAACACGAAATAAAAACTTCGTGTCCTTCGTGCCTTCGTGGTGAATTTTTTACTTAAATGGTGTGTATGGGGCGCGTTGCACGCGCCCCATACGATGTTACTGCGCTGTTGAACGATAGTATTCAATCGCAGCAGCAACGCCGGAACCCGGTTTAATGTCAAAGCCGTTGTCCAGCATTGCCATTTCAACGCCTGCGATACAGCCCAGCATCGAAACGTCGTTCATATCGCCAACATGGCCGATTCGGAAGGCTTTGCCGGCCAATTCGGATAACCCAGCGCCTAAAGAAATGTCGTATCGGCTAAAAGCGGTACTGATAACGTCTCTGGCATCTTTGTCAGCAGGAACTACAATCGCAGTCACTGTATCCGATTCGAATCCGGGTTGTGCGCAAATTGTTAATCCCCAAGCTGCAACGGCTTTGCGAACGCCTTCTGCCAAACGGTGATGACGCGCATACACATTTTCCAGGCCTTCTTCCAACAATAAGTCTAACGCTTTACGCAAGCCGTATAAAATAGGCAGCGCTGGTGTGTAAGGCGTGTAGCCGTCTTTGTTGGAGTTCATCTGGTCTTTTAAGTCCAGGAAACAGCGCGGATAGGTCGATGTTTCAACGGCTTTTAAGGCTTTTTGGCTGAATGCCAAAAATGCGCCGCCGGCAGGCATCATAAAACCTTTTTGCGAACCGCTGATGGCGCCGTCAACGCCCCATTCGTCCATACGGAAATCAAGGCTGGCAATAGAGCTAACGCCGTCTACGAATAAAAACGCCGAGTGGTTTGCCGCATTCATAGCTTTGCGAACACCGCCGATGTCGCTGGTAACGCCGGTAGCGGTTTCATTGTGCGTTGCTAAAACGGCCTTGATTTCGTGGTTGGTATCTTCTTTTAAACGGGCTTCCAATTTATCCAAAGGAATACCCTTGCCCCAGGTTTCCTGATGAATCTCAACCTCGAAACCTAAGCGTTTTGCCATCTCAGCCCATAAATGGCTGAATTGGCCAAAGCGATAGATTAAAACTTTGTCGCCCGGATTTAAGGTGTTGGTCAGCGCAACTTCCCAGCCTGCGGTGCCGGTCGCCGGAAAAATAAAGGCTTGTCCGGTTTCCGTTCTAAAGATTTTTTTCAGATCTTGTAAAAGAGGTGTCAGCAGTTTAGGGAACACAGGAGAGCGATGGTCTTCCATGTTGACATGCATAGCGTTTAGGATTTCATTTGGCACATTGGTAGGGCCCGGAATATATAGGTGGTTACGACCAGCCATTGCATTGCCTCTTTAATTAATAGTTGAGTGATTAACGCGGCTTGGACATCGAAAAAGCCAATGTCCAAAAACCGGCAATAATGACATAGCCGCTGAAAATCGGCAAGGTTAGATTAGAGCTTGAGCTGAAAAAACACGCGGTAAAAATTGACTTTGAGGCCTCTCGAAGTAAAATGTGCGGTTAATTTAAGCTCGGCTTAAGCCGCGTAGTTTGGGTTTATCTAGCGTCCCTGACACGGGTAACGGTAGCCGTGAAATGTCGGGTTACGCCAATCCGGCCGGATTTACAACAATGAAATTAGGAAAGTACCAATGAGCCACACCTTATATGCAGCGTCAGTTCAACGTGTTCAACGCTGTGAATTAGCCGTTCCGGGGTCCAGCCCTGAAATGTTCGAAAAAGCGATGAGAAGTGGCGCTGATTTTATTTTCTTGGATCTTGAGGATGCCGTAGCGCCTGATGACAAGTTACAAGCCAGAAAGAACATTATTGAAGCAATTAATGACTTGGATTGGAAGGGGCACGGTGTAACCGTTTCAGTGCGTATTAATGGCCTGGATACCCAATACATGGTGCGTGATGTGGTAGATCTGGTCGAACAGTGTGGCGCAAAGCTGGACACGATTTTGATCCCTAAAGTGGGTGTTTATGCCGATGTGTATATGGTTGAAGCGATGCTTAACCAACTGGAAATGCAGCAGGGACTGAAAAACAAAATCGGTATTGAAGCCTTGATTGAAACTGCATTGGGCATGGCTAATGTTGAGGATATTGCCCGTAATGGCGCATCGGGCCGTCTTGAAGCCTTGCATTTCGGTGTGGCCGATTACGCCGCAAGTAACCGTGCCAGAACTACGAATATCGGCGGTTTAAATCCCGATTATCCCGGCGATCAATGGCATTTTGCGATCAGCCGGATGACGGTTGCGTGTCGCGCTTACGGCTTGCGCCCTATTGACGGTCCTTTTGGCGATATTAAAGATCCCGAAGGCTATAAATTAGCCGCAAGACGGGCAGCGGCTTTAGGCTGTGAAGGCAAATGGGCGATACATCCGTCGCAAGTCGAATTAGCCAATGAAATATTCACCCCGCCTGCGTCTGAAGTTGAAAAAGCAAAACGCATATTGGCAGCTTTGAAAGAAGCGGCCGCGCAAGGTAAAGGCGCAGCAGCATTAGATGGCCGTTTAATCGATGCAGCATCGGAAAAAATGGCGAATAACGTAGTCAGGGCTGCCGAAGCTATCGCAGCAAAAAAACAATAGTCTTGTAGGTTGGGTTAACTTAGCGTAACCCCGATTTACGCAACACATAAACAGGAGAAGCTGTGGATATTCATGAGTATCAGGCGAAAGAAATTTTAAGCGGTTATGGCGTTAAAATCGCTGAAGGCGGCATGGCCTACAGCCCGGAAGAAGCGGTGCAGCGCGCCAGAGACATTGGCGGGCATATTTGGGCAGTAAAAGCACAAATTCATTCCGGCGCACGTGGTAAGGCTGGCGGCATTAAAATCTGCAAAACTCATGATGAAGTTGAAGCGGCGGCAGAAGCATTGTTAGGCAAAAGACTGGTCACTCATCAAACCGGCCCGGCAGGTAAAGTTTGCGGCAGATTATATGTCGAAGCTGGAACCGAGATTGCCAAGGAAATGTATTTTTGTTTTTTGGTTGACCGCAGTACAGAGCGCATTGTGATGGTTGGCTCTGCTCAAGGCGGCATGGAAATCGAGGAATTGGCCGAAAACAATCCTGATGCTATCACCAAAATCTACATCGAACCGGCCGTGGGCCTGCAAGATTATCAGGCACGTGAAATGGCTTTTGCGCTGGGCTTGGACCCTGAATTGTTGAGCCATGCAGTTAAAACCATCAGGGGATGTTACCGCGCCCTGCGTGAACTTGATGTCAGCATGTTGGAAATCAATCCGTTGGTAGTGACCCGCAGTAACGAATTGGTCGCTCTGGACGCCAAAATGGGCTTTGACGACAATGCTTTGTTCCGTCAGCAAAAAATTTCCGAACTGCGCGATAAAACTCAGGAAGATCCCCGTGAAATGGCTGCTGCCGACCGTGGTTTAAGCTATGTCGGCCTGGATGGCGATATCGGCTGCATGATTAACGGTGCCGGTTTGGCAATGGCGACTATGGACATGATTAAACTGGCTGGCGGCGAGCCTGCTAACTTCCTTGATGTTGGCGGTGGCGCATCGGCCGAACGTACCGAAAAAGCTTTTCGGTTGGTATTGGCCGATAAGAATGTAAAAGCCATGCTGGTTAATATTTTTGCCGGTATCAATCGTTGCGACTGGATTGCCGAAGGCGTTGTTGAAGCGGTCAAGAAAATCGATATGAAAATACCGCTGATTGTCAGGTTGTCCGGCACCAATGTTGAAGAAGGCCGAAGGATTATTGCAGAAAGCGGCTTACCTATTATTACCGCGGAAACGTTGGCCGAAGCGGCTGAAAAAGCGGTGCAGGCGCGCAATAAAGCGGTTGCAAAAGAAGCGGCCCAAGGAGCGTAAACAATGGCTATTTTAATTGACGAAACAACCCGTATTATTGTTCAAGGCTTTACCGGAAAAATAGGCAGCTTTCATGCTCAGGACATGATTAACTACGGCTCTAACGTAGTCGGCGGCATCACTCCCGGCAAAGGCGGGCAAAGCCATTTAGGTTTGCCGGTTTTTAATACCGTAAAAGAAGCTGTGCGTGAAGTTGGAGCGGAAGCCAGTATTATTTTTGTTCCTCCTGCCTTTGCCGCCGATTCCATTATGGAAGCCGCTGATGCAGGTATTAAATATTGTGTGGCGATTACCGATGGTATTCCAACCCAGGACATGATGACGGTTAAAAACTTTCTGCGCCGCTTTCCAGTAGAGCAAAGAATGATCCTAACCGGTCCAAACTGCGCGGGCACTATCAGTCCAGGTCGTGCGATGCTGGGCATTATGCCCGGACATATTTATATACAGGGCAATGTCGGCATCGTTGGCCGTTCAGGCACATTAGGCTATGAAGCGGCCGATCAAATGAAGCGTTTGGGGATCGGCATTTCAACTTCCGTCGGCATCGGCGGCGACCCTATCAATGGCAGTTCGCATCGCGATATTCTGGAAAAATTTGAAGCTGATCCGGAAACCAAAGTGGTCGTTATGATTGGTGAAATTGGAGGTCCGCAGGAAGTTGAAGCTGGTATTTTTGCCAAAGAACACATGAGCAAGCCGGTAGTCGCCTATATAGCCGGTTTAACTGCGCCGGAAGGTCGTCGCATGGGACATGCCGGTGCGATTATTTCATCGGCGGGCGAAAGCGCCGCTGAAAAAGTAGCTATACTGAAAGAGTTGGGAGTCACCATCTGTCCGACACCAGCCGCTATGGGCGAAACGGTGGCAAAGGTGTTGGCGGGAATGTAAGCGAAAGATACAGGTAAAGGACGAAGGGCGAAGGGCGAAGGGCGAAGGTCTTTTAGCCTTTTGTCTTTCGCCTTTTGCCTGCTTTATTTTTTAATATCCGCAGGGCATAAATGAAAATACTTATTCTTGGTGCCGGTGTTACCGGTTCTTCGGTTGCCGGGGCTCTGGCAAGCGAAGAAAACGATATTGTAGTCGTTGATTTCAGAACGGAGTTGCTGGACGCTTTGAAGGAGCGTTTCGATATTGCCACGGTTGCCGGTAATGCAGCGCATCCGATGGTGCTCGAACAGGCTGGCGCCCGGACTGCCGACATCATTATCGCAGTTACCGACAGCGACGAGACCAATATGCTGGCCTGTGTGATCATTAACACATTGTACAGTCGACCGAAAACGATTGCGCGGGTGCGCGCAGTCGATTATTTGAACAATCCGCAATTGTTCGGCCCGAACGGTATTCCGGTCGATATTGTCATCAGCCCCGAACAAATCGTTATGGAGGCTATCCGTAATTTAATCGAATTCCCTGGCGTTCAGCACATTTCCGATTTCGCTGACGGCATGGTGCGGCTTTTTTCAGTCAAAGTGATGGCGGATGGTTCTTTAACGGGTAAGGAAATTAAAATCCTGAAAGAGCGTCTGGTTAGCGGTAAGATTCGCGTAGTGGCTATTTTTCGGGAAGGTATTTCTCTGGCAGTGAACGGCGAAGCAGTTATAGAGACGGGGGACGAAGTTTTTTTTGTGGCACCGCGCGAAGAAGTCCGGGGGGTGTTGAAGGAATTGAACAAGCTGGAAGCCCCGTTAAAGCGGATTATCATCGCCGGTGGCGGTCATGTCGGCAAGCGGTTAGCGTTGGCGCTGGAAAGCGATCATCAGGTAAAAATTATTGAAAAAGATCCCAGACGCGCACATAAGATAGCTAATGATCTTGATCATACTGTGGTGCTGCTTGGCGATTGCGCCGATGAAGCGCTGCTGCTTGATGAGTCTGTCGACAGTACCGATTTGTTTTGTGCGATTACCGAAAATGACGGCGTCAATATTGTCTCAGCCTCTTTGGCAAAAAGTTTGGGTGCGCGCAAGGCTATCTGTTTACTTAATCATGTTTCGTACAGCAAGTTGTTGCCAGGAACAGGAATTGATGTTGCCGTGCTGCCCAACCAGGAAACGCTCGGTAGTATTCTAAAACATTTACGCCGTGGCGACGTTGCGCAAGTTAGTTCCCTTTGCGGCGGTACCGCCGAGGCTATTGAAGCTATTGCGCACCAAAGTAACGATCTGAATTCCGTTGTCGGACGCCGTGTGGATGCCATCAGTTTTCCTGAGGGAATAGTGATGGGTGCATTGATACGGAACAAGCAGGTTATTCCCATTCATTGCGACACGGTGTTTGAAGAAGGTGATCATGTGGTTATGTTCGCGATGGATAAAAAACTGGTCGTAAACATCGAGAAGAAGTTCCAGCCTCTTTAATGCGCAAGGTGAAAGGCGGGGCGGCGTCGACACTTTTCTCTTATATCTTGTTTAAACTCTAAACGCGCTCATGAATGCTATCTTTACTATTATCAATGTCTTCGGATTAGTCACCATAGGGTTCAGCGGCTTAATGGCCACTTGTTTGCTGACCTCCGCCATAGCTGATGACGGCGCCACTACTGCTTTTTCTCAGGGCTCTTTGATTACCTTTTTGCTGGGTGCGTTGATGTTTGTTCCGACGCTACGCATACCTAAAAAAGTGTCAAGGCAGGCAGGTTTTTTGATGGTAGCGATTACCTGGTCAATAACGCCGGTATTTTGCACCTTGCCGCTGATGATTTACCAGCCTTCCTTAGGTTTTATCGATGCTTATTTTGAGACTGTTTCCGGTCTAACCACCACTGGCGCAACGATATTTAGCGGTATTGACCAGTTGCCGATGTCGATAAATCTCTGGCGGCATGAATTGCACTGGATAGCCGGTATGGGCATCATTATATTTGCGGTCGCTATTTTGCCTATTCTGGGTATCGGTGGCATGCAGATGTATATTGCGGAATCGCCGGGAACGGTCAAAGAATCGGATTTACCCCCACGCATCGCGCAAACGGCAAAAGCTTTGTGGTTGGTTTATGCGGGAATCACCTTGGCCTGCATTGTCGCCTTGCGCTTTGCTGGTATGAATTGGTTTGACGCCATTTGTCATGCCTTTTCTGCGATGAGCTTGGGTGGGTTTTCTACTCATGACAATAGTGTCGGATTTTTCAATTCGCTATCCATTGAGGCTGTATTAATCATCTTTCAATTGCTGGCGGCGATCAATTTTGCAACCCATTTTGTAGCTATTCGAAAAGGCTCATTCAATCCTTATGTCGATGACAGGGAGGCAAGGTTTTTTCTCATTTTGGTGTTAGGGAGTTGCTTGGTAACAGCATCGGTACTGTGGCATGCAGGCACTTATCCGGACTTTTTGACCGCCTTACGCCATGCAACGTTTAATCTGGTCTCCATCGCTACCGATTGCGGCTTTACCACCCAGAACTTCAACCAGTGGCCTATTTTTGTGCCGATGTGGATGCTGTTTTTAAGTTGCGTTTCAGCGTCTTCCGGTTCCACCGGCGGCGGTATTCGTATGATTCGCACTATCATCCTGATGAAGCAGGCGCGTCTGGAGCTGTTCAAGTTTATTCATCCTTTTGCGGTTAGATCCATGAAAATTGGCGACACCGTGGTGAACAATAAAATCGTAGCCTCCGTGACTGGATTTATTTTTCTGTATTTCATCAGCATCGTCATTTTGGTATTCATGCTGTTGTTGAGCGGCATGGATTTTATAAGCGCCTTTTCGGCCATTATTGCCTGTTTTAACAACGCTGGTCCCGGTCTTAATCAGGTAGGGCCCGCGACCAACTACTCCAGTCTAAGCGATATTCAAACAGGTGTTTGTATTTTTGCAATGCTGCTGGGTCGAGTCCAGATATTTTCCATTGTTATTTTATTTGTACCGGAATTCTGGAGAAAATAATCAGGGACTAAGCGAGACGAGTGGCAGAGTTTTGCCTTGCGTATTTGCGTTAAAGCTTGAAAGGAGAGGTAAGTCTGAGCGTATGGTTTGCAAATAAATTTAGAGTTGATACAAACAAAAAACCCAGCAATAAGCTGGGCTTTTTGGTACTGCTAAGTGTTCTATTTACAGCTGAATAGAACTAGAAACTTTTTGTGCAGATTTATCTGGATCATCCAGGCAGCCAGACAAGCCAACAATCATTAATGCCATAGCTATAAGAGATAAAATTTTATTCATAAGAATATCCTCCAAAGGGGTTTCAATTATTTTTATTAATTTGCGCCATTAAATTAAAGCACATGCATTTTATATCATGACTGGAATGATGATGCAATAATAAAAATTCAATAATCATCTGTGCAATTAAAGCGCGTTGATATCGTCAGGCAAATCAAATGAAATCTGATTGTCGCGCCACTTTGCTGTTCCGATAGTGGTCCATGGAGAGCTAAAGTTAAGATGCAATTGATCGTAAACCCAGTAAGAAGGCGCGCTGATTTTCTTAAGCTTTATGTTGAAAACGACATTATCAAGATTTAAACCGATTTTCTGTCCCCAAAAAGCAGTGACTTTCATGATAAGTTTATGCAGGCGTCTGTTGTCAATATTTGGCGTTACGGCAATGTTGGCCCACATGGAATGAACGCGGCCCCAGTTCGGAGCAAGAAGCCGGCCTTGTTCATTGACAAAAGGCAGCCAATGTTCAGAGCCATTTTGATCAGTATAGGTGATCGCTAAAATATGATCATAGCCTGCAAAATGGTCGTGTAGGTAAAGCGCATGCGGGGTAATGCCTAAAAAGGTCTGTGAGACCATTAAAACAGCGTTGCTGGCCTGTGAGATAGGGTTCTGAGGAATGTCAGCATTAAGCCTGTAAATAAGCCCGTAATGAATGGAACTGTTTAATTGCAAAACGAGCAGAGCAATCAATATTTTTGCAAGTTTTCTGGAAAATGCATTCGGTTTTTGTGCGGCCACGCTTTCAAAGAATTGATGGTAGAAGGTGGTATCCGGCAGGGCTTGCGGCAGAAGACAAGCAGATGTGCATGGGACGCGATTGCGTGTGTCGGCAATAGACCGGTATTTTTTTAAGGCAAATTGGTGAATTCCCGGCAGGCTCAATAAAACGCCTATAGGAGATAAATAGCCCATTTTTATAAAGATCTGGGCATAGGTGTCAACGCCCGAATAAACGCGCCCAGTTCTATCCAGAGCATATAAGTCGGTTAATAGTGTTTCATTGCTGATGGAGGCGAGCTCCGGGTAATGTGCGGCATGTTCCTGCGCGTTTTTAAAGTCTATGCGGCTGAATATATCGAAATGATTAAGAATCAGGGCGGTACGGTTACACAAAGGGCACAGCTGGTCATAAAAAACGGTAAGGACCGGTTGCTTTGCAGTAATTAGCCGACCGATACATCGCCACCATTTAAAAGGGATGAGTAATGTATAAAAGCTGAGCATACCCAAGCCAAAAGGATAAATATTGAAAGACAAAGTGATGCCAAGATGAAGCCCAAGACCGATCAATAAATAAACTATGCGTAGCTGGCGCTTGGCGAAAAAGAATATAAAAGTAAACTGAAAGACTAAAATCGTATAGCCTAAAATGTTTTGCAGAAACTTATTGTTCAGCAAGGGCGTCATGTCGATGGCTGAAACATAGTAAGGCTGTGTTGCGGGCAGCCAAGTGCCAAGGCCGTTACGCCAGTGTTCGGCAAACATTTTATGTATGGCCGAGTCGAAATACAGAAAGCCGAGGCAGATGGCAACGGGCAAGGTATAGGCAAGAGCTGAGACAGTTGGCTTCGGGTAAGCGCTGTAATGAGTAAAAGGCGCGCTCAACTTATGCCGAAGATTATCTATTGAAAATGCCCGATCGCCAGGCATAAAAAGCAGAAAAAAGCCTGCTCCGATCATGAATAAATCAAAACCGCCATCAAAATCCCTTTGCATCGGCGTAAAATTAACAAAAATAATCCAAGTAATATAATTACAGATTACTGCAAACTGGTAACGGTAACCGACCACAATAAAAGCGGCGACAACGGCCCAAAGGCACAAGAAAAAAGGGATCATCGGGAATTCGACATCTATATAAGGAATAGGATCGAAAATTAAATGATTAAAATAAAGCAGGAAAATAATTTCCTGTAGCGTGATCAGACCGTAAAAAATCCGGAATAGGCCGATACCTGTAGCGGGAGCTTGTTTGGAATGAAGTTCTAGAATTTTAGCAGAGATAAGTTTATACATTTCATGATTTGGAAAATCGAGAGGATGTATAAATTATATAAGAATTGTGTGGTTTATGTATTGAAATGTGCAGACAAAACAAAGGCCGCACTCAACCCGTAAAAAAGTTGGAGTGAGCGGCCTAAGTTAAGATTAAATCGTTTGAAGACTTATTTTTCGTCGTCTGGGTGCTCGGCAAATACCCATTTTACCAGGAAGTAGCCAGCAGCTATAACTACAACCGCGCCGACCATACCAGCTGGTTCTTTTAACATTTCGGTGATATCTAAGATCGCTCCCATGGGATGTCCTACCTATAATTTGTATTTTTAGAAATAATGCTAATTACATAGCAAACGGAATGTGCATAATACTTTAGGAAAAGTTAAAGTCAAGGCTTATTGTTATGAGGCTTCACTGATGGGATATAAATATTGTTCCCGGTTAAAATTTATTGCTCGATAGCCGGTGTGGTATAGTTTAGAATCTCTTTTTTGAGTGCTGATACATTTTAAGATTAAGGAATTATGATGAATAGATGCGTTAAAATATTACCACTGGTCGCAATTTTCTTTACGTTATCGGCAAATGCTGACGTTCAACTAAAAGATAATTCT
The DNA here is from genome assembly GCA_036561025.1 of Methylobacter sp. Taxonomy (GTDB): domain Bacteria; phylum Pseudomonadota; class Gammaproteobacteria; order Methylococcales; family Methylomonadaceae; genus Methylobacter_A. The sequence continues at coordinate 5,161 of DATBQB010000069.1, read as the reverse complement.
GAAATTTTAGGGAAGTGGAATCTTCATGATGAAGCGGTTTCGTTAACTAGCCCCAAAAAAGCTGTAACTCAGGAATGGGAGTTTAAGGAAGATGGAACTCTTATTTCATCGGCATCCGATGTCGCTGGACGGATCAGTGCGTTAAAGATTGCGTTAAAGTATTCCATCGAAAATGGAGAAATCAAAAAACAGTCCTCTCCCGGACGAGAAAAATATGAATCCTGCAAAGTAGTTGAAAAAGAGGGTTCAAACATGATATTAAAGTGTACGTACTTTTTCTTTCTAACAAAAAAATAATTTAAAAAAGGATATAGCTATGATAGGTGGCATTGTAATGATTTTTGTAGCTCTCTGGATTTACCAGTCGGCTATGAGAGCAAAAACGAGTAATGTAATGATGTGGGTTGCGATTGGTGCAGTTGCTTTTTTTGTAGTCCAATTAGGATTTATCGATATTAATCTTTATATTTTGGAAGCAATCAGAGGCGGTGAAGGCGGTAGTGATTACGAGCGTGATTTAACCACTATTGGCGATAGAAAAAATGAAGGCGGTTTTCAGGGGTTTGGAGGCATTTTTCTTTCAACATACCTGGAATTGATGCCGTCAATTGTCGGATTCTTAGCTGCAGCGTTGATTAGAATAAAATTTGTTACTAAAGAGCCGCTTACAGTTGGCAATTTATTTGGCGGTCTCAAAGAGATGTTTCAAAGTATAAAAGAAAGTTTTAAAACGTCTGACAAGTAAGCTATAAGATTGGCTATGAAAAAAGCCCAAGCGATGCTTGGGCTTTTTTTATGGTTGCAGGTTACGTAAATACTAATTTCTAAAAGCTATTTTCCTAAAATAGCAGAAACAAGAAATACGAGACCGGAAACGAAAAGCACGGTAAAAATCACCCCCGCAATAATATACGTTGAAAGAGAACCCTGTTCGAAGTCTTTTTGCCTGTTAGCATCACTTTGTACGCCCATGGCGGCAGCAAATACACTTTTTATGACTTGAGTAATCGTTGGTTTTGACATGCTCATCTCCGGCAAAAATAGTGAAAAATAATAGTGCTTGATAACTTTTTAAGCAATGATTATATCCAATTCAATAACCCCCTGGACCGTTCCTATGAACAAAACAGAACTATTAAAGCAGCAACTATCCCAGCGCATTTTATTTCTCGATGGCGCGATGGGTACGATGATCCAAAGTTACAAATTGGAAGAAAAAGATTATCGCGGCGAACGTTTTGCCCAGTGGGAAGTCGATCTTAAAGGCAATAACGACCTTTTGTCATTGACTCAGCCTGACATCATTAAAGCCATTCATAGCACTTATTTTGAAGCCGGTTCCGACATTGTGGAAACCAACACTTTCAATGCGACCAGCATCGCGATGGCCGATTACAAAATGGAATCGCTGGCGTATGAAATCAATGTTGCCGGGGCGCGTGTGGCAAGGCAAGCGGCTGATGAATACACCCAAAAGACTCCGGAAAAACCGCGTTTTGTAGCCGGCGTATTAGGCCCTACCAACCGTACGGCTTCGATGTCACCTGATGTGAACGACCCTGGCTTTCGCAATATATTTTTCGACGACTTGGTCGCAGCTTACACAGAAGCAACCAAAGGACTGATTGATGGCGGTGCGGATATTATTCTGATTGAAACCGTTTTCGATACCCTGAATGCCAAAGCCGCCATTTTCGCGGTTGAACAATATTTTGAACAGATCGGTTACAAACTGCCGGTGATGATTTCCGGCACGATTACCGATGCATCCGGCAGAACGCTTTCCGGGCAAACCGTTGCCGCTTTTTGGAACTCACTCAAACATGTCGAACCAATATCTTTCGGCTTTAACTGCGCGTTAGGCGCGACAGAATTGCGTCAACATATCGATGAATTATCAGGCATTGCCGACACCTACATTTCCGCTCACCCCAATGCGGGCTTGCCTAACGAGTTCGGTGAATACGACGAAACGCCCGAAGCGATGGCCGAAGAGTTGGCCGATTGGGCTAAATGCGGCTACCTGAATATTATCGGCGGCTGTTGCGGCACATCGCCTGCGAATATCAAAGCGATCGTTGAGGCCGTGCAAGAACACAGCCCCAGAAAAATCCCCGAAATACCCAAACAGTGCCGGTTATCAGGACTTGAGCCGTTAAACATCGGCCCGGATTCTTTATTCGTCAATGTCGGCGAGCGCACCAACGTGACCGGTTCGGCGGCATTTAAACGATTGGTTATTGAAGGCGACTTTGAAACGGCGCTGGATGTCGCCAAGCAGCAAGTTGAAAACGGCGCGCAAATTATCGACATCAATATGGATGAAGGCATGCTGGACTCCAAAGAAGCGATGGTGCGCTTTTTGATGCTGATCGCATCCGAGCCGGACATCGCCAAAGTGCCGATCATGCTGGATTCGTCCAAATGGGAGATTTTGGAGGCTGGGCTTAAATGCATTCAGGGCAAAGGCGTGGTCAATTCCATTTCGCTTAAGGAAGGCGAAGCTGCGTTTATCGAACACGCCAAACTGGTACGCCGCTATGGCGCGGCAGTTATCGTGATGGCTTTTGATGAGCAAGGGCAGGCCGATACCAAAGCCCGGAAAATCGAAATATGCCAGCGCGCTTATAAAATCCTGACCGAACAAATCGGCTTCCCGCCCGAAGACATTATTTTCGATCCCAACATATTCGCTGTCGCCACCGGCATCGACGAACACAACAATTACGGCTTGGATTTTATCGAAGCCACCGCCGAGATCAAACGCACCCTGCCCTACGCGCTGGTTTCCGGCGGCGTGTCCAACGTGTCGTTTTCGTTCAGAGGCAATAACCCGGTGCGCGAAGCGATCCATGCGGTATTTTTATACCATGCGATACAGGCGGGCATGGATATGGGTATCGTCAATGCCGGTCAGTTGGCGATTTATGAAGATATTCCTAAAGACCTGCGCAATGCGGTTGAAGAGGTCATATTAAATACTCATGACGGCAGCGGCACTGATAAATTGCTGGAAATAGCCGAGAAATATCGCGGCGACGGCAGTAGCTCTTCAAAAGAGCAAGATTTGGAGTGGCGCACTTGGCCGGTTAGCAAGCGTCTGGAACATGCGCTGGTGAAAGGCATTACCGATTACATCGACGAAGATACCGAACAGGCAAGACTCGAAGCCGAACGGCCTCTGCATGTTATCGAAGGCCCGTTAATGGACGGCATGAACGTAGTCGGCGACTTGTTCGGCGCGGGCAAAATGTTCCTGCCGCAAGTGGTCAAATCGGCGCGGGTCATGAAAAAAGCCGTGGCGTATTTGATGCCGTATATGGAAGCCGACAAAGCCGCAGGCGACCGGCAAACCAACGGCAAAATCCTGATGGCGACCGTTAAAGGCGATGTGCATGACATCGGCAAAAATATCGTCGCGGTGGTCTTGCAATGCAACAACTACGACGTGATTGATATAGGCGTAATGGTGCCTGCCGAAAAGATATTGCAAACCGCGCGCTTGGAAAATGTCGACATTATCGGCTTGAGCGGCTTGATTACACCATCGCTGGATGAAATGGTGCATGTCGCCAAAGAAATGCAGCGCCAGGGATTTACCATCCCGTTGATGATAGGCGGCGCAACCACTTCGCGCGCGCATACCGCAGTAAAAATCGCCCCGAATTACGACGGCCCGATTGTCTACGTGACCGATGCCTCGCGCGGTGTCGGTGTTGCCAGCAACTTGCTGAGCGCCGATTTGAAAGACGAGTTCGTAAAAAGTATCAGCGAAGAATACGAAGAAGTTAGGGAGCGTCATAAAGGCCGCGAAGCCAAAACCAAGCAACATACTATAGAAGAAGCACGGCGCAATAAATTCAATTGGGGCAATTATCAGCCGGTTAAACCGTCGTTTCTGGGCATCAAAGTCATCGATCATTTTCCATTGGATACATTGGTCTGGTACATCGACTGGTCGCCGTTTTTCCAAACCTGGGAAATGGCCGGAAGCTACCCCAAAATACTCGACGATAAAGTCATCGGTGTTGAAGCCAGAAAACTATTTGATGATGCGCAGGACATGCTGAAAAAAATCATCAGTGAAGAGTGGATAAGCGCCCGCGCCGTGGTCGGATTCTTCCCGGCCAACAGCGACGGCGATGATGTCGTGCTATACACCGACGACACCCGCACCCAGAAAAAAGAAACCCTGCATCATTTACGTCAGCAAAACGTCAAAGCGCCGGGCAGGCCGAATTACTGCCTGTCGGACTTTATCGCCCCGATTGACAGCGGCAAAGCCGACTATATCGGCGCTTTCGCAGTAACCACCGGCATCGGCATTGAGCAAAAACTGCAAGAGTTCGAACGGGATCATGACGATTACAGTGCGATCATGCTGAAAGCGCTGGCCGATAGGTTGGCCGAAGCGTTTGCAGAATATATGCATCAAGTAGTCAGGAAAGAGTACTGGGGCTACGCCAAAGATGAAGCCCACGAGGCTGAGCAATTAATCAACGAAGCCTATCAAGGCATACGACCAGCGCCCGGTTATCCTGCATGTCCCGACCATACCGAGAAAGGCAAACTGTTCGAATTGCTGAATGCGACCGAACACACCAGCATAGAGCTGACCGAAAGTTACGCGATGTACCCCGCCTCAGCAGTAAGCGGCTGGTATTTCTCTCATCCCGAGTCACAGTATTTTAATGTCGGCAAGATAGATAGAGACCAACTGCAAGATTACGCCAAACGCAAAGGCATCGCCGAAGAAGTTGCAGAGCGTTGGCTGGCGGCGCATTTGCATCATTGATATGCGCTTAATACTGTTCGGCACATCCGGCTGTCATCTTTGCGAACAGGCGGAGGTTATTATTAATGCCTGTGTGTCGGATGGCGTTGAGTATGTGGATATTGCCGAGCAGGAGCAGTGGCAGGAGCGATATGCTGTGCGTATTCCGGTTCTGTATGATTCGGAGACTAAACAGGAGTTGAGTTGGCCTTTTAGCCTGTCAGAGGTTGAGGATTTTATTGGTCGCGGTCGAGTAGCCCCAAGGAACTGCCCCTTGAGGCTCTCACAGAACCGGACGTGAAACTCTCGCTTCATCCGGCTCTTATCATTCAACCTTAAACCTACCAATGGGCAAACACCCTTGGATTTCTTGACTTAAACGCGTTT
>DATBQB010000068.1:0-70793 GCA_036561025.1 Methylobacter sp. | reverse complement strand
TTTTCAGGATCAAGACGGTTTACGATGGCGATACCGTGGAGCTGGAGGACGGTCGTAAAATCCGCTTTTTGGGCATCAATACGCCAGAGATTCAACACCGGGATAAACCCGCCGATGCGGGCGGCGACGAGGCCAAACGCTGGTTGACCGACAAACTGAAAAACACCAAAGTCCGCCTGGAAGTGGGTACGGAAAAAACCGATAAATACGGCAGAACACTGGCGCATTTGTTCACTGAGAAAAAGGAACATGTTAACCTGCAATTGGTTGAAGCAGGTTTGGCAGCCGTCAGCATCTATCCGCCCGACTTACATTATGTGAACGAGCTGGTCAAGGCGCAGAGCCAGGCTGAGCTTGCCAAACTCGGCATTTGGGGACGACCTGAATATGCCGCAATACCGGTCGGCAGTCTTACCGAAACCGGACACCCAGGCTGGATGCGTTTGATCGGCAAGGTGGTTAATATCCGTACGACCCGAAAGTCGATTTACCTGGAGTTTTCTCCTGAATTTGAGGCGCGCATCGAAAGCCAGTGGCTGGACTTATTCCCCGATGTTAACGGCTATTTGGGCAAGACCCTCGAAGTGCGCGGCTGGCTGAATAAAAACAAGGGGCATTTGTCGATGCTAATCCGCCATCCGAGTGCGATTAAGGAAAAACCGCATCCGCTTTGAATTTCAGGGCATTGGGAGCCGCGACTTCAGTCGCGATGATGGCTCATCATCACAGCTTCAGCATGAACGCTCATGCGCGACTAAAGTCGCGGCTCCGTTTAGGGTTTTCCCTGCATTTTAAAATCGATATGAAGAACTAACCCATGAAATATTTAATTCACCACGAAGAGCCAAATTTTCATTTCTTCATCGCACCCTTTGTGACGCGGCACACCGCTACGCCGCTCCTGCATCGCCTAAAGGCCTACTTTTGGTACTCTACCTTTTGCCTCCCGGCAGTAGTTCGTGGCGTTTATCTTTTAAATTTTTATTTGAGTAGCCACTCCTATAAACTAACACGCTTTAACACTAACTGAGATTTTAATGACTGCTCCACAAATTGGTTTTATTAGTTTGGGTTGCCCCAAAGCCCTGGTCGATAGCGAGAGAATTTTAACCAAGCTTCGCTCGGAGGGTTACACCATCTCGCCGACCTATCAGGATGCCGATCTGGTCGTGGTAAACACCTGCGGCTTTATCGATGCTGCCGTCGAAGAATCCCTGGACAGCATCGGCGAAGCGCTGGCTCAAAACGGCAAAGTCATCGTTACCGGTTGTTTGGGTTCAAGGGAAGCGGAAATCAGGGAGCGTCACCCGCAAGTTTTAAAAGTGACCGGCGCGCACGCCTTGGAAGAAGTGGTAGCCGCTGTGCATGAGCATTTGCCGCCGCCGCACGACCCGTTTATCAGTCTAGTGCCGCCGCAAGGCATTAAACTGACACCTAGGCATTATGCTTATTTGAAAATTTCCGAAGGCTGCAATCATCGCTGCACATTCTGCATTATTCCCTCCATGCGCGGCGACCTGGTCAGCAGACCGGTTGACGATGTGATGCTGGAAGCCGAACGCCTTGCCAATGCCGGGGTCAAAGAGTTGCTGGTCGTATCGCAGGATACCAGCGCCTACGGCCTGGATTTAAAATATCAAAGCCGGGACTGGAAAGGCCGTTCGGTGAAAACCCGTTTTTACGATTTAGCCGAGGCGCTGGGTGATCTGGGCATTTGGGTCAGGATGCATTACGTTTACCCGTATCCGCATGTCGATGAAGTGATTCCGTTGATGGCCGAAGGTAAAATCCTGCCTTATTTGGATATACCATTTCAACACGCCAACAGCCGCATCCTTAAACTGATGAAACGCCCGGCGGCCAGCGAGAATAATCTGGAACGCATTAAGGCATGGCGCGAAATCTGCCCCGATATTACCTTGCGCAGCACGTTTATCGTCGGCTTCCCCGGCGAAACCGAGCAGGAGTTTGAAGAACTTCTGGATTTCATGAGCGAAGCACAAATGGACAGGGTTGGCGCTTTTGCCTATTCGCCGGTCAAAGGCGCGGTTGCCAATGAGTTGCCCGATCAGATTCCTGAAGAAGTCAAACAGGAACGTTTGGCTCGCTTTATGGCGCATCAGGCTGAAATCAGCGCGGCACGTTTACAGCAACGGGTAGGCCGAATCGAAACGGTGCTGGTCGATGAAGTGGTCGAAGAAGGCGCGGTGGCAAGAAGTAAAGCCGATGCGCCGGAAATCGACGGACAGGTGTTCATCGACGGCGCAACGCATCTGAAAGTCGGCGACTTCGTCGATGTCGAACTGGAAGAAGCGGATGAATACGATTTGTGGGGGCGGTTGGTTTAGTGCTACTGACAGATAAGAAAAATTCACCACGAAGGCACGAAGAACACGAAGGTTTAAATTTTTTCTTCGTGTTCTTCGTGCCTCGGCAACTGCTCCTGCGTTGCTCTACCTCCTGCATCCATGCAGTCGTTCGTAATGAAAAACGCCCCCCATATCTATCATCCATTTGACACGCTAAATTGCGAAACCCCACCGAATGTTATAATATAACATTCGGTTTCAGATAAACGGTTTTTGTAATGAACACACCCGCCGAAGCAAATCACAACCACTCCCACACTTCAGAGCACGATCATAACAAATGTGTTAGCGAGGCCTTAGGCACGGCTGCGCAATTATGCGTGGTGCGTGGCGTTCAATTAACGCCGATACGCCAGCAAGTGCTGGAACTGATCTGGGAAAGCCACAAAGCCGTTAAAGCCTATGAACTGCTGGATCGACTCAAACCGCTGATGGATGCGGCAAAACCCGCGACGATTTACCGCGCACTGGATTTTTTAATCGAACAGGGCTTGATTCACCGGGTCGAGAGCCTCAACGCATTTGTCGGCTGCAACAGCTCAGCCCATCAGCATGAACAGTTATTATTAATCTGCAATAACTGCCAGGAAGTGGAAGAGCGCTCCGCCCCGGAAGTGATGCAGGCGCTGTCGCAGGAAATCAAGCAGGCCGACTTTACCGTACACAGCAAGGCCATCGAAATTCACGGTGTTTGCGCGAAATGCGCCGAGATGACGACGACTCAAAGCTGACGCGTTATTTTTTGAGCACAGCAAAGCTTACAGGACGTTATGTTATAACATTATAACTAGGCTTCTTGATCCAGATTCATGCCCCACATTCTTCAAACAATAAATCCAAACCATGAATAAAAAACTCACTATTTTTTTCTTATCGACCTGCGCATTAGGCAGTCACGCCCAGGCGGATGACAACAACGTCATGGAATTTGAAAAAATGGTTGTCAGCACGCCGCTCTCTACTCCGGCCTCAAAATTTGCCAAGCCGGTAACAGTGCTGTCCGGTGACGAGATGCGAACCAAAGTCGGGACAACCATCGGCGATACGCTGAAGAACGAACCCGGCATCACCAGCCAGTCTTTCGGGCCGGGAGTCGGCACACCGGTTATTCGCGGGCAATCGGGACCCCGGGTGCGGGTCATGCAAAACAGCTTGGGCAATAATGATGTCTCGTCATTAAGCCCGGATCATGCCAACGGTGTCGAGCCGATTCTGGTCGAACGGGTTGAGGTGTTGCGCGGTCCGTCGACGCTGTTGTACGGAAGCGGCGCGATCGGCGGCGTGGTCAACGTGATCGACAACCGGATTCCCGAGCAAGTCCCCGGCAAACTGATCGGTGGCGCCGGTGAGCAACGCTATGATTCGGCAACCAACGAGACCTCCAGCGCCCTGAAACTGGAAGGCGGCAAAAGCGGCGTGGCCTATCATGTCGACAGCTTTTATCGCGATCAGGGCAATACCCATATTGGCGGCTCGGCGATAGATATCGATGCCGCGCATGCAACCGATCCCGGCCTGAACATTGTGACTAATTCCAACGGCCTGATCGATAATTCAAAGGCCCGGTCACGCGGCGGTTCGGTCGGCGTCTCAAAAATCGGCGATGCCGGGTTAGTCGGCGTTTCGATCAATAGCCTGGAAAAAAATTACGGTATCCCGCCGGATGGCAGCGGCGGCGCTCCGGTGACTATTGATCTGACCCAAACCAAATACGATTTTAAAGGTCAACTCAACCAGCCTTTCGCGCTGGCGGAAAAACTGCGCATGAAATTCGGTTATACCGATTACAAGCATGTCGAAATGGATGCCGGCGTACCGGCCACCACCTTTCTGAATAAATCTTACGAAAGCCGTCTGGAGCTTGAACACAAACCCATCGGTTTACTGGATGGCATGTTGGGCTTTCAATCCGTCAACAGCCAATTTGCCGCCATCGGCGCAGAAGCGCTGGTGCCGCGTACCGACCTTGCTTCCTATGGCTTGTTTGATGTCGAATCGTTCAAAATCGGAGCAGTCACTTATGAGCTGGGAGCTCGCGGCGAATGGCAAACCATCGCAGCGGAAAACCGCAACAGCCTGACGTATATACCAACCAGCGGCTCGGCCTCGGCATCGTGGGACATCACCAAACAGCATCAAGTCAGTCTGGCATTTACCCATTCTCAACGCGCGCCGCAGATACAGGAACTGTTTTCCAACGGCGTTCATGAGGCCACACACAGCTATGAATTGGGTAATGCCAACCTCAACAAAGAGTTGTCCAACAATCTGGATCTGGGCTATCGCTACAATGCCGACTGGATGACAGCAGAGCTGAATCTTTTCCACAATTGGGTCGGCGACTACATCTATCAGCAACGCACCGGCTCGGTGTTTAACAGGGGCAGCGAAACCATGGAAACGGTTTGTTCAGCGGGAGCAACCTGCGTTCCTGTTGTAGCGAGTCGCCAAGCCGCCGCTATTTTCAAAGGCTTTGAAGCCAAAACCGTGTTTCCGCTGATGCAAAACCATTACGGTACGGTTGATTTGACCTTATTCGGTGACTACACCCGAGGTACTTTCGAACAAGGCGGCAATGTTCCCCGCATGCCGCCATTACGCTACGGCTTGCAACTGCGTTACGAAAAAAATGACTGGTCGACCAACGCCCGATTGACACGGGGCGAAGCACAGAATTACGCCGGCGCAAATGATTCGAACACGCCCGGCTATCTGCTGTTGAATCTGGGTACACAATATCGGTTGGCAAGCTTTGGCGATTCCGAGGTTCTGTTGTTCGCAAAAGGTAAGAACATGCTGAACGAAAATATCCGCAACTCTACCTCTTACTTACGTAACTTTGCCCCGGAGCCGGGCCGGAGCGCAGAGATAGGCATCCGGGTCAGTTATTAACGCTGTGAAAATCAGGGCAATCCAGAAAACGTTGCGAAACCTGCCAACCAATAGCTTAAATCAACATAGAATTCCGACTTGGGCTAACTGACTGAGGTTTTAATTATTAACCTTTTTATCATTGCTTCAAAAAAGCACCCACCTTGATTGATAGCTACAACGAAAAATCATGTTGAGCATGTGGTTCATATAAAAAAATTGCGTACATTGTCACAAAACAGCTAAACTCAAACACAATAACCCTTTAAAGCATAAGCGTTCTGAATGCCATTGTTGGGCGATCTTACACCTCACCTTTCCAAACAAAAATCATAAGGGACAGTTTATGCAAATCAATATGCCGGTGACCAACGTGGAATACTCGCTTAAAGAGACTGATTCCATCGTGTCCAAGACGGATTTGAAGGGTTTGATTACCTATATCAACGAGGACTTCCTGCGCGTTAGCGGATTCACCCAAACAGAGTTGATCGGTGCCTCGCACAATATCGTGCGACACCCTGATATGCCGTCGGAAGCGTTTGCAGATCTGTGGTCGGCATTAAAAGAAAACCGCCCGTGGACCGGATTGGTAAAAAATCGCTGCAAAAACGGCGATTTTTACTGGGTGCTGGCCAATGCCACCCCCTTTTATGAAAACGACCAACTGGCCGGCTACATGTCGGTGCGCAGTAAGCCTGACCGTGAACAAATCAATGCGGCTGATGGCGCCTATCGGCTGTTTAAGGAAGGCAAGGCCGGCAACCTGAAAATCCAGGATGGAAAAGTCATCAAATCAACTTTTTTGGAGAAACTTAATCCTTTCAAGTGCCCCACAATCAAATGTCGATTAATCAATGTTATCGGTCTATTGAGCGTATTAATGGTGATAATTGGCGGCATGGGCTTGCATGGCATGAGCAAAGCCAATGAAGGTTTACGCACAGTGTATGAAGATCGCACTGTGCCGATGAACCAGATTTCCACTATCAAGGAATTGATGCTGACCAACCAACTGAGGATTACCGCCGCCTTGGTTACGCCAACGCCCGAGGTGATCCAGAAAAACACCGCTGAAGTGGAACAAAACATCGCGGAAATTAACAGGACTTGGACGGCATACATGGCCACTTACCTAACCGAAGAGGAAAAAAAACTGGCCGACAAGTTCATCGCAGACAGAAAACTGTTTGTAGAAGAAGGTTTAAAACCAACCCTTGGCGCACTTAAAGCCCATGACATCGAACTCAGCAACAAGCTTGTTGCCGACAAGATTAGCCCGCTTTTTAAACCAACCAGCGAAGACATCAAGCACCTGATGCAATTACAGGTCGATGTTGCCAAACAGGAGTTTGAATCGGCGCAATCCCGCTATGACAGCACTCGTAACATCGGCTTCGGCTTGATCACGATAGGCATTATGCTGGCCCTTTGGTGGGGGGTTACCCTGATTCGTATCATAGTAAATCCGCTTAATGCGGCTATTCGCGACTTTGGCAACATAGCCCAAGGGAAGTATGACAACCCCATAAACATTGAACGCCAGGACGAAATCGGCAAGGTGATGGAAGCGCTGAAATCGATGCAGGCCAAACTCGGTTTCGACATAGCGGAAAGCAAACGCGTTGCCGATGAAAGTTTGCGTATTAAAGTTGGCCTGGACAGCTCCACGTCCGCCATCACCATATCGAACACTGATACCCTGCTGATCCATATGACCCCGGCGGCGAAAGAACTTCTTTCCTCCATCGGCGGCCCCGACTTCGATGTTGAGGGACTTTACGGCAACAACCTTTCCAACTTATTCAACGACCAAGAGGCTGCCGCCAAATTCGATCGGGCCGCACAAACCGGCGAAGACGTGGATCTCTTCTTCCAGAATCATCATCTCCGTTTAGCGGCCCGCCCTATCATTGGCGAAAGCGGCAATTCACTGGGCCGCGTAACGCAATGGCAGGATCGCACTATTGAAGTCGCAATAGAGCAGGAAGTGGCCGATATTGTGCATGGTGCCGTCATGGGGGACTTTACCCGTCGTATCGAAATGCAGGGCAAAAAGGACTTCTTCAAACAACTCGGCGATGGGCTTAACGAGCTGATGGAAACCACCGAGAGCGGCATCAATGATGTGGTGCGCGTACTGGGCGCACTGTCCCGCAGCGACCTGACCCAAAGCATCACCAATGACTATGCCGGCAGTTTCGGACAGCTCAAGGATGACGCCAACACCACGGTGGAAAAACTTAAAGAAATCATCAGTCATATCAAAGAAGCCACTGACAATATTAATACCGGGGCTAAAGAAATTGCCTCTGGCAATAATGACTTGTCGCATCGCACCGAGGAACAAGCCGCCAGTTTGGAAGAAACGGCGGCCAGTATGGAACAGCTGACCTCGACGGTGCAGCATAATGCCGCAAACGCCAACCAAGCCAACCAGCTGGCCGTTGACGCAACCGATATTGCCGGTAAAGGCGTCGAAGTGGTCGGTCAGGTGGTTAAGACCATGGACGATATTAACGACTCTTCACGCAAGATCGGCGATATTATTTCGGTCATCGACGATATTGCGTTTCAAACCAACATCCTTGCCCTGAACGCCGCCGTCGAAGCGGCGCGGGCCGGAGATCAAGGCCGTGGCTTTGCCGTGGTGGCCGTAGAGGTGCGTAACCTGGCCCAACGCGCCGCTACGGCTGCCGGAGAAATCAAACACCTGATTGACGATTCGGTCATGAAAGTCTCCGGCGGCAGTAAATTGGTCACACAAGCCGGTCAAACTATGGAAGAGATCGTCGGTTCCATCCGCGGCGTTACCGTCATGATGTCCGAGATCAGCGCCGCTTCAGCGGAACAAACCGCCGGTATCGAACAAGTCAACATGGCCATCGGCCAAATGGACGATGTAACCCAGCAAAATGCCGCGCTGGTGGAACAAGCCGCCGCCGCAGCGGAATCGCTGGAAGAACAGGCACAAAACCTATCCGTCACGGTAGCGCAATTCAAGGTGGACGGTTACTCTCGCCCTGCGGCTGGCGATATGACTCAAGCCAGGCCGCGTCCTGAGCTTGTCGAAGGACCCACCCGTTCTTTGCATGCAGTGCCTACGCAAAAAGATACAGCATCGGCGAGAAAACCGGCAGCCGCCAAGTCCAAACCAATCCCCCAGCCTTCCAGCGATGAATGGGAAGAGTTCTAGCTAAAATGTTATCCCGTTGCGGACGAAGTCAATCTGTCCGCAACAATTTCCCTTGTTAGCGTTAGTAATACGCTAGGCTTAGACTAAGGATGAAGCAATTCAGTTTAAGCGGATTCACCATAGGTAATCGCGCTTATTGCTTGAGCTAGTTGAACGCTCTATCCTGCAAACACGGGTAAAATTCCAACCGGTTTTCTGAGGCTAATGCTCTTTCGTTTTCGTGAGAATAAATGTCCTACTATGTTCAATTTCACTAAAAAACACAACAATGCTCTGGCTGATGCAAATAAACCAGCTGCCGGAATCAGCGAAAAATACAATGCCGCGATAAAAAAGATCGAACGGCTTGAAGCTGAATTATCCCAAAAAACACGCGAATTAAATCAAAGCTGCCAAGCTCAACACATAATGAGCGAAGGCGTAAAAAATTGCGTTTCATCCCTTTGCATCGTTCAAAATCAACTATACGCTGTAGCTGCGCATTTAGACCGTTCAAATAAACATATTCTTCAGTTAATGCAAGAAAATAAGACGCTTAAATCCTCGGGGGACGAATGGTTTAAACGCGCGATAAAGCTTGAATTTGATGTTTTAACGTCCAAGGACGAGCTTAAAAAAACCGAACATGAACGTGACTTGGCCATAAAAACAATCGAGCTGCTTCAAGTCGAGTTAATGCCCCTAAATAAAGAAAATAACCGGGACAGAAAACAAAACTAATACGGGCTCAGGCTGCAACGAGCTAACTTTACTTTGTCGTGATGTTGATTACACGAGTTTGACAAATTCCCTCAGCGCACAAAACAGCCCTGCTGAATAAAATGCAACGCCTGTTCGATGACAGCGTCGCGCCGCATGATAAATGAATGCGAATACGGCATCGCAATAAAATCCTTCATACCCTCCACTTGCGCTCTACTTACCGACACCTTCCCGTCATTGACGCCGGGAATCAGCCTTGATAAAAAAGGATTGACTGTTCTATTGCCGGCAATAATTCCAAGCTGAAAATTTACCGCGCCGAGCCGGTTCGGCACACTGTTGTTATCGGTACCCAGCTGTAATCCGGCCGGGCCGTTTAAATAATAAAATAGCCGCCAACTCCCCAGTTTATCGACGACTTCGCTGCCTCGATTGGGCGGCGCAAGCATCACCACCCGCCCCAGTTTATCGACGTTTTGGTTCGATAAATAATCGCGCAGCAAAATGCCGCCCATCGAGTGCGTCAGGAAATGGATTTTTTTAGCGCCTTCCGTATCGCATTGCTTCAATGCTTCGGCGATGTATTTTTGCGCCAACTCGCTGATGCTTGCGGACCGCGAAGGGTAATCGACATTGACAATTTTATAGCCGTAAGCCGCCAGCAGCTTGACCGCATTATTCATACTGCGGCTGGTTCGGGCTAAACCGTGCAGCAGGATAATTGCTTCCGAGTCTTTATCTATCGGTTTCAGTTCGGCTGTTAAATTTTCCATATCGCAGCAAAATGGCGGGCAGTAATAATAGATTCAGCAACGTTGAAGAGGCCAAGCCGCCGATGATGATCGCCGCCATCGGCCCCATGATTTCGCGCCCCGGATTGTCGCTGTTGAATGCGATAGGGAACATCGCTAAGGCGGTAACCAGCGCCGTCATCAGGATCGACGGCAAGCGTTCCTGCGCGCCCAGCACGGCGGTGTCCAGGTTCCAGGGCTTGCCTTCGACTTCAACCAAATAACGGTAATGCGACAGCAGCATGATGCTGTTGCGTACGGTAATGCCGAACAGCGTCACAAAGCCAACGACAGAACCGACCGATAACGTAGCGCCGGTCAGTACCACTGCGGCAACCCCGCCTATCAGTGCAAACGGCAGGTTGGCAAGGGTCAGCAACATGTGGCGGATGCTGCCTATCGCGATATAAATAAAAATCAGCACTCCTGCCCCGGCCAGCAGCGAATGCAGGATTAATTCCTTCCGCGCCTGCGCCTGTTCAATCGCCGCGCCGGTGAACTCGGGGTAAATATCCGCCGAGAACGGAATATCTTTTAATACCCTCGTTTTAAGTTCCGCCATAAAATCGTCCAGATCCCGGTCGAGCACATTGCCAGTCACGGTTTGCCGCCGCTGCGAGCCTTGATGCAGGATGTTGTAGCGGCTGGCCGCATGCCTGATTTCCGCGACCTGTTCCAGCGTGATCATCGTCCCGTCCTGGGTCCTGATCGGCAGCTTGGCTATCGATTCGGGCTGCTGTCTTAGCTCCGGCGTCAAGGTCACCGCAACGTTGTATATTCTGTTGCCCTGAATGTTTTTGCCGACCACGCGGGTTTCGTAAGCGGCCTGCAAGGTATCGACAATCTGCGCCGGCAACACGCCCCAAAAGCTGAGCTGATCTAGATCCAGATTAATCTGCAACAATGGCGTGCCGGGCGGTGAGCGCAACTGCACATCCGCCGCGCCGTCTATGTCGCGCATAATATCGGCGACAGCTTGCGCTTTGACATCAAGCGCATTCAGATCATTGCCGTAAATATTAACCACCACCGGCGAGGTGTAGCCGGAAATGGTTTCATCAACCCGTTCCGTCAAGAAGGTGTTGGCTTCAAACAAAATACCGGGGAAATCCTTCAAAATCTCCCTTAGCTTGTCCAGTATCTCTTGCTGATCCGATCCCGACATCGGCTCAAGCCGGACTTCATACTCGCTGTAATGACTGCCGTAAGTGTCCGCACCCCGCTCCGCTCGTCCCGCCCACTGCGACACCGATTGTATGCCGGGAATCGCCATAAACTGCTCGGTCAGCTTGCTGCCGATTCTGATCGATTCCTGCAACGAGGTGCCGGGAATACTGGTGGTATGAACGATATAATGGCCTTCGCGCAGTTCGGGCAGGAACTTGCTGTCGAGGCTGAAAAAAGCCAGCAAGCCTGACAGGCAAACGATAATGCTGCCGATAATGACCGGCTTAAAATGCCTCGAAACCTTGCCCAACAAATTATTGTAAAGCGGCTTGATGCGCTTTATCAGCGGCGGATCGTCATTAACGAGATCAGCGCTGCCAAGCAGCGCATAGCACAGCGCCGGTGTTAAGGTCAGCGCTACCAGCAGCGACATTAAAATCGCCAGGATGTAAGAATAACCCAGCGGCGCAAACAAGCGTCCGGCAACGCCGTTCAAGGTCAACAGCGGCACAAACACCAGCGCGACGATAAAGCTGGCGTAAACCACGGAGCTTCGCACCTCCAGCGATGCGCTGTAAACCACATCGGCAATCGGCTGCGGCCGGGCTAACAAACGGTTTTCGCGCAAGCGCCGGAAAATGTTTTCGGTATCGATAATCGCATCATCGACCACCTCGCCCAACGCGATAGCCACCCCCCCCAACACCATGATGTTCAGATTGACGCCGCTTTCCAGCAGCACGATGACCGCGCCGACCAACGACACCGGAATCGCCAGCGCCGAAATAAACGCGGTGCGGAAATTAAACAAAAACAGGTACAGGATAATCAGCACAAACAAGCCGCCGATCAGTAGATGCCCGGACAAATTGCTCAACGAGCGCTCGATATAATCGGCAGGCCGGAACAGGTGCGAGTAAAAATTAATCGACTGTTTGTTGAAAATAGGTTCGAACTCGTGCAGCGTCTGTTCAACCTGCCTGGAAACCGACAAGGTATTAGCCCCGTATTGGCCGATCACCATCATCACGATGCCGGGCTTACCCAGAATTTGCGCCGCGCCGATCGGCGGCTCCGGCGCATATTGAATTGTAGTGACTTCGCCCAAGGTAACGTTGCGACCCTGCTCGCGCTTGACCAGAATCTTGCCGAATTGCTCCGGCGTGACCGGTTGCCCGGTCATCTGCAAGGTGAAACGCTGGTTGTTGTTTTCGATAAAACCGCTGCCCTGAATATTCCCGGCCTTTGCAGCGGCCTGGATAATGTCCTCCAGTGTCAGGTTAAAACGATGCAATTGCGACGGATCGACCTGAATCTGCAACTGCTGAATGTCGCCGCCGAACACGTTGACATCGGCAACCCCCGGCACAGCCCGCAAGCGCGGCACTATCGTCCAATCGACCAGACTGCGCAGAGCCATCAAATCGGTCTGATCGTCCTTGTTTAAACCGATGGTCAATACCGTCGCCGAAGATGAGGACAGCGGTATCGCAACCGGCGTAATGCCCAGCGGCAGCTGCCCCGCCAGCGTGGTCAGCCGCTCGCTGATCAGCTGGCGGTTGCGGTACACATCGCTATTTTCGACAAAGGTCGCGATAATAATCGACAGACCTTGGATGGATTCGGAGCGCACCGACTTCATGCCGATCAAGCCGCTAATCGAGGTTTCGATTTGCTGGGTTACCAGCACTTCGACCTGTTCGGAAGAAAGGCCGGGCGATTCGGTTTGGATGATGACTTGCTTGGGGGAGAACTCGGGGAAAATATCCAGACCGGCCGTAGCGAAACGATAGCTGCCGTAGAGCAGGATCAATACCGCAAGCGCGATGACGATGCCGTAAAAACGGATGGAGAAGCGGACGAGTGTGGCTAGCATGGGTTAGTGGGTGGTAATTAACAATGCAAAAGACGCAATTTGTAGTCCTGTAGGCCGGAATAAGCCGGTTCGAGCGACAGCGAGAACTGGTGTTTCCGGCAAACATCAGCCAAATTCGCCGGAAACGCCACCTCGCGCTACTACGCGCTTGGATGGCCTTATTCCAGCCTACGCCTAGGGCTGACGGCCGGAGTGCAGGCTTTGCCTGCCAGCACAAGCAAAGCTTGCACTCCTGTTCTGCTTTGTCTAATTCCAATACTTAACGATAACACGGCCTAGCTTAACGACAACCATGCAAACCCAAGAACCCATCTACCTGTCGCGCCTGCAACATTACCTGTTTTGCCCTCGGCAATTCGCTTTAATCGAACTCGAAGACATCTGGACAGAAAACCAGTTCACTGCCGAGGGCCAAGTACTGCATCAACGGGTGAATCAGGCCGACCAACAAAAACGCAAAGAAGTGCGCACCGTATGGGCATTACGTTTAGCCAACGAAGAGTTAGGCATTGAAGGCATTGCCGATGTGGTGGAATACCATAAACAACCCGATAACACAGAAATACCTTACCCGATTGAATACAAACGCGGCAAGCCAAAAAAGCACCGCGCCGATGAAGTGCAGCTTTGCGCTCAAGCGCTGTGCCTGGAAGAAATGCACGGCGTTGCGGTACCGGAAGGCGCGTTATTTTATGGCGAAGTACGCCGTCGGCATCCGGTGGTTTTCGATGCGGCATTGCGCGATTTAACCCGGCAAACCATATTGGCCTGCCGCGCTATCGTGCAAAGCAAAAACACCCCCAAAGCCAACTACCAAGCTAAAAAATGCCGGGGTTGCTCATTAATCGATCAATGTCATCCTAAAGATTTCGGCAAATCCGCTGCCGCATGGCTGGCCCAACAACTAACCTAAGGATTAAACATGCGCCCTTTACGCAACGTTATTTATGTTCAAACGCAAAATTCCTGGCTGCATAAAGATAATGACAACCTGGTCTTAAAAGTCGAAAAGGAAACCAAGGCGCGAGTGCCGATACACAAATTGCAAGGTTTAGTCTGCTTTGGGCAAGTGACGGTTTCGCCTTACCTGATGGCGCATTGTTCGGAAAATGGCATAACCATTACCTTTTTAAATATGTTCGGCAAATATCTGGCAAGGGTTGAAGGCCCCGTTAGCGGCAACGTATTGTTACGGCGCACACAACATTTAACCGGGCATGATGTGGAAAAAAGCGTTGCCATTGCTCAAACCATGCTGGCGGGCAAGCTTTATAACCAGCGCTATGTGCTCAGGCGATACTTGCGCGATCATGGCGATAACATCAGCGACGATAACGTACGCGCCCAATTGCAAAGCGCAGAAAAACGCCTGACCCGCTGTATGGCGCAACTGGCCGATTGCAAAGGCATCGATACCTTGATGGGGCGCGAAGGGGAAGCCGCGCAAGTATACTTCGGCGTGTTTAACCATTTGATACGGCAAGCCGATTTCGAGTTCGATACCCGCAGGCGCAGACCGCCGACCGATCCCGTCAATGCGTTACTATCGTTTTGTTACACCCTGCTGACCCATGATTGTCGTTCCGCATTGGAAACCACCGGGCTTGATCCGGCCAGCGGTTTTCTGCATCAATTGCGTAGCGGCAGGCCGTCATTAGCACTGGATTTGGCCGAAGAGTTCAGACCTATGGTTGACCGGTTCGTATTATCTTTAATCAACAAACGGCAACTGGTCGGTAAAGATTTCGAGTCCTGGCCCAATGGATCGGTCACCTTAAAAGATGACGCCCGCAAAACATTGTTGGCCGCATGGCAAGATCGCAAACAGGATACGTTAATGCACCCGTGGTTTGAAGAAACCGTGCCGGTCGGCTTATTGCCCTGGCTACAGGCGCAAGTGTTGGCAAGATTTTTACGCGGCGACTGCGACAGTTACGTGCCGTTTTTGTGGAAATAGAGAGGTGTATTTAAAATGATGATTTTAGTGACTTACGACGTGAGTTTTCAAAACGAATCCGGGCCGAAACGTCTGCGTAGAATGTCCAAACTATGTCAAGTGTACGGACAGCGGGTACAGTATTCTGTATTTGAAATCGAGGTAGATATGGCGCAATGGACGAAGTTAAAAAACGATTTGATAGCCGTCATGGATGAATCGTTGGATAGCTTAAGATTTTACTACTTGGGCAATAATTGGGAGCGGCGAGTTGAACATATTGGCGCCAAAACAGCATTAGATTTAAACGGCTTGTTACTACTGTAATGCGAACCACAAGCTAACATAAAATATCAAGATTTCGCATCTACTTTAATGGATTGATTTATTTAGTTTTTTTATCTTATTGGAAAATAATTTATAATGCTTTTTGCAGATGTTTTAATTGATTCGCAACTAATTGGCTTTTCAGCTTTTAAATTCAATCAGTTGAGCATACGCAGTCGCGCCCCGCGTGGGCGCGTGGATTGAAACCTCCAGGCGGCAGCGTAAGCCGTAGGATTGGCTTGTCGCGCCCCGCGTGGGCGCGTGGATTGAAACGCCTGCACCTTGGCGGTGTAAATCTGAGTCAATGTCGCGCCCCGCGTGGGCGCGTGGATTGAAACCTGATTGAGTCAGCATTGGTATGGCTACATGTCGTCGCGCCCCGCGTGGGCGCGTGGATTGAAACATTTATATCAATCGCACAGTGACGTTTTTACTGTCGCGCCCCGCGTGGGCGCGTGGATTGAAACCTTATGGTGGCGATCAGGCGGTCAAACTTTTTTGTCGCGCCCCGCGTGGGCGCGTGGATTGAAACATCTTGCAACAATTGGAGGTGTTCGAGCACTTGTCGCGCCCCGCGTGGGCGCGTGGATTGAAACACAACCCAGCACCACTGAAACACATCTACCGGTTGTCGCGCCCCGCGTGGGCGCGTGGATTGAAACTTAGAAATCACGTAACCTCTCACCGTAATGGAAAGTCGCGCCCCGCGTGGGCGCGTGGATTGAAACACAGCGAGGCTACATGAACATTGACAACTTAAAGTCGCGCCCCGCGTGGGCGCGTGGATTGAAACTTTTCCTGCGTCAATTGCTGCTTGGATGTCGCGTCGCGCCCCGCGTGGGCGCGTGGATTGAAACTGGTAGCTCTGGGTCAACTATTGCAAATGAATGTCGCGCCCCGCGTGGGCGCGTGGATTGAAACAAAATCGTTTGTTTTTATTAGATCGATTACTTGTCGCGCCCCGCGTGGGCGCGTGGATTGAAACTAGCAACGATTGAACGTGAAAAAGCTTTGCCAGGTCGCGCCCCGCGTGGGCGCGTGGATTGAAACACGTTCTAGTTGTGTTATAAAGTCAGGTATCTCGTCGCGCCCCGCGTGGGCGCGTGGATTGAAACGCTTGGACAATGGCAAATGGCAAGCAATTAGAAGTCGCGCCCCGCGTGGGCGCGTGGATTGAAACAATATATACGTGAAGATAAATTACCAACAGAGGTCGCGCCCCGCGTGGGCGCGTGGATTGAAACCCACCGTTCCCACCGTTCCCAAATATGATAACGTCGCGCCCCGCGTGGGCGCGTGGATTGAAACAACATTTTGTTGAAGTTTGGTTACGGGGTTGTCGTCGCGCCCCGCGTGGGCGCGTGGATTGAAACGTCAAAACTCAAATCCCTGCACCAACCATGCCGGGTCGCGCCCCGCGTGGGCGCGTGGATTGAAACTGCATCCAGGTTAAAGTCTCGCTCCAGGATGTGTCGCGCCCCGCGTGGGCGCGTGGATTGAAACATTATTTGCCGCGCCGGGTCTTATGGTATTTATGTCGCGCCCCGCGTGGGCGCGTGGATTGAAACAATTGTTAGGCGCAAATATTAGATTTTTATTTAGTCGCGCCCCGCGTGGGCGCGTGGATTGAAACGGCTGGAGCACTGTTAAGCTGCTCAACGAGGCTGGTCGCGCCCCGCGTGGGCGCGTGGATTGAAACAATTAATACCCAAATCACAGAATGTAATCAACGCGTCGCGCCCCGCGTGGGCGCGTGGATTGAAACAAGCTGCCTTGATCGGCCCAGCTAGCCATAGCGGTCGCGCCCCGCGTGGGCGCGTGGATTGAAACGCGTTGATAGTCAGGCCATGCGGCGATAGCACAGGTCGCGCCCCGCGTGGGCGCGTGGATTGAAACTGGCATAAACGGGACTCCATGTATTGGGCATAAAGTCGCGCCCCGCGTGGGCGCGTGGATTGAAACCTCAACCATTCAACTTTTTCAGCGTCGTAGCGAGTCGCGCCCCGCGTGGGCGCGTGGATTGAAACACTCCAGAGCAAGTAATAGCGCTGCTCAGCCAGGTCGCGCCCCGCGTGGGCGCGTGGATTGAAACGTTGGTAATGTAACCGTAACTATATAGCCCGTGCGTCGCGCCCCGCGTGGGCGCGTGGATTGAAACTTGCCAAGTTAGATCAGTAATAGCAGCATTAGCAGGTCGCGCCCCGCGTGGGCGCGTGGATTGAAACGCCAGCGCTTGTGTCTCGGCGGCAACCCCCTGGGTCGCGCCCCGCGTGGGCGCGTGGATTGAAACAACGAAACCGACAACGAAAAAATGGCCGAAGACGTCGCGCCCCGCGTGGGCGCGTGAATTGTTAGAGACCATTAATGTTTATCACAGGGTTGTTAAAGGTGGCTCTATTTCCCTCTTGAACTCGCCCTATCAAGCAATATTTATGGCAGAACCCTTACTTATGAAGCATCCAGCTTGTAACCGAATCCTCGTACAGTTTTGAGCAGTTTTAGCTGATAATCGTCATCGATTTTACGTCTCAACTGACGAATATAAACATCCACCACATTAGTCAACGGGTCGGCGCTGTAGCCCCATACTTGCTCCAGGATCCGGGTACGGCTCAACACCTTGCCGGGCATACGCATAAAGCATTCCAGTAAGGCGAATTCCTTGGGCGTTAGGTCGATTAGCGTGTCTCCGCGCCTTACTTCATGGGTTTCCCCATTTAATATGAGGTCAGCTATCCGCAATTCTTTCGTTTCTGTTTCCGGTTTGATCTTGCCGTTACGGCGACGCATCAGCACTTCGATTCGAGCCAGCAATTCCTCAAATGCGAAAGGTTTGGTCATATAGTCATCGGCACCTGAGCGTAAGCCGGTCACCTTATCCTGCACAGTGTCTCTGGCTGTCAGCATTAGAATCGGGGTGGCGACGCCGGCATCACGCAAGCGCTCGCAAACCTGTCGGCCATTGAGATCGGGCAAGCCCAGGTCCAGAATGATGGTTTGAAACTTGCCCGCGGTACCCAGCGCTATGGCCTCCAGTCCGCTACGGGCCACCTCCACGGCATAGCCTTCGGCTTTCAGTCCGCGCTGAACAAAATCGACAATCCGCTCATCGTCTTCCACTAGCAGAACTCGCATGTAACCGATATCCATTAGATTATTGTATTTAAGTTAGTTTTCATTTATTTGATTGTCATCCTGTTCTAACGAAATTAACGGGAGCGTTACTGTGAACGTCGAACCTGAGTTTTCGATGCTGGTCACGTTGATGCTTCCGCCGTGCGCTTTCAGGATCGACTTAGCCATAGGCAAGCCTAGGCCCTTTCCGTCATCCCGCGAAGCCAGGGCGTTTCGGCTGCGAAAATGGCGGTCGAAAATATGCTCCAAATCCTGTGCGGGTATGCCTATGCCTTGATCTGTAAGGCTGAAGCTAGCTATTTTTCCATCCGCCCGTAAGGCGAGCGTGATGTGTCCTCCGGGATTTGAATATCGGCAGGCATTATCGCCAAGAATGAATAATACCTGTCGAAGCCGCTGTTTGTCACCGCGTACCCATACCGGCTCGTTCGGCGCATCCAAGGAAACCGAAATCGAGTCTTCCTCGGCCATCACTTGAAAATTCTCGGCGGCTCCGGTCACCAGTTCGGCCAAGTCCAGCTTATCCCATTCAAACTGGAGGTTGGCGGTTTCTGCACGGGCCAGAAACAATAGATCGTTAACGTATTTTCCCAACTGCATCGAGAGTTCGACGATGCGGTGTAAAGCATCCTTATACTCTTCGGCTTCGCGATCCCGGCCTCGCAGAGTGACTTCCGCTTCCCCGCGGATCACGGTAATCGGAGTGCGCAATTCGTGGCTGATGTCGGCTAAAAACTCTCGGCGCTCATTGTCCATGCGTTTTAATTCTTCATTTAACTGATGAAGTTCGACAGTACGTTCGGCTACTCTTTTTTCCAGCACGACGCGTCCTTCGCGCAGTTTATTTTGCTGGAGTTCCAGTTCTTGTGCCATTTGGTTGAAGTGGCTGGCGAGATAGGCGAATTCATCGCGAGTATCCAGGGAAATACGATAATCCAAATTACCGGAGGCTATTTCGTTAGTACCTTTCATCAGCGCTTCGATAGGTTTTCTAACGCCGCGAAGCAGTAACGCGCCGGATATGAGGCTAAATATCGCCGCAGTCAATGATGCCAGAATGGCGATCCAACGCGACTGAGCTACCAAATCTTCCATTTCTTGTTTGGCTTTTCCGGCTTTTTCCCGTTCAGCGTTGATCGCGGCATCGATCAGCGGTTGAAATTTTCCGTCGATTTCTTCTTCCGAGAATTTCGATAGCGCATGCACCGCCATTTCGTTCTTACCTTGTTGGTGCAATCGTTCGACTTCATCGAACCGATATTCGCTGGCATCAAGGAAGGCGATGAAATGCGCGACTCTTTCCAGCTCGGCGGGTTTATTCTGCCAATCTTCAGTATGACTTTCCGAGACTGCGGTGTTTCTAAGTTCCTGCATCGCTTCGTAGAGACGGTGTTTGGATGATTTTACACCGGCCTCCGCAGTCGGACTGGCCGTTATCAGCCTATCCATCCGCTGTTTGAAGTGGCGATAAGCTTCCTGGGACAATCGCTCATAATGATCGAAAGCCTCATACGCCGTCTGACTGCGCTGAAAATGCCCGGCAACCTGATTTGCCCCCCAATACAGCGCGATTCCTAAAAACAACACAAAGCAGAACGAAACAACGATGACAATCGCCAAACGGAAACGAAACATGCGTGCTAATTCGCGCCGCCGCTCTCGTCCAGGTGTTTTTCCATGGATCTGATGGCTTCCAATTTTTCTCGCAGTAGGCGGGTTTCATTTTTGTTCGATCCACTTGCATCTTTTGATTCCTGTGCAGATTGGGCCTGTTTTTGTTTGCGCTCCGGCGTACCGGTTTTTCTCGGCGCGTTTTGTAAACGCTTTAAGGCTTCGGTATGAATAGCCACAAGTCTCTGCATCCGTTCATCGCGCAGATTTGCGGGCGGGATAGAGCTGATGCCGTCCAGAATTCTGGGAATATCGCCACAGGTATCGGAAAGTAAGCGGCCTACCATCAGGTGCAAGTGAATCCCTGCTCCGGGAGGATTTTTTTGGCGTTTTAATAAAGTGCGGCACACCTCAGTGCGCGATGAGGGCGATATTTTGGCCATGTTGGCTCCGAAAGCCAGCAGTTCGTCAAAATCCGACTGCGCATAAGGATCGTTATAAGGGTCTGAATCCCCGGCATTAAACTCGGCGCATCCGCTCAGCAGCAGAAGACTTAGCGCTAAGCTTGTATTTCGAATAGAAAGTAATGACAGCATAGATATATTTGTCCCATATTTTTAGGCCTTTCCGCTTAGCGGTATTTGCACGCGGATGCGGGTGCCATGTTGATCTTGTCTTGAGTCGATAATATCGACTTTACCCTGATGGTTGATGACATATTCTCTGACAATGGCAAGCCCCAATCCCGGACCTTCGATATTATCGCCGCACTGAGCAGCCTTGCCACGGAAAAAGGGCTCGAATACATGCAACCGTTCATTAGGCTCAATACCCGGTCCCTCATCTTCGACTTCAAATTCCAGTTGTGTACCCGAATCGCGAAGCATGATGCGGATTTCGCCGCCCGTTGGTGAATATTTCACTGCGTTCGACATTAACTGCTCGATAATGCTTCGCAGCTGATCGTGGATTCCGGAAACTTCGACCGGCCTGACCAGCTTTTTCAAACTGATCGATTTGGTCTGTAGACGAATTTGGAAACCTTCGATGACCGACTCAAGCAAATATTGCATATTGACGGTTTCTTTGCGGTTCGTTTCCGGCTTCGAGTTGATCTGACTATAACGAACCAATTCCTCGGACACTGTTTTTAGCTTGTCGACATTGCTACAGAGTAGCCGTGCGATGTCTTGTCGAGCACTGTTCGGTTGGTCATCCGACTCGTTGGCAAGCAGCTCCGCGCCTTCGCGGATACTTTCCAACGGCAGGTCGATCTCGCGGGCTACGTTGTGCATGAACTGCTGCTTCGAAATCTCCAGTTCCATCAAATGCGTTCGCAGCCATTCAAGACGATTGCCTAGATAGCGCAGATCCGAAGGGCCGGTAATGTCAATCGCTTCTTCGAGCTCTCCCGAACCCAGACGGCGGATGCCTGCATCCAATTGGCGCATTGAGCGCGAAAGTATAGCCAGCAATACTGCGATAAAGATAAACGAAATAACCAACAGAACCCCGCCCTTGATTAATAGTCCTTGTTCAAGGGATTCCGATTGACTGCGTAATTCATTGAATTCATGATCAACGTGGCTTTCGAATTCACGCGAAAGGCTGGAGGAGGACTCGCGTAGTCCCTGGAATGCTTCATCGACCGGTAATTTGAGATTATTCTCGCTGGCCGAGCTAATGATTTGTTGATAAATCAGATTTTCCTTTTCCGACAATTCGTTGACCAACAGTGCGATTTTGTTATCTACATGTAGCTTTAGTAGCACGCTCAAGGCTTGTTTGAACGATGCGCGGGTACTTTCATACGACTGTTGTTCATAAGGCTGACGTACGGCCGGATCGGACAGCAGAACGAATAGTCTGGCTTTTCGTTCAATATCGGCAGTCTTTTGCAAAACCAGGCGTATTGCCTTAGTTTGTTCGAAGACTTGGGAATTGATGGTTCTGCCCAATGCCGAGGTTTCACGCATGCCGAAAGCCGCGTACATCACGGCAAGAAAAAGCGGAATAACCGCAATCACAAAGCCTAGGGCGATAAGGGATTTTAACGATAGAATATTTTTGAATTTTATCCGGTCGCAAAGCGATATAAATCGTTCCCTTGGTTTTGACCAAAGCTTCGACAAATCCGGTTTTCCGGAACTATCCGGAACAAGGTTGGGAATGGGCTCCTTCATGGATCTCCGTATTTAATTGTTAAAAAGTAATCCTTTCTACAATAACTCGTCCATGATGGCGCGCTGCAAGGGAATCTGTTTTAGGTACCAAAAAGCCTAAAAGCTTATCTAATACATTTGCTGGCTAGCCCGACTTAATAGCCGCTATTATACACACAAGTGTCAAATCACTTATCACGTTGAGCTCACAGTTTGTCCACATCCAAGTTTTTACACGCCATGAAGTCATTGATCCTATTCCTTCTTACATTATTGGCGGTGTTCGTTGCCAACGCCGACATACTCGCGGGATTACCAATACAAAGCACAGCCGAGAGGCCTGCGTTGCTGCTTGAGCTGGGAAGCGAGCCGCGGTCGGTTGACGATAAAACAACACGAGTGTTTACAGGCGTTGTTGACGCTCATGAAGGGGACGCGTCGATTCAGGCTGCTAAAGATGAAATCAGCTCTTTGCATCCCGGATTCGGCAGTTGGAAAGTCAACTTTCGTTTCAAGGTCAAACCCGGTTTCCCGGCCAAGCCATATACTTTTTGGGCTCGCTGGCGGCAGGGGGGAGATCCCAATGTCTGCGTGCAATCTTTTGAAGTTTGGGCCGGACCTGATCCATCAAAGCTGGAGCAGCGCGCCACATTGAACATGAAACCTAAGGGTTGGGATTACGCCTGGATAGCGGCCGAGTCGCCGGTAAATCTTAAAGCCGACGACGCGGTCATTGAGGTGCGAAATAGCGGCGCCGGCCATGACGCCAAGGTTTTCGACGCTTTCCTGCTTGCCTCGCCATTGTCCGCTCTGCCGGCCAGCGGCACGACGGACAGGCCGCTGGTGTTGCTGGACTTGGGCAATGCGCCCGCATTTTCAACAGCGGAGAAAGATCCAACCCTGCAAGTTCAACTCGGCACAGCCACTGCCGGTCCCGGCGCCGAGTCGGTGTTGAGCGAAAAGGACGAGGTTCAAGTTTTTCATCAAGGTTTCGGAAACTGGGGCGCAAGTTTTCGTTTTGAACTGAACCCGGCGGTTGCTCCGGGGCAGTACCGTTTTTACGCCCGCTATAAAAGCGGCGGCGAAGTCTCCCAGGTTAACCAAAATTTTACGGTCAAGGCTGGGGCAAAGCCGGATGAGCTGGCGACACGCGGCGATTTTGCGCTGACCAACACCACGCCTTGGGAATATCAGTGGCTGCAAGCCGCAGTTACCGTCACCGTGTTGCCGGGCGATCGCTGGCTGGAAATCAACAACACCGGCAAGGCGGACGGAGCCAAAGTTTTCGACGCCTTTCTACTGAAACTGGAGACGCCATCGGGCGACTGGATGACCGCCGCTCAGGCCCAGGCCAGGAATCGCTTTCTGGCACTGACCAAAACAGTGCCTGCGGCGAACCGGTACCTGACTGTACTCGACGGCAAAGGCGAAAAAGATGCTTTCCTGTTTCGCGGCTTGGCTTCCGATGCCGCGCGGCCAAATTATGAAAAGCTGCCGGTTTCCTATCTGATAGGACCGGAAGCCGAAGCTTTGGCTAAAAGTTTAAATCTCCCGGCACTGCCTGCGGCAGTGATGACCGACGATCATTACGGCATCCTCGGCGTATTGGCCCAGCCCAACAGCGAACAGGATGTGGCCGGATTTCTTGCCGATCCGGGCAAAATCGGCATGATGCCCACGCCGCCTGCGGTCGCTGGCGAAACCTCCAAGCCGCTTAAGGGAGGCATACCGGATGCCTGGCTGGTGGGCGGTTTGCAGGACGGCTTATCGGGCGTTTCGGTTTTTGGGTTGGATAGCGAAACTGTGTTGCGCCCGAATCCCGGTCAACCTTATCTCAGCCTGCAAATGATGGGTGGGGAAATACGGGCTTGGCGCGTTGAACCGACGCAAGCCAACGGCACCGTCGATATCGAGGCCAGCACCCAGCATTCCTACGGCTGGTCGCGCGGCAGCGGCTATGCGCAGTTATATCTGTATGTCGATCAGCCCACGCAGGCGCTGCTGCACCTGAAACAGTCCGGCATTAAAACCGGCGGCTGGCTGGATGGGCAGCCTTTTAAATTGGCCGATGACCCGAATCCTCCGGCTGGATTCGGGTCTTCTCCCGGCGAGCAAATAAAAAAACTGCTACACGGGCTGACTACCGAAGGGCTTGTGTCTACCGCGTTGTCGGCTCGCCCCGAAGCGCCGCAACTTGCGACGCTGAATCTGTCGAAAGGTTGGCACAGTCTGCTTGTTAAGTTGGTCATGCAGCATGACCAAAATCAACGGTTTTACTTTGCAGGCTTATTCACCGATTCGGCCAATAAGCCTCTGGATTCGATCAAAACGCAGCTGACCGATTCCGATGCCGATCTTGCGCTTAACAGGATTGCCGCCAAGTTGCGGCCTTTGATCTTTGTGAATGCGCCGGCCAATCTGCCGCATCCGGGCGATCCGCTCAAACTGCGGGCGGATATGCGTTGGCATCCTATTTTGGAAGAAACCGGCTTGTCGGCACCGTTACCGCGTTTTCCGGCAAAACTGCGCCTGCGTCTGGTTGACTACAGCGATAACGAGGTCGCGGCGCAGGAAATAACCGGCTTGTTCCCCGGCGAAGCCGAAGTAGATTTCGGCAAGATTAGCGAGTCCGGCTATTACGCCGTTTATCCTTCTTTATATACGCCTGACGGCAAGCTGATCATGAACTATCCCGCCGACGGCTTCTCCGTCGTGCCTGGAGCGGCTGAGCAAAAGCAACGGCTGGACAAGAAAAAGCTTTGGAATAATGATTATTACGCCTTGGCCGACGGCGACAAGAGTTTTATGCAGGAAGGCAGGTATTTTTCCTGGCTGGAGCGAATGGGCATTTACAAAAGCTATGGCAGCTATCCGGGATTCGATCCGCAGTATCGGGCCAAGTGGGAGCAGGCGAAGCAACTTGGTTTGGTCTTGTTCGCCGACTCCTCGGGCGATAGCTCTTGGCTCAATGACAATCAGCCAGACGGTCAAAATTTTATCAACACGGCTTCAGCATTTACCCGCTATTTTAAATCGACCAACGAGATCGACATTCGCTCGGATGCCGAATGGCAAAAGCTGCGCGAGCCCGCGCATTGGGTAGAACGCGCCAAGTGGGAATATGAACAGGCGCACAAGCAGCGCAGCAATGCCCATTATGTTGGCGGCAGTCTGGTGCGGCCGGGTGATAAAGAGGGGGCAGGGCAGTGGTTTAAACAGGTGTTGGAGCTAGGCCTGGATAAATATCAGGACGCTTGGGACATCCATGCCTATCCCCAGCAAGCGCCGCATTTTGAAGGTCCCATCGGCAATGGCGAAAGCGAAGATGAGCGAGGCGTATTGGCCGCTTATGCCGGTTTGGGCAGGAAGAACAGCTTGCCTTTCTGGTTGGGCGAGACCGGCGCCAAGGCGATGCATGGCCTGACCGGACGCCGCTGGCAGGCCGAGCAGGTAGCGAAAATGATTGCCTGGGTTAACAGTCGTAGCGACTACTTAGGCATAGCTTTCTGCATAGGCCACGAATACGACTTGGCCTATGGGCGTATCTGGGATTACTCGATGGGCCACAAGCCCGGCGAGGCGGCACTCTATACCGCCGGCGCACTGATCGACGGCCTGCCGTATAAAGCCTTCGACACCAAGGACGCCAATATCCAGGCGGCTTATTTTGGCGAAACCTTGATGATTTGGCGTACCGATGAGGCAGTCGGCAATTGGCGGCTTAAGCTTGTTCCAGGCAAATCCTGGGTGCTTGTGGATATAGTAGGGCACATCCAAGAGTTGACGGTTGACCCCTCAGGATACGCGGACATCCCAATCTCCGTCAGCCCGGTGTATGTGCTGCCGCGAGCCGAGTATGAACGCTTGACCGGAAATTGAAGTTGGGTAGTAAAGTAGGTCGGACAACAGCTTTATCGTTGTCCACACATTGTGGTGCAAGATGATAAAATGGCGATGCCAAACTCGAAAGCTATTGCTAAATTTGTAACATTGTAATGTCGGACATAAACAGCATGCCCGACCAACTCAGCTCAATCTTGTTGTTGGGCTACTCATATAGCCCTCGCGGGTTAGCGTAACATAACCCGATCTCTTGTTGTGTGTGGTGGATTACGCCTAACTCAACCTACATACTATAAATCAGCGCACCTTATCGCGTTGAGGGTTTTCTCGATGACTCTCGGTCTTCTCTTCGGAGTACTTCGGAGCGTAAATCCGATATAAATCATAGGGCGCCGCAACCGTGTCGAACACGACCGATAAAGGCAGATCGACAATAAGGATGGTTGTTATTAGTCCCTTGACCCAACCTGGGTCCGAACTCTTGCCGCTAAATAACCTGCCAGTATCTTTTATGTCCTGCTGAATACCGGGATAGACTGTCCATTCCTTATCAGAGGCTTCAGTCCTAGCGCGTATGCTCGAGCAACTCAACATAAGAAAGCTCATGAAAACAATCACTATCCATCGTCCAATATCTGACTTCATAGATTTTTCCTTTAAACCAATGAGAAAATGAAGCTAGTTACTTTTCTTAGGATATTGATCACACCCAACTACACAGTCAATATGGGAAAACACGTATTTAAATACTTACATAACGGCACAATCGAACATTTGTTAGGGCCCACAAGGATGTGCTGAACAACGTGAAGCACATCGACCGCGATTGATGCGCTTTCTAACATCGGCACATGCTATTGATTAACTTTTAGACGTTTTAACAAAAATGTTAATTTCAATAGGCGCTTATATCTACAAAACATAGGTCAATAACAAGGTTATCCACAGTTTTTGTGGATAACCCTCAACGAAAACCACTAAACCCAAATTAGGGCTGTAGAATGTGCTGAGCTACCACAGACTGTAACCGGTATTGTGCGTGCGTGGGCGGTTTGCTACGCGAAACCGCCTTACAGCGTTAGAATTAAATTGCTGACTGGCGGGAATTCGGTCAAGAGTGGGCGGTGAGTTTGCCATCGTAATATATTCTTGATAACGTGCAGTTTGGGCTAAATGCAATGAAGCCCAACAATTGAAGATTTCTGCAACTGAATGGTCAACGTGTTGGGCTTCGCGTTGCTCTTCCCAAACCGGCCCAATTTTGCATGGACAGACTTCTCCAAAGCTTTGCCTGCAGGAATGTAGGCAAACCCTTTCCCAAGAATTGATGCTATTTGTTTCCGGCCTGAAGAAAGCCCAAAGCCTTTTCGAGGGGTATAACAGCTAATTTGGCATCGCCTGCATTACCCGCAGTAATGGCTTTTTCCAGCTCATCCACGGCGGATTGCATTTCAGATTTTAAATGCCCCATTGCCACATTTTTGGCCATTTTTGCGTGTTCCAGCGCTTTTTCTGCATGTACGACCAATGCTGGCGCTTTGCCCGCCTTGCCTTCCGCTATGGCGGCACTGGTATGCTCTATTGCAGCGTAAGCATGCTCTTCGGCGAAAACTGCTGTACTTAGAAATGTACCTAGTAATAACAATAAACCAGAAAATGCAAATATTGATTTTTTCATGATTTAATTCTCTTTAAAGTGTGGGTCGTATAGGTGATGATCTTTATAAAAGAAACCAAACAGCAAAAAGCATGGAAGCTTAAGCTGTTGCCAATTGCATACCAAACTCGTTCAACCAAATAATTTATTGGAATGTTTAAAGCAATTACAGGATAGGGGCAGCTAATGATTTATACAATTAGTAGAGCTACCTATACGTGCCATCGGATTTTTATCGCTTATCGTTCCCATGCTCCAGTCTTCTAGCGGGACGAGGTATGTACCCCGTCCTTAACGTAAGGTGTTTTCCATAGCCAGTTGAAACGTTACGAATGGGGTAAATGCCCCGTCCGGCTACAAAATACTAAAATCACGAATACTGCGGCCTTTCTGAATTCATCCCGATCTTCATCTAATTTTAATTAAACCCACAGGTTTCCTCTCATCTTGTCTCTGTAATCTTTACTCAAACGTAGCGACCTGCGCATAACGCCAGTCGCGATGGCTTTGGGGATGGACGGTTTTTACCGTTCATCATTGAACACAGACATAATTGGGAGTTAACGAATATGCCACTCGCTCTGGGCAACATCTTCAACGGGCTCTTCAAGCAATATGGGCACACGGTGATCCTGTTGCTGCGGGTTATCGATATAGCCATGCTAATTGGCGCCGCTTGGGTTTCCCATTATTTCTGGCTTCGTCAGTTTGTCATCGATCAAGACTACCGCATAGTGGTCTCCCTGGGTATTTTGGCGGCCATCATCTTTTTCGAAATCGGCCAGGTTTACCGTCCTTGGTCGAATGATACGATGCGCGGCGAAGTCGCGCGTATCGTAAGGGCTTGGGTATCCGCCATCGTGACGGTTATTTCGATTGTTGCGTTGGTTCGTTTGCATTTCTGGTTCGGCTCCAGTTACCGCTGGATCATCACCTGGTGGGTGCTGGGATTGTTATTCGTACTCGCCGCCCGAAGCCTGCTTTCCCATGTGTTGCAATGGTTGCGTGCTCGCGGTTGGTCTCAGGGCCGTATCATCCTGGTTGGATTGAACCAGATGGCCGTTGCGGTTAGCCGACAATTGAATCATTCATCCTGGGCCGGTTTGCAAGTTATCGGTTATGTCGATGATCCATCCGAAAATCGGCACTTAGTGGATGATGCTTCGTTGCCGCGACTCGGGGGATTGGAAGACCTCGCTGCCATAGTCGCCAAGGAAGCCATAGACGAAGTATGGATTGCGTTTCCCGGCGAATCGCTTGCGGAACGTGCGCAATATCAACTGCGGCATCTGCCGGTCAGTATCAGGCTGGTTATCGACTGTTTTGCGTTCAAGCAAAGTAAATTCCTCAGCCTGAACACGGTGGCCGGTATTCCGACCTTGGATTTCTCGGTTTCTCCGTTGCATGGCGTTAACCGCTATATCAAAGAAGTCATGGATAGATTCTTTGCACTTATCCTGTTGATTCTGATCAGTCCGTTACTGATATTGATCGCTATCGGCGTCAAGCTGAGCTCAAAAGGCCCGGTGTTTTACCGGCAAGAACGGGTCGGCTGGAATAACCGTTCATTTACGATGCTGAAGTTCCGCTCGATGCCGGTGGACGCCGAAGCCAAGACCGGAGCGGTGTGGGCAAGGCCCGGAGAAAAACGGGCGACCCGGTTTGGCGGCTTCCTGCGCAAAACCAGCCTTGATGAACTGCCGCAACTGATCAATGTGCTTAAGGGCGATATGTCACTGGTCGGGCCTCGTCCTGAGCGCCCGGATTTTGTCGAAGTGTTCAAGGACCAGGTGCCGAATTACATGAAAAAGCACATGGTCAAAGCCGGCATCACCGGCTGGGCTCAAGTAAACGGCTGGCGCGGGGACACCGATTTGAACCGGCGCATCGAACACGATTTGTATTACATCCAGCATTGGTCGGTATGGTTCGATCTGGAAATTGCACTGCGCACTGTGCTGACCGGTTTTATCAATAAAAATGCTTATTAAGGAATATACACCATGGTTAGATTGATTTTCCTATTGTTGGCATTGCATTTGTCGGCTTGCTCTTTGACGCCCGGCATGAATATGAAAGCCGAAAACAACGTATCGGAGCTGGAAGTGCCGGTGATGAAGAACGGCAAGATGGTCAAGGAAAAGACCAAGATCGTCCCGATTACCGCAGACCTGATCATCGAGCGGGAAAACGCGCGACTGCAAGCGGTCAACAATCTGCCGCCGGTGGATGCCGGCCAAACCACTTATCGAATCGGTCCGCACGACAGATTGCTGATTACGGTTTGGGAGCATCCCGAGCTGAACGATCCCGGCAGTGAAAAAATCATGCCCGAATTGGCCGGTAAAGTGGTGGGGGACGATGGTCAGCTGTATTACCCTTACGTGGGCAACATTCCGGTCGGAGGAAAAACCGTCAGCGAGGTCAGGACGATGTTGACCCAAGAGCTTTCCAAATATTTCAAGAAGGTCAAACTCGATATTCGCGTGTTGTCCTTCCAGAGTCATCGGGTAGCTATTGTCGGCGAAGTTAAAACGCCGGGAGTCCAGTCCATGACGGAAACGCCGTTGACCGTTGCCGAAGCCATCAGCCGTGCCGGCGGGGTGAGTCAGGATGCCGATATGAGCAACGTGGCTCTGGCGCGCGACGGCAAACTCTACAAAATCGATGTGCTGGCGCTGTACGAAAAGGGCAGTTCCACCCAGAACCTGCTGCTCAAGGACGGCGACGTGCTGAATATTCCCGACCGCAAGGACAACAAAGTGCTGGTGATGGGCGAAGTCATGAGGCAGCAAGCCTTGCAGGTCAACAAGGGCAAGCTGTCGCTCTCGCAAGCCCTGGCGGAAGCTTATGGTTTCGACTTAAACACCTCCAGGCCGGGAGATGTCTATGTGATTCGGCCGGGCGATATGAATCCGGAGATTTTCCAGTTGAATGCGGACTCCCCCGATGCGTTGATTCTGGCCGACCAGTTTCCTTTGCAACCGCACGATACCGTTTTCGTGGGCACCGCAGGCGTGACCCAATGGTCACGCGTCCTGAACCAAATCCTGCCGGGATCATTTACATCGATGATGTCGCTCGCTGCAACACACGGCATGTAAGGGCATTCATGTTATTGGTTTTTTTAAAAACGAATGGGATATGAAAACTATGTATTCACAGAATGAAGCTACTATACAGCTCCCGCCGCTGAATCCGTCGCGGATCGAAGAGCATGGCGTCAGTATCCGCGATTATGTCGATCTGCTGATCGAAGGCAAAAAAATCATCCTGTTGGCGCTACTGACTGTCCTGCTGGCTACAACTGTCTATTTGGTTCTGGCTCCGCGCACCTACAAGGCCGACGCACTGTTACGGATCGACAAGAACAAGGCGCTGCTTTCCGCGCCGCTCCGCAGCGAGGCGAACAAAGCATCGACTGAAGCCGATAATCCACGGGCGCAGCGTGAGGTGGAAATCCTCCGTTCTCGTTCGGTGCTCGGCAAGGTGGTGGAGGATCTGAACTTGATGGTGGAATATTCACCTTATTATTTCCCCATTATCGGGGAGACGTTGGCGCGCAGACATGACGCTTATGACGGTATTTCAGGTTCGTGGTGGGGATTTAGCCGCTGGGCTTGGGGCGGCGAAAAGCTGAAAGTCGCTACTTTCAATGTACCGGATCGTTATCTGGAAAAAGCGTTTACCCTGATCGCGCTGGAGGATGGCCGGTTCCAGTTGCTGGATCCCAAGGATGACGTCCTGGCAGAAGGGCAGATAGGCGAAACGCTGATAGCCGACATCGGCGAAACTACGCCTGTGATTATTAAGCTCACAGAACTCGCGGCTCATCCGGGCACCCATTTTGAGCTGACCCGGAAAACCTCGTTGGCAGCCATCGAAAATTTGCAAAAGGCTTTTTCGGTCAAGGAAGTTTCCAAGGACACGGATATTCTCAGCGTCGAACTCAAAGGCCGTGAACCGGAGCAGCTCGCTAAATCAGTCAACGATATCGCCAACATTTATGTCAACGCGACAGTCAATTGGGAGTCTGCGGAAGCCTCGCAAAAGTTGGGTTTTCTGGAAAGCCAGTTGCCTGTTGTCAAGGAACGCCTGGAAAAGGCGGAGCAGGGTTTGAGCGCCTACAGGCAACAGCATGGCGCGGTCGACATATCCGCCGAGGCCGAGATACTGCTCAAGCAGGCTTCCGAAATGGAGACGCTGGGCATTCAACTCAAGCAAAAATATGAAGAGCAGAATCAGCACCTGGAGGCCGCTCATCCGGACATGATCGCCACCAAGGCGCAAATCAGACGCATCGACCAAAAGCTGGCGAATTTGGATAAACGGATTAAAGATTTGCCGCGCACTCAGCAGAACGTAGTGAGCCTGTCGCGGGATGTGCAGGTCAATACCGAGCTTTACACCTCGCTGCTTAACAGCGCCCAGGAACAGCGCATTGCTGCGGCCGGTTCATTGGGTAACTCCCGCATCGTCGATTTTGCGGTGACCCCGGAAAAACCGTATTGGCCGAAGCCAGGCCTGTTATTAGCCATTGCCACCTTGCTAGGCTTGAGTGCGGGATCGGCTGTGGTGTTTCTAAGACACTCCTTGCAACGTCACGATAACTACCCGGCCTTGCTGGAATATCAGGTGGGCTTGCCGCTATTCGCCGCCATCCCGCATAGCAAAAAGCAGCGCCGGTTGGCGCGTCTGATCGATCAGGGCAGGGATCGCGAACCCGGCATTCTGGTTAGCCAGGACCCGCTCGATATTTCCGTGGAATCGCTACGAGGCCTGCGGACAACACTGGAAGCGACTTTTGCCAGTGACGCGAGCAAGGTCATTATGGTCAGCAGCCCCGCGCCGGGCATGGGTAAATCCTTTGTCAGCACC
Organism: Methylobacter sp.; assembly: GCA_036561025.1. Taxonomy (GTDB): domain Bacteria; phylum Pseudomonadota; class Gammaproteobacteria; order Methylococcales; family Methylomonadaceae; genus Methylobacter_A. Next base: position 38,272 of record DATBQB010000068.1, on the reverse strand, counting down.
AATCTGTCCGCATTGTTGGCGAGCATAAAGAAACGCGTGTTGATCATCGATGCCGACATGCGTAACGGCCGACTGCACGAAACGTTTTCCGTCGACAAGGGACCGGGGCTTTCCGACCTGTTGGCCGGAACGGCTACGCTGGGCGAGGTTATCGTCAGCCTGCCCGATGTCGGCGTGGACTTGATACCTCGTGGAAGTATGGTGCTGAATCCGGCTGAATTGTTGGTTCTCGGTAATCTGGAGGAGACGCTTGAGCAGTTGAAGAGTTTCTATAACCATATCGTAATCGATTCGCCGCCGATTTTGGGCGCCACGGACGCGGCCATTATAGGTAAGCACGTTGACGCCACGTTTCTGGTGGTCAAGGAAGGCCGCTACACGGCGCAGGAATTGGAGGTCAGTTTCAGGCGTTTCCAGCAGGTCGGCGTGAAACCGAATGGCTTCATCATCAACGATATGAAAGAAGGATCCTCGTATTACCCTTATTACGGCTACGCCTACCACCATACCGACATGGAGGCCAAGGGGCCGTCGATATTTACGGCCGGGTATCAGGCGGTGGAGGACTGGTTAGGAAAAAACCGGAATCATGATTATCTGTTAGCTTCAGAGTCTGGCGACGACACTGACGCGGACGGCAAGGTGCAGGTATAAGATGCGAATACGCTTCGAAAAAGACTTGCCGGTTCTGTTGTTCGCGCTGGTCAGTGCGTCGACGCTGGCTTCTTTGCCTCAGGTCGAATCGGCCTGGACAGGGGTAAAGGAGGTCTATGGCGAGCAGGATTTCGGTTTGCGTATCCTTCGCGAGGCGATGCTGGCAGTGTTGGTGGCTTACGCGTTTTTCGAGCCGCGCTTGCGGCGCGGGGCATTGACCAGCGCGGTGCCGGCTTTTTTGGGCGTTGTTGCTACTTATGTGTTGTTTGAGGTTGGCTACGCGCTGTATCTGGATTTGCCGTTGGTGGTGCCGATGGCGGGCCTGCGCGTTTTCGAATACCTGCCGCTGGCATTGATCGGTTTCGTGACCAGCCGATTGGGCGCGGGTGAATATGTGATCAACCGGTTCGCGCATTATCTTCGTTATTACATTGCTCTCCAGGCCGTGTTGGCGGTAGCCCAGGCGCTGTGGGCGCCGCCTTTGTTCGGTGTGTCATTCTTTGGCGGCGGACGGCCGTTCGGCACCTTTGTCAGTCCCAACCTGTTTGGCGCGACCATGGCGACTTGCGCGCTGCTGTTCTCGCTGGTTTCGGGGATGAGAAAGTGGGTGGCCGCCAGTGTGTTTTTGGCTTTGCTGAGCGGTTCGCGGACTGCGTTCATCAGTTCGCTGCTGGTGGTTTATTTTCAGGTTTATGCGGTGCTCCGTCCCCGCGATCGCTGGGCTTTGGTCATGCCGGCGCCGATACTTGCGGTGGGCGCGCTGTTGCTGGCGTCAAGCCCTTTGCTCAGCGGACGCGATGACGCCGATCCCACTCAAGACGGCCGCATAGACTTGTGGCAGCGGGTGTTTTCAGAGCAAATCCATGGGCCAGCGGATTTGCTGTTCGGCTGGGGGCTGGGGCTGAGTTCCAATACCATCAATGTTCTCTATGGCGCGGAGCATTTCAAGGGGCAATTCGATTCCGACAGCCTTTATTTATACCTGATGAACGGTTACGGACTGGTCGGCCTGCTGGCGTATTTATTCTTTCTATGGACAACGGTGAAGATGTCAGTTCACCCCAACAAGGGGTTGGTGGTGATGTTTATCTTCGTTGCCGGATTGACATTTAACATGTGGGAGTATTTTCCGCAAAACGCGATGCTGATGTATCTATGGGGAATGGTATTAGGCAGCGGGTATCAGTCGGTTTCATCCTCATCGCAGGCCAGCCTGATAGCATCGGGTTCGTATTACCAGCGTTCATCCTGAATTTAAAGGAAAAGAACCATAATGTTTTTTGAGTGCCTATGTTCGGACTATTGAAACAAAGACAATTATTCGGAGACGCGTTTTGGGCGCTGTTTGGACAACTGGCGTCCGCCGTTGCTTTGTTGGCGGGCACTCGAATCCTCACCGAATTGGTAACGCCCGATATATACGGACAAGTCGCTTTGTTAAATGGTTTTGTTGCGCTTGGCGTTGCACTGTTTTCCTACCCTTTCATTTGCACAGCCATGAGGATATTACCTGAGTGCCTAAATAAAGGGGAGCGTGCAGCTTTATATGGCGTAGTGGCAAGACTAACGGCTCGAGCAACGGCTTTGGCGGCAGCTCTGCTGGTTCTGGGAGGCGTTATATACAGCTATTTCTCAAACAGCAATGTTTGGCTGTTTATGCTGGCGGCCGTTCTTTTGATAGTAACAGTTCGGCGCGAACTGGGTATTCAGCTACTGATAGGTGAACGTAAGCAACGCGGCGCAAGTCTGTGGCAGACCACTGACAGCATTCTGCGGCCATTGTTAGCGATCTCGTTGGTCGTGTGGGGAGGCCAAAAGGCCGAGTGGGTGTTGCTGGGTTACATCGTGGCAAGCGTGGTCTCGAATACGATTTGGTCGTTAGTGCTGGGCGCTAAGCCTGACAAAAACCAGCGTCCCATCATCACCCGTAATTTCAGAACTGACGTGTGGGCCTATGCCTTGCCGCTAATCCCGATGGAATTGATATTTTGGGTTAACGGTTTGGGTGATCGATATGTGATCGGCTATTTGATGACGGCTGCGGAGGTGGGTTTATATGCAGCCACTTACACGATCATTAACGAGGCGTTTAATCGTAGCGCAATGGTTTTGTTACGTACTTTTCAGCCGGTTTATTTTCAACACTATTCCCAATATCGGATTAGGGAAGGATTCAGGATCTTATGGATATGGATAGCTTGTGTTGTTGCTTTAGGGATCATCGGCGTATCGCTATTGCTTATTACCAAGGATTGGGTGGCGTCGATGGTACTGGCAAAATCCTATCATTCGGCGATTGAGTTGATGCCTGCCATAGCGATTGGATGTGCCCTGCATGCATTGGGAACGGTAGTGGCTCAACCGCTGTTGGCCAATAAACGGACACGGTTGCTGTTGTTGGGGCGCGTATGCGGAGCGGTGACGGCAGCCGTCAGCATTCCATTGATGGTGACAAATTTCGGCTTGATTGGGGCTGCGATGGCCAATCCGATTTATTTCGGGGTTGAGGTACTGGTTTTGGTGGTGTTGGCTAAACCTTGGCGTAGCGTTGGCGAAGGACATAGCGAACAGTTGGAACAGGACGGCTCAAGCCGCGAGGTTACGGTCTGACAGTTATATCCGTTTTACTCTCGTTTCCACGTAGTGCTGCGCTCATCGTTATACATAAGTATCTGCGGGCTGTCGTCATTCCGACAGTCCTTTATCTAGCGATAGGCCGATATGCAGACCTTCCAGATTTTAAAAACCTGGAAGGTCTAACGTGCAACGTTCTGAAACAGGCTGTACGTTGCGGTCAAGGCGCGCGGCACCCGGTTGTTGTTAAGTGGCGATAGATCAACAGGTTATTAAAGAGAAATATAAGGAGGAATATTATGACGTATGCATCAGCGGCTTCGGAGATCTATGGCGATATTTTACGCGAATGTGTGGCCTGTAGGGCTCATAAAATAAGATATTGGCGCCAGAAACACTTTCAATATACCGAAAGCGCCAGCCACAAGGAGTTCCATATATACCGTTGCGAAAGCTGTGGAACCGGCTTCTTGAATCGGCCGCCGCATGTGAAATGGTTGCAATCCATTTATCAATATTCGGGTCAGGCGCTGACCCAAGCGATAACCCTGGAGGACGTGCTGGCTAGAGAGGACGAGTTTCCCAATTGTAAGGTAGATGCCGGTCGAATGAGCTATCAAGCCAATTTGTTCAACGACTCGGGTAATGATCAGGCTCTTGATATTGGTTCGGGCTTTGGTTTTTACACACAGGCGCTCAGAAAAGCGGGTTACCGGACTGTCAGTATCAATCCCGGCAAATATGAAAATGAAGTATTCATAAGTCTGAATGGCGATGAGCCGCTGGCGGTAATGTTCGAGAATTACCAACCATCCGGACAGTTTGGGGTCGTGATGATGTCTCAGGTATTGGAACATCTTCTTGAGCCGGACCGAGCGATAAGCAAGGTATCCGCTCTGTTGGCGCCGGGTGGCGTTCTGGCTTGCGCCGTACCTAATTACGATTCGTTTTTGGTCAAGCTGCTGGGCACGAAGGATAACGCTTGTTTATGGGTGCCGGAGCATGTCAATTACTTTACCGAAAACGGGTTAAGAACCTTGGCGGAACGAAATGGCTTTCGTGTCGTTAAGGTGGAGCAAATAACCCGGATTCCGTTTAACGCGTTATCCAAACGGTTACGGCTGAAAGGAAGACCGGCTGCTGTTGTTAACAGTTGGATAAAGTTTTTACAGGCCCCGTTTGCCAAATTGATGCATTACTTCGGATGGGGCATCTATATCAATTTATATGCGGTCAAGAAGTAAAAGCGTTTTTCACCACGAAGACACGAAGGACACGAAGTTCATGTTTTTTCTTCGTGCTCTCGGCAACTGCTCCATGCAGTCGTTCGTGTCTTCGTGGTGAATTAGTTACCAATAAATTTCAAACGAGTCATTATGTTAACTATTGTTATTTTGACCAAAAACGAACAAGCGAATTTGCCGGCTTGTCTGGCGGCTATTCCTGAACGCTATCCGATTGTGATTGTGGATTCGGGAAGCACCGATGACACTATTGCCATCGCTGTGAACCGGGATTGCAGGATTTATACGAATCCATGGCCCGGCTTTGCCGAGCAACGCAATTTTGCGATCAGGCAATGCGGTATAAACACGCCATGGATATTGTTTGTCGATGCTGACGAAATCTACCCGCAGACGTTTTACTATTGGTTTGAATCCGGGATGGAGGAAACCGATTCGATTGATGTGCTGATGGTGCCATCGATACTTTATCTTCGCGGTAAACGCTTAAACCACGCTCCCGGCTATCCCATTTATCACCCAAGACTGGTGCGTAGAGCAACGACAAGCTTTGTCCGCAATCATACCGGGCACGGAGAAGCCGTCCTTAATACTTGTCGAATCGGATATTCCGCTATTCCTTATGAACACTATTTTTATCATGGCGAAATCATCGAATGGATGCATAAACATGTCGATAAGGCAGCTCAAGAGGTGCAGCTTCAGCCTCCGACTGATGCGCTGATGACCAAGCGCGGGCGTTTAAGCGTTTTATTGGGGCGATCCTGGCTCAGGATTATTGCCCGTTTTTTGTACCACTTCGTATTCCGAGGCGGGTTTTTGGATGGTGTTGCCGGGCTAGAGTTTGCATTGATGTTTACCTGGTATGAGGCAACGATCTATTTACAAGCAAAAGCCGGTAATCAGGCAAGGTGATTAATATGAAAGTTTCGTTGGTTTTAGCGACGCTGGGAAGAGACTGGGAATTGGCTGTTTTGTTGAAGTCTCTGATATACCAAACATATCAAGATTTTGAGTTGATTATCATCGACCAAAACAAGGACGGAAAAATCGACACTATCGTCGAACCCGTTCTCAGCTGTTTGGATGTAACGCATGTGAAAGTGGATTTTACCGGTAACGCCAAGGCCAGAGATTACGGCATAGGCTTGGCACAGGGCAGAATCATCGCGTTTCCCGATGACGATTGTGCCTATGATAAGGACGTTCTGAAAAAAGTTGTCGCCGAGTTTAAAAGGCGCCCGAACCTTTCCATCCTGGTAGCGGGGGCGTATGACTTTTCATCCAGCGGATTTAGCATGGGTGTTAATAGTCACAACGCGCAGTATTTTTCACGCTTCAAAATGATGGGCGTTGAGTTCACGCAATTTTTTGATCGGAAAAAGATTGATAGCAGGCTCTTCCACTTGGATCATGATTTCGGGATCGGTTCCAAATATTCGGGGGCAGAGGGTTTTGAGCTTTTGTACCGTTTGCTTCGGGCCGGCTGTACTGCGTTTTACAACCCTGAAATAAAAGTTTATCACCCCGATAAAGATCACTACAAACTGGGAACCGGAAGAATGCTGATGTATTCCACCGGGATTGGTGCTTACATCAGAAAATTCGCTAATCAGCAGGATGTGTTCATTCTTTACTACATCGTTCGCAAGATGTTTGTCGCTCCCCTCCTGAAAATGATGCTTGCCTTGGTTTTATTGAATCCGAAAAAGCTGGCTTATTCTTTTTACAACCTCGTCGGTATTTGGCGTGGGTTCCTGGCGTATGGAAGGTGATTTGTTTTCAGTAATGCGTACCGTGCGCTTCTCAGAAGCCTAACGCGTAGGAAAAAACAAAAGTCCACGAAAGCCAAAAGTAGGCGCCTCTAGGCGACACGAAAAGCACGAAAATCCCACAACACAATTCTCTCAACTGCTTTTTTCGTGTCTTTTGTGCTTTTCGTGGACAACTCTTTTGGTGGATTCATTATTGGAAGTCACCTTAGAGGAATATTACGGAGCGCCGTTGGCGTAATTTATTCACAGAGTGTTTCAGGAGAAATGCGATGAATGTAGGTATCGTTACCACACATATACCCCCGGCTAAAGGTTACGGCGGGGTATCCGTCACAGCCGGTGTGTTAACCAAGGCTTGGGCTGAACGGGGATACAAGATGGCGTTGGTTGCGTCCGACGAATCGATTGCAGGCCGATTGCGCCCCGAGCAAGTACGGCTTGGCGAACAGGTGGATGTCAGGCTCTATCGTTGCTATGGATTCAGGCGATGGGGCTTTGGACTGGGTGCTATTCCCGAACTATTTAAATTATGTCTGCAAGCGCAGGTTGTCTATATCCACGGCATTGCAACCTGGCCGTCTACGCTGGCGGCTGTTTTTTGCGCTCTGTTGCGCCGCCGGTTCATGGTGGCCGTGCATGGAGGATTGATGCCTGAGCATGTTGATTTGATACGGCGGCAGAAACCGCATAAATGGCTGTTCTATAAATGGTTGACTTTTCCGACCCTGCGCCGGGCCATTGCCGTGCATTGCACCAGTGAAACCGAGGCCGAGGGCGTACGCAACGTACTTGGCAAAGACGCCCGCATCCTGCTGGTTCCGAACGGCATTGATAGCCGTGATATTAAAGTAGCCGAATATCCTGCCAGTGCAGGCATGAAGCTTTGTTTTCTGGGGCATATTCAGCAGGAAAAAGGCATCAATGCCTTTATCAGGGCATGGTTGAAAGTTCGGAATCCTGAGGATCGGCTGGTGATAGCAGGCCGTAGCGTTGACGGCGCTTATTTTGAAGAGTTTCAGGCGCTGGTCGAACAGGCTCAAGGGGCTATCAGTTATAGCGGCTACCTGGAGCGCGGCGAAGTGATGGACTTGTTAGCGTCCAGCCATTTCCTGGTGTTGCCTTCGGGCTTGGAAGAGGCGGGCGGCATGCGCGAGAATTTTGGCAATGTGGTGGCCGAAGCCATGGCCGCAGGACGTCCGGTATTGGTCGCCAGAGGCTTGGCATGGGACCATCTGGGATCGATTGGGGCCGGTTTCGTTTTCGACAGAACCGAGGCTTCCGTGTGCGACGTGCTGCGTAAAGCGCAATCGTTGGAGGGCTGGGAGTGGGGGCGGATGTCGTGGAATGGCCGACACTACGTCGAACAACAGCTCGATCCGATCAAACTTGGGGAGCGAATCTGGCGGGTGTTGAAAAAACCTGATCAGGCCAAGCTGCCGCAACAACTAGCCGAGGGGAGCTCGCATGAATAAGGTCGGTCTGATCGTTCCCACTCTAAATGCCGGTGATCTTTGGGAATCCTGGCTCAAAGCGTTTGAACAGCAGACGCGGAAACCGGATTATCTTTTGGTTATCGACTCTTCGTCCAGAGACGATACCGTAGCCTTGGCGTACACCCACGGCTTTGATGTGCGAGTGATTTCCAAGCCGGAGTTTAATCATGGCGGTACTCGCCAGTTCGGCGTGAATAGGCTGTCGGCGCTGGATATTATAGTGTTCCTGACTCAGGATGCTTTATTGGCGAGCCCCAATGCGATCGAACGGCTGTTAGCGGCATTCGCTGATCAGCGAGTCGGTGCGGCCTACGGACGCCAGCTTCCGCATCGGAATGCCGGACCGATTGCCGCCCACGCCCGTCTTTTCAATTATCCGGCCGAAAGTCAGCTGCGTGGACTGGAAGATCGGACGCGCTTTGGCATCAAAACGGCGTTTATATCCAATTCTTTTGCCGCTTATCGGCGAAATGCATTGATGCAGGTAGGCGGCTTCCCTGTCGACACCATCATGAACGAAGACACCTATGTGGCCGGAAAGATGTTGGTATCCGGCTGGAAAATCGCTTATTGCGCCGATGCCCAAGTGTTCCACTCGCATGACTACGGTTTTTTGGATGAGTTTAAGCGTTACTTCGATATCGGTGTTTTCCACACCCATACTTCATGGCTGCAACAGACATTTGGCGGAGCGTCCGGCGAGGGATTGCGCTTTGTCATCTCGGAAATGCGCTACTTGAGCAAACATGCCCCCAGGCTGATTCCTTCCGCAGCGTTGCGGACTGGGCTGAAATGGTTCGGATTCAAGCTGGGCGCATTACACAGGGGATTGCCGCAAGCTATTAGCAGGTGCTTTAGCCTGCATAAAACTTACTGGCTTAAGGCCTTGCCATAAACCTTTATGGCGAAGAAAAGCAGCTAACTTCGTCGCCGACTGAATAAATTAGTTCAACGGACTAGCAATTTTCTTGTCCAAAATAGGTGTTTTTACTGTTAATGCGACGGAACCATTTGTGGTAACGTAAATTTTCTAGTAATAACTTTGACTAAGGAAAATAACATGAAAAAAATAGCAAAATTATCAGTAATCGCTCTGGCTGCAAGTCTGGGTGCCGGTTGCGCAACTAATTCAGATGTTGAGAATTTACAGTCCCAAATTAATGGTTTGGATGCTTCTATTAAACAAGCATCAGCTGATGCGGCCAGTGCACAAAACACTGCTGCCGATGCGGCTGCAAAGGCGAGAGCGGCAGAAACTGCTGCTAATAGGGCGGCTCAATTATCTCAAGATGCCAATAGAAAATTGGATACAGGATTCAGAAGATCAATGATGAAATAAATTATTTTTTGCTGTAAGGATTACCAAAATAATCCTCATCAAGAATGGCTTTAGCTGTTAGTACGTATAGCTAAAGCCTCCCTTCATATGCAAGCATGTGTCTTCTGCTTTCTGCTGCAATATTTTTGCTTCGTTTCCCTGGATTTTCCGTAAAGGCTACACACATAAGGCAAGGCAGCCAGGCGTGTTTCGAGGAAGTTGTTACTTGGCTTAAGTTTTGACGGCAGAAATTTATATCAGGTTGAATTACTTATTATGGGATTGGACAAACGAATAGTTGATTTTTTTCAAGCAAGTTTGTAAGCGAGGAATAAATGAAAGTATTGGTGGTTGGCGGAGCAGGCTATATTGGCTCGCACATGGTGAAGATGCTCCTCACCGAAGGGCATGAGGTTATGACGTTCGACAATCTTTCCAGCGGACATCGTGACGCGGTGCTAGGGGGGGAGTTTTTTCTGGGCGATTTGGCAGATCAGGCGACGCTGGATACGGTCTTTACGCTACACCGGCCTGATGCGGTCATGCACTTTGCCTCGTTTATTCAGGTCGGTGAGTCGGTGCGCCGTCCGGACATCTATTACCGCAACAACTTTTCCAACACCCTTAATTTGCTGGATGCGATGGTGGCTCATGATGTGAAACATTTTATTTTCTCATCGACCGCGGCGGTGTTTGGCGAGCCGGACTATGTACCCATCGACGAAGCGCATCCGAACCGGCCGGTTAATCCTTATGGCCGCTCGAAGTGGATGGTGGAGCAAATCCTTGCCGATTATGATCATGCGTTCGGATTGAAATCCGTTTGCCTGCGATATTTCAATGCGGCCGGCGCTGATCCTGATGGTCTGCTGGGTGAACGCCATGATCCCGAAACGCACCTGATCCCGTTGATCCTGCAGGCGGCATCAGGACGCAGGCCTGAAATTCAGGTGTTTGGCCGCGATTACGATACGCTTGATGGAACCTGTATTCGCGATTACATCCATATCGTTGACCTTTGTGCTGCACATTTACTTGCCCTACAGCACCTGAAAGGCGGTGGCGCCAGCGAGCGCTTTAACCTCGGCAATGGCTCAGGATTTTCTGTGCAGCAGGTGATCGATACCGTGGAAAAAGTGACTGGCAGTAAGGTGACAGTCGTGAATGGTTCGCGCCGTGCCGGCGATCCGGCTCGCCTGGTTGCTGATTCAACCCGTGCTCGTGCTCAACTGGGATGGAAGCCGATATTTGCCGATCTGGAAGCGATCGTTGCGCATGCATGGGCATGGGAGTGTAAGGGTTGTAATTGAATTTGCTGCCGTTGTCGGTCAGGATTTTCTGCATACCACCTGATGTTACGCAGACGCATGATAAAAAGCGTCGTCCACGAAAGGCACAAAAAGCACGAAAAGAAACGGTTCCAAGGACGCCATCGGAAAAGCCTATCCAGCCCTCATGCCTGTCCTGGGCATAGTCGGAACGTCCCGCCTTTTCGGAACGTTGCCGCTTAGACCTTCCAGGTTTTAAAAACCTGGAAGGTCTGCCGTTCGGCTTGTTTCCCGTCTGATGCTTTTTCCTTAACTGAATGGCCAGATGTCGTTTGGAGTAAAATTGTCTCAAGAACCTCGAAAGGGATGTGAAGAATGGCGGGTATGACGCCGTCAGCAGCAAATCCATGGCTGATATTTTTCGTGCCTTTCGTGTTTTTCGTGGACAGTGCGTAACATCAGATACCACGCTAAATCGGCGCACCATAGGAAAGCTTGAGCCTTTGATTCATCGAACTTAACGCGTTTAAAGCGGCTCAGTCTTTTATACAACAGCGTTGTGAAATCCGGCAGAAACGGCTTTCTGTTCCAAGGTTGCGGTTATGGACCTTTGTAGATGAGTGATTGAGCCTCCTGCGCGGTAGCTAAAACTGACATGCAGCAAAGCCTCGGCTATCACATGAACAGGCTCGGCAAGCGGCAAGATCAAATAGTGATTTTGCCATTCAATAACCGAGTTATTCTCCGTCGAAATGAACAGAATGTTTTTAGTAATAAAGCGCAATGCATTCACTTGACCGGCTTGTTGTAAGCTAAAGGCTCCTTTCCAATTGAATTCTCCAGACATCGGTTGCATGAAATCGACAGTGCTGTATACCTGAGGGGGAGCAAATTCCGTAGTATCTTTCTGAAGAACTGTCGGCACTTGAAACTGTATGATGGGTGCATGAAACCCCATGAACTGGTAGTTCTGCTGCAAAGGCTGGACAGCCATAAGCACTGCCTCCGGTATAAAACGCGGCAACGAACCGCCGAATCGCTGTAAGTAGCGTTCTTTGAAGCTTTTAATAACGTTAATTTGTTTTTCACATAGCATGGCGGGATGCAGCATTTCACAAATGACTATATCCACCGGTTCGGGAGGCAAATATTCAAAAGCATCGGCATGCACAAGTTCAATTTTCTCGCTACCTGGATTAAGTTTCAGCAGGCGCTGGGCTTCCCTGACTAAATCGGGATTGAATTCCACGTACCATACTTTGCCGGCCTTGATTGAAGCAAACCAGGATAAGACGCCGGTACCGCCACCTAGATCGACTACCTTGGCGCCGGGAAAAACGGCTTGGTCTATCGCTGCTTTGAATGCACCCATTCGGTATTCATCCATGAGCATGTGGTGATGGTATTGCAATGGGATAAACTGTCCCAGATAACAGTCTTCTTCGGTATTTATACAGCCGTCTTCGAATTGGGTCATGCTGATCCTTTAAGCGTAAAAATTAAATATATAGTCATCGTGAGGCACGGGAACTATGCAAGTAACGAGCGTTAACCGAATAGTTGCTGGCAGCGTAACAGAGGATGCTGGAGTTTTGATCTGCATGAGTGAAGATTTACAATATCGAATACAATCAGCATGTTTTTTTACATTATTGCTATTTTCTATATTACAGTTTAATACTGTAAAAATGCCATTATCAAGCAGAAGGTTATCAGTGCAAACCGTTTACACAGCCAAAAAACGCTATCAGCATCTCTATTTTCAAGTCCTTACAGCAATCGGTATCGGTATTCTGCTCGGCTATTTTTACCCTGAAACAGCTGTTGCGATGAAACCGCTCGGTGACGGTTTCATCAAACTGATTAAAATGATCATTGCGCCGATCATCTTCTGTACCGTGGTAAATGGGATTGCAGGTATGCGGGAGCTGGACAAGGTCGGCCGTGTCGGCATTAAGGCACTGCTCTATTTTGAGGTTGTGAGTACGCTGGCACTGGTTATCGGACTGGTTGTGGTGCATGTCATTCAGCCTGGAACGGGCATGAATGTCGATGCAAGCACGCTGGATACTAAAAGCCTGATCACTTATACCGATACGGCAAAAATGCAGAATACGGTCGATTTCCTGCTTAATATCATCCCTGTCAGCGTAATGGATGCCTTTGCCAAGGGCGATATATTGCAGGTGTTGCTGTTTTCATTGTTGTTCGGATTTTCGCTGGCCGCTATGAAAGAGACGGGAGCGGAAGTGACTGTGTTCATCAGCAAGATTTCGCACGTATTGTTCGGTATCGTAGAAACCATTATGAAGCTGGCGCCGATCGGAGCCTTCGGTTCTATGGCGTTTACCATCGGCAAATACGGCGTTGCGTCGCTGGTGCCGTTGGCAAGTTTAATGGGCAGCTTTTATCTCACCTGTCTGCTGTTCATCTTTATCGTGCTCGGGCTGATTGCCAGATTTACAGGTTTCAGCATCGTCAAATTCATCGTTTATATCAAGGACGAACTGCTTATCGTGTTAGGCACTTCGTCCTCGGAATCGGTGTTGCCTCGGATCATGACCAAGCTGGAAAAAATGGGTTGTTCGAAGTCTGTAGTCGGGTTGGTTATTCCGACCGGCTATTCGTTCAACCTTGACGGCACCTCGATCTATCTTGCGATGGCCGCTATTTTTGTCGCCCAAGCCACCAACACCCCGCTGACGATGACGCAGGAGCTAACCTTGCTTGGCGTGCTGCTGCTCACGTCGAAAGGCGCGGCGGGCGTAACCGGGAGCGGATTTATTACTCTTGCGGCAACACTCTCGGTCATTCCGACCATTCCCGTCGCAGGGTTAGCGCTTATTTTGGGTATCGATCGCTTCATGTCCGAAGCCCGTGCGTTGACCAATCTTATCGGCAACGGCGTTGCCACCGTGGTTGCGGCAAAATGGGAAAATGAGTTGGATATGCAAAAGCTTAATGATGCGTTCGACTATATTGATGTAGCAACAATTGCCTTATCGTCCGATATTCCTGAGTAGTTACGGCAAATAAATTACTTTGACTTATTCTATACCAAGCGCAAATCACCTCACTATCGTTTAATAAACACACAGGCTGGGCCATGAGAATTTTACTGGTTTTATTATTATGTTTACCCGGCTGGGTTAACGCGGAAATTTATGAATGGCAAGATGCGAACGGCAGCAAACATTTTTCCGATCGTCCGGTTGCCAATGCAAAAACAGTCGACATAAAGCCGGGCTATGATTTTTACAGGGTCAAGACGGTTTACGATGGCGATACCGTGGAGCTGGAGGACGGGCGTAAAATCCGTTTTTTGGGCATCAACACGCCGGAGGTTCAGCATCGGGATAAGTTAGCCGATGCGGGCGGCGACGAGGCCAAACGCTGGTTGACTGACAAGCTGAAAAACACCAGAGTCCGTCTGGAAGTGGGTCCGGAAAAAACCGACAAATACGGCAGGACGCTGGCCCATTTGTTTACCGAAAAAAAAGAGCATATTAACTTGCAACTGGTTGAAGCGGGGCTGGCGTCAGTCAGTATCTATCCGCCCGAGCTACTTTATATAAGTGAGTTGGTTAAAGCGCAGGGCCAGGCGGAGCAAGCCAAGCTCGGTATTTGGGGGCGGCCTGAATACGCTGCAATACCGGTTGGCAGTCTTACAGAAGCCGGACATCCGGGTTGGACGCGCCTGGTCGGTAAGGTGATTAATATTCGTCTTACCCGAAAGTCGGTTTATTTAGAGTTTTCCGACGCGTTCGAGGCGCGCATCGAGAGCAAATGGCTGGATTTATTTCCCGACGTTAATGGTTATTTGGGCAAAACCGTCGAAGTGCGTGGCTGGTTGAACAAAAGGGCAGGGCATTTGTCCATGTTAATCCGTCATCCTAGTGCGATTAAGGAAAGTCCCTAAGCAGAATATTTAATTCACCACGAAGACACGAAGGACACGAAGAAATAAAACTTCGTGTCCTTCGTGTCTTCGTGGTGATTTCTTTTAAATTTTTATTTGAGTAGCCACTCCTATAAACTATCGTGCTTTAACATTACCTGAGATTTAAATGACTGCTCCACAAATTGGTTTTATTAGTTTGGGTTGCCCCAAAGCCCTGGTCGATAGCGAAAGAATTTTAACCAAGCTTCGTTCAGAGGGCTACTCCGTTTCGCCCAGTTACCAGGATGCCGATCTGGTCGTGGTGAACACCTGCGGTTTTATCGATGCGGCGGTGGAAGAATCGCTGGACAGCATCGGCGAAGCGCTGGCTCAAAACGGCAAGGTCATCGTTACCGGCTGCTTGGGTTCCAGGGAGGCCGAAATCAGGGAGCGTCATCCGCAAGTTTTAAAAGTGACCGGTGCGCATGCTTTGGAAGAAGTCGTGGCGGCTGTGCATGAACATCTGCCGCCTCCTCATGACCCGTTTATCAGTCTGGTGCCGCCGCAAGGCATTAAGCTGACGCCCCGACATTATGCCTATTTGAAGATTTCCGAAGGCTGCAATCATCGTTGTACTTTTTGCATTATCCCTTCAATGCGCGGCGACTTGGTCAGCAGACCGGTTGACGATGTGATGTTGGAAGCGGAACGCCTGGCTAATGCCGGAGTAAAAGAATTGCTGGTCGTTTCGCAAGATACCAGCGCCTACGGCCTGGATTTAAAATATCAAAGCCGCGACTGGAAAGGCCGTTCGGTTAGAACCCGTTTTTATGAGTTGGCCGAGGCGCTGGGCGACTTGGGCATCTGGGTCAGGATGCATTATGTTTATCCATATCCGCATGTCGATGAGGTGATCCCGTTAATGGCCGAGGGCAAAATCCTGCCTTATCTGGACATACCGTTTCAACACGCCAACAGCCGCATCCTAAAACTGATGAAACGTCCGGCGGCTAGCGAAAATAATCTGGAACGCATTAAAGCATGGCGCGAAATCTGTCCCGATATTACCTTGCGCAGCACGTTTATTGTCGGCTTTCCCGGCGAAACGGAGCAGGAATTCGAACAGCTGCTGGATTTTTTGAGCGAAGCGCAAATGGATAGAGTTGGCTGCTTTGCTTATTCGCCGGTCAAAGGCGCGGCTGCCAATGAGTTGCCCGATCAGATACCGGAAGAAGTCAAACAGGAACGATTGGCCCGGTTTATGGCGCATCAGGCTGAAATCAGCGCCGAGCGTTTGCAGCAACGGGTTGGCAGAATCGAAACGGTGTTGATCGATGAAGTGGTCGAAGAGGGTGCGGTTGCAAGAAGCAAAGCCGATGCGCCGGAAATCGACGGACAGGTATTTATCGATGGCGCGACGCATTTGAAAGTCGGCGATTTTGTCGATGTCGAACTCGAAGAAGCGGATGAATATGATTTGTGGGGACATTTGATTTAGGATTTGCTGGGTACTAATAATTTACCCAGCATCAGACCTTCCAGGTTTTAAAAACCTGGAAGGTCTATGTCCACTGTAGCTAGGCGCATTCCTGGGTCTATTGATCATTGAAAGGGTAAATTGCGAAACCCTAGCGGATGTTATAATATAACGTTTGATTTCAGATAGATGTTTCTTGCAATGACCACACTCGCCGAAGCTAGCCTCAACCATCCCCATCCTTCAGAACACGATCACAAAAAATGTGTCAGCGAGGCTTTGGATACTGCCGAGCATTTGTGCGTGGTACGCGGCGTACAATTAACGCCCATCCGTCATCAAGTGCTGGAACTGATCTGGGACAGTCATAAAGCCGTTAAAGCTTATGAGTTGTTAGACCGTATCAAACCGCTGAAAGACGGCGCAAAGCCCGCGACGATTTATCGTGCGCTGGATTTTTTAATCGAGCAGGGCCTGATCCACCGTGTGGAAAGTCTTAATGCTTTTGTCGGTTGCAGTAGCTCCGGTCATCAACATGAGCAGTTACTGTTAATCTGTAAGCACTGCAATGAAGTCGAGGAACGTCCCGCTTCCGAAGTTATGCAAGCGCTGTCGCAAGAGTTCGATCAAGCCGGTTTTATCGTGCACAGCAAAGCCATAGAAATTCATGGCATCTGTGTTAAATGTGCCGCGCTTTACGGCGATCAAGATTGATATGGTCGGCAAACTTCCCGAAACCCGAAGTCATTTTTCCAACGCTCCGTTAAAGTAACCATTGTAGGAGCGGGCCGCGCCCGCGACATTTACGCGTAATAATGCAAAAGTCGCAGCTCTTTCATCGCGGGCGCGGCCCGCTCCTACGGTATTATTTCCCGCACTATCGCTGCTTGAAAATTTTTTAAAGAAGAAAATAACGTTGCAACATGTTATGTTATAACATAACATTTGATGAAAAATATCACTCCACGTTTACTTGATGAGTTTATAAGCGTGGTTGTCTTAAATTTCCCTATCTTCCATTGAATTTTGGGCATCTGATGAATAAAAAAACCGCCATTTTTTTCTTACTATCAACGGCTGCGGCAGCCCCGGCAGTTTATGCAGCCGAAGCAGCCAAAGAAGATATACAAGAATTAGAAGAAGTCGTTGTCACCGCACCGTTACAAGACAAGGCCTCTGAATCCGCCGTTCCAGTCACGGTTTTGAGCAATGAGGAATTGCGCTTGAAAGTCGGGCACAGCATCGGTGAAACGCTGAAAAACGAACTGGGCATTACCAGCCAGTCCTTCGGTCCGGGTGTCGGCACACCGGTCATTCGCGGTCAAAGCGGGCCGCGTGTAAGGGTGTTGAACAACGGCATCGGCAGCAATGACGCTTCGGCAATCAGCCCCGATCATGCGACCAGCGTCGAACCGTTGCTGGCGGAACGCATCGAAGTGTTGCGCGGTCCTGCTACCTTGCTTTACGGCAGCGGAGCGATTGGCGGCGTGGTCAATGTGATCGACAACCGGATTCCGGGCAAGCTCCCGGACAAATTGCTCGGCGGTGCGCTTGAGCAGCGTTTCGACTCGGTTTCCGATGAGTCTTCCACAGTCATGAAAATAGAAGGAGGTAAAAGTAATCTGGCTTACCATCTGGACGGCTTTTACCGCGACCGCAATAACCTTGACATCGGCGGGTCAGCCATTGATGTCAACGCCGCCCAAGCGACCGATCCGACGTTGGATGTTATTCAAAACACCAAAGGCTACATCAACAATACCTCCGCTCACGCCATCAGCGGCTCGGCGGGCGTTTCCCTAATCGGTGATCCGGGTTTTGCCGGTATCTCCATCAACCGTCTGGAAAATAACTATGGCATTGCACCAGACGGTAGCGGCGGCGAACTCACCCGTATCGATCTGAAACAAAGCAAATACGATTTCAAAAGTGAGTTGAAAAATCCGTTCCGCTACGCCGAATCCCTGCGCATGAAATTGGGTTATACCGATTACCAGCATACGGAAATTCCCGATGGCGTGGCTGCTTCGTTTTTCACCAATAAAACTTACGAAAGCCGCCTGGAGCTGACTCATAATCCCCTTGGGATATTCCGCGGTATGGTAGGTTTTCAAGCTATTGCTAGCGATTTTGCGGCGATTGATAAATCAACCAATGAAGTGATTGTGCCGCAAACGCAAACCAATAGTTACGGCGTCTTTGCAGTGGAATCGTTCAATACCGGGGCATTTGCCAACCAGCTCGGCATCCGGGTTGAGGACACAACTCTGCAACCGCAAGGACTTTCCAGTCTTAATTATGTGCCGGTCAGCGCGTCCGCTTCCAGTTTGTGGAAGATAAACGACAGCAACAGTCTTAATCTGGCGATAACGCGCTCTCAGCGTGCGCCGCAAGTACAGGAATTACTGGCTAACGGTTTTCATGACGCCACGCGCAGTTTTGAGCGGGGGAACATCAATTTGCGCGAAGAAACCTCCTACAACCTGGATTTAGGTTATAAATTCAACTCGGATTGGGTCAAAGCCCAGTTGGACCTGTTCCACAATTGGACGGGCGATTATATTTACCAGCAACGTAATGGCGAGTTCATAGACGGTGCGCCTGTACTCGAAACCCGCCAAGCCAATGCTACGTTCATGGGCTACGAAAGCAAACTGGTTTTCCCGTTGCTGCAAAACCGCTTCGGATCGGTTGATTTAACGCTGTTCAGCGATTTTACCCGCGGCCAATTCGTCAATGGTCGTGATGTGCCGCGTATGCCGCCGTTGCGTTTCGGTTTTCAGCTCGACCACAGCAAAGGCGAGTGGAATACCAATCTCCGCCTGACGCGCGGTGAAGCCCAGACTCATGCGGGCGACAACGATACCGCTACGGCCGGCTATATGCTGCTTAGTCTCGGTACGCAATATCAAGTCCTGGATCTGCACGGCGCTGATGTGATGGTATTTGCCAAGGCCAATAATCTTTTGAATGAGAATATCCGTAACTCCACCTCTTACTTGCGTAACTTTGCGCCGGAACCGGGGCGTGGTGCGGAGATAGGCTTCAGGGTGAGTTACTAAATCATGCAACTCAGATATAGAGAGCAAAGTGAAGAAGAGTGATGTGGCAATGTCGGTTTACCACCCATTGGACAGTCAAAATTGTTTTTAGAATTAAGATAACGTTTAAATGAACCGTCAATCAAAACATTAAACAGACCATATTGTTTTTTCTCCGCGGGGTGCAAACCAAAGGAAGTTGTTCTTCATCTTTGGAGGACGTCACGCGGAATGTTTTTTACTTAAGTGTGTGCATCTATTTGTCGCTGGCTTTAATGTGCCATAGAGCTGTTTGAGCATGTTTAGTAGCCGTGCCTATATGTCCAGACTCGCTCAGTTCAATAGCTTCTTGCAGCTCTGTGACCGCAGTGTCTAAATGTTTTTTTGACTCACTCTTTGCTGTTATGGAGACTGCTAGAGCGTGATCTAATGCCGCCTTTGCATGTTCGCGCAAAATCGATGTATGACCATTCTTACCATAAATTACCGCCGCACTAGCGTGTTCCAGCGCTGCAGCAGCATGATGATCATCAGCAAAAGCAGAAGCACTTAAGAGTAATAAACCTGCGCATATTGATGTTAGTTTTTTCATAATTCACTCATTATATTTATTTTTTTATCGATATTACGTTTCAGAAAGTTCTGTGCCTTCTCTTTGAAAAAAATAGGCGGAAACTCATCAGCAACTGTATTCTTAACATTAGATGGTTTACTTTGCAATACCCATGAGTTTAGTAAAGACAAATGCTTTAAAAAACGACTTTACACACGGCAAATCTAGCTAATTAGCAGTAAAATCTTTCCATGGAGCCGTCGATGTTGGTGGCGTCAGCAATGAACCATTGCTGCTGTCAATGTTGAATTAAATACAATGGTTGCCGAATGATCGGCGATACTAATACTCTTTCCCATTAAAGCTTAAGCATTATGAATAATTTTTTTCTGATCATTGTCGCGTTGTTGCTGGTTGCGCTCAATGGTTTTTTTGTGGCCGCAGAGTTCGGTCTCGTGAAACTGCGACAAACGCGTATCCGCGCGATTATAAAAACACAAGGAGTGCGTGGACGGATTTTGGGCAAGGTACACGCAAAACTTGACGCCTATTTATCGGCTTGCCAGCTGGGTATTACGCTTGCTTCGCTCGGCTTGGGCTGGATTGGCGAACCTGCTTTTGCAAGCCTATTGGAGCCTGTGTTTGACAGGATCGGTGTCATATCACCGGAGCTGATACACGGTATCTCATTCGCTTTCGCATTTTCCGCAATTTCGTTTCTGCATATCGTCG
Organism: Methylobacter sp.; assembly: GCA_036561025.1. Lineage (GTDB taxonomy): Bacteria > Pseudomonadota > Gammaproteobacteria > Methylococcales > Methylomonadaceae > Methylobacter_A. The sequence goes on along the minus strand of DATBQB010000068.1, from coordinate 18,263 downwards.
TCGGTGAACTCGCACCGAAATCGTTGGCGATCCGTAATCCTGAAAAGATTGGCTTATGGAGTGCTGTGCCGCTCTTCGGATTTTATTGGCTGATGTATCCTGCTATCTGGTTGCTGAACTCCAGTGCCAATTTGGTACTGCGGCTGTTCCGTTTAGGTGATGTTCATAGCCATGACGGACACTACTCGGCCGACGAGCTAAAACTTATTTTACGCAGCAATCGCCCAGACGCTCGCTTTACCCGTGATGAATGGAACATTTTGGCCAAAACACTCGATTTCAGCGAACTTGAAGTGTCCGACCTGATGCGTCCGATTCATGAGATAGCTGCATTGCATCGCAACGCGACCTTACAACAAAACCTGAAAACAGTGTCTCAAAAACGCTTCAGCCGCTATCCTTATTTCGACACTAATGATATTGATGTGTTAGGCGTGATTCATTTGAAAGATTTGTTTTTTGCCCAGCAGGAAGGACAAACGATTGATGATTTGAATAATTATCTGAGGCCTATCCAATACATCTCACCGCACACACCTGCCCTGGAGTTATTCCGTCAATTCCGCATGGGCGCTTCACATTTTGCAGTCATTGGACAAAAAGGACAAAAACTGCAGGGCTTTATCACGATGGATAATTTGTTAAGTGCAATGGTCGGAGAGATACGCGACGAATTCCGTCAAAACAACAATGACTGGACCAGGCTTGACGATGACACACTGATCGGTAAGGGCAGTCTACCGATATTTTCGTTGGAACGGATTCTGGGAATAGATATCGAGAATGAAGAACTTGAATTGGAGGATGAGATTTCAATCGGCGGCCTGATTATGGCCAAGCTGCGCGATATTCCAGTAGAAGGTCAGAAAATTGAATTCAATCAATTCGATGTGGTGGTCAGAAAAATGCATGGATCGCGCATCGTCTTTGTCCAGATTTACCCCCTAACCAAATAACTGATCCGGAAAATCAATAAGGTATCAATGGATAGCCGGCCGACATGTTGTTTAGTGCCAGTACGCCTTTTTCTAACATACTGGCGGCCAAAGCCGCTCCATGCTCGCCACTAGCTCGGTAGCTTCAAATGTCGGGCAACGCTCGTTAATAAACAACATGAATCATTACAACTTGTCCCCATCAGCTAAAACCATTGAACGAATCCCCGTATTCATCATCAGCGGTTTTCTTGGCAGCGGAAAAACCACTTTACTGAATCGTTTATTGAATCATGCGCCCAAATCTGCGGTCATCATCAATGAATTCGGCGCCACGCCGATCGATCAACAATTACTGCGCGAGCATAAAGTGCTTTTATCAACTTTGGTGGGCGGTTGCTTGTGCTGCCAGGTGCGCGGTTCGTTAACGCCGTTGCTTAAAAATCTACGCATGGCTTGGGATGCCGGGGATAAGCTTTTCGAGCGAGTAATCATCGAAACCAGCGGCGTTGCCAATCCGGAGCCGGTGCTGGATATTTTATTGAGGGAACGCTGGCTATCCGCGCGTTATAGCTTACAGGGCGTTATTGCCACGGTTTCAGCGAGCATGGATACGGATCATTTCGACTATTTCCCTGAAGCCCAAGCGCAAATTGCCTGGGCGGATACGGTGGTAATGACGCAAACCGATTTGGCAACAGCTGAAGCGATTGCAAAACTGGACGCACGCTTGCAGACCTTGGCTCCCGCCGCAACCCGGCTGACCGCTGTGCAAGGCGAGCTTGATCCCGATGCACTACTCAATTGTCTGAAGAAACTCCGGCGGCTGCGTGATACTGAACTGCCCGATTTACCTGATCATGGATTTAACAGCATCACTTTGCAGCTTCAGCATCCGCTACCGTGGGAGCGGCTACAAAAAGCTTTGGAATACCTGATCGCCCGTTATTCTAAACAGCTGGTCCGCTTAAAAGGCATGGTTTACACGCCTGAGCAAAACGAGCCATTGTTGGTGCAAGGAACTGCCGGAAGACTTTATCCTGCAACGCGTCTACCGGTAAGAGCTTCTGATGACGGCATTGGACGATTGGTTGTTATTACCCAGGGTGAAGTAAAAGGCTTGGCTGAAGACCTGATGACGCAATTGCATAGTTAATCACTAGTGGAAACAGAGGCCTTAAGCAGAAAAACTGGGCATGAAATTCGGCTATGCCGATTATACGCACGTCGAAATGAACAACGGCACGTCCGCCAAAAGATTTTTTAACAAATCCTATAATCACCCGACTGTGTTCTTTTGTTGCATACTTTCGGAATAGAAGGAAACGCCAAGTTTTCCTTGTTTTGCGTGATACATTGCCATATCGGCAAAATGAACCAAGGCTTCGCTGCTACTGGTATCTCGAGGGTAAACCGCAATACCGATGCTGCCACCCAGAGTAAATTCCAATTCATCAAAAATATAAGGCTCTCGTAATTTTTTTAAGATTTTTTCGGCAACTGGCTTCGCTCCATCAGCATCGGTTTCAGGTAATAATAGAGCGAACTCGTCGCCGCCAAGGCGGGCGGCTATATCGGAATTACGCAGAGTGGAAAGAATTCTGCTGGCTGTTTCTTTTAGTACCTCGTCACCAACCGCGTGTCCCATAGTGTCGTTGACAAACTTGAAGCGATCCAGATCCAGGTAAAAAAGTGCAGCCGACTGGTTGGTGCGATGCGCCATACTGATGACATGTTGAAGCTGATCGGCAAATAACCGGCGATTAGCCAGACCGGTTAATTCATCGTAATGTGATAACCACATTAAACGATCATCAGCTTGTTTACGTAAAGTGATGTCAAGCACAATGCCATCAACGCCTATGCATTTGCTGCATTCGTCATAGACAGGGGTGTCAGTCACTTCGAGCCAGTGGATATCTTTTTGTGCGCTGTATATTTCTAGCTGGTAAGGTGGATTGTGCTGCGCACACGATTTGAAGTGCTCATCAATCATAAGATTTATCGGGTTATCAGTAAGATAATCATGGTAATGAGCCATAAATTCATCCGCAGTGTATCCGAGTATATTGGTTATTGATGGGCTAATGTAAGTGAATATACCTTCGCAATCGCGCTGATAAAAAAAGTATTCATCACGTAAATTTTCAACCAGACTGCGGAATTTATACTCGCTGAAATTCAGCTCGGCGGTGCGCTTTACGACCAGATGTTCAAGGTCGTCTTTCAATGCCAGCAGGATTTTGTTGGTGGTCTGGACTTCGGTTTTTGACAGTTTGATTTTCTTGTTTTGTCTACGAACCTGGGCAATCCATAGTAATAATATGACCAATACGCTTATGAAAGCGGCTACAATTTTCCAAATCAGTTCATAGTCAATTGAGGGTTTAATGCCGGGAACCCATTTAGCGTGGATATTCTGTATTTCTTCTTCACTTAGGGTAACCAACGCTTTTTGTAAAATGTCTGCCAGAATCGGCCAGTCATTACGTACAGCAATGCTTTCGTTGATGCTGTCATTGGCGCTGTTGAGATCATAAAAGGCAGCAATTTTCAGGTCAGTCAGAAGATATTTTGTTTGCAGATAACTGGCTGTCGCCATAAAAGTAATGGCTGCATCGGCCTTTTCTGTACTGACTGTCTTTAGCCCGTCGAGCATGGAGTCCACAAAATAGGGCGTGACTGAAGGCAATTCTTTGATAATCCGGTCAACAAACTGATAACCCTTAACCATCGTGACCCTTTTTCCCACAAGATCGGTTTGATTTTTAATTGTGACGTTATCTCTTTTGGTCATGATAACCAAGGATTTTATAAGATAGGGTTGTGTGAAAATAAACCACTGTCTGCGATCCGGTCGATTGACCATTGTAGCGACGACATCAACTTTATGCGCAGCCGCTGCTTCGTATAGTTTGTTCCAGCTGGTATTGGGATAAATTTCAAATTTAATGCCTAAGCGCTTGCTCAGGATATTCATGATTTCGACGGCAATGCCTTCAAGCTGTCCCGAATCATTAATGAAGCTATAAGGTGGCAATGAACCGTCAAAAGCAATTCGGATCTTGTTATGATTCGCTAACCACGCCTGTTCTGTAGGTGTCAGCTGCACTACGGGATCAGGTTTATCTTTGGTCGAAACTATGCCGCTAAAATCATCTGCTGCAGCAATATTGATTAAAAAAATGAAAATAAGCGAAGAAATTAAATAATGCATTGCTTGGGCCGAATTAATTTTCAATATGGGAAAGACGAGAGTCACGCATTTGATGGCCTTTTTTGTCTCGATTTAATACACGCATTGAATGCATGTTATACCTGGAGCACTAATTTTAAGTTTAGTCTATTTTTGGAATTGCTAAGTGTTACGGCATAAAGTGAAGCTACGGGATCTTTATTCTTGACAGAACGGTATGATCTTATAGAATACGCGCCTCGAACTGCGGAGCGGTAGTTCAGTTGGTTAGAATACCGGCCTGTCACGCCGGTGGTCGCGGGTTCGAGCCCCGTCCGCTCCGCCAATCTTCTTCAGGCAGATTTTCGCTGCCGGTCAAAAAAATCCACCGCAAACTGTTCAACAATTGCGACTGTTTTCATCAGCCCACTATCTTTAGATACAGCTTTTTTTAAAATCATCCGATAGTTATGCTGTAAAATTACTCTTTTTTTATCCCAGCTCTCAGATGACAATCAGGCTACCCGTACCGCGTATCGCATTAACACCCGGAGAACCGGCAGGCATAGGCCCCGATCTTTGCATTCAGCTTGCACAGCAGGATTTACCTTGCGAAATCGTCGTTATCGCCAGTCCGCAATTATTGGAAGAACGCGCCAGGCAATTAGGTCTCCCGCTTCAGATAAAAGAGTTTGACAGCGCCCAGCCTGCCACCACGCAGACTGCAGGATGCCTGACAATTTTGCCGGTGGAACTGGCGGAACCTGTTCAATGCGGACAGCTGAATCCGGCCAACAGCCGCTACGTGCTAAAAACCATCACCAAAGCGACCAAAGGCTGTATGGACGTGGTTTTCGATGCGATGGTCACGGGTCCGGTCCACAAAGGCGTTATCAACGATGCGGGATTTCCTTTCAGCGGGCATACTGAATTTATTGCCGATATTACCGGCGGGCATCCTGTGATGATGCTGGCAACGCCGGGTTTGCGGGTGGCGCTGGCGACTACGCATCTGCCGTTGTCGGAAGTCTGTCAGGCTATTACCCATACCCGGCTGCGCATGGTGATTCGGATAATGGATCATGAGCTGAGAACGCGCTTTGGCATAACTCACCCGAAAATATTGGTCTGCGGGCTTAATCCCCATGCCGGAGAAAACGGTCATTTGGGCAGGGAAGAAATCGACATTATGATGCCGGTACTCGATACCTTCCGCAAACAGGGTTTGAATCTGCATGGACCGTTACCGGCGGATACGCTGTTCACCGACAAATATTTGGCTACTGCGGATGCGGTACTGGCGATGTATCATGATCAGGGCTTGCCGGTGCTTAAACATATGGGTTTTGGGCAGGCCGTCAATATAACGCTGGGGCTGCCGGTTATCCGCACTTCGGTTGACCATGGTACTGCTTTGGATCTTGCCGGTAGCGGCAAGGCCGATTTAGGCAGTCTACAGTTCGCGTTGCAAACCGCATTAACAATGGCTGCACAATAAATAAAATGGCACATACTCCGCGCAAGCGCTTCGGTCAGAATTTTCTTCATGACTACAATATTATTTACAACATAATTTCCAGTATTCAGGCCAAGCCTGATCAACACTGGGTTGAGATTGGGCCGGGGCAGGGCGCATTGACCGAGCCTTTGTTAAACGAAGGCGTGCGGCTTGAAGTGGTCGAGCTTGACCGGGATTTGGTGGTGTTGCTCAGAGCAAAATTCAAGCAATATCCTAATCTGCAAATTCACAGCGCCGATGCGTTAAGGTTTGATTTCTCGTCGCTGGCTGATAAGGAACAAAAACTGCGTATCATCGGCAATCTTCCTTATAACATCTCAACGCCATTGATGTTTCATTTGCTGGATAATGCTTATTGCATCGAAGACATGCATTTCATGTTGCAAAAGGAAGTGGTTGATCGGATTTGCGCGGCTCCAGGCAGTAAAAAATACGGCAGGCTTAGCGTGATGATGCAATATTATTGCGAAACCGAGCTGTTATTCGATGTGCCGCCGGAAAGCTTCGATCCGGCTCCGCAAGTGATGTCTGCTATTGTCAGGTTGGTACCGCATCGGCAACCGCCTGTTGTCGTTAATGATATAGCCAAGCTTAATCGGGTAGTCACTCAGGCATTTTCGCAACGGCGCAAAACCTTGCGTAATTCGCTGAAAAAACTGATTCCCGAGGAAGAAATTGTCGCTTTGGGGATTGATTCGACACTCAGGGCTGAAAGCATCTCGTTGGCTGAGTTTGCGCGTTTAAGTAATCTGTTGCAGGAATAAACGGATTTTTTATCGGTACGGAAGATATGAAATTTTTCATTAGCTCGCTAGTTCCCAAGTTCCAGTTTGGGAGTCCGGCTTTGGATGCTCTAGCTTCCAACCAGTCTCGCGAAGCTGGAGCTTGGGGACAAGTACAAAGCCAAGGTAAAAGCTTCGTGATCTTCGTGATGAAGATTTTTTGCTATTGTGTTATCTCGGTTACCGATCAAACAGAAAAACTCTCGCCGCAGCCGCAGGTGCCTTTTACGTTCGGGTTGTTGAATTGGAACGCTTCGTTAATGCCTTCTCTGCGATAATCCAGTTCTATACCGTCGACAAATTGCAGGTCGTTTGCGGCTACGATGACTTTTACGTCGAAATTTTCAAATACTGCGTCGCCTTCATTAAGCGCGTCGGCGTAATCAATCGTATAAGCATACCCTGAGCAGCCGGATTGTTTTACGCCCAGCTTTAAACCCAAGCCTTTGCCGCGTTTTTCCAGTTGTTTTTTGATTTGCCGAGCGGCACTTTCAGTTAATGAGACAGACATGGTTTCCTCTTTATCCTTTTTCGATTAACAATTTTAATTGCTTAATAAATTCAATAATTTCAGCTTCAGTGTTGGCTTTTCCCAAACTGATGCGGATTGCGCTTTTTGCCAGAGCAGGATCAACACCCATCGCGACTAACACCGGACTGGGTTCTCTCAAGCCGCTGGCGCAGGCCGAGCCGCTGGAAATAGCTATGCCTTTTTGATCCAGTTGCATCAGCAGCATTTCGCCATCGAGGCCGTGGATACCCATCTGGACGGTATTCGGCAGTCGTTCCGCCTGCTCTGCAAAAACAGTCAGGCTGGGAATGGCGCTTAAGCTATGCTCCAGCTGTTTTCTAAGTTTTAGCAGATGTGCATGGCGTTCGGCAAGCTCGGCTTTGGCAAGTTCCGCAGCCATGCCAAAGCCGACGATAGCGGCGACATTTTCAGTTCCGGCCCTGAGACCTTGTTCCTGTCCGCCGCCCAGCAAGATAGGTTTTACCGCCACGGATTTTTCAAATACCAGTGCGCCGCAGCCTTTGGGCCCATAGATTTTATGGCTGGATAGCGACATTAAATGCGCGCCGAGCCGGTTAAAGTCTACCGGGATTTTTCCCAACGCCTGTACGGCATCGGTATGGACTTTGATGCCCGCCGCTCTTAGCTGGTCGGCATAGTGCGAAATATTTTGCACTACGCCGGTTTCATTATTGGCCAGCATGATCGAAACAAGATCGGGCTTTAGCCGGATAACTTTGTCGATGGCGCCTTGTGTCACTTGGCAGTTTGCATCGACATCAAGCAGGGTGAGCTCATGCCCTAGGTTTTTTAAATTCCGGGCAGGTTCAATAACTGACGGATGCTCAATGGCTGATACGGCGAGTCGAGCTTTCGGTGCTAACGTTGCCAAGGCCAGATTATTGGCTTCTGTGCCGCCGCCGGTAAAAATAATTTGTCCCGGCTGGACGCCGAGCAGAGCCGCAAGCTGCTCGCGAGCGGCATCTATGGCGCTGCTTGCGACTCTGCCGAGACGGTATAAACTGGAAGGATTGCCGTAGAACGTTTTCAGGAAGGGAAGCATCGCATCCAGAACGCGATCATCTATCGGTGTGGTCGCGTTATGATCAAAATAGATCATTCAAGTCGGACATTATTCGGCGTGGCGATATATTTCAATAGCTTGCTGTGCATCGTGATGCTGTCTTTTGGCAACTTCCTGAACCTGATTTTTTTCGAGCAGGTCAGCTAAAGAAATTCCCTCCAAGTAGTTCCTGATCTGCTCGCTCAATCCCATCCACAGGTTATGCGTTAAGCAGGCGCGATCCTTTTGGCAGTTGGCTTCGCCTCCGCATTTAGTCGAATCGAGCGGCTCATCGACAGCAGCGATAATCTCAGCAATATGAATATCGCTGGCTTTACGGCACAGTTTGTAACCGCCTCCAGGTCCGCGTACACCTTTTACCATGCCGGCACGACGCAGACGGGCAAATAGCTGTTCCAGATAAGACAGGGAAATGGTTTGACGAGCCGCAATCTCAGTCAAGGTTACCGGCTTAATTTGACTGTGAAAAGCCAAGTCCAGCATTGCAGTAACCGCATAGCGGCCTTTAGTTGTTAAGCGCACAGTAGTATCCTCTATAAATACCGTTAAGATATTGTTACTATACTTAACCTAGCAAAATAGTCAACTATTATACCTTTAAATAAAGTAGGTATTTATACGAGTGGCCGCTTTTTACCGAATGAGCTCCTCCAACTGCGCCTTAAGGGTTATCTTTTCCATAACCATCTTCAATTTCACAGCCGTCCAATTTAGAGATAGGGGTCTCTGTGTATTTTATTCCGGCATCATTCAGCGCTTTTTGCATGGTTTCTATTTGCCTGTCCATTTCATGGATATGATCCAGCATATGGTTGATTGCATAGGCGATCGGGTCGGGCACATCGGTTGTTGCGCCATAGGCATGAAAGCCCATTTTGTAGGCAATTTTTTCGCGTTCAGCGGTTACGGCTTTGCTTTTAGGATCGACGATATGGGCGGGAATACCAACCGCGGTAGCATCTGGCGGAACCGGTTTTAAGACTACCGAGTTTGAACCTACTCGAGCGTTTTCGCCTATATCGATAGGCCCTAAAACTTTTGCCCCAGCACCTATCACTACGCCGTTATGCAGGGTTGGGTGACGCTTGCCCTTATCCCAGCTGGTTCCTCCCAATGTTACGCCGTGATATAGAGTGCAATCGTCGCCGATAACGGCAGTTTCGCCAATCACCACGCCCATGCCGTGATCGATAAAAAAACGCCTGCCTATGATTGCGCCCGGATGAATTTCGATTCCGGTCAGCCATCGGCCGATATGGGCGATAAACCGAGCCAGCCACCTGAATTCGGCTATCCAGAAAAAATGGCTGACCCGGTGAATTAATACTGCATGAAAGCCGGGATAGGTGGTAATTACTTCAAAGACTGATTGCGCTGCCGGATCGCGGTCAAAGACGCAGGCAATATCTTCTTTTATTCGGTTAAACATCGTTATTCCTCTTGTGGCCTTGAGACATCCGTAAGATGCCTCGGAGTATGTCCAGTTCCTTGGTATCCAGTTGTACCCGATTATAAATCCGGCGTAAACGCCGCATGATGGATTTTGATTTTGCAGGATGCATAAAACCTATATCGGTTAGGGCTTCAGCCATGTGAGTGTAGAAAGATTCCATTTGCGCGGCGGTAGCCAAAGGTTCTTCCCCTTTGTCGCCGACAAAAATTTCTTCTTGCGGCGCCAAACCGGATGCCACGAACATTTCGTAGCAAACAACCTGCACGGCGGCGGCGATATTTAGAGAGCTGTATTCGCTGTTGCAGGGGATACGCAGCAAAAAGTGGCATAGATCCAGCTCGTGATTTTTTAAGCCTGAATTTTCCCGGCCAAAAACAATAGCGGTTTTATCGCCAGGGATGGTGTGTATGCTGCTAGCCGGTCCGGAACCGGCGCGGCTATTGCCGGGACGATTACTCAATACTTTTTCTGCGCATTCCCTGGGCGTCATTTCCGGCCAGCTAATGGTTCGGCCTCGGGCGCTGGCGCCGATTACCAGCTGGCAATCGGCAATGGCTTCTTGCAATGTCTCGCAAACGGTTGCGCTTGCCAGCACATCATCAGCGCCGGAAGCTCTGGAGGTGGCGTCGGCACTGGGAAATATTTTAGGTGCAACCAGCCAGAGGTTATGCATCTTCATGTTTTTCATCGCACGGGCAACAGCACCTATGTTTCCCGGATGCGTTGTTTCGACCAGCACAATTTTTATAGTAGACAGCAAGGCGTTGTCCTTGGTTAAAAAAAGAGCCTAAGTTTAGCAAAAGATTTGGTATCCTATGGCATTTTCTGTGCTTATATAAATCGAAATCCGCCTATGCAACCCATGTTAAATACTGCCGTCCGTGCCGCAAGAGCCGCCGGCGACTTGATCCTCCGTTCCTCCGATAATATCGGTCACCTAAAGGTCGACCAAAAAGGCAAAAACGATTATGCCAGCGAGGTCGACCGTATGGCCGAACGGGAAATCATCAATATTATCAAGGCGGCCTATCCCGATCACAGCATTTTGGCGGAAGAAAGCGGCGCGCAGCAGGGTAATGATTTTATTTGGGTTATCGATCCACTGGACGGCACGACCAATTTTCTGCACGGTTTTCCGCAATATGCCGTTTCTATTGCCTTAAAACACAAAGGCAGGATTGAGGTCGGCGTTATTTATGACCCGTTACGCGATGAACTATTCACTGCCAAACGTGGTAGCGGCGCCATGTTGAACAATCGCCGTCTTCGGGTGACTAATCAAACCAGCCTGAAAGGCGCATTAATCGGTACTGGCTTTCCGTTTAAAACCGGCCTGCATATGGATGCTTATTTGGGCATGTTTCGCGCATTGGCGACCGATTCTGCTGGCATTCGCCGTGCCGGCGCTGCGGCGCTTGATTTGGCTTATGTGGCTGCCGGTCGATTGGATGGCTTTTGGGAGATAGGCCTGATGGAGTGGGATATGGCCGCAGGTATTTTATTGATAAAAGAAGCGGGCGGCGTGGTTACCGATTTTTCTTTTAACGACAAATATCTGGAATCAGGTAACTTGATCGCCGGAAGCCCTAAAATGCATCAAATTATGTATCAGCTGATCGAGCCGCATATTACTGATAATTTGAAATAATTTTTATTGTAGGGGCAGGGCTTGTCCCCGCCCTTTTATTCGTGCAATTGAAAAAAGGGCAACCACAAGGGATTGCCCCTACGGTTTAAAAAATCTCCAGCGCCAGCATGATGGCATCTTCCCGGCCGTTTTCCGACTGGTAATAACCTTTCCTGACGCCGATTTCGTTAAAGCCCATGTCTTGATAAAGGGCTATCGCAACGGTATTGGACGGCCTGACTTCCAGAAACATGGTTTCCGCTTTCCCTCTGGCTGTTTCGATAAGATTTTCCAGCATTTTGCGGCCTATTCCTTGTCCCTGTTCGGCAGGCGCCACGCAAATATTTAAAATATGCGCCTCGCCTACAGCCATGGCAAGTATGCTGTAGCCCAGCACGGTATCGTTCTCTTCACAGACCCAGCAATTATAATTGGCTTTAAAGCAGTCTCTGAAAATATCTTCTTCCCATGGAAATTGATAGCTTGCTTTTTCGATCGCCATAACGGCAGGTAAATCGGAACTTCTCATTTTTCTTAGGCGCATTAAATCTTTTCTACTTACTGAGTCGGGAAATATTTTGGAGTAAAACTCTTTATCGGCATCATAAAACACAAAATCTTTTATCTTTTCTAACATTCCCAACATGATCAACCTTTAATGTTTTTATATGTTTGCAGTGCGAGTTTTAAATCCGCCCAGGCTTTGCGCTTGTCCAACAATGATCTTAACAAGTACGCAGGGTGATAGACTACAACAACCGGCGTGTCATTTAAAGCGCGTATTTTCCCTCGTAGTTTGCCTATCGGCTCATCCGTGTTTAACAATGCTTGTGCGGCAACACGCCCTAAAACGACTATGATTTTTGGTTTGATGAGCGCTATTTGCCGGAGTAAATAAGGCTTGCAGGTTTCTATTTCGATGGGCTTGGGGTCGCGGTTAGCAGGAGGGCGGCATTTTACAATATTAGCGATAAAGACCTCTTCACGATCAAGGCCTATGGCTCTTAGCATTTCCGTTAGCAGTTGGCCGGCCTTGCCGACAAAAGGCAAGCCTTGTTGATCTTCGTTTTGTCCTGGTCCTTCACCGATAACCATCCAGTCGGCATTTTTATTGCCCGAGCCAAAAACGGTTTGGGTGCGCGTTTTACATAAATCGCATTTAGTGCAGGGGGCAACTTCGACTTGCAATGCTTCCCAAGTGTCAATCGGTTCCGGTAGGGCGTTTTCAGCTATAGCATCGGATACCGACGCTTGCTCTTGCTCAGGAACAGCTCTGGGCAACCAGACATCAATGCCCATGGCTTCCAGGTATTGCAGGCGTGTTGCGTTATCCAAAGCGGACTCAGCCAGTTATTCGCAACGCTGGAGCGTTGCCGGAGGCGTCCCCACGCCGGAGCGTGGGAACTATGAGGTTTTGCCTTTCGTTTTTCACTTTAGACTTTTCACCTCAATCAAACATCCCCTTTTTGAGGGTGCTGACGTTGGTCGGGACTTTGCAGTTTATTCACGGCATTGATATAAGCCTTGGCTGAGGCGATAACAATGTCGGTATCGGCACCCAAGCCGTTAACAATCCGGCCTGCTTGCTCAAGACGGATAGTGACTTCGCCTTGGGCATCGGTGCCGTTGGTGATGCTGTTAACCGAATAAAGCTCCAATGTGGCGTTGGTTTGCACCAGTTTTTCAATGGCTTTTAAACTGGCATCTACTGCACCGCCGCCATCGGCATTGCCGGTGACTTCTTTATTGGCTACCCGTAGCGTAACGGTTGCGTTGGGTATTTCACCGGTTTCCGAGCACACTTTCAGGGCTATCAGTTTGACATGCTCATCTTCCGCTTCAAACGCAGCTTCCGAAATCAGTGTTTGCAAATCTTCATCAAAGATTTCGTGCTTTTTGTCAGCCAACTGTTTAAAGCGCGAAAAAGCCTCGTTCAACTCTTCTTCCGAGCCGAATTCAAAGCCTAATTCGATAATGCGGCTTTTAAAAGCATTTCTACCTGAATGCTTGCCCAGCACCATACGGTTAGCGGTCCAGCCTACATCTTCGGCACGCATGATTTCGTAAGTCTCACGGCTTTTCAATACGCCGTCCTGATGGATGCCCGCTTCATGAGCAAAAGCGTTGGCGCCGACAATAGCTTTGTTAGGCTGCACCGGAAAACCGGTAATTGACGATACCAGTTTTGAGCAGGTCAAAATTTCGCGGGTATCTATGCCGGTTTGGCAGGTAAACACGTCTTTACGAGTACGAACCGCCATCACTACTTCTTCCAGCGACGCGTTACCGGCGCGTTCGCCTAGGCCGTTAATGGTGCATTCAACCTGCCGTGCACCGTTCATAACTGCCGACAAGGAATTGGCAACCGCAAGGCCCAAATCATTGTGGCAATGTACGGAAAAAATCGCCTTGTCCGAGTTGGGGATGCGTCGGATCAGGTTGGCAATAGTTGCGCCGAATTGCTCAGGAACGCTGTAGCCTACGGTATCCGGAATGTTCAGCGTTGTGGCTCCGGCGTTGATAACGGCTTCAAGAATCCTGCACAAAAAGTCTTCTTCCGAACGTCCGGCATCTTCCGGAGAAAATTCGACGTTATCGGTATATTGCCGTGCGCGTTTGACCGCCTTGACTGCATATTCGATGACCTGTTCCGGCTGCATCTGCAATTTCATTTGCATATGTATCGGCGAGGTGGCAATAAAGGTATGAATGCGTGACTGCTTAGCCCCTTTAAGCGCTTCGCCTGCGCGATCGATGTCCTTGTCCAAGGCTCTGGCCAGTCCGCATACCACGCTGTCTTTTATGACGTTGGCTACCGCTTGAACGGCCTCAAAATCGCCGGGACTGGCCGCAGGAAAGCCGGCCTCGATTACGTCGACTTTCAAACGTTCCAGGGCTTTGGCAATCCTGATTTTTTCGTCGCGCGTCATGGATGCGCCGGGGCTTTGCTCGCCGTCGCGCAAAGTAGTGTCGAAAATTATTAACTTGTCTTTCATAGAAAACTCACTCCATTCATGGAGAACTATCAACGGTTAGGTCGATACGGGATATTAGAATATAAATAATTTTAAGTAGAAAAAGATTATGTGCCCATCAGGGCAGGAATCTTAAAGGCAGGCGTAGCCACGCACGCAAAGCAGTTCTGTCGGACATTGCGGCAGAAAAAGGTTTTTGAAATGCAGGATTGACTTGAATAAACATGGTCGTGACTATACGCCAATGGCTGTGCTGTCTCAAGCAGATTTTATGCTTTACGCCCGTGCAACCGGCGTCTGCGCATGACCAACGTGATAACCGGTCCTGAAATCGCATAGCCTAAAAACAACAGGAATAACATTGTTTGCGGCTGCGCCATCACAAAAGCGATGCCCAACATCACGGCGATGGTGACAATAAAAGGCACTTTGCCTTTTAGATCGATTTTTTTGAAACTCCAATAACGGAAATTGCTCACCATCAGCAAGCCGGTGCTGACTGTTAAGGCGAGTGCAAAATATTTGAACAGTTCAATGTCGTATTTATACTCAAGGGAAATCCATATAAATCCGGCAAGAATAGCTGCAGCGGCAGGGCTGGGAAGTCCCTGGAAATAATTTTTATCGGCCGTTGCCAGCTGGGTATTAAAACGCGCGAGTCGTAATGCGCCGCCCGCTGCATGAACAAATGCAGCAAACAGACCCAATTTGCCGAGGCTCGAAAACGCCCATAAATACATGACCAAAGCCGGGGCCGCGCCAAATGAAACCATGTCCGAAAGGCTGTCGTATTGAGCGCCGAAGTCGCTCTGCGTATTAGTTAATCTAGCTACCCGGCCGTCCATACCGTCCAGAATCATCGCTACAAAAATAGCAATAACAGCGGTTTCAAAACGTCCTCCCATCGCTGAAGTAATAGCATAGAAACCGGAAAACAAAGCTCCTGTGGTAAATAAATTGGGCAATAAATAAATTCCACGACGACGAGGTAAGCGTTTTTCTGGGAGCATATTTTAATCAATCCTTAAGTTTTAGAAGGTCAGGAAATAACGTTGATTTGAATTATACAATGAGCCTGCAAACTGCAACTAGCTTAATCAAAAATCAAACTTAAAAGTATCGAGCTTCTTCTGGTCGTATTCTGAGCCCGGCAATCAGTCTCAAATACCAATCAAAGTCGTTCAAAACCAGTAAAAAGCGAGTTATATCTTGACGAGCGGCGTCCCAATGCTTGGTATATTTTATCCTTAAATCTCTACTCCGATCGCCAAAGATAGTTTATGCGCAACCGGCTTGCTTAAGTACGCTAGATACTTGATTTAAACTGCTTGTGGCTTTTCAGATGTAATAAATCGTTGTTAATCTATATTTCTTTTAAAGTAATAAGACGCTGTTGCAAATCATGCTCTATTATTTGTGCTTTTATAGTAAACTTCGCAGCCTAACGCTGTACGGCTCAACCAAAATTGAGTGTAACAATTGTAAATTCGACCGGGAGGATTAACATGCTGGGATATGATGAAAAACGCAATTATATTCGAATGGAAATAGACTGTGATGTCAGCTACAGACTTGTGGATTCAGATGAATTACACCATGGACGCTGTTCATCGATTAGCGGAGCAGGGGTTTCATTTATTTCCGACCGTTTTTTCGATGCCGGCAAAGCGATGGAAATAAACGTCATTCCTAAAAATACAATCACTCCCTCGATGACCGCTTTTATCGAGGTTATTAGAAGCACTCGGCAAGACGATGGCAGTTACGAGGTTGCCGCTACCATAAAGAGCATAAAGGGAGACTAAGCTTCCTCTCCGTTCATCAGCAACTTCTCCTGCGTTGCCCTGACTCTTGCTCTATGCCATGACAACGCCCTTTAATTAAACACAGAATTATTATGTATACGATTACCAAAGAGGTGTATTTTTGTTACGGGCACCGGTTAATGAACCATCCCGGCAAATGCCGCAATTTACACGGGCATAGTGTTAAGGCCTCGATTTCCATAGAGCATGAACAACTTAACGACCAGGGCATGGTCTGCGATTTTTCCGATATTAGAGATTGTGTTGAAGCGTTTATAGATCTGCATCTTGATCACAATTTTCTATTGCATAAAGACGATCCGATCATTCCCATGCTCACTGCGAACAAGGAGCGCTTCCTTGCTCTTGACGAACATCCCACCGCAGAAGTTCTGAGTAAAATGATTTTTCAGCATCTCAAACAATCCGGCTTTAACGTCGTCCAAGTGGTGTTATGGGAAACCGCCAGCGCCCACGCTTGCTACCGAGAAAATTGACAGCGGCTATGAGTTTTGTAAATCCGGTCAACAAATCAATTTGTCTCGAACAAGTTTGTGAATCGAACTATCAAAAGCTTTTTAAGTTAATTCCGGATCTGATGGCGTTTGAAGAAACGGCTATTGGCCTCGCTCCACACCATACCATGCTGCACCTTGAAATTATTGAACGTACGCCTTACACGATGACCTTGGAACTTAGCCATTGCTTCAATAAAAATAGCGAAGAATTTCTGGCGCCTGCTGTAAGAATAAGAGTTTACCTGGATGCGCATCTGGCCGAAGTATTGAGCGATCATGCGCGTGCCGGTGTGTCTGAGGTTTTTAAAGACCCCGGATTAAGCCGTGAGATCATGAATTACAAATGGCGATTAAATTATTTTTTGCAAAAATGGTTGGATCACTGCTTAAAAAAAGACTATTTGTTCAGCTCTAACATGCTGCAAACGGAAGCTTGGGCTTAATATGTTGGGAATGTCTCTTTCAAACTGAGCCCTCAGTCCATCCTTTTACGCTTGGAAGCGTCCTGTCGAACCCTGTTGATTTTGTATAGTCATTCGCTATGCGCAAAAAAAACGTACTAAGCTTTTTTAAATTACTGACAGGATTGTTTCGTCTAAGCCGTAAGCATCCGGTGTTGTTGCTGGTTATTCTCGTCCTGGGTTTAGGCGGTTATGGATACGAAGTTAAAATTGGGCGTCCCGCGTTGCTTTATCAAGGGACGCCAACATCCTCCAATGCCAAAAACATCGATACCTGGTTTCGCATATTGCGTAATGATGGCTTTATTCTGGGTTATTCCGATTTGCGCGGTAACCCGCTGTGGGTGGAGTATGCTCTGACTGCCGCTAAAGAAAATGAGCACTCCTTAAAACGCCCCAATCGCTTTGAGACCGACTGGCGCAGCATCAATCGGGTCAGTCATGACAGTTATCAGCACAGCGGTTACGATCGTGGGCATATGGCGCCAAATTATGCGATGAGCCGTCTATACGGCAGGGAAGGGCAGGCGGACAGTTTTTTGATGACTAACATCACTCCGCAAAAACCCAAGCTCAATCAGCATTTGTGGCAACGGTTGGAAGAAGTAGAAATCAAGCATTTTGCCAAAATGTTCGGCAAAGTATGGGTGATCACAGGACCGGTTTTTAGTGGTACGGTCGAGCGGTTAAGTTCTGATTGGACAGTGGAAATACCGGATGCTTTTTACAAAATATATATTACAGAAGCGGCCCCAGGTAAACCGTCTATCGCATTGGGTTTTTTAATACCGCAAACTGTTAATGGAAAAGAGCCGTTGGCGCAGTTCGTGACAAGTATCGATAATATAGAAGCGCAAACAGGTTTGGATTTTTTTGCTGAACTGAATGATCACATTGAGGCGCATCTGGAATCGGCTATTGAGCCGCGGCCTTGGGATTTGCAAAACGTCAGCAGATTC
Organism: Methylobacter sp.; assembly: GCA_036561025.1. Taxonomy (GTDB): domain Bacteria; phylum Pseudomonadota; class Gammaproteobacteria; order Methylococcales; family Methylomonadaceae; genus Methylobacter_A. The sequence goes on along the minus strand of DATBQB010000068.1, from coordinate 459 downwards.
ATTAATAGCTATTAACTGTTGAAGCTGTTCATGCCTTGCTCTGATCAGTTTTTCGTCCTAGATTTACGCTCTGACTGGAATGCCAGTCTCATAAAGAAACATTTGTTGATCTGGCTCAATTTTTTTATTTTCCATTTTGTTTAAATAGACATGCGTTGATACAAATCAATTATCGAATTTTTTATTAGATGCGAGATTGTTATCAGTGAGCATGATCAATAGGCATCTTCAGTAAAAGAAATCGCTGAAGATTGCTCTAGTTCAGCGTATAGAAAATAAAAGACTTCCCCTTCTGTCCGAAATTTTCGTTTTGCCGCATATATACTTTAAACGGTCAGGTTTTCGGTTTTTTCAGAAAACAGTTGGAATTTCAGGGTCATCAAAGTTTGCATATTCGCTTTGAAACGAGTACCCAGTTCGGCGATACAGGTATCGATGCTGTTTCTGAAAGCGTCGAAC
>DATBQB010000067.1:0-1895 GCA_036561025.1 Methylobacter sp. | reverse complement strand
TGGCACCTCGATGTCGGCTCATCACATCCTGGGGCTGTAGCCGGTCCCAAGGGTATGGCTGTTCGCCATTTAAAGTGGTACGTGAGCTGGGTTTAAAACGTCGTGAGACAGTTTGGTCCCTATCTGCCGTGGGCGTTGGAAATTTGAAGGGGGCTGCTCCTAGTACGAGAGGACCGGAGTGGACAGATCTCTGGTGGACCGGTTGTCACGCCAGTGGCATAGCCGGGTAGCTAAATCTGGAAGAGATAAACGCTGAAAGCATCTAAGCGTGAAACTTGCCTTGAGATGAGATTTCCCGGGGGTTTAACCCCCCTAAAGGGTCGCGGAAGACCACCGCGTTGATAGGTCGGGTGTGGAAGCGCAGTAATGCGTTAAGCTAACCGATACTAATTGCCCGTGAGGCTTGACCCTAACACCTTGAAACTTTGTATGAATCATCCTTAAGTGAGTGGTTCGTTTTCAAAGCATAGGTATAAAACGCAAAGCGGTTTGTGCGTTGCAATCGAATGATCCAAAACTTTACTTCTTCCTTTTGTGTAGTTGCTTAAATGCAACTGCAAACCAGTTTTTCTGGCGGCCATAGCGAGTTGGTCCCACGCCTTCCCATTCCGAACAGGACCGTGAAACGACTCAGCGCCGATGATAGTATGCTTTTCGCATGCGAAAGTAGGACACTGCCAGATTCTTATAAAGCAAAAAAGCCCAATCCAAAAGATTGGGCTTTTTTGCTTTATAGCACCTAAGCACTGTCCTACTTGAGTTTATGACAACACGCCAGAGAGGCTTGTTGCGGCGTAGGCTAACGTGCGAAGCGGGTTAAGCGCAGCGGCCGGAGCCAAAGTAGGACACTTCCGAATAATTACTAGAACTGCTTTTTGATCTTCAATTAATATGTGTTTAGGCTACTTCAAGTAAATCAAAACCCGTATGTCGAAAGCTAAAAAAACAAAACCGGGATCAATGAAGATTGAAATACCGGATGAGACTCTAATAGACACTCCGGCTTGGAGAGAAAGAAGCAGCCATTTTTCTTTGCTTCAGGCCAAGGCAAAGATCGTGATGATTGGCGACTCCATCACCAATAATGCTGAATGGAGTGAGCTATTTCCTAAAGTATCAATAGTTAACCGCGGTATTCCGGGCGATACGACTTACGGAGTCCTAAGGCGCATGGACAGCATTCTTAGTCTGAAGCCAAAGCTAGCTTTCATCATGTTAGGCATCAACGATATTTATGCCGATAGGCCTGTGGACAGAATACTGAATGACTACATCGCGATCATTGAGCGCTTGCAAGAAAGCAATATTTCACCTGTCATCCAGTCAACGCTATTTGTTTCAAAAAAACAGCCACGACACCAAGTGATAAACAGAGAAGTACAGAAGTTAAATGATAGTCTCGAAGGATATGCGACCGAACACAAACTACTCTTCATAAATCTCAATCAATCTCTATCTGACGATCATCGATTGAGAAAAGAATTAACTAGCGATGGTATCCACATAAATGGAGAAGGCTATCAAATATGGAAGTGCAAAATATCAGGTTACGTTACTGGCCGATAGGAGCCCTTTAAAACCTACCCACCATCTCCTCCAACACCCTCCGCTTCCCATCACACCTCTTCTCCCCCCAACAACTCCCATAACGCATAACAACCTTGCCCTTATTCTCTATCCATATTTCAAAAGGCTTCCCCATCAACACCGTATGCACATAATTCACGAACGATTCTGCAAAATCATCATAGGGATTGGTCGCGCCATACAATGTAGGAAAATTAGTCGTTTCTAGCTGAATATAAACATCAGCCATCTGATCAGTATCCAACTTAGCACCAAAGTAGTAGACCACCTGCTTGCGCAAAGGAAAGCGATCTTCAAAGTCAGTCACA
>DATBQB010000066.1:0-4161 GCA_036561025.1 Methylobacter sp. | reverse complement strand
GTCGTCATGCCGGCGATCCGGCCATCCTCCACCCCCTTCATGTAATCCAAAAAATTCACGCCCATCGCCGGTTTCCTCCCCGGCGCCTTTTGAATCCATCGGCCCGCTCAATGCATTAACAATTTATGACTCCGCCCTGGCTTCAACCGTTTCCTGCTGGCTTCTAATTACCTGCTGTGACATGAATGCAGTTTCAGCCAAGTTTGCGTCTCGAGTAGGATAATATCTTTTTCTGGGTCCAGCAACTTGGAGTGCGCCCTGTTTTGACCGGACACCGGGCATAGCCGATAAGGCACAGGCGTAAGCCTATGAATGCGACTATGACCAATGTTCCCCAGTTCTCCGACATGCCGCTGCTCTCTGGGCTGCGCGCCTCTCCTCATCGCGCCGCTTCTGCGCCTGCGAGCAGGGCTCGCCTTGCACGGCCGACACCCTTGCGCCTGTGTGCCAACGTCTATAATAAACTATATTATGAGCCTAACCACCCCGATCACCTGTTCGCATGGGACGAACGCAAGCTGCCCCCGCCAATGATCCGGGTCCTCCCAGCGCCAACGCCAAACACACTTACGAGCGTCAATCGTTCATTCCACTGTCCTTGCTTAACTCAGTAGGCCGAAGTGATGACGAAAAGAATCGAGAAATGCCGCGTCAGTGGATCGACCAATCTAATCTCTGTTTTGTCACTTGGTGATCAGGCTTTGACAGGCGTATTTCCCCGCGATCGCGCAACACCGGTGACTGTCGGTCCGCTCGAACTCGTTTGGTGCCCTGATTCCGGTCTGCTGCAACTCGCACACATCTACGAAGCCAACGAGATGTATGGCGACAATTATGGTTATCGCTCCGGCCTTAACCAGTCGATGGTGCGCCATCTGACCCAGAAGATCAAGAATCTCGAAAAGGCGTATGACGTTTCGCCCGCCGACGTGGTTCTCGACATCGGCTCCAACGATGCGACATCCCTGACGGCCTACACCACCCCTGGCTTGACCCGGATCGGCGTCGATCCGACCGGCGAGAAGTTCCGGGCGTTTTATCCGGATGACGTCAAACTCGTCCCCGACTTTTTCTCAGCGGCGAATTTCGAAAATCATGCGGTTAAGCGTGCCAAGATCATCACCTCGATCGCGATGTTTTACGATCTGGAAGATCCGATTTGGTTCGCCCGAGAAGTCGCAAGGTGCCTGGCGCCTGATGGGATCTGGCACTTCGAGCAGAGTTACGCGCCGTCCATGCTCAGATTGACGTCCTACGATACAATCTGCCACGAGCACGTCGAATATTACTCTCTAGGTGTGGTGCTCAAGATTTTGGAGGGCGCAGATCTCGAGATCTTTGACGTGCAGATGAACGGCGTAAACGGCGGCAGCTTCGCTGTTACAGCTGGGCATAGCACTGGGAAGTACAAGCGTAACAGAGCAGTCATCGATTGGCTGCTCGATCAGGAAGGGAGAATGGGGCTGAATACGCCACGTCCTTACCGAGATTTTGAGGAGCGGGTCTACCGCCATCGTGAGGATCTGCGTCGCCTGCTACGCGCCCTGAAAGACGACGGCAAACGCGTGCTGGGCTACGGCGCCTCGACGAAAGGCAACGTTGTGTTGCAGTTTTGTGGGATTGGAGCGGATTTGGTCGAGGCGATAGCCGAAGTGAATCCGGACAAATTTGGCTGCTATACACCGGGAACCCACATTCCGATCATCTCCGAAGCGGAAGCGCGCGCCATGAAGCCCGATTATTTCCTTGTACTTCCTTGGCATTTCAAGGACGGAATTCTCGCGCGCGAGCAGGGCTATCTGGCGGGCGGCGGGAAAATGATTTTTCCTTTTCCCGAAATTGAGATTGTATAATCGCGCCGCTAGCGAGACCAGGGCGCATGAAAATCACATGCGCGACGGAGCAGAAAGCATAAGAAAAATATGGACAACCACAATAATGCCGAAATCCATGATGTAGCAAAATGCTGGTCTTGGAAAAAGAGCCACCATTCTCAACTTAGATATCCTTTCCGTGGCGCGAGCAAGATCAAAGAGAACTACTCGCAGGCATTCCAAGATTTGTTCGTGCTTTCAATGCTGGATGGCGTAAGAAGCGGGACTTATCTAGAGATCGGCGCTCAGGAGCCATGCTCAAACAACAACACCTGTCTGCTTCATCGAGAGTTCGGGTGGGGCGGATTGAGTATCGAGTTAGATCCTGTCCATCTATCAACATGGAAAAAAGAGAGACCAAGGAGTAGACTTCTAATTGCTGACGCCTTGTCGCTCGACTACTCTGGCATTCTTAGTGAGCTGGTGGAATTAGGAGCCAGAAAATCTGGTTTGCCCAGCCTCTTTTCGAAACTATTTCCTTCAGGACAAAAACCAACAAATAGGATCGACTACTTACAACTAGATATCGACCCTGGCATAAACACTCTCGGAGTCCTAAAATTACTACCCCTCTCCGATTTTAGATTTTCAGTCATCACTTTCGAGACGGACGTCTATACGGGAGACCTTAGGGCTCAGGCCGAGAGTAGGGCTTTGTTGCTTGACCATGGATATAAATTGGTGGGCGCGGATGTGTCAGTTCTTTATGAGCCCGTGTCGCCACGACCCGTCCCCTTCGAGGATTGGTGGGTTGATCCACTAATAATCGACGACAAAAAGATCACGAAGCTTTCCTCGCTGGCTCATACGGCCGTCTGCCCTCAGGACATCATATTCGAAAGGTAAATAATCGTGGTGAGATGGCAAGCGACACACTGCGCGAATACACTGAATGTCTGCCTCGGCCACAAGCCCTTTCCCGACAAATTCCGCCATCATGTCGACGTGATGTTGTCACCACGACCACTTCTGTCACCCTTTCAAACGGTTGTCGTAGATGACAATAAGTTCGGGCAACACGGCAGCTCCTTATCTGAGTACTCTCAGCTTATCTGGCTATACGATCATTTCTTGAAAGTAATCAACGACTATGAATACGTGCGCATTTTCCAATATAGGCGCTTCGTTTCCCCCAATGATATTGGGAACGTATGCAGCCATCCCTGGGCGAAATGGACCAAAGCTCGCGATATTTCCCGTTATGATGACGCATTTCGCCGCGCCTGTTCAGGCGAAATGTTTAATCATCCTTTTGGTTTTCCTGAAACCGTTCTCGGTCAATATAAAAATACTCATATTGAAGATGACATCTTAAATTTTGCTAGATTCTTGGTGGAAAGTAACAAATTTTCTCACTCTGATGAATCTGCTTTTTTAAACAGCGTAAAATTGATACCGGCTTGTAATATGGGCGTTTTCAAGACCTCTACTTTGTTATGGCTCCTAGCAGAACTAAAGGATGCATCACAGTTTATGAATACGAAATACTTCACCCCTAGACCCGGATATCAGAGACGGGTGACAGGTTTTCTTTTGGAGCGCCTCAACAGTTACTTGCTATTGAACAAGTATAGCGGCCATCGTCGTTATGGATTTCACACGATCATCGCGGATGGACCAAATATAGAAACCACTACAAACATCAGCAGCTGATTGAACGCTTTCGGAAGGCCACGCCGAAGTGCGCGAGACCAGATAGGGCGTTGGTCGAAAGGGCGGCGAAATGCGTTGCATCGGGGGTATAAGAGGAGCGCGCACGATGCCCCAACCTCTTGGACTAAGCGGTTGATGCTTGCAAAACAAGATATCAGATTCTCCGTCGCGCCCATGATGGATTGGAGAAAAAAAGACGTTATTTCAAATGCTTGAACTTACGCGTGTGCAGTTCGTGTGCACTGACTGTTCGGTTTTTCTTCTTCCACGATAACGCGCGCAGTAACGCTCGATCTTGCGATCGGATCGATCGAGGTAGCATCGAACTGTCCCCACTCGCGCCGAAAATATCGTCGTCCGCCTCGGATCGAGCTCAGCTGATAAAAATGCTCGGCTATTTCAGCCCGATTGAGTTCGAAAAGAAGGTGGGGCAAAATTAACTCGGCGTCCACGAAACCGGCAGCAGCTCAGACCTTCTTCTCCTCGTTGAAAGGTAAACGTCCGGTCAGACGGCCTTTGACTTGAAGGCGTCGCCCCACGGCAGAAGATCGGCGATTTTCTTGGCGGGATGGTCGGCAATACGAGCCAGGGCGGTTCTCAGATAGGCTTCGGGGTCGAGGCCATTGAGTTTGGC
>DATBQB010000065.1:0-273996 GCA_036561025.1 Methylobacter sp. | reverse complement strand
GCCGGCTATTATAACCTGCTTAGCCAACTTGTCAACATTCTTGCCAACTTTGTTTCCTTACCAAAAACTTGCTTCCTGCTCTTCCGAGGACACTACCCCGAAAGAACCGCGCATTCTACAGCTTTATCGACCTGCGTCAAGAAGTTATTTTTACTCTCGCAAACTTTCTTTTTCCTACTTGATAAATATGATTAGTGCCAATCGAGATTTCTAGCTTTTGGTCGGAAACTTTCTCCCCGTCGATCTTTACCGCACCTTGTTTTATCATGCGATTAGCCTCGGATGTACTTTCCGTTAATCCGGCATCTTTCAATAGGTTCGCTATACCGTAACTGGCACCACCAATCTTTAATTCTAACTCTTCCATTTCATCAGGCATTGCACCGCGCTGAAATCTGGCTTCAAAATTTTCCAATGCCTTAACAGCAGCAGATGCATCATGAAATCTTTCTATAATTTCCTGAGCTAATCTTACTTTGTAGTTTCTCGGGTTTGCACCTTGCTTGCATTCCTCCATCCATAACTTTATTTCAGCCATAGGACGGAAGCTTAACAATTCAAAATAACGCCACATCAACTCATCGGATATAGACATTAATTTACCGAACATATCATCAGCAGAATCGGCTATACCAACATAATTATTGAGTGACTTGGACATTTTTTGAACACCGTCAAGTCCTTCCAAAATTGGCATCGTCATGACGACTTGAGGTTTTTGCCCAAAAGCTTCTTGCAGTTGCCGCCCAACCAACAAGTTAAACTTTTGATCTGTCCCACCCAATTCCACATCGGCCTTCATCGCTACCGAATCGTAGCCTTGAATTAAAGGGTACAAAAACTCATGTATTGCAATGGGCTGCCCGCCTTTAAAGCGCTTGCTAAAATCATCTCGCTCCAGCATTCTGGCTACAGTATGCTTTGCAGCCAACTGAATCAAATCAGCCGACGACATTGCATTCATCCAGCTTGAATTAAACATCACCAGTGTTTTAGTCGGATCCAGAATCTTGAATATCTGCTCCTCATAAGTTCTTGCATTATCAATAACTTCGTCTCGAGTTAATGGCTTGCGAGTTACGTTTTTACCTGTTGGATCACCTATCATTCCGGTAAAATCACCAATCAGAAACAGCACCTCGTGCCCCAAATCCTGAAATTGCTTCAGCTTATTGATCAACACGGTATGCCCCAAATGCAAATCAGGAGCAGTCGGGTCAAAGCCCGCTTTAATCCGAAGAGGCCGTCCTTCTTCCAACTTCTTAATTAATTCCTGCTTAACTAAAACCTCATCAGTCCCTCTAAGAAGGTGCGCCAATACGTCCTCTTGCAATTTCTTTCTCCAATTATCTATAAATTATTCATTATAGAATTAATAACCGGCTACGTTGAATAAAACTTTTATACAACCTAAAATTGGTAAATATACGTAAAAACACTTAGAATGAAACTGTAAATCTATTGAGTCTTTTTTGATTTATCTAACTTTCAATTACTTAGCATAGCCTAGTGAAAAATAGAATCTATACCTCTTTGCTCTTTGGAATTAGCATAGCCTTTTCAACAGCTGGCCACACACAGACAAAACCAACAAGCAAACACGCAACAACCAAGACTATTTCTGCCGCTACTTCTCATTCAAAACCTACAAAATCTGTTGATAAAAAAACTGCTGTTACGGTTAAAACTAAGTCGAGCAACAAAAACGCACCTGTTTCGTCAAAACCTGCTAGCAAAAAAAATGCTATTGCTACAGCCAAGCCAATTGCCGCAAAAAAACCTGCTTTGGCGTCCAAAGCTACTGCTAAAAGTCAACCTATCGTTTCTACCAAGCTAAAAAACAACAAACAATCTACTGCTGCCACCAAGCTTGCTGAAAAAAAACAAGCCAATCTTTCTGTCAAATTAAAAAACAACACGCACTCTATTGCCTCATCCAAATCGAGCCATAAAAAAAACACTGTTGCCGCTGTTGATGATTCGTCCACTAGAAAACATACTATTATTTCTTCCAAGTCGATCGAATCTACGTCAGTAAAATTTATTAATCATAGAAAGCCGGAGAGAAATACGCTGACTAGTTTGGATTTGGATAACACCGAATCCAATCCATTAACTGATACAAATGATGACCAACAATTCCACCCAGTTTCAATCGATCACCTACAGCCTACAAAAATCAACACAGCGCATGTATCGATAGAAACCTCTTTATTTCTGGATGGGCTCGAAGCCGACCTATCGAAAGAGCTTATTTTGCAACTTACCGAAATTTTTGCATGGGATATTGATTTTGCGACCAATTTACGTCCTGGCGACCAATTCACGGTGGTTTATGGAAAAAAAATAGTTAATAGCAAAGAGACAGATACCGATGAAATTATTGCCGCCGAGTTTATTAACCAGGGAGTGTCATATACAGCAGTCCGGTATATAGATGAGTCAGGCATTACCAGCTATTACACGCCTGACGGACAATCCATGCAAAGAGCTTTTTTAAGTGCGCCGGTTGATTTTATAAAGATAAGCTCCCCTTTTGACACGCACCGCAAACATCCAATACTTAACAGAATTCGTGCGCATAAAGGTATTGACTACGCAGCAAGAACCGGAACACCTGTAAAAACAACCGGAGATGGAACAGTTACTTTCTGCGATCGCAATGGCGCTTATGGGCAAGTCGTCATTATTGAACATAACGATCACTATGAAACGCTTTATGCGCATATGTCCGGCTTTAAAAAAGGCTTAACAGTCGGCGATCATGTCAAGCAAGGTGATGTCATTGGCTATGTCGGTCAAACCGGTTTGGCTACAGGCCCTCACTTGCATTATGAGTTCCATGTCGATGGGATTTATCGAGACCCGGAGACAGTCAAAATACCGCACTCAATGCCTATCAGTAGCGGACTTTTAGCCGATTTTAAAGCTCAAACCCAAACGTTCTTTGCCCAGCTTAACCAGGTCAAAGCCAAAAGCCTATTTGCCAAAACCCCCTCGGCAATCGCTCCCGGCATCGCTCTACCTTCCTCATCGACGCAGCCGACTCATTACGTTGATTAAAACAATGCCCGAGTTTTATATTGGACTGATGTCCGGAACCAGCCTGGATGGCATTGACGCGGCTCTTGTTGACTTTAAAGACAACAAAGTCCAGCTTGTCGGTTTTGAATATCTGCCGTTATCCGCCGATATTCAAAGTGCTATCCAACGACTCAGCAAACCTGACGCGCTAATCTCGCTCAAAGAATATGGCGCTATGGATGCCCGCCTTGGCCACTTATTCGCGGATATTGTTAATACCTTGCTTGCCAAAACCGGTATTCCCGCCTCATCAATCAAGGCCATCGGCAGCCACGGACTAACCATCTACCATGCGCCCGAAATCAGATTCCCTTTTTCCCTGCAAATTGGCGATCCCAACGTTATTGCCGAACTTACCGACATTACTACCGTGACTGATTTCAGGCGCCGGGATATTGCCGCTAAAGGTCAAGGTGCGCCGCTGGTTCCTGCTTTTCATCAAGCCGTATTCCATCATCCGGATGAACATCGTTGTATCGTAAATATCGGCGGCATAGCCAATATTACCGTCTTGTCTAAACATCAGTCCGTGGAAGTTACCGGTTTTGATACCGGCCCCGGTAACACCCTGATGGACTTATGGATCAAACTGCAGCGAAACCTGCCGTATGATAAAAACGGTGACTGGGCCAAAACCGGAAAAATCGACCATAACTTGGTGGAACTTTTAAAACAAGACCTTTACTTCAAAGCCCCACCGCCTAAAAGCACCGGTAAAGAATATTTTTCGCTGCCGTGGATATACCAGTACTTCGACGCATTCAGCTACAAAGCCGAAGACGTACAAGCCAGCTTGTGTTTTTTAACAGCGATAACGATTTGCGATGCAATCAAACAACACGCGCCGGATACTGAACGCGTATTGATTTGCGGCGGTGGTATTCATAATGATTACCTGCTGGAACTTATCCATCAACATCTTGAATGCCCTGTTGAGTCAACGGAGCTGTACGGGCTTCATCCCGATCATGTTGAAGCCGTGGCTTTTGCGTGGCTGGCCAGACAAACGCTAAACAATCTGCCCGGCAATCTTAAAGAAGTGACAGGAGCAATTAACTCTGTGATTCTCGGAGGGATTTATCCTGGAAACAAAAAGGGCGACATCATGTCGCCCGAATAGGAGGGGAGAAACAATAAACCAACTACGCTGAAAAAGAAGACCCGCAACCGCAAGTCGTAGTCGCATTAGGATTGCGGATAACAAACTGAGCACCAGACAAATCTTCTTTATAGTCAATTTCAGCGCCGGTTAAATATTGAATGCTCATCGCATCAATCAATACCGTAACACCGCCGTTTTCAACGCAAGTATCATCTTCATTGACTTCTTCATCGAAAGTGAAACCGTATTGAAAGCCTGAACACCCGCCGCCTGAGACATAAACTCTCAACTTCAGATTATCATTGCCTTCCTCAGCGATTAATTCACCCACTTTAGAAGCGGCACTGTCAGTAAAAATTATCGGATTAGACATATATTTAGCACTATAAAAATGGAATTAAATAAATTATGGCAATACCTAGCTTTTTAGTCAACAATTATGGATAAAGCGCAATTATCTTTAATCCAGAATCTTCCTTTAAGCCAAACATCAGATTCATATTTTGCACTGCTTGGCCCGCCGCGCCCTTAACCAGGTTATCGATCACCGATAGCACCACGATAGTTTGACCGCCTTGTGGTTGATGAATCGAAATTTGGCAATTATTACTACCCCGAACATTTCTTGTATCGGGATGTGACCCTTGCGGTAATACATCGACAAACGCCTCATCAGCATATCTTTTTTCGTACAAAGCCTGCACATCATCCAGATTACCATGCGACTGGCCATATAAAGTAGCATGTATCCCACGGATCATCGGCGTTAAATGCGGTACAAAGGTCAAACCGACCGATTTACCGGCCACCAATTCAAGCCCTTGGGTAATTTCCGGCAAATGCCGATGACCGCCAACCGCATAAGCTTTAAAACTCTCGCCGGTTTCGCTCATTAAAGTCGCCAGCTCCGCTTTACGCCCTGCCCCGCTGACTCCGGACTTAACATCGGCAATTAAATGCTTGGCATCGATCAGATCGTTTTCAAGCAACGGCAAGAAGCCCAGTTGCACAGCCGTAGGATAACAACCCGGACAAGCAATTAAATTAGCTTTTTTAATCGCCTCACGATTCACTTCCGGTAAACCGTAAACCGCATCAAAGATTAAGTCGGGACAAGCGTGCTCTATGCCATACCACTTGCTCCACTCCTTTGCATCTTTCAACCTGAAATCAGCAGACAGGTCTATCACTTTTACGCCACGTGCCAGCAACTGCTCCGCCATCAGCATCGCCGTGCCGTTCGGCGTCGCGAAAAACACCACATCGCACTCGGCCAAGGTTTCAACTTCGGGCAAGCTGAATACGACATCGATAGAGCCGCGCAAGCTGGGATAAAGCGCATCCACTCTAACTCCCGCATCAGCGCGCGAAGTGACGACCGACACATCAACATCCGAATGCAACGCTAAAATCCGCAATAGCTCAACACCGGTATATCCGGTTCCGCCCACAATACCTGCACGAATCATCTGTTTTATCCTACTCACACATTGTTTATGAAAATAACTGGGGCATATAATAACCGCAACCCAGCTTATTGACGATGTTGTAACTATGCCGCTTCCCGATCAGATGACTGCCATTGAAATTGACAACGGTATGTTAAAACCGGTCAAACGCCCTATACCGACTCCATCGGCCAACCAAGTGCTGATTAAAGTTGCCGCCGCTGGTGTCAATCGTCCCGATGTGATGCAGCGTAAAGGCCTGTACCCGCCCCCGCCCGGCGCATCCGATATTCCCGGCTTAGAAATTGCGGGAACCATCGTTGCGTTGGGCGACAACATCGATCATTTGAATATAGGTGACGGAGTTTGCGCACTGGTAACTGGCGGTGGTTATGCCGAATATTGCCTCGCCTCGACGGCGTTATGCTTACCAATACCGGAAGGCCTGTCTTTCACCCAAGCCGCCGCATTGCCTGAGACTGTTTTCACCGTCTGGAGCAATGTTTTCGACCGCGCACGGTTGCAATCGGGCGAAACGCTGCTGGTGCATGGGGGAACAAGCGGCATAGGCGCGACAGCCATACAGTTAGCCAAAGCCTTCAACGCCAAGGTCATAGCCACCGCAGGCTCAGCAGCTAAATGCGAGTTTTGCCTGAAACTGGGCGCCGATGCCGCCATCAACTACAAGGAACAGGACTTTGTCGAAGAAATCAAACAGCTTACCGACAACAAAGGCGTCGATGTTATTCTGGACATGATCGGCGGCGATTATTTTCCGCGCAATTTAAAATGCATGGCTGACGATGCCCGACTGATGCAAATCGCCATTCAAAACGGCCCGAAAGCTGAAATCAACTTATTGTCCGTCATGCTTAAACGGCTCACCATTACCGGCTCTACTTTACGAGCCAGAGACGATACTTTTAAAGCGGCAATTGCAGCCAAGTTACTTGAAAAGGTCTGGCCTTTATTAGCATCCGGCCAAATCAAACCGGTTATACACTCAACTTTTGCACTCAGCGACGCCGCAAAAGCCCATCAACTCATGGAAAGCAGCCAACAACACATCGGCAAAATCATCTTAACAGTATAGCAATATGACTTACAGCACACTCATTTCCACAGACACACTCCACCAACAACTTAACAACTCCAACTGGATCATCGTCGACTGCCGCTTTTCATTGGCGGATACCGAAGCAGGAGCCAAAGCCTACCGGCATGGGCATATACCCAACGCCCGATACGCCCATCTCGACAAAGACTTGTCATCCCGGATTACCGATTTTACCGGCCGCCACCCATTGCCGAACTTTTCCTTATTGGCAAAAAAACTCGGCGATTGGGGCATAAGCAACAAAAGCCAGGTTGTGGTTTACGACGATGCCGGCGGCGCTTTTGCCGGCCGTCTATGGTGGCTATTGCGCAGCATGGGCCATGACCAAGTTGCAGTATTGGACGGCGGCATCAAACAATGGCAAAAACAAGGCTTGCCGATCACCACCGCCTTGCCTATCGTCAAACCTGCCATATTCAGGCCATACCTGAACGATGCCGTATGGCTTAGCGCCCTGGAAGTACAAAACAGCATTGCCAAAAAATCCATTTGCCTGATCGATGCCAGAACGCCCGAACGCTACCGCGGCGAACAAGAACCGATAGACCCGGTTGCCGGCCATATTCCTTATGCATTAAACCGCCCCTTCCAATTAAACCTGGACGGCAACGGCTTGTTTTTATCGCCCGAACAATTGCGCCAACAATTCAAGCAATTGATCGGCCCTAACGCACCCGAACAAGTCGTCCACTATTGCGGTTCCGGCGTCACCGCCTGCCATAACTTGCTGGCGATGGAACATGCAGGACTAACCGGCTCCAAGCTGTACGCAGGATCATGGAGCGAATGGATCAGGAATAAAAACCGGACGGTTGCAAAAGGGTGATATTTAAAATAGCGAAGGTTGTTACATCATACAAAGAAAGTCTCACGCACAATATTACCAAAAATCGGCAATGATAATCGCTGGTTTAAGTCATGGAAAAGAGATTAGAAAATGCAATGTTTTGCATGCCGAGAAGCAGTGTTCGTGTTAGATTATGAGCATTTATTGATGCGATTGATGCTATTAATGAATAGCGAATTTAGTTAACTACTGCTTCGCGTTTTTCGATCTGCTGCACAATGGGGTGCGTCACACCTACCCCCACTCAGAACAATTAAAGGTGAATGATGAAAGCTGCGCCAAAACAAGCCAATAACGATTCCAATCGTTCAGCGACTGAAGCCCCTCAAAGTAACTGGGAGAACCAATCAGCACAAATTGCCAACAACAGCAAAGAAGCGGTAGCGCAACGAGCTTTTATAGCCGGCGCCAATGACAATCCGCGCATGCTGGCGCAACGTCGGCGAATAGAAGGTTATCTCGGTACCGGTCAGCCACCAATCTCCGAGCCTGCTCCTCCGGCTTCGCCAATACCCCAGCAGCAACCCATTCAGCGTTTAGAAAAGCCGGGTGACGAAGAAAAGGACGCCTTACAAGGTAAATTCGCCTCGGAACCTCCCACTCAACTGGAGCGGCAAACCACGCCCAAACCCAACAACACCGGATTGCCGGACAACCTCAAGAGCGGCATCGAATCGCTCTCCGGCATGTCCATGGATAATGTCAAAGTCCATTACAACTCATCGCAGCCAGCGCAACTCAATGCGCTGGCCTATGCGCAAGGAACAGACATTCACGTCGCGCCGGGACAGGAGCAGCATTTGCCGCATGAGGCTTGGCATGTGGTGCAGCAGGCACAGGGGCGGGTTAAGCCGTCGATGCAGGCGAAGGGGACGGCGATCAATGACGATCAGGGACTGGAGCATGAGGCAGATGTGATGGGGGGGAGGGCTGCTGCGCAACACTCACTCTCTTCGATACCCCCTCCCCTTATTGCTTCCATTAATGGACGCGAACCGATTCAACGCTACACGGAAGAAGAGGGGTACAAGATATCGGAAACCAAGAAATTCGCGGTAAAAAATGAGGGGCAATCGAACAGCGAGCTATACGTTGCAAACGATGTAGCCTTGGTCGAATTAAAGGAAACCAAGTTTCATACAGAAGCCTCGAATGTCGGTCCTGGCAACATCATGAATAAGATGACGGTTGGGTTTTCAAATGCAATGGCTACGATTGCGCGTGAAAAAGACTGCGGTCAGTTTTCAAAAGCGCTTACCGGAAAAAAGGAAGATGTTGAGAACGAAACAGCTCCGCCAGGGCGTAGCCTGTTTGTGGACAATTTGTTCTGGGATGGTAAACGCGGACGGCAAAACTGGGGGCAACACTTTGCTGCCGTGATCGTGACGGATGGGGATGACCGGGGGACATTGGAAACTGCTTTCGGTGTAGATCACGCATGGTTCGGCATATACGGGAAGAAAAAGGGCCAGACGTTCGGGTTAAAAACTGTCATAGCCGATATCACGCTTGCCAGAAAAACAAAAATAATTGACGAGTCTACGGCAACTGCTTTTTTACAGGCAATTGAGAATTACATCAAAACTGGATCTACCGAAGAAAAAGATCAGCATCTCCAGAAGGAGCTAGATAGGTTGCATCGCTTATCGACAGCGAAGCCGGACATTGATGAAAAATTCAAGGCAAAAGCATTAGAAGAAAAGGAGCATTCTGAAAGAGTGGACAAAATATGGAATGCAATACTGGATAGTAATATCACGGTGGACGCGGCATATAAAGCCGGAACTGACACTCTTGGAGAAAGTTCGTTTAGGAGTTACCTTGAAAATGATTTCACGCAAAGATTGAAAGGGCTGCGGGTCGAGCAGAAAGCGATTGCGGAGCCGAAGATATTAGGCTGCCTGGGGCGTATAAATCAGCAAAGTGGGATCAAAGATAACACAGGGGAGACAGGATGGCAGATAGTGCTATTATTGGCCTTGATCGTTAGCTTGATCATCTGGTTTAACAAGAATACGCAGAAATAGGCTTTGATGAAGTAGAGAAACGCATGGTCAGCCTGCTCGCGTGGATACCCCGTACCCAGGCCGATGCGCGTGCATTGCCACAAGCAATTGCGGGCATGTTTTGCCTCGCCTGTCCGGTATTTTGTAATACTGTCGCTAATTCATGACGCCAGGAATCGAATGTAAATGGAACACGCCGATACCGAAACGCTGTACCTAGTGGAAGAGCGCCAAGCATTTTCCAACTCCATGCTGTGGGACATACAGAGGCACTATTTCGCCGCACGGGGGGCGGAGGCGTGGCGGAGCGGCGAGGTGCCGCATTATGTGACGAGCAATCCGGTCATCGCCGATGCCTATGCCGAGATCGTGTTCGCTTTCTGGCGCGACCGGCAGGCGCTTTTTCCCTGTGATGAACCCTTGTACCTATGCGAACTGGGCTCGGGATCGGGGCGGTTCGCATTTCATTTCCTCAGGCGGCTGCTGCGCCTGTGCGCACGGCATAGGGTGCCGCCGCTTGCCTTCTGTTATGTGTTGACCGATTTCACGCAAAGCAATCTGGATGCCTGGCGCAGGAATCCGTGCTTTGGTGAATTTTTCGACAGCGGCTTGCTGGACATGGCGCTGTTCGACGTGAACCATTCCGCCGAGCTGGTTTTACAAATCGGCGGGGAGCGCCTGACCGCCGGGACGCTACGCTGCCCGCTGGTGGCGATTGCGAATTACCTGTTCGACAGCGTGCCGCAGGAATTGTACTACTTCAAGGACGGGATCGCGCACGAGTGCCTGTTGTCGCTAGCGACTGACGAAGACCCGGCGGGGCTGGATGCGGCCGAGCTGTTGGAGCGGCTGCGCCTGCGCTACGATTACCGGTCCTGCGCCGAACCGTCCGAGGAGGCGGAGTTGCTGGCGCTGTACAGCGAGACGCTGGACGATGCGCATGTGCTGGTTCCGGCTGCGGGGCTGGGCTGCCTGCGGCGCTTGCGGGAACTTGCGCCGCAAGGGCTGTTGTTATTGTCCGCCGACAAAGGCGAACATCGTATCGAAAAAGTCGGCAATCCATCGCCGCCCGGCTTGGTGCATCACGGAAGTTTTTCGCTGAGCGTGAATTACCATGCCTTTCGGACATTCTGCGAACAGGCTGGCGGACTGGCGCTATTGCAAGAAAAGGCGCACGACAGCATCGCGGTGGTCGGCTTGTTGATGGTGGAACGGGCTTCGGAGCATGAGCAAACCCGGCGCGTCTGGGAGGAACGGATACAGGACTTCAGCCCCGGCGAATACTTGGCGGTGAGCCAACATGCGCGGGCACACATCTCTGAGATGGGGCTTTCAACGATGCTGGCCTATGTGCGGCTGGGTTTGTTCGACAGCCATTTGTTCGCGCATTATCTGCCGCGCCTGCGTGAACTGGCGCCGGAATTCGATACCGAAGAGCGCAGCCGCGTGGGTGCGCTAATCGACGAGGTGTGGGCAATGTATTTCCCGCTGGGCGAGGATCGGGATTTGCCCTACGGCATGGCCTGCCTGCTGTACGAGATGGACGATTACCCGCGCGCCTTGCAGTATTTCGAACGCTCGCTGGGAATCTACGGCCCGCATACCGGCACTTACTACAACATGGCGGTCTGCTACCACCTGCTAAACCAGCCTGAACAAGCCCTGCCCTTGCTGCAACGGCTGCTTGAAACCGACCCTGGTAACGCCCCTGCCTTGGAGTTGTTGAACCTGTTATCTGTTGAAATCATGTAGAGGCCGCTAGGAGTTACAGATAAAATCAATCACTCCATCCGCTACGCACTGCGCAACCCATAGGATCTCGGCAAAACTTTCGCTTATGGCTCCCACTCTCTGCACTCGTCTTTATACACAAATCTGTTCAAGGCCGGAATAAGCCTACCCGGCGACAGCAAGGGTGGGTGTTTCCGGCAATCGGGATGCCGGAAATACCAGTTCTCGCTATCGCTCGAACCGGCTTATTCCGGCCTATGTGGCTGATTTTTTCGTGCCTTTTGTGTTTTTCGCGGGCAAATTGCAGTTTTTAGTTTCAACCGCTTTTACCGGTTTTCGCATATTCTTTGCGAATGCCCTGCAACAATTCCTCCAAAACAATGGTATCGCTGTTGCGAGCCAGCGCTTGCAAGGATGCGTAACGAATGGCATTCAAAATAGCTCCCCCGGCTAGCTCATGCTCTTTGGCGACCTTTTGTAAATCAATATCAGCGTCCAATTTGGCTTTGCTGGAGAAACCCTGTTGCCATAGGAGCAGCCGTTCTTCCGGCCGTGGCAGCGGGAAATAAATCATCGTCTCGAATCGTCTGGAAAAGGCTTCATCGAGATTATCCCGCCAGTTGGATGCCAGTATGGCTATGCCGTCAAAACATTCCAAACGTTGCAGTAAAAATGCGGTTTCCTGATTGGCATAACGATCATGGGCATCTTGTATGCCGCTACGTTTGCCGAACAACGCATCGGCCTCATCGAAAAATAAAATCCAGTCGCGGTGTTCGGCCTGATCAAAGACTTTCGCCAGATTTTTTTCGGTTTCGCCGATGTATTTGGAGACTACCTGAGATAAATCCACTTTGTACACATCGCGCCCTGTCACTTTACCTAATATGCAGGCGGTCATGGTTTTGCCGGTTCCGGGCGGACCGTAAAACAGGCTGCGGTAACCGGGGCGCAGTTTGTGCTTCATGCCCCAATCGTGCATCAAGGTTGGGCCGTGCGTTATAAAAGTCTGAATTTCCTGTACTTGCCTTAAGGTGCCCGGATGCAGTACCAGGTCATCAAAGCTGAGTCCGGTTTCAATAAGTTGGGCCGGAAATTGGCTGCCAAAGCTGGGCCGGTAGTGCTGTCCTGTAATCAACAAAACGAGATATTCTTCGCTAAGTCTTAACGGACTGTGCAATAGCGGTTCATTATCTAATTGTTGAAGATGCAGTATGTGTTGCCGAATCAGAGCATGATCCTGTTCGAACAATCGGTGTAATTCTATGCGTTGCGCAAGGCTGTCGTCAGCGAGAATAAATAGCAGTGTTTGCACAGTCGGCATAAAACCGCTGCCGCTGCCGATATATCCGCCAAATTCACTGAAACAGCGGTCGAACAATTGGTTTTTGAGGAAAAACACGTCCAACAGTTCCGGATTAAGAGCAGGGGCCAGCGCCAGCGCCAGTGTGATGCGTTCGGCAAAGTCGAATTGGTAGCGATCAATGCATTGGGCGTAGCTGGAGTTTTTTAACCTCGGCGGCTGAACTTCCTGTACGTTTTGATATTCGCATTCCTGGTCAAAAAACAATTTAAAGCGGACATCAATCACGTGGTGCAACCAAGCCATCTCGCAATTTAAGTCATCGGCATTTATTGTTAGCTGCATTACCATTCCACTCGTATAGGATATTCCATCCATGGCAGTTTAAACCATTGCCAGGACCAGGGAAAACGTTCCAAGACTAAATCATAGGTTTCCCGTTCAACTCGCAATAACCAACTGCCTTCGCTAGCGCTGAGACTGCCTTGACGCAGTAAAAAACTGCCGCGAAAACCGTTAATCGACATATTGTTAAGTATTGGCGCGTTACCGATAACCGCGCCAAGCAGCTCGTCGCAGGCTTCGGTTTGCGCTGCTGTTAATGGTGCCGCCAAATCGAATACGTCATCGATTGCCATAGCGCACAGCAGTTTATTGAACGGCAATAGATATTCAGGCGGATTTAATTCTTCAGTGGTCAGGTAGTGCAAGAGGCTAGCGGCACGCTGCTTTGCCGCCTGATTATGAAAACGGCCGTCTTGCACCAATTCCAAGCGTTCGAAAAAAGAGCCTAGAAAAGGCCATAGTATGCAAAGCCCGGCGTTATTTATATAAACCGCATCGGCATCGCTAAAAGCCGGTCTATTGTTTGCTGTATCAATGTTTGCCTGACCTTCCGGGGAGCTATACTGCTGATGCACAGGGGTTGCACTTTTTTGAAATCCCTCACCCCAGCTCTCTCGGCAATTGCTCCTGCATTGCTCTACTGACCTACATCCCTGTAGGCATTCCAAAGGGAGGGGGTGAGAAAAACCGCAATCCGTGCCTGTGTCGAGTATATTGTCTTTTGCTGCCGACAGGGATAGAGCATCGTCTAATTTGTGTGCCGGTCGTTTTGTTGCGATGTCTCCGGCTAATGGTTCGCTCGTGCTTTTTTGTGCTCTTTCAGAGTGGGCGCCAGCTATGCTTTTGAGCATTGCATACCTGCTGCTGATGGCAGTCAATGCCGGCCAGCGGTGAGAAGCTATCGAACTGTTAGTCTGATCTGTGGTTCGGCTGGCTGATAATGATTCGTTCTCGAGTTCAGTCTGCGGAGAAATCTGCTTGTTAAGCATTGTTTGCCCAGTCCTAGCGGCTGCCGAAACAAACCGACGCCGGTAATCTGTGGAACTGCGATATTGCGGATGCTCATGATTTGAGCTTTTTTGAAGGCCCTCTACCCGCCTTTCTTCCAACAGAAGAGAAGGAGAAATGCCGTAATCCATGCTAGTGTTGGCTAGACCGGCATCTATCGTTTCATCAGCGTTTAATAATTCGTTATCCGGCTCAGACTGTACAAAGCGACGCTTATTGAGCATTGCGTACCTATTGCTAATGACAGCCGGAGCAAGCTGATACCTATAAATTTTAGGACGGCTAACAGCACCTGCACTTTGCTCAGCAGTTGATGATTCGCTCACAGGTTCAGATTTGCTGAGTGTCACACGGCTTTGCTCGACTGCCTTTTCGACAAATGTGGCCGATGCAGGCTTTTTTGACATCGATAATCTGACGGCTTGCAACCATACGTTATTAACCACGGTTTGGCTTGATTCCAGTTGCTGTAAACAATCGATTAACGCCTGATGAGATAAACCTTGTAATTTGGCCCAACGTGCGGTCACGGTAGTTAAAAAATCGGCATGACGAGAAATGACTGGATCGTCCGCCCTAGCCACTTGTAAAAGACTTTCCCAGAGTGTGGCTCTTGATCGCGAAATCGGCATCCGGCTAAGTTGGTGCAGTGGCGCTTGAACGGCTGACAAGGTTTGGTGCAAGGACGTTGCCAAGTCCTCGGGAGCTGCTGTTAATAAAGCCACGATGGCGACCAAGCGGCTGTCGTCAAAATAACTGATTAAGCGTTGCAGGCTACGCGGCTCTTGAATGAGCCTTGCCAATGAACCTTTCAAGACATTGGGATCAATATTTAAAAGGGCTGCGAAAGTTTTTTCCGGCAGCTGGCGTTGACTGCTGTCGGCCCACCAGGGCAGATAGCCTTCACGGACAAAATGTTCGAATAACTCTAAATGCGCCGGCACAGGATTGCTTTGTTGTTGGGCGGCCGGAAGAAATTGCCCGTGAGCAATTTCTTCACTCAGCGCTTGCCGTAGGGTTGCCTCGATTCTTTCCAGTAGCTCGGCTTCCAGACGATTGCTGTCAAGCTCGCCCAGATCCAGTTCTAAATAGTCGATTCGATGCAAACAATCAGGGCTGCTGGCCTCGGATAGACAGCGATCCAGCAGCGCAGGAATATGTTGTTGAAAAATCCGGCTCAACGCCTGCTGTAGCTCCCAAGCCTGTGTTTTTTTTGCCAGCGTTATTTCTACGGTCTGCCGCTTGATGACATGACGTTGTGTGCTCATAAGCGGGTTTAATTACGCTAACAGCTTGCTCACTGTGCGCTTAAAAAAAACCTCAACGCGGGTTTGGGCTTTGTAGGCGCGGATTGATAATTCGGCATCGCTTTTAATGTTGGCGTCGGCGCTGAGTTCAGGCAACTCAGGCGTTAAACGGGCAAGATTTGGGTTGGCTTTTACTCTTTCCGGCAATAAATTAGGCGGGATAGCCATATCAACACTGATTTGCAGCTGCCCTATACCTTTATTTTGCGTGTTATCCACCCTATCCAATTGATGGAAGTAAACAGGCAACCCCTGGATTTTGCTATCGGCTACGGTGGTAAATTCGTAAAACACACCTGCCTGTCCTCCGCTGACTTGAATAGGGGCTTGCAAAAAGGAGTTAGCGATATTGGCTTTAAATCGCAAGGCTGGATTAGCGTCAGGGCGGACTAAAACGGCGTTAACTTGGCTGAGTTGCACGGTTGATGTTACCGTTTCGCCAGTATTAGCCAGATGATTTTTTATCGCCTGAATCGCAATAAAACTGTCTGCCGTCAAATTAGCGCAGCTTAACGGCAAATCGCCGCCGTTACCTTGCACGGCATCCGTTGCAACTGCAAAACCGGTTACGGAAGGGATGCGTAATACCACGTTTTCCTGTTTGGGTACCGCAATAGTAAGAGTCGCTCCGGTTGCTGCACCACGAATAAATTCATTATCGGCAATACTGCGGGTTAACACTTGATAACGGGTACTTGCTTGCGAGGCTTGAATTTTAATGTCGGCCGCCCCGGAATAATCGACTATGGGGGTTAGCACTAGTATGCCTAATGCCGGATTAGCTCTTACTTTAAGCGGCAGTACCGTGGTAAGAAGATCGGTTTGCGTAGATTTTTTCTCAGACTTATCGAAAGTTTTAGTGGCACGAATACGAATATCGACATCTTCGGTAACGACGGACTTTGTTTCCAAAACAATAGTTTTGCTATCGCCACGCACGGCGAGCGATAACGCAGTTTCTGTTTTTCCCTCAATTTTAACCAATTGATAGTCTACGCCCTCTTGCGCTTTATCAATGGCGATTTGGACTTTTACGCCATAATCGACAATTCTGGCATCGTTTGCCGCAGGCGTGGGGTTGGGTAATAGCAGTTCCGCGTTTTGAATACCAGCGACTAAAGTCAGGTCCAGTCCTACTTTAACGGTAGGAATTTGCAACAGAAAGGCAGTTAAGCTGGTGCTTAATTTAGTCGCTTGAATGCTAAAGCTGCGGTCATTAACAATCTCCGGGGTTATTAATTCCAGATCACCGCCATTGCCTGAGTTTTTAATTTCCGGCACAAGCGGCAGTTGTTTGTTATCGCACAAAACATAACTGACGCCTTGTTGACTATTTTTGATGATAATTCTGGCTTTCATGTTGTATGCAACAGTGCCAACGTCGTCAATGCTTAAGTCACGCAAAGGGTAGGTATGGCCTATCGCTAAACAGTCCACCAATCGATCGCGGGCGTCACGCAGTGGAATAGCCGCTGATTCTTTTATATCTCCATTTAGAATACGTTGATTGGTTTGCATTCGATAAGCCAAGTGCTGCTGTTGCCAGTTTTGATAGGTCGCAGTAAAGTTTGCGGCCTCCTCTAAACCTAACCAGCGCACGTAAACAACAAGATGCGCCGGAGTTTCCTCGCGCACGGTTTGTTCAACGAAACGTTTAAAATCGTCACCGTCCCCAGAAGCAACAGACAATACTACGCTCAGTTGTAATGAATAGGGATCTTGCGATCCGGCATTGCTTAACAGCGGGCCTTGCTGCAAAGTATCGCCAGCCATTGGCCGTAATAAGGCATGTTCGATCACATACAGTTTGTCATCGCCGGCTTCCAAAAAGCCCAATTTAAGCCGCAGCAGTTGCTCCAGGCCAGAACAATTATCCGAGTTTCCCGCCGACAACACATTAAAGCCCGTACCCTTGCGGCTACTGATTTCGGTATAAGTGCGCAGCAACGCTAACTTGCTTAACTGCACTTCCTTGTCTGCATCGGCATGACCTCTAAAACTGTTGTAATCGGTAAATTGTTCAGCAAAACGCGCCAGCAAATGGTCGATAAAACGGTTTTTACGCTGCCAATCGGCCGCTTGTTGTGAGTCAGGGTCATCACTAGGCCGACTCACACCAAAGATTTGTTGTAAGCGTTGCCGGCGGATATCATCATTTTGCTCGACCCACAAATCACTGATACCCACGGCATTCAAGGAAGCGGCAAAATAGCTGACGGGCTGTTCATAGTAAAATGAAAATATATCTCTAACATGCGCTAATTGCGCAAAGCTATTGGCAAGCAACTGATCGAAAAATAACAGATACGCTTTAAGCTGCTTGACTTGGGCTTTGTGTTCTTCGCTAGCGGCGCTCGGCAACTCCATAGCCCCAGTACCATAAACTCTGGGAAACTGTTGCAACAGAGAATAATAACGGTCGATGTGGCGGTCACGCCCTTGATGAAGAGGCAGCGTTGAATCGGCAAGCGAACGCTGTAGCGCATTTTTTTGATTATGTAGGTAACGCTCCGCTAATGCCTCAGTATCTAACTGCATCGGCAATTGACTTTTCTTTAGCGTCAACCTGCAATTGCGCACATCAAGCTTAGGGGTTTTATCTTCATCCAGCACTAAAACAGTATCATTGAATGACCCGCTGTCTTTGAAAACCACGTACTCGACCATGCGCACACCGCTGACATCCATGATTTCGCGAATCAAATCGGAAACATAGAGGTTTTTTTTGCGTTTTAAGCTGATGAGTTCCTGGTTATCAATAAAACCGTATTCCAATAAAGGCCCGTCGAAAATTTCATCAATCGACTTACCCTGCTCCAGGCATTCTTCGAATGTATAAAAACGCACTGTCGGTGAAAGGTAAGCGGCGATTTTTTCGAGAATAGCCAGATAAACATCATCCGGGTCTGCGGTCAGGTCAATCTCGACACTGGTTTGTAACTGGATGCCTTGGCTGTCGATGACTTGGATCGTTTCAAAATCGACAGCCAAACTGCGTTGGCTATGCAAACGTTCGGCGACTTCCCGAACAATGGCATTGCTGTCTTTATCCAGTGCTTCCGATTTTTCTATCAAGACTCTATATAAGCCTTGCAAGCTCAACTTGCTGGCACTTTCGCCACCAGTTAAGCCGATTGTCTTGGCACCAGTTTCTAAGACTGGATTTTCCAGGTAAAACAAAGCCGGCTCTGGCTCCGTAACGGGTTCAAGCCAGGCATTTCTAACACCTTCAACATCAATAACCAGTTT
The DNA here is from genome assembly GCA_036561025.1 of Methylobacter sp. Classification (GTDB taxonomy): domain Bacteria; phylum Pseudomonadota; class Gammaproteobacteria; order Methylococcales; family Methylomonadaceae; genus Methylobacter_A. The sequence continues at coordinate 255,449 of DATBQB010000065.1, read as the reverse complement.
GCGCAGGTCCAATACGGTAACAGGTTTCGAGACCAATATTTGCTTGGGACTGTATAAGCTGCCGTAAGTTTCCTCACCCTTTCGGCTTAACAAATCTTCCATGTCATAGTTAATACGATAAGCCAAGTCAGTGAGTGCGTAGCAAACCTGCTCCAAAATCGTAATGCCCGGATCATGAGCATTGAAGTCGGTCCACTCGTCGCCTGCGAGCTTTTCCAACCAGGCAACGCCTTCCCGGCGCAGGCTTTCGTAGTCCAGGGCCGGTGTTAGCGTAGTATCAGTCAGTGAAGGATTGGTTAACATAGGTTTTCACAATCAGGTAGGGTACGCTGTGCGTGCCTTTCGACATTTAATGGATGCATAGGTTGTGCAGCTTGATTCAGCGATGTTATAGCCAGACTTCCTGAACTTCCAGCGTCCAACGGCCATTAGGCCATCCAGTACAAGCATCGCCAATACCATATCCTGGAGTGGGACTAACCCAAATACCAATCGTATGGGCTCCGGCACTTATTCCCTGCGCATAGCCCAAAATCGTCGCCGGCTCATGATAATTTCCGCTGCTGCCATATTTATCCTGGAAAATACCGCCGCCCGGTGCGCTCTGACCGTCGACACGAATCTCCCAGCGAACGGCAATATTACTTCCATTGACTCTTAAGTTGTCGCAATAGAATATCCGTATGGCAGTTTCGGCGTGATATTTGGTAAAAGTCAATACTCGGGAAACGATCTGGCCATTATCAGTATCATCTGTCGGGCCAATGCCAGTAGCCATCTTGACTTTCCTGATAAATTCGCCGGCAACGTCAAGCTTTGCCTTGGGGTCGATTAAGCCGATACCGACATTACCGGACGACATCAGCGCGATATGATCATCGGCATCGTTACTGGTACCTAATTCCAGAGTCATGGCCTCGCCAGATCTGGCGTAATAACGTAACCAAGCCGCATCGCCGCCACCGCCACCGGGATCTCTTGGAAACATAATGCCCTTGGTGTCAGCATTGCCCGCACTAGGCGTAATCGCCCCATTCACCGTGAGATTATTGGCAATCGTAACTGGTGTAACACCCCATGCCATGTCCCGTCCAATCGTAATGCGGTTAACCGCATCGCCTTCAAAATACATCAAGCTGGTCAGACGCTGTCCGGCATCATGTACGACAATTTCAGTATTAGCCAGTGTTTGCAGCATCAGACCCGCAGTATTAGAGTTCCAATTATTGCCACCACCATAACTAGCAGTGATACTGCCTATTGCTAAAGAACCGTTCGCCATACTGTTTACGATACCGGTATTACTACCATCGCTAATATCGACTTTGCCGAATAGATGCAAAGCACCTGTGCCTTTAGGCTTTAATTGCAAATCTTGATTGGCATTACTGCCTGCGGCATAAATCGTGTTATAGCCAAAGCCGATGCCTTGTGTTGCATTGCTGTGGCGAAACTCAATACCGTCGGCTTCGCCAAAATCACCGGTAATATAAAGTCCCTTGATGGCTGTTGGATGCGTGCCGCTACGTGCTGCCTGAGCGATATCGAGTTTGGCAATGGGTATCGTTGCACCGATGGCCATATTACCGGTAATGTTGGTGACATCTGCCACTAAGCTTATTTTTGGAGCACTTCCAGCATATTTACCGGTTAACAATAGCTCAGCAGCAGAACCCGCCCCGTCTTTGCTGAAAGCTTCCAAATAGATTTTGTTGTCATCCTTGTTGTTAGCCAGAACCAACTGTCCGCCGCCGTTGCCTTCCAGACCAAGCTTTATACCTCTCGATGCGCTTACATCCAGGGAATAAAAGGGGTTATTCACCCCTATCCCAACATTGCCGGACGGCATAAAAGCAATATGATCATCTCCATCGTTGCTGGTGCCTAACTCCAGGGTCATAGCCTCACCGGCTCTGGCGTAATAGCGTAGCCAAGCCGAATCGCCACCACCGCCCCCGGCATCTTTCGGAAACATAATACCCTTGGTTTCGGCATTGCCTGCACTAGGCGTAATCGCGCCGTTCACAGTGAGATTATTGGCAATAGTGACTGGTGTAACGCCCCATGCCATATCCCGTCCAATCGTGATGCGGTTAACCGCATCACCTTCAAAATACATCAAGCTAGTCAGACGCTGGCCGGCATCATGTACGGCAATTTCAGTATTCGCCAGTGTTTCCAATAGCAAGCCGGCTGTACTGGCACTCCAACCATTACCACCACCAAAATTGGCATTGGTGCCGCCTATAGTCAGCGAACCGTTGCTCATATAATTGTTGCCGTTTGCAAAACCACTGCCATTGGAAATATTGGCTGCGCCAACTACCGCTAATCTGGCTTGAGGGGTAATGGTGCCGACACCCAGATTACCGGTTGTTTTGTCGATAAATAAACGCGGAATACTTTGCCCATCGGCCACACAAAAACCGGCTTTGGCAGTTGCCGGCGTATTAGGATCGGTACGCGGATTTAATTGCAACGACCAGGACGGATTGGCATCCTGGAATTTTGCGTAAAAATTGATGACTTTTTGTAGCCCGGCAAGCTCGCCGGCAGCTTCAATGCTCAACGGATCACCGGACAGCTTAACGATGCCATCGTCTTTTTGATTAAGCATGCCGTCTATAAGCTCAGCAAAATTGCTTTCTGTCGGAATGCTGTTTTTGACGAAATAGGACTTTAAGTCGGAACGATTTTTTTTGTTGATGTCCATAATGATCCTTTATGTTGAATGCAATGTGTTTTTATAATTTGATTAATCAGCCGACCATAAAATCAAGTTCCAGCTTCATGTAATTAATGCCGTTAAATATTTGTTCGCCAAAGTTAACTTCAGTAATTAAATCAATGTCGTGAGTTCTAGCCGCCACCAGTACGGCATCGGGGCGATTGGCAGCAACTGAGTAACCCTCGCTACTGTCGCTAAGAGGCGGTTTGGGGATTAACTGAAAATCAAGGCCGCTTTCATCACCCAAAAAAAGCTTAAAGTATGCGACGTAATCTACATTGGCACGCCTTTCGATAAAGTCGATAATGGCATTAGCGTATATTTTGCCGCCGATAATCAGGTCTTTGCCTTGTTCATAAGCCCAAGGCGATAAAAAGTGATTCACTTCTTCGTTAAGCTGTTGCTTGTAAAAACTGCTATCGCAACCCGGCTGGAAACGTACTGCAAAGCGTAGTTTTACCGGCAAATAGCAGGCATTTTTGACTTTAACGCGGGCACCAATCGGAGCATGAGCCATTAAAAACGCTTCAATATCATTCAGTAGGCTGGTCGGTGCTTTCGGTTCAAAAGGATTAAACGGCAGCCGATTGCGCACGTCGGGTATCACCACGACGGTAACCTGCCCTAAGTTTTCCTGAAGTCCTGCCGGAATACATTTGGCTTTGTATATGTCAGGAAACTGTTCCAGAACCAAATGTTCATAATCCCAAAGACTGACTGTGCGTTGCTTATGGCGTAAACGCTCGCTAATGCGGGTGTTAAAGCGGCTATCCTGCTCCCTGGGCTTTGCGGCGAATGAGGTAAACGGTTGCCTGACTGCGGCAATCGTGGCGATAGGCTCAACCAGGCTTTGTATGGTATTGGCCGGCAACGGTTGATCCAAGTGATCATCGGCATTATCTTGATTGACAAAGGTAGCCGTTACCGCCTGTGTGTCGATGCCGATGCTGTCGCAAACGCTGTCACAGCGCTCGGCGACAGCAACGCGTAGCCAGTACAGATCGGAAGGCAGCAAAGTGCTGGGGGTAACTGAATCCAGTTGCAGTTTAATAATGCCCGATTGCAGCAAGCCATTGGTAGCATCGGCTTGCAATTGTCCCCTATCGAAAGCTAGCCAACGATTACCGCTTAATACACTCCATTGCACCGGGGCAGCCTCCAAATCAGGGTTGGCCGTGCCTTCCGCCAATTGCAGCAAAATCGACAGTATTTGCGGCGCTTGCACATCGCTTAAGCCGATATATAGCTCGCCTTCATTGTCATAAGCGGGTAAGAAACTGTAACCACCGCTTTGAGAGTCGGCCTGCATAGGCGCATAACCAAAAGGGTGTAAGTGATAAACCTGATCGGCGCTACCGCTTTGCAGTTCAGCCGAGGCCAACTCTATGGACGCAGTGTAATTAATACTCAGGCTTTTAAGCTTTGGCGTATAAGGCGGATTGACTTTGTAAACATCAGTGGCAATAGTGGCTCCTTTGGCATTGACAATAGCCGTAGCCAATTCAATGGATTTGGTTGCCGCAAGCCCAGGGTAGACGCTATGTTGAAAATCACACGCGTTTGACTCTAAATAATAATAGCGTTCCCAGCTTGTCACATCCTGATTGCCAGTCTCTACAAAATGACGCTCATAACGGTAACCGGGGTGACCTTTTTCAATTTGTGCAGGAATATCGGCAAGCGTCAATGTGACAGGAGTATTGGCATTGTCTTTATTAAACAAGGACATTCCATTATCCAATATCAGCTCAAGGCGCTGATCGACTAAAGCAATTTTGCTTTTAAAAACGGTATTATCAGTAATCGCAGCCGTATAATTTTTGTAATAATCGCCCAGCTTGGCATTAGGTACGCCCATCCATTGCAGATTAATATCAAGTTTGTTCAGCTTTTTTAACATCAACTCCGAATGACCGAAATACAGTCTGGCGCCGATGGCGGGCGAGTTGCCAAATGGTTCAAAAGGTTTGCCGGGCAGCAACGCGTTGTCATCGTTTTGCAACTGCAAATCGGTCAAACCTTTAACTTCGACATCCAGCAACACCTTTTCCAATGACAGACTCTGGAACAAGGGATAGTCGGTCGCATAATTTTTGTCGACGGCATCCCAGCGCGGCTGCAACAATAATCTGAGCATTGGCCATGGAGTCTTTATGATGCTACTGTCGGTATCGGCCAAAGCGCTAATGGCGGCTGCACTTTCATCGAAAGTAAACTTCCAAGACAAGCTTTTTAGCGCAGTTCCAGGAGGACAATTTAAGTAATCGCCGATGCTCGCCGTGACGTTATTTACGCTTAACCAGCCTTTCTCCGTGCTCAGTTCAATTCGGAAAGGCTGACTATCGGTTAATAAGGCGCTGATCTTTTTAGTATTAAATTGTTCTGCTTTAAATACCAAGGTCAGGGTTACGGTTCTTTGGCCTTGCGCTAAACATAAAACGGGCGAGCTGATCGCCCAGCCGAGTGTTGGCTCCGGTGGCTTACTTTGATCGGTAATAACCTGTGCTTGCCGCTGACCGAACATGTACCAACGACTGGGATCGCTACTGCCGGGTACTTTAGCCGTCAAGGTATTGCTACAGGCACTCAAGCTTAACCAATTTGATTTTTGCGCAATAGGCGTCGGTATGCGATTGCGCCAGGCTAACTCCAGCGTATTGCAAACGCTATCCCAATCTTTTTCCGGCAACTCGGCGCCGCTTGCCGCTTGTTCAAGCAAGGATAAATCAGTACCGATCGGCAAAAGTTCTTTTATGCGATTCAGTAAATCGCTGTTATCTGTCGCAGGAATCCCTAAAGCCAGCTGCATCATGGCTTGCGTTGCGAGTTTTCGGCTATCCGGTGTTGTCTGGCCCAGGCGTAAGTTGTTTAATTGCGCTTTGTGGGCGGCATAGACTTTTTTCTGATACGCCAAGGCTAACTGGCCATAAACTTTAGACCATGCCGATTCACTGGCATTGACATCGCTTGCGGCATCCATGAGTAAACCGAAGTCTTCCAACGCCATGAAAAAATAAGCTTCTATGTTTAAAAGTGCATTATAAAAGCTGTCCAGATTGTTGATTTTGGCAATACCGGTAACAGTAGGATAAGCTGGTGAACCTAGAGCCGATGTAAAATTTTTATCGAAATCAGGCGGCTCTGTAGCGACCATTTTGTAATCGGGTGAGTTTCTTTTTCTCTGCCCTGCTCTTTCCAGCAAGCTGTTAATTTCCCGCCATTCATTATCAATGCGCACTTTAATCCGCATCATTTCGTTAAAAGATTCGACATCCAACTGATTGATGTCCATGAATTCTTTAACTTCCTGACGGGTACGCTGCTCGTAAAGTTCGGTAAAATTTTCAACCAAAGTCAGGGTGCTGAAATAATCTGCCAGAGAGTTAAAACCTAAAGCGGCTTTGATGTTGGCGTCAAAATCTCTAGGATTGCCAGTTAATGTAAAGCTTGCTACCGGGCGGTTTTTGATCGGCCCGGTCAAAATAGTGTTGATCGTTTGCCACTCACTATCGGCGGCCGGGCCACGGTTATTTTTAAGCTGTATCAAGCTACGTAACTCAGCCAGTTCCATAAACAAACCGCTACTGACGCCGACAAACGTCACCAATGTTTGCAATTGAGTTAGCAGAGTAAAGTCTACTTTAACGTTTGACGGTGGGTAAGGAGGTAAGTCATCGCCTGGCATTGGATCACCTAAAGCGATTTTTAACATCTCTATAACCGCATCACTTTTGGTTCCCTTGCACTGCTCATGGGCCTTGCGAATATCGATAACCTGCTTATTCACATAAACCGAACTTAAGCGCGCAATCTTGGCTTGATTAACCACTAAGTCACTATCGGTACGATAAACAAGCTCTTTACCCAAGCTGTCTTTGCCGGCAGCCAGTAAAGTACCTGCAGGTAACAGCGCGCTACTTTTCTGGGCAGCAGGTTCAATGAGGACGTTAACTCGATCGGGTTGCGGTAGCGCCTTTTTTAAATTCAAAACCTTACGATAATAAAAATCCAGGTGTCTTCCGGTCAGTTGATTCAGCTGTCCCTGAATGTTTTTTAACAACTGTAAAAACACTAGATACAACACAAAATGCGGCCGGCGCAGGTTGTAAAAACGCTCATCGGCAAAGTTCTCAGGCTGCTCGATAAAACTTTCTATTTGCTGTAACCAAGCTTCAAAATCCTTGCCTTTGAGCCCCTCAGGATTTAACAAACCTTGCCAGTCGCCGTCTTCAACATTATCGAGATTAAAATATTTCAGTTCTTCGGCAAAGGCATGAGCAAGAGTTAGCTGGTCCTTTAAACTATGTTCGTCGATGACAGCATAATCCGCTTGTAACGCAGCAAGTAAACGCTGCGCTTGGCTGGTACCGTCACGTTCAAAAGTAAGGGGAGATATAAACTCGGCCATAGCGATTAACTCAACTGCCCTTAATCAAGATATTGGTGGTGATAAACATGCCGTTGCCCGAATATTGCGCTGTGCTATCGGGAATAGGGCCGCCCGGCCCAGGTGGCGGCTGTTGCGCCGGCGTTTGTACAGAAAACTTTGCAGTAAAATTGCCGCCTTTTAGCAACACCGGTTTGCCGCCGGTTTTGGTTTTTGTCGCTTTTTGATTGCCGGCCAGCGCTGCAATTTCCAGGGTACCTACGCCGGGAATGCAGTATTGCGGTGTCATATAGGTACAGCCCGGGACGGAAACTTTTTTCTCATCGCCGTCTACGCAGATTTTTTTACCCTTGATGGTTGCAGGACCGGAGCCTTTTAAATCCCCCGGCTGCACCACAACCACAGCCGCTCCGAAGTTAGGCATAAACAGGGCCTTATCGCCTTCAATGAGTATTGAATCAAGCATCGGCGTAACTCGCTTCATTTAGATAAAAAGGGTAAACCAGATTAAACCGCGAATTGGTACTACGTACTGTGTAATCAATGTTGATCGTTAACAAGCCCTCAACCTTATCGCTTTCATCTACCAGCACGTTATTAAGTTTGATGCGAGTTTCATAATAAAGCACAGCATCGGTAATCAGTGCTGTCAGGCTGTTAACCAGACTCTGGCTGACCTCTTCAAACATAAAGCGTTGTAAATCACAGCCAAAATCCTCGCGCATAATCCGTTCATTCTGCGCGGTGCTTAGCAAAATAAACAGACTTTGCTGAATATCCTGATGCTCTAAAACCCGCTGCACATCACGGCCATTTTGGCTAAAACTGGGCGGAAAGCTCCAGCCTTTCCCCAAAAAAGAAGTCTCTGTGTTGCTGCTCATTAAGACTGGTCCAATGCCGTTTCTGTTGGCTCGGAAGCACTGTTAAATTGACCGGCAGCTTGTTGCTGAATCTTGCCTATCAAGGCGTAGACTTTCACAAAAGGCATACTGCCCAAGCCTTCTAATAGAAGGTTAATTTCGTCAGCGGAAAGTTGTAAGTTAATGTCTTGTTTATCCATGTTGTACCTTATGTGTTAAAAGTTGTGTAACAAACCTATCCTGAGGCAAGCTTTGCTTACACTGGTTTATTTAATATCCACTTTGGCGCCTTTAATTTCCACATTGCCGCTGGCTTCCACCTTAAAATCTTTAGCGCTTTTTAATGTAATGCCGTTTTCATCCATAATAATGCTGTTGCCATGCTGATCGTCCAGCTGAATTTTTTTACCGTCATCATCCAGCTTAATGGTGTTTTTACCCGGCGTTTCGATGTAAACAATGGTTTTATCGTCATCGAAACCGATGACCATGCCTTTTTTGCTGGCAATGCCTTTGCCGGTATTTTTATCATCGGGCTTGCCGAAACGTTCCGGCGAACTGTTTTTGGAGCTGTACAAGGATCCTAAAATAATGGCTTGCCGCGGATCATCGTTAACAAAACCGATAACCACTTCATCCCCTACTTCCGGTCTGAAAAAATAGCCGCGTCCCTTGCCCGCATCGGGAGAACCCAAGCGCGCCCACAGCGTATTGGCATCGTTCTTCAGCATCGGCAATTGGACTTTTACTTTCAGTTCCTTATCCGGGTCTTCGCCAAGTTCTAATACCAGACCAATGTGCAAGCCTGAAATGCCCGGCAACAAACCCGAAGCTGGCAAGCTATTAGCTTCATTACTGTGCAGCAGCCATTGGTCAGCAAGACCGAACTGAATATCGGTAACCCAACTACCGGCAGTAACTCGGTGTCCGATGCCGGTTACCAGAGCCTTGCCATTAAAACGCTGACCAATACCTTTAATTTCAATAGTATCCAATAACGCTATATCGGTTCTGCCGGATAGCGCCACACGACCGCGAATTAAACTCAATTGAGTCCGGGCCAGTTTGCCTGCGGCCCAAGCGGTTAGTTCCGCCTGACTCAGTTGCGCCGAAGTCGCCAAGGCATAATCTTTACCGCCCAGACTATTGGCCAGCTTTTGACTGCTTAAATTACCCGGCGTTAAAGCAAGATTATCTGTCTTGTTGACCTGAATATTTTGCTGATTTTTGGCATCCCAGGCAGTACCGGAAATTTTTGCATATTGACCTTCGCCATCGGCTTCGATGTCAAAGCTGTAAACTTCATCAATGCCGTATTCAATGGTAGCTTTGGGACCGCTCGGCGATTTTATCGATAACGCAGAAACCTCTCCTTCCTGCACTTTGATAAGCAGGCCATTGCTTTCGGCCCGAGCCAGTATAAAGTCCCAATCGCTACAAGCATATTGCATAATTTCCGTATGCTGAGGCTGGGTGGTATCAATCGTTCCAGCTTTTAAACTATACAGACCAATTATCTTTTTAATAATTTCATCGTCAGTCATTTTGGTAAAAATACAGTGATTTTTACCTTGGGTCATGGCGACCGCAGCATCTTTAATAGATACAGTCAATGTTGATACGGTATGCTCGACGCTGACCTCATGCGTCACCACCAAGCCCTTAAATACGGTTTTTTCCGATGTTGAGTCATCTTCGTAACGCAGCTTGATTTCAATTTCTTTGCCCGGTTCAAATACACCGGCATCGCTAATGGCAAACTTATGGTTGGCGGCATCGCCATCGAATAACACCAGCTCGGCATAAGGTATGCGATTGATCTCATAATTGACATGCACCGACAATAATTCATAAGTCGGATCTATGACTTTACTGTCACTGAGTACCGTAACTGTAACAAGGCTCATGGTAACTCGCAGGCTTATGACACGAGAGGCGGAAAAAATAGGCGCTGCCCAGGGCTCAGATTTCTAAAATCATCAAGCTGGTTTTGCTTGGCCAACCACAAATAGTGAGTGGCTGATCCATAAATTTCTTTGCTTAATAAGGGCAGCGTATCGCCATCTTTAACGATACGGCTATGCGTTAAGTCGGGTGAGCTTTTTGCATCCAGCGCCTGACCCTTTTTGACTTCCTGATCGAACAGCAATTTGATGCTCAGCTCTGCGCGTAGCGGGGTACCGTCCGGGTTAAAACTGGTGTAATCAATATCGAGGCTTGATAATCGACAAGGAAAGTTCAAGCTGCCCCATGCGACGATCATATAGTTAGGCTCGTGTATCTCGCCGTTTATGCGAAAACTGATGTCGAGCAGGTGTTTAATTCTGGCCGCTACGGTTTCGTCTGTGCCTGACAGCATGTTTTTTAATGTTACAGCTCCCATTTCGTGACTGCCCGTGCCGTCGAGCAGGAGCTTGAACGATAACTCGGACGGTTCGGTATAGGCATAATTGAGTTTTTGCCCGGTTAAATTCAAGCCGCGTTTTTTAACCAGTTCAGTGCCGTGTCTTTGGCTAAAGGATTCCGGGTTGAACATGGCCTTAAAAGGCTTACCTACCTGAACGGTTCGTTTATCATCCTGGTATGCGGTTATCGTCAACTTTTCGAGCTTAAACGGGTTTTTCAACTCCATGTTATCTTTCCTGTTTTCTTTTCAGAATTTTTAACACTTGTTTAACGCACTCTTCAATAACGGCTTGCTGGTCTTGCGACTGATGCAATTCTGTTTCAGTATTCTGAAACGAGTTTTGTTCGTCCTTGACCACGGCCCTAATGACAAGCTCACGAATTTCTACCGGCATGGACTTATAACCTGATGGCTTGCATACGTTGATAGGCCAGTTCCATGGTTTCAACGACTACTTGATTTTGCTCGGCGTTCAAATCAGAGACTGTCCATTTGACCGGATAGGCGGTCATAAATAGCCAACCGCTAATCGGCGAACCGGTTTCATCAAGCAAGGTCACCAGCACATTGGAAGGATTGAATTTAAACAACGACATAGTCGCGTTAAACTCGGCAACCAATAACGACCCTATCGCCATACCGCGCTCTAAAACCAAGTTGTCGTACTGTATGCGTTTGGGCAGACGATGGGTATATAAATTCTGCCCGCCCTCATTTAATGAGTGGGTCTCGATGTGGGAGTTGAGCCCTGACACCTTACTAAAACGAATATCCAAAGGATTAGGAACGACACCGCCCATAAAGAAAAACACGCTGTAGCGAAACGCCAAGGGCGGCCCACCGCGTAGGGCTTGATAAGCATCACCGGGAAAATTCATAGTCATTATACGAAGGTTAAGAAGGATGGTAATCCGCTTCCAAATCGGCAGCGATCAATTCCATGCTAATGATCGCCGCTTCATTGCTACTCGCGGTAAAGGTTGGTGCTTCCAGTTTGGTCGGTAAGGCTTGTTTAAGCTTCCAACGAATAACAGGCAAGCCTGTCTCGTCACAAAGATCAATCAAAATATCGCATCTAACAGTTATTGACCAAGGCTCTAAATAGCTTTTATTCAGCCATTTTTGCAAGAAATCGGCGTTTTTGGTAAGACCTTGTTTTAAGGTGACGCGAATCGGCTGACGCATACCCGGTACGATTTGAACGCCCGTCAGAAAGCTCAAGCCGTGCTTATACGTGACTGGTTCGTAGCTTACCGCCAAACCGGATACCTCAGAAAACCCAAGCACAGTGGCTGTACTATCGTCCAGTATCGTTACCCGATAATTGTAAACGGGTAACGGATATGTCGATTTAATAGTCTCTGTGCTTAATGCCATGAAATTTACGCTTCTTCAATGACGACGCCATCAGCCATTAATGACATGCTTTCAATGGCGGCATCGTTGGATTTAGCGTCAAAACTTGGGGCATCGAGTTTGGTAGGAAAAGCGTTAATAACTTTCCAGCTAATCACAGCATTGCCTTTTTCATCGCATAAACGCACATAAATATCCTTTTTCTCTACCTGATTAAGTGTTACTGAACTGATCCATTTATAGAGCGTTTCAACGCTGGTTAAAAGCACCACTCCTTTTTTCAGGGTAATATTAACAGGCTTGGGTTGAGCGGGCATATATAACCTACGGGCACCGGCAATACCGCTAGCGGTTTGGCTTTCAATATAAGTGGTAGTGTCATGCTCAATGGTTAAACCCGATACTTCGGTAAAAGCAATTGCCACACCGGCAATTTCAACCTTGTAGTTGTAGACGGGCAACGGATAGGATTTTTTTATTTCGGCTGTGGTAAGTGCCATAACGGTGACTCCATGATATTAAGGTAATAGGTCGAAAAAAGGATGTAGGCTAAGCTTCCTGCATCTTGTGCGAAAAACGCAAGATGATGAATTCAGCAGGCCTGACAGCGGCCACACCAATAGTGACGATCATTCGTCCTTCGAGTATATCCTGAGCCGTCATGGTCTTACCTAAGCCGACATTGACCACATAAGCTGCTTCCGGTTTGGAACCGGCCAGCGCCCCTTGTTGCCACAGACCATAAAGATAGCTTTCGATCATGGCTTTAACTTTTAGCCAAGTGGTTGCATCATTCGGTTCGAAAACAGCGAATGCTGAGGCTTTGCGGGTGGATTCTTCAATAGTAATAAATAAACGCCGCACCGAAACATAGCGCCATTCATTATCGTTACCAGCCAATGTACGCCCACCCCACACTAAAGTACCTTTACCGGTAAAGTCGCGAATGGCATTAATGGATTTGCCGGCAGTCGGGTCAATGTTGAGTAAGTCTTGCTCGGCATCGGAGATTTTGACGGCAGGACCTATTACCCCGCTTAAGCTGACATTAGCCGGAGATTTCCAAACGCCACGCTCTCGATCGACGCTGGCATAAACACCCGCAATCGCAGGGCTTGGCGGCAATGTAACGCGCTGAGTAGCCAGGCTGCTTTTGATTTGGTTATACAGTACGGTATTGCTTTGTTTCAGACTGGCAAGTGTAGTAGCGGGGGAGGCAACAAGGCTTTGGACAGCGGTTACAGCAACCGGATCATTGCCGGTACCGTTAATGGAAATATCAAAGCCTGCGGCAGTACCGGTACTTTTCCAGGTATTCCATGCTGCTACCACCTCCGCAGCCGAAGGCGCTGAAGCGGCTGTTTTTATGTTTAAGGTATTCGAACTGATAGCAAATTCGGCTTTGTTAGTGCCTGTTGCATCAGCGGTGATTTTAACTTTGGGTGCGGCAGTAGAGCCTTTATAAACAACATTAATGCTATTGTTGCCTGCAGACCATTGCAGTCCTGAAGTTTGCGTAACCTTATCTTCCTGATATTGGAGGTTCAGCGTAGTGTTTAAATAGGGATGGTAAGCCGCAGCATAGCAAAGATTATTGTTGCCGAACGTACTACTGTTTCTAAAGTCATTGGTCTTGCTATCGGGAATATCGACAAGCAGAAACCTGTCACCGAGTTTTTCACACTGCACCAAGGCCTTATTACACAAGTCGTAATAATCAGTAACATCGGGTAGTACCGTCGCATCGAGCAATACAATCAGAGTCGGCTCATCTTCTTTCTCAAGGACATCCAATACCGTATCAAAATCAGATTTAGCAATAGTTTTATCGTAACCGCCAACCGACAAAATATAACAGCTGCCGCCCCCGTTTTGGAAATACAGGCTAAGACCGTAGTACATCAAAAACTTATTGGTACCGGCATCGGTTCTTGTGATTGTGTTATCGCCGTTTATTTCAAAAGCACTCGGATTGGCACCGCCGAACAAGCTCACATAATCAAGCATAGTGTCAATGCGGATGGGTTTTAAAAGCGGGCCTTTTTCGGTGTAACCGATAAAAACCGGTATTGCTGTCGCCACCGATGCGACCGAAGGCGCTAAGGTAGGAATTTCTTCAACGTATACGCCTGGAGTACTGTAAGTCACCATGGTTTTACCCCTTAATTAATGTGGTGTTGGTAAAGTATTTGACGATTTGATAAATCGCGTCGGTAGGTTTTGAAGCGGTCTTGGTTTTGATATGAAAATGGTTTTGATAACTAGGGCTGGGCAATTGTTCAAAAACGGTCTGTTCACCTAGCCTTAGCTGTAAGTGTCTGGCACAGGATTCACGGCAATCTAAAGTTTGTTCACAAACAAAACAAACAATAGTCATGGAAGGGTACTGTTTGGTCAGTTGAACATAAATGCTGTCGTCTTTTAACAAATCACAACGTTGCCACACTGTTTTCAGGTTGTCTTGTCCGACATCCGCAATTGCAAATTGATCGTTATCGCTTTGGTCTGTAACCAGATAGTAAAACCATAAAACCGGCTTGGCAAAAAAGCGAATTTCATCAGCGCCAAGCATTGCATCGGTTTGATTAAAGTCGCGTTGCATAACAATATTAAGCAGCGGCTCACTAGTATTAGGCGTAGTCAAAATACCTTGATCAATATTAACGCCACCACCAGCTTGAAATATTTGCAAACCGGATGGATTGGAGAGCTCAAGGCGTTTGTCTGTATATAAAGCGAAATCGTCGCTTTGCACTTTAAGATCGAAACACAACTGACTGCCGTCAGCAAATGGGATCAACGGCTGTTGATTATCAACCGGCACATATACCGTCAATCCATAAGCGTTTTTCTTAACAATACAGCGATGCTTATTCAGCAGCCTTGCAGTTTGAGCACTGGCAGTAACGGAGAAATCGGGACATTCGCCACGGTCATAGAAAGAATGTTTTAGCTTGAGCATGACCAATGGCGAATAATTCATAGCTGTTCCTGGTTCAGAATAACTTCGCTAATTCCCGCTATCGGCATCTGCCCCTCATCAATAAAGGCCAAAGCTTTTACTTTATAAACCAGGGAGGGCAAATAACTGCTTCGTAAGATCCCCCATAATTCGTTTTGTTGAGCAGTCGTCTGGGTATTGAGCTCCAATACCAAATGATCAATAGACTTGCTAAGTTCCGGCGCATTTTGCTGGTCTAGATAATGATTAATCTGAAAATAGCTAAGAATCAATGAGAGGTAGTGCAGGCTTTGTTCATAATCCTTAAATTTGGCTACGAACATTATATTGAGGTTGATATTAATCTCGGGGTTAACTTTACGGGTCGTGCCATCATCAGCGATCCGTGCATAATTATCGGCTTGCCGGCTAATAACATCGCGTTCGATGTTAAACAACAACAAAGATACGGCTCCGAGCTTAAAGTTAATAGAGTCGGGCTTTTGGTCGCCATCCACAAAAACCACCTTATCTTCACCCGCATCAGCCAGACCAGTTCCAGAAAGCGATTGAAAGTGCGCGTTAAGGCGATTTTTTAGCAAAACCAATACATCTGCAATCATGTTAATAAACTGCTGTTCTAAATACTTAATTAAAAAAAGCCAAACTAATCAGTAACTTTACATTTCAAAAAAGAGAAAGCTAAGATTTCCAAAATGGATTAAAGGCCAAGATGCCTTGCTAAAACTACTATTTCGGGTATTAAAAATCACAGCTTATTAACGACGGAAAAGATGTTCCTTTTAAAGCCATATCGTTAATATGCTAGCGAGTCTAACACATTAAATACGCATTACAAATGCAAAATCATGCCAACTCTAAACGCTTGTCGATTTCCTCTATTTTCAGCCAAGCTTTCGGCGAAAAACCATGCCGTTCGTAAACTCACTTTATGGATCACCCTGCCTTTAGAGATGTTACTACAGGCATTTTTCAAAAAACCAAATACAAAAATCCATCGACTCCATTTATTATTGGCAACAAGCATTCGAAAGCTACTACTTTTACCTCAGGGTGACTTAGCCCGGCTTTCGTGGCAGACTTGTAACCTTTTTCAACCTACTAATTCTAGCGCACTTGTTCACTGTAGCAATGCCATGAGTTTTTGTTGATAGACGAGGTTTATTTATTCAACCCTGGCTAAAAACCATGCCCAATACTTCCCGATTATTTTTTGCCTTATGGCCCGACGATGAAACCCGGCAAAAGCTGGCGCGCTTGAACCAGTCCATCAAAGCTGAAGGATTCAAATGCGTGCAGCCGCACAATCTCCATGTAACATTGGTGTTTTTGGGACAGGTTGACAAAAATGTTGAATTATCGATTAAACAGTTCGCCGCCGGTATTATCGCCCAGCCTTTTGAGTTGACCTTTGACAGCTTAAGTTATTGGAATAAACCTAAGATTCTATGCCTGACCTGCCTGCAACCAGTGCCGGAAGCAGCGTCAGTGCTGGCGGTCGCGCTGGAAACGGCGGCCGCAAACTGCGGCCTGCAAACCGACACTCGCCCTTATACCCCGCATATTACCCTGGCCCGTCATGCCCGGTATCTGCCGAACGTGAAGATTGAGCCGATTATTTGGCGCGCCGAGGCGTTTTGTCTGGTTGAATCCTGCAGCGAACCGGATGGTGTTTTTTACAAGGCGATACAGCAGTGGCCTTTAATCAATCCAAGCGCTAATCCTGAAATGGAAATTTAATGATTCATCAATCACGACCGGTCAGTCATACGGCCAATTTATTGTTTGTTCGAACGGCTAAACCTCGCTTCAACCTTGGCCATTCAAAGCTAGCTTTGGATATGCGCAGTTTGTTTTGATTGAATGAGAACAAGATAAAACCGGTAGTTACGTTTTTAATTTTCATTCCGTAATGGTTTTAATCTGGCTGGTGAAGCTGCCTTGCGCGAGTCGGGTCTGAACCATGCCGCCAACGCCGACTTGTGCGGTAGAACGAATAATTTCCCCGGTAGACGGGTTGATTGCCATCGCATACCCCCGATTTAATGTTGCCAGAGGACTAACCGCATGCAAGGTCTGACTGGAATTTAATAAACGCTGCTTTAAATGCTCCAACTTATGTACGGTCGCGGCAGTCAGGCGCTGAGTCAAATACTCTTGTCGTCGTTTATGACTGTTGATGGTTTTAGCAGGATTATGTTGCCATAATTGGGCTGTTTTTGCCTCGACTATGCCGCTCATATGACGAAGTTTTGTCCGTATCGCCTGGTTAAGTCTGGACTCAAGTTCAGCCATGCGCTTTCCGTTTCTTGCCAGCTTTTGACCCGGATGTTGCTGTTGCAGCCGTTGGCTCAGCCAATCCAGGGTTTGCTGCTTCTGGTTCAGTTTACGCTGTATTTGCTGATGCAACCGCAGTTCCAGGTGCATAAATCGCGACAGCCAGTGCTGTTGATCGGGGCTGGCATATTCTGCCGCCGCCGAAGGAGTTGCGGCGCGCAAATCAGCAACAAAATCGGCAATAGTAAAATCGGTTTCGTGCCCGACAGCTGAAATGATCGGAATTTCACTGTCATAAATAGCTCTGGCAACCAACTCTTCATTGAATGCCCAAAGATCTTCCAATGAGCCTCCGCCCCGCCCAAGAATGATGACGTCACATTGTTTATGTTGATTGGCTGTGGCTATCGCCTTGGCAATTTCATGTTTTGCGTTATCGCCCTGCACCGCAACCGGGTAAACAATCACCGGTATCGCCGCAAAACGCCTTTGTAAGACGGTCAATATATCTCTGATGGCCGCACCTGACGGTGAGGTAATGACGCCAATGGCCGTTGGCAGCGTGGGCAGGCTTTGCTTGTGCGCAGCATCGAACAGCCCTTGTTCCGACAGCTTCAGTTTCAATGCATCGAACGCTCTGCGCAAAGCGCCGTCGCCGGCTTCTTCGATATGCTCGACAATCAGTTGATAGTCGCCTCTAGGTTCGTACAAACTGACTTGCGCTTTCACGATAATCTGCTTACCGTTTTCCGGCTTGAACGCCAATCGGCGCTGCTGGGTGCGAAACATTGCACAACGCACCTGGGCGTTGGCATCTTTCAGCGTAAAATAAATATGTCCGGAGCTGGGGGCGCTTAAATTGGATAGCTCACCCTCAACCAATACCGACAAAAAATGCTCGGCAAGCAGTTGACTGGTTTCGCGGTTAAGCTGGGTAACGGTGATTATGTTGCGGCGTATAGAAACTGATGCGGGAGGAATAGCCATTGAATTGTGCAAGTTGCTATGATTGTTTGATGTAATTAGAAGCTTACTCCTGTCCATTCATTTTTTGTATGCTTTCTCGTTGCAACTGATTGATATAGCGCTGGACTGTCGATTCAAATATAGGTGTTATTTTGGTAAATAAACAACCTATCTTTTGGATTTTTAGCACGGCGATTTTATCCGGGTTAATTATTAGCTTGGTACAGACTTTAAAAGAAATAGTATCCTCACCTGCACCTGAAAGTACCAGTTTGCATTTCTCAAGTTGCGCACCAGGAAGTAATAAGTTGGATATTTCAGTTGAAGTATTGAGTACCGAAAAACCTGTAAGACTAATGTCGTATAACATTAAATTAACGGTTCCATGATTCTCTAGTGTCAATTGGCAATAACTGGATTTTGAACGCGGTGATTTTATGCGAAAGAACTCTCTACGCTGCATCCAAAAGATTGACTCAGGAATTGGCATGATAAACGCAGGTTCCCCGTTATAAAGAGTTTGTTGCAGCATATTTCCTTTAAAAGAAGATTTAATGCCGGAAAAATCGGCTTCGAAAGTGATTCTGCTAGCCTTAAGAAGCTGTTGATTTAACACTTCTTTGGGCCCATAATCAAAAATCACAGTGTTAGCTGCTTCATCAATATGAAGTATTGCAGTAAGAAAAAATGCCTTGCCTTCTCCAAAACGAACGCTGAGCAAGCATTTATTTTTAATCAATATCGATAAATTTTGGATGATTTGTCTTGAATTGTAGATTGAATAAGAAGAGGCTTCGCTCATTAATAATGACCATGTGTTTTTTGCTGATTATCGAACAACGTAATGATAGTCGTAAGTAGCATTTTGAGCTGTATAAAACTAAAAACTGTAAAATATTCCGCTCTTCAGCATACCGCTATGCGGCCTTTGCCTTGCCTATAGGATTGTAGGTCTAATGCAGTCGTATGTTGGTTTTGTTTCAATCGCTTTAATATAAGTAAATCACTCTTTCTGTAAATCTTCCCGTTGAATCTGCTGCATATAGCGCTGAATAATCTCTTCAACTGGACGAGTTATTTTGGTGAATTTACAACCTATTTTCTGAATTTTTTGTAATTTATCAGGATTAATTATGTACTTGGCGCATATTTCGAAAGAAATCATCCCCTCACCTGCTTCTGCAAGTATGAGCTTACATTGCTCAAGCGAGGTACCGGGAATCAGTAGTTCAGAAACCTCTTTGGAAACATTAAGCATTGCGAAGCCTGTAAGACTGATATCGTATAACTTAAGGTTAACGGGTTTCTTGCCTTGTATTATCAATTGGCAATAGCTGGGTTTTGAAAGCGGCGATTTCACCCTGTAGTACTCTCTGCGCTGCATCCAATAAAGCGATTTAGGAATAGGCATACTGAATGCCGCATCTCCTTTATGGGTGATTTTTTTTAATGCGGTTCCAGCGAAAGAAACTTTAATGCCGTTATAATCGGCATCGAATGCAACCTTTCCTGCATTCAATATTCTTTGATTTAAATCTTCTTTAGGTCCGTAATCTAAAACTACCGCGTTATTTTTTTCATCAATACCAAGTAGCGTGGTTATATAGGATTCATTATTTGCTCCAAAACGAGCGCTAAGCAGACATTTACTTTTAACTAATAACGACAAATGACTCGTTATTTGCTTTGAATTTTGGATTGAAAAAGAAGATGTGTCGCTCATTAAATATATATCAATTAGTTATGACATTAAAAACAAATACCTAGAAAAAACCACCTTAGGTAGGTTCTCTCGTTAAATCTGCTGCGTATAATGCTGAATGGTTTGCTCAAATGCGGATATTGTGCGGATGAATTGCAGCTTATCCTTTAATATTTTGGGATTACCCACATCAATTCACCCAAAATATTTTTAAACGCTGCTAAGTTTAGTATATTGTAGAATATTTAGTATTCAAGAACAAAGAAAAGAGGTATTCGTGGCGTGGTTTCTTTTATTTTCTGCGGGATTTGCAGAAATAGTATTTGCTTTAAGTCTTAAATATAATCAAGGATTTACCAAGTTGTGGCCAAGCATCATAACAATGGTGTCCGGTGGCTGTAGCTTTTATTTGTTGATGTTGGCAATTAAAACTTTGCCGCTTGGAACCGCATATGCCGTCTGGACGGGCATGGGTGCGGTTGGTGTGGCGGTATTAGGCATCATTTTGTTTAAAGAATCCGCCGACTGGTATCGTTTGCTGTCAATTACGTTGGTAGTTGTTGGAATTATCGGTCTTAAACTAACTGATGGCGCTTAACATGCTGCACCTTATTTTTCAGTCACCGATTGAAGCAGCTATCTGGGGACGGATTGATTCCGGCGATGTTGTAGTATTTCTTGAAAACTCGGTTCTACGGATATTACAAAATAGCAGTGTAAGTAATACGCTAGCTCAACAAATCAGCAACACCCGCTTTTGTGTGTTGTCAGATGATATTGCCGTACGCGGAATCGCACCTAATGAGCTAGTTGAAGGGGTCGAGGTGATAGATTATGCCGGACTGGTTGAATTGACGGTTAATAACCCGGTTATCCAGTCATGGACGTAACAGATCAGGAGCCGCACCTGAAAACCACCGGACAGGGTTTTTTGATAAATCAGGCAGACTGGAATGAAGATATCGCAGAGCGGCTGGCCGCGTTAAATAACATCAAGCTTAGTGATGAACATTGGGAAATTATTCTGTTTATCCGGCGTTATTACCAGCAATTTAAACATTTGCCCAATGCACGGGTTTTTACTAAAGCGATTGCCAAGGAATTGGGTGAGGCAAAGGGCAACAGTCGTTATTTGCATAAATTGTTTCCCGATGGACCTTTAAAATATGCTTGCAAGTTAGCCGGTTTGCCTAAGCCGCCCACCTGTTTGTAGCAATTCCCTATACGCATCAACTTAAGCAGAAAATCCCAAATAGACTAATTAATTCACCACGAAGACACGAAGGACACGAAGAAATAAAACTTCGTGTCTTCGTGGTAATTGCTTTTAAGCTGATTGTGTAACCCTACCCTTGTTTAAACCGGTGAATCAGACGCCGTTCTTTTTTATTCGGTTTATGGTCTTTGCCGCTAAAGTCGAACAGCTCCCGCTGCTCACGGTTTTGGATGATTTGCTTTTCACGCTTGGCTAGACTTTCTGCGGTTTCCTGATAGAGCAAAACGGCTTCTTTAGCTGAACGCCGTTGGCTGTTAATGCCGGTAATGGTGATGTCCCAGAGATAATTATCTTTACTGATAGAAAGCATAGCGCCGATTTTGATTTCTTTTCCGGGCTTGGCGCGCTGATCGTTAACATGGACTTTCCCACCGGAAATAGCCTCAGCGGCCAATTTGCGCGTTTTAAAAAAACGCGCGGCCCATAACCATTTATCCAAGCGGATAGCTTCCAGTTCAGGCATCTAAACTACTTCATTACCGCTTTCAGTCCATGCCTTAAACCCGCCTGCCATGCTGACGGTATTATTGAATCCCATCTTTTTTAATACCTCTGTTGCCAATGCGGAACGGCCGCCTGATTGGCAATAAACAATGATATGAGCATCTTGTTTATCTTGAAAGTCAGGATGCGAGCCAATCTTGAATTCCAATATCCCGCGAGGTATGTTGAACGCTCCAGGCAGATGGCCTGAGGCATATTCGGAAAGCTCCCTAACGTCCAAAATTAGGCTTGTCTCCAAGGTATTTTTTGCGGCATCAATATCAATTTCAACAATATTTTGTTTGGCTTGAGCAACAAGATCCATTGCAGTAAGTGTCATAATAATCTTTAAAGAAATAAAAAATAATGTTAGCAATAACAAGGGGCTGTTTTTATAGCATTTATTCTTGGCCTATCATTATTGGCGTTAAGGTTAATTTTATAGCGACGGCTATTTTAGATAAAAATAGTGGTTTCTGTCTTTATTTTAACTCGAACCCACAGCAAATCAGCGTTGACGATATGAGGAAATGAAGAGGATCAGGACTGTCGCTAGGTGACAGCCCTGCAGCAAGAAGTGATCAGTTGATATGTTTTTTTAACTCTTTAGGCAAAGAAAACACTACTTTTTCTTCTATGCCTTGAATCTCAATAGTTGATTGACCGCCCCACTGCTTTAACTGATTGATAACTTCCTGAACCAGAACTTCCGGCGCGGAGGCTCCTGCAGTAACGCCGACCACGGCAACGCCGTCGAACCAGTTCTGCTGCATATCTTGTGCTGTATCAATCAGATAAGACTGCTTACCCAGTTGTTCGGCTATTTCGCGTAACCGGTTGGAGTTGGAGCTGTTGGGCGAACCGACCACGAGGATAATATCAGCAGTTTTAGCCAGTTCAAAAACTGCATCTTGGCGATTTTGCGTGGCATAGCAGATATCGTCTTTTTTTTGTTCCTGTATAGCGTTAAAGCGCGCTCTTAAGGCATCAACCATAATCTTGGTGTCGGTCATCGACAAAGTGGTCTGTGTAACATAAGCCAGATTATCGGGGTTTTTTACTTCCAGGTTTTTAACGTCCTCCGGGGTTTCTACCAAATAAATGCCGCCATTTTCCGTACAGCGTTCATATTGGCCCATGGTACCTTCAACTTCGGGGTGTCCGGCATGACCGATCAGGATAACTTCACGATCCTCTTTCGCATGTTTGGCAACCTGCAAATGGACTTTGGTAACCAACGGACAAGTGGCGTCAAAAACAGTTAAATTACGCTCTTTAGCTTCCTGCTGCACTTGCTTGGAAACGCCGTGAGCACTGAATATCAGATAAGAACCAACCGGCACGTCGGTCAAATCTTCAATGAAGATAGCGCCTTTCTCTTTAAGTCCGTCAACAACCGTACGATTATGAACGACCTCGTGACGGACATAAATGGGAGCGCCGAAAGCCTGGATGGCCTGATCGACAATTTCAATAGCCCGGTCTACGCCGGCACAGAATCCACGGGGGTTAGCGAGTACAATTTGCATATCTTGACTTCTTTACTAGGTTAATTTGAAGTTATTTTAACTCAACATTGTTTCTGAAACGATAATTCCATCAGTATCGGCATATAAAAAATGATTTTGTTTAAAATTGACACCGGCAAAAGTGACCAATAAGTCGCGGTCGCCATGGTCTTTTTTATGGCTTTTTAAAGGATGAGTATGCAATGCAAGGATGCCAATCGGAAGTTGATTGATAATTGCAGAATCCCGGATGCAGCCATGAATAACAATACCCTGCCAACCGTTAGCAATAGCGAGCTTTGCCAGATCGGCACCCAGCAGAGCACAACGGTGAGAGCCTCCGCCATCAACAACCAATACCCTATTGTCGACCTTCTCTTCCAGAACCGTCCTGACCAAAACATTATCTTCAAAAACTTTTATCGTAGTGATTTGACCGCAAAAGCTTGAGTGACCGCCGTATGATTTGAGCAGCGGTTCGGCAATCTGGAAGTGGTCTTCCGCTGAATGGGCATCGCAAAGGTCGGCGGTAGTAAAAGTCATGTTTCAAGTCTCAAAAGGATATAAAGGCACAAGGCTAAAGGCAAAGGGCGAAAGACGGCAAGCTTTTTTCGCCTTTAGCCTTTTGCCTTTCGCCTATCTTTTAAGTATATCGCGCCAGCAAACCATTATCGCCGCATATTTCCGGCAACGGTATTTTTACTTCATAGCCGCCGCCTGACGCTTCTTCCATTTCTTGCCCATACATGCCTTCCATGCGTTCGACAATAATGTCCTGATTGCCTTCCGGCAATATTAATTCCAGTTTATCGCCAACCGAAAATTTGTTTTTCACATCAATCGTTGCAAGGCCGGTTGACTGATCATAGCTCCTGATTTCTCCGCAAAATTGCTGCTGATGGCTTTTGGAGTAACCGGTCATATAGTTTTGGTGTTCGTGTGTATGGTGGCGCTGGTAAAAACCGTCGGTATACCCCCGATTGGCAAGATTTTCCAAAACGCCGATCAGTTCAGGCTGGAATGCGCGGCCCGCCAATGCATCGTCGATCGCTTGGCGATAGGTTTGTGCAGTACGCGCCACGTAATAATGCGACTTGGTGCGGCCTTCGATTTTAAGACTGTCTACGCCGATTTCGACCAGACGCTGCACATGCTCGATGGCCCTTAAGTCTTTTGAATTCATAATGTAAGTACCATTTTCATCTTCCATGACCGGCAACAGCTCACCTTTGCGGCCTTCTTCCTCAAGGAAATACACCTTGTCCGCCAACGGATGTCTTTCTGCGCCGCCACAACTAGCGTTGCTGATATCTGACATCGACAGCGCCGCGCCGTCCAGCACGTAATCGCCTTCGGCGTTCTCATGCGCGGGCAAGGTGTCATATTTCCAGCGGCAGGAATTGGTGCAAGTGCCCTGATTAGGATCACGGTGATTAAAATAACCGGATAACAAACAGCGACCGGAATAAGCAATGCATAACGCACCATGAACAAACACTTCAAGTTCCGTATCGGGGCAAAGCTGGCGGATTTCTTCTACTTCATCCAATGACAGCTCGCGGGACAAAATGACCCGCTCGACACCCATGCTTTTCCAAAAATTGACCGAAGCATAATTGACGGTATTCGCCTGTACCGACAGATGTATCGGCATGTTCGGCCAAGCTTCCCGTGTCATCATAATCAGACCCGGATCGGCCATAATCAAGGCGTCCGGCTGCATCGCTATAATCGGCGTAATATCTTTAATAAAGGTTTTAACCTTGGCGTTATGCGGAATCACATTGGTCGCCAGGAAAAACTTTTTGCCCAACTGGTGGGCTTCATCTATGCCCTTGGCCAGATTATCGGCCAGAAAATCATTGTTGCGCACCCGCAGACTATAACGAGGCAATCCTGCATAAACGGCATCCGCGCCGTATGCAAATGCATAGCGCATGTTTTTAAGAGTTCCGGCAGGAGAAAGTAGTTCGACTTGTTTCATGTTGAAGTATGTAAATGATCTATGTAGGAGTATTCTATCGTAACCAGCTTAGACAAGCCAAAATGGGGGCGAATTGAATGTGGGTAGTGTTGTTTATAATCGCGTTGCTGTTTGTTTTGGGCAGCGCTCTAATTCTGTTGCGCTCGGCCAAGACACCGAAAGTACTCGATAATGTAAAAGCTCAGCCTTATGAAAAAGATGAAGAGGATGATGATTGGTAGGGTGAATCGTATTTAATGGGTCCGTAGTGTAAATGTAACCGGCCCGTTATTGACCAGTGAAACCTGCATATCAGCGCCAAACTGACCGAATTCAACATGAGAGTAAGTTTGCTTTGCTAACTGTTGCAGATAATCGAACAGTTCCTTGCCTTTTTCAGGCGGCGCGGCAGAAATAAAACTGGGCCGGTTGCCTTTTTGGGTATCGGCCGCCAACGTGAATTGAGGAACCAGCAACAATCCGCCGTTAATATCCCTCAAACTCAGATTCATACGGTCATCGCTATCGGCGAAAATCCGGTAATTGAGAATACGCTCCAGCAAACGTTGGGCATCTTTTTCGGTGTCCGCTTTTTCCACAGCAACCAGCGCCATAATGCCGGTATCAATTTTGCCGATGTCCTGGTTATTGACGATGACTTTAGCGGTAGTTACACGTTGGATGATGGTGATCATAATGGTTGCTGAATAAAATTTGCCGATTTAATCAATTCCAAGCCTGAGGTAGAATGATTATAAACATAAACCCATGCCATAACGGAGCGTCCGTTTTTAAGCAATACCGATTGTTTTTTCCGAATATATTCGTTGGGTTCGGGAAACTCCGGACCGAACTCTTCATATTGATCGAGTAGAGGCAGCGCAACATCGGCTTGATGAAGCAGATAGACCTCACCCTGCACTGCATCATGGGGATCATCGGAAGGAACTGCGCCGGGGTAGTAATTGATTTGATAAAGCTTGCCGCGGTAGGTTGCATCATCTACAAATTCGGCATATTTAGCCAAAAGATGATACATCTCGCTATTCGTATTGCGCCTAAGCGTTCCGTAAACAAAAATATATTCGTTGGGATTCATGGTGCGCTGTTTAAAAACGGACACGAAAACATTTTAATCGTTCGACACTTCTGCCTGGAAACGCATCTTGTGGTACTCCAGCGTTGCTAACCGTGACGCTGGAGCGTCACTAACTGCATTCCCACGCCGGAGCGTGGGAACGATGCAATGCTGGCGATATTTTAGTGCCCAACCTCAACTTTAGCACCCTTGGCCTGACCAATCTCAGTCAAAGTTTGATTAAACCAAGCGGTATCCAGGTCAAAAGGCTTGCCGCCCTTGATACGGGGAAACTCAATCGCACGCAGCACAAAATTTTGATCGTCATCGTGACCGATAACGCCTGATTCGCGGCGGAACGCACACTCAACAGCAAGATCGGCGCAAGATTTGATCAAACGAATGTCTTCAACATTAGCCGCAGAAGCGCGAGCAAAATAGCCTGATTTTTGCACCAGTGTCTTTTCCGCACCGATCATTTGTGCGAATTGGTCGCCGAACCATTTACCTGGATTAACCGCATCCAGTTTGACGTGACCGAATGCGTCGCGTGGTACTTCCTGTCCTTTGGCTTGCATTTCAGCAACGATGGATTCAACGCCTGCGCCTTCCGATACAAAGATATTTACGCAATCCACTTTATCCATCACTGCGCGAAGGCGAGCCGCTTCCGCAGCAAGATCGATAGTCATTTCAGGGATGAAAACACCATGCACTTCATAAGTGGCGCGATCCAATCCCAGCTCAGGCAACCATTCGGCGCGATCCAGCAGCTTGCGGTATTCCACAGCAGTCGCAGCAGTCAGCCAGCCGCAGCTGCGTCCCATCACTTCATGGACAATCAGCATGCGCGGGTTGGAATTGTTTTCGGCAACAACATTCCAGAAGTAACGCGCGCCCTGCTCGGCAGCCGTCCAGGCGCCCAGCGATTGTCTGATAGGGAATACGTCATTATCAACGGTTTTTGGCAGGCCGATAACGGTAAGACCGTAGTTGTTTTTCGCCAGGAACGCAGCAAGATCAGCTGCAGCAGTGTTGGTATCGTCTCCACCGATAGTGTGCAGAATATCGACGCCGTCTTTGACCAATTGGTCGGCGGCAACTTTCTGCGGGTCTTGGCCTTCCTGAACCAATCCGCGTTTAATGCAGTCTTTAACGTTGGTCAGCTTGACACGGCTATTGCCGATCACTGAACCGCCGAAACGATGCAAAAGACCCGCTTTCTCGCGGATTGCCGGAGTAACTGTATAAAAATCGCCCAACAGCAGGCCTTTATAACCGCTACGGTAGCAGATGATTTCAATCGAAGGATCGATTTCAGTGTAACGCTCGATAAGACTGCCGATGGCTGAGTTTAGGCAAGGGGCCAAGCCGCCCGCCGTAAGAATCGCGACTTTTTTAGGTTTGTTCATGGGAAAACTCAAATAGTGAAATTAAAAAAATAAAATTTTATCATACAGGGAGGCTATTTTTTAGTCTTTCGCACGTTCCGGGCTATGAGAATCGTATAAGTCCAAAGCCAGCTTTGGACTCCAGAAACTACTGATACCGGAGTACAAAGCTGGCTTTGTATGAATGTAGGTGAGCGGAAGCTTTGAAGTTTTAAACAGCAACGGCAAAGACGGTGGCGACTATTTTTAGTCTTTCGCCTTGAGCCTTTTGCCTATATAAATCAACCTTCCAAATGATACCCAACAATCCGCTCAACCTCGTTTTTCGATCCCAAAATAACCGGAACCCGCTGATGCAAGGCTTTGGGCTTGATGTCGAGAATCCGCTCGCGCCCGGTGGAACAAGCTCCACCGGCTTGCTCAATAATAAAAGCCATCGGATTGGCCTCGTACATAATGCGAAGCTTCCCGGCTCTCGACGGATCGCGTAAATCATACGGGTACATAAAAACTCCGCCGCGCGTAAGTATCCGGTAAACCTCTGCTACCATCGACGCAACCCAACGCATATTAAAATCTTTTTTGCGCGACCCTTCGGTACCCTGCAAACATTCATCAATATAACGCCGGACGGGGGGCTCCCAAAAACGCTGATTCGACATATTGATCGCAAATTCATTGGTGTCGTTAGGTATCGTCATATTCGGATGAGTCAGGATAAACTCGCCTATATCCTGGTTCAGCGTGAAGCCGTTAACGCCATGCCCGGTTGTTAAAACCATCATCGTAGACGGACCGTAAAGAACAAAACCAGCGCAAACCTGCTCGGTACCTTTACGCAAAAAATCCTCCAGAGCAGGATCGACTCCCTCCCGGCAGCGCAATATCGAGAATATAGTGCCTACCGCCAAGTTGACATCGATATTTGAAGAACCGTCCAACGGATCGAATAATGCCAGGTACTTGCCTTTTGGATATTGCGCAGGAATGAGGATGATGTCGTCGATTTCTTCCGATGCCATACCGGCCAGATGACCGGTCCAGTTCAACGCATCGATCATAATGTCGTTGGTAATAATGTCCAGTTTCTTTTGCACCTCGCCTTGAACATTCTCGGAATCGGCGCTGCCTAGCACTCCAATCAGATTGCCTTGATTAACCAAATGCGAGATTTTCTTACACGCTGTAACTATATCGTTCAGTAATGAAGTAAACGCCCCCGATACCCCCGGCAACTCGCGCTGTTGTTCAATGATAAATTGGGTCAAAGTAACATGGTTGCTCATTCTTTATCGCTCCGATGATGTGTCGTTTTCGTAAATACTTTCAATAACTATATAACTTTTATGTGCACAAGATCCTGCGGCGGCAACCTCAAAAAACTATCTATTTGTTATTTCAAGCCAATGGCATATTGTAAATCATAAAGACCGATATTGATGCCGCTAATATGGATGTGATTGGCATCGTATTCCTTAAGGAATATGCGAAGATATGAGTGTTGCTTTTAGATATTCGCAAGAAAAGTTGCGGCTTTAAATGATTAACGTATTTAAAAGAAGGGATGAACCGCACCACGGCGTAGCAGCCCGCAGCCAGAAAAGATCAAGCATTTAGATAACTAATCGTACCTTGAAGAGGCCGGCATGAAAGGCATCTATTCGATGATAAAAAACTTCTGAAATAAGCTACATACCGTTACGCGATTAAAAGCCTATTGTTTTACGCCGATTTACATGAATTTTTGCGCACGCTAACTTTATGCATATAGACTCAACAAGCCCTTGCTGACTACAGCCCGTCCGCTTTCAATTTCTTGCTCTACATCATCGACGCCATCGATAACACCGTCCACCATGCCTTGCCCACGCCCCGATGTTTGCGCAAAATTTTGCGCCTGCGAACGTCCTTGATCTGACGCGGAGCCTTGAGAAACATTCACCTCCACCAAATTGAGATTCTGGGCACTCATCATTTCCCGTAACTTGGGAATGGAAGCTTCAAGAGTTTCTCTTACAACGGCGTGCTGTGCAGTAAATGCCACAGTTGCCTTATCATCAGTCACATCGACACGAATCGATATAGGGCCAAGATGCTGCGGATTCAGCCTGATTTCTGCCGAAGGTATTGCTTTGCTGCTCATCCAAACGATCCGTTCTCCCACATCCTTACTCCATTCCGGATGCGATAGCGGTTTGGTTATTGCCGGAACGTCTGCTTTAACGTCTACTTTACTGTCAACAACGGGTTTGTTAGGCTGAATTGCGTCCGTTCCAATCCGAGGCAAAGTCTTTTCCCCATCTATATTTAAATTTAAGACCTGCTGCTCAACAACCTGCCCGGTCTTTTCCGATTGCCCTGCATTTCCAAAATATTTTACGTTAAAGTCCTGATTGCTTTGATCCGGTTGACGAAAAACAACTTCACCTTGCAGGACTCCCCCTGACGCTTTCGTCATCTGACTTGGTTTAGCATTCTCAGTCGCAGTTTTTATAAAAGACGGTGCCCCATCCTCTTTAATTACATTTGAGGGAATTGCATTTGAGGGCGCCAAATTATTGACTGGTTTTACCTGTTCAACCGGCATTACCGAAGGAAGAATGACCGTTGCCGCCGCCGGCAACTCTTCAGCCGCTCGAGTATCTGCCACAGTCGCTATTTGCGCTTGGCTTTCGCTTTGCTTATCTTTCTCCGGTTTTTCATTTGATTGCCCCAAATCCATTTGAACCGGAGCATCTTTCAGGCTTTGCTCGGCTACAGTGGGCACCACCGTCTCCGTGCTTTGTTCGACCGGAACAGTTTTTTTAACTACATTTTGATTTTGCGCATTTTGTACAATCGGAACCGCCATTGCTACCACATTTTTTATATTTTGCTGGGTAGGAACAACCATTGCAGTCATATCTTTGACATTTTGTTGAGCGGGAACAGTCATTGCAATCACATCTTTGACGTTTTGCGCCGCCTCCGCAGCCTTTTCTCCAGCACTAGTACCCAAGGTGATATATTTTAGTGTATCAGTTACTGCTGCCAACGCGGCCGCATGATCAACATCGTCTTTCGTTTTATATGTCGGCGGCAAGTCATTGCCTAATAATGCGGCAAAATCTTGCGTATCAGTTTTACCTACAGGTAATCCTCCGGTAACGCTTGGCGCAGCATTGGCGCCTTGCAAAACGGCCGGCTCCGATGTCTGCAAAGGCACCGCACTCTCAGTTTTTATATTACTCAACAGCTCGATCTGCGCCACTAATGCCCCCGAAAAGCCTTCGGGAATGACACCGGTATCGGTCGGAGGCGTCGACACATTTTCAACTATACCACTGATTGGCGCTGTGCTTGGTGCCGCTACGCTTGATGCTATAGGCGATAAATTTGTGATTTCAATATTCATATCAATTCTCCTGAGATTCTACAGGTTATTATGCACTTCCCATGCCATTTTAATTATTTCGGCTAATTCTGGATGCTCGCTCATCCTGCTCTTGCTGCTCTCGTTTTGCTTCCTGCTTCATTTCTACTATTAAAGCTGAATCGCAAACTTTCTGAAGACTTTGAGCTTTATGATGCAATTCCTCCCAGATTTTTCTTTTGGCCGTTAATTCAGCTTCAATTGAACTCAACACCTGCTCCTGACCTACTATCGCCTTATCGAGCTTATCAATAAATGATCTAAACTCCAGCAGTTGTGCAACATTAACGCCCTTAATACCCAACTGATCGAATCTATGCTGATATTCCTGCCGATAGTTTCTTAAACCTTCAACTTGATCCTGCATGGACTGGAGTTTTCTCTGAACTGCACCCAGCACTTCCAACGCGTTTTTTTCCTGTGTCGCTTTAATATCCACAATGGTTTTAATACGTTGCGATTTTTTCACTTATATACCCTGTATCTTTAAGAGATCTTTGCTTATCAGCCGGTAATAATAGCCGCCCTGTTTATGCCAGTAGCGATGCCAAATCTTGCAAGCTCCGATTTAT
The DNA here is from genome assembly GCA_036561025.1 of Methylobacter sp. Lineage (GTDB taxonomy): Bacteria > Pseudomonadota > Gammaproteobacteria > Methylococcales > Methylomonadaceae > Methylobacter_A. Next base: position 224,121 of record DATBQB010000065.1, on the reverse strand, counting down.
ATCAACCGACTCATTCATATCCTGCTGCAAAAAATCTAAAATTGCCGGATTTTTTTCAATAGCCTTGTCAATTTTTGGGTTCGAACCAGGCTGATAAGCACCGACGCTGATTAAATCGCGGTTTTGTTGATAAAGTGAATAGAGTCGCCTTAGCTCCCGCGCCATTTGCATATGGCCGGTATCAATAATATCCGGCATAACACGACTAATCGACGCCTCGATATCGATGGCAGGAAAATGCCCCGATTCGGCCAAGCTTCTGGACAATATGATGTGGCCGTCCAATACTCCTCGGGCCGCATCGGCAATAGGATCGTTGGTATCATCGCCTTCGGCCAGGACAGTATAGAATGCGGTTATAGATCCGCCGCCGTGATCGGCATTGCCTGCACGCTCGACCAAATGCGGCAACTTGGCAAAAACTGAAGGCGGATAGCCTTTGGTAGCCGGAGGCTCGTCGATAGCCAAAGCAATTTCACGGTGCGCCTGTGCAAATCGGGTCAATGAATCCATCAACAACAAAACATCCATGCCCTGATCGCGAAAATACTCGGCAATGCTGGTTGACAATAACGCGGCATGAACCCGCATCAAAGGAGGGCAATCTGCAGGCGAAACCACCACCACCGCTTTTTTAAGTCCCTCTTCACCCAAAGTTTTCAGCACGAACTCATTGACTTCTCGTCCTCGCTCGCCAATCAGCCCGACAACAACAATATCCGCGGTAGTAAATTTGGTCATCATGCCCAACAGCACACTTTTTCCAACACCGGTGCCTGCAAACAAGCCCATACGTTGTCCGCGGCCCACGCTGAGCATCGAATTTATCGCTCTAACTCCAACATCAAGCGGTTCGCGTATCGGCTTTCGAGACAAAGGATTAATCGGTACGCCGTTGAGCGAAATCAGGGCATCGGTTTTAAGCGGACCTTTGTCATCAATCGCATTTCCAGCGCCATCCAGCACCCGCCCCAGCAAACCGAAGCCTACTTTAGCCAGACTGTTTTTACCCATCGGAATGACCCGACAATCCGGCTCAAGCCCATGAACTTCTGCAGTCGGCATCAGAAAAACGCGTGCCCCGGAAAAGCCGACTACTTCCGCTTCAATCATCCTGCCGCTTTTGGTCTCCACTCGGCAGCGGGAACCAATAGCCGCCCGACAACCCACCGCTTCCAGTGTCAGCCCTACCATACGGGAAAGCCTGCCTTCAACAACAAGCTCGGGCACCTCTGCCAATCTTTCAGAATAAGGTTTTAATTTAGTTAGCCAAATCCGTGACCGATTTGCATCCGGAATCACGAGTTTTTACCGTCGGCAACTGCTCCTGCACTACTTAAAGCGCCTATTTTCGACTCTTTAGGCAACTGCTCGGTAGGCTGCTCTACCTCCATGGATGGAGAAGACGCCCTATGATTGCCGGGAGTAGCGGACGCGCTGTCATGCTCCCGTTCACCACCCAATAGGGTTGCGATAACTGCGGCCAATCGATGCTCTACAGTCGCGTCAACATGCGAAATCTCGGTATCGACTTCGCAGCCGCCGCGGGTAATCAACGGGTCCTCAACTATGCTCCAGCTTGGCGATACCTCATCCAGCGCTAATGCGGATCGCACCAATTCAGCATCTTCAGGATGTAATTTCAAACTGATTTTTTGTGATGCCAACGGCAAGACATTAAGTGTTTCTCGAACCACGGCAACGATCTGCCCAGGGTCCGTCTTGATCTCACGACGTATTATTTGCGTTGCGATACCTATAACCAGCTTAACCAGCTCATTTTCCACTTCATCATCAAGACGTTTAAACGGCTCGCTTAAAGATTCCAACAGACTAACCAGTCTCGCGGCCTGACTTTGCAACAAGTGCAAATTATCTTCATAGCCTTTTTTTGAACCCTCATCAAAACCTTGCTGAAAACCATGCATTTTGCCTTGCGCAAATGCTTCGTCATACGCCTGCTTTTGCATGGATTCAATTTCATCAACCGTTAAAATCGGCGTCGGCTCATCATCAAGCTCCACTGCCTCCGAGTCCCTAAGAGCATCTGTCCCGGAGACATCCGGCATGCTCCATAACCTTAACGATTCCAGCTCGGCCGCAGTAAATCTGGGCGTTTTAGATGAGTTCATCACCACCTACACCCATTTGTATCTCGCCTGCATCCGCCAGTTTTTTAGCAATAGCCAATATATCTTTCTGCGCCAGTTCTACTTCGCTTAACTTAGCAGGTGGAGAAGCTTCCAAGTCATCACGCAACATTTCTGCGGCCCGCTTGGACATATTGCTGAATATTTTTTCCTTAAGCTCACTACCTACACCACGTAACGCCAGCAACAATTGCCCGGTTGAAACTTCGCGCAACAATGTTTGCATACCTCTTTCATCAATCGAAGTAAGATCTTCAAAGGTGAACATCTTCTCCTGAATTTCCTGAGCCAATTCAGACCTATGCTCGGCAATTCCCGACATCACTAAATCTGCCGCGCCGCCATCCAGGAAGTTTAAAATATTAGCTACCGCATCGACACCGCCGATATTGGTCGATTTAACATTATCAGAGCCGGTTAATTGTTTTTCCATGATTTGATCCAACTCACGCAGAGCCGCCGGCTGTATGCCTTTCATTGTTGCGATTCTCATCATCAAATCGGAACGCATCGTTTCGGGCAAGAACATCATCACATCAGCCGCCTGTTCGCTGTCCATCAAAGACATAATAGTCGCGACGATCTGAGGATGCTCCAATCGAATCATGTCGGCAATCGAACGGGTATCCATCCATTTCAACTGCTCAATCCCTTTAGTGTTGCCGCCTTGCAAAATACGATCAAGAATACTGTTCGCTTTGTCTGCGCCTAAAGCGCTAATCAATACAGTACGGATATACTCATCGGTATCCATCCCCAAAGCAGTCTGGCTCTTTACCGCGACAATAAATTCTTCAACCACTTCATCCATCATTTCTATGGAGATTTCACCCACGCTCGCCATGGTGATACCTAAAATCTGCACTTCCCTAGGAGACATATGCTTTAGAACCATTGCCGCCCTCTCCATTCCTAGCGCCAGCAACAATACTGCGGCACGATCAACTTGGGTTAACTCTTTTTCTCCTTTTTCTGCCTTAGCCATCTTTTTTAACCCATGATTTAATAACTTGTGCGACTACTTTCGAATCATCATCAACCAATCTCTTCACATACTCCAAGCGATGTTCGTAACTTTGAGGAGTATCCAAGAGCAGCAGATCCTGCATTTCTTCGGGCATTGTAAAATCAATGACTTTTTGACCAGGTACTGCATGGCCAGCCGGTACGGCGACTGGCACCCCCAGCTCATTAAAGCGAACAGTTCCGCCTATTGCAGCAGCCTTTTCTTGTGCCTCAGCCAAAGCCAGAGCTTTTTTCTCTTCTATGTCCCGACTGACAAGACTGCGCATGGTGGGACGCAACACACCAAACAACAGGAATAATACGGCCAACACAGCGGCAACCTGTTTCATAAGATCAAGAAACCAGCCCTGCTCCCAAATAGGCGTTGCCGGCAATTCCTCAACAAGCTCGTCCATTTTAAATGTTACATTAGTGACTGTAACCTGATCACCCCGACTACTGTCAAAACCAACTGCCTGCTTTACCAGATCGCTAAAACGATTGATATCTTCCTGAGAATAAGGCTGTGCCTTAGCAGTGCCATCGCTTTGGGCTACATGCCGGTCATCAACAACTACGGCCACAGACAATCGACGCAATGCTCCAGTAGCCAACCGAGTATGGGTAATAGTTTTATCCAGTTCGTAATTTCTGGTTGCATTTTTTGATGCCGAGCTAGGCGAAGCAGTCGAACTTGTGGAAGTAGAAGGCGAACCCGAAGCTGCTGTTGATGCTGCCGCCGGGTCTGGAGCAGCACCCGCCGGAGTAGGTTGATTTGATAACGCGCCGGGAACGCCTTGAGTAGCAGACTGCGTACTTTGTTCTTCCGATGTTTGTTCGCTTCTTAAAGCCGGTAGATCCGGATTGAACATTTCCTGGGTTCTGTCAGTTTCGGTAAAATCCACATCCGCTGAAATTTGAACGCGCATTCCATCGCTACCCACCAACGGCGACAAAATGTTTTCAATTCGCCCCATCAGGTGCTCTTCAATATTTTTCTTATATTCGAATTGTTTTGAGGTCAAATTACCCGCTACGGATGAATCATTGCTGTTTAATAGCTGCCCCTTTTGATCAACGACTGTCACTTGCTCAGCGTCCAGTTGCGGCACACTGGAAGCCACTAGATGAATAATCGATTCAACTTGGCCCTTATCCAGCGATCTGCCTTGATATAAATTGACTATAACGGAAGCACTGGGCTTCTTACGCTCCCGCACAAACACGGACTGAACGGGAATAGCTAACAGCACCCTGGCCGTTTTTACATTCTGGATAGACATAATGGTTCGTGCTATCTCGCCTTCCAAGGCTCGTTGAAAGCGCACTGTTTCGACACTTTTGCTGGTGCCGAAGCCCTGGTCTTTATCCAGTAACTCATAGCCCAGGCTATTACTTTTGGGTAAACCCTGCGCCGCTAATTTGAGCTTTACTGCGCTGACCTGATCCATCGGCACCATAATAGCCCCTGAACCGGTTTCGACTTTATACTTAATATTCTCTTTATTGAGAACTTCAAGAATTTCAGTCACATCACTTTCACCGATTTCGGAATACAAGCGTCCGTAAGAGGGTTCCTGAGACCATAGTACAATAGCAACACCAATCGCAACGCTCAAAGCCAGACCCAGCATTAACCCGATCTGACGCGCGATAGTCAACCCGGCCAAACCTGTAATAGCGGGATGCGCATCGACCTTGGCCGCAAAAATATGGGACGCCTCACCCTCAAGATGACCCTTGCCCTTGGCCGCTGGATCATGTTGGCGATTAGCCTCAACTAAACTATTACCGCTCTGTTCGTTCATTTTTTAATTACAGTTTGCCGTACTACATTGGCATATTCATGACATCTTTATAGGCTTCAACTAATTTATTCCTGACCTGTAGCATTGCCTGAAATGAAACGCTCGCTTTCTGTGAAGCCACCATAACCTCGGCCAAACTTACATTAGTATCGCCCGACTCAAAAGCTTCCGTCATTTTTCCGGCAGTTTGCTGGGTCTCATTAACAGTTCCTATAGTCTGCTTCAGCATTGCGGCAAAATCGGCGCCGCCGCTACCAGTCTCTTGCACCTTGCTGCCGGCATCAAGAGACATTGCCCGCATCTGAGCCAAAACTTGATTTACATTCATCTCACTCATGGGGTTTTTCCTCTTACATTTTTAATAGTACAGAGTTCAAAGCATTTTTGATGCCACATATTAACATGAAATAATAACGCCTGAATCTTTCATCCTGGCCATCTTATAACGGAGCGTTCTAGGGCTGATGCCCAGCTTTTCAGCGGTTATCTTACGACTACCGTTTTCCATCTGTAAGGTCTGCAAAATAATACTTTCTTCGGCGGAACGAACACCCTCACCTAAACCAATAACCTCCTGTTTTTCATCTTTAAAATCAGGAATAGACGATATGTGCAAATTGGCTGAAACGTCGGATGAAGAACTGATCGCAGTCATCGAATATAAGTCCTCAAACACTAAATCATCCACAGTAATCTTATCGCCAGCTCGCAAAATAAGAGCCCGTTGCACCACATTGTCCAGCTCCCTTACATTACCCGGCCAGCTGTAAGCCAGCATTTTTTCAATAGCCTTATTGTCGAATTCAGGCAATTTTTTGCCTTCCAGGCTATGGCGCTGCATCAATTCCTGCGTCAGCGGCAAAATATCGCCCGGCCTGTTGCGTAACGGCGGGATATTAATAGGAAACACACTGAGACGATAATATAAATCCTCGCGGAAGCCCCCTTGTTCGACTTGTGCTTTTAGCTTCTGATTAGTGGCCGCCAAAATTCTGACATTCAGTTTGATTTTTTTTGAACTCCCCAATCGCTCCACTTCCTTTTCTTGCAATACCCGCAGTAATTTTGCCTGCAAGCCTAAATCCATTTCGGCTATTTCATCCAACAATAAAGTACCGCCTTGCGCTTGTTCGAATTTCCCCGGCATGGCTTGAACGGCTCCGGTGTAAGCGCCTTTTTCATAGCCGAACAACATCGCTTCGAGCATATTTTCAGGGATGGCCGCGCAGTTCACTGCAATAAAAGGTCCCTGATGGTATGTTGAATTCTGATGAATATAGCGGGCAATAACCTCTTTACCGGTTCCGCTTTCGCCCTGCAATAATACGGTAACATCGGTTTTAGCAACTTTGGCAGTCAGGTTATAGAGCTTTTTCATGCTTTCGTCTTGCACGATTCGCTGATTATCCGCCGTATTGGCCGCTGCAGGATTGGCAACCACATAATCGGCCACTTTGTTTACCAGCGCCTCCGCATCGAATGGCTTGATAAGGTAATCTGAAGCGCCTGCCTGCATAGCCTCGACTGCCTTGGGAATAGTTCCGAAAGCGGTCATCAGCAACACCGGGGTTTCGGAGTATTTATGCTGCATATTCTTCAATAATTGAAAACCGTCCATAACCGGCATCTGCACGTCGCTAACGACCAGTTTAAACTGGCCGTGCTCCAGCTTGATTAATGCTTCAGTGCCATTGCGAGCCGAAACTACATGATAGCCGCTTATTTCCAGGGTATCGCAAAGTGCTTCGCATAACGACAAATCATCTTCAACAACCAACACATCATACTGTTTCATGGCTCAGCTCTCTTTGATTATGGCTTTGATGATTTTTACCGGACAAATCTGTCTGGAACAGATTTGCATTTACCCGAAGGGCATCAGGCAGGATAGCCTTATGTGAAAAACCGCCCGGCAACAAACTAAACGCCTGATTTATACAAGGCAGAATTAACGAAAAAGCAGTGCCTTGCCCCGAAACCGACGCAACCTGGACATCGCCTCCATGAGCTTTCACTACGCTGTCGACCACGGCCAATCCCAAGCCGGTACCGTAAGTCTTGGTGGTAAAGAACGGTTCAAAAATCCGCTGCCTAAGCTCTTTATCAATACCCGGACCATCATCTTTAATGACAATCCTCAACTTGCTGCCGTCAAGCTGGTCCAGTTTAATAGATACACATCCCGCCTGCCCTACCGCATCAACGGCATTATTCAATAAATTAAGCAGTGCACCGCGCAAGGCATTTTCATTGCCCAGCATTACATCATTTTTCACCTGATTGATAATCTGCAAATCAATCCCGCCGCTACCGGTATATTCTTTCACTGATTCCCTGAGATGATTTAATAGCTCGGCCAATGAAAAAGTCTCCATCGCCAAACGGCCGTCTTTCGCAAAGATCAACATATCGTTGACCTGTCTTTCCAAATACTGCAAACGCTCAAGAATTTTTTGCGAAAACCGCTGCCGCTTTTCGTCATCCAATGCCGGACTGCTCATTTGCGATGCGTAGAGTATTGCGGTCGCCAGCGGCGTTCTGACCTGATGCGCCATACTCGCGACCATTTCCCCCATTGCCGACAATTGCTTTTGCTGATTCAGCATATCCTGCAGGTTGCGCATTTCACTGACATCCGATAACAAAACGATTTGCCCGGAATCGGCAGGATCGTTTCGTGCAATGTCTCTACTGACGGTCATATTGACCCGTTTACCATTACGCAATTGACGCTCATGCGGATTGCCAACGACCGGAATCAAGCTGCGAACAACAACATCAGGCCAATCCATGCCAATCAATGGTTCGCCTAAAAAATCAGTCGCTACCGCATTACAATCCAACACTCTCCCGTCCGCATCCAGCACAATAACGCCTGCCGGAAGTGCTGCCAGTATTTTTTCCAAACGACTGGCAAGTTTTTCTTTTTCTTCAAGGGTCTTAAGCCGTTCACTATGGGCAAAGGCAAGTTCACCATGCAGTTTAGCAACTTGCTCTTCCAATCCTTGGTAAGAGACGGATAAATTTTGAGATAGCTCGTTAAAAATGCGGAATGCATCGGTAAGCTGTTCGGTTTTCTGAATTTTATGAGTATTCATGTCTGATCGCTCTGATTTACTATAACTAAAACTTATTTAAACTTTAATAAAAAATAAGCAAAAAACAGACCAAATATTAACTCTTTTATTTTCAACACCTTAAAATAATACGCCAAAAAAATGACTTTCTTTTAACGCTGCAAATCATATTTGCGTAATTTTTCAACCAACGTCGTACGCCGCATATTCAAGCGTTTGGCCGCATGAGCCACCACTCCGCTACATTCGTTTAATGCTTGGCGTATCAAATCGACCTCTAAAACATTCAAGTATTCTTTCAAATCTATACCCTGCTCCGGCAACTGCGCTAAAGCACCAGACGAACTCTCAAAAGTATCGATAACTTCAACTTGCTCGGACTGATCATCTTCTTCCAGATTAACCGGTTCCGTATCATCAATAATTTCTTCAGAAGCCTTATATTGTTGAAACTTTTCCGGCAGATCAGCCGCCTCAACAAGTCCTTTAGGGTTAATAATGGCTAATCTCTCAATTAAATTCGCCAATTCTCTGACATTACCCGGCCACTCATGTTGCATCAGCACGGTTAATGCCGCATTGGTGAGTCGCACTGAACCCCGGTTTGACGCTTCCATGCGGGTGATAAGGTCATTCACTAACAGGGGAATGTCTTCTGCCCTGTCCTTTAAGGCCGGTATTTCGATAGGAAAAACATTTAAGCGGTAAAACAGGTCTTCCCGAAACCGGTTCTCTTTAATCTCATTTTCTAAATATCGGTGTGTTGCAGCAATAACCCGCACATCGCAATGTATGGTTTTGTTGCTGCCTACGCGTTCAAAAGTACGTTCCTGCAATACGCGCAATAATTTGACCTGCATGGCCAAAGGCATATCGCCAATTTCGTCCAGAAAAAGCGTCCCGCCTTCGGCCATTTCAAAACGGCCTTGCCGGGTGGTTAAAGCTCCGGTAAACGCCCCCTTCTCGTGACCGAACAGTTCGCTTTCCAGCAATTCACCCGGAATCGCGCCGCAATTTATAGGCACAAAGGGTTTTTCTTTGCGCAAGGAAGCATCATGCAAAGCCCTGGCAACCACTTCTTTTCCTGTTCCTGACTCGCCCAGAATTAAAACCGTCGCATCCGATTCAGCAACCTGATCAATCAGCTTCCGGATACCGGCAATAGCCTGACTTTTACCTTTTAGCCGTTCAACTGAAGATGAACGACGGTCAGACGCTTCACGCACCGTAAAAGTTATTGGGGTATCGGATATTACCGGCAACTTATTCAGTATGGGTTTCAGGACAGGATATGTAGTCGGCCATTCCAATACTTGAGACACACTATTAGTGATTATCGTAGAAACCTGAAGCGCAGTACCTTTATTAATTAATAGAGTGACAGGAATCTTATCCGCCCGTCCGATAATATCGCTGACCACAGTTGCCTGCTTATCAATGCCGTCGCCAACGAAAACCCCGCACAACTGATCAGTTTCGCTAAAACAAGACGCATAATCCGTCGAGCCAACGGTTTTTACGCTATATCCCATAAACTGAAAAACCGTCTCCATCTGTTGGATTCTTGTTTTATTATCATCAATTAACAAAATGCGCGGCAACGCCATATTTTCACACTCATTACTCTTATTATTATTGGCCGTTGGATTTAGCTTTACACTTTCCGCAACAATAACCGCTGCTCATCGCTCAGCATAACCTTAAAAAATCCGTTTTGATTATTTAGCTACTTTATAAAGTTAAGCATCGAATCGGCATTATGTCAAAATTCTTTTTATTTCATGCTGTTCTATAACCTTTTTAATGTTATTTGCACAAATAAATCAATCTGTAACTTACATCTGCGCTTGACAAAATTTTCCCATCATAGACACTAGGGTCGTTTTCACAACCCAGAGTACACTTTCTTTGAACGATATGTCCCTTAGTATGCTGTTTGGCATACTTGCCGCCATGCTTATTCTTTCCGCTTTTTTTGCCGGCTCGGAAACAGCTTTAATGTCATTAAACCGGTATCGTTTAAGACATCTGGTTAAGCTAAAACACCCCGGTGCAATGAAGGCCCAAAAACTATTGCAAAAACCTGCTCACTTGCTCAGCCTGATGTTACTGGGTAATATTTTTATTAATAATTTCGCCGCATCGCTTACAACCGTCATTGCCATCAAGCTCTATACCGATGATGAATCCGTCATAGCTATCTCCACCGGAATTTTAACTATCGTGATGCTTATTTGTTCGGAAGTGACACCCAAAACGCTCGCGGCAATAAAACCGGAGCCGCTCGCTTTCCCTGCCGCCTGGATTTACACTCCCTTATTAAAACTTCTTTATCCAATCGTTTGGGTTATCAATTTATTTGTTAACCTGTTACTCCGTGCAGTCAACGTCGATGTCAAAAGAAGCCACCATGATGTTCTGAATAAAGACGAATTAAAAAGCATTATTAGCGACGCAGAAAGTTTAATGCCTATACGCTACCAAAAAATGCTGATGGGCATACTCGAACTCGAGTCGGCGACAGTTGAAGACATCATGACGCCGCGCAATGAAATTGTCGGTATCGACCTTGAAGTCCCAATTGAAGACATCATTACTCGAATAAAAACCAGCCCCCATACTCGATTGCCTGTCTACAAAACCAGCATCGACAGGATTATCGGTTTTATCCATTTAAGAAAAATACTCGTACTGATTAATCAGGAAGATTTTGACAAGCAGACCATAATAAACCATTTGGACAAACCCTCGTTTATCCCTGAAAGCACTCCGGTACACAACCAAATGCACCGATTTAAACATGAAAAGATCCGCATAGGCTTGGTAGTCGATGAATATGGCGATGTGCAAGGGCTGGTTACATTGGACGACTTACTCCAGGAAATTGTAGGGGAACTGATCACGGACGATATTGCTGTAAGAGTGCAAAGTGACGGCAGCTATCTGGTTGACGCCAATATTACTATCAGGGAATTAAACCGAATCACTCAATGGTCATTGCCCACAGAAGGGCCAAAGACGCTTAACGGACTTATTATTGAGTTTATGGAAACCATACCCGAAATCGGCACCAGTATTAAACTGCATGATTACCCTCTGGAAATTCTAAAACGGGATGAAAATAGCGTTAAGTTAGTTAAATTTTTGCCCCGAAAATAAACTCTTGCCATAATACGAATAAGCCATACTCAAAAAAATGGAATTTCTTGAACAACTAAAATAATACCGTCTATAATCAAAGCTCGTTTAAGGATGTGTCAGCACAACAATGGCTAAACTCACTGTTTTTTTCAAAGATAAAGCAATCCATTCGGGCCTGTTTAAAAACGGTATTGTGCGTATCGGACGCGATGAAACCAACGATTTAACCATCGATAGCCTAGCAGTTGCTCCGGCCCACGCCGTTATAATTATTCGTGACAATGAGTGCACTATCAAGCAACTCAATGATGAATTCCCACTCATCATCAACGGTGAAAAAATCAAAGCTTGCAACCTTAATAACGACGACACCATATCGCTGGGAAAACATGAAATCATGTTCAATACCACAGGATCAGTAGACTCATCAACATCCAGTAGCCTCATCGACGAAGACGTAAAATCGCTTAATCAGGAAATTGGCAGCGAATTGCATAGCCCTGCCGCCAACTTACAAATTATGAACGGCAATAATATCGGTAAGATCCTGCAATTAAAAAGCTCTATGACACGACTTGGCCATGATGGCAATGGCGTTATCGCAATCTCAAAGAGAAAAGACGGCTATTTCGTGTCCGTATTGGAAAATATCGGCACAATAACCGTAAACAATGAACCATTAAACGATAAGTCCTTAAAATTAAATACTAATGATGTGCTGGTTATCGACAACACATCCCTGCAATTCTTTTTGAACTAAAGCCATGCATCCAATAGAAAACAACGATAGCCGCCATTTCCACCGCATCCTTTACACAGCGACAGCCACTTTAAGCTGCGAAGAAAAGACTTGGAACTGTGAAATTACTGACCTATCCTTAAAAGGCTGTTTATTAGAATTTGAATTTCCTTGGGAAGAAGACTTGGAGAAACTCTACACCCTTAGCTTACATCTGTCCGAGCATACCCAGATTAAAATGGTGCTTGCTCCAATGCATATTGTAGGCAATAAGGTAGGCTTTAAATGTACGCACATTGATATAGACAGCATTTCCGAGCTACGTCGATTGGTCGAACTCAATCTTGGCAGCAGCGCCTTACTGGAAAGGGATTTGTTGGCATTAAGCGAATAACATCAGGCGAAAAAAGACTTCGCCTGATCCTCACATCTCTGAAAGAATGCTCAAAGCCTCTGAAAGCGTAGACACTCCATAAATTTCCAGCCCCTCAATCGGTTTTTTAGGCGCATTCGCCTTAGGAATAACCGCTTTTTTAAAACCGTGTTTTGCCGCATCGTTAAGCCGCGCATGACCATTGGCTACCGGCCTGATTTCGCCGCTCAGACCGATTTCCCCGAAAAAGAATGCATCATGCGGAATCACCTTATCCCTCAAGCTGGACACAACGCCTACCACAATAGCTAAATCGGAACTGGTTTCCGTCACTTTAATGCCGCCGACCACATTGGCATAAATTTCATCATTTGCGGTAAAAATACCGCCGTGCCGGGACAGCACAGCAAGCAGCATTGCCAGACGATTTTGATCGAAACCCACCGCCAGCCGCCGGGGATTGCCGTACTGACACTCAGTTACCAACGCCTGAATTTCTACCAGTAGCGGCCGTGTCCCTTCCCACAGCACGGTCACCACACTGCCGGAAGAAGGCTTATCCGGCCTGTTTAAAAACATCGCCGAAGGATTCTTTACTTCTTTTAGCCCTGTGCTGTCCATTGCGAAAAAGCCCAACTCGCCGACACTGCCGAAGCGGTTTTTGTCCGCTCTTAATACCCTGAACCGGGCATCATCGGTTGAACCCAGCATTACTTGAGTATCGACAATATGGCTCAAAGTCATAGGCCCTGCCAGAGATTGATCCTTGGTGACATGCCCCACCATAAAAATCGATACACCATGTTTTTTGGCGTACTGGGTCAAATAACTGGCCGACTCCCTGACTTGGGAAACCGATCCCGGCGCTGACTCCGCCTCCTGAGTATGCATAACCTGAATCGAATCGATCACCAGAATTTGCGGTTTGACTTCATCCAGAATATCGCAAATTCGTTGCACCGAGGTTTCGGCCAACATCATGATTTTGTCCGCAGGCAGCTTGAGCCGATGCGCTCTTTCGGCAATCTGTTGCAGCGACTCTTCGCCGGAAACATAAAGCACACTGACTCCGCGCGCAGCAATATTAGCAATAGCTTGCAACAATAGAGTACTCTTGCCCGCTCCAGGCGCTCCGCCAATCAACACCACACTACCGCAAACAATCCCGCCGCCCAGAACGCGGTCGAATTCGGAAATTCCGCTAAAAATTCTTTCTGCTTGAGAAAGATTAACATCCGATAATAACTTAACCTCGGATCGGCTTCCTGCATAACCTGCCGAGCTTTTATTACGCTCTGCCCCGCCCAGCCTGACTTCCTTGATGGTATTCCATTCGCCGCAACTGGTACATTGGCCGCTCCAGCGGGGATAATCTGCTCCGCATTGATCGCAGACAAACGCAGTCTTACTTTTCTTACTCATGTTGATCAAAGCACCTTAAACATATCGTCAGCAACTATTAAATTACCAGAAACTATACACTTTTCCGGCGCAAGCAATCGCTGATATTCAACCGCATCGGGCTTACCCTGCAAATACGATGCGCCGGGATCGATGATGAACCGTGCATCCATCGCAGTACGCCCCAGCAACATACGAAAACACATACTGTCCCGATTGGTCAGCGTCATTTCAGCCCTTATCACCGACTGCCCCAGAACCAGCTGGGTTTCTATTACATAACGACGTTGCTTGTGCCCGCCGGAATCCGTCACGATTCGGCGATCTTTAACCTGTGCATGGCATTCAATCGCCACATCGCAACGTTTTTGCAATGGATGAATCGCAAACATCACCCAGCGTTGCCCGCCTTTTCGATAAGGCTCGATAGCGAATGCATGCAACGCCGAGGATCGAGCCCCGGTATCGATTTTCGCTTTAATCTTCTCAAGCTTAAGTTCAGGCAACCCCACCCATTCGCGCCAGCCCAACATCGGTTTGTGTATCATCTGTGTAAAGCCTTAATCTAAAAGTTATACTTTGCCCAAACAACTGCCGAAGCACCTGTAAAATGTGCGCCATTATGCTTGAATACAGCAAGCGGATAAAATATTTATCAAAAAGGATAAGCCATGTCTGAGTCACTGAGTTACGCTTCCGAAAAATCGGGTTTGCCGCCCGGCTCGCTGGTGCATGTCGGCGAAGTGCATGAACACGAACATAAAATTACCGTCATTGATTACAACAAATCATCATTGACCCAGCGCACCATCAAAAGTATTGAAGAACTGCTACCCTACCAATCCACCGACACCATTACTTGGGTGATTATCGATGGCCTGAAAGACGTTTCAATTATTGATGCAATCGGACGACATTTCGATATTCATGCGCTAGTACTCGAAGATATTCTTAACACTCATCAACGCCCGAAATTCGAAGAATTCGACGATTATTTGTACATTGTCATAAAAGCGCTCTCCCTGGCCGCAGGTGAATTTAATGTGGAATATGAGCAGGTCAGTTTATTGCTCTTGGATAAATTCGTTTTCACCTTCAAGGAAAAGCCGGATGCGATATTCGACCCGATCTTCAACCGGCTTAACAACGATAGAAGCCATCTCAGGAACCTTGGCACGGACTACCTGACTTATATCATCATGGATACCATAGTCGATGAGTATTTTGCCCTGCAAGATATCTTCGATGAATTGATTGAAAGCGTTGAAGATGAATTGCTGTCCAATCCATCGGCGCAAACCCTGAACATTATCCAGAAGATCAAACGTGAATTGATTTTCTTACGCCGAAGCGTATCGCCTATGCGGGAACTGCTGGCCTCCATTCAGCGTAGCGAATCGCAGCTACTTAAGGACAAAACCAAGCGCTATTTCGGCGATATTTACGACCATGTGATTCGCGTCAGTGAAGCCATGGAATCATACCGGGACTTGATCGCCGGTATGCTGGACATTTATTTATCCAGCGTCAGCAACAAAATGAACGAAACCATGAAAATACTGACCGTATTCGCGTCCATTTTTATTCCATTAACCTTTATCGCCGGCGTCTACGGCATGAATTTCGAGTACATGCCGGAACTGAAATGGAAATGGGGCTATCCGGCATTGTGGGGGATATTTATCGGCGTGTCGGTATTTTTGCTCAGGTTCTTCAAGAAAAAGAAATGGATTTAGTAAAAGGTGTGCCCAACTTACACCTACAAACGTGAATTGCCTGATCGGATTCAAGCCGAAATGGACAGAAACGCCCAAAGATGCACGGCAACCAGCGCCCGCCAGGGTGAGAACGGTGCTAACCATTGCTGGGCTTGCTGCTCGCTAACCGGATCGGTAGTCCCCAGCAATTTCTGCAAACCGCGCCGCACCGCTAAATCTCCATGCAGTGACCCGTCCAGCCAGCCGAAACCCCGCAATAACGCATAGTTGACAGTCCATGGACCGATACCGCGTATTTTTAATAACTGTTCGCGAATCCGGTCGATCGCCAGTTCCTCTCCGGTATATTCCAGCATCAGTTCACCCGCAACAATCATCCGGCTCAAAGTCAGCAGGCATCGCGCTTTGTTTTGCGAAAACCCGGCTTGGCGTAAATCGTTTTCGCTAAAGCCCTCCAAGTGCTGCGCATCAGGGTAGCAGTACAAACCGCTCGAATGGCGTAACGCCGCCAGCTGAATCAATTTTCGGCGTATCGTCACCGCTACGCTGACACTGATTTGTTGACAGATAATTGCCCAACTTAAAGCTTCGAAAATCGATGCGGCGACCGGCACTCGCAATCCTGGCTGATTGGCGATTAAGATACCAAGTTGCGGATGATGACGATAACGCAGTTCGAATTCCGCTATCGGCTGATTCAAACCCAACATGCGTTGCGCCAACTTGCGCAGTGCTTCAGTGCCATTCACGCCGACTGTACCATCAATCGCCAATGCCACCTGAGCGCAGGATTTATCAAAGCGTATCGTCAAACAAGCAGGCGAACCATTCCAGAGTATGCCTTTGCGCAAGGTATTGGCGTCCACGGCCTCGGCAACAGCCAATACATCGCGATGATGAAAGCTCAATATATCAATGGGACGAAAATCATCCGGCAGTAGCAACGAACAACTTGCTATATTCATGCTTTGATTTCCCGCCGCAGCAATTCGGCCTTGCGTTCAACACCCCAACGATAACCCGAGAGGTTACCGTCCGAACGCACCACGCGATGGCAGGGAATCGCCACCGCCAGGCTATTGGCCGCACAGGCGTTCGCTATAGCTCGCACGGCTTTAGGGGCGCCGATGCGTTGCGCAATGTCGGTATAACTGACGGTTTGACCGGCCGGAATTTGTCGTAGCGTTTGCCAAACCCGCTGCTGAAACGCGGTGCCGCGAATATCCTGCGGCAAACCAAGCCCCAACGCCGGGGCTTCAACAAAGCCGACGACTTGTGCGATCCATTGTTCAAACTCGCCGTCGCCTCCTATCAATTCGGCTTGCGGAAAGCGGTCTTGTAAATCGTGGGCCAGCACTTCCGGATCATTACCTAGCGAAATCGCACAAACACCCTTTTCGCTGATGGCGACCAGAATCGAACCCAATGAACATTCGCCCAGAGCGAAGCGAATCCTGTTATTGCTTTTCATACAGCATTCCCGATCTGCTTGTTGTGCCGATTGACTCATGTTGCCTCCTAAAATAATGCAATCATGTTGTACATTTTACCGAATCGTATAACTTGCGCACTCCGAGTATTGCTTTCAAATTCGAACAGAGTATCTACTCGACTACATGAGCAAGATTTAAACATTTGTCAGACTCACTTATATTGAAAGACGCTTACTCTGTACGTTTTTACTTACACTGTGTATAATCCAACGCGCAGAATGACTTACTGCAATAATCTTAGTGCAAATATAGAGCCTTTAATTGTGGAAGAATTAATACAGGATTTTCGGGAGGCCCTGGAATCCCTCGACCAAATCAAGGCCAAGGTATTGTTTCAGCAAGCGTTACGCGGACATTCCCCTATCGAAATAGTAGAACAAGTCGTTGTGCCGGCGTTGGAACAGATCGGCCAGCACTGGAATGAAGGCAGCATCGCGCTTTCCCAAATCTACATGAGCGGTCGTTTTTGCGAGGAGTTGGTGGAACAGGTTCTCCCGTCCAGCGATCCTGACCGCAAACACCAGCCGCGACAAGCGATCGTGGTTCTCAACGACTATCACATGCTGGGCAAACGCATCATATACTCTGTGATGCGCGCCAGCGGCTTTGAGTTGTTTAACTATGGCCGCATGGATGTGAACGAGCTAGTGGAACGAGTCATTACAGACAAACTTCGCATTTTGTTGATTTCGGTGCTAATGATGCCATCCGCCCTCAAAATACGGGAGTTGCGCAACGCCCTGGATGCCCGCGGCGTTCAACTGAAGATATTGGTGGGAGGCGCGCCATTCCAGTTCGACCCCCAGCTTTGGCGGGAAGTCGGAGCCGACGCCATGGGCTTATCGGCAGCAGATGCCGTGACCATCGTCCAGCATTGGGCCGGAGAAATGACATGAATTCCATGCAACGGGTGCTAACCACCCTGAGCCACAAGGAACCCGACCGGGTACCGCTATTTCTGCTTACCGCACTGCAAGGCGCCAAGGAACTGGGCTTGTCCATCGAGGACTATTTTTCCCGAGCCGACTATGTCGTTGAAGGCCAGATGCGCCTGCTGAAAAAATACCGTAGCGACTGCCTCTATCCCTTCTTTTATGTTCCCATCGAGATGGAAGCCTGGGGCGGCGAGGTTATCTACCAGTCGGATTGCCCGCCCAATGCAGGACCTCCGATTATTCACCGCCCCGAGGACATCGACCATCTGCAACCGCCACGGGTGACGGATGCTCCCTGCCTGACACGCGTCCTGGACACCATCCGCCAACTGAAAGCAAAGGTCGGCGATAGCGTGCCGATCATTGCTGTAGCCACCTCCCCTTTTTCGCTACCTGTCATACAGATGGGTTTCGACCGTTACATCGAGCTGATCTATGAGCAGCCGGAACGGCTGGCACGCCTGATGCAGGCCAATGAGGAATTTTGCGTAGAATGGAGCAATGCTCAACTGGCGGCGGGAGCTACCGCCATTTGTTATTTCGACCCGGTTTCTTCTTGTACCGTCGTTCCCCGGGAGCTTTATCTCAAGACCGGACAGCAGGTTGCTAAACGCACGCTGGCGCGCATCAACGGCCCTATTGCCACCCATCTGGCTTCCGGCCGCGGCCTGCCCATCGTTGATGATATTGCCGCCACCGGTTCCGCCGCGATGGGAGTCAGCGCATTGGAAGACTTGGCCGCACTCAAAGCCTCCGCCCAAGGCAAGATTACTTTGCTAGGCAACCTCAACGGCGTGGAAATGCGGCGCTGGACGGCAGAGCAGGCCGAGATGGAGGTGAAGCGCGCCATTGCCCAAGCCGGACGCGGCGGCGGCTTCATCCTGTCCGACAACCACGGCGAAATTCCCTGGCAGGTTCCCGATGAGGTGTTGCTGGCTATCGGCGATGCCGTAGAACGTTGGGGACGCTACCCCTTGGATTGGATCGAATAATGACCAAGGCATCCTTCATGCCCGGCAAACTCTGTATCCTTAGCTGTCACAGCTTCCATCGCGAGATTGCCGCAGCCATTGCCGCAGAAGGCTGGAGTAACGTGACAGCTGCCGCCTTCCCGGTCCGTTGCGGTCGCCCGCCGATAAGCTGGGATGATCTGCGCCCGCTTCTGGACAAAGACTGTACTCAGGTTGTAGTGTTGGGTCGCGCATGCCTTGGAGGATTGGGTGAACCGCCTCCGGCTTGGCCGTCAGTCCGCCTGCTGCATCAGGAACAGTGCTTCCATCTTGTGGCTGGAGCCGCTCTGGTGGCTGACGCCATCGAGCGCGGCGCTTATCTGATCACCCCGGCCTGGCTGGAAGATTGGCCGGGACGCTTGGCGGAAATGGGTTTCACTCCGGAAAATTCCCGAGAGTTTTTTCAGGATTTTGCACGGGAATTGATGCTGCTGGATACCGGCATAGACCCTCAAGCACCCGCACATCTGGCCGCCTTGGCCGAAGCAGTGAGTCTACCGGCCATTCGCATTCCCGTGGGTATCGACCACACCAGACTCCTGCTGGCTAAAATAGTGATGGAGTGGCGACTGAAAGAAGAGCAGCGTGCTCGCCTCGTCCACGATGCTCAGCGTGCCCGTGAGTCGGCAGACCATGCCATAACTATCGATTGCCTCTCCCGCCTGACACAAATAATGACCGAAGAGGAGGTCATTGATTCCATTGAAGACTTGTTCCGCATGCTGTTCGCCCCGGAAGATCTGTACTATCTTCGGGTCGAAAACGGAGCATCCGTCCCTAAACACACTATTCCATCCGCTCTACTGAAGCAGATGCAGAAACTGGATACCGATTATGCCTGGATGCCTGAATGCCGAGGCTTTCTGCTGCGTATTGTCCGAGGCGGACAGACGCTGGGCCTGATCGCCGTCGAACGGCTGGCTTTCCCGGAATTTCGCGAGAATTACCTCAACTTGGCCCTGACTATCGCCGGTGTCTGCGGCTTGGCCATTGAGAACGCCCGCACCTACCAGCGAATTAAAGTGGTGGATGATGCGCTCCATGAAAGTGAGCAACGTCTGGCATTGGCCGCGCTTCATAATGGCGTGGGCATCTGGGACTGGAACCTGCAAAGCCAAGAGATGATCTGGGACGATTCGATGTATGCGCTCTACCATATCAACCGCGAAGACTTTTCCGGTACCGAGGAAGCATGGCGGAAGGCCTTACATCCTGACGATCTTGAACGCGGGGACAGGGAAGTTGAGGCTGCGCTCTCGGGCGAAAAACATTTCGACACGGAATTCCGGGTGCGCTGGCCAAACGGCGACATTCGGTACATCAAGGCCGTTGCCAAGGTGTTCCGTGACGATCAGGGCAAACCCTTGCGCATGCTGGGCATCAACACGGACATTACTGAACACAAGCAGGCGGAAACTCGCCTGCAACTCGCGGCTAAGGTGTTTACTCACGCCCGGGAAGGCATCCTGATCACCGATGCCGACGCCACCATCATCGAGGTTAACGATGCCTTTACCCGTATCACCGGCTACAGCCGCGAAGAGGCTCTAGGTCAAAACCCGCGTATGCTCCAGTCCGATCGGCAGTCGCAAGAATACTACGCTACGATGTGGCAGGCTCTTACCGGACAAGGTCACTGGTACGGCGAAATCTGGAATCGATGCAAGAACGGCGAGGCGTATGCGGAGCTACTTACCATCAGCGCTGTACGCGATGTTGCGGGGAAGACTCAGAACTATGTCGCGCTATTTACCGACATCACCCAAATGAAGGTATACCAACAGCAGCTCGAACACATTGCTCATTATGATGTATTAACGGGATTGCCCAATCGTGTGTTACTTGCCGATCGGCTGCAACAGGCTATAATCCAAAGCCAGCGGCACGGCCGATCTCTAGCGGTGGTGTTTCTGGATCTGGATGGCTTCAAGGCGGTGAATGATAGACATAGCCACGCAGTTGGCGATCACTTACTGCTTACTGTTGGAAATCGTATGAAAACGGCATTACGTGAGGGTGACACCTTGGCTCGCATTGGCGGCGATGAGTTTGTAGCTGTATTGGTCGATCTGGAACAGCCGCAGGATTACGAATTGGTGCTCGCACGTCTGCTACAAGCAGCCGCTGATCCAGTGATGGTGGACGAGTCAATGTTGCATGTATCTGCCAGCATTGGCGTAACGGTCTATCCCCAGGATGGAGCCGATGCTGACCAACTGATGCGCCATGCCGATCAAGCCATGTATCAAGCTAAAAAGGCGGGAAAGAACCGTTACCACCTGTTTGATGCGGATCAGGATGCTTAACATAGCGTGGAACAGCTATTTGGCGACTTGCGGACAAAAAGTCCGCTTGCTTGCTGCGAACAGGTCAGCGCTGTTAAATTGCCCGCTTCCATCACCGGCCGCTCCGGATTTTCGCCAAATAAACTCCAAACCGGCTGAAGGTTCGCTCCGCATCCTCGTGGTCGACGATAACCCGATGCCGCCCTGAGTCTCCGTTCAGAACGTCCCGCCTGTTCAGAACGTTGCCAATTAGACCTTCCAGGTTTTAAAAACCTGGAAGGTCTGTAGTATATCGGCCTATTTTCTGCCTACCGCCAAGTAAGGGACTGTCGGAATGGCGACAGCTCTCAAAACTTGTGCATAACGATGAGCGCTCAAGCTTGGGAATTCAGTTACGGAAGCTTCAGCTTCCCGTCTCGCGAAGCTGAAGCTTCGCATCCTGGGTTCCCAATCTGGAGATTGGGATCCAGCACACTGCTCCTGCGTGGCTCTATATCCTTCATCCTTGTAGTCGCTCATATCTTCGTGGTAAAAGTAGGCTACTAACAAAGCATCGTAATTTATTCGTCACCTTTGGAGTAGCCACTTTTGGACAGTTTGCAGGAACAACAAGAACACGGCCAAGCCATCGGAACTATCGTTGAAGTGCATGGCCCGGTGGTAATTATCGACTGCACCCAGTTGCCGCCTTTGCGTCAGGCTTTGTGTACCTGTTTCGATCATATCGTCTATCTTTTCGAAGTTCACCAGCATCTTGATGAACGGCATATCCGGGCGATCACCTTGCACGGCACGGCCGGATTAAGCCGGGGCATGACCGTATACGATACCGGCGCGCCATTGCATGTCCCTGTATCGGAGCAATGTTTGGGACGGTTACTGAATATATTTGGCGAACCGCTGGATGGACAGCCTGCTTTGCCTAAAACCGAATTCCGTAACATTCATGCTAAACCGCTGCCGTTATCCGAAGCCATAGGCATCAGCGGAATATTGGAAACCGGCATTAAAGTCATCGATTTACTATGCCCATTTGTTAAAGGCGGCAAAACCGGATTATTCGGTGGCGCGGGCGTCGGTAAAACGGTGCTGGTCATGGAATTTATCCATGCCGTTTCCGCTATCCACAAAGGCGTATCGGTGTTTGGCGGCGTCGGCGAACGCATCCGTGAAGCCCACGAATTATGGCGGGAAATGCAACAGGCGGGCGTCATGGACGATACTCTGATGGTGTTCGGGCAAATGGATGAATCGCCCGGTGTGCGTTTTCGCGTCGCCCTGTCAGCCCTGACTTATGCCGAATACTTGCGCGACACCCTACATAAAGAAGTGTTGTTTGTGGTCGACAATGTGTTCCGTTTTGTCCAGGCAGGCAGTGAAATCTCCAGCCTGCTGGGCCGCATGCCCGCTACCGTGGGTTACCAGCCGACCTTGACCACAGAAGTCGCCGAGTTGCAGGACCGCATCCTTTCGACCCGGCAAGGCGCTATCACCTCGGTGCAGGCAGTCTACGTACCGGCCGACGACATGACCGACCCGGCAGTCAGCGCCATTCTCAGCCATCTGGATACCACGGTTATCTTGTCCAGGGATCAAGCCAGCAAAGGCATTTATCCTGCGGTCGATCCGCTGCGCTCCAGCAGCAAACTGATGGACAAACTTACCTTAGGCGATCGCCATTATACGGTTGCCAAAGGTGTGCGCGAACATCTGGCGCGTTATCATGAACTGGAGGATATTATCGCGATGCTGGGCATCGAAGAATTGGCTGAGGTTGACCGAAAGATTGTTATGCGCGCCCGTAAATTGCAACGTTACCTGACTCAGCCGTTTGCGGTTTTAGCCGAGCATACCAAGCAAACCGGGGTTTCAGTGCCGCTGGAGCAAACCTTGACCGATTGCGAAGCTTTTTTGGCCGGGCATTATGATGAGCTATCCGAAGAACAATGTTATATGCGCGGCTCGATGCAGGATGGTGTATGAACCTAAAACCAGCGATTTGTCCACGAAAAGCACGAAAAACACGAAATAGTATTGCATCAACCATTCACGCTTTGAGTGATGGTGTACATCATGGCATTTCTTTAAATATTTTCGTATTTTTTGTGCCTTTCGTGGACAAAATGGTTTTTCAAAGATGAACCAATTCGTACTGAACTTGTTTGATGCCAGCCATGAACAACGCTTTGCCGGTGTCACTTCTTTTGTCGGTGAAGACGCTTCCGGCTTCTTCGGGATTCAAGCCAATCATGCACGGTTTATGACCACTCTGGTTTTCGGTCTGGCGCGTTTTCGCATAGCGGCGGAAGACTGGCAATATCTGGCCCTGCCGGGAGCAGTTGTTTATTTCATCGATAATGAGTTAACTATCAGCACTCGGCATTTCCTGATCGACACCGACCTCGAACGAATCAGTACATTATTGGAACAGGAATTGATAACCGAGGAAGAAAATCTGCAATCGACAAAAGAGAGTCTGCACAAAATGGAGCAGGCCATGCTAAAACGCATGCTGGCACTTAAACGTAAAACCGGTTGGCCCTCATGAACGATCAACAACAACTCAAAAAGAAAATCGAAAGCCAGGTCAAACGCATCAGAAAAGCGGAACATAATCACCCGAATCTGCCATCCATCGGCATGCTGGGACTGGTCATGATATTGCCTATTATCGGCGGTGTTTATTTAGGCCATTGGTTGGATGATATGGTAGAAGGTTACTCGACGCACTGGACACTCAGTTTATTGTTTGCCGGGTTAGTGGTTGGGGCTTTCAATGTTTATTTTCTGATTAAAGAATAATGCAAAAATAGCTATTTATAGAGCCCGAAGTTGGTAAAGCGACGCAAAGCCCCCTCTCTCCCATCATCGCTCCCACGCGCTACGTCACTGCCATTAAATTAAGACTGTAGGAGCGGGCCATGCCCGCGATGTTTGGGGCGCAGTTACAGAATTGTAAATTCTTCATCGCGGGCATGGCCCGCTCCTACGATGTCATTGTGATTAATTCACGGCAGTGGCGCGTTGTGTCGTGGGAACGAGGCAAAATAAGCGGTTACACGGATGTATTTATACCCTCCTAGCATTCAGAATAATGTTCCACTAACAAAACCTCATTGTTAAAGTGAACACTGTGTAATGCGACTAACTTCTATTATTAGAATAGTATCGTTAATTCTGTTGCTGTATTTAACAGTGTCCGATGTTATTGCAAATGTCTCCATCACTGGCGTTGACGGCGAAGCTAAAAAAAACGTCCAACTCATGCTGTCTCTTTCGGAAGAAAAATGCGATTCGCCGGAATGGAAAATACGCGGCTTGTTTAGTAAAGCCGATGAAGACATAAATCAAGCTTTGCGAGCTTTGGGTTATTACCATCCCTCTATTAAAAAATCACTCTCTTTCAATACTAAATGCTGGCAGGCGGACTTTACTATTAACGCCGGCCCGCCGGTCATCGTTGATGAGGTCACTATCGTATTGACCGGCGATGCTCAAGACGACTCCAAACTACAAAAATTACGCAATGAGCTGCTCACCCAAAACGGCAAACCTCTGCGTCACGATCAATACGAAAAAATGAAAAGCAGGATTGAATCGCTGGCAATGGACAGAGGTTATTTAAAAGGCGCTTTTTCAGAAAAAAAACTGTTCATCGATAAAGCAAGCAACACAGCGCAGATTAAGCTGGTATTTAATTCCGGAAAACGCATGGTGTTCGGCGATGTGGCCATTGAACAAAATATTTTGAATCCTGAGTTTGTACGCAAATTCATTTCAATAAAAAGCGGCGACTTTTATTCGACCGAACAGTTGGCTAAAACTCACAATGCGCTGTCAAAAAGCGGCTATTTCGATAGAGTGGACATACGCCCCAACACTGAAAATGCCCAGCAACAAGTACCGGTCACTCTTAAGCTGTACCCTAAAAAAAGACATCATTACGGCTTCGGCGTAGGTTTCGATACCGACAAAGGCCCTTTGGTGAGTGCCGATTATGATAACCATCGCTTGAATCGCGAAGGTCATTTTCTTACTGCGAATATTAATCTTACCCCGGTGCTGTCAACGGCTGATGCTGAATACAACGTGCCGTTGGCTAATCCGGCCAGCGATTTTTTCAGTTTCGGCGGCGGGTTCAAACGGGAAGACACCACTAACTATAAGTCCCTGTCAGCAAAGCTTTCCGCAAGATTAAAACATGACTACGATAACGGCTGGAAGCAAACGCTGTTTATCGACTCTATCTATGAAGATTTCACCATTGGCAGCACATCGAATAACGTACTTTTATTAGTACCCGGTGGCGGCTGGTTACGTTCTGTTTCCGATAATACGATCCGCCCTACCCGAGGCTATCGCCTGGAACTTAACTTAGCCGGAAGCTATAAAAATCCAATCTCCGATGTCAGTTTTGCGCAAGGCTCCGTTTCCGCCGTATGGGTGCATCCATCACCTTGGCATGGCAAATTTATCGCTCGAACAGAACAGGGCGCGACGCTGACTAATCAATTCGACAAGCTACCGACATCGTACCGGTTTTATGCCGGGGGCATGAACAGTGTACGCGGTTATGGTTATAAAGAACTGGGGCCTAAGGATAATCTGGGTAACGTTATCGGCGGCAAGTTCTTAAGTGTGGTCAGTGCGGAATATGAGCAGTTCGTATACGGCAACTGGGGAGTCGCTGCATTTGTCGACAGCGGGAACGCTTTTAATCCTGATAGCATCAGAATCAAGACCGGTGTGGGTTTAGGCGTCAGGTGGTATTCACCTATAGGTCCGGTCAGGGTAGATTTTGCATTGCCTTTGAATCAATCGGACTCTTCATTTCAAATCCATTTTGCTGCTGGGGCAAGGATATGATTTTGGAAAGAACAGTTTGTCCGCGAAAGACACGAAAAGCACGAAATTATTCAAGCAGATGCCGAGCTGCACATAGTTATCCGGATAAGTTTTGTCCTGCATCTGTAGGGCGTACTGTGCGCGCCTTCAGCCTTAAGGAGATGATCGGCAATAATTTCCCGAAACTTGGACTTATCGTTCCCACTCTCTGCGTCACTGCCATTAAGTTAAGGAAACGATCACACCATAGGAGCGGGCCATGCCCGCGATATTTGGGCAACGATTGCAGAGTTGCAGTTCCTTCATCGCGGGCATGGCCCGCTCCTACAACGCTTATTATCGTTCCCACGCTCTGCGTGGGAATGCAGCGTGAACCGCTCTGCGGTTCGGGACGCTGGAGCGTCCCTGGCTGGAGGACTCCCACCCAAAGCATGGGAGCCATAAACGGAAGTTATTTTTGGCGGAATCCTAAGGCGCGCGCAGCACGCCCTACAGCAAATGTCCTTAAGCCCGGAGCGGCCGCGCGAAGAAATATGGCTTTCGTGCTTTTCGTGTCGCCTCGGCAATTGCTCCCTGCATTGCTCTACCTCCTGCATCCATGCAGTCGTAGAGGCGCCTACTTTTGGCTTTCGTGGATCAATATCCATTTTTAAAGCTATGAAGCGCATTCTTCTGATTATCTTGGTTCTGCTGTTGGTGATCCCTGTCGGCCTGCTCGGATTGATGAACAGCGCAACCGGCAGCCGCTGGCTGTTGCAAACGATTTTTTCAAATTTACCGGCGCAGGCTTCGGTTAAAGCCATTGACGGCCGATTGCTTGAACGTATTGAGCTTTCCGACCTGCGCTATAAGAGCGACACGGAAACAGTCGCCATTAAAAACTTGGTATTTGCCTGGCAACCGTCCCAACTGTTATCGGGCACTTTAAAAATTGTTGATATTACGCTCAATGATTTAAGCGTTAACTTGACTGAGACAGCCCCAAAGGAAAAAAGCAATTTCGACTTTAATGCGGAGTTACGGTTGCCGGTGCAGGTCGTGATTGAAAATCTGCTGTTGACCGGTCTCAAGTTTCAGCAAGGCGATCGGATACAACAAGTGGAAAAACTGCACTTGTCGGCATTTACCGAGCATGACCGACTTAACCTCGTCTCGTTAGACATTAATGCCAAACCGGTTGAGGCGACAGCAACAGGACAAATGGGCTTGGGCAAGGGCTTTCCGTTAAATGTGACGGCCAATTGGCAGGTTACAACAACGGACTATGGCTTATGGCGAGCGACAACCAAGGTCGACGGCGACATTCATCAATTGTCTTTCGATAATCAATTGTCCTCACCGTTCAAATCAACCTTGAAAGGCCGTCTGGAAAATTTACCGGATACGCCACGCATAAGCGCACACGGCGATTGGCAAAAACTTACTTGGCCGCTTAACGCTACCAATCCACAGATAACCAGCGAGCAAGGATCGCTTGAGCTGAGCGGTTTGCTCAGTGATTATCAGGTCATGCTAAATACACAGTTAATCCAGCCGTATTTACCAAAAGCCCATCTAGCGTTTAAAGGCAAAGGCAGTACGGAAGCCTTGTCTATTAAAGAACTGGAGCTCAAATCAACGGCAGGAGCATTCCAACTGGGCGGCGATGTCTCATGGAAAGACGCTACGGTTTTCGACCTCACCGCCACAGGGCAAAACTTTAATCCCGCTATTCTGTTACCAGAACTTCCGGGCAGCCTGACTTTTGATAGTCACCTCAAAGGCAAACTGGCTGGAACAGCGTTACAACTGAATGCCGATATTAACAAGCTGTCTGGCAAGTTGCGCGGTTATCCGGTTAGCGCAAACGGCAAGCTGGCTTTTGCTGAGGAGCAGCTCAAGGTCGATACCTTACAGGTTGTTTCGGGGATGAATAAAATTGCAGTTAACGGCACACTGGGACAGGAGCAAGCGGCTCTTATTGTTGCTATCGACGCTCCTGCGTTGGAATCGTTATGGCCGAATCTGGGCGGCAGTTTGAAAGGAGATGGGCATTTGCAAGGCGCATGGCTTAACCCGTCGGTGAAATTTCAGGCGAACGGCAAGCGCTTGCATTTTGCCGAATACAGCGCCGAGCAGTTAGCCGTCAATATCGATTATCATGCCGACGCAAAACTTACCTCAAAAATACAACTGTCTGTCAACGCGATCAAAGCCGGTACTGTTCAAATTGCAAAACTGCTGATTGATGGTGTGGGTACGCTTGAGCAGCATCGCTTTAAAGCCGATATCAATTCTTCTTACGGCGATTTATCAAGCGCGCTTACAGGGAGTCTCAAGGCCGATGTATGGCAGGGCGATTTTTCCAAGCTGGATTTGAATACCCGCGATTCCGGCCGCTGGCAACTTACCAATAATCTGGCCGTTCGGATAGCGCAAAGTCCTGCCGGCGTAGATGTGACTTTGACAAGAGCCTGTTTAGTCCAGCAAGCCGCCGATTTGTGCATACAAGGCCATTATCCGGCCAACAGCGACTTTCAATTTAAAGTTAATGCCACTGACTTACCGACAAGCTTGATGCAAGTTTACTTGCCTGAACAAACGCAGTTAAAAGGTAAACTTAATGCCGATGCCGATATAAACCAGCAAAAAGGTTTGCTTAGCGGCGATTTCCATCTGACTATGCCTGCAAACGCAAAGATTCTGTTACAGACTCAGCAAGGACCAATTGAGTTTACCTTAGGTTCATGGCGGGTATCAGGCAAGCTGAAAGAAGAAATAATATCAGGCGATTTTGATCTGGCCCTGGCCGACCAGGATTATTTGCGCGGCCAGTTACAACTGGATACCGGCAAGAGCCAGGCTCTATCCGGGCAGATAACAGCATCGGTAATTAACTTTGCTCCGTTAAATGCTTTTGTTCCTCAGTTATCGAACATTAAAGGCAATCTAAAAGCGGATTTAGCGATAGAAGGCAGTACCGGCAAACCCATTGCTAATGGAGCAATTAATTTCAGCGGTGGATCTGTGGACGTGACTGATTTAAAACTCGAGATTCGTGATATTAAACTTCAGGCACTTGCATCTGCCGACCGTATTCAGCTAAACGGCTCAGCAAAGTCGGGATCAGGATTTATTAAGCTTGACGGCTCCGCAAGCTTGCAAGAAACTGCCGAGCTAATGCTGAGCGGAACGGATTTTGAAATCGCCAAATTGCCGGAAGCCCAAATAACCGTTTCACCGAAATTAAAAGGGGTGTTTGCCGAAAAGCAAGGGAAAGTAACCGGCAAGTTAACTATCCCCAAAGCCACCTTGCAGCTTCCGCAAATCCCGCAAAATGCGGTGAAAGTCAGCAGCGATGAAGTTATTATCGGCGAGAAGAAAGCTGAAAAAAACGCAGCCGTAGCAACCAATGTTGATACGGATATAGATATTGAACTCGGCAAACAGATCAGTTTTTCAGGACAAGGACTGAAAACCAACCTGTCAGGAAAATTAAAGTTCATCAAAACCGGAGAAAAAATGGCCATGTATGGCAACGTCGATATGAACAAGGCCTCTTATAAAAGTTATGGACAGGATCTTACTGTGCGTAAAGGCCGCTTCATGTTTAACGGCCCTGTCGATAAACCGTGGCTGGATGTAGAAGCCGTACGCGTTTCAAAAGACCAGCGGACTACCGCTATTCTTAGTGTGACCGGCCCGCTCGATGCGCCGAAAACACAAATTTCTTCAGAGCCTGCCTTGCCGGAATCGGAAGCACTGGCTTATTTGATTACCGGCGGGCCATTAAATCAGGTGAGCCAATCGGAAGGCAACATGGTCGCCGCAGCCGCATTATCTTATGGTGCAGGCAAGCTATCATGGATCGCCGACAAATTGGGCGTAGGCGAGTTTGAAGTTAAACAAGGAGAAAAACTGGAGGATACATTGGCTAGTGTAGGCCGATATCTTACGCCGGATTTTTATGTAGGCACACAAGTCGGTCTGTTTAATAGACAAGCCGTATTGGTCTTAAAACGTAAACTGACCAAGAATATTAATATTGAAACGCAAACAGGTACATCGCAAAGAGTGAAAATTAACTATGAGCTTGATAGAGATTAACAAAACAGAATGAATGGCCTACGTCGAGATGTGTATAAAGACGCAGCGCGTGGGAACGAGACAAAAAACTGAATAAACACTTTCTCAAAAGAAGAAGTATATTAAGCTTAAGGAATGTAAAAATTAACAGGAGCTCCAATGGAAAACGAATTTACCTTTGCCTTAGGTCCTCTGGTAATAGGCACATCAATCATCACCACTTGGGGCATCATGCTGGTGATTACCGCAATAGCCTGGCTTTCAACCCGGCATCTGGATATGCTGCCCGGCACGATACAGACTATCGTTGAAGGCATTGTGGCGACTATCGACGAGGCCATTGCCGCTGTCGCACCTGAACATGGACGGCAAATCATGCCTTTTGTTGGGTCCCTTTGGCTGTTTCTGATCATTGCCAATTTGCTCGGCTTAATACCGGGTTTACATTCGCCAACCCGCGATCTTTCAGTGACCTCGGCATTGGCTGTACTGGTCTTTTTCTCGGTACATTGGTTCGGCATAAAAGCCCAGGGCTTAAAAAACTATCTGCATCATTACCTGAGCCCCAGCCCGATTTTGCTGCCTTTTCATATTATCAGCGAATTTACCCGCACCCTGGCGCTGGCTATCCGTTTATTCGGCAACATGATGAGCCTGGAAATGGCTGCCATGCTGATATTGCTGGTGGCAGGATTTCTCGCGCCGATTCCGATTTTAATGCTGCATATCATTGAAGCATTGGTGCAAGCCTATATCTTCGGCATGCTGGCGCTGATCTATGTGGCCGGAGCCATACAATCCCAACAACTTAATTCACAGGAGTAACTTATGTCTGACATTGCCTCGATCGTCCTTGGATCCAGCGTCGCCGCTATAATCGGCATCGCTCTGGGGGTAGTGGGCCCGGCCCTGGCTATGGGCAAAGCCATCGGCAGCGCATTGGAAGCCTTATCGCGGCAACCGGAATCGGAGCGGTCGATCATGCGCACCTTGTTTATCGGCTTGGCCATGATCGAATCGCTGGCTATCTATTGCCTGGTTATTATTTTGATCGTGCTGTTTCGGAATCCGTTGCTTGAATATATTGTTAAATGATTGGGTAAAAAATTCACCACGAAGGCACGAAGGACACGAAGATATGGAATTTGATAGTTTATCGCGACAAGTCATCGGTTGTGCGATTGAAGTTCACAAAGTTTTGGGGGCTGGGTTGCTGGAATCCACTTATGAAAAGTGCTTAGAGCACGAGTTCCATCTCGCAGGACTGTCTTATTCAGTACAACAATCATTGCCCGTTAACTATAAGGGCATTGAACTGGATTGTGGATACAGACTTGATCTTGTGGTGGAAAACAAACTGATTGTGGAATTAAAAAGCGTCGAGAAATTACAAAAAATTCATGAAGCACAAATACTCACCTACATGAAATTGACCGGCTTAAACGTAGGATTACTGATTAACTTTAATGAAACCCTATTGAAGAATGGTATCAAACGCTTTGTACT
Source organism: Methylobacter sp. (assembly GCA_036561025.1). Lineage (GTDB taxonomy): Bacteria > Pseudomonadota > Gammaproteobacteria > Methylococcales > Methylomonadaceae > Methylobacter_A. The sequence continues at coordinate 192,570 of DATBQB010000065.1, read as the reverse complement.
CTAAAACTTTAAAAGCGTTCACCACGAAGAAAACGCGAAGATATAAAGTTGCGAAAGTTGATCAATAGTTTCATTACGTTAATAAATTCACATCAAACGTTAAACCTTCGTGCTCTTCGTGTCTTCGTGGTGAATAATTTTTTATCGAACACTTAACCCGGCAATAAAGCATATGGAATTCAACCTATCCACCTTTGTTCTTGAAATCATTAATTTCCTGATCCTGATCTGGATTTTGCAACGGCTTTTTTACAAACCCTTGCTGGAAGTGATCGCCAAGCGTAAGCAGTTTATCGACCAATCGCTTAGCCATGCTAAAAACCTGCAACAGCAGGCAGAACAACAATGCAGTCTTTATGAAAACCGGCAAAAATTGTGGGAACAAGAAAAACAGAGCGCTATCAATGCCCTGCACCGGCAGCTTGAAGCCGAAAGAAGAGCATCTCTCGACAAGCTGAATGCCGATCTTGAGCAAGAACGGCAAAAAGCAAAAGTGCTGCTGTCAAAACAACAACGGGAGTTACAGCAACAAACCGAAAAACAGGCCTTGCAAAACGGCGCTAAATTTGCCGGAATGCTGTTACAGCAGTCCGCAGGCCCTGATTTGGAAGCCCATTTATTCGACATACTGATGAACAATCTGACTGCTTTGCCTGAAGCTTGTAAACTGTCTTTAACTACGCTGGGCACTAAAAAACCGGTGCTTGTTAAAATAACCAGCGCCTATCCATTAACCGTTGAAATGCGTCAGCAACTGGAACAAAAACTGGGGACGCTAATCAACAGTCAAATTAACTTTCAATATCGTCAGGACGAAGCGTTGATCGCAGGCTTGCGCATGGACATCGGCGCTTGGGTGCTAAACGCCAACCTGCAACACGAACTGACCGGTTTTGCCGAGTTTGACTATGAACCGGAATAATACAGCGCTTATCGCTCCCATGCCCCAAAGCAGAAATGCAGTCGGCGCCGCATCGGAAGTACGGCGCAGCTTACTGGATAAGCAAGCCGAATGGCTGGCTAACTATCAGCCGGGGCTGCGCATTACCGAACAAGGCACGGTGGTCGCCATCGGTGACGGCATCAGCTGGATCAAAGGCCTGCCGTCGGCCGCTATCGAAGACATCCTGGTTTTTGACGACGGCAGCCGGGGCATGGTCTTCGACCTTAACCGCGACCGAATCGGTGCAATTTTGCTGTATGAAACCGAGGCCCTGACGGCGGGCACCACAGTTTATCTTTCTCCGCACTCGCTCAGCATACCGGTCGGCGACGAGTTTTTGGGCAGAATTATCGATCCGCTGGGAACGCCATTGGACGGGTATGCTCCGCCACCCCAGTCAGGGCGTGAAAACATGGAAAAAGGTTCGCCCGCCATTATCGCCCGTGATTTTGTCCATAAACCGCTGTACACCGGCATAAAGATTATCGACACCCTGATTCCGATAGGTAAAGGACAGCGGCAACTGATAGTCGGCGATGAAGGGCTGGGCAGGACCTCTATCGCCATCGACACCGTCATTAATCAAAAAAACAAAAATGTACTGTGCATCTACGTGCTGATAGGCCAGAAACGCTCTGCCGTCGTCAGCACCATAGAAACCCTGAAGAGTCACGGCGCACTGGACTACACCGTGTGCGTGGTCGCCGAAGCCAGCGCCCTGTCCGGCTTACAATATATCGCTCCGTTTGCCGGTTGCGCGCTGGCCGAATATTGGATGGCGCAAGGCCAAGATACGCTGATTATTTACGATGACTTATCTACCCATGCCCGAACCTACCGGGAGCTGTCTTTATTACTGCGCCGTCCGCCCGGACGCGAAGCCTATCCGGGCGACATTTTCTTTGTCCATTCCCGCCTGCTGGAACGCTCGACCTGCTTGAACGCCGAAAACGGCGGCGGCAGCATGACCGCCTTGCCGATTATCGAAACCAAACAAGGAGAAATTGCCGCGTACATTCCGACCAACCTGATCTCGATTACCGATGGGCAAATATATTTGGATAACGACCTGTTTGTGTCAGGCTTTCGGCCGGCCATCGATATTACCCGCTCGGTATCGCGGATAGGCGGCAAAGCTCAAGACATGAGCATCCGGGATCAAGCGGGGCAAATGAAGCTGGATTACCTGCAATTTCTGGAACTGGAAACTTTCACCCGCTTCGGTCAACGCCTGGAAGCTTCAATGGAAGCGAGAATCAAACGAGGCCGGTTATTGCGGGAAATATTAAAACAGGACCGGCTGGCGCCGCACAGCAATCTTTTTCAATTGGCCTGGCTGATCGCGTTTAATGCAGGGCTGTTTAACCAGGCGGTTCCTGAAGACATTCCGAAGATGTTGATTAGCATTGATGAGGGTCTTAAAAATACGACACTGACTTTGGAAAGCAGCCCTGAACAATGGCAGCTAGCCGTCGCAGAATGGCTTAATACCAACCCCGCACAGCCGTCATGAGCCTAAGCCGCGAACTGCAACTGCACATTACTCAACTGAAAGACATACGCAGCATTTTAAACTCGATGAAAAATCTGGCGTTCATCGAAATCCATAAACTACAGCGCTTTAAAACCATGCAAAGCCAGGTTGTGGCCAATATTGAACGTGCGGCGCTGGATTTTCTGGATTTCTATCCTGGCCTGGCAGCGGCTGAGGACAATGCCGCGCATATCTGTATTTTGCTGGGAGCGGAGCGCGGGTTTTGCGGCGATTTTAACGAAAGCCTTATTAATGCGATCTCAAACCAAGCTTATACCGGCGTTATTGCGATAGGCAGCAGGCTTTCTAGCCGGCTGGAAGGCATTAATCCTGAAGTAATCGCTACACTCGAAGGCGCTAATGTCACCGAAGAAGTGCCTGCAATCATTAAACGCCTGCTTGATGCCATCAACGCATTACCGGAGTTTACGGCTAGTGATAAAGTTGCGTCTACATTGCAGTTGACCGTTGTTTATCACTACGACTCAACCAATCAAATCAACCAACAGCGAGTGCTGCCTCCATTCCCTCAGCAAAACAAAAGAACATCCCGTTACGGCAACCCGCCGATACTTAACTTGGAACCCGGCGATTTTTTTGCAGATTTGGTAGATCACTATTTATTTGCGGTGCTGCATGAGATTTTTTATATCTCACTGATGGCCGAAAATCATCGCCGCCAGCAACATTTGGAAGGGGCCGTAAATCACCTGGACGATGAAACCGTAAAGCTGCAACGAAAATCCCAAATTTACCGCCAGGAAGAAATCACCGAAGAAATTGAAGTGATACTGTTAAATGCAGAAAATCTTTAACCGCTCAACCGGATCAAGTCTTGCGTCATGCACACCAAAGCATCGTTAATGCACAATTCAAGACCCCGCCTTTTTTTTCGCTATTAATACACATTCAAGACCTGGCCTTTTGTTTCGCTAATTATTTACTTGCATAAGGAGTCGCGAGACGGTATCTACAAAACTATTCCCCTTGCGTCTTACCGAGTTCCGTTATTTGATTAATAAGATTAGCAGCAATGGATTTTTCTTTTTCAGAAGAGTTTTTATTTATAGCAATTATTTCTGAGCCAACCAAAGCAGCATAACAGCTTGCTTCGCTTCCTTGATTTAAGGCATCTTGAAATGCTTTTAAGGACTGATATGGCGGGTACTTGCGAGCAATGAAGTCTACAAGAGAATGTAGCAGTTTTTTGTTTTTGAACCGATCATAGCCGGTTGTGAACATTTTGAATAAAAACTCCGATTGGCGGATATTCAGCTTTTCAAAGTCATTATATATCACCCAAACAAAATGTTCAGAGCCTGCAACTGAACAAAACTTATCATCTTTAAATAGCTTAATAAAAAGCTCAAAACACCATTCTGGAAATGTACTTTCTTCTAAAAGTTCACTTTCAATATCACGCGAGAGAATTCTCATTAATTTTGAATCACGCGCTTCTACAGCAAACTCAACTTTATTCGAGATATTTTCCATTTTTAATTTTTACCATTAAAAATTGGTGCGTCAATGTTAGTACGCGAAAAAAAAAAAGGTATCAAAAGCGGCACTAAATACGTTGGTGAAAGGTTTGGACAACTTGGCAGAGAACCAGGGTCGTCGTCATCGTCCCCGCATTCATTATCGTACCTGTCTTGCCAATAATCACGATTTATTGTGGCCTCATTAATTAATGATCTATGCCCACGCCGTGTTTCACATCTTAATTCACCTGGTCCTATTCGCTCAGGCTGATTTCTAGGATTACGGCATAATTCGTCCCAACGCTCACCTAAGTCTTTATTTATATTATCTATTTTATTTTTAATAGCTACGCAATGAGGATGTGAATACGGGTACTTCTTTTTAAGCCCCAGCGGATCAATAGCATTGACCGGATTGCCATTAACATAGGCATAAGTATTAATCCCACCCTGTAATCCAATCGGATCACTCTGAATATACCGTCCCGGGCAAGAAAGGGGTCAGGTTACTTTTCATCCATAATGTAACCTGACCCTGAAGTATCCCCACAAAATATTTATATAAAACATAAAGATATTGGTGTATTAATTCAATATAAAGCCCAAGTGGCGCTAACATAGGATTTCTTTCTGGAAAAATGCGCCAGCGGGAGAACCTTATGTCGATCATTATCACCTTGCATACCTTGTTAAAACAATCCCTTCCTGACCTTCACGCCGCGCGACTCAATGCGTTAATGGCTGCGGTTGGAGCCGGCTTAACCGGTGCCTCGGTATCCATTACAGCGCTGGGGCGGGCGGTTTCCGGATGTGCCTATCTTAAGCATAAAATCAAGCGCTTGGACCGTCTAGTAGTCAGTCATATTGAAGCGAAGCGATAATTTGTGATATAGCTATTGGCTTTGGCGTAGTGAGGTTCAGTCATGCCAGCCATTAAATATAAAGTCAATTTGACCGACGAAGAAAAATTTGAGTTGGAAGCCTTAATTCATAAAGGTAAAAGCGCCGCTCGCAGCCAGACGCGAGCTCGCATTCTGTTAAAAGCAGCGGCCGGTATTCAGGATAAAGACATTATCCAGGCGCTAGAGGTATCGCCGTCCATGGTGGCAAAAACCCGCCAACGGTGTGTAGAAGAAGGGCCCGAAGCAGCATTCAAAGATCGACCTCGTCCGGGCCAAGCGCCCAAGCTAACGGATAAACAAGCCGCCCATCTGATTGCCATCGCCTGCAGCGATGCGCCGGAAGGACACGCACACTGGACCTTGCGGCTATTGTCAGATAAGGTGGTAGAGTTGGGCTATGCCACTTCGTGCAGCCATGAACTGATCCGCCGGCTTTTAAAAAAACACTCTAAAGCCCTGGCAGAAGCAGGAGTGGTGTATTCCGGACGTCAGTGCGGAATTCGTGGCGGCGATGGAAGACGTTCTGGACCTGTATGAAGAACCTTACGATCCGGCGCGTCCGGTCGTGTGTTTCGATGAAAGTCCCAAGCAGCTGATTGCTGAAGTGCGTGAACCGATACCTGTCGAACCGGGGGCGCCGTCCCGTTATGACACCGAATACGAACGCAAAGGCGTATGCGATTTGATGATGATCTGCGAGCCCAAACGAGGCTTTCGCCACGTGGAGATCACCGATAGACGTACCAAAATCGAATTCGCCCACAGCATGAAACAGATTGCCGATCGCTATCATCCCGAGGCGTCAGTAATTCGAGTCGTGCTGGATAATCTCAATACGCATAAAATGGCGTCCTTGTATGAGGCTTTTCCCGCCGAACAAGCGCGCAACTTGGCGCGAAAACTGGAGTTCCACTATACCCCCAAGCACGGCAGCTGGTTGAATAGTGCGGAAATCGAGCTAGCGATATTATCGAACAGCTGTTTGTCGCAACGGATTCCAGACAAAGACACTTTGCGTCGAGAAGTTGAAGCCAATGTCCGCGAGCGTAATGTGAAGGCGACACCCATCAATTGGCGATTTACTACTCAGGATGCACGACGAAAACTGGCGCGGCTTTATCCCGGCATTTCAGCATGACTGACTACTAGTGGGTAATCGACACCTCAAATCCGATCGCCTGGCCTTATACGGCGCTATGACCCGATTTTTGTTGAAGTCTCTTCCCCTGCCTTTGATTATTATTGACTGGTCGCCGTTGACCGACGATCAAAGCCAGCAACTTTTACGTGCCGCTCTCCCGGTGGGCGGACGAGCTATTTCCTTATATGAGGAAGTCCATCCCGACAGCAAATTAGGCAACCGCCGCGTACAGCATCAGTTCTTGGCACGTTTGCAACAGGTGCTCCCGGCGCACGTCAAGCCTATCATCGTCGCTGACTCCGGGTTTCGCACCCCGTTCTTTCGCGAGGTGGAACGCTTGAATTGGCATTGGTTGGGACGGATACGTAACCGGGATTTCATCGCCTTTGCCGATCATCCGGATGACTGGCAATCGGCAAAATCGCTCTATGCTAAAGCGACCCGCAAAGCTAAACTACTAGGCTTGGCAAATTGGGTACGCAGCAATCCCTTGACAGGACAGTTGGTGATTTTTTACCGTCCCGCCCAAGGCCGTAAACAGCTGACGGTTCAGAAACGGCCGGCAAAATCCAAGCAGAGCCTCAAACAAGCTAAACGCGAAAAAGAGCCGTGGTTGCTGGTTGTCTCACCCTCACTCAAGGCCTACTCGGCGGTTCGTGTGGTGAACTATTATCGAACCCGGATGCAAATCGATGAAGGCTTCCGCGACACCAAGAGCACGCATTATGGACTGGATTTAGCCAATGACAGCCGGATTCAAGCCGAGCGCAGAGCGAATCTGTTACTGATTGCGGCACTGATCGTCTTTGCCCTTTGGCTGGTGGGCCTCAGCCTAAAGGGTTCCGCCACCGAACGGCAGATCAAGGTCAATAGCGGCTCAAAACATTCGCCGTATTCGGTTATTTTTCTCGGCAAAATCGCCTGCCGCTATGTTGCGTTTGAACTGTCGGATGATTATTTAGAGCTGGCCCAGGCACTCTTAGTCGGCTATTTTGAAAAATTGGAGGAAGGATAATTCGTGGGGATACATCAGGGTCAGGTTACTTTTCTGTGTTTTTCCGTAAAGCAATAAAGTAACCTGCCCCCTTTTTGCTCAAATTTACCGCCAGGAAGAAATCACCGAAGAGATTGAAGTCATACTGTTAAATGCGGAGAATCTTTAAGATGGGCTGGAAGCAGTTGAGCCACGGATGAACACCGATGTTCACAGATGAACAACCGGCAACATCAATAATTCTTTACACTCTCCTTTAATTTCGGCGTAACAGAATATTTTAGAGATATAAATAAATCTGGTGTATAGCGAATTTGAAAAAAGGTGGCGACCTCTGCTGAAATGAGATTGACGAAATCGAATAACAGCAAAAAAGGTAATGAATACTGCCTCCCTCTTCTTAATTCACCCTATTATTTACTATATTTCTTTTCTTTGATTTTAAATGTCTTGCCATCAATCAAATACTGAGCACCACCACCAAAAACTTCTAACGCATCACCTCGAACCGTCGGGCCAAAACTTATAGAGTAATCTTTCCCTCTTAGTTCAATTAATACATCATAGTTTTCCAGTTTAGATAAAAAAGCTAAGTGAGGAGTGTTTTCCTCAGCGTTTTTGTCTATTGATGATTGCCGTTTATATTGCTCTATAAGTTTTGAAAAATCCTCATTGTAAGCAATCATTGCAGCTTTTAAAAAGTCTCCGCGCAACTCGATTGGCTTATCCAATGACTTAATATAATCAATCATTGCTTGAGGCTTCTGAAGCTCGTCACCAATTGATTGTCTAATATACAGCGAATTGGCTAAAAATATTGATATTAAAATTCGCGTAAATTTCATGTATTTCATAGCCTTAATTCCGCTTCTAAGTTATTTACTTCCCTCTCCGGGACAGCTACAACCATCACGAAGATTTGTTACTGGACCATTGCCTTTTCTGTTTGGGTCTGGATTATAACGTTTTCTATATCCACCAGGAGTACCCAAGTAACTCGGGGTCTGCCAAAGGTCAGCCACCCATTTATCTTGGCGGTATCCATCAGAAAAATCGTCCTCGGCATAGGTCTTTGTACATTGTCCGTGGGTATGATACCTAGCAATTGGTTGAATAGGGAACTTAGGATAACTTGGTGTTGAGCTATGATTCCCCCCTTGAAGTGGATCGGTACTGTAATACTTTCCATCATCGCCTTGATAAACAGTACCAGCATATTCATTAGGGTTTGTGGGGTGCTGATTATAAACATAATCAAGGGCATCTAGAGCCGCTGCATCCATAGTTGGGAATGGATCACCCGGCGCCAACCCCAACGGATCAACGAAATTTACCGGATTCCCTCCGACATATCCATAAGTATTAATCCCACCTTTTAAGCCAATCGGATCACTCTCGACATACTTACCTTTAGTAGGATCATAATCCCTGAAGACATTATAAAACAACCCAGTTTCCTGATCGTAATACTGCCCCGGAAAGCGTAGGTTGAACACGAACGTTCCCAGCCCAGAAGGATTCTGATCCGGCAAACTGTTGCCGAACGCTTCGGACTCCCAAGTCCAAACGGCCTTGTTGTCGCCGGACCGGGTGATGGCTCTCGGCGTGCCCAGGTGGTCGGCATGGATGTAGTAGAGATCGATAGTTGCGGTTGTGCTGTTTGCGGAGGCTGCGGGTCTGAATACAGCTATTGGCAAGTCGCCCAGCCAGACGATTTCCTGGATCAAACGACCTGTGCCGTCGTATTCGCCGGTCAGGTGGCCTTGTTCGTCGTAGAAGTACTGGCTGGTGTTGCCGGTGTGGGTTTTACTGATGCGTTGGCCGAGGGCGTTGTAGCCGTAGTGGGTGGTTTGCCCGGTTGTGATATGAATGCTGGCGGTGCGCCGTCCGGCGGCGCTGTAGCTGTGATTGAAACTGCCGTCGCCGGTCAGGTTGCCGGCCGGATCGTAGCTGTAGTTGACGGTTTGCGCGCCGCCCTGGCTGTGCAGGCGGTTGCTGTTCGGGTCGGTGCTGTAGCTGTGCAGGGTGGTGGTGTCGGTTATTTTTTCAGTGCGGTTGCCGCTGAGGTCGTAACTGTAGTCGGTGCGGCTGGTTTGCGCTTCGCCGCGCTGGCTGGAGGTCAGGCGGTCGAGTTGGTCGTAGCTGTGCTGTTGGTTTTGGCTGGGGGCCAAGTCGTTGATCGCGCTGGTCTGCCGTCCGGCAGCGTCGTAGCCGTAGTAGCGGCTGTTCGGCAGTTGGCTTTGGGCATCGAAGTCCAGGCTGACGATCACGGGGCGTCCTGCGAGGTCGTGGAAGCGTTCGTGCTGTTGGTTGTTGCCCCAGACCCAGCCGTTGACTTGGCCGTCGGGGTCGTAAGTAATTTGGCTGATGACGGGCTGGCCGTTGCGGGTGATGGCGGTGATGCGGTTGCCGGTCCATTGGTATTCTGTGGTCTGGCCGCCGGGGCTGAGGCTGCTGGTGCGTTGCCCTGCCGTATTATACGTATGGCTGACGGTCAGCGGAGTTGCAGCTGCGCTTTGGCTTTGCGTCTTGTTGGTGAGGCGGCCGTGGCTGTCGTAACTGTAGCTGATGCTGCTGGCGTTGTTGCTGAGACTGCACAGGCGGTTGATGCCGTTGGCGCAGTTGTCCCAGGTGTAGGTGACGGTCTGGTCGTCGTAGGCAACTTGGCTGATGCGGTTGAGGCTGTCGTAACTGTAAGTGGCGGTCTTGCCGCGGGCATCGGTGCGGGTAAGGAGGTTGCCGACGGGGTCGTGGTCGGCGGTGGTGATGCCGGTGTCGGGGCTAGTTTGTTGGCTCAGGTTGCCGAGGCTGTCTGTTTTATAGGTTGTGGTCAGGTTCCGGGGATCGGTGATCTCCGTGATGTGTCCCTGGCTGTCGTAGGCGGTGTCGATCTGGCCCAGGGTGCTGCCGATGATGCTGGGGTGCGGTTCGAGCTGGCGAACCGGTTGGTTCAGTGCATCAAACTGGTATTTCCGAATGCGGCCCAAGGGGTCGGTGATTTGGGTCAGGTTGCCGTTGGCGTCGTATTGGTAGGTAGTAACCGCGGGGGCCGAGAAAGTGGCATTGACTGAGCTTGCTTTACTCAGGGTAACGGTGCAGGTGGTGGCGCTACCGGTACAGGCGCCGAACCAACTGCCGAAGGTCGAGCCGGTACCCGGTGTCGCGGTCAGGGTGACTGAAGTGTTGGTTGCGAAAGTGGCGCTACAGGTTGCTCCACAGTCAATTCCGGCTGGCGAGCTGGTGATCGTTCCGGTGCCTGATCCGGCTTTGGAAAGGCTGAGGGGTTTGAATGCTGGGGCAAAGTCGGCACTGACGGCTTGGACTTGACCCATTGTGATGGTGCAGGTCGCTACGGTACCGGTGCAAGCGCCGGACCAGCCTTCGAAAGTGGCGTCGGTGGCCGGCGTGGCGGTCAAAGTGACGGGAGTGTTCCAGTCGTAGTTGGCGCTACAGGTGGCGCCGCAGTCGATGCCTGTCGGCTGGCTGGTGAGGGTTCCGGTACCGGCGCCGGTCTTGGCGGCAGTCAAGGCCATTTGCATTGGTGCAAAGTCGGCAGTGACATTTTGGGTTTGCTCCAGGGTCACGGTGCAAGTGGTATCTGTACCGGTGCAGGCGCCGGACCAGCCCTTAAAAACCGAGCCGGTCGCCGGTGTTACTGCCAGGGTAACTGGGGTGCCCCAATCGTAAATGGCGCTACAGGTTGTTCCGCAATCAATGCCGGTTTGCAAACTGGTGATCGTTCCTCCGGTTCCGGTGCCGGTTTTAGCAGCAGTCAAGGTCATCTGCATAGGTGCAAAAGCGACCGTGACGTTCTGGGTTTGATCCATCGTAACGGTACAGGTCGTTGTTGTACCGGTACAAGCACCTGACCACCCGTTAAACGTCGAACCGGTTGCCGGTATGGCGGTCAGGGTGACTTGAGTGCTCCAGTCGTAGATGCCGCTACAGGTCGGGCCGCAGTCGATTCCGGCAGGCAGGCTGGTGATCGTTCCTCCGGTTCCGGTGCCGGTTTTGGCAATATTCAGGGTCATCTGCATTAGCGCAAAATTGGCGCTGACGTTCTGGGTCTGATCCATCGTGACGGTGCAGGTGGTTGCGGTGCCGGTGCATGCGCCTGTCCAGCCTTCGAAGGTCGATCCGGTGACCGGTGTGGCGGTCAGGGTGACTAAAGCAGCCGGTTTGCCATGTTCATCATCCTGATGATCGCTACCTCTTTCAGCCTCTTCTTGATGCGCGGCAAAATCCGGCGAGTAGGTGGTGCTACAGGTGATGCCGCAGTCGATGCCGGCAGGCGAGCTGGTAACAGTGCCGGTTCCGGTGCCGGTTTTGGTCACATTCAGGGTGATCGGCAGCCGTTCGCTGATCGCGGTGACATGTTGCGCTTCTTTCAGGGTGACGGTGCAGGTGGGGGTTGTGCCTTTGCAGGCCCCTCCCCAGCGTTTGAAGGTCGAGCCGGATGCGGCGGTCGCAGTCAGGGTGACAGGGGTTTTTAGGTTGAACTCGGCGCGGCAGGTGTCGCCGCAGTCGATGCCGGACGGTGAACTGGTAATGCTGGCCTGCCCTGTTCCGGCTTTGGTTATGCTGAGTTCGGACGTTTTGGCGGTCTTTTTTGCCGCCTCCTTTTTGTCATCCGCCTGGGCGAAGCTGGTCGTAGTTAAGAGCGCCAGTAGCAAGGCAACCGGCACGAAAGCTGTTTTTATAGTCGATTTCATGGCGGCGTCCTTATTGCGGCAAGATCAGGTTTTGCAGACGCGACAGCGCGTCGTAGACTCGGCTTTCGCTGCGCGCGAGTTGGCCGCCGGGATCGTGCGCCTCTTCTTTGATCCGGTTGCCCATCGCGTCGAGGGTGTAGCTCAGGGTGTTGCCTTGGTCGTCCTGGGTTCTGATCAGGCGATGAGCGGCATCGTAGCTGTACGCCAGATAAGCGCCATCGGGACGGGTGACGCGGGTCAGTTGGCCTGCGGGATCGTAACTGTAGGCGGTGGTTTCACCGCCGGCATCGGAGGAGGTGAGCTTCTGGCGCAGGTCGTAAGTCAGGGTGGTGACGAGGCCGTTGGGGTCGGTCAGTTGTTCGACTTGGCCGTGGGCGTTGTAGCGGGTCAGCTGGGTGCTATGGCCCAAGGCGTCGGTGAGCTGTTTGAGCTGGCCCCGGCAGCCGAGGTGTCCGCCTTGGCAAACGGCATCGGCCGGATAATAGTCGTAGGTGGTGACATCGGACACGTCGGTGCGCGGGCCGTCTTCGACTTTTTGCAGCAGGACGCCGGGGACGCTGGAATAGGTGTACGTGGTCTGCCAGGTTCGCGTGGTGTTGGCAGCCAGGTCTTTGACGGTCTTGTCGGTCAGGTCGCCTTGGCTGTTGTAGCTGTAGGTGGTTTGCTGGTTGCCGTTGGTGATCTGCACCGGCAGGCGGAAATTCGGGTGCCATAAGGTGGTGATGGTGCGGGTAGCCGGGGTGGAAGCTCCGCTCGCGGTCAAGCCTTCGGTGCGGCTGGTCTCGAGATTGCGGGTCAGGTCGTAGCTGTAGTTGGTGCGGTTGCCGTTGAAGTCGGTGCGGCTAGACACGTTGCCGTTGGCGTCATAGGCCAGCGCCGATGCCGAGGCGCCGCAGCCTGAGCCGCCGGGCTGGGATTGGCCTTTGCTTTTGACCACGCCGAGGATGGTCTGGAACTGATAAGTGCGCGCGGTGTTCAGCGCATCGGTGACGGTGGTACTGCCGTCGGCGTTATAAACGAGGCTAACCCGTTCAGCGCCGCCTGCGTGTTCGGTCGATAGGCCACGGCCTTGAGCGTCGTAGGTGTAAGTCGCAAAACGGTTGTTGTTTTCATCGGTAATGCCGGTCAAGGCATGAGGGAAAGCGGTGTTTTCGTAATGGTAGGTTTTGCTGGCGCCGTCGGGATAAGTGACGGATGCGAGGTTGTTGTTGGCATCGTAAGCATAGCGGTAGACGCCGCCGGCCGGGTCGGTCAGCGTGCTGATGCGGCGATTACTGTCGTAAGTGAAGTTCAACTGATGCCCGAAGCTGTCGATGACGCGGATCAGTAGGCCAGCGGCAGGTGCGACGGTAACGGGGGTCGAGGCGTCGCTGTAGGTCATCGTTTGCGTCAGACCGGTTCGGTCGGCAATGGCAGTCAGCTTGCCGGAGGCCGTGTAGGTTTCAACCGATTTGTTGGCGGTCGTGTAGCGCCAGCCAATACGGACGTTGGCACTATTTTTAAGCTCCTCGAGACGATCCGGCACGTCGGCATCGGTAACCCAAGCGCCTGCGCTTAACTGAAAATTATATTCCTTACCGTCGTTTCGGCGGATCGTTACTCAGGTGCCGGACGCTTGAATTGTGCTGGACCGGGTATAGGCATGGCTCCAGCCTGCGCCTAGGTTGGAAGCATTGGCGGTGGTGCTGGTGCTGGCGTTGTAATAGCGGTCGAAACCCAGGCCGAAGGCGCTGGCCGAAAGGTCGATCTCGTGCTGCCATTTGTTGCCGGTGCCGGCGTTGATGGGGTTGCCGAAGTTGATGGTGTTGCCTTTAGGGCAATCATTACCGCCATCACCATTGCTTTTGGGCGGTAATCCACAAGCGCCGGTTATGGCGTCTCTAGCGTGGCCGGTTGGGCATGCGGAGGCATTTTGACAAAAATATACACCACCAGAAAAAGCCAAAGATCCACCATAAGGACAACTGAAGGTGATAGGCCACCAGAAACCCCATGTAGAACCCGACGTGCCTGATTGACACCGATACGTACCAGCACTTTCCTCAAACGAGGTATAAATCCAATGCATACGCGTTGCCTCATTTTGACACGACTGAGCAGCCGTAGGCCAGTAGATACCACCATCACGATAGGTACGAGTAGGGTAATAGTTATCAGATAAAACAATAGAAGAAAATAAAATTAAGAAAAACAACAATATTAATTGTTTACGCATGACTAAAACCAACTATCACGGCATAGGCGGTGATTAATCCTGATATGAAATATAAGATTAGGAAGGTTAGGCTTGTAGCGATCAAGATTTTTCGGACACTGTATGTTGAGTTGGTGTCTATTAAGCCGTTCCCGCCGCGAGCAACACTAATCGTCCCCAACCGTGCCAAGCTTCGCCCTATGCTTACACGCGTATGAACAAGTTGTAAGAGGAGTTCATATACGGATTCGCGTGAGCAATCCCAAAGAAGCCTCAACAATAAACGCCATACCACGATTTCTTTCATACTTACCTCTTTATTAGCGTTGCCGACCATATCTTCCTAAACCCCATGACCAACAAAGAAGCTCATCATTAAACGGGTTAAACACAGTCTGATTATGACTTAATAAACTACCGCTGTATGTCAGCCAAGGCTGAACTTTTTGTAAGCCTATGCCTAGCCCTCAAACTATGCCGACATTCATCCGAGGAGTCCTGTCCAGCAATTGGATAGTGCCAAAAACAATAAGAACTTAATTTTAACGGCTGGTTTAGAGTGATGATGCAGCCGGAAGATTTCAAAAAACAGATATGATCTTACCCCGGCCTAGTGAGCATCTGGTTAAGAAAGTAATCTCTAACCTTAGAGGATCCGCGTTCATCCGTGCAAATCCGTGGCTAAGTAATTTTTTAGAATAAAGAACTTGTCAGCCTAGTGAAATAGATCAATAATAGTTTCGTATCGCTACTTTTTTTCGAGCAACTTTCTTTCCTTGGAGGACGCGCAACAATGAACATCAAAACTATATTAATTTACTTGGCCATGGCCATATTAACTATGTCGTTTAATGCCTTCGCTGTTGAAGTTCAGAAAGAACCGAAGATTATTGCAACTGAGCAAATAGCGCTGAATCAGGAAAATTCACCGGATACTCCATTAGCTACCGATATCGTCAACAGCCATACGATTCCTCAAGCTTTAACCGAGAAACCTAATGAATTTATAACTTCACTCAGCGTGTATTTAATCATCATCATTGTTTATACGATTTACGGTTTTAAGGCTAATTCTAAAAACACCGAAAACTGAGTATTCATACGCAGTCGATACCAACTAAACATAGCGCTATAGGGGTTAACCTTCATCGCCTAAAACGATGAAGGTCTTTTTTAATATCCGCAATTTCATCACTCTCGTGTCCCTACATTATGTTACATAGAGCGGTTAATGAGCTCTTATTTTAGCCTCATGCTCCTGCTCACGCGGAGCGACCTTAGCCAGCTCTGTTATCTCTTCGGCCAGAATATCCAGCATATCGTCTGCCGTCACAATACCTACCAGTCCTTTTTCCTGATTAACCACCGGGATACGACGAATGCCCTTGGAGCGCATCAATCGAATCGTTTCAAACACACCTTCTTTTTCCTGTACGCTGACCAGTTGCGGCCCCATGATGTCACCCACGCTAAACTCAGTGAGATCCAAGGATTGGGCAATAATTTCGACGACTATATCGCGGTCTGTAACAATGCCAACCGGCATCCGCTTTCCGTCAAGCTCATCGACAACTACCAGATCGCCGACATGATACTCGCGCATCAGTTGCGCCGCTTCCGGTAGACTCATTTCTCTGGTCGCGAACACTACGTCACGATTGCAAAATTCACTAATAGGCATAGTCATATCCTCTGCTTGATTAAGGTAGAAGTGTTGCCGAGTAAGGCGGCATCCTGAACATTCGTGCCACGCCTCCTTATCTCCGAATTACGTCGCACTTTGTCCAATTACTTTCAAAGATATTCTATTGTAAAAATCGCGCTATCATAATTAGTAATCGTACTTATCGGAACAGGCTTTATTATGGAATTACTCTGGGTTGGTACCGCTTATCTAACCGGTTTGATAAGCAGTCGATTATATTTACCCCCATTAGTAGGCTACTTGATGGCAGGGTATATTTTGAATGCTGTCGGCGTTGAAGCCAACGAAACACTAAACCATTTAGCGGATATCGGGATTGAATTGCTATTGTTTACAGTCGGCCTGAAATTAAAACCTTCCTCGCTGTTGCGCCGCGAAGTACTTAGCGTCGGCTGCTTACACTTAATCATCGTAACTTCAGTTTCTGCGCTGGTTTTCTTCAGCGTTCATGGACAGATTACCGGCGGCCTTGTGATAGGAGTGAGCCTGGCTTTCTCCAGTACAGTTCTCGCGATCAAAGTATTGGAGGATAGCGGCGAACTGTCCACTTTGTATGGCCGGGATGTTTTAAGCATTTTGATTTTACAAGATATTGTTGCCATCGGCCTGCTGGCTGTCGCCAACAACAAACAACCCTCGCCTTGGGCGCTTTGTCTATTGCTGCTGCCTTTTCTTCGTCCTTTGGCATATCGGTTGCTTAATGCCAGCCGGGACAATGAATTGAAATTGTTAATGGGCGTAACGTTGGCGATGGCTGGGGGGATGTTGGCGGAAAACGTCGGAATTTCCAGCGACATTGGCGCGTTGCTAATGGGGGTTATGTTGGCTGGACACATCAACATAGATGAGCTTGCCAATAAACTATGGGGATTAAAAGAAGCCTTTTTAGTCGCATTTTTCCTTCAGATCGGTTTAGCCGATTTGCCGGGCTATGACGAAATATTACAGGCACTCACGCTAATATCCCTATTGCCATTGCAAGGCGTACTTTTCTTTGCGTTGTTTTTACTGGTCGGGTTACGTGCCCGCACAGCTTTTGTTTCTTCGCTGGCATTGATGACCTACAGCGAATTTGCATTGATTACCTCCAATGTCGTCGTCGAAGCGAATCTGCTTCCACCCGTTTGGGAATCTATAATCGGTCTGTCGGTGGCGCTTTCCTTGGCTGTTGCTGCGCCATTAAATCGATTTTCTCACCATTTGTTTTCCTTTTTGGAAACGACATTAGTTCGCTTTGAACGGAAGGTCGAGCACCCGGACAGACTCCCCAGTAGTATCGGGGGGGCGGAATGGCTGGTGGTCGGCATGGGGCGCACCGGCATTTCTGCGTACCTCGCTTTTAATCAACAAGATACGCGTGTTTTGGGTTTGGATGCGGATCCTACCGTGCTGCAAAATTTATTGGCTGATGGACGGCGGGTATTTTACGGCGATGCCGAAGATTCCGCACTTTGGGAGAAATTGCCTTTAGAAAAAATTAAAGGGATTGTCCTTACCATGCCGGCATTCGAAGCAAGATCCTCATCAATCAAGCAATTGAAAAACCTGCAATTCGCCGGCTCCATCGGTACGATTTGTTTTCACAGCCATGAGGAAAGCGAACTTTATCGATTAGGAGCTACTTTTGTCATTCATCCTTTTATCGAAGCAGGCAAACAATTGACCGAGCATATGTTGAGATCGACAGGTAATATCAATTTGTAACAATTAAGTAGAATACCGCAGCCTGCCTTACATGCTGTCACCGCTTCCCCAACTATGTTTTAAACCGGGAACGCCACAATCGATAAACAAGTACCCCGTATATCGTAATGTTGATCAGTATCACAAAGCCCGCCAGTCCGAATTGAATGTCTCTTGTGAGTCCGTAGGGATAGATGATGGGCAGGAGGTAATGTTCAATAAAGCTACCCGAGTAACCGGCATCACCGGCTATTCGGCGAAGCCCAACTTCTATCGTCGTCAATGGACACAGGCCTGCTGTCAACTCAATGAATGCTCCCCAGCAGGCAGCCGGTATGTGGGCAAGCGCAATCCAGGGAAAGCGTAGCGCGAGCAGACCGCCAAAAATAACGAAACCGATAAACAGAAGATGGAGAATAAGAACGGAGTCCGCTAAAAGTCGATAGATCATTTAGCTCGTGGATTGTGTGTGGGTGGCTTGCGGGCTCCAACCTTGCCGCCGCGAAGCGGGAATTCATGTAATCGACGCAATAGTCCGTCTCTCAATGCAACTGGTAGAGGCGAAGAAAATTACATCCCTCAATCATTAACTTTTTTCCTTATCGGTCACTACGGTATAGACAACATAAACTACAAAGATAACAGTTAAAATATAAATTATTGCTGACATGTCTTTTCACCGCCTTAAAATGAATTGTTTATGATTTTTGTCTAACTGACCTGTTAGACACCCCGTATAGTTTTATTGAGAATATATCACAAGTAACCTGAAGCTATTGTCCAACATCGAAAACAAACGGCGGTAACGGACAATGCAGGGTTGCGCATATTGCTCTTAGCAGTTCCGCTTCGTCAGAGCTGACTTTACCGTCATGCGATATTGTCAACACCAATGCGGAAACCAGGGCTTGCTTGTCCAGCATCTGTAGGTCGTCCAGCTGATTCAACGCGGCATCCGTGGCAGACATCCAATCCTGGGGCGGCGCATAGTCAGGCCACTGCCCGGTATCTATCAGCATTTTTATACGCTGTTCATGACGCCCCAAGCATTCCATGCCTTTTTGATAAGCTGCGCCGGCTTCAGTATGGCCTTGTTTTGCCGTTACAGAAAACAGTATACCGATAGCTTCCGGCAGTTGTGTCAAACGAAGAGTCCCATGTCGGCGTTGCGGATGAGCGGCATCATTTAAATGAGTTGTTAAAACGCAGGATAAGGCGAACTCAAACATATCGATAACGCCATCGGCTTCGATCAATCGTTGTATCAATTGGGCTATGCGCTCAAGCTGCTCCTGTGGCCGTTTTTTAATCAAGGGGAAGGCAATTTGTAATAAAGGCAAGCGAAACGCTTTTTCCAGTTTTTGTATTTCCAGTTGCAATGTTTCGGCGGCCATCACCGTCGTCCCGCCTAATTGTTCGGCAATCATATCTAATTGCGTTCGACGCACGGCCTCGTTTGCATCGAGCAACAACGCAAGCGCTAACGGCAAAGCATCAGTGTCGGAATGGGCGGCGCGATAAAGATTTTCCGGTATCGACTGGCGCAGGATTGAAGTTAACTGTATATGTCCTTCATCGGGCATGCCTACCGTTTCGGTCACCGTATTCGGCGTTACGGCAAAGTGTTGCGGCGCAAAACCGGCTGTTGCCGAACTTTCCTCAATGGCTTCTGAGCCGCTCTGCATTTGCCCTTGCATTAATTCAGCAAGCCGGTCTATTTCAGACTCGTCAAAATTAGGCTCCAATGCTCTGATACGTTGAATCAGGGGCGGATGCGTCGCCAACAGTGAAACGAATGATGTGCCGGTGGCGAACAGCATGTGGCTGACTTCTTCGGTGTCAACTGTCTGTAGTTCGGAACCTTGCTGAACGGCAGCTATTTTTTTTAACGCGCCCGCAAGGCCTTGGGTCTGGCGGGTAAATTGTACGGCTGAGGCATCGGCCAGAAATTCACGTTGCCGGGATACTGCTGCTTTAATCAGCTGGCCGAAAAAAACACCGATATAGCCGATCAAAAACAGCCCTAAACCGACCAGATAAATAGCGGCGGTATTGTCACGACGGGAATTGTCGGAACGCATAGTGCCGTAACGGGCGCTGTTTAACACCGCTCTACCGATCAGGCCGATGACCAGGATACCAAACAAAAGCCCCATCAACCGCGTGCTCAAGCGCATATCGCCGTTGAGGATATGGCTGAATTCATGACCGACTACGCCTTGTAATTCGTCCCTGGAAAGGGTTTCCAGCATACCGCGAGTAACGGTTACTGCCGCATCGCCGGTGGTAAATCCCGCAGCAAAGGCATTAATGCCCGGCTCCTGTTCCAGTACGTAAACTTCCGGCATCGGAATGCCGGAAGCAATCGCCATTTCTTCAACGACATTATACAAACGGCGGCGTAGCGGATCTGCGCTCTCTGCGGTAATCAGCGTTCCTCCAAGGCTGCGGGCAACCTTTCCGCCACCCGAACTCAACGACGCAATCTTGTAAAGACTGGACAGGCTGATAAAGCCGATAGTACTCAATGAAATACCCGACACTAACGGCAGATTATTCATCAGCCAGTTAAAATCGGGAAGCGTCGCAACTCCCGATTCATCACCGATATTAATGATCAGCGCCGTTATCACCAGATTGACTGCTACGACGATCGCAATCACAGCCAGTATGAACATCAAAATCAGGGAGCGGGTCTTGCGGCGGGCATCGTCTTGGCTTTGAAAGAAATTCATCTGCTTCAACCAAGTTTTAAGTAAAAGAAACTTTCGGTGTCTGGCGTTTTTCCGGCGCTTCTATTTCCAGATGTTCGGCAGGATTAAAATTAAACATGCCGGCCAGAATGTTATTGGGGAAGTTTTCCCGGCCATTGTTATAAGTCATGACCGCGTCGTTAAACGCCTGACGCGCAAAAGCAACTTTGTTTTCGGTAGATGCCAACTCTTCCTGAAACTGCATCATATTCTGGTTGGCTTTGAGATCGGGATAAGCTTCGGCCAACGCAAACATTTTACCCAGACTGCCCTGAAGCGCAGCCTCAGCGCTTGCCAACTGCCGGATTGCTTCAGGATCGGAAGGATTTGCCCCGGCGGCCTTAAGCCCGGTTACCGCTGCATTCCTTGCACTAATTACAGCATCCAGCGTTTCCCGTTCATGTTTCATATAGCCTTTAACGGCTTCAACCAGATTAGGTATCAAGTCGTAGCGCCGGGTCAATTGAACATCTATCTGGGAGAAGGCATTTTTAACGCCGTTGCGCAAGTTGACGAGCCGGTTGTAAATGCTGATAAAAAACAACGCAACGACAACGATAAAACCGATTAATGCGAGCAATATAGGCATGACAATATTTCCACGAGATAACAAGAGTATCCTAATCATACAAGAGCAATTATTATCTGTCCCTTGTTATTACAATCTATTTATCACTTATGCCTACCGATAACCGTCTGAAAATTATGTTGGCGATAGTTGTTATCGCCATTATCGTGATTATTAGCATCGACCCTATTGCCCAAGATCCGGCTTACCATAACTTCGCCGACCAGCGTCGCATCCTCAACACAACCAATTTTTACAATGTACTGTCCAATTTACCGTTTGTCATTGTCGGCATCATGGGAATCAGGCTGGTCGCGTTACATAAAGCAACCGGCGGATTGGCCGAATTACAAACGATATATTTGACGTTTTTTGTCGGAGTGTTGTTAACCGGCTTCGGTTCTGCGTATTACCACTATCAACCTGACAATCAAACCCTGGTTTGGGATCGCCTGCCTATGACGATAGCCTTCATGGCCTTGTTCAGCGCTATTGTTGGGGAATATATTTCGACTCGTCTGGCATGGAAGTTATTTGTTCCGTTGCTGATATTGGGCATTACTTCAGTGCTTTACTGGCATCTGACGGAAATGAACGGTCACGGTGATTTGCGCGCCTACGTGCTGGTGCAGTTTTTACCGGTTTTGCTGATACCGCTGATTCTGTGGTTGTTTGACTCGAAATTGGATAACGACAAATATATTTGGGGCGTGATCGCTGCTTATGCTGCATCGAAACTCATGGAGTTGCTCGACGCCCAACTTTATAACATTTTTGGCTTGCTCAGCGGACACTCGCTAAAACATTTAACCGCTGCATTCGGGGCGCTGATTTTTTATTGGGCATTGCGGGAACGGCGCTAATTTTGGGAAAGTTACAGACATAAAAAAAGGTGGGTCGAAACCGACACACCTTTTTGAATCCGATCTTCCGAAAAAATTAAGCTTTTACCGCGTCGGCAATTTCATTAAATGCTTCAATTCTGATTTTACTAGTCTTGATCAAGTCTACACCTGCATCAACCACCATTTTGCACAGGCCTGGTGTTTTGTAAACCATTAAACCTAAGTAACCAACAGCCGGAACAGCGATAAAGGCCGCAATAAAACCGTTAAGCCCTACAACTCCCATCAGTTTTATCAGCAATACAACGGCATCCAAAGGTAGTAAAACCATGGCGCCAAAATAGACTATTACCATGAATACGGACACCACAAAAACTACAAACTGAATTAGCCTGACTAACGCAACGTTAACTTTTTTCATATTACTTTCAATTTCCTGATTGAACTTAAGAAGTCTGTTTAGTCAGGAAATAACTCCCTGACCCTAATGTGTTGTCAAAAACACCACGTTTTGAAGCCGCGAATTATACCTTAACACCATCAAAATAATTCATTTTTTTCGGCCGGTTCTTTGCGAAGAAACAGTCGATATAAAAAGGAACCGGCAATAAAGCCGCCTAAATGAGCCCACCAAGCCACATCCACAGCAACCCCTCCAAATAGCATTGCCGTTGTAGCACTATGCAATTGAATCAACACCCACAAACCTAAAAAAGCAACCGCCGGGACATGAACGACTATCGGTAAAAATAGTATGGGAATCCATACCACAACGCGTTCAAGCGGATATAGAAAAAAATAAGCCGCCAATACACCGGCTATAGCGCCCGATGCCCCAACAACTGGTATGGTAAGGGTCGGATCGAAAAACCACTGTAAAAAAGTAGCCAGTAGACCGCAGATTAAATAAAAAAATAGAAAAGGCAAGCGCCCCATCCTGTCTTCTACATTGTCCCCAAATATCCACAAGAACCACATGTTCATAATAAGGTGCAACCAGTTTCCATGTAAAAACAGACTGGTCAAGAAAGATAAGTAGCCATCGAAAGGCAAACCATAATACGGATTTGTATAACGAATAGGCACCATGCCGTAAAGATTGATGAGCCGGTAACTTAACTGGTCGGGCATCAATTGCATCGACACAAAAACAATAATACAAATTGCCATTATCCCCCATGTCACTAGAGGCTTTGAATAGCAGGGTGCTGTATCTCTAATTGGTATCATGATTTATTCCTAATCTATATCGGCTTGAGAGTTATCCTTAATTTTTAACCTAGCTTAAAAGTTAAAAAACCGATTTGCAACGAATAGTTATTTAATCATAACCTTGATTACAAAAAGCTTATAATACATAAATAGATTGCTTTCTTATCACCTTGCGCTTTAACCTCCTTAAAAGATTCATGCATCTTAATCCAATAGACAAAATACCATCATTTTCAGACCTATCGCTAGATGAACAGCTACTGTCGGCAGTTAAACAAATGGGCTTCGAGCAACCCACCCCCGTGCAACAAAAGGCGATCCCCCTTGCTCTTGAGCACAAAGACCTGCTGGTCAGCGCCGAAACCGGGAGCGGCAAAACCGCCGCATTCTTGCTACCGACATTGCATCATCTACTCACTTTGCCTTCCAAACAATCCGGCACACGGGCATTGGTCCTGACGCCGACCCGCGAACTGGCTCAGCAGATTTTTAAGCATTGCCAACAATTGACTGAGTTTACCGACCTGACAACAGGCCTGATTACCGGAGGCGATGATTTTAGGCTACAGCAAAATATGCTCCGCAGAGGCACTCACATTGTTATTGCGACCCCCGGCAGAGTGCTGGAACTGATGGAGCAAGAGATACCGAACTTTAGCAATCTGGAAGTGCTGGTACTGGATGAAGCTGACCGAATGCTGGATATGGGTTTTAGTGAAGACGTACTGTCCATCGCCAATAGCTGCAACGCACAACGGCAAACCCTGCTGTTTTCCGCCACTCTGACGCATTTTGGCGTCATCAAAATGGCTGACAAGGTGCTAAAAAACCATGAAGTCGTGGCCCTGAACACACTGCACGATGGACACCGCAATATAGAACAGCAAATTGTTTTGGCCGATGACAATGATCATAAACAAAAATTATTGGCTTGGCTGTTGCAAAATGAAACCTATGACAAGGCATTGGTCTTTACCAATAGCAGAATTCAGGCGGACGCTCTTCGCGGACCGCTTCGAGGTCAAAAACTTCGCGTCGGTGTGCTGCATGGAGAAATGGATCAAAAAGATCGCAACCGAATGATGGCGTTATTCCGCGAAGGTTCGGTCAACATCATGATTGCTACCGACCTTGCCGCTCGCGGTCTGGACATCAAGGGCATCAACCTGGTCATTAATTTCGATGTGCCGAGAAACGGCATCAATTATATCCATCGCATAGGCCGGACGGGCCGAGTCGATGAACTGGGTCTGACGATTGCGTTGGTAAAACATACCGAATGGAATTTAATGTCCGGCATTGAGCGTTTTTTGAAACAGAAATTCAAACACCGCAATATCAAAGAATTGGAAGGCAAATATAAAGGCCCTAAAAAAGTTAAAGCGTCCGGAAAGGCAACGGGCGGCAAAAAGAAAATAGAACCTAAAAAAGCTGCTGCCGAAAAAGTCAAAATCCGTCACAGGGATAAGAAAAATATTGGTAAAAGGCGTATGCCGACAGTTAAGCCTGACACAGAGGCAACTCAGGCATAAAAAAAGCCCCATTCGCAATCTAATGTTGCGAATGGGGCTTTTTTGTTTTTAACAATCGGCTGTAGCTGATTAGCCTAGCTTCCCTACAACTTGTTTGACCAAGTTATCCGGCTTAAAGGGTTTTACAATATAAGACGTTATCCCTGCCATAATGGCTTCTTTTACTTTGTCTCCTTCAGATGAAGACGTCAGCATTATCCAAGGTGGAGTTTCTAATTTAGCATCGTCTTTTACAGCTTTATACAGATCGAGTCCACTCATACCCGGCATGTTCCAGTCACATACCACGATGTTAATCTTTACCTTTCTCATCATAAGTAATGCTTCCTCTCCACCCGGAGCATCAAAAACATGAGTGAATCCGGCCTCTCGCAGAATAGCTTTGGTTAATGTCCGCATTGAGGCTGCATCGTCTACAATCAGAATCTTTTTTTGTAACAATTCTTGTGATATTTCCATTCTTGTTCCAACTTATACTTATTATGAGCACTGCAGCACTTAATTGATTTATTTTACAAGAACTAGAGGTATCTCACAAATACATTGTGAAAAATAATGCCAACCAGTTCACTATTTACGAAAAAACAAGTTAACGATAAGCGTTAATATGACACTGACCACCAACATCGAAGTAATCGGGATAAACACAAACCGGCGTTCACCCTCAATACGTATATCACCGGGCAATTTTCCAAACCAGTTAATCAACCAGGGCGCATAATTAACAGCGAGCCCGATAACCACCAAAACAACGCCAATTACCGCCAGGAATTTTCCGAGTGCCATAGATTACCCCTCATTTAACACGAATGCACAAACATTCTGCACAGCTAACAAGAAAAACACCGTTAAGGTAAAATAAAAAACATCCTATTACACTGCCACCAGCAAAACAATCAGTTCTGCAACTTATCCGAACACCTGACATGCTAAGAATCACTGAACTTAAACTGCCGCTCGATCACTCTAAAAAGCAGCTCAAAACCGCGATACTTTATCGACTTGGCATCAACGCAAGCGAACCCATTACTTATACAATATTCCGACAAGGCTTTGATGCACGAAAACGCAATGCGATCATGCTGGTTTACACGGTTGATATTGAGACTGCCAACGAACAGGCAATTCTGGAACGTTTGGCAGACGACCCATACATCTCTTTAACGCCGGACAGTACTTATCGTTTTGTAACTGGAGCGCCCAAGGATCCGTCGTTACGGCCTGTCGTCATCGGCACAGGGCCTTGCGGACTGTTTGCCGGCTTGATCCTGGCGCAAATGGGCTTTCGACCGATCATTCTGGAACGAGGAAAAGCCGTGCGGGAACGCACCAAAGATACCTTCGGTCTTTGGCGCAAAAGGCTGTTTAACCCTGAGTCCAATGTGCAGTTTGGCGAAGGCGGCGCAGGTACCTTTTCTGACGGTAAACTGCACACCCAGATCAAGGATCCAAACCACTACGGCCGCAAAGTGCTTACTGAACTTGTTAAAGCCGGTGCGCCCCCTGAAATTCTCCATGTCAGTAAGCCACATATCGGCACGTTCAGGCTGGTAGCCGTAGTGGAACAGTTACGTGCGACTATCGAGTCATTAGGCGGTGAAATCCGTTTTGAAAGCCGGGTTGACGACATCGACATCGATAACGGCCAAGTGCGCGGCGTGGTACTCGCCAACGACGAAACCATTAGCACCAACCATGTACTGCTGGCTGTCGGCCATAGCGCGCGCGACACTTTCAAAATGCTCTATGATCGAGGAGTTTATATTGAAGCCAAACCTTTTTCGATCGGCTTTCGTATAGAACATCCGCAATCGCTAATCGACACTTGCCGTTTTGGCAGCAATGCCGGTCATCCGTTATTGGGTGCCGCCGATTACAAACTGGTACATCACTGTAGCAACGGACGCTCCGTGTACAGTTTTTGCATGTGCCCAGGCGGCACCGTGGTTGCGGCCACTTCAGAAGCGGGGCATGTCGTCACCAACGGCATGAGCCAATACTCGCGCAACGAGCGCAACGCCAACAGCGGCATCGTCGTCGGCATAACGCCGGACGATTATCCCGGCCACCCTTTAGCAGGTATTGACTTTCAACGCCGCCTGGAAGCGGGGGCCTTCAGACTGGGGGGAGAAACTTATGAAGCGCCGGGACAACTGGTCGGCGACTTCCTAGCTCAACGCCCCTCTTCGGCACTGGGGACAGTACAGCCCTCCTATACACCGGGCGTTCATTTATGCGATCTAAGCTCGGCTTTGCCTGAATACGCGATAACTGCAATACGCGAAGCTATCCCTGCTTTCGATAAAAAAATAAAAGGCTTTGCAATGAAAGATGCTGTGCTAACGGGTGTAGAAACCCGCACCTCCTCGCCTATCCGAATCAAACGCAACGAGCATTATCAAAGCATGAATATCAAAGGCCTATATCCGGCCGGGGAAGGTGCAGGCTACGCAGGCGGGATTCTTTCTGCGGCTGTGGATGGCATCAAAGTTGCCGAGGCGTTGGCTTTGGATATGAACCAATCAATATAATCATCACCACGAAGGCACGAAGCACACGAAGTTTTATTTCTTCGTGCGCTTCGCGCCTCGGCAACCGCTCCATGCGTCGCCTCGGCAATAGCTCCTGCATGCTCTACCTCCTGCATCCTTGCAGTCGTAAAGCGCCTACTGTTGGTGCTCTACCTCCTGCATCCCTGCAGTCGTTCGTGGTGAATTAATCAATCTGCTTGCGTTTTATTGAATATTCCGAATAGCTCATTTTGAGCGCTTGGTAGTATTGAATACATAAGACGCAACCACACCGCGATTATCAAATTTAATAACCAGATCTTCGGTACTGCCGTCGCTAAATAAACTGTAATAATAGTTACCGTAAGTCCATGTCTTCATGCCATTATCAAGGCCGGTTCTCCAAGGAGCTCCAAACGTAGTGTAGATGTCATTCTGGGTGGTTTCACCTATATTGATGGTAGATACCTGACCTGCAGGAAACTCATGACCGACCGTAGCGCACCCTGAAGTTAACAGGAACATCATCATAAGCAGACCGCAGAAAGTTTTCCGCAGCAACCCCGCAAAGTTTACTGAACTCCAAAAATCAATTTTCATTTTTACTCACCGTCTAGTTAAAAAAATGTCGTGTATTTAACATACCATTAAATTAGTGTTTCGTTTTTTTCAGCCACTGCTCAAAAAACTGATCTTCAGGCAAAGGCTTGCTAAAATAATAGCCCTGATAACAAGAACATCCATTTTGTTTTAAAAACTCCAACTCCATTTTTGATTCAACACCTTCCGCAACAACACCCAGATTCATGTGTTGGGCTATGGCAATAATGGTACCCACAAATACGGCATCGTCTTCATTTTTAGTTATATCCTCAACAAAGGATTTATCAATTTTCAGCTGATCCACCGGCAAATGTTTCAGATAACTCAATGATGAATAGCCGGTGCCAAAATCATCTATTGAAAAGGTATAACCCAATTTTTTCAATTGTTTGATTTTATCAATGGCCGCATCAACATCATTCATCAACAAGCCTTCGGTAAATTCCAGCATGATTCTTGACGGACTTATCTGGTATTGTTTGACAAGTTTGGCAAGTATATCCATAAAATCATCATGATAGAACTGCCTTGGACTGATATTGATCGCTAAATGCGGCAAATGCACCTGCTGTCTGTCCCACTGCCTAAGATGGATAAATGACTGCTCAAGCACCCAAGCGCCCACCGCCTGAATCAATCCGCACTCTTCCGCAATGGGAATAAACTTATCGGGCGGAATAAAACCCTTTTGGGGATGGTTCCAGCGAATAAGGGCTTCCGCCCCGACAAGATTGCCGTGATAATCGACCTGCGGCTGATAACACAAGGATAGCTGGTTTTCATCCAGAGCCTGACGCAACTCTTTTTCAATCAGCATTCTTTCCATAACAGCTTCCTGCATACTGTGCTGAAAAAATTGCAGCATATTACGGCCGCTTTCTTTAGCCCGATACATTGCCGTACTTCCCTGTTTAAGCAAATCGTCAGGAATGCTGGAGTTCTCCGAAAACATGGCAATGCCGATACTGGAAGAAATATAGAGTTTGTGGCTCATTACCGAATAAACTTGGCAAATAGTCTGTTGCAGATTTTCCGCAACATACCGGGCTTCATTGCATGCCAGTGCTATCTGTTCGCTCAATTCAGTCAAAACAACAACAAATTCATCGCTACTGATACGGGCGACCGTATCGCAATCCCTGACGCAGAGCTTTAATCGGTATGCGACTTCCACCAGAACTCTGTCTCCGGCCGAGTGTCCCAACGTTTCATTAATATTTTTAAAATGATCAAGGTCGATGAATAAAAGTGCGCCATTCTTTCCTGAGCGCCCGGTAATCGCCAACTCCTGCACCAAGCGATCGTTTAATAAGCGCCGATTGGGCAATTCAGTTAAAGGGTCATAAAAAGCCAGTCGTTTGATTTCTTCTTCATCGCTTTTTAACTGGCTAATGTCGCTAAAAATAGCCGCATAATTGCTGATCTCGTTAGTTTCATCATCCCTGATTTCGGTAATGGTCAGCAGTTCCGGGTAAACCTCGCCGTTTTTGCGCCGGTTCCAAATTTCACCTTGCCAGAAACCGTATTTGTTGATTTTTTCCCACATCGCGTAATAAAACTTTTTATCATGCCGTCCCGAACTGATAATCGCGGGAGTTTTACCGATGACTTCATCTTCCGTGTAACCGGTAATTCTGGTAAAGCCGGCATTACATGTCTGAATGACGACATATTTATCGGTAGTGATAACACCTTCCTGAGTGTTATCAATAATTTTCTTTGCTAAGCCAAGGTTCTTTAAGGAGCTTTTCAATAATGCATCCCTATGCGCCAGGGATTCTTTAAGCTCCTCAACATAAGTACTGCGAAATCCGGCCAAGATGTCAGTCAGGTTGATAATGCCAAGTAAATTATTTTTATTGTCAGTCACGCCAAGATGCCGAAAGTCGTTCCTAAGCATGACTTTCTTGGCTTGATAGAGGCTTTCATGCTCATTAACGGTAACCAGATCCCTGCTGGCATAATCCGCAACACTCGAATTCAGCACTAGAGAAGCCAGCGCCTTGACCACATCCCGTTCAGTCAGGATGCCGACCGATTCATCGGGGAACTCAACCCGTATCGCATCCGAATGCGAAGAATGCATAAGCTTGCTGGCCTGTGCCATGCTCTGCGTTGATTTGATCATCGGTGGAATGGGTTTTAATACACTGCCGGCTGTTTTTAAAACCAGGAAAAACTCGAAGTTGTGCTTTTTTATCACATCGGTTTGAGAAATGATGCCCTTCTGTTTGCCATGATCATCAATTACGACATAATGGCGCACACCGTCTTTTTTAAACTTAAGCGATACTTCCTCTAGACTCACATTTTCATTAACGCAGATAACAGGACTGCTCATACCCTCAGAAACAGGCGTGGAACGCGCATCAGGCGATGAGAAGTCGAGTTTCAAAACATCCCTTTCTGTCCAGATACCGATGATTTCATCGTCCACCGCAATCAAGATAGCGCTACAGTTTCGCTCTGCCATTTTGACTGCTGCATCATGCATCGTCTCATTCGGCAAACAAGTCAACAAAGTAGTTTGGGTGATATCCTTTATCGAAATGGCATTTAAATCAAAATTGCTCATGTATCCTCTCTGTGTACGCATTAGCCGACGAATAATATCATCAAGATACTATTAACTAAAATTTAGCCCCGCTAATTAAAGAATCACTTCTGTTAATTTATCGGCAACAAGCCATTCAAATAACCGTCTCGATTTTTTTAGGTTTCAGTATATGTTTCAAAATCTGCTCAACCGCCAATAAATCCCAAGCAAATCTGGCATTAAAAGCCCGTTCAAATTAAAATAACCGCCTTCTTATTGAGCGCATTCAATAAATATAGCGTGATATCCAAACCTGACGGACTTTTAATGACTGATTATAAACTGACCCACCTTAAACAGCTGGAAGCTGAAAGTATTCATATTATTCGCGAAGTCGCAGCCGAATTTGAACGTCCGGTGATGTTGTATTCTGTCGGCAAAGACTCTGCCGTCATGTTGCATTTGACCATGAAAGCCTTTTATCCCGGCAAACCGCCTTTCCCGTTGCTGCATGTGGATACCACTTGGAAGTTCAAGGAAATGATTGAGTTTCGCGACCAGATGGTCAAAAAACTGGGGCTCGAGTTGCTGATTCATATCAATCCGGAAGGCATAGAGCAAGGCATCGGGCCTTTTACGCATGGCAGTAAAAAACACACCGACGTGATGAAAACCGACGGCCTCAAGCAGGCATTGGATAAATACCAGTTCGATGCGGCGTTCGGCGGCGCAAGGCGTGACGAAGAAAAATCCCGCGCCAAGGAACGGGTGTATTCGTTCCGCGACAAGAATCATCGCTGGGATCCCAAAAACCAGCGTCCTGAATTATGGAACATCTACAACGGTAAAATAGACAAGGGCGAAAGCATCCGGGTATTTCCTTTGTCCAACTGGACCGAGCTGGACATCTGGCAATACATCCATTTGGAAAACATTCCGATCGTACCTCTGTATTTTGCCAAGGAACGTCCTGTCGTTAACCGCGACGGCATGTTGATCATGGTCGACGATGAGCGCATGCCGATCGGCCCTGATGAAAAAATTGAAATGAAAATGGTACGTTTCCGTACCTTGGGCTGTTACCCGTTAACCGGCGCTGTTGAATCGACCGCCACGACGCTGCCGGAAATCATTCAGGAAATGCTGTTGACCACAACCTCCGAACGCCAGGGTCGATTGATAGACCACGACCAATCCGGTTCCATGGAGCAGAAAAAGCGCGAAGGGTATTTTTAAGAGCAGGCGAAAGACGAAAGGCTAAGGGCAAAAGATGCCGCGGTTTGAAAATCTGGATGTTTGGCGACGCTCATCACGACTTTGTGTTGATATTTACAAAGGCTTGGCTACTTGTAAAGATTATGGATTTAAAGGTCAGATAACATGCTCTTGCTTGTCTATACCTAGCAACATAGCAGAAGGTTTTGAAAGGGGCAGCGATAAAGATTCCAACAAATTCTTTTATTACGCAAAAGGCTCCTCCGGTGAATTACGCACCCAAATCTACATAGGCATCGAAATTGGCTACATTTCAAAAGAAACAGGCATGTCATGGAAAAACGAAGCAGAACACATTTCAAAAATGCTGTCCGCCTTAATCAAATCGCGGTCAGCCTAGCTTTCGCCTTTTGCCCTGAGCCTTTCGCCTAACTCATTTAATTTTTATTTTTGGAAACCCCATGTCCCACCAATCCGATTTAATCAGTACCGATATAGACGCGTATTTAGCGCAACATGAACGCAAGGAACTATTGCGCTTTTTAACCTGCGGCAATGTCGACGACGGCAAAAGCACGCTGATAGGCCGTCTGCTGCACGACTCCAAAATGATCTATGAAGATCAGCTGGCCGCCGTTCAGGCCGACAGTGTCAAATCAGGCACCACCGGTGCAGGCAAGATCGATCTGGCCTTGCTGGTGGACGGCCTGCAAGCCGAACGCGAACAAGGCATCACCATCGACGTGGCGTATCGCTATTTTTCTACCGCCACGCGTAAATTCATTATTGCCGACACCCCGGGACACGAACAGTACACCCGCAACATGGCAACCGGTGCGTCAACCTGCGATTTGGCGATTATCCTGATCGACGCCCGTTACGGCGTGCAAACCCAGACCAAACGGCACAGCTTTATCGCCTCGTTGCTGGGTATTCATCACATCATCGTCGCGGTCAATAAAATGGATCTGGTCGATTACAGCGAAGCCACTTTTAATAAAATCAAACAGGACTATCTGGATTTTACCCAAACACTGGCACTACAGGACATCACCTTTATCCCAATGTCGGCACTGGACGGCGATAACGTGGTCAATCCCAGCGCACATATGCCCTGGTTTACCGGCCTGCCGCTGATGGAAGCGCTGAACAGCATCGAAATCGCCAATGACCGCAATTTCAGCGATGCCCGTTTTCCGGTTCAGTACGTCAACCGCCCCAACCTTGATTTCCGCGGCTTTTGCGGCACGGTCGCTTCCGGCATTTTTAAAAAAGGCGACAAGATTACGGCCCTGCCCTCCGGCAAAAGCAGCAAAATCAAAGCCATCGTGACTTATGACGGCGAGCTGGAACAGGCTTTCTCGCCGATGGCTGTCACCTTAACGTTGGAAGACGAGATCGATATCAGCCGTGGCGATACGATTATCGGTAACGAACAAACGTCAGCAACTGTCTCGGACAAGTTTAACGCCACTATCGTCTGGATGGCTGAAAATGCGCTGGCGCCGGGCAAGCAATACGTTATTAAACTGGCGACGCGCAGTGTGTCCGGTTCTATTGCGATGATTCACCACCGAATCGACGTCAATACCCTGGAGCACCATGACGCGACCGAATTGCGCTTGAACGAGATCGGCTCCTGCACGGTTTCGGTGAACGCTCCGGTAGTTTTCGATGCTTACCAAAGCCATAAAGGCACCGGCTCATTCATTATTATAGACCGGCTGACCAACGGCACCGTCGGCGCAGGCATGATTACCGGCAGTACCGGCGAGGAAATCCTGCAACCGGTCAGTCCTGAAGAACGGGCCGCGCGTTTTAGCCAAAAGGCCACAGCAATTGCTTTAACCGGATCAACCGGCAAGGAAATCGCCTATCAACTGGAGAGAAAACTGTTTGATAACGGTCATGCCTCAACGGTTTTAGAGACTCAAGATGAATCGTTAATAATCGCCATCAAAAATGCCGGATTAATTTGTTTATGCGTCAATTACAGCGCTAGCTTGGCGGATATTGGTTTTGATAGCGATACGCTGGCAATTGATGATATTTACAGCACATTAAAGGATCAAAAAATCATCTATTAAAAGTCGCTGATAAGGGCGGGCCTTGCGCCTGCCTTTTCAGGTCGCCGCAGCAGCATCAGGGCAACCACAAGGTATTGCCGCTCGAAATATTTATCCTTGTTTTTAGTGAGAAAAATCAATTCTGATATTCTTACAAGATGAGGTAAGATAAAAAAAACTGCCGTTAACCTTTCAACTCATCGCCATAAGCCTGAACACCGTTACCTTAAAATGAAAAATTCCGAATTCTCAAAAATAAGAGCTTCAGGCGTAGGTTATTTTATTAATAGCATCCAGACTTTATTTGTCGGCTTATTAAGAATATGGACAATTCCTATTGTATTAATGTTGAGCCTCGCTACAGGATTCACCACTTACTACGGCTTATCTCATTTCATCACCTCCTGGATTGCATTGATTATTACCATTGCGATTCAATCCATTATTGTTATTAGCTCGCTGGAAATTGCCGGTATTCACTGGCGTGCTAACCGGATGCGCTATTTTTCCGTCGTCTGTTCCCTAATGGTTGCGATGAGCGCTTCGGTTTCATTCTCATATTTCAAATTTTATGAGATTTCCCAACAGGACAACATCCACATTAATCGTCTAAATCTAATCAGAACCGATGTAAAGTCTTATGTAGACCGCGTCTTAGTCATTAAAGGCGAAGTTTTAAAACAGCAGCGCGCCGACTTGGAAAAAGCAACGCTCGATGTACAGCAGGCCTATTTTGGCACCCATGCGCAAATTGCCGAAGGCTACAAGAAGCAAGTCGGCGAAGGCCCTTTCTGGAAGCATTACAACCAGATTTATCTGGAGAAAAAAGAGCAGCAGGCTAAATTCGACCATGATTTTTCTGAATTGGACAAGGATATTCAAAAACTGCAAGTCAGCATCAATGCACTGGATGTCGCAACGAATATTGAAAGCGCCTATTCTGAGATGATGGAGAACTTCCAGAATGTACAACTAAAGATCAACCTACTATCCGGCAATATCGGCCAATCCTTACCAGAAGCCCCGTTATTGATGACTTACAAACAATTTATCGCCGATGTCCAGCCCTCATTCGCCATGTGGTCGGATTCGAACTTCTCGTTATTCGCCTTTGTTTGCGCGGCAATGGCCGATTTTTTCACCGTTTTGTTGTCATATCGTCTCGAATTCACAGCTCCCGGTCCATTGACTGCCAAGGAAGAAGACTTGGTTTTCGAATGCTTAAGACAGTTTACCGAGTTCCGAATCAATAAAAACGACGAACTTGAAATGTCCATCGAAAAATCTGAAATAGAACGGGCAAAACGTTACAACGACTGGTCAAGAATGTTTGCCGTAGGCTTATTATTAAGCCGCGGTTTCTTAAGAAAAATCGATGACAAAACCGTAGAGTTCGCTCCTAATCTTTATCCGTTAATCGCCGAAAAAATGGGCGATAAGATAAACCGTTTAAAAGTCGAGTCCAACATTGTCAGGCAAGCAAATGACGCATAGCTCCCGAACTGAAATCGATAAATGGTTTATTGAAGGCACCTTAGCCAACGACGATATCGCTGTCTCAGAGACATGGGATCCCATTTTTGACGCAGACCGCCAACTAGTCGTTACCAAGTTAGGCCCTTATTGGAAGTTGTTTTTACGCCCAGAGGGATTTGTTAGACGCTTTTATCACCTTATTTATCCGCTACCGGTAGAAAACTGGTGCATTAATCACCAAATCAAGCTTTACGACGGCTTTTGTACGATTGATGTAATGCTGGACATTCGCTTTCAGGCTACATTGAAATATGCCCGCAACAATACGGATATTTTGGCTGACATTAATGGGCACATAAAAACCGCCTACGAAGATTTGCTTATCAACTTAATCGATAAAGAGCTACTTAATTTATCGGATGGCGCATGGGTACAAAAAGGCTTAACCGATATTGAAAAGAACATTTCTCTAGCTGCCAGTGAAATGCTGATATTGCAAAATATCCAGTCGCAAACATTATGCTCGTTAAAACCGTCATTTGAGGAATTTCCCGATGTGCAACTGGCTCAGGAAAGCGTTTATTTATGCGTCCTTAAAAAGAACTTTGAATTTAACGATGCCCAAAGAGAAGAATTATTCCGCCAAGAGCAGGAAATTGAAAAGCAAAAGCTTGAGCATAAACAAAAGCAGCTTGAACAGCTAAATCGCGATGCTGAACTGGATCGGCTCAAACAATCTCAAATGGCTTTAAATAGAAAGCTTTTACTTGAGGAAAAAGAAAAACAGCTGCTCGAACAATTTGAAATTGAAAAGCGCCTCCATGCCGAAAAAGTTAAGCATGAGAAT
The DNA here is from genome assembly GCA_036561025.1 of Methylobacter sp. Taxonomy (GTDB): domain Bacteria; phylum Pseudomonadota; class Gammaproteobacteria; order Methylococcales; family Methylomonadaceae; genus Methylobacter_A. Next base: position 157,118 of record DATBQB010000065.1, on the reverse strand, counting down.
AGCTTAAAAGAAATAACGCTGGAAGCAGAGCTCCAGGAACAGCAAAAACATGAAGCCCGCTTAAGAGTTGCCGAGCAAACAAATCATATGGAATTATTGGCGCACCAAGCCAAATTAAAGGCGAAAGAGCTGGAAGCCGATATTGCCAAATATGAAAACCAGCAGGCCAGATGGAGAGAATCCAAAAATAAAACCCATGCTCAGCAGCTAGCCATTGAACAACGTCAAAAACAACTGGAACTTGAAACCGAGGCCGAAAATCAAAGACGTCGCGAACAGCATCGTCTGACACTGAAAAAGGAAAACTACAAAAACAGAAAAGAGTCCGATGTTTATCTTCGCCGGGAAATTGAATTACTGGCTCGTGAAAAACAGCATCTGGAGCGGCAACTGGCAATAAACGAATCTAAAAAACCAGAGATCGACTACTCTCTGGATGAAGATGAGAATTAGTGGTCGCCTGTGACAAAATTCGTATATCTTATCGACCCTTATACTTCCAATTTTATATATCCATAATTAACATCGGAATGCCGTAAGTTAAAATAAAATAGCTAAATGCCAAAATAACGCTGACGCTCGTTTTGTACGAGAAAAGCTGCCGCAGAATATAACTGACAATCGCTAAATACCATCCGACCAGTAATACGGCTAAACTGATAGATATCTCTTCCCGGTATTCTTCCTTGTTCATCACCATAATAAAATCCAGTGCTTCGGCGGCAATAGCCAAGGTCATAATAAAGTTTTCGCAGACGAAAATAGCCGTGAATAATTGATTGAAATACTGCCATTTTCTGATAATCAGCAATAACGTGGCGATGGAGCCAAAGGCCATGATTGTTCTCATAAAAACTTCCAGAGAACCATCGGCAGGATCGGCAATCAAGCCCTCAACAATACATCCTGAAATAAGATAAAACACCACTGTTTTCCACATAAACGATTTAGGGGGAACCAGGTCAGTGGGGTTATTAATGAACCAGCAAAGCCAAAGATATTGAGTTAATAATTTCATAATCAATTGAAAGGATAATCAGTTTTTCCGTAAATATTGATGGCTTATAATTCCTATTACCCGGATCATAGATCCATCATCAAGCCATGCAAAACCCGCGTATACTACTCGAGCTGGTCTGATTTTCCAACTTTTACAGCAATGTTTTTATGGAATATCTTTCCGACAACTTATGCGCCACACTACTCGCCGGAACCAAATAACTTGCTTGCATGAATAAACCGACACCTCCACGCCAACGGGCCGGCGTTAAGCTAAACGCCAAACCAAAACCCAAATCTCGGACAATACGGAAAACACAAAAAAAAGCGCCGCTTAAGCCTACTAGCAGTTTCAAACACAGACTGTTGATAATAAGTCTCGAAGCGCTAGGCCTGGCGATAACTGCGGTTTCTGCCATTATGATTTTGCTGGGCTATTCGGCTAGCTGGTTTTCCGGCACTCGTTTTTTCACCAGTTTATTGCCGTTTGCGGTCGGCGTCTTAGGGTTGATAGTTACGGCGGCTGCGCTGCTGATAGCTTGGTGGAAACTGCGCAAATGCTTGCAGCCCAAAGCTGCATTTTTGCCCCCGGTTCTGGCTATCAGTTTTGCGCTAATTATTGGCTGGTTTGTGACGCAAAATCACTTTACCCGAGCGTTCGGACACTTTCGCACGCTGGTCGGCGGTAAGCAGGAAGCCAGCCGGGTTACGCTCGCTCATCAGGTCTATGCAGCTTATCGGCGTTATGATCAGGCACAATTATTACAGTTGGTTAACCGCGAACAAGCGTTTAACCCGGTTATTGCTGAAGCGGCCAAAGCATTCGATATTGATCCCAATCTTCTGCAAGGCATCGCTGCAACAGAATCTTCTTTCTTGCCCAGAGACAGCCAGGATGGTGGGCGCGGCCTGTTTCAAATCACCCAAGCACCTAAAGCTGTCATGGAACAAATCAGCAAACAGCTGGCGATAAGTAAACCCTCACTACTCAACCCCCGGCATAATGCTTTTATTGCCGCAGCCACATTTAAATATTATCTGGCCGAGATGCACGAAGATCTGTTTTTGGGCTTGCTGGCCTATAACATCGGTCCCGCCAACGGCGGCCTTCGATTTATCATGCAACAGTATGGCGCGACTGATTTTGTCACTATACAACCTTACTTGCAGCAGTTGCCACGAGATTATCCGATCCGTGTTTTATCTCACGCGCTTGCCTTCCGGCTCTGGCAAACGGAAGGGAAACTGCTCACTTACGAAGAAGGGGATAATGCTATGCGTATCCAGCGTATTGGCATACCTGGCCTGCAAGCGGAACTATAGTAAATAGTTTGTAATATATAAAACGAGTGCTGAAACTGATGAAATTCAGGAACACATCTAAAGACGGATTTATAATATCAATAGGGTGAACATAAATATAAATCGATAGATGCGCACATTTAATCAACGCCTATGAAATTCAAGTATGAATCCTGCTTAAAGAAATGTCCGGCTTTATTATTGTACAACGGCTAAATTAACCTAGAGATACTTATGCCAATTAAATGGGATTCCAGATTAAGCGTAGGAAATACCTATATTGATCTAGAACACAAATTAATCATATCGCTAATTAATGCGCTGGAAGCGGTGTTGCGTCATCCTGATGAAAAAGATGCCTTGAGGTTTTTTATCGATCAGTTATATGAGTTCGCTGAGGATCATTTTCTTCATGAAGAAAAGTTGCAACTCAAGTTTATGTTCCCTCATTACGAGGAAAATAAAAAAGGACATCAGCGACTCATGACTGAATTAGATGTTATTAAAAACATCATCTATCGCTTTGTCGACAAGGAGAACACTACGCTGGAAGAAGCTAAAGAAACAAGTGAAAAAGCGAACTATTTAATACGAGAATGGTTTATTGATCACATTATAAAATCAGATATGAAAATGAAAGGGTTCATGGATAATGTCGGGTAAAACAATCGGCTAGTCGTCCAGGTCGCCCAGATATAAGTCCTCAATCAGCTTTCTTTCTTCTTGCGTAAGCAAAATCATTGAAAATTTTTTTTCGGAAAGACGTTGCTCCGAAAACTGTTGCTGCCGACGATCCATTGCCCGTCTTTCATTACTGCGTCTGTTCATGTCTCGGCGATTGGATTTCGGCCAAGCCAGATAATGTTTTTTTATATTTTCCACCCATTCCCGCGAACCGAAAGGATAGGGGATTTTCCGCCTGTCTGTCACGCGCCGCGTCATCGATACCCGGCGCGGGTTACGTCGAAGATCATATAAGTTCATGTTTCGATTCCTCGCTGCCGTGTTTTTATTGGATTATTGAGCCTATCAGCTAAAAAGTTAAAGCATACTGACTAAATTGCCGCCCCAAAAAAAACCGGTCATAGGAAGTAAAGCGTTATTTTAGACTGACGATTTCCAGGCGTATTGGGTCGGGCAATGAGCAAAAAGCGAGGAAATATTATTTGGTTTTTAATAGCCTTAGTCTATAGGTTTTCATACCTATTTATATTGTAATTGTCCTGCATTTTTACCGCTCTTCATCCACATGAATACGGTGAATAAACGATAAAATTTATGGTCATTGCCCGTCGTCGAATTCTGTTAACGATGCGGTTGGTAATGGCTCCTCCGCAGTTCGCATTTCCTGTGGAGCACTGTCGTCGGTATCTTGCATCCATACAGCCTTATCCGCTTTATCCATATCCGCAATCCAGTCGCGCCAGATTGAAATCAGTACCGCCATTAGCGTAGGTCCCAAAAACAAACCCAGTAAACCGAAGTTTTCCAGCCCGCCGAAAATGCCGAGCAGCGTCCAGATGAAAGGCAGTTTAACCGCGCCGCCGATTAATCTGGGGCGTACGTAATTGTCAGCCAGCAGAATAACCACCACACCGAACACAAACAACGAGCTTCCTGCCGCCATGTGACCTTCGGCGACCAGCACCAGCGCACAAGCGCCGAAGATCAGTTTGGCCGCGAACGGAATCATCGCAAAAACTCCGGTCAATGCGCCCAACATGGCCGGATGGCTTAATCCGGCAAGCGCATAGCCCACACCCAACAACAAACCTTCGCCCAAACCGACCAGCACTAAACCGTTGACCGTAGCGCGTACCGCCGCTATGGCATGAATGGCGTAACGGATGCCGATTTCGCCAAACAGTTTTCGGTTGCTCGCAAGCACATATTGACTCAGCCGCGTACCGTGTAGATAAACAAAAAACAGCACCAACAGTGTCAGTAAAAAACCGAAGAAACGATGCAAAAGTTGGCTGGCGAAATCCTTGGTATAAGTGATAGCGCCTCCCGTCCCCAGCCAATGCAAAGATTCGTTAGCCACAACCGGATCGCCCAAGGCTTTTATCCAAGTATCTTTTGCCCAATGTCCTATCATGGGTATAGTTTCCAGCCAGGCTGGCGGAGGAATGCCGACCTTTTGCGCTTCAGTCAGGATTTGTCCGAGCGATTGCGCCTCATCAAGCAATCGGCTCAAGCCATAACCTAAAGGTACAAGAATAACCGCGCCGATCAGCAAGGTCAGCAGCAAAGCCCCCCAAGTGACTTTACCGTGCAATTTGCTGGAAGCCAGCAGGCTTTGATAAATCGGCCAAGTGGTAATAGCCAGTACCACTGCCCAAACCAGCAGCGCCAAAAAGCTGTGTAAAACCCAGCTACCCAACAGCAGTAAAATAAAGCCGCCGATAAAACGTGCTTTGACTTCCATATTATTTGTCATAATTTATAAAATGCAGGAGCTAGGGCAAATGCAGCAGCAATTGCCAATGTTTAAAAAAGAACTCGTTTGTACCAACTCTCGTAGGCTCGCAAGTGCACCCTACTTTGCAATGGCAACCTGACGACCTTCGCATAGCATGGTAATCAGGACATAAATCAACATTAATGCGCCAGCGAGCTGCCACGACTGCCAAGCTGAGATGGTTAACAATTGACCGTGAGCAAAGTACAAGCCGACGCCTAACCCAATATAACCGATCACGCGTTTGACATCGTAATCCACCGGATAATATTTTTGCCCCAACAGATACGAGACGATAGCCATGCAGCTGTAACAGGCCAACGTCGCCCAAGCTGAACCTATGTAGCCGAGCAGCGGTATCCACCAGATGTTGAGTACGATAGTCAGCGCCGCTCCGGCTAAAGATACCAAAGCTCCCATCAAGGTACGGTCAGTCAATTTATACCAGATGGACAGATTAATATAAACACCGAGGCATAAATTAGCCATCAGCAGAATCGGCACGACCTCAAGCCCTGCGCGAAATTCTTCACCGACAAAATATTTAAAGAAATCGATAAATAAAGTTACCAACAGAAAGATGAATACGCAGAAAATGACAAAAAACTTAAGCACCATCGCATAAATCTTGCGAGCATCGCTTTTGTCCGCATAAGCAAAGAAAAACGGCTCGGCCGCATAACGGAAGGCTTGAATGAACAACGACATCAAAATCGACAATTTGTAACAGGCGCTGTAAATTCCCAGCATTTTCATGTTGGTCTGCCAATCGTAAGGCAGCAGGTATTTTAGCAGGGCACGGTCGAGCATTTCGTTGATGATCCCGGCGAAACCGATCACCACCATCGGCAACGAATAGCGAACCATGCGGCCGAATAGTGCCCGGTCGAAACCCCAGGCAAGTCCGGATAGCTGGGGCGCAAGCAGTAAAAACTTAAAGCCGCTGGCCATTAAATTGGCAATAAAAATATAACCTATGCCTATGGCGGGGTTGTAGATTGGCACTATCCATGAATCAGGGTTTTCTGCGTAGACCTTGGGACAGTAGATGATGAAAAACAAGCTTAGCAGCACGGTTACCAGTATCTCGAATATCTTTATGCCGGCAAAGCGAAATGCCCTGTTTTCCGCTCGTAGCCGGGCAAACGGAATAGCGGCAACAGCATCCATGATTAAAATCATGCTGAAGCACAATACATATTCAGGATGATCGGCGTAGTTTAGCGCCGCCGAAAGCTGTCTGTTGATCAACAGTATCAATGCAAAAAAAACCAGATTGATCAGCACTACGAATATCAGTGCTGTGGAATAGGCGACATCGGGGCCTATTCGCTCTTTATCGCGAAACCGGAAATAGCCGGTTTCAAACCCGAACAGCAGCAGCACCGAAAAAAAACCGGCATAGGCATAAAATTCCGATACCACCCCGTACTCTGCGGCTGTGAAGTAATAGGTGTACAACGGCACCAGCAGATAGTTAAGGAAGCGGCCGAAAATGCTGCTGATGCCGTAGATTGCAGTTTGAGATGCAAGCTTTTTTATAATACTCATGGCGCGAAATTATACATGAACTCGGCCGCCAACCGATGCCGCTGGTAAGTATACTTGCCTGTAGGTAATTACCCGGATGCCGGCAAAGGATAAAAACGCCGCCTGAAATAAAGCGCCACCTTAACCAAAGCGATTAATACCGGAACTTCGACCAACGGGCCGATGACTGCGGCAAACGCTTCTCCCGACTGCAATCCGAAAACCGCTACAGCGACCGCAATAGCCAACTCGAAATTATTGCCGGCAGCGGTAAACGACAGCGTGGCGCTAACGGGATACCCTGCCCCGGCCTTGGCCGACATATAAAATGTGACCAAAAACATGACCAGAAAATAGATGACCAACGGTACAGCAATACGCGCCACATCCAGCGGCAACTGCACAATATATTCGCCCTTGAGAGAGAACATTACCAGAATCGTAAACAGCAGCGCAACCAGCGTAACAGGGCTGATTTTGGGCATGAACGTTTCTTCATACCACTGCAAGCCCTTGCGCCGCACCAGGAAAAAACGCGTAAACATACCGCCGAAAAAAGGAATGCCCAAATAAATCAACACGCTCTTGGCAACTTGGATCATAGTAACCTGAACTTCAAGACCGGAAGCGATACCCAACCAATCGGGCAAAACAGTCACGAAAATATACGCATAAACGGCGAAAAACAGCATCTGGAAGATAGAGTTGAACGCTACCAGACCAGCGCAATATTCGGTATCGCCTTCACCCAACTCGTTCCAGACCAGCACCATCGCGATGCAACGAGCCAGCCCGATGATAATCAGCCCCACCATATACTCCGGGTAGTCTCTAAGAAAGATAACGGCCAACGCAAACATCAGCACCGGGCCGATTATCCAATTCTGGATCAGGGACAGCAGCAGAATCTGGGTGTTCTTAAAAACCGTGGGTAACTCCTCGTAGCGTACCTTGGCCAGCGGCGGATACATCATCAGGATAAGACCGATAGCGATAGGCATGGAGGTAGTTCCTACCTGGAAGCCACTCAGCCACGCTGTGAAACTGGGAATGAAATAGCCCAGCGCGACCCCGGTCGCCATGGCCGTAAATATCCATAACGTCAGGAACCGCTCTACGAATCCCAAACGCTTTGGAGCGTGGTCGAATTGTGTATTTATGATTGTCATGTCCGCTACCTTAAAGCGTTTCTGCGCCGATCTTATTCAACGCCTCGGTCAATTCGGGCTTGGACATTGTCTCAACCGGCAACGCCAATAGCTGATGGATCCGTTTTTCCAGAGCTGCATAAGTCGCTTCGAAAGCCTGTTGAATAACTTCAGGACTGCCGGTGACATGAGCCGGATCGGGCAAGCCCCAATGCGCCCGGACCACACTATTAAGATAAACGGGGCAGACTTCCCCGGCAGCGCTGTCGCAAACGGTAATCGCAATATCGATACCTTTGTCGTCGAATTCATCCCAGGATTGACTGGAAAAGCCCTCGGTTGAGATGCCGTGACGTTCCAGTGTCGCCAGCGCGTTGGCATTTACCCTGCCTATCGGATGACTGCCGGCTGAAAAAGCCTGAAACCGGTCGTCGCCCAAATGATTAATAAGCGCCTCGCCCAACACACTTCGGCAAGAGTTCCCGGTACACAATATCAAAACGTTTAACATGGTTTGTTCCTTACATTTATATATTCGCATAAACGAATATTATAAGACAAAAAAATTCAGCCGCAATATTTCGTCATGTCGGGACGATCGCACATTGCTTGCAATCGGCCGCTGTCTTTTTGCTGTTTGGTATGGGTAGCGAACTGCTTGACGGTGACATCCAGAATCTCAAAAACCCAAGACGGTAATTCAGGGTTAATTTGATAATACACCCACTGCCCTTCGCGACTATCCAGCAACAGATTGCTTTGCCGCAATTGCGCAAGATGGCGCGATATTTTGGGTTGCAACAAATCCAGCGCATGGGTTAACTCGCAAACGCAGAGACGGCCTTCTTTATGCAGCAAGACCACACAGCGCAAGCGGGTCTCATCAGCCAGGCATTTAAACAGAGTGGTTGGCGTGATCATATTTACAATGGTTGGTGAGACGAACTAACCCAGTTTGAAACCGACAAAAAAACCGCCAACTCCGCTGATACCCTTGCTGGTAATACGGGTCAGACGATCAACCAAAAACCCTCCGGAGCTTTTTGCCGCTTCCGTGGCGGCGCTGGCCGCATGTTGCAGTTTTTCATCGGTTATATCGATGACGCCATAATATTCTGCCGCAAACAGCAATACGATTGCAGCTCCTCCCAAAAACAACGCCGTGCGCAACATTTTTTTAGCGAAATAACCAACTGCCAGTCCGATAACAAACGGCGCGCCAACATTACCTATTAAAAAAGTCGAAGAAAAGATGTCGGTAGAAGGTGCTGCATCGACTGTATGGGTATTCATGGTTCAGAGTTTCCGATTTGTGATTATTAAGATAATTTTCAGCATATAGTGCGGTACGAAACCCATCTTTGCGATGGACGGCGGACGAGTTGGATGTTTTTAGCCCACGATCTACCAAAAGCCTAATTAATATATCTTAGTGGTTAATAAAATAACTGTTCATCGTATTATTTATATTTTTCATTTTATCACTAAACTCAATCACGCCAGAAAACAAAGCTATACTGAGCAATACATACAAAGGCACCTAGTCTGTTAAACTGAAAACAGGCTTATTAAACATATCAGTTGAACAGTATATAAGCGTACAATGTTTTGGATTTTCACCACAAAAACCCAATCAAATCTTTAGGTTGGACGAGAGCACTATGTATTCAGTTGAAGTTTTTCCTTGGAATAAAAATTTCGAAGTTGGAGTGCCGCTGATTGATGAACAACATCAAAAATTGGTCGACTTATTAAATGTGCTAGCCGGCCACTTGGCTTATCAGTCCGATATACCCACGTTGAACAATGTTTTCAATGATTTGGCGGAATACGCCATTTACCATTTTCAGGCAGAAGAAAGCATATGGCATGCATTCTTTCCTGAAGACGCTTGGGAAACAAAACACAAAGACGATCACAGGAGATTTCTGGCTACCGTAAACAGAATAATGGGCGGAAAAACCATCAGGCCGCTGGATCAGGTGATCGAGGAAATTCTGACATTTCTGACCCAATGGTTGGCTTTTCATATTCTGGATACCGACATGCGCATGGCCAAGGTGGTGTTGGCTGTGCAATCAGGCATACCGTTAAATCAAGCTAAAAAGCAAGCCGATCAGGAAATGAGCGGGGCGATGAAAGTACTGATCGAAACCATGCTTTCCATGTACGACGCGCTTTCTTCACGCACCATGCAGCTTGCAAAGGAAGTGATTGAACGGGAGAAAGCCGAGCAGGCAAGCCTGGATGCACTGGATCGCCTCCAGAAAATTGCCAGCCAGGTGCCGGGACTGGTATTCCAGTTTCAGTTATTTCCCGATGGCAGCTCCCGGATTCCATACGCCAATGAAGCCATTCACACTATTTACCGGGTTAGCCCTGAAGAAGTCAGCGAAGATGCGACCAAAGTACTTGCTGCGTTGCATCCTGATGATATAGAAAACTTCAAAGCTTCTTTTAGAATATCGGCACAGAATTTAACGCCATGGCGTCAGGAATATCGATTGAAGTTTGACGACACCCCTGTATGCTGGCTATTCGGCAATGCCCTGCCGCAGCTACAGACGGATGGTTCGGTGCTTTGGCACGGCTTTATTACCGATATTACCAAGCAAAAGCAGGATGAAGTAGACCTTCGCATCGCCGCCACCGCTTTTGAATTACAGGATGCGATGCTGGTCACCGATGGGAACAATGTCATCCTCAAAGTCAATCAGGCATTTACCCGAATCACCGGTTACAGCGCTCAGGAAGTCATTGGCAAAAACCCCAACTTGCTCAGTTCCGGACTGCATGACAAGGCTTTTTATGCAGCAATGTGGGAAAGCATCAATCGTACCGACGCATGGCAAGGTGAAATATGGAACCGCCGCAAAAATGGCGAAGTGTTCCCTGAATGGCTTATTATCACGGCGGTAAAAGAATCCGATGATCGGAGTAAACAAGTCAATCATTATGTTGCATCCTTCTCCGACATTACTTCACGTAAAGCCGCCGAGGAGGAGATCAGACAACTGGCTTTTTATGACCCGCTTACCCAACTCCCTAACCGTCGACTACTGCAGGAGCGATTGAAACATAGCATCGAAATAGAACGACGTGAGGGCAAGCGATTGGCATTGCTGATGCTTGATCTGGATCGTTTTAAAGCGGTCAACGACAGTTTGGGCCACTTGGCCGGCGACGAACTACTGCAACAGGTCGCGGTTCGTATTTCGGCAAGATTGCGTGATGTGGATATGGTGGCGCGTCTAGGCGGCGATGAATTTGTCGTACTACTTGAGGACATTGCACATGCAGAAGATGCCGCACGAGTAGCCTCAGAAATCATCCTGGTTTTAAGTAAGCCTTTTCAGCTAACCCAAAGCAACGATGTACAGATTGGCGTCAGCATCGGTATCAGTCTATATCCTGAGCACGGGGCCAGCTATGAAATACTCATGGATCACGCCGATGCCGCGCTGTATCAGGCCAAAGATCAAGGGCGCGGTTGTTATGCCTATTTTTCTGAAGACCAGACACTGGCAGCCCGTGAACGCATTGCATTGGAGACGCGGCTGCGTCGGGCGATAGAGCAGGAGGAACTGCGTGTTTTTTATCAGCCTCAGGTGGATATTGCCAGTGGGCGCATAGTTGGCGCAGAAGCCTTGGTGCGCTGGCAAGACCCGATAGAAGGCTTGATTCCGCCGTTACGGTTTATCCCAATCGCCGAAGAAACCGGGCTTATTTTGGAAATCGGCGCCTGGGTGCTACGGGAAACCTGCCGGCAAGGCCGCCGGTGGCTGGATGAAGGCTTGCCGCCGCTAACCTTGGCAGTCAACGTTTCCCCTCAACAGTTCCGTCGCGGTGATATTAGCGCCTTGGTTGCTACCTGCTTAAGCGAAACAAGATTTCCGGCCGAGTATCTTGAGTTGGAAATGACCGAAAGCGGACTGATGGAAAATCAGGACAATGTTATGGCTCTTTTGAACGAGTTACGTTCTCAGGGCATCCACCTTGCCATTGACGACTTCGGCACAGGTTTTTCGTCGTTGGCTTATCTCAAGCATTTTCCGCTGGATGTGCTAAAAATCGACAAAAGTTTTATCGATGACATCCCTAACTTGCAAGACGATATGGAAATTGCCGCCACCATTATTGCGATGGGACGTATTCTGGGATTTAAGGTTCTAGCGGAAGGCGTTGAAACGCCGGAGCAACTGGCATTTTTGCGGGAAAAAAATTGCGATTTGTACCAGGGTTACATCAAAAGCCCGCCAATACCAGCCGAAGCGTTTGTTGTGCTGTTACGGGAGCAGGGTTTTAATTAGCGCATCTAATGTGCCTTTTGTTATGTTCAATGGCGAAGAAATCCCAAAATAATCGCTCCTGTATTCGCATCATTAATTTTGCGTTTTAGCGATATTAGGCGTCGCATTAACCTCAATATTATCGCCGTCCACCCAATAACGATCCCATAATACCCCGAATAATCTGCCTGCCTACCGTGCTGCCTATGCTGCGTGCCGCACTTTTTAGCAGCGCTTCACCAACGCTTTGCCGGCCACTTGACTGACTGGATGTTGTTTTTGTCGGCTGTTTGGTTTGCAACGCCTCAACCGCCTTGTCGTCCTGCCGTTCGGCTTTTTTCTTGAGCAATTCATAGGCTGACTCCCGGTCAATTTCCTGCTCATACCGGCCGCTAAAGGGCGATCGGCGCATTATTTCATCGCGTTGCTGCTGGGATATCGAGCCTAGTTGGGACTCAGGCGGACAAATGAAAATTCGCTCAACCGGTGCTGGACTGCCATCTTTATTCAGCACTGAAACCAACGCTTCACCTGTCTTCAATTCCTGAATAGCGGCTTCTGTATTTATCTTTGGATTACTACGGAAAGTTGCGGCGACGCTTTTGATTACTTGTTGATCTTTCGGCGTGTAAGCTCTTAAGGCGTGCTGAATTTTAAGGCCCAGCTGGCCCAGAATATGTTCAGGAATGTCCAGCGGGCTCTGACTGATAAAATACACGCCGACTCCCTTGGAACGAATCAATCTGACAATTTGTTCGATTTTATCCACCAATACCTTGGGGGCTTGATCAAAAAGCAAATGCGCTTCATCGAAAAACAACACCAGCTTGGGGCGGTCCGAATCACCGACTTCCGGTAATTTTTCGAATAAATCGGACAGCAGCCAGAGTAAAAAAGTGGCATATAATCGCGGTGATTTTCTAGTCAGTTCGGTCGCATCAAGAATACTGATCACGCCATTGCCTGAAAAATCCGTTTTACAGAAATCTTCCAACTGTATGGCAGGCTCGCCAAAAAACATCTCGGCGCCCTGCTCTTCCAGCACCAATAATTGCCTTTGTATGGCGCCAAGACTTGCATCGGAAATATTGCCGTACTCTGTTTGCAATTCTTTAGACTTATCGCCCATCCAGCGCAACATGGCGCGCAAATCTTTTAAATCCAGCAATAGCAGGCCATTGTCATCGGCGATTTTAAAGCAACTGTAAAGAACCCCGGTTTGCGTGTCATTCAACTCCAACAGATTGCTGAGCAATAACGGCCCCATATCTGAAATAGTGGTACGCACAGGATGTCCGGTTTTGGCAAAAATGTCCCAGAAAATAGCTGGATTACCGCGATGCTGATAATTAGCGATACCAATCTGTTGAACACGCTCGGAAATCTTCTCATGTGGCTGACCGGGAACAGTAATACCTGACAGGTCGCCTTTGATATCGGCTAGAAAAACAGGAACACCTATTCTTGAGAAACCCTCTGCCAGAGTTTGCAGGGTAATTGTCTTGCCTGTACCGGTCGCCCCTGAAATCATTCCATGGCGATTACCCATCGCGGCATCCATAATGACTTGAGTGCCGTTCTGACCACCAATTAAAATTTCCTGCATAATTAATGTCCTTTCAATGATGACAATTTAAAACATCCTAGCACAGCGAACGCTTGCAAGAAAGCATCGCTTCCTTGTTGCCATGGGACATATTCTGGGCTTTAAAGTGTTGGCGGAAGGCGTTGAAATGCCGGATCAACTGATGTTTTTGCGGAAAAAAAGTGCGACTCGTATCAGGTTACATCAAAAGCCCGCCCGTGCCGGCGGAAGCGTTTGTCCTGTTGTTACGGGAGCAGGGAGTTGATTAATTTTTTACCACGAACGACTGCATGGACAGATATTTGCTCCTGCAATATCTGCATTCCCCACATCCCTGTGGGTTATGCAGGAGGTACGACTCCACGGCTGGGGGAGGTAGAATCGCGTCTGGAACAGCGATCGAGAGCAATGCAGGAGCAATTGCCGAGACACGAAGAATGAAACATAAAACTTCGTGGTGACAATCTGTCAAACGGTGTAGGCGGAAATAAGGCCGACCGCGCGCAGCGTAGGTCGGATGTTTCCGGCGGATTCGCGTGGCGCGCCGGAAATACCTGTTTTCGCTTTCGCTCAAACAGGCTTATTCCGGCCTACGCTAGGTATTTAACTTCCGGCTTAGCTTCAGACTCAACCAGTTCGCCGATAACGAAAGCTGTCTCGCCCAGTTGGCTAAGCGTTTGAAGCGTTAATCTCTCATCTTCGGGCGCGACACAAACTATCATGCCGATGCCGCAATTAAAGGTGGTCAGCATATCCGGCAGCGATACATTGCCCTTTTCCTGCAACCACTTGAAGATGGCCGGAAACTCCCAGGAAGCAAGCTCGATATGGGCGTTAGTGCCTTGCGGAAGAACACGCGGCAAATTCTCGGTCAAGCCGCCGCCGGTAATATGCGCCAGCGCATGTACCGGGACTTTATCCAGAAGCGTCAACAACGACTTAACGTAGATTCGGGTCGGTTCCAGTAAGGCTGAACCCAAGGTTGTGCCATTGAAAGTATCGGTAAGCGCACAATTACTGTGAGCAATAATTTTCCGGATTAATGAATAGCCGTTGGAATGCGGACCGGACGATGCAATGCCAATCAGCTTGTCGCCGGCTTTGACTTTGCTGCCGTCAAGCACTTTGCTTTTTTCCACGATACCGACGCAAAATCCTGCCAAATCATATTCGCCGTCCGCATACATGCCCGGCATTTCTGCGGTTTCGCCACCGACCAATGCCGCACCTGCCAATTCACAGCCTTTACCGATGCCTTCTACGACCGATGCGGCAGTATCGACATCCAGCTTGCCGGTGGCGAAATAATCAAGGAAAAATAAAGGCTCTGCGCCCTGAACGATAATATCATTGACGCACATCGCAACCAGGTCGATGCCGATGGTGTCATGAATGCCCAACTCATTAGCTAATTTTAGCTTGGTGCCTACGCCATCGGTACCTGAAACCAGAACCGGATGCTGATAACGATCCAGCGGCAGTTCAAACATGGAACCGAAACCGCCTAAACCTGCCATGACGCCGGCTGTCCTTGTTCTGGCAGCAATCGGCTTGATGCGTTCAACTAATGCATTACCGGCTTCAATGTCAACGCCGGCGCTTTTATAATTCAAGCCTTCTTGATTTTGTTCGCTCAATGTGGTGTTCTCTTGCTAAAATTTAAATTTCCGATATTGTACAAGACATCATCGGTTTTGTCTGAAGGATATGAATGTGTGTAGGCTTTATCTATTCAGGTGTTGCCGTAGCGTTTATGCGAATGTTTCGGCAAGTTAAAATAATAATTAATGCAGTTCCCTGTTAAATACAGAAATCAACCGAAACTGCCAATGACAACACAAAGTCTTTTTCGAGGAGTGGATATGAAAACAACAAAAATGTTTAGCCCTATACTGTTTATTGCAACGGTATTATTTACCAGCACAGCTATTGCCTATGAAATCGGCAAAACAGAAGAGCTTTGCAAAAAACCCCAATTTAGAGATTTCAGCCTTCCTGTATTTAAAGAGCCCGAGAAAACCGAAGTTCCGCCTGAATCTACACTTTCCTTTCTTGTCTCGCCTTGGGCCAAAGCGGATACCATAAAATTGACCGCTAAAAATCAAAATCTTGACTATACCATTGAAAGCAACAGCAGTTTTCATCGGATTAAGGCAAAGCTGCCCGCGGCTTTGAATGGCCAATATGTCAGGATCAATGTCTCTGCCAAAGCGGAATTAGGATGCTCCGATAAGAATGGTTGGTTAATTAAGATTGCTGACAAATGACAGAGACGAAAGGCTAAAGACTAAAGGCAAAGGGCGAGCGTGGACGATTAGGTTTTTTGCCCTTAACCTTTTGCCTGTTTTCAATAAAGCACCTTATCGATTTTTTCAGCCCAGATATTAAACGGCTGCATCGCATTCGGCAGATTCAAATGCAACATGGCGATGCTGCGCTGATGCGGCAAAACAGAAATCTCATCATAGATGAAGCTGTCGTCAAAGTTGGCGGCAGCGGCATCATATCGGCTACAAGCAAAATAGACTTTTGCAAGTCTAGCCCAATAAATTGCTCCCAGACACATCGGACAAGGTTCGCAACTGGAGTAGAGAATACAGCCCTGCAGCTGGAAATCATTCAGCTCTTTACAGGCCAGGCGTATAGCCATCACTTCCGCATGAGCGGTAGGGTCGATAGTGGTAGTAACCTTGTTGCCGCTGGCGGCAATCAGCCGGTTATCTTTTACGACAATAGCCCCGTAAGGGCCACCCTGCCCTGACTTGGCATTCTCTACAGCCAAATCAACGGCTTGTTGTAAAAACACCTCATGCATCTATAAACCTAAAGGGTTATTTGGATCTACGCCATCCATAAAAGGCAAACCCCGCTCCTGATGAGTCAGTTGGTATATCTTTCCCAGCCAGTTGTTGAATACCGCTTTTGCAGTGTCGCTCCAAGTGTTGTCGATATGTTCAAGAACCCTATCTTCAGGAAATTCCGCCAACCTCTGCCCGTTCTGTCTGGCTAATCTAACCTGTTGCTCGTAATCGATAAAAATCTGCTGGACGGCATCATCAAAGTAATTTTCGGGGAATGGCGGATAGTCGTCTATTTCAGCGCGATAAAAGCGCAAGACTTCCCGTTTGTATTCTTTCAACAGGCTGATGTCATCATATTCAGGATGGCCCTGAAAAAACACAATGCGAAAACCGTCCGGGCTGACAGCAAGGTGAACCCCGGCGTCCTTGCTGACGGCCAGGACTTTAAGCCCATGCTGTTCCATGTCGCTTTGGAATATTTCATTAAAACGGGAGTGAGGAACATCGAAACGGGTGTTGATTTCTGCGACCAACGGATGAGCGCGATTAGTTAACTTGTGCGAAAACACTCCCCAGCGTTTGGCCGGCAGGCGCGTGCGCTCAATGCCGTAACAGTATTGAATGACCGCATGGGTCGCAAGGCATGAACAAAGTATCGAGGTGACATTTTCCTTAGCCCAGAAAAAAACCTCGGCCAACGGTTTCCAGAAATCCTCTTCGGGTAATCGGGGATGGGTAACATTAGCGCCGCTGATAATCAGCGCATCCAAGCCATCCCGCTTGATTTTCTCAAAGGGTTCGTAATATTTAGCAATATGAGCTTGAGCTTCCGGGCTCCTTTTCAGACCTTCGACGGTAAAAGGATGCACATGAAACTGAACAATCTGATTGCACGCCCCGACCAGTCGGAAAAACTGTCTTTCAGTCGCTTCCAGCGCCGCATCGGGCATCATGTTGAGCAAGCCGATATGCATTTCCCGTATATCCTGATTACTGGCGCGTTTAGGATCTAATATTTCCTCTCCTTCTTCGCGAAGACGTTGAAATGTCGGTAGATCAGTATGAGCAACTAAAGGCATAAACGGGCTCCTCCCATATCATTGCTGAGAAGCAAGGGCATCGGCGATAAGCCGAATAAAGTCATCCTCGCCTTTAACGGTGGCGACATCGTTTGCATCGACAGTATAGCCGTATTGATCGGCGATGGCTTGGTAGCGAGGTAGCCTGGATTTGAATAACTCGGGAAAAACCCAGGAGACAAAGTCATCAGGCTCCATAACATCAGTAGAAGAGTAATTTTTAAACTGCATGAATTCAGCGAGTTTTTCATCAAGAAACGCTTCCCGGTAATAAAGCGGCTTGGGATCGGATTTAGCGCGTTCAATAATAGTTTGCTCCAACGTCGTCGGTATTTTGATATAAACAATCAGCGTATTCTGCGCCAGCGTTTCCAGCACCTCGGGACTGTCCAACTCGCAAACGCTGCCGCCCGCATCATTGACAAAATGCTCGTAGCCATAAATGTCTACCGCTTTATAAATAAACTCCGGCACATCATTCATCGCGGCAATCTCGGCCTGATGATGCAGTTTTTGCCGGCGTTTAAACTCCTGTAAAGACAATCCCCCTAAATCAGGATTGCCGAGTTTGCCTAAAAAGCTGGAAACGGGGGCCAAGTTATCAACAGTTATCTTATTGCTGATATGAATGGAGTCGGAAAGTAACAACTCGCGCAGAAAGGGAACGCGCATGGCCTGACGTTTAATATTGTCCAGGATAGGCTCTTCCAGATATTTTGTGCCTATCCTGTAGTCGCCCGAATAATGAAACCATTTGGCTTTGGGCAATTTATTGGCCAGCGTGGTTTTTCCGGCGCCGGACATTGCCAACAAGGTGATTCGTTTTGTTTTCCAGTCCAGGAATTCCTGAGGACTCATTTTCATGTGGTGTTTTTCCTAATTAATCCAGGTAATCTTCGATGTCCATATCTTCAGGGTTGGGTCTGTGCTCGTCGGGATCGGTATAACCCAGATCATCGGTTTCCAAATCGTCAAAAGGCGCGCTCCAATCTTCAGGATCCTCGATATAATCGAAAGTTGAGGTGTACCAACTGTCATGATCATATTCGCCAATATCGCCGTTAAGGTATTGAACTTCAATAGAGTCGTCGCTATCGTCAATGGCGATGACTTTAAATTTTAGATTGTTTTCTACATCCTTGTACCAACTGCCGATGATGGGGTCTGCTATGGTTGTCATGATTATTCCTCAATGCTTAGCTAGAATGTTTCGATACAAAAATATCTAAAGGCGGATACTATTATTAACAATGCGAAAGAAAACACAAAAAGTATTTTATGCTAACCGACATAAATTTAATTTTCGGATTTTTATATTGAAGTCAGCGTTAAAGCCTGCTACGACGATGCCGATGAGAGGCATCCGGGTGGCATATTTATAAATGAACCGCATCTTTCTTGCAAGAATTGTTGTCACGAATTCTTCATATAAGCGGCGTTCAAACCAAGGTTAAGGATAACTGAAACTCCTGATCAGGGTGAGTTCTCCCGGCTCGCGTAGCGGAACCGTAATACTCTCCTGTTTTTCATTGACAGTGCCTTCCTGGGTGATGACCGTAACATGCGCCGTGGTTATCACTTGTGCAGGATCATCGTCACTGTAACCGCCGCCGTAGTAATTAATATAAACCAGATAGCGGCCTTTTAACGGCACAGGCATCGCAAAGATTTCCGGACCGTAGCCCGTGGTGACATCCACATCCAAAGCGCCTCCATTTTTGAGCACTCTGTTGCCGTACCAGCCATGACCACCATCCGGCGTCAGCACATGTAAATCGAGATCCGTGTTGTCGCTGTCCCATGACAGCACCACCCGTAACCCGGCTGCCGCCTGCTCCTTGCCGTTATGCAAAAACTGCACCCGGCTTACCTCGGGACTGTCGGGGTCTCGAACTTCGACACTGTTGCTGCCGGGCGAGAAGCTGTAGGGGCGTTCAAAACTGCCGTCCTGCTCAATCCGCAACGGCATTGCCACCCCGTTAACGACCAAGGTTGCCGGTCGGCCGCTGGCGGTTTTGGCCTGAGCCGCGATGCGTCCGCGAATAAGCGCCGTCTCCGCTTGATCCGCACGGGTATTTACAGACGCTGCCGGATAAGTAACCTCCTGCGTAAAAGACGTTTTTTTATCGCTGGCGCCATGCCATCCCCCTTTAGGCACATCAATGCTGACCGTAGATTCGGCAGCGGCGAGCGGCATAACTAAAACGGTACATAGCGCAAGATAAACGATTCGATGTTTCATGATTACAACTCCAATAACAAACGGCGGGCAAGATGCTCAACATAGTTTTCATCCTGGCCGCTTGGATAAGCTTCAAACGCCAGATGCAGATATTCGTGGGTAATATCGAGGCGATCCTGCTGACTGAGTACGCTACGGACAAAAATACGACGGCTGTTCTTGTCGACATGAGGATTGCCGGCTTGCAAGCGACATACTGAAAATACTGAGGTCTCTGCATAACCGGGCTCGCTGTCAAGTAGTTCACGCCAACGCGGCAATCGGGTCTTCAACCAGTCTTCAGCATCAGCCAGCGGTTCGCAAGCCGAGGCCGGTTTTTGCCAGCTCGCCAGACTATTGCGTGGAAATGCCTGTCGCAGAATAGCGTCAAAACGCATGCCGCTATTCGCCTGGGCAACAGCGTCGCGCCACACCAGCCGGTTAGGGCCAGGTGTATCCAGATGATAGTTAACCGCTTCTCCGGCCAAAACAACATCGGCAGTCCAGGCCGCAACCGCACGAGCCGCCTCGGATGCAGGACGCGGTGCTACCCGTTGGCTGGCGCTGCTGTCATCGACCAGCAGGCATTCGCCATCGTGCGCTGCATTCTGCAACAGGTAGGAACGGGCAGTAATAGCCAAGGCTCTGGCTGCCTGTAACGGCGTTGCTGCTGCTTCGCGATCCAGCACCCGGGCAATATATTCCTCGCGCGACATTCTCGCCCGCAACAGCAGTTTTTCCTGCTGCCGCGACAATATTATATCTCCGGCGCTCTCTATACCGATGGTATTGCCGTTGGCAAATTGCAAATTGTAAGCACCCCGCAGAATCCCTGAATCTGTAACCTGCTTATGCGAGTCGTACACGGCAGTTATCGGATAGCGGGCGAACAAGTTGACATCCACGCAGTTGTCCGGCCCCGGTTGTGCAGCAGTCACCGGGAGGAAGCTATCCAAAGCATGGCTGTATTTGGCTAAAATGTCGGCACTGCTGCCCTGCCCGGCTGCCCACAGCGGCGAGCCATCGTTCAGCCAGCCTGCAAATCCGCCGATGCGTTGCTTATGGTTCTGGTTGAGATACCAGCTCCAGGTCTTCACCCGTAAACGCCCGCCGAGATTCGTTATTAGATCCGAGTGATGCGAATCGAGCAATACGTCCAGCAATACAGCTCTGGCCTGTTGCTGTGCCGGCAAGTCTTTCAAGGCCTGTAACAGCGCTTGCACATCCACTGTTGTCGCAGGCGTCACTGCCGATAGGTCTTGCAGACTGGAAGGTATTGTTCTTGACTGCCAATAAGCTCGCCAAGCTTTCGCGTCTATGCCGAGACGGGCGGGCGAAAAATACAGGCCGCAAGAACGCACCAGCGCAGTATCGCGATCGATGCGTTCGCCTTTTTGACTGCAACAATAAACCTCCTCCTTGTCATTTCCCTGACAGGTGTAGCCGGGATCGGGTAGCTTGCGGTCAACGGCATAGGCATACACAAACAGTTTCCAGATGCTGCCCAGCGGTGTTTTTAAGCTGTGTTTCAGCGGCAGGCGCTCGACTTGGCCGTCTGTCGTAAGCTGGGCAAACTCTATAACGCCGCTAGTACGGTTCAGTAGCGCCACTTGCAAAACGCCGGAAGTCTCAGCCGCCACAGCAAACGTCTGTAATAGCGCGAACAGGATTAGAAAAAACATCCCGGAATTACGCATTCTGACTCACCATCATTAAATTAAGCACATCGACACTCTGTAGGAGCGGGCCGTGCCCGCGACATTTGGACAGCAATTGCAATGTTGTAGTTTATTCATCGCGGGCACGGCCCGCTCCTACAATTTATGATTCCCATACTCTGCTCTTATCGTTATACACAAGTATCTGAAGTATCTCGTTATTCCGCCATTCCCTGACCTAGATTTAGGGGAGAAACAGGCCGATAGGCAGACCTTCCAGGTTTTTAAAACCTGGAAGGTCTAACTGGCAAGATTCTGAACAGGCGGGACGTCGCATTTTTATTCACCACGAAGAAGAAACATAAGCTTTGTATCTTCGTGTCTTCGTGGTGCGAATAAATCGGGTATCGCCATTTACTCAACCCTCAACGTGCTGTAAACAACCGGCGACTCCAGCGCGGATTTTGCCGGATCATACATATGCCGATAGCGCACCGCCGGCAAATTGAACCGGCCTTTCTGCGAAAAGCGCAGCAAATGACGAATATGCAGCTCGCCGCTCAAACTGTCGACCGGCACCGCATAAAGTAGTTGTCCGGTTTCATTCTGCGCTTTTTCCAAGGGCGCGGCTTTTTGTCCACCGGAAGGCGTCAACTGTATGCCCCAGGTGGTGTGCTCGACATCGGCTCCGGGCGGCAGCGGCACTTCGATCAGGCCGTAGCGCAACGGCTTATCGGCGGAACTCTTCAGCACAATTTCATCCAGGTACAACGCATCGCTGGACACTTTACCGTCAGCAATATCCTGCCCCTGAAAATGCAGGCTTTCAGTGCTGGGCACGAGCTGTTGCAAATGGCGGGTAATTTGAACCGGAGCGTTGCCTGCTACTGGAGCGCTGACGCTGGAAAAATTCAAACCGGCATGCAGCGGTTGTTTTGGATCTTCCGTCAAGGTCAATACAGCGGGAGGCGTCTCGCCCTGCCATTGCCAGTGGGCGTTACCTAACGCGGTTGGTCTCGGTTGCCATTCGCCTTGCGGCGTATAAACTTGATCTGATTCCGCTTTTGCGGCAGTTTCATATAGCCAAGTCAGCGCCAAAGCCCGCTCAAGTGTCGCCTGCTCCGGCGACAAGCGGGCAAACAGCGCACGACTGCGAACGCCGTCCAGCGGCTGGCGATACAATTTCACCGCATCGGCAAAAACCAGACTGCTGCTATCCAGCAATGCCTGTGCAGCCGGCAAACCTGTGGAAAAAGCCTCGGGCTGTGCAACGCCTTTAGCCTGCGCGAGACGAGCTGTAACGACGCGTGCAACAGCAAGTCCAAGCGGCGACTCCGGCGCGGCCATGACAACGCTCATGCCTTCTGTGACATTAATCGATGAATCCCCGTCACCGGCTTTTGCCAGATCGTCCATCAAACCCTGTAGCAATGTCGCAACCGGCAATTGCATATGCTCGGCAAAATCGATGATCAATGCCCGTTGCAGCAACGGCGTATGCTGGGCTTCAGAGGCATAGACATCCAGCACCCGCTGCCAGTGTTCCTGCGGCATATTCAGCCCCAACACGTGGCTGGCATACCAGTCTGCGTAATAAGCGTAGCCGGTCAGGAATGCGTCGGCACCGGAGCTGTTGCCCCACCAGGTAAACGCCGCATTAGGCCCGGCCATTTGCACCAAGCGCAACCTGCTGTTCTTCATCATCAATTGCAAACGTTCGCGTATGCCCGGAGCCGCCTCCCGCAATTGCGGATAGGCAAGACTCAACGGCAACAAGCGGCTGGCAGTCTGTTCGACGCAACCGTACGGGTAGTCCAGCAAATCATCCAACGCCGAGTAAAACAGAGCCGAAACACTGCCGTTAATATGCAGATCAATATCCGTTGCATCATCGGGCAATGCCAGAGCGGTACTGCGTTGATTGATGTCCAGCGCTAACGTATGCAAATCCAGCCAGTTCGCTGCACTGCTGTTCAGGGTAACGCTGAGGCTATCCTGTTCCTCCCCTGCCAGTTCCAGGCTGGTTTTCAATTCCCCCGGTTTAAAAACAACATCGTCAGGCAAGGCCAGATAATTGATGCCGGGACGCAACTCCACCGTCTTGCTCTGCGATTGCCCTTCAAGGTCTACGGACCAGTCTGCGCTAATATTCTGCTTTTGCTGGTTGAACGCCAACAAACCGAGCGAAGGATGATCGCCCGCACGAAAACGCGTAGGCCCCGACCATTTCAAATACAGATCTTTTTCCGAACGCACATAAGCCTTGCGCTGACCGACATGGCCTTCGGCATTAATCGCCCTGGCGGTAATGCGCCAGCGGGTCAAGGAATCGGGCACGACAAAGGTGAACTGGGCCTTGCCGTCCTTGTCGGTCGTCAAGTCGGGTTTCCAGGCTGCCGTATCGACATCCTCACGGCGCGGACGCTCCAACAACTTAACGTTTCTGTCACTGCGGTTGCCCTGCGCCGCTGCCTGCGAATGCGGAATAGCAACGTCATAACTGATAAAAGACAGGCTCGCCGCCGTGCGGACATTATTCCTTCGCGGATGATAGAAAAAATTATCGATAGCCGGGGCAATTTCCGGCTGCAACACATAAATCATTTCGTCGACGACGCTGACCGCCAGTTGCGCCGATACCGGCTGATCGGCAAACCGGGTTTGCAGATCCACGGTAACGGTATCGCCGGGCTTGTAGACCTCCTTATCGGTTTTGATCTCGACCGCTATGGTCGGCATCGCCACCTTGATACCGGCATTCTGGAAGCTGTAATCGCCGTGCAAGGTATACAATGCAGACACGGTGATATTAGGCGAAAAATCGGCTTGCACGGGAATGGACAGCTGATACTGCGTGTCGTTAAGACGCGTGATTTTCAACCAATCGCCGCCCTTGGACAGCAACGCGGCGGAGTGGACGTTATCTCGCTCCAAAGTCAGCAACACATCCTGCACCGGCTCGGGAAAAGTCAGCAATGCAACTGCGGTATCGCCAACCTGATATTCCGATTTATCCATGATCATTTCAATACTGCCCACAGCGGCTTTCATGTCCGGGCCGCTGACGGTATGGCTGGTGCCGGCGACAATCAGGCCTGCCTGATCTTTCAGGTTCAGGTTATAAGTGCCGGGTTTCTCAAATTGCACGACAAATTGTCCGCCTGAGTTGACCAAAGCATCAACCAGATCAGCGGAGCCGCGGCTCTGATCTTCAAGACGCACCCACTCGTAACGCACCGGCTTATTAGCGGCATCGGCCTGACCACTGTAGGAGAACGTAACCGGCGTACCGAAAGCGCTGAAACGCTGCGGAGCGCTCAACCGATACTGCATCGCGCCGCGCTCGATCAGTATTTCCCGAGTATTCTTGACCCTGAATGCCGCGCCGTCGCTGGCAAAAATCGTCAACAGATAACGGCTGGGCTTTTCGGCGGCAGGCAGCGTCATATGTGCAGCGCCATGGTCATCCGTCACCAGATTCATCGTTTGCAGCTTGACCGGAAACTGCCCCAGGTATTGCAGTTCGCTGTCGACCATCGACAGTTGTTGTGCGCGCAGGCTGATATCGATATGCGCACCCTGAACCGGTTTGCCGTCAGGATAAAGCAACAACAACTGGCCTTCCACCGGCTCACCGGTTCGATAATCCGCCTTGTCTAAATTCAGCGAAATCTCGAAATGCGGCTTTACATATTCGGCCACCCGAAAAGCGCTGGAATACTGTTGATTATCGTAACTGAAGCGGATTTCATAGCCTCCCGCAACAGCGTTTTGCGGCAATAAAAAGCGGGTATCGGCACCGTGCAAGGGATCGAAATCCAGTTTTACCGTTTGCAAAGACGTTCCGGCTGCATCAACGATAGTCAGCTCAATCGGCCCGGCTTTGGGCAACTCCGATTCACGCGCACTCTTAAAATGCCTGCCGACAATCTTAATATCAACCGCATCGCCGGGACGGTACAACGGCCGGTCCGTAAACGCATATATCTTGCTGTTGTAAATTTCACTGTCGTAATAGAAATTTTCCGACACGAATACACCGCCGTTTTTATCCTCGCCCAACACATAGCTGCGCTCGGAGCTGGCGTGAGACAGATGCAAAAGACCGTTATCATCGGTCTTGCCGCCATTCAGCACGCCGACGCCGTCCGTCCAGTAGATTTGCGTATCCGCCACTGCACCGCCGGTATTCTTGTCCGCCGCCCACACCAGAAGCTCCTTGCTGGAAATTTTGGTGACGGCGATGGTGTCGGACACAAAAACCATCGTCGTGGCGCGAAACTGTCCGGCAAAGGCTTCGGTCAGGTACAGCCCCGGTTCCAGCTTGCCGAGCGGGATATAAACATTACCCTCGGATGGCGCAATAAAATTGCTTGATGAGCCGCTGAGTTCCACACCGGCAGGCGGCTGGATCGACTTGGCCTCGGCGACCGGATAACGGAATTGGCTGACCAACGGCAAGCCGGGAATCGGATCGAATTCAGGATGATGTTCGAATTCCGTCGGCTTGCTGATCGCCTTGCCCATTTTCAAGTCAGGCGCTTCGGTCGTGACGGTTTTGCGCATTTGATAAGAAAAAACCCGCTGCATCGCACGGCGGGACTTTCTATACCAGTTATCCCATAAATATCCCAAGGTATTGGCAAGACCTTCGCCCTTGTAATTAACTTCCGGCTGAATACGATGCAGGTTTTTTTGTTGTTTGAGAAATTCCAGCGGATTGCGGATGCGATAGACACGAATATCGACGCCGCCATAGCCTTCCAGATTAGACCGATCCGTTGCTTCCAGGCGAACCCGCGCTTCTTCGGCGCTGCCGAAGCTGCTGTCTGCGAGCAGAAAAAATTTTCCGCCTGCCTGGTTGTACATGTAATCGCTGGCAGGAATCGACTCGTTGGGCTCAGCCGAAACAACAGAGGTCATACCCAGCAACAATGAAATCAGCACACATCGAAAAAACAAAGAATTATTCATGATCTTATCTACATTTATTCTATAAAAATCATTCGTCCACGAAATACACGAAAAGCACGAAAAGCACGAAAATATTCAACGCTGTAGAACATCACACGAAAGATAAATGACAGAACAATACAACATAATGATTTCTTTCGTGTTTTTTGTGCTCTTCGTGGACAAACTATGTTTTTCAGGTTTAGCGGGTTAAAAATTCCAGGCGATAAACGCCAATAAAATTCGGGTTCTGTTCGTCAGGTATCCATCGGGTATCTTTCCAGTGCATCAGCTGATTCAGGGCGACTGCCCGCAATCCGTTATCAGTCGGCGAACTGGAGCCGGTGTGATAGGCGATAAAATGCCCCATCCAAATCATCAGATGCTGATCGTCGCCCTGGTCGAAAAACAGCAAATCGCCGGACCGGGCCTGATTGACGTCACGGCCGAGAAACCGGCTGTTATGCTGAATCAGTAATATCGCTTCGGCATAGGCATCGGTTTTACCGTTGCCGACATTCCATTTCTGCGCCAACTGGCGCTGCTCGGGAGTCAAAGTTAATTCCGGCGGCAGGAACTCGTGGCTGATGCCGTTGCTGCGCAACCATTTCGCATCATGCGCTTTCAGCGCTTCATTAGCCGCAAAACGCACCAAGCCCGCACAGTCCTGCTGATACCAGCGAGGACTAGGCCCCTGCCGCAACTGTTCCTCAACAATACGTACGAACCAACTTCGAAAGACCTGCGACTGTTGCGCCGTCAAATGCGCATCGGCAACATTATCTGCTGCAACCTGAAAACTGAGAGGCAGCAGAAAAAAACCGATCAGCCATTTTTTCACAAAGGCTTCCATTCAAGCCGCTGCCATTGCCAATCCGAATCCGCATGAAATTCTTGCGGCAGCAATAGCAGATAGTCGGGATAGGCTTGCAAGGCACGGATTTTAGGCAGCAGATTCTTTTCAGCGGCATTGCGGAAAATAGCCTCCTGATCCGCCGGAAGGCTGTCCATCGACTCAAGTTCCAGCAGAGGCGCCAGCTTGCCGGGGGACAGGTATATCGGCATTGCCGAACCGGCTGGAACTCTTTCGGACAATGCGGGGTAATTCTTGTCCAGAGTATCCAGGGCATGTCGCAACAATCTATCGTCCAGCGAAAACAACAGCGTGCTGCCATGGCGAGCAAAACTCACACGAAAGAAATTTTGGGATGCCAATTCCAGTGGCGGCTCCGCCTGATCCGAACTGTAAAGGCCATATCTGGAGCCGACAATGCGTTGCCATAATTTTCCGTTTGCCAAATCCTGTCTATCAACAGGAAAGCGCCCTCCCTCAACCTTTTTTTCATAGCCGCCAATAATATCGGCAAACAAACCGGATAGTTCGTTGTCCGTTTCGGGCTGCTGAACATCCGAAGCCAACTCAAGCGCAACCAGCGGCGTATGCATTCTTGAGCTGCCGTACCAGCACAGCGCAGCAGCGCCGCTCAGCACGGAATCGATATCCGCCAATCCGGATTTATCCGCTGCGAATTTCCGGATAATATTTTGAATATTGTCTGTTTCCAGCGGCAATGCAACGCACATCCCAGCATCCGCAGGCATTGCATGCCACAAGGCATCGACATTCAAATTTTTATTCGTCATTCCGTTATTCACAGCCAAAAAACTGTGCCAGCCGGTGTTGTCCATTTCAAAGCGCAAACCTGCCAGCATCGGGAAAAACGCCTGATAACCCATCATCAAATGATCGGCATGCAGGCTGATCCGGTGTTTGACGGAACTTTGCGTTAAGCCGAAACGATCGGGAAAAAGATTATCGCCACTGAACAAATGGCCGATTAAGGTAAGCGCCGAGTCGGATAATTCAGCCTCGCCGTTTTCAGAATCGATCGCCATGGCCGGATTCGATAGCGCTATCAAATAGCCATTGTGATGCGCAAACAGCAGGGTCTTGCTGCGAAGATAGCGCAAACTGTAAAACTGTATTTTTTCCCCGTTCAGCATCATGTCTGCCGATTTTGTCAGCTGCCTATCCTCGCCTGCCGCTTCGGCAATAGACTGCATGGCATTCACCATCGACAGGGATGCCTTTGCCAGCAAGCCGGTTTTAATACGCAGCAGACTGTATGTCAACTTGCCGTCAGCGCTACGCCATAGCGCCAGTTGGGCCGGCTGGCTCAACAGATCGGCAATCAGTGAATCCTGCACGGTCAATTTGTGCTCATAGACAATCCTGCGCAAACTTCCGGCCAGCCCTAACCTGTCGGCATTGGCCTGGTAATAAAAGACAAAGTCTTCGGTCAGCGTGTCATGCAGCAACGGCACGGTGAGCAAATCCTTGGGTAAATCCGCAAGCACTTCGCTTTCAATCAAGGCATCGGGATGCTCAAGGTTCAATGAAAGCTTTTCGAGCGCAACTGGGTTTCCATGAGATTTTGCGGAAAAGTGCCGACTGATTAACTGCCATTTCCATTCGGCGATCGTAGCTGCCAAGGCGGCAACCAACAAAACGCTTATCACCAACGCAAGACGAGGGTTAAGCCATTTCCGGCCTGTATTCTTGTCAAGATTATCAGTCGGATTCATCCGTATATTCTCCCGCTTCAATTGCTAAATTTACACTCATCGAACATCAAGATTCGGCATCTTTATCGCCCCTATATGAATGTAAATTGTAGGAGCTATTGCCGAGAGTGCTAGGGCTGGAGATTTAAAAACGAATTTTATCTACGAACTCTCTACTTACATGGACTATCAGTAGCCCTCAATATTATTCAGCGCTTTTATTTATCGTAACCAATAATCCACTACCAACCCTGCAAATACAGCCACCCCGAACCAGTTACTGTTTAAAAACGCCTTAAAACAAAGCGCTTTTTCCCGGTGGAAAATCAATTTTTGCTGATAAATCGACAAGCTTGCCGCGACAAAAATACCGCCATAATAAGGCCAGCTTGTCTGCGCCATTTGCCCCACTGTAATCAGCAAGCCGAGTATGATGAGCTGTAATCCAGCCATGATGTGGCGGTCATAAGCGCCAAACAATATGGCTGTCGATTTAACGCCTATTTTTAAATCATCATCCTTATCGACCATCGCATACATAGTGTCATAAACCAAAGCCCATAATACGACGGCCAAATACATCACCCAAGCCACCGGCGGAATGCTGTTTATCTGTGCGGAAAAAGACATCGGCACTGCCCAGCCGAAAGCGATACCTAAATAGGCCTGGGGCAACTGGGTATAGCGCTTCATAAACGGATAACTGGCGGCCAGGAATGCGGCGATGAACGACAGCATGATAGTGTAGATATTCAGCAATAGCACCAAGCCGAAAGCGCACAAGCACAGCACCACAAAAACCAGCAGCGCTTCCTTGGGGCTTACCTTACCTGCGGCGATAGGCCGCTGCTTGGTGCGTTCCACATGCGGATCAAAGTCGCGGTCGGCATAATCGTTAATCACGCAACCGGCGGCTCGCATCAGCACGACGCCGAGACAAATGACGGTTAAAACCAGCAAATCGGGTTTACCATCACTGGCAACCCACAGCGCCCATAATGCGGGCCATAATAAAATCAGGATGCCGATAGGCTTGTCGAAACGCGCTAATAACCAGTACTGCCAGAGTCGGTCCGTTACTTTGTCCATCATTGTTATCGCCTTTTCCGAAACCTGAGGTTTTATTAAAAACGCTATTATAGCTTTTTTGTTTGTAACGGCTCGGCAGATGCAGAGTTTATGAGACACAGTTATGGCAATATTTAGGGCGAGCTAAGAAATATTTTTATCGCTAAGAATGCAAGTAGGGCGTGCCGTGCGCAAACAGTCCATCCCTAACCCGCCACACCGCCGCAAAATCCAGCTTTTCTCCGGAAAAAACCAACTGCTTGTTTTGTGTAACCTGCTGTTGCTTAAGATACTCGCTGACATTCATCCAGCGGATAAAATCCTCGCCACGCATTTCATCATGCTGGCGAACCACCAAATACACATCCACCGGCTGGTTTTGCCAATATTGCAAATGCCGCTCGTTTTTCACCGTGAAAATTTCCTTGCCGTCGCGTTTGCGGCTGCGCAAATACGAATTGCCGCTTTTAAGCTGCACATAAATCTTCCTGCCTCTGGCTGCGCCGGTTTCCGGGGCTTTAAATTCCAAGGTCGCGGATTGGCCGTATTCGAGCTTCCACCGACTGGTGCGTAGCGGGTGGTATGCTGAAAATTGGGGGGAAGATATTGCCTTAGACGATAATTACGAATTCGGCGAATAAAGGCGCGCATGGCACGCCCTACGTTGCGGTTTATTTGTCACGCTTATTCCCAAGGATTCAAAATCTCAACCCCCGTCGGCTTAAAATCATCGATATTTCTGGTAACCACTGTCATGCCGTGAACCAACGCGGTAGCCGCGATGATCGCATCCCGATCAGAACGAGGATCAGGAACATGAAGTTTGGCGCAACAGAGTGCAACGGCGGTATCAATGACCAGAATGCGCTCGGAAAATGCCGGTAACACATGGGCGTTGAGCCAGGAACGGAGCACTGCACCTTGGAGCGGATCCCGCCGTTCAACTAAAAGCAAGCCTGTTTCAATCTCCAAAATACTAATCACCGATAAAAACAGACTTGTTGCCGGAACGCTATTGGCCCACGACACTACATTTTTATCCGCTTTATCCGATTTCGCTTTCCTCAATTCGGAAACGACGTTGGTATCAAGCAAATACATGACCATTACGATAAATCAGCTGGTCTATAAAGTTCTTTGTTTAAGCGAGGCGGTTCAAAGTCAATGTCAGCAGCATCGGGCATTGAAAGCAGCTCGACAATGCTTTCCTTTTGCTGGGTGATTTTTTGATAGTCTTCGATAGTCAATAAAACATGCGACGGACGCCCCCGGTCGGTAATAAATACAGGGCCATTAACAGCAGCCCGCTTTATCCTGCTGACGTCTTGGTTAAACTCTCTGCTGGAAACAGTTGTGACACTCATAATAAAACCTCGCCATAAAAACTATGTAGCTATGTTGCTACATAAATTTATTTATAGCAATTAAAATAATTTGTAGTCAAGAAAACAGGCCGGCGTTTGCTACTGTGTCTTGCTATTTTTTACCCTTGCTCCCAATCTCCACAAAGTGTGAATTTTTTAAAAATGCTATCATAAGGTTTTGTTTGTAACGGCTCAGCAGATGCGGGTTTTATGGGACTGCTGATTAGACGCATTGTGTTGCTTTTAATGTGTCGTCGCCTAAGTGCTATTTTCAGTTATTTTATATTTCAAAAGCAGGTCAACCATGAACGTAAAAATCTATCATAATCCGCGTTGCGGCAAATCGCGTCAAACCTTGCAACTGTTAAAAGAGCAAGGTATTGAGCCGGAGGTTATCGAATATCTTAAAACCCCACCCAGCGTTCAGGAGCTGGATGATATTCTGCAAAAACTGGACATGGAACCACGTGAGTTAATGCGTAAAAAAGAAGCCGAATATAAGGCTAACGGTTTGGACGACGCATCGCTGGATCGGCAGGCGCTGATTCAAGCTATGATGAATAACCCTATTTTAATTGAGCGGCCTATTGTTATCGCCAACGGCAAGGCGGCGGTTGGCCGGCCGCCGGAAGCTGTGCTCGGTATTTTATAATTATCCGGTTTATGGCAAAAATCCTGATTCTGTATTTCTCCCGCAACGGAACCACCGCCGATATGGCCAATCATATCGCTCGCGGTGTTGGATCAGTTGACGGCGCTGAGGCGGTGATCAGAACGGTTCCCGAGATTTCAACCGTCTGCGAAAAAACCGCTGAGCGTATTCCTGCTCACGGCGCGCTTTACGCTACGATGGACGATTTAAAATCCTGCGACGGTCTGGTGCTGGGTAGCCCAACTCATTTCGGCAATATGGCCGCGCCGCTGAAATACTTTATCGACAGCACCACCGAAATCTGGTTTTCAGGCGCGCTGTCCGGCAAACCCGCCGGTGTATTTACCTCAACCGGCAGCATGCACGGCGGACAGGAAAGCACTTTGTTATCGATGATGTTGCCGCTGCTGCACCACGGCATGCTGATATTGGGCTTGCCTAGCACCGAGCATGCTTTGCGTGAAACAACTACTGGCGGCACTCCTTATGGCCCCAGCCATGTATCGACACATCACGCGGGATTGACTGATCATGAAAAAACCTTGTGCAAAGCGCTTGGTGCACGTTTGGCTAAAACCGCGCTTCAATTGAAACAAGCAGCATGAACATAAAATGGATTACGCTGGTTCCCAAGCTCCAGCTTGGGAACCCAGTTGACGAAGCTCCAGCTTCGCAAGACGGGAAGCTGGAGCTTCCTACACTGAATTCCCAAGCTTTAGCTTGGGAACTAGCGTGCCTTGTAATGCGGAATTGCTTAGTTAAATCAAGCATTCACATCCCTGTGCTCTGGTTTCCGGCAATCCCTGCCGGAATGACGTGCTTTCCAATACTTGTGTATAAAGACGAGAGCTGGAGCTTGGGAACTAGCGCTTATTAAAATCATCTGCTGAATAGTCACCATTCATGAACATAAAGCCGATTTACTACTACATCATCGCCTTGGCAGGATTTTTCGGGCTGTTCGCGTTATTGATGCTTTGGAACACTATCCTTGCGCCCTCCACTCGCTTTCCGGTGGCGCTGGTTTTGCTGGTTACCGTTACGCCATTATTGCTGCCGATGCGCGGTTTGCTGGACCGCAAACCAAAAAGTTGCGCATGGGCGGCCTATGTCAGCCTGATTTACTTTCTCCACGGCACTGCCGAAGCCTACGTGAACGCTGACGAACGACTGTATGCGTCACTTGAAATTATGCTGAGCTTGATGCTCTTTTTCGGCACTGCATTTTATGTGCGTCTCGCGGGAAAACAAAACTGACAATGGCAGAGCAACTTCCATTACATTTTGAATTCAGGGCCAATCAAACGTTTAATGATTTTTTCCCCGGCGTCAACCAGGAAATCGTCACTCACTTGCAACAGTGCATTACTGGCGTTGGTGAACAGCAAGTTTTCCTCTGGGGCAAACCGGGGCAAGGCAAAACTCATTTGCTGCAAGCTTGTTGCCATCAGGCGCAGAGCCAAAACCTCAGTTCGTTCTATTTCGATTTATCGAATGCTGGGCTGCCTGAACCTTTGATGCTAAGCGGACTTGATCAGTATGATGTGGTTTGTTTCGACAACATCGAGCCTATAGCCGGTAACGCGGCTTGGGAGCTGGCTTTTTTCAATTTCTTCAATCAGCATCGTGATAGCGGCCACAAACTAATCGTATCGGCATCTTCAGCGCCCGGTGACATTGCTATTCAATTACCCGACCTTAAAACCCGTCTTAATTGGGGGCTGACTTTAAAAATACAGCCTTTAGCGGACAGCGACCGCATCGCGGCATTAATCTTTAAAGCCGATCAAATGGGTTTTGAAATTGCCCCGCAAGCAGGCCGTTTTCTGCTGACGCATTACGACAGGGATCTGGCTTCTTTATGGACTTTGCTGGAAAAGCTGGATAAGGCATCATTGGCCGCTAAACGTAAATTAACTTTGCCTTTTTTAAAGCAAATTCTGAACGAAGATAGCTCGGACTAAAGTGCTTGTTATTGAAACAAGAGGTAGAACACCCAAAGTAGGTGCTTTAGGTAACGCGGGGAGCAATTGCCGAGCCACAAAGAGCACGAGTTTTATATTTTTCTTCGTGTTCTTCGTGTCTTCGTGGTGAAAATTCCTTATCTATTACATCAGTTATTAGTGAGTATTTACGTTAACTTGGAATAAAAAACATAATCCGCTGTATAAGGAACCCGTTTTTCACCGCCCAAATGATTAGCGTCGCATCCCGAGATAGGCGGCAAACCGCCGTGCGTATTGATCCTGTTAATAAAATTGACGTTTGAAAACAGGCCTTCGCCTTTATGGGAAACTACCTCAACCAGCAGCCAGGAAATAGACGAACCGGGCGCCATATCGATTTTCTTGACTACTTTTCCGACCACGCGGCTGCCCTCTTTATATTCCCAGAGAGGGCCCGCCGTATGATTCCCGACAATGTTACCCTGCGCGTCGAACAACTTGGCATCGGGCGCCAACGTTTGCCATGCATACTCGCCTTTATTGACTGAGCATTGATAAATCTGATCGCCTTTCGCATGCGCGGTTAAAACAGGACTATAGCCCGCGGGCGCTTTAATCTGCTCGGGTATTGAAGCCTCAGCATAAGCCGCGCCTTGTAACATGAGCCATAAAATTAATGTCTTTTTGATCATAGCTTTCACCATGGCATTGGCGTTCCGTCATACTTGACGAAACTACCTGATTGATCCAATGAAAAATTCTCTATCAAAGTGCGCATTCCGCTAATGCTTGGCCCGGCATTAATCAACGCGTTAGGCCCGCCCATATCGGTTTTGACCCAACCGGGATGAAAAATAAGCACGCCGACAGACTGATCTTTAAGCTCTATCGCCAGGCACTTCATCGCGGCATTCAACGCCGCCTTGCTTGACCGGTAAAAAACGCTGCCGCCACTGTCATTATCAGCCATACTACCCATCAGACTGCTGATCGCAATAATCAGTTTTTTATCGCTTTTTTTAATGTGCGGTAAAAACGCTTCTGTCATTTTAACCGGCGCCTGCGCATTGATTAATAATGAGTTAGTCCATGCCTGATAATCGAAATGACCGAAACCGTTATTTTTATTATCCGCATAAATGCCGGCATTATTAATCAAAACATCAATCGCCAGATCCGCTAATTTTCGGGATAGCGCATCAATTTGTTCAAGCTCTGAAACATCCAGCGTTTCCAGCTGAATATTGGAGTGGTGACCGGCGAGATTATTT
Source organism: Methylobacter sp. (assembly GCA_036561025.1). Lineage (GTDB taxonomy): Bacteria > Pseudomonadota > Gammaproteobacteria > Methylococcales > Methylomonadaceae > Methylobacter_A. The sequence continues at coordinate 122,226 of DATBQB010000065.1, read as the reverse complement.
AAATCAAACGCATCGTCCGGGTTACGGGCACAGGCGATAACATGCCAGCCCTGCTCTGCATATTGACGGCAAAACTCCAGACCCAGGCCGCGATTAGCGCCGGTAATTAAAACTGTAGCCATTTTATTTCTCCCATAAAAAAACCTCCTGCATCGGTAGACGCAGGAGGTTTCTTATACTACTTAAAAACTGATGTTGCGCAATAGGTAAAAAATCTCACCACGAAGAAAAACAAGCTAGGCGTTCTTCGCGATTGTTATAATTTAGACAATACCGGTTAAAAAATTAAGCTGAAAAGTTTTTTGCGGCAAAATCCCAGTTAACCAAAGTCCAGAATGCTTCCAGATAAGTTGGGCGTGCATTACGGTAATCGATGTAATAAGCGTGTTCCCAAACATCGCAAGTCAACAAAGGCTTTTGACCAGCCGTTAAAGGACAACCTGCATTACTGGTGCTAACCAGCGCCAAGCTACCGTCGGCATTTTGCACCAGCCAAGCCCAGCCTGAACCGAATGTAGTAACTGCACATTTGGTGAATTCTTCTTTAAACTTTGCAAATGAGCCGAAAGTTTTATTGATAGCATCAGCTAAAGCACCGGTAGGTTCGCCGCCAGCATTCGGAGCCATGCTGTTCCAATAGAAAGTATGATTCCAGACTTGCGCTGCGTTATTAAAAACGCCACCGGAAGATTTCATGATAATTTCTTCCAGCGACAAACCTTCAAATTCAGTTCCCGGAACCAAGTTATTCAGATTTGTTACATAGGTTTGATGATGCTTGCCATAGTGATACTCTAATGTTTCTTCAGAAATATGGGGAGCTAATGCACCTTTAGCATAAGGTAAAGCAGGAAGTTCGAAAGCCATGAGATTCTCCTAAATAAAGTTGTTGTAAGATGTTGTACATGTGAACAGCAGGCAACAAAAAATAAATACCAAGTGTTTTAATAAACATTTACTTTAGCATTGCTCGCCGATTAAATAAAGCGATTAGCACAAGCAGGAAGAAGGCAAATCGTTAAAGCTGCTTATGCGGTACCCATGCTAACCTGCAAAAATGTCCAGCTTTGGAATATTGATAGAAGCTGTCACCCGATATGTTGAAAGCTGCTTTCTTTATTTATACCTCATTTAAATAATACTTTCAAAGCTTGACCGACTGCTGCCATTTACAACTACAGCCTATAAAACACCTGCAAAATCAGTAATCACTTACGGAAGGCCGCAATGATCAGACTGACTTACGCCAGTATCGCAACAACAGACTTTAATCCGGAACATCTGTTAGCACGGCTAAAATCTGTCGAGTAAATAACGGCGCCCAAAATATAACCAGAATACTGCTTTATTCGCACTCAGGTATTGGAAGGCGACGAGGCTGCCGTTGATGCTACATTTGAAATCATAAAAAAGATAAACGCCACAAAGACGTAACCTTCGTTATCTCTTGACCGCTAGAGCTGTGCAAGCTGTCCAACTGCCTCAAGCACTTTGTTTTGTGCCCGCGCAAAGTCGGTCAATAATTCAGGCTGATATTCCCATTGTGCGTTAAGAGCCTGTTCCAACGCTACAATGCATGTTTTCAATTCCGGCATCGCAAGATTTGCTGCTACGCCTTTCATTCCATGAAGCAACTGCAAAGCTGAATCAACGTCGCCTGCTTGTAAAAGAACATCTAACCGGGCCTCGGCATCGCTAAAAGTTTCATGAAATTTCAATAACAAGTCGCGAAGCAGTTGCATATTTCCCACGACATTTTTTAAACCCTGTTGCATATCAATACCGGGCAAAAATTTCGGTAGTAATGCTTCTTTTGGTTCGGTTGCCTTAGCCAAATAAGAATCCGGTGCTTTACGCAGTTCCGGTTTGATAAAACTGATCAGGCTTGCCAATAATTCATCAACGTCTATAGGCTTGGTCACAAACCCGTTCATGCCGACATAAAGGCAACTTTCTCTAACATCGTTCATGGCATGAGCCGTCATCGCAATAATCGGCAAATCGTCAAATTGCGATTCAGAACGTATGATCCGGGTTGCCTCATAACCATCCATGATAGGCATTTGCAAATCCATTAACACCGCATCAAAGTAACTTTCTCGTATTTTTTGTACGGCATCTTGTCCATTCGTGGCAATAACAATATCAAAACCTTCCTGCTCTAACGTTTCTTTCGCAACCTGCTGATTAATAGAATTATCTTCTACTAATAATAACTTTGCGCCCTTAATCTTATACGACTTTTCGTTCCTCGCCCTAAGTTCGCTCGCTTGCAAAATAGAATATTCATCGACATGATTTTGATCGAACGCTTCAACAACTGCATTGAACAGGGCCGATGGATGCACCGGTTTAATAATATAACCATCCAGATTGAAATCAGTCAGTCGCTGTGCAATATCTTCCTCGCTATGAACGGTTGTCATGATAATGTAAGGAACGTGCGGTATCTTAAGATTACTTTTAATAAGACGAGCAACTGTAATGCCGTCCATCTTGGGTAAATTCCAATCCATAAGCATAAGCTGATAAGGATTTTCAATAGGGGCGTTTTCCAGCAGTTGAATAGCATGCTCCCCCGTACTGACTGCTGTCACTTGGAAGAAAAAAGTTTCCAAATACAAAGATAAAATATCTCTTGATGCTTCGTTACCATCTACCACTAATGCCTTTACGTCGCGAAAAGCATCTCGCGATGTCGCTCGTTTTCGATTTATCTCGTACGGCCTACCAAAGTTGGCGCTAAAGGTAAAAGTACTGCCCTTTCCCACTTCACTGGTTACATTAATGTCGCCATTCATCATGTTCACCATCCGCTTGCAAATCGCCAGACCCAAGCCGGTTCCGCCGTATTTACGGGTAGTCGATTTATCGGCTTGATTAAAGGACTGGAACAATCCGCCTATCTGTTCTTCAGTCAAGCCTATCCCGGTATCTTTAACAGAGAACTCAAGCATAATTTGATCCGCTCTTCGTTCGCCGCCTTCCGCCACTGCAATTTTAATGAAAATCTCGCCATGACTGGAGAACTTAATCGCATTACCGACTAAGTTAAGCAATACCTGCCCCAGCCTTAGCGAATCGCCTACCAAATCCAAAGGCACGTCGTCGTCAGTGATAAAATGTATATGAAGGCCTTTTTCTTCCGCTTTGTCAGTCGTCAAACTGGCAAGATCATTCAGCACGTCATTCAAATGAAATGGGATAGATTCCAGCTCCAGTTTTCCGGCTTCGATTTTAGAGAAATCTAAAATATCGTTAATAATCCCGAGCAGTGCACGAGAAGAAACCTGAACTTTAGTCAAATAATCCTGTTGTTTTGCGGTCAGGTCGGTCTGTAGAGCTAAGCGGGTCATGCCGATGATGGCATTCATCGGCGTTCGAATTTCGTGACTCATCATCGAAAGAAACTCCGATTTGCTTTTATCGGCGGCAACTGCATGGTCTCGCGCTTCGGCCAATTCAAACGTGCGATTTATGACTTTCTGCTCTAACGTCCGGCTGTATTCTTCAAGCTTATCGTAAGAGATTTTAAGATTACCGGCCATTTGGACAAACGCTGTAGTTAATGCGCCAATTTCGCCATCCTGGCGAATTTTTTTAACTTTATCACTAACCGAAAAATTACCTTGAGCTAACTCGTCTGCCAATCGGGTCAAATGCATCAAAGGTCTGGACAGACGCTCAGATACGAGCAATACAATGCAGGCGCCGATCAGGATAAAAATAAAGGTAGTTATTAAAAGCCTTTTTATCATTTCACGAATTTGACGGATACTCTCATCTTGAGAATTAATAATCTCCTGATTAAAAAGATCCAAAGAAAAGCCCAACCGGAGAACGCCCCAAGGTTCCGAACTTACCTGAATCGGCATGATAAACTCCATAAAAGATTTGCCGTCGCTTACATACTCATTAACCGTTGCGCTCTTCTGAGCCACCGCAAACAAGTCTTCCTTTCCGGATAAAATCTCCATCTCTGACTGCGGCTTTAGCGTATGGATATAAGCCTTACCTGAGGCTTGCATTAATATAATATAGGAAAGCTCCTTATTTTCCTGTACCGCATTTCTTAACTGATCGCCAACCAGGGAAAGATTAGCCGAAGCGATACCGTTTTTAACCTGATCCAATAAATTATCAGACAAAATATGCCCTTTATCGATTAATCTTCCTTTCATCAACACTATGCGTTTTTCCAATTCCTTTTCAAACACATCCTTCTGAAACTCAATCTGAATAAAGGTCAACATCGTCAACAAGGCGATAATTAAGCCTACCATCGTAACGAGCAGCTTTCTAAAAATACTTCGTTTAACCATTTTGTTTCAGCTCAAAAGTGTTTTTTGGGGGGTATTTCGATTATTTGCGATTACTTCTGCTGGCATTATAAATCTAACTTTAAAAGTAGCCTGATTAATTATTTTATTTCGGTTATTCTGTTAGAAACACAGTTGCAGAAAGCCTTAATATCAATTTTTAAGGAATGGAGTTTAGAAATGCAGGCATCAGATAATAACTTGTTAGCCGACAAAATAAATCGCATATTCAATTTCTTTCGCAGTGCATTATATATACGAGTTAAACCGGAACATTTATCTGTACTTCATGTTCAATCCGATAAAGAGTTCAAAGACGTGCCCATCATTGCTATAGAAAACACCAACCGTAAATCTTTAATCTTAGCAGTTGGTCATGAGGCAAACACTAAAACAGGATTACCCAATGTTACGGTAGTTAATGGATTTAAACACCCGCGAACATTGTTGGCAGACTTCGCTGTTGCTGAACGTACCCTGAAACACTTCATCAAGAAAGCTGTGCCGAATTTTACTCCATCCCCGGTTGTTATTATTCATCCATTGGACATGTTGGAGGGAGGTTTAACTCAAATTGAAATTCGCGCGTTTGCTGAACTGTGCAGCATGGCTGGCGCCCGAAAGGTTTATGTGTGGACTGGTCCCGAACTTAACAAAGAGGAGTTACAGCGGCTAGACTTTACCCGGGTTGGAGGCCATCTGCTTTTTCCATAAAATACTGGCAGGCGACATTTAGGACATCATGACAAATCCACTTTTATTCTGTTTCGAACCAATTGCAGATTCAAACGCGGAAATACTGATTCTGGGTAGTATGCCGGGACGGGAATCTTTAGCGGCAGGTCAATACTATGCAAATCGCCGTAACGCGTTCTGGAAAATCATGGCTGAACTGCTCGGGTTTGATCATGACTCTTCCTATGAGACTCGTCTACATGAATTAAAGACAGCCCGCATCGCAGTATGGGATGTGTTGCGATCCTGTACGCGAATCGGCAGCTTGGACACAAAAATTGAAACCAACTCCATCACTGTCAATGACTTTCAGAGTTTCTTTAATACTCATAACAATATCCACGCAGTGTTCTTCAATGGAGCAAAAGCGGAAGCGACCTACCGGCGCTATGTCTTGCCTACTGTCGGCACCGTTCCTGTCAGCTATATGCGTCTTCCTTCCACTAGCCCTGCGCATGCGTCCCTCTCCTATGAACAAAAGCTTCAGGCATGGCGGACAGCGCTTAGCTCTGTAGGATGGAATAAGCCTGTTTGAGCGGCGGCGAGAACTGGCGTTGCCTACATGGATGTAGGTAAAGAGCGGAATCTTTTCCGGCTGTTCCCTCCCGGATTCGCCGGAAACGCCACCTCGCTCTACGCCCTTCGGCTACGCTCAGGACAGGCTTGGGTGGCCTTATTCCGGCCTATGCTATTTCTTTTTGAAATAAAAAATCTGTTTATCGGATTCTTTTATCAATTGAATGATTCGATGGCCGGTCTGGTCAGAATAAACGCCAAAATCCAAATGTGCGGCCGGATCTGTCGCAATCACTTTGACAATATCGCCGCTGGACATGTCCATCAGGGCTTTTTTCAGGCGCAACAAGGGTAATGGGCAATTCAAACCGCTGGCATCTAATTCCAGGTTAAATTCGATCATGGTTTTTTAAGTTTTCTCAACTAAGTTTGGTGCGCTTATAATACCATTCTCTTTTAAATCCAAGAATCATCGTAACTAAATGGATTATTTCCCTGTATTTTTAAAGCTTAAAGACCAGGCTTGCCTGGTTGTCGGTGCAGGCGAAATCGCCGCCCGAAAAATTGAATTGTTGGCGCGAGCCGGTGCAAAAATTACCGTGATCGCGAGCGAGATGAGCCCTACAGTATTGAGTCTACAGACAACTCATAACTTAACACTGCTGCAAAAATCGTTCTCTCCTGACGATATTGGCGAATTCAGGCTGGTGGTGTCCGCAACCGATAATGCGGAGACCAATTGCCTGGTTGCCAAAACAGCGACAGAACAAAATATCCCGGTTAATGTGGTCGATAATCCCGAGCTTTGCAGCTTCATTTTTCCGGCTATTATTGACCGCTCACCGGTTATTGCGGCTATATCTTCCGGCGGTGCTGCACCTGTATTAGCCCGCTTGCTGAGGGCTAAAATAGAAACAGTGATTCCTCCCGCCTATGGTCGCCTTGCCGGCCTGGCTGATAAATTCAGGGATAAGGTCAAGCAACATATTAAGAAGCCGGCTCAACGCAGAATTTTCTGGGAGAACGTTTTGCAAGGTTCTGTCGCTGAACTGATGTTCTCAGGCAAGGAACAGGAAGCCGAACAGCAACTAGAGCAAACCCTGCTCAAGCAAAAAGAAAACACTAATCTCGGCGAAGTCTATCTGGTTGGCGCAGGCCCCGGCGCACCGGACTTGTTGACTTTTCGCGCATTACGATTGATGCAGCAGGCAGATGTGGTCGTTTATGACCGGCTGGTTTCACCGGAGATTCTTGATTTGGCGCGCAGGGATGCGGAAAAAATTTATGTCGGCAAACAACGGCAACATCATGCGCTGCCGCAGGAATCCATTAATGCCCTGCTGGCAGATTTGGCTAAAGCAGGAAAGCGAGTGGTGCGCTTAAAAGGCGGCGACCCTTTCATCTTCGGCCGCGGCGGTGAAGAAATTGAAACATTGATGGAGCAAGGCATTAATTTTCAAGTAGTTCCCGGCATTACCGCCGCTTCCGGCTGTGCAACCTACTCAGGCATTCCGCTAACCCATCGGGATCATGCGCAATCTTGCACTTTCGTCACCGGACACCTAAAAGATAATTCCGTCAACTTAAACTGGACGCAACTTGCAGCCCCCAATCAAACCATTGTTATCTATATGGGACTGGCCGGCCTGGAAAAAATCTGCCAGTCTCTGATTGAGCACGGCAGTCCCAAAGATTTACCTATTGCCATTGTTCAACAAGGTACCACGTCGAATCAGCGGGTGATTACCGGAACTTTGGAAACACTGCCGGGCAAAATTGCCGGACAGGACATCAAGCCGCCTACCCTGATCATTATCGGCACCGTAGTAACGTTACACGACAAGCTGAGCTGGTTTCAGACACGTCAGCTTGATTAATTATTGTTTACTTAAAAACCGATTAAACGATTCAGTTATCATTCACAGCTGTCGTCGATAATATAACTCGAGGAAAATAAATAAATAAACAATTGAATTTTTCCGTCAAATTCCCTATGCTTTCACAGTTTTACTTTTAATCGAACTGTTATTTTCTTCAAAAATAAACAACAGTTCTTTTTTTACTACCACGAGGAGAGAACAACATGAAAAAATCATTAGGTACATTAGCAGGTATTGCTTTAATCACTTTAAGCGGTCAAGTATTTGCCGACGAAGCCAGTGATGTGGGTAAGAAAATTTATGAACGCGCTTTCGGTCGCGGTTGCGGCACTTGCCACGATATCGCTTCAAACCCACAGTTATCTGCTTTAATTAAAGCGGGTCAACTGGACAGAGCGAAATTCGAAACCGTTCTAAAAGAAGGCAAAGGCGGCATGCCTAAAGCTATCGCTGAGATCATGAAAAACCCAGCTGTTACTAAAGCTGGATACGGCGAAGATCAAGCTGTTGACGCTCTGTACAAATATCTGGAAACTAAATAAATTCGGATTGCAAACACAAAAAAGCCGCCCCCTGTCTTAGACTTGGGGCGGCTTTTTTATATCCGAAAGATTAACTAATCCTTTTCCAAATAACTTGTTCTAGTTTCCTTATAAGGCAAGCGGTTGCGATTTTTAATCCAAATACCTGCAACTGCCGCCAGCATTAAGCCACATGAAGCAAGAGTCACATAGATCAGGCGTTTTAGTTGAGACATTTCCTGCATTAACTGCTCATTAGAAATAGTCGCCTTTCCTTTCCTGACTGGCTCTGAATAGGAGCGAAGAACTTTAAGATCGTTTTTTAAGTCTTCTATAGCGCCAATGGAACTGGAAACAGAACCTACCCGAATACTCTCTTCCAACGCGTTCAGTTTGCTTTCAATTGAACCGCTGACCAAGCCGACAAGCTGCCCTTTTAGAGCGTTAACTTCTGCGGACACGACCGGATTCATCTCAGCCGCGTAGGCCTCGGTGGCAGTAGCGTTTCTATACCGGGTTAAAAACCCATCGCTTGGAATCAATAAAAAACCCGCTATTAAAATAACAATCATCAAGGCACAGACTATCGTCAATAACAATCTGTTAACTTTCATTAATGCATGATGCGAAGGTATTCTTTGCAGAGCCGTAGGAGCACTGCCGTACAACGTCTCCACTACTAAATTTGTCTTATCTATATCGCTCATTAATTACTTCCCCTAAAAATCAGGAACTTACGGCAACAAATCCTGACCGAACAATTATTATTCTTTCATAACAAACTATGTCGGTAGTATTGCTACCGGACTCGCGATTATACAAGCTTAATGCACAAATCCTGCATTTTATTTAAATACATTTCGTGGACAAATCGGTTAAGGCAGGCGGAATAAAACTTCCAACTTTATGCCGCCTACTATGCCAGCTAGCCTAACCGCTTGGCAGCGGCTATTCGCATTCTCAGCGCGTTCAACTTGATAAAGCCCTCGGCGTCCTTTTGATTATACGCACCGCCATCATCTTCAAACGTCGCAATGCTTTCATCGAATAAACTGTCAGTATCGGAAGCGCGACCGACAACGATGACATTGCCCTTATAAAGTTTGAGCCTGACTTTGCCGTTAACATTCGCTTGAGACGCATCAATCATGGTTTGCATCATTTTTCGCTCAGGGCTCCACCAGTAACCGTTGTAGATTAACGAGGCATAACGCGGCATCAGTTCATCTTTTAAATGCGCCACTTCCCTGTCCAGGGTTAATGATTCAATCGCACGATGCGCCTTCAGCATTACGGTACCGGCCGGCGTTTCATAACAGCCGCGTGATTTCATGCCGACATAGCGATTTTCCACAATATCCAATCGGCCGATCCCATTAGCGCCGGCAACCTTGTTTAATTGCTCCAGAACTGTAGCAGGCGTGCAAGGTACATCATCAATGGCGACAATATCACCCTGCCGGTAAGTCAGCTCAATGTAAGTCGGTTTATCGGGTGCGGATTCAGGCGAAACCGTCCAGCGCCACATATCTTCTTCAGGCTCAGCCCAAGGATCTTCCAGAATCCGCCCCTCATAAGAAATATGCAGTAAATTGGCATCCATTGAATAAGGCGATGCTTTGCCTTTTTTCATTTCCACTGGGATATTATGCTTTTCAGCATAAGCCAATAAAGTCTGACGGGAGGTTAAATCCCACTCCCGCCAAGGCGCAATAATCTGTATATCGGGACGCAATGCGTAAGCGCCCAGCTCAAAACGGACTTGGTCGTTACCCTTGCCTGTTGCGCCGTGAGAAATGGCGTTCGCGCCGGTTTCATTGGCGATATCTATGAGCCGCTTGGCAATTAAAGGGCGGGCAATCGAGGTACCCAGTAAATATTCGCCTTCATATATCGTATTAGCGCGGAACATCGGAAAAACATAATCACGAGCAAAGTCTTCACGCAAATCTTCGATGTAAATATCCTTAATGCCCATCGCTTGCGCTTTGGCCCGCGCAGGCTCAACTTCTTCGCCCTGCCCCAAATCAGCCGTAAAGGTAACGACTTCGCAGTCGTAAACATCCTGCAACCACTTAAGAATGACGGAAGTATCCAAACCTCCGGAATAAGCCAAGACCACTTTATTGATTTCCGACATAACGCCTGTACCCTGAGTTAAAAATACTGCAAATTATACCGGAAAATACACGCTTCGGCAGCAACACTCTAACTGTGAAGGCGGACTCATTTCAATATGATGCAAAAAATTCACCACGAACGACTGCACGGATATAGGAGGTACGACCCCAAGGATGGGGGAGGTAGAATTGCGTCTGGAACAGCAATCGAGAGCAACGCAGGAGCGGTTGCCGAGAGCACGAAGAAAAACCAAAGTAAAAACTTCGTGTCTTCGTGGTGAATTAATCATCCTTGAGTACATGCTACTGCGCTCGCAACAGTTCTACAAACTCATCCGCCGGCACAGGTTTACTTTTGATATAACCTTGATAAGCATCGCAGCCCTTGTCCTGCAAAAATGCCAGCTGCTCAGCCGTTTCCACGCCTTCCGCCAGAACCCTAAAGCCCAGCATATGTCCCATCGCAATAATCGTAGCGGCAATCTCCATATCGTCTTGGAGATGAGGAATATCATCGATAAAACTCTTGTCTATTTTCAACGAATCCAGAGGGAAATGCTTAAGATAGGCCAATGACGAGTAACCGGTACCAAAGTCGTCAATGGCAAATCGCACGCCTAGCGCACGCAAATTATTCAGCAGTTCCATAACCTTACTCTGGCTCTCCATCAGCCCGCTTTCGGTCATTTCCAACTCCAGATGCTCTGCCGGGAAACCGGTTTCACTCAGCGCGGTAGTAACCAAAGCACCGATATCTGACCGACGAAATTGATGAGCGGATACATTGACAGCTAAAGTTAACGGCGGCAACCCCGCATCCAACCACTGCCTACCTTGTCGACAGGTTTCCCGTAATACCCAAGCGCCAATCTCCAAAATCAGGCCGGTTTCTTCAGCAAGGGGAATAAAATGCGCTGGTGCAATCAGTCCCTCAATCGGGTCTTGCCAGCGTACTAACGCTTCGGCACCAATGATGCTTCCCGTGGCAATATCAATCTGCGGTTGATAGAAAACCCGTAATTCCTGCTGATCAATGGCTTTACGTAATCGGGTTTCCAGCGCGATGCGTTCACGGGCGGCCAAGGTCAATTCTTCAGAATAATAGGCAAAACTACCGCGCCCTTCGGCTTTGGCTTTATACAATGCCGCATCGGCATAACTGATTAATGTTTCAGGATTATCTCCATGTTGAGGATACAAGCTTATGCCAATACTGGCAGAAATGTGTACCTCATCGCCTTGGCTTAAATAGAAAGGTTTGCTTAAAATAGCGATGATTTGTTCAGCCACCCGTGCGGCATCTTCCGAGTGGGTAATGTCTTCCAGCAGCATGATAAACTCGTCGCCGCCTAATCTGGCAAGCAAGTCCACTTTACGCAGTCTGGCAACTATGTCGACTTTACGCAACCGGGTCTCTATTCTTGCTGCGACTTGTTGCAGCAACTCATCACCGGCCAAATACCCCAGGCTGTCATTAATCACTTTAAAACGATCCAAATCCAGCATCATCAACGCCAGTTGTCTGCCGTCGCGTCGCTCCACTTCAATACTGTGTTTCAGCCGTTCCAACAGCAGACGACGGTTGGGCAGCTTAGTAAGCATGTCATAAAAAATCAGTTCGTGAATAGTTTCCTCAGCCTTTTTGTCCTGGGAGATGTCGTCAAAAGTCGCAACATAATTGACCACATTACCTTCATCATTGGTCACAGCGGTAATTGTAATTCGTTCGGGATAAACATCACCGCACTTGCGCCGATTCCAAATCTCAGATTGCCAATATCCGTCACGCGCCAAGGTTTCCCACATAGCCTGGTAAAACTGAGCATCCTGATGACCGGACTTGAGCAATGCAGGCGTCTGGCCGATGGCCTCTTCGGCACTGTAGCCGGTGATTCGGGTAAAGGCCTGATTGACCTTCAGGATAACCTGATTGGCATCTGTAATGAACATGGCATCCTGAGTCTCGAAAGCGATAGCTGCGATACGAAGATCAGCTTCGGCCTGTTTGCGTTCGGTTATGTCGCGGATGATGCCGGTGACAAACCAACCTTCAGAAGCCTCCCATTTTGCCAACGAAAGTTCCAGCGGAAATTCACTCCCATCCTTGTGCAGCCCAGCTAACTCAACTGTTTTATCACTAATGTGCGACACTCCGCCGGATAATACCCGGCTCATGCCGATAAGATGAGCCTCGCGGTATCGATGCGGCATCAGCACGGCCAATGGCTGGCCGTGAACCTCGGCTTCCGAGTAACCGAAGATGGCCTGAGCTCCCCGGTTCCAGCCGGCAATATTTCCTGAGTTATCGATAGTAACAATGGCGTCGTTGGCAGAATAGGTCACCGCCCGGTAACGCGCCTCGCGCTCCAGCAACTTCTGCTCGGCTTTCTTACGTTCATTGATGTCATATAACACAAACAGATAAACATTCCCCAACGACTGCTGAATAGACGAAGCATTCGCTAACACGGTTTTAGTCAATCCGCTATGACACCGTATATTAAGTTCTACAGGATTAAATTGACTGTCATCATGCAACACTGTTTCAAGTGTTGTTTGCCAAGTGGCCGCCATCCACTGCCGATAATCAGGGTCCGGACTGGCTTTTGCCCACCAATCAGCCAAGGTTGGAATATCCTCCAATGTATAACCGAATGTTTGAATAAACGCAGAATTCAGAAAAGTGATGTTTTGTTGGTCATCATTCAACACCATCGGAACAGGGGATGCGTCAATGATTGAGCGTAATCTCATTTCGCTGGCTTTGCCTTCAAGACGAGCGGCAAGCAGCGCATTGAAGCCATCGGCCATCTCGTTGAAGCTGTCGCCGATTTGGCAAAGCTCATCGGATGTACCCAGAGTAATGCGCTCGCTCATATCGCCGCCTGCAAACATGCTCGCTGAACGGGCAAGAGACTGAATACTACCGATCATCGCGTAATAAATGCCCGTCAAAAAATAATGCACCGCCAGTAATAGCATAAAAGCGATACCGATGCTTACGCGCAACTCATTTTTTGCCTGTTGAATACGCCCATTAATCAATGCTTCCGACTTTGGCAATAAAGTCTGATCCATCTGCAGGTAGCCTTTGTCGATAGCGGCAGTGGTCATATTAAAGAAGTCTTCAGGAGTGGTGGCAAAATGCTCGGTGATAAAATCCGACTGCACAAGATCGACAATCCGATATGCCGAATCGACTATATCTTTGCTCGCAGCCAGCAACGGACTTCGTATTTCAGGATTGAATTGGCCGGACTTTTCAAGATTGAGGCTAAGAAACTTAAGTGCATGACGAAGTTCGGCAATCAGGGCAATCATCTCGGCTTTCTGATACTCCAAAATTTGCTTGTGGGCCAATATGCCGATGCCAAAGGCACGTATCTGCCCAAGCCGCTCAAGTGCCGACGGCAGTTTATTGATAATGGTATCAGCCAGGTAGAACGCATCGTTATCCGAATTAAAGGTCAGTGCATAGTCATCGGCGACACGCACCTCAAATATCAGCATTCGGTCGATTAGATCGGTATGGACGCTGAAATTGGTCTCCATCGTCCAGTCAGGCCAATTTTTTTGTAAGCTGTTCCAATCGTTTTTAAGTCGCACCCAGTCTTCACTTAAAACCAAACCGGCAGGCAGCCGCTGTTCTAATGAGTTAAAGGCCGCGACCACTTCAATTTCCTTGGCATCACGTTGAGCGCTCATCGCTTTATTGCCGCCGAGCCTCCCTGTCGAGAGTCCGCGATGCTGTTGTATAAGTTGCACGATTCTGGAAACAGGCTTAATCAATTCAAGACCTTCCAATTGTCGCTGCGACATATGGACAACCTGATTAAGGTTCACATAAAGACTATATATCACCACGGTAATCGCGATGAGGTATATCACGCCCAACACCATAAATTTTCTGGTGTAATTCAGTCGGTTCATCAGAGCAATAGCAGGAAAAAACAGCTTATTCATTATTCTTTATTTCCTTATCCCTTAATTTTTATGATGAGTCAGAGAGCCAAATCCATTATTGGACATGAATATGAGGACACATTTTTCCTGATCAATAATTCCGCTTCTATTTTAATTTGGCAGAACTGACAAATATTATTGTTATCGTTTGCTAGCGGAAAAATATCATTCCTGATTCTAACTTAAAAGATTAGTTTCCTCCAGCGCGGATAATTCGGTCATAGTATTAATGTTACTGAATATTTCCGGCTCGTTACTGAAATCTGCCTGCACTAAGTTCTGCTGCATTAGCCAATCCGCCACCTTACGTTGGCCGCTGGCTAAATAATCATGCAGACTGGTTTGCAGTGCAGTTTTTATTGCGCAAAAAACCGGATGCAATCTTCTTCCGTCAAAAGCGACCGCAACATCGGCATTATTGTCCAGGCAAGTTAATAACAACTTGTTCAGATGTTCCGTTTTAATTAACGGCGAGTCGCAAGGCATGACCACTAAAATATCGGCATCGGCATGAATCATTGCGGTTAATATGCCGGCCAAAGGACCGTCAAAACTGTCGGTTTGATCGCTAATCACCGGCCATCCAAATTGCCGGTATTGATCAATGTTCCGATTGGCATTAATAAACACACAATCCCCAACTGGAGCTAGCGCGGCTATCGCATAACTGACCATTGGACGACCTTTAAAATTTACCAGACCTTTATCCCGATTATCCATGCGCCGCGCACGGCCGCCGGCAAGAATCACGCCTGCTACTTTTGTTTGAGTGTTCATGATGGTAAGCTTTAAATATTGTGGGTAATGATCAAATTTGTTCAACCGAACCGCTATTCTCGCAAGCCTGTTGTTTATTGCAAGCTGCGGATACTTTTTCACTTTCTGACTTATGGGAATAAAAATCATCAATGAAAATCAAATACACATCCTCCATTTTCAGCCTTGCTTTAGCTGCCATTATTTCAGGTTGCGCCACCGAACAGGAAAAGCCGATTGAACAAGCTGAACCCGCACCGTTTGTCAGCGACTACCCTACCCGAGACCGTGTTGAATATGTTTTAAACTGTGTAGCGCAACACGGCGGCCTGACTTACATCACTCAATATGCCTGCGGCTGCAAAATCGACAAAATTGCTGAAAAACTGAACTTCGCAGAATACGAAGCCGCTAAAACCTTTACTTATTTGACTAAAGGTCAAACAGGCGATGCCGCCGCGGCCATGCGCGATCCGGCTCAATCCAAAGACTTAAGAAAACGGCTTAAAGACGCAGAACAATACGCCGAGAAAAACTGCTTTGTGAAATAGAAAACCAATGAAGGGCGATCTTGGTCGCCCTTGTCATTTTAGCGAAAGAAAGCCCTTCAACAATGTCATCCCGACACATACAAAGCCCTATCGGCTTCAGAATAACAAGCAAAAGGGACTTTCGCCCATTCAAAAAGATAAACCCCGTTTAAAGATTCACCCTTAAAAAATCGGAATTATGGATAGATGACTTTGGGTACAAAGTTGGCGGCCGGATATTTAGGATCAAATTCGACTTCCTTTTCTGCGGGCTTTTGTGCAGGGCATGTACATTTAGTTGAAGTTTGAACTGAATCTTTGTCGATATAGATGACTTTAGGTTGAAAATTTGCAGCAGGGTATTGGTCGCCGCTCTCAGCAGATGCAGTAAATGTAGTTAATGCAATAACAGCAGTCGCAAATCCTAAGATAATTATTTTTTTCATATGATATTAACCTTGGGTAGCTTGGGTTGGTAATTTGGAAAATGGTGCTACATGCCTATAACAAGACTTGACGGCCAAAGAGTATCAGATATTTTCGACGAATCCGCAACTGTTTTTCGAGCCCGAAAACGCTCATAAAAGTTGCCTTATTTCAGGATGATTTTGCAACAATTGCTGCCTGAATGATTCAATAGCAAGTTCATTGCGACGCTCATTTCGGGAGATAGGCACGACGATCTCGCTGACAACCTGCATCGGCGCTGCCGACAAAAATATCAACCGATCGGCCAGCGCAATGGCTTCGCGCAAATCATGAGTGACAAATAAAACCGTGTGCGCACGTTGCAGCCACAGTTTCAGCAACAGCTCCCTCACTTGCCTTGCGGTCGGCGCATCCAGCGACACAAACGGTTCATCCATCAATAACACTTCAGGATCGACGGCAAACGCCCTAATAATTGATACCCGGCGACTCATACCTAAGGACAATCGCTCGGGGTAAGCATGTTGCGATTGCGCTAATTGCATAACCTCAAGCAATGCGTCAACGACATCGCTAGGCCCATCCAGCACCAATTCAATATTTTCCCTGACCGTCCGCCAAGGCAGCAGCCGCGGATTCTGAAAAACGTAGCCTATCTTGGGATATGTGTGTTGCTGCCCAACCAGAATCTCGCCATCGTAATCGTTATCCAGACCGGCAATAATATTTAACAGCGTGGTTTTACCGCAGCCGGAAGGACCCACCAGACAAATAAATTCCTCTGAGTTTAGCGACAGCTTAAGGTTCGCGATGGTTGGCTTTGCCGCAGTCGGATAGGTTTTATTGTTGATATTGATTTGGATGTCGGTCATCTGCGCCACCGCATAGCTTTTTTGTCCAGCGGTTTTAGAACCAGCAGTTCTATCAGCTGAATGACTGCAACAAAAGCGATGGTATAAGCCAGAATATTGGCAACATCGAACAGTTGAAAGAACAAATGTAATTGATAGCCCATGCCTTTGCTGCGGCCTAATAACTCAACCACCAGAATGATTTTCCAGATTAAGGCCAGACCTGAACGAGTTGCGCCCATCACAAACGGATGCAGTTGCGGCCAAATCACATGAACCAGGGTTTTACGTTTGCCGAAACGATAACAGCGCGCCATCTCCAGTAAATCCTGATCTAAGGTGCGCGTACCTTCACGGATCGTGACAATGACATTGGGCAGCTTATTGATAACCACGGCGAGTATCGCTGCCGATTCAACCAAGCCGAACCAGACATAGCACAAGATAATAGTGACCAGCGCGGGGACGTTTAAAAAAATCACCAGCCAGTTATCAAAAAACGCATCGAGCTTTTTATTGCGTCCCAATACGATGCCAATCGCGCAACCCAGCAACATAGCAATAGTAAAGCTGACTATCAGCCGGAGCAAGGTGACGCCTAAATGAAAAGGCAGTTGCCCTGACACGCAGCCCTGCCAGAAAACGTGAGCTACAGCTTCCGGTGTTGGCAAGGTGTTGCTGTTTAAATAGACCGCCAATCCTTGCCAGATGGCTAAGAAAGCCAGCAAGGACAGCGTTGATAAGAAATTCTTAAAGTGAAACAAACTATTCAATCGACCAAAATGTACCGGGTTGCAGGTTCTCTGATTGCCCTGTTAACTGATTGTTGCTTAACTTACGAAGCATCGTATAAATACGGCCTGCCGCCAGCTGTTCCGGTTCGCCCCAATGCTCAATACCGCCTTCGCAATAACGCTGACGCAATTTGGCGAGGGTGCTTAAATCATCTTCTTGGGTTAACGGGATGATTTTTTGCCAAGCGGCATCCGATGTACATAGCTGATTTTTAGCCTGCTTGCTGGCGTTAAAAAAGCTGTTGACCGCTTGTTTATGATCGTTTGCCCAGCTTTGCTTGAACACATAGCCCAGACTGGGCACATCTTCACGAATGCCCAAACCTTTTAAAATACCTTTGCCGTCAATTATCTGGCGATAGCCCTGGGCTTCAAGCCGTGCAGCGAAATGCCAGTAAGTAAGAGCTGCATCCACACGGTTTTGCTTGATTTGCTCGTTGATCAGCGGCGGCGCGCCGAAGACTTTTTCTACCGAAGCATTCAGATCCAACTGCTCTTGCCCGGCCAAGGCCTGTAGCAATAGCCAGTTCTTATCCAACTCGCCCCCGGCAATCCCCAGCCGTTTGCCTTTGAGGTCTTTCACCGAATGGATAGGACTGTCTTTTGCCACCACCAGAGCGCCCGAGGTGTTTGAATATGGATAAAAAGTAAAATCGGAACCGGTCGCGCGCAGCCTGGAAACCCAAATCCAGTCTGACACAATCATATCGACTGCTCCTGATTGCAGCGCAATCTTGCCGGCTTCCGCATTAGCTACATGTTGTATTTGCAGTTGAAAATCCGCCTGCGGATTATCCTGTAAAGCCGCCAATTCCCAATCGACTGTCCCGGAAGCCTGAACGCCAATGCGAATAACGGCTTTTTCCGCAGCGTAACTGCTGTATGACGCAAACAGGCACAGGCAGATAAAAAAGACCTTAATTTTCATAAAAGCTGTCTCAATACTAGATGAAAGCCGCCTATTCTATCTGGACGCAAGGCTTGGCGCGAGGATGATTGTAATTTCCATGCAATGGCTTATCCTTATAGGCAATTTCTACTCACCATCAAGGGCTATGAATTTGTGAACAACTCCGCCACTAAAAACTATCGCTGTTTTTTTATCCGGGGCGTTTTGCTCACAGCAATAGCTTTGGTTTCCGGTTGCGCCAGTACTCCTGAAACAAAACCGGTTGCGGATTATTCGCCAATGGTCGGTTATGCACTGAGTTTGCAGGGTACGCCTTATCATTACGGCAAAAGCTCGCCCGAAGAAGGTTTCGATTGTAGCGGTTTTGTTAAGCATGTCTATGGACATCAGGGCATAGCATTACCGCGTACGGTTCAGGGAATGGCCCAGTCACTTACGGAGGTTTCGAAAAGCGATCTTCACTCCGGCGACCTGGTTTTCTTCAATACCGACGGCAAACCGTTCTCCCATGTCGGTATTTATATCAGTAATGATGATTTTATTCATGCGCCTAGCCGGCGTACCGGAAAGGTGATGGTATCCAACCTTAAAGATCGTTATTGGGGGAATCGGTTTAGTTGCGCACGCCGTCCATAGCTGCATCGCGGTAATTATAAATTTGGGGGATGCACATCAATAGCTTGCCACGAAGAACACGAAGTTTTTGCTTGGTTTTTCTTCGTGCTCTTCGTGGTGATATCTTTTAAATTGATACCGATAAGGATGCTATTTTTAAGCAGCGAGCTTGGTGATGGCTGTTTTAACCAGACTGCTTAATTCAGCGCCGTCTTCTTGGCAATAAGCGATGATCGCTTTACGCATTCTTGGATCCCATGATCTTAAAATATGATTTTTTATGCCTTCCGCTGCGATCTCTTTGTCGGGTTCCGAGTTAAAGAAATTGCCTATATCGTTGGCCATTTTGATCAGTCTTTCTATTTTCATTGTTAATCACAGATAGTTGCTATGGGTTAAGCGTTGCGGATGGGTATAAATCACATGTTGATCATCTCGGGCAAAACCGATTAAGGTGAGGCCTGCCTCATTAGCCAGACGTATGGCTAATCCGGTAGGTGCGGAAATCGCGGCAAGCAGCGTAATGCCGACCCATGCGGTTTTTTGTACCATTTCATAACTGGCCCGGCTGGTAACAATTATAAAGCCTGCGGATAAATCTTTGCCGGTGCGCAATAAAAAACCGATCAATTTATCGAGTGCATTATGCCGTCCAACATCTTCCCTGACGTCCAAAATGCCCTGTCCGGGGACGGCCCAGGCAGCAGCATGAACAGCACCAGTTAGCTGGTTCAGTTTTTGGTGTTGTTTGATGTCTGTTAAAGCGGAACGTAACTCGGCAGCAGACACGGTCAATCCCCCGTTAACCGGACCGGGCTGGCGTATGGCTTGTTTTAAGGTGCTTGCTCCGCATAGACCGCAACCGGTGCGGCCCGTTAAATTACGGCCTTTGTCGGACATACATTGAAAACGTTGCTCCGGAATTTTTATCTGGACTTCGATGCCGTTTGAGCGATTATAAACCCGCGCCGATAGTAACTCTTGCGGACTTTTAATAATCCCTTCGGTAATGCTGAAACCCAGCGCAAACTCTTCAAGATTAGTTGGGGTTGCCAACATGACAACATGCGGAACCCCATTGTAAACCAGCGAAATCGGCACTTCTTCGGCAATATAGTCTTGCCGCTGTTCATGCTGCCCATCTCGCCAGCGATCAACGATGGTTTGTTGATAGCTGGGCCAGCCTAATTCTAATGATAACGGCTCTGCAACGGCGCTTGATAACACTGCGGCGGCAGTGTTATCAGTCATGGCTTATGCCTTGCTCCAGAAGTTCGAGCTGCTTTTCTGAAAACGCGTTGTATTCTTGCTGCCATTCCGAAGGTTGACTGACTTTAGTGATTTGCACAGCCGTTACTTTGTATTCCGGACAGTTGGTCGCCCAATCGGAGTTGTCGGTGGTAATCACATTGGCGCCGGATTCAGGGAAATGGAATGTGGTGTAAACAACGCCCGGCTGTACACGATCGGTAACCAAGGCGCGCAATACGGTCTCGCCGGCACGGCTTTTAATGCCGACCCAATCGCCGGTGTTTATGCCACGATCTTCGGCATCATGCGGATGGATTTCCAAGCGGTCTTCACTGTAAAAAGCAACATTACCAGTACGGCGTGTTTGTGCGCCGACGTTGTATTGCGACAGAATCCGCCCAGTAGTCAAAATCAACGGGAACATGGGCGTGATTTTTTCAATAGTCGGCACATATTCGGTCAACATGAATAAGCCCTTGCCGTTATCACGCAGGAAATGCTCTGTGTGCATAATCGGCGTGCCTTCCGGCGTTTCGTCATTGCAAGGCCATTGCACACTGCCGAGGCGATCAATCTTTTCATAACTGACGCCGGTAAAGCTGGGTGTCAGCTGTGCGATCTCAGCCATGATTTCTGACGGATGGCTGTAATTCATCGGGAAACCCAGTGCATTGGCCAGCATCTGGGTGACTTCCCAATCCTGATAGCCTGCCAGCGGCGACATGACTTTACGCACCGGTGAAATACGGCGTTCGGCATTGGTAAAGGTGCCGTTCTTTTCCAGGAAAGATGAGCCTGGTAGAAAAACATGGGCAAACTTGGCGGTTTCGTTGAGGAATATATCCTGCACGATAACGCATTCCATTGCCCGTAACGCGGCATGAACGTGTTTAATGTCCGGGTCGGATTGGGCAATATCCTCGCCTTCGCAGTACAGCCCCATAAAGCTGCCATCCAATGCCGCCTCGAACATATTGGGGATACGCAAACCCGGTTCCGAACTGAGTTTGGTCTGCCATGCGTTTTCAAACAGTTGGTGCGTTGCAGGGTCCGATACATGACGATAACCGGGGAACTCATGCGGGAATGAACCCATATCGCAAGAGCCCTGAACATTGTTTTGCCCACGCAATGGATTAACGCCAGCGCCGTCGTGGCCCAAATTGCCGGTGGCCATGGCTAGATTAGCAATGCCGATAACGGTGGTGGAGCCTTGGCTGTGCTCGGTTACGCCCAAACCGTAATAAATCGCACCGTTGCCTGCGGTGGCGTAAAGCCGTGCGGCGGCTCTAAGTTCAGCGGCGGGAACGCCGGTAATGGACTCGGAAGCTTCCGGTGAATTATGTTCTTGTGCAACAAAGGCTTTCCATTTGGCAAAAGAGGCTACATCGCAACGCTCATTAACAAAGGCTTCGTCGAGCAAGTTTTCGGTAACAACGACATGTCCGAGCGCATTGATCAAAGCGACATTGGTGCTGGGGCGCAATTTCAGGTGATGGCTGACTTTGACATGCGGCGATTTGATCAAATCAATTTCGCGCGGATCAATGACGATCAGTTTTGCGCCTTGACGCAGGCGTTTTTTCATTTGCGAACCGAATACCGGATGCCCGTCGGTAGGGTTGGCGCCCATTACTAAAATGACATCGGCTTTCATGACCGAGTCGAAATCCTGAGTACCGGATGATTCGCCAAAGGTTTGTTTCAATCCGTAACCGGTAGGCGAATGGCAAACCCGCGCACAGGTGTCGACATTATTATTGCCGAAGCCTGCGCGTATCAGTTTTTGCATGATGTAGACTTCTTCGTTGGTGCAACGAGAAGAGGTGATGCCGCCGATCGAGTCTTTACCGTATTTTGCCTGGATACGTTTTAATTCCGACGCGGCATGATTGATAGCTTCTTCCCAACTGACTTCCTGCCATGCGTCTTTAATGCTGGCGCGGATCATCGGCTTGGTGATGCGGTCTTTATGCGTGGCATAACCAAACGCAAAACGGCCTTTGACACAGGAATGGCCGTGGTTGGCCTTGCCGTCTTTAGCTGGAACCATGCGGATAACTTGCTCGCCTTTCATTTCCGCGCGGAATGAACAACCGACGCCGCAATAAGCGCAGGTGGTTACGATTGCATGTTCAGGCTGGCCGTTGTCGATTACCGATTTTTCTATCAACGTCGCGGTTGGGCAGGCTTGAACGCAAGCGCCGCAGGACACGCATTCGGAATCCAGGAAAGGCTGGTTTTGGCTCGGCGATACTTTCGAATCAAAGCCGCGACCATCAATGGTCAATGCAAAGGTGCCTTGGGTTTCTTCGCAGGCCCTGACGCAACGCGAACAAACGATACATTTGCTGGGGTCAAAGCTGAAGTAAGGGTTGCTATGGTCTTTGACCGCGTTCAGATGCGTTTCAACCGGGTTATAACGCACTTCGCGCAAACCGACGGCTCCCGCCATGTCTTGCAATTCGCAATCGCCATTGGCTGAACAGGTCAAGCAGTCCAGCGGATGATCGGAAATATACAGCTCCATGACGCCGCGACGCACGTCAGCCAGCTTTTTATTCTGGGTGACGATTTTTAAGCCTTCGGCAACGGGCGTGGTGCATGATGCAGGCAAGCCTCTGGCGCCTTCTATTTGCACCAGGCAAAGACGGCAAGAACCGAACGGTTCAATGCTGTCGGTTGCACATAATTTGGGGATTTCGATGCCAATGCTTGCCGCCGCTCGCATGACCGAGGTTCCTGCCGGAGCCGTGACCTGAAAACCATCAATTTCCAGCGTAACCATGTTTTCGGAAGTGCTGGCTGGGGTGCCAAAATCTTTCTCTTTATTAATCGACATTTTAAACTCCTCTAAATTATCAGGCGGCTGTAGCTTTGGCATTTATCCCGAAATCTTCGGGGAAATGATTTAAAGCGCTCAGTACAGGGTAAGGGGTCATACCGCCTAATGCACAGAGAGAGCCGTTGAGTAAGGTGTCGCAAAGATCACGTAACAAAGGGATGTTTTTATCGAGGTTGCGACCGTTAATAATGTCGTCCATGACTTCTACGCCACGGGTGGAACCGATGCGGCAAGGTGTGCATTTGCCGCAAGATTCTTCTTTACAAAATTCCATGCTATAGCGCGCCATTTCTGCCATATTGACTGTGTCGTCGAAAACGACAATGCCGCCATGTCCCACTACCGCCCAGATGGCGGCAAAGGCTTCATAATCCAAGGGAGTGTCAAATTGCGATTCGGGCAGATAAGCGCCGAGCGGGCCGCCTACCTGTACTGCGCGAATCGGTCGGCCGGAAGCCGAGCCGCCGCCGAAATCGTAAAGTAATTCACGTAAGGTTAAACCGAAGCCCAACTCGACCAAACCGGGGCGTTTAATGTTACCGGCCAGTTGCACAGGCAATGTGCCGCGAGATCGTCCCATACCGAAATCGCGGTAATAATCGCCTCCTTTATCCAGAATGACCGGCACTGAAGCCAAGGAGATAACGTTATTGACTACGGTAGGTTGACCGAACAAGCCTTTGATAGCTGGTAAGGGCGGCTTGAAGCGTACCAAACCGCGTTTGCCTTCCAGGCTTTCCATCAGCGATGTTTCTTCGCCGCAAACATATGCGCCCGCGCCTTGCCTTACTTCTAAGTTAAATGTTTTACCGCTGCCTTGGATATTCTCACCCAGGTAACCGGCTTCGTAAGCGGTTGCAATTGCGGCATTCAGTACGTCAAAAGCGTGAGGATATTCTATGCGCAGATAGATATAACCTTGCGTTGCGTCAACGCCTAAACCGGCAATCGTCATGCCTTCGATTAAGACAAACGGGTCGCCTTCCATGACCATGCGGTCGGAGAATGTGCCGGAGTCGCCTTCGTCGGCATTGCAGATAATATATTTTTGCTGCGATGCGGTGTTGAGTACCGTCTTCCACTTAATGCCGGTCGGAAAGGCTGCGCCGCCGCGGCCGCGCAGACCTGAATCGGTTACCGCTTGGACGATTTGTTCCTGAGTCATGGCCAGCGCATTTTTCAAACCGCGATAGCCGTCATTCTCAATATAATCAGTCAAACTGACTGGATCGGTTTTACCGATACGGGCAAAAGTCAGGCGTTGCTGTTTCTTGAAATAGTCAAGCTCTTCAGTCAGCCCCAAACTTAGCGCATGAGCACCGCCTTGCGTAAAATCGGCATCGAACAAAGCCGACACATCGCCAGGCTGAACAGGGCCGTAGGCCATGCGTCCTTTAGCTGTCGCCACTTCAACCAACGGTTCCAGCCAATACATGCCTCTTGAGCCGTTACGGACCAGGTTAATATCAATACCGCGTTTTGCAGCTTCTTGAGCGATAGCTTTAGCAACGCGATCAGCGCCCAGGGAAACAGCGCTGGAATCGCACGGAACATAAATCGTGATACTCATGCTGATGCCTCTGTATTATTGATGACAGCATCAAAGCTGTCCGCTGACACGCGACCGTAAATTTCCTTGCCGATTTGCATGGCTGGGGAACAAGCGCAATTACCCAAGCAATATACGGGCTCTAAAGAAAACTTGCCGTCTGCGGTAGTCTCATGAAAATCAATGCCCAGCTTGGCTTTAACATGCTCTTCCAGTTGCCTTGCACCCATGGCTTGGCAGGATTCCGCACGGCAAAGATGAATGGTTTGTTTGCCCGGCGGCGTGTCCCTGAAATAGTGGTAAAAGCTGATAACGCCGTGCACTTCGGCACGGGAAAGATTAAGCGCTGTTGCGATGTAAGGGACGCTTTCAGCAGGGATATAACCCAGAGCATTTTGTATATCATGCAGAATAGGTAAAAGCGCGCCGGGCTTGTCTTTAAGTGCGGCAATTATTTCTTGCACAGTTGCTTGCGTGGTGCCTGATTCTGTCATGGTCATCTCAATATGGAGAATCCATTCTGATTAAAACAACGGCTGTTCCTGACTGTTGCATATTCAAGTGTGCCGGATAGCATAGCACAAGATATTTTGGGTGTAAAAATGGCATAAAACCGGCAAAAAGTGTGACTATTTAAAAAAACCTCCGTTATGTATTTATTTATAATCGATATTTTTTAAATTCAGTGTTTTAAATTGATTTACCCGCTTTTGTGCAACAGACTATTCACATTTACGCTTATTATTTATCAAATGTATCTTTGAAAGCGCCTAATTTTCATCTGTGAGTGAATATAAAAAAATACGAGGGCTTGTGCCGGAGCCGTTTCATAACATCTCAAGCAATGGTAGGTCGAATAGAAAAAACTGGTTAGCGCTAGCTCAGTCTAGGGTTTTAGGGGGCTTTGAAGCTTCTTGCTAAAGCCTATTCCTGTTTACTTGCTTGGCTTTTAGCAATCTCCCCTCACCCGAAAACCCGTTCATCTATATCCTTGAGTCAAAATAGCATTCAATTTAAACAAGCCCTTCTTCCTTTAACGCTCTTTGTACTGCAGGACGCGCAGAAATTTTAGCGACATAGTTCGCCAGTACCGGCCAACGGCCTATATCAACATTGACATAAGCTCCCCAGCCCAGCATGACAAACAAATAGGCATCGGCCACCGTAAAATGCTCGCCGAGCAAAAATGCCCGGTTTGAAAGATGCTCCGCGACGGTTTCCAGACGCGAAGTCAGTGTAACAATCGCCATTTTTTTAGCGGCCTCAGGCGTAGCGGGATTAAACAAAGGCGAAAATCCTCCTTTATGAATCTCGGTTGAAATAAAATTCAGCCATTGTTGCAACTGATAACGTTCGAACGTACCTGCCAACGGAACCAATTTTTTAGCCGGCACCTGATCTGCAAGATACTGAACAATAGCGGGACCTTCTATTAGCTTGTTGCCATCGTCAAGGATCAGTACCGGCACGTAACCGTTAGGATTTATCAGCAGAAAATCCTCCCCGGTTTTGGTGCGCTTAGCTTTCAAATCAACTTCGACCAATTCAATCGGCAGTTCCGCTTCGTAGGCTGTGATATGGGGAGATAACGAACATGCGCCTTTGCTGTAATAGAGTTTCATGGCTTTTTCCTCTGAGCTGTATTAACAAACAAGGCTGATCAGTCTTTGGTCGCTTCAATTTGAAGCTCGATATTGACTTCATCAGCAAGGGCCGGCGCATATTTGTCTACGCCAAAATCGGATCGCTTGATAGTTGTGGTTGCATTGGCGCCGCAAACGTTTTTCATGGCGATCATATTCATTCCGCAATAAAAATAATCTACCACCAAATGCACCGGCTTGGTAATACCGTGCAAGCTTAAATTACCATCAACGGCGACGAGTTTATCTTTATTAAAACTCAATTTATCCGATGAGAAAGTAATCTGCGGATAGCGCTCAGCATCAAGAAAATCCTTGCCGCGCAGATGCTCTTCGAGATCGGCAAGCCCGGTACTGATCGAAGCCGTGTCGATAGCAATTTGAATATTGCCGGTTGCCGATTCCGGAGCCAGCATCACTTTGCCGCTGGTCCGGTTAAAACGCCCCCGTTGAATTGAAAAACCCAGATGATTGATTTCAAAACTGGGAAAAGTATGCCTGGAATCCACCGTGTAATAATCGGCGGCAGTAACGGGCAGACTCAACGTAACGCCGATGATAAGGGCGATTATGGTTTTGTTCATAATGAATTCTCCGCTTCTTAAATAGGGTTAAATTTCCGCCAAATTTTGGCAAACGTCAACAGAACTTACGTAGAGTGTGCCGTGCGCGCCAGAGAGGGAAGTTAAGCTACGAGGAAAGCGCGCACGGCGCGCCCTACTCTGAGAGAACTTTAGTCGTGAATTGCACTGGTTTTGCTGCTATCTACTTTCTTTAAAAAAGGCGCAACAGTAAGAGAAGCCAAAAACATAACGGCGATAACCTGAAACAGAGCATTAAAGGTCATCACTTCCGCTTCCCGCAACGCAAGCTCGGTGATTTGTTTTAACGCAGCCAAATCAGGGTCAGGTAAATTCATTTGCTGCATCGACGTACTTAATCCCTCCAGCATTTCCTGTGCCTGATAGCGGGTTGCAGTAACCGATTCGCGCAATGCCGCATAATGCGCTTTGGTTAAATAAACCATTTGCGTATTGGCCACCGCAAGGCCAATCGCGCCGCCCAGGTTGCGCATCAAATTATAAAGTCCGCTGGCGTTTTTGATTTCTTCGACCGGTAACCGGCCCAAAGCCAGTGTATTGATCGGCAGGAAGCACAACATTAAGGCAGTCCCTCGAATAGCCTGAGGCCAAAAGAATTCCCAATAGCCGGATTCGACGGTTAAATTGCCATTCATCCATGAGCCCAACGCGAATAGGCCAAGTCCCAGGCATAGCATCCAGCGCAAATCCATTTTTTTCTCCAATGGCCCGGCTATAAACGCCGAGAGTAATTGAAATATCCCAACCACCATCAAGTAATAACCGATTTCAAGACTGTTAAGGCCTTTAACGCTGGACAGATAAATCGGCGTCAAATAAATGATGGTATAAAGCCCCACGCCCAGTACAAAGCTGTAGCCGCAACCTATCGCAAAATTGATATTGCGGAATGCATAAAGATCGATAATCGGGTGAGAATTTTTTAATTCCCAAATCAGCATCGCGATGCCGCTGACGACAGCGACGAAAGCCAAGACGACAATCAGGTAGTTTTCAAACCACTGTTTGCTCGCGCCTTCTTCCAGCACAAACTGCATGCTGCCTAAGAAAACAGCAATCAGGGCTATGCCGGCAAAATCGATTTTCTGTAACAGCGCCCAATCAGGCCGATCAATATCAAGATACTTCCACACCATAATGCAGACTATGATGCCGGGGATGATATTGATCAAAAACAGCAATTGCCAGTTGTAGGTTTCGGAAAGAAATCCGCCAAGCACCGGCCCGATAGTCGGCGCCATAGTCACAATCAAACCGAGCACGATACTCATCGCCGGTTGCAAGCGCGGCGGAAACAAAATGAAAATTACGGTAAAGGTCATCGGAATCATCGCGCCGCCAAGAAAGCCCTGCAAACAGCGGAACACGATCATCGACGGCAGATTCCAGGCAACTGCGCAAAGCAGGCTGGTTATGGTAAATCCGCCTGCGGAAATGACATATAAATAGCGGGTAGAAAAAACCCGGCCCAGCCAGCCGGACAACGGAATAATGATGACTTCGGCGATCAGGTAAGAAGTCTGCACCCAGGCAATTTCATCCTTAGTAGCGGACAACCCGGCCTGGATTTTCTGCAAGGAACTGGCAACAATCTGGATATCCAGCACCGCCATGAACACGCCTATCGCCATGCTGAAAAAACCGATCCATTGGCCAAGTGTCAGCGGCGTTTCTGAGGACTGTTGATCTGTCATTACCACGGGATTAACCTGGAAAAATTAATTTTGTCCACGAAAGACACGAAAAGCGCGAAAAGATTCAAGCAGATGCTAAGCAGTAGATTGTTGCAAAAAAATTGGGATTTGAAATACATATATTTCGTGACTTTCGTGCTTTTCGTGGACTTTAGAATTAATGCACTTTGACTTTGACTTCAACCGACAAACCCGGCCTTAGTATCTGGATATTCTCAATCGAATCGAAAGCTATTTTTACCGGTACGCGGCGCACGATTTTAGTGAAGTTACCGGTGGCATTTTCCTCAGGCAGAATGCTGAATTCGGAACCGCTGGCGGGTGAAAAACTGTCCACTTTGCCGGTCAATTCAAGATCGGGATAGGCATCCACTTTAATGATAACCGGTTGCCCCAACCGCATGTGTTGCAGTTGGGTCTCCTTAAAATTCGCTTCCACCCAGATTTTGCTGTTTTGCACCAAAGAGGCCAACGCAACGCCGGGGCGAACCAATTGCCCGAGCTGCACGCCGCGGTTGCCGATGATGCCGTCTATCGGCGCTTTGATCTGGGTATGTTCCAAATCGATTTTCGCCAAGGCCAATTGTGCCAGGGCATTTTCCAAGCGGGCTTCAGTTTCGGTGATTTCAATATCAAGCGTGGCTAATTGGTTATGTTCGGCGCTGGCTGCGGCCTGAGAACCTCTTAATTCGGCCGCTGCCTGCTTGGACTCCGATTGAGCTTTATCCAGCAATTGTTTGGCCGCCGAACCTCGATCAATCAGGTTATTAAAGCGCTGCAAATCTTTTTGAATTTGCTCCCGTCTGGCCTGCACCGCCACTATATTAGCGCCGGCAGTTTCGATATGTGCGTGCTGGGAGGTTTTCATCGCCCGTAGCCGCTCAATGTGTGCAATTTCCGCGTTGACATTGGCTTCAGCCTGAGTGACTTTAGCCTGATAATCCCGATCATCAATCATTACCAAAATATCATTTTGCTTGACGGCCTGATTATCGTTAACGGCTATGTTTGTTATATAGCCCTGTATTTTGGGACTGATTAATACGATATTGCTGTGTAGATAAGCATCATCGGTAGTTTCATAATGCTGACGTTCCAGCAGCCAATAGCCGATTCCTGTGACTAAAGGAAGGCCAATCAATAAAATCAGTAAGACAGAACGAAAACGGGGCATAAACGACCTTGATAAACTAAACGGTTTAGTTTAGTCTAACTCATCAATTAAGTTTACGCAAAAAGTTATGAATTCACCACGAAGGCACGAAGAACACGAAGGTTTATCGTTCCCACGGGCCGTGCTCAGAAACATGCCGATATGCAGACCTTCCAGGTTTTTAAAACCTGGAAGGTCTAACCGGCAACGTTCTGAGCAGGATGCCGCCGGAAACGCCTGTCCTGCGCTTAACGCGCGAACAGGCTTATTCCGGCCTACTTCGAGATGTGTATAACGACGAGCGCTCCGGCGTGGGAACGATAAGTCACATCAGCCATCACTCTTAAACTTAACAAACAAATGACTTCAGAGCCCACAGACCCCAAGCGCCAAGCCATTCTTGATGGTGCAACCCGCATGTTCCTGACGCACGGCTACCGTAATGCCAGCATGGAAAAAATCGCCCAGGCTGCGCCGGTTTCCAAGGCGACACTGTACAACCATTTCGACAGCAAAAATGCCCTGCTCGCAGCAGTCATTTCCGACCTCTGCGCGGCTTTATTGCAAACCATGGCCCAAGTGACTATCGAGTCGGACGATGTTGAAAACAACCTGACCCGAATCGCAACCTCCGCAGTGGATTTGATTTATGCCGAAGATGCGCTGGCCATTTACCGGCTGGTGGTAGCGGAAAGTCCTGATTTCCCGGAGCTTGGGCAATTGTTTTATCAGAGCGGCCCGCAAACCGTATTGACTCAACTGGAAGATTATTTTCGGCAATTGAATGCCGAGGCTCACTTTAATATTACTGACCCGGTATTTATGGCGGATGCGTTTTTCAGCATGTTGAAAGGTGATCTGCATTTGAGATGCCTGTTAACGAAAACACTACGGCCTTCCGCTGACGAAAAAAAACGCCTGGTTTCTCAGGTCATTAATTTTTATATGCGGGGTATGATTCATGTTGAAGCATAAAAATCATTTAATCGGCGTATTAATGATCTTTACTGCCACAACCGCTTCAGCGGAAACGCTGGAAGACGCCTGGAACAGCGCCATTAATAACAACCATCAGATTAAATCGGCAAAAGCCGATACCAGCGCCTCCGAACAGCAGTTACAATCCGCACAGGGGCAGCGCTTGCCCGACCTTAACGTGAGCAGCGGTTACACCCAATTTAGTGAAACGCCGGCAGCGAAAACTCAAATAGACGGGCAAACCGCCCAATTCAGCACCACTCAAGCCGGGAGCGTAAAAGCCCAGGCGATTGCCTCGGTGCCGGTTTTTACCAGCGGTCGTATCAGCCATAATATCGATGCCGCCGAAGCCGCACTGCAAGCGACGCAGTCCAATGAAATCACCTCCGTATTAAATATCAAAATGCAGGTGGCGGAAGCCTATATCACGGTATTGCGCATGGAAAGCGCCTTGCAGGTCGCACAAAGCCATGTCGACACGCTAGAGCTGCACATGAAAGATGTGAACAATCTGTTCGACCAAGGCATGGTTGCGCGCAACGACGCACTGGCAGCCAATGTGGAACTGGCCAATGGCCGGCAGCTGGTTGTGCAGGCGAATAATCAACTGGACGTTGCCAAGGCGCACTATAACCAGTTACTGGATCGAAATCTTGCCGATGAGGTTAAACTGGCTCATCACTTCCCTGAAACCCCACAAGGAACATTAAACGACCTGAGCAGCAATGCGTTAAAACAACGTCCCGAGTTGGTCGCCCTGGCGCAGCAAATTGAGTCGCTAGACCAACAGGCGCAAAGCGTAAAAGCCGGATTGTTACCACAGGTCGCCGTCAATGGCGGCTATCAATATCAGGAAAACCGCTATCAGGCTTTTCAAGGCATGTGGATGGCCAATGTCGGCATGGATTGGAAAATATTCGACGGCAGTTCCGGCCACCGTAGCGATGCGCTTACCCGGCAAGCTATTGCCTTAAAAGAACAACGCGATGATTTAGCCAGCATGATCGGCTTGCAGGTAAGACAGGCTTGGCTGGATATTCAAGAAACGCAAAAACGCATCGCCGTAACTCAACAAGCCATAGCGCAAGCCGATGAAAATTTAAAAGTCACCGCCGACCGCTACCAGCAGGGTTTGTCCACTAATACCGACGTACTTAAAGCGGAAGATTTGCGCACCGCCACGCATGATAATTTCAACAATGCCACTTATGATGCCGCATTGGCTGCGCTGCATTTGCGGCGTGCAGTGGGGGTTTTGTAAAGTGATTCTATCGTAGACTCCGCGGAGTCCGGGCGCATGATTGATTAACTCATGCGCCTTTTCCCTGAAATTTTATCGTGCAACCGATATCCGCCTTATTGGTCAAAGGGCTGAACATCGCCCGGTCTTCGCAGCATTTTATTGACTTCGTCAAGATGCAGCTCTTCCCCTACAATCATGTCTCGTGCATATTCCTCGAGCAGCACTGAAACGCCTTCAGCGGCTTTCAGCAGCTCAAAATATGCGGCTATCGCTGTTTTCTCGTGCTCCAAACTTTCTCTTAGAATATCGCCAATATCATGCTTGGCTGTTTCCAATAAAGGGCCGATCTTAAGGGAAGGATGCCCCCCCAATAAAGTCACCAGCTCACCTGCTTTATGCGCATGAGCAAGGCTCTCGTCAGCATTGCTCTTGAGCCAGGAAACAATTGGAATGCGATTATAGCCATACACCATAAGAGAATAATGCGTATAGCGAACAACTCCCGCCAGTTCAAGCTCCATAATTTTGTTAAGAATTTCTACAGCTTGTTGCTTTTCTTGATCGTTCATGTCGATTCTCCTTTTATAAAAATGCGCCATCTAACGTTAAGTAGCTTCTGTTTAGATATTCATCAAAATCCTGATAGCGATATACGGCACCGCTACAATCTTTAATGGAGTTTGAGTATAAACAATTCCGATTAGTATGGGTAACTAATCATGCAGAATCAGCTTTTGATCGCTTAGTAGCCCTACCCTGCAAACACCACATCAAAGCGTTTCATCAACTCGGCTATATCCTTCCGATAAAACTCTTGCACCGGTAAACACAAGTCGCTCGGCTTTAGACCACGCTCCTGTAGCGATTCCACTTCGGTATAAATATCGTTAACATCGTAAATTTCCAGCGCTTTAAAAATGGCTGCGGTATCTTTCATTCCCGCGATTTCCGGAGTCTGGCCGTTTTTCAGCTGGAATACGCCATCATCCAGCAATAGGATACTGACGTGCTGATCAAACGCGGCGGTAGTCAGAATAATGTCCAGCATTTCCTGAACCTGTGCTCCGCTGTGCGGCGGCTTTCGAAGGACAAATAAATAACTTTTCATGCCCTCACCCGAATAGGATAAAGCGGTCGGCTTCCAATGTAGCCTCAACCAACTGCCCCAAGCCGGAAATGCGAAAGCCATCGGCCAAATCATTGTCCTGCTTGCCCTGCCGTTTGGCCTCATCGCTGCATAATAAGCCGCGCCGTTGAGCGGCGGAAATACACACCACTAAGTCAATCTGATGAAGTCTTGCCAGCTCGCTCCATTGCCCGGTGAACTGAAGCTCGTCATCCGGTGGTGTGGCGTATTTGAACGCATGGTAAACACCGTCATGATAGAAAAATACCCGGAATATTTCGTGCCCCGCAGCCAAGGCGGCATTGATAAATTGATAGGCGGTATACCCGGCATTGGATTGGTAAGGGCTGGAGTTAACTTGAATGGCGAATTTCATTAAGGATTTAACCTCGTTCCCACGCAACGCGTTACTGCTATCAAGTTAAGAAATACGCTGGTTCCCAAGCTCCAGCTTGGGAACCCAGGTAACGAAGCTCTAGCTTCGTGAGACGGGAAGCTAGAGCTTCCCACACCGAATTCCCAAGCTGGAGCTTGGGAACTAGCACAACCACCCAACTGCCCCATTTAGCTGCTCACAACCAATGGATAATCGAACGAATCCTCAGTTTGCTTTAGATTGGAAAGTAGATGGTGCTCAGCTTGCGCCTCAAGAAGCTTCTTGGCTACGTCACGCGCAATTTCCAAAGTTTCGGTTATTGTCCGTCCCTGGGCGATCAAACCGGAAATATCGTCCGAGGTAGCTAAATAAACGCCTTCAGGTAGTTTTTCAATATGAAGATTAATAATCTGTTCCATGCGACAAATCCTGATAATTAATACTGTAGAAGAAAATCAATAAGTATATGGATTTTATAGATTCATTGGTTATTGACCAAATATGTTTTCTGTCATTGCCATGTTGCCCTGTCTAGGACGTTTTGCATTGGTTAAGCATGGCTCTCGAAAACGTTAAGAGCGGGGTTGCAACCCTTGCTCCGCCCAGGATCAGTGCTGTGTGCGAAGGGATAGGGTGCATCATTCTTCGCCTCCCTGACTATAAATTGACAATATTCTATTTTTTGTTGACAATAAATTCAGTTAAAGTTGACCATAGGATTATTACTATGACTAAATTGCGCAAAAGAACAGAAGAGATTCGCAAATTTATTGTTGCCAATGTAGAGCATCATCCAAAAGACATCGCTAATGTGACCGCAAAAAAATTTGATATATCTCGTCAAGCAGTTAATAAACATATTCAAGTTTTAGTAGAGCAAAAAGATTTACAAACTAGTGGTACAACGCAAAGCAGGCATTACAGTTTGCAAGCTTTGGAACGATGGGAAAATTCTTATGCGCTGAATAAATCGCTTGAAGAGCATGTTGTTTGGCAAAATGATATTGAGCCAAGATTAGGCCAGATGTCAGAAAATGTTATGGATATTTGGCAATATGGTTTTACCGAGATGCTCAATAATGCTATTGATCACTCGTCAGGGACAAAAGTTGATATTCATCTGATAAGAACTGCCGCTAATTGCGAGATCATTATACGCGACAATGGAGAAGGTATATTCAAGAAAATCCAGCGAATCTTAAATTTAACGGACGAAAGACAGGCTTTGCTCGAATTGGCGAAAGGAAAATTAACTACCGATCCAGATAATCATAGCGGCGAAGGTATCTTTTTTTCATCACGATTGTTTGATAGTTTTTGGATTCTGTCAGGAAATGTGTTTTATGACCATCGGCAAGAACAGGAAGTGGATTGGATTGATGAAAATGAGTTTCCTATTACTGGAACGACTGTTTCTATGCAGCTAAATAACAACTCACATCGAAATATAAAGCAGGTTTTTGATTCTTTTACAGACGAAGATTATAGTTTTGCGAAAACTGTTGTACCCGTGCGTTTAGCGCAATATGGACATGAAAAATTGATTTCCCGCTCGCAAGCAAAGCGGTTATTAGCGCGAATTGAACGCTTTAAAGTGGTTATGTTTGATTTTGAAGGCGTTGAAATGATTGGGCAGGCTTTTGCTGATGAGATTTTTCGGGTTTTTAGCAAACAGCATCCTGACGTTAAATTGAGTTACGTAAAGACCTGTCAAGAAGTTGAGCAGATGATTTCACGGGCGGGATTTAAAAACTGAGCTAATCGCGCTTCTGGTACGTATGACAATACGGTGCAGGGACACGGATGTGACTTTATCGCAACCAAGACTATTAACAGCTCAATCCCGCTTAATCTCATTAAAATAAAGCGTAGCGCCAATGACCGCAGCCGGAGCGACGATAATATTCAGTACCGGAATAGTCAGTCCCAGCACCGCCAGACCGCCAAAACTTAATGCGCCCAGCCTTACGCTTTTGACCAACTCTTTTTGCTCGGAAAATAATACGCCTTGGTTTTCCAGCGGATAAGCCAGATATTCCAGCGCCATGCCCCACGCCCCGAATAGCGCCCATAAAAAAGGCGCAATAACATTGATGCCGGGAATTATCGACAATATCAGCAACGGCAGGGCTCTGCTCACCAGATAGCCCATACGCTTCGATTCCGCAACAAGGACTTTAGCCAAAGGCTGTTCAGCCGTTGCGAAGGCTTGGCCTTTTACCATCGCCAGCGTCTTTGCGGATAATTTTCCGTAAAATGGCGCGGCCAATATATTCGCCAATACCGTAAAGGTGAAAAAACCGACGATAAAAAAGCTGATAAAAAACAGCGGCCATAATACCCAGCTCAGCCAATGCAGCCAGCCGGGGATAAACTGGTCGATCAAGTCTGAAATATAAAAATAACCCAAAGTTAAAGCGGCGCTGTACAACACCACATTGATTAACATTGGGATGATTATAAATTTACGCAATTCCGGGCTGCTCAATAGCTTCAGCCCTTTAAATAAAAAGCTAACGGCTAATACCGGATTATTGCCTTTTTTATCAAATTGCATTTTTTAAACCTCTCACACCTTGCTCGGAAGGATTCAATACTACGCCGCGTTCGGTCACAATCGCTGCAATCAGCTCCGCCGGGGTCACGTCAAAGACCGGATTCCAGGCGCTGACTAAGGAACCTTCTTTGCTATAACAGGCGGGCAATAATTCGTTCTGATTGCGTTGTTCAATCTCTATTTTGTCGCCATTTTCGATATTCCAATCTATCGTCGAAATAGGCGCTGCGACCATTAACTTTACGCCATGCTGTTTGGCTAACACGGCCAAGGAATAGGTGCCGATTTTATTGGCGGCATCGCCATTGGCGGCAATGCGGTCTGCACCGACCACGATCCAATCGATAGCGCCGGATTTCATCAGCCATGCCGCCGCCGAATCGGCAATCAATGTCGCCGGTATGCCGTCTTGCGCCAATTCCCAAACGGTCAGTCTTGCGCCTTGCAGCCAGGGCCGGGTTTCGCCTGCATAAACGTTGATGCGCTGTCTTTGAAAAGCGCTACGGATAACGCCCAGCGCCGTACCGTAACCACCTGTAGCTAAAGCCCCGGCGTTACAGTGTGTCATCACGCCTTTGGCGCCTATCAGAATATCTGCGCCCAGCTCGCCCATTTTGTGATTGGCGGCAATATCGTCGGCATGGATTCTTTCTGCGCAAGCCAAGATAGCTGCCGGGGGATTATCATGCTGTTTGGCCAATTTAGCCTTCATTTGATCCAGCGCCCAAAACAAATTGACCGCCGTTGGTCTGGACTTTGCCAGCATGTCTATATCGGCTGTGACTTTTTGCCGCCAATGATTGGACTGAGCGTAATGCTTGCGAACCGATAATGCCACCCCGTAAGCGGCCGCTATACCAATAGCCGGTGCGCCACGAACCCTCATGCTTGCAATGGCTTCGGTCACACCGACGGCGTCTTTGTATTCATCGTAAACGATTTTTTCCGGCAATTGTCGCTGATCCAACACTTTTAAAGTATCGCCTGTCCATTGCAAGGCTTGTACAGTCAATTTATTTTGCATAGTCATTTTTATCAAAAACCAATGGTAAAAAGTTATAATTTGGCAACCCAATACAGGAATATCTTATGATAGTCGTCGATACACTCATCCACGCTCGCTGGATTATACCCGTTGAACCGGAATCCGTAACCTATGAACACCATACGCTGGTTATCGATGGCGGTCGAATCATCGACTTGCTGCCTACCGAAATTGCCAAGCAAAAATATCAGGGCACGACTACCGAGAATCTGGAAAATCATGCCCTGCTGCCGGGCTTAATCAACAGCCACACCCATGCCGCAATGACGTTAATGCGCGGTATTGCCGATGATTTGCCGCTGATGGACTGGTTGCAAAACCACATCTGGCCACTGGAGCAAAAATGGATGACCGAAGCGTTTGTCAAAGACGGCACGGATCTAGCGATAGCCGAAATGATTCTGGGTGGGACGACCTGTTTCAATGATATGTATTTTTTCCCGGAAATCACCGCCGCGCAAGCGATAATGCACGGCATCCGCGCCAGCGTCGGCTTGATCGTCATCGATTTCCCGACAGTCTGGGCTGAGAACAGCGACGCCTATATTGAAAAAGGCTTGGCTTTGCATGATCAGCTTCGCCATCATCCGTTAATTTCCACGCCCTTCGCTCCGCATGCTCCGTACACGGTGTCGGACGAACCGCTGCAAAAAATCAAAGCCATTGCCGATGAGTTGGAATTGCCTATTCATATGCATGTCCACGAAACTCAGCACGAAGTCGAACAAGAGCTGGAAAAAACCGGGCAGCGGCCTTTACAAAGACTGCATGAACTCGGCCTGATCGATCCGTCATTCATAGCGGTACATATGACTCAGCTAAGCGATGACGACATTGCCCGGTTTGCAGAATCCGGCGCTCATATCGTGCATTGCCCGGAGTCAAATTTAAAACTGGCTAGCGGTTTTTGTCCGGTTGCAAAATGTATCGCAGCAGGCATCAATGTGGCGTTGGGCACCGATGGCGCGGCTAGTAATAATGATCTGGATATGTTCGGCGAAATGCGCACTGCGGCATTGCTCGGCAAAGCCGTTGCCGGTGATGCCAGCGCCATACCGGCGATGACTGCCCTGCGCATGGCGACTATCAACGGCGCAAAGGCCTTAGGCTTGGACCATGAAACCGGCTCATTAAGCATCGGCAAAGCTGCCGACGTGATTGCTATTGATTTATCGAACCTAGAAACCCAGCCTTTATATTGTCCGGTTTCGCAGATTGTCTATGCGGCCAGCCGTCAGCAAGTTACCGATGTCTGGGTGGCGGGCAAACGCTTGTTAAAACAGCGTCATTTGACTACGGTTAATATTGATGAGTTGAGGATTAAAATCGCCGAGTGGCAGGAGCGGTTGGCGAATTGATTTTTATATTTTTTACCACGAAGGACACGAAGTTTTTTCTTCATGTATTTAAGACCAAGGAAATAGCCGATCAATATGCAGCGAAAGTTGAATAGGAGAACTCCCGCCTTCATTAGAAGACTTCACGCAAAGAATGTTCATAATTCAGAGAGAACAACGAGATTGTTCAAACTTGCTGAGTATCTGGAGAAGGACGCACTAGTCCGCGTCTGGGTACGTATAAATCAATCTCTTACCCTTTTCGCACTTCTTGTAGCAACAATCAGCTTTATGAATACGATAAAAAAGTACGAGACAGATCAAGTAAAATCTGATGAAGATCGAATTGCAAAAGCATGGGACGTCGTGAGCCGAATGTCTGGAAAACAGAGCAATGGTGGGCAAGTTGCTGCGTTAGAGCGGTTAAATGCATTTGGTATTTCCCTGGATTACGTTGATCTTCATAATACTTTTGTCTCAGGCGCTGATTTGCATGGTGCAAAACTGCGCAAAGCGAATCTAAGTAAAGCAACCTTGATCGGAGTGAACTTCCAAGGAGCAGATCTAACAGAAGCTAACTTACGCGGAGCTAATTTTATCGGGGCAAATTTGGGAGGAGCTGACTTGTACGACGCAGATTTTGGGGATGCAAAATTAATATACACGAAAATTGATCTCGCAATCGTACTTGCAAAAAATCTAAAGAATGCTGATCTTACTGGTTCGGAGATTGTTTTTGAAGACACAGAAGGCGAAGAAATTTGGGATTCATTTAGCGACTCTCTGGCAGAGGCTCGTGACTTACCAGAAATGCAAACACTACTGGATTCCGCCTGCGCTAACCCAGAATATGCCCGAAAAATTCACCCTCTATTGGAAGTAAGACCACCACATCGCCGCTGCAAAACCGAGCCGAACTATCAATTGCTCCGGTTACAGTATCCAACGCGATAATATGTAACCCCAACTCAGCCATCCATTTTCAAAACTGGTACAGCCGCCAACAGCTTTTTAGTAGAAGCCTGTAGTTATGTAGGACATGCTGTATATCAAAAGACACGCACAGCGTACCCTACATGGCTATGCCTCTTACTGATTCCACTTCATAACCGGCACCGATGAAATAGAATTTTTTGGAGACCCTTCTATCACTTTGTCACTGTAAGCCAGATAGACCAGAACATTACGTTTCTTATCATAGAATCGCACCACTTGCAGCGTCTTAAAAATCAGCGACAGGTTTTCTTTAAACACCGTATCGCCACTTTTCAATTTATCCAGTTTACTGGTGTCAATAGCCCCTATTTGCCGGCATGCTATTGATGCCTCTGACGGATCCTCAGCCAGACCTACTGCGCCTTTCATCCCGCCTGTTTTAGCCCGTGCTATATGACAGGCAACGCCGGGGACATCTGGATCGTCGAACGCTTCAACGACAATTTTATGGTTGGCTCCCAGCAGCTTAAATACCGTGCTGACATCGCCTATTTCTTCGGCTGATGCGGTAAAGGCTATTGTGCAGAGAACCATGGTTGCCGTAAGCAAGATTTGTTTTTTCATAATTGTATCCATAAAATTAAAAGGGGCTGTAGAGTGCGATTCACATGATAGTCAATCCACCACAACTATTACATATCATTCCAACGTTCAGCTACGCTCAATCCAACCTACGCTCAAAATCACCTTGCACATATTTATGCAAAATCGAACTAATCAAGGTTTGGTAGGGAATGCCCTCTTTAATTGCTTCGGTTTTGATACGCTGCAAGTCATTTTCTAACAGCCTTAGGTTGATTGATTTTCTTTTGCTCAGCTTGGTTTTAACCGAGGCTTTTAGTTGTTTCATTTCTTGCGCCAGATTAGGTACGCTGACCAAGGGCTTATTTTCCATGGCTTCCAGCAATTCTAATTCTTCTTCGGTGTAATCATTAGTTTTCATGGTTTGTCCTGCGATTGTACTGATTGCTCATTGTATTTGCGGCTAGGAATAATGCTTTTCAAAAAATAGCAGTCGTCGTCTTCAACAAAAGGAACGTAATGAATATAGCCATTGATTTTTACAAGCAAGATTTTTTGATTGGGATATTTTTCAGGATTATGGTGCGGCACGATATTTACAATCCTATCGTCATTAATGGCGTTTTCTACCGCTTCAAAGCAAACATCGCGGCTTTGCTTAAGAGCGGCATTTTTCTCTTTACTCCATTCGATTCTTTTTGTTTTCAATGCACTAAACCAAAAAAATAAGATGACTTAGTATAGGCTCTGTATAGATAAAATCAACGGGCAATGTGATCTTAACATTGAAGGCGCGCACGGCGCGCCCTACGCTCTTTGTGGTGAAAATCCATTACATCAACCATCCATTTTCAAAACCGGCACAGCCGCCAGCAGCTTTTTGGTATAAGCCTGTTTAGGCTGGGTCAAAACCTCAGCTACACTGCCCTGCTCTATGATCTTGCCTTGGTACATCACGGCAACGTCATCGGCTATTTCCGCAACAACAGCTAGATCATGGGTGATGAACAAATAGCTGACGCCTTTTTCCTGCTGCAAGGTTTTGAGCAATTGGATAATCTGCGCCTGTACCGACACGTCCAGCGCGCTGGTCGGCTCGTCGCAGACGATCAGTTTAGGATCGACAGCCAGCGCGCGGGCAATGCAGATGCGCTGGCGCTGGCCACCGGAAAATTCATGCGGATAACGCAGCGCCGAATCTTCGGGCAAATCGACTTGCTGCAACAGTTGCCGGACTCTGGTCTTGCGCTGCTCGGGGCTCACCTCGGGATGCAGCGCCCTGATGCCTTCGGCGATGATGTCGCCGACCAGCATGCGCGGGTTCATCGATGAAAACGGGTCTTGAAACACGATCTGGATATTGGCCCGTTGTTGCCGTAATGCTTCGCCGGTTAGGGCGTTCAACTCGACGCCGTTGATCACGACTCGTCCATTGCCGGGTATCAGGTTTAACAAGCTTTTGCCCAAGGTAGTTTTGCCGCAGCCGGATTCGCCGACCAGGGCCAGAGTTTTGCCTTGCTGGATGTCGAAACTGACGCCGTCGACGGCCCGCACAAAATCGACGACCCGCTTGAAGATGCCTTTGCGGATCGGGTAGTAACAATAAAAATCGCTGACCTGCAACAACGGCGGTTTTTCCTCGGAGCTGTGCGCTAAGCAACTTTGCATCAACGGCAGCGCATTCAGCAGTTTGCGGGTATAAGGGTGTTTGGGCTGGTTAAAAAACTCGGCTGTTATACCGGTTTCGACGATTTTACCCTGCTGCATGACCGCAACCCGGTCCGCGATGCTGGACACCAGCGCCAAGTCATGGCTAATCAACCATAACGCCATGCCGGTTTGTTGCTGGATATTTTTCAGCAACGCCAGGATTTGCGCCTGGATAGTCACATCCAGGGATGTGGTCGGCTCATCGGCGATCAATAAATCCGGCTGACCGGCCAGTGCGATGGCTATCATCACCCGTTGCCGCTGGCCGCCGGAAAGTTGATGCGGATAGTCTTTAATGCGCTGTTGCGGTTCGGGAATTTCAACCTGCCGTAATAATTCCAGCGCCCGTTGTTTAAGCGCTGCCCTGGGCAGATCGAAATGCAGCCTGATGACTTCCTCGATCTGGCTGCCGATGGTCATCACCGGGTTTAGCGAGGACATCGGGTCCTGAAAAATAAAGCCGATGCGCCGACCGCGAATTTTGCACAACTCGAATTCCGAGCGGTTCAGAAGATCATCTCCGTGCAGGTTGATCGCTTCGGCATTAAGCCGAGCATTATTCGGCAATAATCTGAGCACCGACAATGCGGTGATCGATTTTCCGGAACCCGACTCGCCAACCAGCGCAAAGGTTTCGCCTGCATGGATTTCAAAACTGATGTCATCGACCACCGTCTGCCGGTGGTTGAAGGTGGTACGAAGATGTTCAACAGCCAGTATCGGATTATTCATTGCCGCCGCTCCGTCTCGGATCAAACGCATCCTGCACCGTATCGGCAAACAGATTGGCTGCCAGCACCAGCGCGAACATAAACACAAAGGCAGCTGTCAACGACCACCACACGATAGGCTCGCGGGCCATTTCCAGCCGCGCACCGTTGATCATATTGCCCCAGCTGTAGCTGGTCGGATCGACGCCGATATTGATGTAGGACAACACCGCTTCGGCCAGCACCAACGAACTGAAATCCAGTACCACGGAGATCAACACGATGTGCATGACGTTGGGCAGGATGTGGCGCAATAAAATTGCGCCTTGTTTAACGCCCAAAGCCTGAGCGGCCTGGACGTATTCCATTTCCCTTAGCTTTAGGGTTTCCGCCCTGAGCAACCGGCATAAGCCTGTCCAACTGGTCACGCCGAGGATCATGCACAGGAATAATAAGCGCATATCGGCCCTGACGATGACGCTGGTAAAGGCGGCTTCGTGATTGGCCATGTATACCTGCACCATCAGGATGGAGGCGGCTATCAGCAATACGCCGGGGATGGAATTGAGCGTGGTGTAGATGTATTGGATGATGTCGTCCACCCAGCCGCGAAAAAATCCGGCCAGGATGCCGAAGATAATCGCCATCGGCAGCATGATTAACGTGGTTAAGGTACCGATGACCAGGCCGGTGCGGATGCTTTTTACGGTTTGATAAAATACGTCTTCACCGACTTTGTCGGTACCGAAAACATGATAATAGGCAGACAAGTGGATTAAGGTAGTGGCGAGCGGCACGATGATAAACAGGACAAGCCAGACAGCTTTGATGCTTGAGTTATCTGCTCCTCGTGCCGCTGGAGCGACACGCCCTGCATTCCCACGCCGGAGCGTGGGAACGATAAGGTATAAAAGCAGGAAAAAACCGGTCAATCCCACGCCTTGACCAAAACCGTAACCCGCTTTTTGCAGTATGTCAGGAATACGTTGGCTTTCGGGATCATCCAAGTGCTTGCCGCCGAATTCCAGGCGCGGATAACCCCATTGCATGGAGCCGTCTGCCAGCGCCATCATTTCCTTGCTATACAGCGTGGTCGCAAAAGGCGCGGAGTAGGTTTTTTCACCATGCTCCCGTAGCGGCGTTGCCCAGTCATCCAGCAGGCTGATGATCTCGTTTTTTTTGTCATCGGCGGGTTTAAAATGCACGGAATCGAGCAAACCGATCAGCACAAAAAACAGCAGCACTACCAGCGACACCATGCCGATTTTGCTGCGGCCAATCTGTTGCAGCGGGCGCTTGATGTGTTCTTTGCCGCGCAGGTACAAGCCCAGCGCCAGTATCACCAGAATCAGCAAGTAGATCAGCGCATCTGTCCATAACACTACCATTACGACAACCTCACGCGCGGATCGACCAGGGTATAGGAAA
Organism: Methylobacter sp.; assembly: GCA_036561025.1. GTDB lineage: Bacteria > Pseudomonadota > Gammaproteobacteria > Methylococcales > Methylomonadaceae > Methylobacter_A. The sequence goes on along the minus strand of DATBQB010000065.1, from coordinate 78,522 downwards.
TGTCGGTCAACAACAGCCCGATCACATATAACACCGAGCCCAAAAAAACCATCGCGCGAACGATCGTGAAATCCTGACTGTTGATCGCGTCTATGGTGTAACTGCCCAAACCGGGAATACTGAAAAACGATTCCATAATTAAGCTGCCCATAAACAACAGCGGCAACACCACCACAACGCCGGTCAAAATGGGAATCATCGCATTGGGCAACACATGCTGGAACAGGGTTTGGGTTTCTGACAGGCCCTTGGCTCTTGCGGTGCGCACATAGTCTTTTTCGACTTCTTCCAAAAACAAGGTCCGGTACCAACGTGCGCCTGAACCTATACCTGAAAACACGCCGATCATCACCGGCAAGATCAGGAATTTGATCGCCGCCATGCCGTCGTCATATCCGGAAATAGGCACCAGCTTTAATACCTTGCCTATGAAAAACTGCCCTCCGATGATATAAAACAACGAGGAAATCGACATCAAAATCACGCACAACACGATACCCACATGTTCCAGATAGCTGTTGCGGAACAACACCATCAGCAGCGCAAAACAAATATTCACCAGCAGGCCGACAGTCAGCGTCGGCAACGCCACGGCAAGACTGGGCCAGGCGCGTTCTTTAATGTCTGCGCCGATATTCCGTCCGCTATCGGACACGCCGAAACGAAACAAAAACAAGCCGACCGATTTTTGATAAAAAATAGTATCGGTTATTTTTTTCTCGCCTTGCGCGTCAGAATTCCAGAGCAGCGGCACATCGTAACCGTGTTGCTGTTTCCAGTTGGCGATGGCTTGCACAGTCACGTGCTTTTGCCCCAGTTGCATACGCGCCATATCGTCCGGGCTGTTGACGACGAAGAACAGGACGAAGGTTAAGATATTGACGCCCATCAACAAAGGAAGACTGTATAAAAGTCGCCGGATAATATATTGGCTCATAGTTTGGTTTCCCTAGCTCGGCGGCGATAGGCATTAATCGCCGGAATCAACATCAGCACAAAAACCGCGCCGCCCAACACCAAAGGCCAAAACACCGGCTCGTTCCATTGCTGCCGTTTTCCGGCACGGGCGGCCGTATCGATGCGGGTATATTTAAGCTGGTTATTCGCCATCAAATTGGGCTTAAGGTTTTTGTACCAGCCATGAAACAACGAAAAATTCTTCGGATGATAGCCAAATACCCACGGCGCATCATGTCGCACGATCTCCTGCATTTGCTGAATAATTCGGTAGCGTTGCTCGCTGTTATCCATGTTGCGCATTTGCTCGAATAAACGGTCGAATTCGGGACTATGATAATTCGAGGCATTTTCACCGCCGTACTGCACTTTGGAATTTGCGCCGTACAGCAGAAAAAAGAAATTCTCGGGATCGGGATAATCGGCGTTCCAGCCCCAGACAAATATCTGGGCGTTACCAGTGCGCATTTTTTCCTGGAAACGATTGTAGTCGGTTGAGCGTATCACCAGTTTGATACCCAGTTTTTCAAATTGCTTGCGGTACCAGTTCATTCTGGGACGGTCGTCAACACTGGTGGCCGTGGTATCGAAATACAAAATCAGGGCTTCTTTGGTTTTGGGGTCTATGCCGTTTGCATAACCCGCCTCGGTCATCAGTTGCCTCGCTGCATCGATTTTTTTACGCTGAGCTTTACCGTTCAGAAGCTCGTAAACATAAGGATTGATACCGGCTTTGTCATCGACCCCGTAGATGCCTGGAGGTAAAACGCCTTGCGCCGCAACGCCGCGCCCATTGGTAAAAATAGAGATGTATTCTTCATAATCGACTGCGATAGCAATAGCCTGCCGCAACTTTCTGGCTTGTTCAGTCGCACCGCCGACGGTGGCATCCAGCATATTAAAGCCCATGTAAAAATTGGAGACTGTCACCGACGTTTGCAGTTGGATGCCTTTTTCCAGCATGGTTGGCGTTAACGCCACGCCGCCGCTACCGGTAAACTGTATGGCCTGATCAAAGCTGTCCGAGGCGATGCCCGACGCATCGTAATAGCCTTGCAAAAATTTGGTCCAATAGGGGATGGTTTCTTTTTCCAACATAAAAACCACTTTGTCGATAAACGGCAGCTGTTTTCCGGCATCAGCCAGCAGTCCTTTTTGCTTGTCTTCAGGCTCGCCATCGGTCGGATAGGTTTCAAGATGAAACAAGGGGTTTTTAAGCAGGATCATGCGCCGGTTCGGGTTATTCTCTGCCAACAAGTAAGGCCCGGTGCCTATCGGAAACCAATCCAGGGTAATGTTTTTGTCGGCAAGTCCGGCCTGGTCATAAAACACATCCGCTTCCCACGGCATCGGCGAGAAAAACGGCATGGCCAACCAGTAGATAAATTGCGGATATTTGCCTTTAATGCGAATGCGGTATTGATAACGGCTGAGCGCTGTTGCACCGGCTATCGGCAGGTCTCTAATCGCTGCCTTGGGTTTATCTTTGATCTGCTTGGAAAATTCGTCAAAGCCGACGATATAGTTTTTCATGATTTCGGCTATCGGCGACTGAATTTTAGGATGCGCCAGACGCTTGATCTGGTAAATATAATCCTCGGCGGTGAGTTCGCGCGAACCGGTAGCTTTAAAGTCATATAGCGACGTCGCGGCATCGATTTGCGCTGTGCTCAACTGGTGATACTCATAATCGCCCTGGGCGTTTTGAGCCAGCGCGGGATGCGGCTGGTAGCGAATACCGGGCTGGATTTCAATAATATAATCGGTAAACGCAATGTCACTATCATTTGCGCCATTGTCCAGTTTTTCGCCTTTCCGGTTCAGGTAAATAACCTCGGGCATACGGGTAGCGGTTAACGGCACTACTTGATAGGGTCTTTTCAGGTAATGATATTGAAACGGCGGCTCGTAAATCTGCGCGATAAAGGCATATTCAGTGGCATTGTAAGCTACAGCCGGATCCATATGCTTGGGCCGTTCTGAAAATGATTCGTACAAAACCGCCTGTTCGCCCTCGTCTTCGGTATAGGGGTTGTTCATCTGCGCTGATGCCGGCGCCGCACATAAACACAACAATATCAGAATTAACACGCGAACTTTGCAGGTTTGCATCTTCATACGGTGCCTGGGCAGATATTTTGCTCCATGCAAAAACTGCACTCCCCATATCCTTGGAGATTATGTAAGAGATAGAACAATGCATGGAGCAATTGTCGAGACAAAAGACTGGACATCAATATAAGGGTCATAGATACTTAAAGTTCTATTGTAACAACAAAAACATCGGGAGATGATAATGGGTTTTATGCAGGGCAAACGGGTCTTGATTGTGGGTTTAGCCAGTAACCGTTCTATCGCATGGGGTATTGCTCAAGCCATGCATCGGGAAGGTGCTGAATTAGCCTTTACTTTCCAAAATGAAAAGCTGCAAAGTCGCGTCGAGGAAATGGCTGGGCAATGCGAGTCCAACATTACCATTGAATGCGATGTCAGCATCGATGAACATATCGACACTGTATTCAACAAACTGGCCGAACACTGGGACGGCTTGGATTGCATCGTGCATTCGGTCGCTTACGCACCCCGCGACGCACTGAATGGCGATTATGTCGATGTCACCACCCGCGAAAACTTTCAAATTGCCCACGATGTAAGTTCTTACAGCTTTACCGCGTTGGCAAAAGCCGGTCGCGCAATGATGAAAGGCCGCAACGGCTCTTTGTTAACCCTGACTTATCTGGGCGCCGACCGGGCGATTCCTAACTATAATGTCATGGGTGTGGCCAAAGCCAGTTTGGAAGCCAATGTCCGTTACATGGCAGTGGCGCTAGGTGCGGAAGGTACGCGCGTTAATGCGATTTCAGCAGGCCCTATCAGGACGCTTGCCGCATCCGGCATCAATGATTTTAAATCGATGCTCGGCAAAGCGGCCGACACCGCGCCGTTAAAGAAAAACGTCACTATTGAGGAAGTCGGCAATGCGGCGGCTTTTATGTGTTCAGATCTCGCTTCAGGTATTACCGGCGAAATCACTTTTGTCGATTGCGGCTATAATATTGCCGGTTTAGCGGCATCTTAAAGCAAGCAAAAATTTCGGCACAAAAAAAGGGAGCTTTAAGCTCCCTTTTTTATTTCCGGTTCGTTAGTTATTTCGGCGCTTTCACTGATATGTCCGCATCTGCCTGCAAACTGTTGACCAGTGCATTGAATTCAGTTTGACCAAACGCTTTGGCAATATTTTTGGTCGCCAAATCCAGCTGCTTTTTGTCATCCTCAGTCATTACGCCTTCTTTTACTTTTGACAAACTCACTACCGCTTGCTCACCTGCGGGTAATTCGGCAATAAAAACAGTCGGTTTTCCGCTAACAGGTTTAGCCGCTTTAAAAATCGCTTCGCTTAGCGGCAAAGGCACATCATCCTTGCTGCGTGTTAATCCTGAAACTGTCTTCACTTGCAGTTTGTTTTCAGCCGCAACAGCTTGAATAGACTCTCCTGCCTGTAACTTGGCCTTGATCTGCTTGGCTTTTTCGGCAGTCAGTTGCTTGGCTTTATCAGCCTGCAATACAGTGACTATGTCTTGTTTAACGTCTTTTAGCTCGCGAGCAGCAGCAGCCTTGTGTTCTAACAGTCGCAATACAACCAAACGATCGGTTCCCAATTCTATTGGCGTACTGTTGTTACCATGCAGAACTTCTTCAGTAAAGGCAGCGTTACGAATCTTTTCATTATCTGCAATACCCTCACCTTTATCTTTGGTAAATAAGTTCGATTTCTTAATGGTGACGCCCAATGCATCTGCCACCGTTTTCAGATTATCGGGGTGCTCATAACTCATCTCGGTTAGCGTTTCGCCTGCTTCATAAAAAGCGTTTTCGGCTTGCGCCTTTTGATAAGCTTTAGTCACTTCATTTTTGACTGAATCGAAAGGCTTGATTTCGCCAGGCACTAACTCGGTTACTTTAATCAAATGATAACCGAATGCAGATTTAACAGGGTTCGATACTTCGCCCAATTTTAGAGCGCTCGCCGCATCTTCGAACGGTTTCTCCATGGTACCCGCATTAAACAGGCCCAAATCTCCGCCTGTTTTAGCGGTTAACTTATCATCGGAAACTTCGGCCGCTAAAGCAGCAAAGTCTTTATTCGCCAGCTCTTGCTTTGCTTTTAAAGCTTTTTCCAACGCGGTTTTTTCGTCGGTTTTATCATTAATTGCAAACAGGATATGACTGATTTTTCTTCGCTCTGCCGTAGTGTACTGATCTTTTTGCTCTTCATAGAAAGCTTTCAACTTATCATCAGTTACCGCTATTGTCTTGGCTATATCTTCTAGTGATAATTCTATGTACTCTACAGAGACCTGCTCGGGCGTTTGATATAAATCCTGATGTCCCTGGTAGTAGGCCGCTATGTCTTCCTCTGAGGGTTGTTCTGCCAGTTTTTGTACCGCAACAGTGATGTAATCTACATCGCGCTGCTGATTCTGAATTTTGAAAAAGCTTTCCACATCATATTTCGTTGCGAAGCTGCTATCTATAATGCTGCGCTGAAATTGCTCCATGATCAGCGCATTCTTGATTCTGTTTACAAATTCCGTAGAGGACATTTTTTGTAAATTGAGCATTGTCTTATAACGCTTCTCATCAAATTTACCATCTACCTGAAAATAGGGCAGTGATTGGATAAATTCACGCGCGGTATCATCAGTTGTAACTAGGCCTTTGGTATGCACATACTGTAATAAAACTTCATCCTTTATCAGCTTTTCCAAAGCTTGCGCCTTCAAGCTTTGTTCGTCAATTGTCATTCCTTGAAGATTCTGGCTGTATTGTTCATAAGCCCTGTTAACATCGCGCTGAAAAAAATCCTTATCGCCGACGGAAGCGACGGGAGCTTCTTCTCCGGTGTCCAGATAATTCTGAATACCCCATAAAGCAAAAGGCACACAAATTATTATCAAAATACCCCATGCAAAAGCACCTTGTGCTTTTTCTCTAATCTTTGTCAGCATAGCTCTGTCCTAAAGAAACAACTTAAATTTTAATCAAAAAAAAAGCCCCGAACCAATCGATCCGGAGCTTTTTGATTTTGGCGGAGTGGACGGGGCTCGAACCCGCGACCACCGGCGTGACAGGCCGGTATTCTAACCAACTGAACTACCACTCCAAAGTCTGGTGGGTGCTGAGGGGTTCGAACCCCCGACCCTCGCCTTGTAAGGGCGATGCTCTCCCGGCTGAGCTAAGCACCCGACTAAAGAAGGCCTAGTTTACAGCATCTTTTAAAGATTTGCCAGCTTTAAATGAAGGAATTTTTGCAGCCTTAATAGTAATCTCAGCTCCAGTCTGTGGGTTGCGTCCTTTCCGCTCTGCTCTTTCTTTCACTGCATAGGTTCCAAATCCAACTAAAGCGACTGAATCACCACTACTCAATGCTTTTGTAACCGCGCTAATAAAGCCATCCAATGCACGACCTGCATCTGCTTTAGTTAATTCAGCAGACTCTGCTATAGCATCAATAAGTTCCGATTTATTCATTATTCCCCCTTAGGAAGTCATTTTTTTAAATTATATTCTAGAAGACCAGCATGATAATTCTTGCGCCCCATCCTCAGGGGCGCAAAAACACGGACCCTTTATAACAACTGCTCTTACGCAGTGTCAAGCATTAACCACCCTGGAAGCCATGATTTTTGCGGTTTTGCCAACTTCTCGACAAAACCTGGGCTGCTTTAATGCGCCGTTAGACCCGGTTTTATTGTTTTAACTGCTTCAGCCTCATTTTTTCCTTGTTCTTCAGCTTCCATTTTTTCAACAGGAACGGGCATATATTGCAAAGCGACTTCCAGCACCTCATCTATCCAATGGACAGGCTTTATCTCCAGATTCTGCTTGATATTCTCCGGTATTTCAGCCAAGTCTTTTTCATTCTCAGCAGGGATTAAAACTATTGTTATTCCACCGCGGTGAGCTGCCAAAAGCTTTTCTTTTAAGCCCCCGATAGGTAGCACTTGGCCTCGCAAGGTGATTTCACCGGTCATAGCTACGCAAGCTCGAACAGGTATTTTGGTCAAGGCTGAGATAATGGCTGTGCACATACCTATACCCGCGCTAGGCCCATCTTTGGGGGTCGCACCTTCAGGCACATGTATATGAATATCGTTCTTCTGAAACAGCTCATGATCAATTCCCAGGATTTCTGATCGACTCCTGACCACGGTCATTGCAGCTTCAATTGACTCTTTCATGACATCACCGAGCTTACCTGTTGACGAATGCTTGCCTTTTCCTGGAGTAACCGCCGTCTCAATGGTTAACAGTTCGCCCCCAACTTCGGTCCAAGCCAACCCGGTAACCTGTCCAATTTGGTCATTCTCTTCAGCCAGACCGTAATGAAAGCGCCTAACCCCCAGATATTTGTCCAAATTCCCGGAATTAACCACGACCTTGGTCTTTCTCGGTTTCAATAACAAATCTTTAACCACTTTACGACAAATTTTCGAGATTTCCCGCTCAAGACTCCGAACACCTGCTTCTCGAGAGTAATAGCGAATCATATCTCTAACTGCTTCTTCAGTGATCTGAATTTCCTGCTCTTTAAGACCGTTATTTTCAACTTTCTTTGGAATTAAATACCGAAGTGCGATATTAATTTTTTCATCTTCCGTATATCCGGCGATGCGAATGACTTCCATCCTATCGAGTAATGCCGGTGGGATATTCATCGTATTGGCAGTCGCGACAAACATCACATCAGACAAATCAAAATCCACTTCCAGATAATGATCTGAAAAAGTGTGATTCTGCTCGGGATCTAACACCTCTAATAAAGCCGAGGCTGGATCTCCTCGAAAATCGGCCGCCATCTTGTCAATTTCGTCTAGCAAAAACATTGGGTTACGCGTTTTTACTTTAGCCAAGTTTTGTAATATCTTACCGGGCATAGAACCTATATAAGTACGCCGATGCCCACGGATCTCGGCCTCATCGCGCACACCACCCAAGGCCATACGCACATATTTGCGATTGGTTGCCCTGGCAATGGACTCGCCCAGCGAGGTCTTGCCTACTCCTGGAGGCCCTACTAGGCACAAAATGGGCCCTTTAAGCTGCTTCACCCGTTGCTGAACGGCAAGATATTCAAGAATACGTTCCTTAACCTTATCCAAACCATAATGCTCGGCCTCCAAAACCTGTTCAGCAAGTTTTAAATCATGCCGTACTTTGGTTTTTTTCTTCCAGGGCACATTGATCATCCAATCTATATAATTGCGCACCACAGTTGCCTCAGCAGACATAGGCGACATCTGCTTAAGCTTATTAAGCTCCGCATCCGCTTTTGTTTTGGCTTCTTTTGACATGCCGGCATTTTCAATTTTTTTGCTCAATTCTTCAATTTCATTGGGCACATCGTCCATGTCTCCCAACTCTTTTTGAATCGCCTTCATCTGTTCATTCAGATAATATTCTCTTTGATTCTTCTCCATCTGCTGCTTAACGCGCACACGGATTCTCTTCTCCATTTCTAGAAGATCAACCTCTCCTTCCATTAAGGTCATTAAATTTTCAAGCCGCTTTTCAATATCCGCCGTTTCAAGGATAGCTTGCTTCTCGTTAACTTTTAAAGTCATATGAGCCGCCATCGTATCCGCAAGACGACTTGGATCATCAATACCGGATAACGAATTCAAAACTTCTGGCGGAATCTTATTATTCAGCTTAACGTATTGATCAAACGAATTAATTACCGTCCGCTGCAATACATCCTGTTCTTGCTCAGTTAATTTCAAAACGTCGTGAATTTCTGTTACCACAGCAGAAAAATAGCTTTTTGTTTCTTTATAATGCAATACGGTGCAACGCTGAACTCCTTCAACCAGAACCTTGACCGTTCCATCGGGCAATTTCAGCATCTGCAAAATATTAGCCGAGGTACCAACCTGATAAAGATCAGCTATATCCGGCTCATCAATATCCGCTTCTTTTTGCGCAACCAGCAAAATCCGCTTATCGTCCTTCATCGCCGCATCTAAAGCATCAATTGATCTTTCTCTACCGACAAACAATGGGATAACCATATGCGGATAAACTACTACATCTCTGAGCGGCAAAACCGGAATCAGTACATTTATTTGTTGTAATTCTGTCATTTTGTGCATTTCCATAAATGGAACAATTTTTAAAAAAAGATTATGGGGGCATTATCTTAAATAACAAGAACACTCATCCCAATACAGCGCATGTGCTTATCTACAGCACAAAAAAAGGGAGCTTTAATAAAAAGCTCCCTTTTTTATCCATCCAGAAATTAAGTTTTAAGATTCAGCCGAAGCCTTTTTCTTTTCGTTTTCATAAACCAGAATAGGCTCCGATTCACCTAAAATGACACCACCATCAACAACCACCTTGCAAATATTATCTGCCGAGGGCAATTCATACATGGTGTTCAATAGAACATTTTCAACAATTGTTCTTAGACCTCTTGCACCCGTTTTTCTTTCCATAGCTTTACGGGCAATCGCAATTAGCGAATCATCCCGAAATTCCAGCTCAGCGCCTTCCATCTCGAACAAATGCTTATATTGTTTGACCAGCGCATTTTTAGGTTCGGTCAATATCTGCACTAAAGCGTTCTCATCCAGCTCTTCTAATGTAGCAATAACCGGAAGGCGGCCAACGAACTCAGGAATCAATCCGTACTTAATCAGATCTTCAGCCTCGACTTCGGCAAACAGTTGCCCAATGTTTTTGGATTCGTCTTTGGTCTTTATCTCTGCCGAGAAACCGATTCCACCTTTCTCTGAGCGATCTTTAATAACCCGATCCAATCCGGCAAAAGCACCTCCGACTATAAACAGGATATTAGCCGTATTAACTTGTAAAAATTCCTGCTGCGGATGCTTGCGCCCCCCTTGAGGCGGAACCGAAGCAACAGTTCCTTCAATCAGTTTCAATAAAGCCTGCTGAACACCTTCACCCGAAACATCACGGGTAATCGACGGGTTATCGGATTTTCTGGAAATTTTATCGATTTCATCGATATAGACGATACCGGTTTCAGCCTTCTCTACATCATAATCACATTTTTGCAGAATCTTCTGAATGATATTTTCTACATCTTCTCCGACATAACCGGCCTCTGTCAGCGTAGTTGCATCGGCGATAGTGAACGGCACATCCAATAAACGAGCCAAGGTTTCGGCCAGCAAGGTTTTTCCTGAACCGGTAGGCCCAATTAATAAAATATTACTTTTTGTTAATTCAATCGTGTCTTTTTTAGACTTGTTGCGAAGCCGTTTATAATGATTATAAACGGCCACTGCCAAAATCTTTTTCGCATTTTCCTGGCCAATAACATAGCTATCAAGCTCTTCTTTTATTTCCTTGGGCTTGGGCAATTCACCTCCGCCGAGAGAAGAAGAATCGTCCTGCAATTCGTCTTTTATAATGTCATTACAAAGATCTACACATTCATCACAGACATAAACAGACGGCCCTGCAATAAGCTTTCTGACCTCATGCTGACTTTTACCACAAAAAGAACAATAAAGCAGTTTATCGTCATCTTTGCTGTTTTTGTCATTACTCATAAATTAGGCTCCCGCAAACATCCAGAGATGATGTTTTTACTTTAGATAAGGCAAAGAATATATCGAAATACAAAAAAATACCAACCGTTATTTATTAGCAACAGCTGTTCGACTCGACAACACTTGATCGATTAGACCATAGCTGACAGCATCACTTGCACTTAAAAAGTTATCTCTGTCTGTGTCTTGCTGAACCTTTTCTATCGGCTGACCTGTATGATCAGAAAGAATTTTATTCAGTCTTTCCCTGATTGACAGAATTTCTCTGGCATGAATATCAATATCAGAAGCTTGTCCTTGAAAACCGCCCAAAGGCTGGTGAATCATCATTCTTGAGTGAGGCAAACAATAACGCTTACCTTTTGCTCCGCCGGTTAAAAGCAACGCGCCCATACTGGCTGCCTGACCAATACACATGGTGCTGACATCAGGCTTGATAAACTGCATGGTGTCATAAATTGACATGCCAGCTGTCACTGAGCCGCCTGGCGAATTGATATATAAATGGATATCTTTATCAGGATTTTCCGATTCCAGAAAAAGCAGCTGCGCAACAACCAGATTAGCCATGTAATCTTCAACTTGCCCCACCAGAAAAATCACCCGCTCTTTCAATAATCTTGAATAAATATCGAAAGAGCGCTCGCCTCGTGCTGTTTGCTCAATGACCATAGGAACCAATCCACCTGCGGCTTCTGGCCCCGTCATTTGATTTTTTGCATACTGGTTATACATTTAAACCCCTTGACTTTGTTTACTCATCGCATCGTTGAAACTTATAGTTTCATCAGACACTTTTGCCCGCTCAACCAGCCAGTCGATGGTCTGATTTTCCAACACCATCTGCCTCACATCGTTCAACCGGCTTTGATCGGAATAGTACCACTCAACAACGTCTTGAGGGCGTTCATAGCTTTTCGCCATATCTTCAATAGTAGAGCGCACTTTGTTGTCGTCTACTTTAATATCGTTTTTATGAATAATTTCACTTAAGATCAGCCCCAACGCCACACGACGTTTTGCCTGTTCTTCAAACATATCCCTGGGCAACTTCAAATCGTCCAACTTCATTTTCTGCCTTTTGGCTGTTTCGATGTAAGGCTTCATCATACTTTCGACTTCCTCATCGACCATCGTATTTGGCACTGAAATTTGAATTTTTTCATGCAAAGCATTCATCACTGCATTTTTGAGCTTGCCGCGCAATGCCTGTTCAAGCTCACTTTCCAGATTACTTCTAATATCTTCACGGAAAGCGTCCACCGAACCCTCGATACCATAAGCCTTGATAAAATCTTCATCGATTTCCGGCAGCACTGGCTCCTCAACACTAATGACTTCAATCTCAAATTCAGCCGCTTTACCCGCCAATTTCTCGCTGCCATATTCTTCAGGAAAAGACACTTCAAAAGTTTTATTGTCGCCCGTCTTGAGACCAATCAAATTGTCTTCAAAGCCTGGAATCATTAGTTTGGAACCAATTTCAACCTGATAGCTCTCTACTTTTCCATCAGTAAAGTTTTCACCTTCACAAACACCTGAAAAACTAATAGTCATGCGGTCATTTTGTTGGGAAACTCGATCAACGATGACCCAGCTTTTCTTTTGTGCTCTTAGTTTCTCAATCATGTCATCAACATCGACATCTTGGACAACAGCAACAGGACGCGATACTTCAATTTGCTCAACGCCATCCAGGGAAATTTCGGGATAGACCTCAAACTCAGCGGTATATTGAAAACCTTCAATTTCATCTGACGGATGAATATGCGGATGACCTGCTGGTCTTAAATCCTGTTCCTGCAACGCTTCATAATATGTTGACTGGATCAAGTCCCCGGCAATTTCCCCGCGAACTCTATCTCCATACATTTTCTCAACTACATGCTGGGGCACTTTTCCTGGACGAAAACCATCGATTTTAACTTCGCGCGCTAAGGACTTTAAACGTGCCGCCATTTTTTTCTGAACAACCTCTTCAGGCACGCTAACAGTCATTTTTCTGCTTAATTCTGATGTCTTTTCGACAGAAACTTGCATTTCTTTACCTCAACTAAAATTTAAAAAGATTTTTATAGAATACCGGTGAACGGCTCAAAGAACTGAAAAGTTAGTGATGAACGCTAACTCTTTTATGAATTGGGTGGTGCGAATGGAGAGACTCGAACTCTCACAGGATAACCTACTGGAACCTAAATCCAGCGCGTCTACCAGTTCCGCCACATTCGCATTTTTAATGAACTTCTAATTATATCCGTAATTATACGAGTACAACAAGCTATAATTTCTAAAGCTTTTTATGCCTGTAGTCGTTTGTTGTTAAAAACAATGCCTTATTATTCCCACTTCCATCCTAAAATTTCAATTCAATGTTTGCATATTATTTATATGGATGTAGTATTGCTTTGAAGCCAATTTAACATTAAGGGGCATGATATGAATATTACAGCAACTACCAGCGCAGTTAATTTAATCAATACCGCTCAACATAAATCAGCGGATGCCGCTCAAGTGATCGCCAAACTTCCGATACAAAACGATGAGGTCGGCAGTTCAGAGTTCAATTCCAGTGACATTATCAAACCAGTACTCAGCTTAAATGAAGCCGAACTGGAAACATCTGCTGCCGTTAAATTACTTGATGCCGAGAAAAAAACGGTTGGATCTTTGCTGGACATCAAAGCCTAGACTAACCGCTTACCAACACATCAAAACCCAAAAGCCTGATTTCATCAGCGAAAGCATTCAGCGCCTCTAGCGGCAATTTCTCCAGCCGACCGGATTCCGGCTGGAGAGAAGGCCTAGCCATCGTATATAACATTACACATCTCAAGGCACAGCCCTTTTCTTTAATGCTGCTCAGCAAATTAAGATATGCGTTTTTTTCCTCTAAAGACAAGCCCCGTTTATCGTAATCCAATAAACACGTTTGCAACTTCGTCGGACAAAGGCCTGCTGAAAGCAACAGATTGTCAACGCTCGACTGGCGACTTTGACCGGCATTATTCATTAAAGCCCTACCCTCTTCCGTAGCGCTATCGAGCTTAAACCATACTTCTCCGCCATACCCCTTTAAAGTCTTCAGTCCATTTTGAACACTAGTCCGATGCACCAAGCTTCCGTTGGTAATCAACACAAAATTACTCTGCGGCAAAACCCCGACTTCTGTCGCCACTCTGCTAATCAAAGCCACAGCCTTATCAAAATCTTTTACGCTGGTCGGCTCGCCATTTCCGGAAATAGCAATATCCTTAATGACCCGATTGTCTTCATCCAATTGAAATCGTTGATAGAAATCGCCATTCAATACATCATCAAGAAAAAACCTCAGCTCGTCTTCCAATAACTGAAAATCCAAGTCCGGCGCGGCGCCAACTTTTAAATCAGGCACTTGGCAATAGATGCAGCGCCAGTTACAGGCATTATTAGTATTAAAATTGATACCGATAGACAAGCCGCCCGCTCGCCTGGAAAGCACGGGATAGACATACTTTAAACCGGCAATATCCCGGCTATGATTGGTTGCTGTTAATATTGCTGTCATAACTCTATTTGGAAAAGCAGGTTAAAGACTCATTTCGAACCAATAAAAAAGCCCCAGTTTTTATACTGAGGCTTTTAGTTCATCCCTAACCTGACACTATTCGATTAGCTTATTTTAACCAAAACCTCGCCGCGGCCCATTTCCGACATGTCGCCGGCATAACGCCGCACTCGGTTAAAGGCCACTGAACTGTCTGCAAATTTGGAATTCAATTTTTTAAATGACGCAAACAATATCGGTAAAAATGCCAAGGTATGCGCACCGCAATCATTAAATCTTGCCGATGCCTGCGGTTGATTCCATAACAATAACGTGCCTCGGCGCATCGCAAAACCCAAATACTTGCCGGTTTGCCCCATTACCGCAATAGTACCTGCCGTCATTCTGGAGCCGCAATAATCACCGGCATTACCTTCGATCAATATATTTCCGCGACGCATATGATCACCGGCACGCTCTCCGACATTACCTTTAACCAAAATAGTTCCGCCTTTCATACCCATTTTGTTGCCCGGCAAGGCTGCGCCCAAAAAATCACCGGCATTACCGTTAATGATCAGCTTACCTTTTTTCATTTCGCAGGCCGCATAAAGCCCGACATCGCCCGACACCTCAATCTCGCCGGATTTCATACCCAAGCCAAGATAAGCCCCTGCATCGCCTTCAACCGTTATGCACCCGCCATCCAGTTCCTTGCCAATAAAATCGAGCTTGTTAAAGCTGTTTTTTATCACGATGTTTTGAGCATCACTGCCTGCAATGCTGAATAACTCATCCACCCGGACTTTGCGCTTGCCATTCTGCAAAGTGAGCGCGGCAATTTCAGCAAGCTGCATATCAGCCAGCTTTTGGCAAACCAACGGCGACATATCAACACGCTGATCCGGTTTGTGTTTTAGCGTAAAGGTTAAAGCGCTCATGCCATAATCTCCTGTAAGTGAAAGTGGAACGGCCCTAGCTTGCCACCGTAATTACCCGCACTAATGCGTTTGATGCCATTTTTAGCGCCTAAATCACAAACCGCTTGAATACCCACGCGCATGGCTTTATCAATGTCTTCTTTGGTTAATCCGTCGATAACGATTTCCATGACCGATTCGATTTCAGGTGAAAGGTCGGTTTTGGTCATTCCTTTTAAAGTCGGACAGAAAGCGTCATTGGTTGACGCGCCCAAAGCTGCATATTTTGAACCGACCTTGGAACCGGAACGTACCACGCCGCCGGGAAAAGGCATAATCACATTGGGAATTTTACGCATTTCTTCAATCGCCGCTTCACAGGCTGCCAACGCTTGCGGTTGCGACTCGGCCAACACCAGAAAGTTGCCGCCGCCGACTGCGTCGACCTGCCCGGTAGTCGCTTCGGCTAAAAACTCGCCATCCATGACAGGGATACGCCAGTAACGCTTGCCGTCGATAAGCTTGGCCACCTGAAAACCGTCGCCAAAATAACGCAGGTTTTTACCTAGCGCTATACGTGTACCGCCATCGATACCTGCAAACAAAGCCGAGGTCGGCGATGTCAATACGCATTGCCCGGCCCTGGTTTCAAGTTGTTTGGCCAAGCCTTTGCCGCCCATCGCAAAAATCATGATAGACACACCGGGGCGACCGTCCGGAGTTTCGGAAGGATCAAGAACCCGCTCAATTCCAGCCTCACAACCGCAGGCAATCACCGAGGTGGCAAAGCCGGTCATGGCTTGGGCTGAAATCATCGCCCATTTTTCATTTTGTGCGGTGATGATGGCGCGAGTAGCTTTCATAGGAAAAGCCTCGGCAAAGGTTGCGTCTATTGCTACACCGTTAATAATCATATTCCAGCGCTCAGTTTAATTAATAATGCGGCAATCAAGGCCGTTTGTAAAAATCCAGCTCCAACAATCCAGCGAACCAATTCAGCTTTAGTTTCAGCAATTTTCAACTCCAGCTTCAATCCAGCCTCTCTAACATCCTGCTTGGCAGCTGGCAAGGTTAACGCTGTCACTATCATGCCACAGTCCCCTTAAGCGGATGCACAGTCAAACTGCCGCGCCCGTCTTCGGTAATCTCATCATCGCTGATTTTAAAGTTGCCGAGTTTCATGGTCAGGAACCGGTCAAAATAGGCTTGCAAGTCCTTTTCTACCGACGAATCATAATCCGGCTTAACCACATGGGTCGTACCCCATTTAGTATGAACAACCTTACCGTCAACCACTACTAATTCACCGTCTTTAAACACATAATCCGGTTTCGCAAACATCTTCTGCCGATCGGCGTTATCGGTATAAACAGTGATATCCGCCCAGTTGCCGGCACTCAAGCCGCCGCGATCTTGCAGACCGATCAATCTGGCCGCACCGGCACGAGTCATAATCGCAATTTCCTGCAAACTGTATTCGCGGTCAATCGATGCCAGAGTCGTCATCTTTTGCGCTTCAGGATGAATAGTCGCCAACACGTCGTTACGGAAACTTCTATCCATAAGCAAGCGGATCAAATGTGGATAGCTGGTGAATGGCGCCCCATTCGGATGATCCGTGGTCAGGAAAATACGCCAAGGATCATCAACCAGCAAGAAAGTCTCCAAGCCAATCGCCCATTGCAATGCATTGACGAAATTCTGGTCCTTGTATTTGAACGGTACAACACCACAGCCCGCATCACACTCAATATCCATGGTCACCCATTTATTCGGACTGGCATGTTTATGATTGGCGTGTTGGCGCATATTGTCGCCGGACGCAGTTACGGTTTGGCCAAACAAAATCTGCCCGACATCAATAGTGATGTTTTTGTTTCTGTTGACCGCTTCCGCAATTTGCGCCGCGCCCGATGAAAACTTGAAATCACCTTCCGTACCATAACTATGAAACTGAATATGGGTCAAATGCATCGGCAAGCCACCTATGCCCTGAATGGTATCCAGCGTGGTATTCATGTTGCCCGGCACACCCAAATTACAGCCATGTACATGCAGAGGATGAGTAATACCCAGCTCTTTAACCGCTGTCGCCAATACGCGCAGAATATCGCGTGGGGTCACTCCGTAATGGGTGTTCTGTTCATCCAGATCCAGTTTGCGCTGGTTAAACTTGAACGCACTGATGCCGCCGGGATTAACGACTTTAACGCCAATCGCTTTAGCCGCTTGCATGGTAAAAGCGACATAATCATTAATAGCTTTCTGGTCTTTTTTAGCCGTCAACATGCGCAGCAAATAATCATCACTGCCCATCAGCACATAGCCGCCTTTATCCAGAATCGGAATGTCGGCCATTTCCATATGCGCCTGACGCGCGTTAATCGGTAACACGGCAGGCTCGAAACCGGCGGTGTAGCCCATTTCGGCGTAACGATAACCGGTCACAAAAGTGCTGGGCATGGCATGACCGCAACCGGAGCGGGTAATATCGGTACGCGCAACAGGATCGGCGCGATGATCTTCCGGCAACAAGGTTCTGGCGATATTGCCTTTACCGCCACCAATATGAGTATGCATATCAATCGCGCCGGACATCACCACCTTGCCGGTTAAATCGTATTCTTTATCGACTTTAAAATCGCCGACGGGCTTGTTGACGATACGCCCGTCCTGAATGTAAATATCCTGTTTCGCGCCATCAATTCCGCTGGCGGGATCATAGACAGCTCCACCTGTTAATCTAATCAACATATTACTTACCTACAAAGCTTGTTCAATGGCATTGAGTACGTCGGACGTACTGGGCAGGCCGGAATCGCGCAGTTTCTTCAACCGAATCGCAACCACGTTATCCATACGATAAGCGTGACCGGCATGATCGATACCCGGCGTACCGACAGGAATAAACACATCCGGCTCTTTGGTAAACGTCATCCCGGAACGCCCCACCACAATGGTAGGCAAGTTTGTTACCGGCGGTACTGCTTTAGCATTAAACGCCTGCACCCAAACCAAAGCATCCGCTTCGCCATTAGCCAGCAAGCAATTCGTATCATTCAAATAGGGATCGTATTCAGGAAAACCGCTGGAAAAACGCGTGCGCGCCGGATAACCGGTAGTCCAACCGCAAACCTGATTAGCTGTTTGATCGCCTTCTTTACCGCCTAACGGCAAACCGGAACTACGGGTATTTTTATCGTTAATATCTTTAACCATTTCAGAAAGCGTCTGCACCGTCAGTTCAGCCTGACTGTATGCCAATGCACCGGCCGCCCAGGTCACTACGCTGTAGCTTGCCGCTTTTAACTTATCGGCAATACCCTGTAAATCGGCAACCGCAATGCCGCCGACCGAATCGACCCGAATCGGATTGCCTTTAACCAACGCCCTTAATACTGCGACAACATCGGGCAAGTCTTCGTTTGCGCATTCAAAAACCTGCGCTTTTTGGCCGGTCGGCGAAGTCGATGCTGTACCGGAAGGCGCTTTGCCCAAATAAATAACCTCACGCTTGCCGGTATCGTCCAAAAACATGGATTCTTCATTCCATAGATAACGCTCGAAAAAGCGTGGCGAAAAGCCTTCCAGGTCGACGCCGGCCACCAATAATAAATCGCAGCGGTTTTTTACTTCCGCCAGAGTCGTATTCATCCAACCGGAATCTTGCAAGGCCAGAAAGTTGTTCCGTGCGCCGGTAAAATTCATATTGTCAACAACAGCGCCGCTACGATCGGCCAATGCCAGCAAAGCCCGCATTCCGTTGACATCCGTCGCACAGCCGCCGATAACGGGCTGGTTAGTGTTTTTTAACAACGCCGCCGCCTTTGCCACAGCCGCATCCAAACTGACATCTTTACCATCAATTCTTGGGCGGGTATCGGTAATCGCCTGCTCAAAAGCAGGCGTATTAACCGCACAACCGTTTTTAACAACCTTAAGCAATACACCTTCTACCTGAATGGTCAGGTCGTCCGTGCCAATACCGCAAAAAGGGCTAGGTACTTCAGTTATTTCAGCCATGGAGCTGTCCTTTTGTTAATCACTATATAAACGTTATTGTGACAGATGACCTCTATTCGTACAACTGTTGGGGGCTCAGTGCGACAGAGCCTTACACAACAACGCCTTTCGCGCAAAACTGCTGCCACTGCCTCAAGTCGGCACACATCTAATCCAGGCCGCGCGTCTGCCCTCCACCCACAATGCGATCAGTCACAGGTTGCCCAGTCACCCACTAAAAACAGCTGTCATTTTCGACACACTACAGCCGCGCCCGACACCAAAGTTATAGGCATAATCCCCAAAGCACTTGGTTAACCTTTTCCACAGTTTTTTATGATCACTGGACCGATCAGATACACGAACGTAATCCCCTCTCAGTGCCATCCGGCGTTGACCAATCGTTATTAACACACCACGCCTCATACTCTTCAAATTACATCTGATGATGTCCGAGCTTAATCCAACTTATCCGGAAACGGCAATGCATTAATGCATTAGGGTGGAGCTATCGCGCCAACATGAGCCCCAAGCCGAATAACGTACATTCAGGCGATTAATACCTTCATTCAGTAAGTATTTCCACTAATTGTACGAACGATTTATTTCTTTTAATCTGAGCTCCATTCCAACGGTTTTTAGGGTTAATGAATTAGAGCTCAATATTCGCCGTTCATTGATTTAAATACAGTGCAACCATTCGACAGAATAAAATTATTTTAAATCAACGATTTACAATGCAACTCATTCTATAGCACTGATACCTGTTTTTTATAACTATTTAATTTTTAATAATTATTTAAGAGGCATAGCTGCACTATGTTTGTTCATTACGTAACTTTTCATTAGCCACAATAACATTATATTTCAATGAATTAGAAAATGATTAAATTTAATATTAAGCATATTATTTGTTAGTTTCCCAACAAAAAATCAATGCCTTATAGCGATTGTCATCGACCGTAATTTATTGAATTTTATGTTTGCCTGTCACTAATTAAGAAACCTTATCAACACACTAAATTTATAAAAATACTGAGCTACGTAACTGCACTATAGTCAACATTTAAGAAGGGTGAAAATGAAAATAAATGAACATTTATTAGTAGAGCCTGGACCATCTTCCGTCTCACCCAATAATTCAACTGACAATCGGGCTACTTCTGGTGAATTTTTTTATGATTCTTGCTTTCACGAGCAGTTGCGCCTTGAGACGCTCCGGGCTCAGCGGTCTAAATCCACGTTATCAATTATATTACTAACTCTTGATAAAGAAACGAATGTTGAATCCATTAATATGGATGAGATTTTAGGCGTTGTTCGGAAAAAAACACGAGATACCGACATTATCGGCTTTGTTAATCATAACGCCATCTGCGTGCTCCTCCCCGATACAGACGAAAAAGGGGCAAGAGAAATTTGTGCAAAATTAGTTGATGAAACTTCACAATTTTCTATTACCACCTCTAGCTATCCTGATCATATATTCGAAAGCCTCACAAAAAATGGCTATGTTCGACCCGATGCTTTTCCTTTCGAACTGAGCGATTCAATCGGTACTTCATGGTTTAAATTATCATTAAAAAGAGCTGTCGATATCATAGGTTCGATTGTCGGCATACTTATTTTTATGCCGGTAATGTTAATTACCGCATTAGCTATCAAAGCAACTTCTCTGGGACCTGTCATTTTTAGGCAAACCCGCTTGGGCAAGCAAGGCACCCCCTTCACCTTCTACAAGTTCCGATCCATGCATGTGAATATGGATGATCAAATACACCGTGAATACGTTCGGGACTTTATCAGTGGTGATCATGCAAAAGTCAATCAGGGGGATGCGGAAGAACCCTTATATAAAATCAAATCTGATCCCAGGATAACCGGGGTTGGAAGATTCATTCGAAAAACCAGTATTGATGAGCTGCCGCAATTTTTTAATGTACTAAAAGGAGACATG
This sequence comes from Methylobacter sp., assembly GCA_036561025.1. Lineage (GTDB taxonomy): Bacteria > Pseudomonadota > Gammaproteobacteria > Methylococcales > Methylomonadaceae > Methylobacter_A. The sequence goes on along the minus strand of DATBQB010000065.1, from coordinate 57,579 downwards.
AGCCTGGTTGGCCCGAGGCCGCCCCTTCCTTACGAAGCGGAGAAATACCAACCATGGCACCTCAGGAGAATACTGGATATGAAGCCTGGAATCACCGGACTCTGGCAAGTAGAAGGACGAAGTAAGACAGAATGGGATGACTCGGTGAGGCTCGATATTCGGTACATTCAAAACTGGTCTCTACTATTTGATTTAAAGATATTACTCAGAACGTTCAAGGAAGTTTTAAGGTGCAGAGGTGCCATGTAAATCCGACCAAGACTTTAGACGCTAGGTTTAGGTGTGACGCTCATCATACATTCCGGTTGAATTATATTAGATAACCCTCAGGCATTTGGTTTGTCTAAACGTATTCAACAGACAAACCTAAAAGTAATGACCAAACCATTAATATTTATATTTCGGCAACTTAATTCTTATATGACGTATAGGATAAACGTGTGATTAAGCTAAAGATAAAATATCAATATTTAACAAGTCTCATACTTGGTATTCTGACTTTGATTGCTTTTGTTCAATCTATAAATATTGCGGGAGCTGTTATAACCGCAACTGCCAATCAAACGCTTGCGGGGGCGTCCATGGGACTCCCCAGCAATGGACTCGACCTCGTCGCGTTTAGTCCGGATGGCAATACCTTGGCCAGTGTGAATTCCGACGGACAAATCACGTTATGGGATATAGCCTCAGGCCAAGTGCGCGTGACGCTTCCGAACCAGTTGAAAAGTCTGGTTAGCGGGATTGTTTTTAGTCCTGATAGCAATACACTAGCTAGCGTAAGCGATACCTCAATTCGACTATGGGACGCCGCATCCGGCAACGTCCGCTTAACTCTACCCGAGAGTGTCCTTGTTACCGATCCGGTGTTTAGTCCGGACGGTAATATTTTGGCTGCTGTAGCCCTGGATGGGAGCGTCACTCTCTGGAATTCGCAATCCGGCTCTACAACTCAGATCCTAACCGGTCATCAAAGTGGCGTTAATGCGATCGCATTTAGTCCTGACAGCAAAATCCTGGCCACCGGCGGCCAGGATGCTCAGATTAAAATATGGAATGCGGCTACAGGCACGGAACAGCTAAACCTATCTGGAGAAGGCGGCACTGCTGTCACCGACCTGGTATTTAGTTCGGACGGCAAGACCTTGGCTGTCTCGGGTCAGGATGCCCGCATTATGCTCTGGGATACGCAATCAGGTTCTACAACTCAGATTCTGACCAGTCATCAAAGCGGTGTTAATGCGATCGCATTTAGCCCGGACAGTAAAATCCTGGCCACCGGCGGCCAAGATGCTCAAATTAAACTCTGGGATAGGGCAACAAGCCAGAATCAGGCAAACCTACCCGGAGAGAGCGGTGTCGCCGTTGTCAATCTGGTATTTAGCCCGGACGGTCAAAGCCTAGCCAGCGTGGGCGAGAGCGAACAGGTGGTTTTATGGGATATGTCCAGTAAGCAGCCCCAGCTTCTGACAGGACATAAGGATTTGGTGGATAAGGTTGTTTTCAGTTCCAATCAGAAGACCTTGGCTAGCGTCGGAAAATCCGGGCAGGTCATCGTATGGGACTTGATGACCGGGCTGGAACAATCGACTTTTCAGCTTCCCCTGCTTGGGGCCGCCGGCGCGAGTCCGCAAGCGACGACCTCCGGTAACTCAGCCACAAATACATCTATAACGGCTACAGCAGGACCGGCGTCGTCCAATGGAAATAGCCAAACTGTTAATAAGACTGCAGTTAGCCAAAATGCTAAGAAGAAAAGCAACCATGACTGGAAAGGGGTTACCGCGCTCGCCGTTAGTCCTGATGGAACGCTCTACGGCGGTGCGACCAAGGACGGTAAAGTCAGGCTTTGGACCTCAAACGGAAAAGAGCTTTTTGCCGTTTCAGAGCATCATGGCGCTGCTGTAACCGGAGTTGTTTTCAGTGCCGATGGAAAATACTTGGTGAGCGTCGCCAGAGATACGGAAATTCAAATAAGGGAGGTCGCAACTGGCAAAAAGGTCCGGACTCTATTGGCTCATGAACACCCGATTAGAACAGTCGCAGCTAGTCCTGACGGTAAGTTCCTTGCCAGTGGAGGAGAGGAAACAAGAATCATGTTGTGGGATCCGCTGGCCGGCAAGCTAATCAGAATTCTTTCCGGTCCTACTGATTTTATAAATGCGGTCAGTTTCAGTCCCGATGGGAAACTTTTGGCTAGCGCAGGCGCCGATGGCCGTGTTTTATTATGGGATGTAGAAACGGGACAGCTCGTCCAAACGCTACTCGGCCACTCAGGCGAGGTCAATACAGTTGCTTTCAGCAAAGACGGCAAGTTCCTGGCTAGCGGAAGCACTGATAGCCAGGTGATTTTGTGGGATGCCGCAACCGGTCAGCAAATACAGAGTTTTACAGGACACCAAGCTTCCGTTAGAGCAGTTGCCTTCAGTCCGAATGGGCAAAAATTGGTAAGCACGGGAGAAGACAGCAAAATTCTGGTTTGGGATACGACGACTCGTAAATTGGACAAGCAAATAGCCGGCGCACCCACGGCCATCAATGCACTCGTGTTCAATCCACTCGGTAATTTAATTGCAGGAAGCGAAGACGGCGAAGTCAAAGAATGGGATATCAACAAAGGCCAAACAAAACAGACCATCAACGTCCCTGTGCAATCACAATCCGAAACAAACTCTACCGTATCTTCGATTGGATCGGTTCCTGCCGACGCTGGTCAATTCATCCAGCCGATTGCTACAAAAGAGGCGGCGGTTACACTACCCGATATCTTCAATCGGGTTTTGAATTGGTTAATCCCAGCAGCTGAGGCTGCCATTCCTAACCCTCCAGGCGGGCCGATCCTGGTCATAACCACCACATCCGACTCCTTTGGCAAGTATTACGCGGAGATTCTACGAACCGAAGGCTTCAATGAATTTGCCATGGCCGATATTTCGACCGTTAACGCGACCACTTTAGCCGCCTATGACGTGGTAATTCTGGCGCGAATGACATTAACAACCAGTCAAGTAACTATGTTCACTGATTGGGTTACAGCAGGCGGTAACTTGATTGCCATGCGCCCAAGCGCGCAGCTTGCCGGTTTGCTGGGTGTCACAGCGACTGGAACCACGCTCTCGAATGGTTATCTCCAGGTTGATACATCGCAGGCACCGGGTAACGGTATCGTGAACCAGACCCTCCAGTTTCATGGGGATGCTGATCGCTATACGGTTACCGGCGCTTCGAGCCTTGCGACACTTTACTCGGACGCAACAACAGCGACCACCAATCCTGCCGTGACTCTGCGAAGCGTCGGCACCAACGGGGGCCAGACCGCAGCGTTTACCTATGACCTTGCAACCTCCATCATCTACATTCGGCAAGGTAATCCTGCCTGGGCCACGCAGGAGCGCGATGGACTTAGCCCGATCCGCTCCGATGACAAGTTCTTCGGTGATGCCTCCGGCGATCCGCAGGCTGACTGGATTGATTTCGACAAGATCGCGATTCCGCAAGCGGATGAGCAACAAAGGCTGCTAGCCAACATGATTGTCGAAATGAATCGCGACAAGAAGCCCTTACCTCGCTTCTGGTATTTTCCGCGCGGCAAAAAAGCAGTCGTCATCATGACCGGTGACGATCACGGCAATAATGGCACACAAGGCCGTTTTGATCAGTTTAAGTCAATGAGCCCCGCAGGTTGTTCGGTGGCTAACTGGGAATGCATACGAGGTACTTCGTATATCTTCCCGGATACCCCGCTAACCAATGCACAAGCCGCCGCCTATACCGCGGATGGTTTTGAAGTGGGGCTGCATGTCAATACGAACTGCGCAGATTTTACTCCTGCATCTCTCAGGACTTTCTATACCCAGCAAATTGGAGATTTCACAACCCTGTTTCCAAGCATACCGGCGCCCATCACTCAACGGCACCATTGCATAGCATGGAGCGACTGGGTCACCGGCGCAATCGTACAATTAGAAAACGGAATCCGTTTGGATACCAGCTACTACTTCTGGCCTCCCGGCTGGGTGCTGGATCGTCCGGGTTTTTTCAGCGGTTCAGGCATGCCGATGCGATTTGTCAACCTGGACGGGTCCATGATCGATGTTTACCATGCCGCCAGTCAGATGACCGACGAGTCCGGACAGACCTATCCATTCACTATCGACACGTTATTGGATAGAGCGCTCGGGCCGGAAGGTTATTATGGTGCCTATACCATCAATGCACACACCGACGTCTCCATAGAGGAGGCATCGACGGATACGGTCAACTCGGCCCTCGCCCGCAGTGTCCCGGTCGTATCAAGCGTTCAGATGTTGAATTGGCTTGATGGCCGCAACAATTCATCATTCGGATCGCTGGCGTGGAATGGCAGCCGTCTGAGTTTTGCGATTACACCGGATGCGGGCGCCAATGGACTGCAAGCGATGCTGCCGGTAAACTCCGTCACGGGTGCCCTCGTTAGCCTCACCGGTCCAGCCAATGGCGCCGTTGCATATACGACCGATACCATCAAAGGCATTCAGTATGCCTTTTTCACGGCTGCGGCGGGAACCTACACCGCCACTTACGGGACAGACACAACGCCCCCAACGGTGACTTCGACCTTCCCTGCGAATGCCGCTACCGGTGTAATTCAACAGCCTACAGTCACGGCCACCTTTAGCGAATCGCTCGATCCGTTGACCGTCATTTCGTCTAACTTTAAATTACAAGCCGGAAGTAGTCCGCCGGTGTCCGCCACGGTCAGCTATGATGCAAACACACGCACTGCGAAACTGACGCCCAACACCTTGCTGGCTGCTTCGACAAGCTATACCGCCAGTATTCTGACCGGCATCAAGGACTTGGCCGGCAATGCCATGGCTGCCCCTTACACATGGTCCTTCACGACGCAGGCCCAGCCATGCTTGTCTACGCCCTGCAACGCGTGGAGCAGCTCAACCATCCCAAGCACTCCGTCCGTAAACGATCCGAATGCCGTCGAATTGGGTGTTAAATTCACCGTCGATCTCGATGGCTTCATCACCGGCATCCGGTTCTATAAGGGCAACACTAATACCGGCACCCACGTGGGACACCTCTGGACCAGCGCCGGAGCGCAGTTGGCAACGGCAGCTTTCAGCAACGAAACCGCTACAGGTTGGCAACAGGTGAACTTTAGTACGCCGGTGCCGGTCACTGCAGGTACAGTGTACGTTGCCTCGTATTACGCGCCCAGAGGCAATTACGCCGCAACAAACAGCCCGGAATTCGGCACGTCGGGTGTCGATGCTCCGCCATTGCATTTACTGAAAAGCGGCGTGAGCGGTCCAAACGGCGTGTATTTGTATGGCGTCGGAGGCGGCTTCCCGACAAACAGTTTTAATTCCACGAACTACTGGGTGGACGTAGTCTTCATAACCGGCACCGGTTCATCGCCGAGCCTGACCTCGATCGCGGTGACGCCGTCGAATCCGTCGATCCTGACCGGGGCCACGCAGCAGTTCACGGCAACGGGAACCTATTCGGATAGCTCTACGCAGAACCTTACCAGCCAAGTGACGTGGGGCACATCGGCTGCGACGGTGGCCACCGTCAACGCGGCGGGGCTGGCGACGGGCTTGAGCGGAGGCACCAGCACCATCACTGCGACTTCGGGCAGTGTGAGCGGCAATACCACCCTGACAGTCACTGCCGCCGCGCCGCTGACCATAACCACCGCGTCGCCGTTGCCCAATGGGACGCTGAATGCCGCTTACACGACGACGTTGACGGCGAGCGGCGGCACCTCGCCATATACGTGGTCAATCACCGGTTCGCTGCCCGCAGGCCTTAGCTTGAATACCTCGACTGGCGTAATCAACGGAACGCCCACGGCGGCCGGTACTTCCAGCTTTACCGCCCGAGTGACGGATGCCGCCACTCCGGCCGCGACCACCACCAAGCTGCTGAGCATTACCGTCTCTGCGACACCGACGAACCTTACCATCTGGCCCAGCACGGCAGTGCCGGGTTTGGTTGACGGTGGTCCGGACAGTGCCGTGGAGTTGGGCGTGAAATTTAGGTCCGACACAAGCGGCACCATTACCGGCATCCGCTTCTATAAGGCCGGCACCAACACCGGAACGCACGTCGGCAACCTCTGGACCAGCACCGGCACGCAGCTGGCGTCGGCCACTTTCAGCGGCGAGACAGCATCAGGCTGGCAGCAGGTGCTGTTCTCCACCCCAGTGACTATCAACGCCAATACAGTGTATGTAGCCTCATACCACGCCAATGCGGGCCATTACAGCGCCGATGTGAACTACTTTACGAGCGCCGGAGTAGACAACCCGCCGCTGCATGCCTTAGCCAACGGAGTGTCAGGTGGGAACGGCGTGTATGTCTATGGGGCGACCAGTGCTTTCCCCAACCAGACTTGGAATTCCGCCAACTATTGGGTGGACGTGGTGTTCAGCCCTGGGGCTACGCCAACGCTAACCTCGATTGCGGTGACGCCGGCGAATCCGTCGATCCTGACCGGAGCCACGCAACAGTTCACGGCAACGGGAACCTATTCGGATAGCTCTACGCAGAACCTTACCAGCCAAGTGACGTGGGGCACATCGGCTGCGACGGTGGCCACCGTCAACGCGGCGGGGCTGGCGACGGGCTTGAGCGGAGGCTCCAGCACCATCACTGCGACTTCGGGCAGTGTGGGCGGCAATACCACCCTGACAGTAACTGCCGCCGCGCCGCTGACCATAACCACCGCGTCGCCGTTACCCAATGGGACGCTGAATGTCGCTTACACGACGACGTTGACGGCGAGCGGCGGCACCTCGCCATATACGTGGTCAATCACCGGTTCGCTGCCCGCAGGCCTTAGCTTGAATACCTCGACTGGCGTAATCAGCGGAACGCCCACGGCGGCCGGTACTTCCAGCTTTACCGCCCGAGTGACGGATACCGCCACTCCGGCCGCGACCACCACCAAGCTGCTGAGCATTACCGTCTCTGCGACACCGACGAACCTTACCATCTGGCCCAGCACCGCCGTTCCGGGGTTGGCGGACTCCGGACCGGACAGCGCCGTGGAGCTGGGCGTAAAGTTTAAGTCCGACACAAGCGGCACTATCGCCGGCATCCGTTTCTACAAAGGAAGTGGTAATACCGGCACGCATGTGGGCAATCTGTGGTCGAGCACCGGCACGAAGCTGGCGACGGCCACCTTCAGCGGGGAAACGGCTTCGGGTTGGCAGCAGGTGCTGTTCCCAAGCCCAGTGGCGATCACCGCGAATACGATTTATGTGGCCTCCTATCACACCAATGTGGGGCATTACAGCGACGATCTGAATGGCTTTTTGACCTCGGGGGTGGACAACCCGCCGCTGCATGCCTTAGCCAACGGAGTGTCAGGTGGGGACGGCGTGTATGTCTATGGATCGACCAGCGCTTTCCCCAACCAGACTTGGAATGCCTCCAACTATTGGGTGGATATCGTGTTTACAACTCCCTGATTTAAGCTTGATTAGGGAATTTTAATGAAAGCAGGCGTGGAAAATCGAGCGGTGAGATAAAAATATCGGAACCGGGGTGAATAAATGAGATTCAGGCTGTGCTGTGCTGTTCCATATCGACTCAACACGGAACAGCAATATCTAATCGCTTTTTAGGACAAATCATGTGGCAAAAATTAATGAAAAGGGTGAGTGTCATGAGCTGTAGCTTTCTTATTTTTATGAGTTGGGTGAGAACCGGCACTTATTGGAGATTTTTAGAAGATTTTGGGAAAGGCGCTGAGTGGACTCCGGTCCATTGTCTTCGACGGTTTGTTAGCGAAGACTCCCTGTCCATCTTTTGTTCTCAAGGGGCTTCCTATGTGTAAGCGCACCATTGTTTCCATAATCTTGTGGCTTTTCGCGTCTATGTTATTGTTCAGCTCCCATGCCTGGGCGAGCTGTTCGGTCCCGGGCAATGCTATTGAGGCGGAAAACTGCTTGGCGGGCACGCCAAAAAGCACGTGGGACATTGTCGGTTCCGGCGATGCGACTATCCAGGGATTCGCCGACAACATCAGCGTCAATGTCGGCCAGACGATTAATTTCAAGATCAAAACCCCAGCCAATGCCTATCACCTGGACATCTACCGCATGGGCTATTACCAAGGGAACGGTGCGCGGCGTGTAACAACGATCCAACCCTCAGCCACGCTGCCGCAGACCCAACCGAATTGCGTCACCAACGCCAGCGTTGGTTTATACGACTGCGGTAATTGGGGCGTATCGGCCTCATGGGCAGTACCCGGCACTGCGGTTTCCGGCATCTACTTCGCCCGTGTAATCCGCAATGACACCCTAGGCGCCAGCCACATCGTTTTCATCGTGCGCAACGACGCCAGCCATTCGAATATCCTGTTTCAGGCTTCCGATACGACCTGGCAAGCTTATAACGATAGCGTAAATGGGCAGAACCTTTACACCAACGACACTTGCGGGCAATGGGTTGCCTCGTGCCGCGCTTACAAGGTGAGCTACAACCGGCCTTTCAATACGCGTGTGTTCGAGTCCAACGACTGGGTGTTCAATGCCGAGTATCCGATGGTGCGCTGGCTGGAAGCCAACGGCTACGATGTGACCTATTTCACCGACACCGACACCGATCGCAACGGCGCCTTGATCCTGAATCACAAGGTGTGGATGTCGAACGGCCATGACGAATACTGGTCCGGGCAACAGCGAGCAAACATTGAGGCCGCGCGTAACGCCGGCATACACCTGGCATTTTTCAGCGGCAACACCATGTTCTGGAAGACGCGCTGGGAGAACAGTGTTGTCGACGGCACCCCCTACCGCACCTTGGTCTGCTACAAGGAAACTTACCTTGATGTAAAAGACCCGCTCGATCCTCCCATCTGGACCGGCACGTGGCGCGACCCGCGCTTAAGCCCGCCCGGCGATGGCGATCGTCCGGAGAATGCAGTCAAGGGCAACCTTTTCCGATTAAACGACGGAAACTACGCTATCACAGTTCCGGCCGCCAACGGCAAGATGCGCTTGTGGCGCAATACCAGCGTCGCCGCCTTGTCTTCCGGTTCAGCCACACTGGCCCCCGGCACCCTGGGCGCTGAAATCGACGCTGACGAGGACAACGGCTTCAGGCCAGCAGGCCTGTTCCAGCTTTCTGCCAATTCGATCACCGACTCCAGCAATATACTCATCGATGAAGGTGTTACGTATGGGGCCGGCACCGCGAAGCACTCGGTAGTCATGTATCGTCACTCCAACGGCGCCTTGGTGTTTTCCACCGGTAGTTACCAGTGGTCCTGGGGCTTGGATAACCAACACGACAATACTAATCTTGGCGCCACTACCAACACTGCAATGCGGCAAGCGACGGTAAACCTGTTCGCCGATATGGGCATCCAGCCGGTATCGTTGCAATCCGGCCTGACTCCGGCTACGGCTTCGACAGACGCGACCCCGCCTACCTCAACCATCACCTCGCCCACTAGCGGATCGACCATCCCTGTGGGAACCACGGTAACGATCAGCGGCACTGCCAGTGACACCGGCGGAACCGTAGCGGGAGTGGAAGTGTCCACGGACGGCGGCACGATCTGGCATCCTGCGGCGGGGCTGGCGACGTGGACCTATACTTGGATGGCTTCGGGCAGCAGCGCCGCTATTCGCAGCCGTGCGGTCGATGATAGCGGTAACCTTGAGACGCCCAGTGCCGGCATTACTGTTTCTGTCGGAGGCGGCGGGAGCGCATGCACCGGCAGCAACTGTACCATCTGGCCCAGCACGGCGGTGCCGGGTTTGATTGACGGCGGTCCGGACAGTGCCGTGGAGTTGGGCGTGAAATTTAGATCCGACACAAGCGGCACCATTACCGGCATCCGCTTCTATAAGGCCGGCACCAACACCGGAACGCACGTGGGTAATCTGTGGACGAACACCGGCACGAAGCTGGCGTCGGCCACTTTCAGCGGAGAGACGGCATCAGGCTGGCAGCAGGTGAACTTTACGACGCCGGTCTCCATCACCGCGAATACGGTTTATGTGGCCTCGTATCACACCAACGCGGGGCACTACAGCGACGATCAAAACTACTTTGCGACCATCGGGGTGGACAGCCCGCCGCTGCACGCACTGCAAGCGGGTGTGTCAGGAGTTAATGGCGTCTACGCTTATGGCTCGGGAAGCAGCTTTCCAAATCAAGACTGGCTATCTTCAAATTATTGGGTGGATATCGTATTCAGCGCAGCAGGCCCACTGCCCACTCTACAGTCGATCGCGGTAACACCGGCGAATGCGACGATCTCAACTGGAGCCACTCAGCAGTTCGCGGCCACTGGGACTTACTCAAACGGTACCACGCAGAACATCACTAGCCAAGTGACGTGGGTCTCCTCGAACCCGGCCGTGGCTACCATCAACACCGCCGGGCTGGCAACGGGCGTGAGCGCCGGCACGAGTACCATATCGGCGACTTTAAGCGGAGTCTCGGGTAGTACCGTACTGACCGTACAAACCACGACCTCGACGAACCTTACTATTTGGCCTAGCACGGCTGTGCCTGGGACGGCGGACTCCGGCCCGGACAGTCCGGTGGAGTTGGGTGTGAAGTTCAGGTCGGATGTCGCCGGCACCATTACCGGTATCCGCTTCTATAAGGGCATCGGCAACACCGGCACGCACGTGGGCAATCTGTGGTCGAACACCGGTACGCTGCTGGCGTCGGCCAGCTTCAGCGGAGAGACCGCCACCGGTTGGCAGCAGGTGCTATTCCCAAGCCCAGTGGCGATCACCGCGAATACCGTCTATGTGGCCTCCTATCACACCAATGTGGGGCATTACAGCGATGATCAGAACTACTTTGCGACCTCCGGGGTGGATAACCCGCCGCTGCATGCCTTGGCCGACGGCGGGGTGTCTGACGGGAATGGCGTCTATGCCTATGGGGCGGCCAGTGCTTTTCCCAACCTGACCTGGAATACCTCCAACTATTGGGTGGATGTAGTGTTTAAGACTCCCTGATTTAAGCTTGGTTAAGGGATTGATTGAAAGAAAGCGTGGTAACGAACGGTTCGGCTAACACACCAATGATAGGGTACGGCTAATTTAAGATATTTAGTAACTATTCAGCGAATCAAAAATCGCGGAGAACTCACTCCCTCTCCCACTGGAGAGGGAGGTTGTGCTTCGCGCTGAGTAGTTACGATATTTAAAGAAACGGATAATTCCGACAACTTAGGAGCAATTAATAAATGATAAACAAAGATGTTCAATTAGGCGAAGGTGTCGTCATACATCATCCGGATCTGGTGAATCTATATGGGTGCAAAGTAGGCGCAGGCTCGAAGATCGGCACCTACGTCGAAATACAAAAGGGCGCCTCTATCGGCGCCAAATGTAAGATTTCCAGCCATAGCTTCATTTGTGAGGGTGTTGATATTGAAGATGGTGTTTTTATAGGCCATGGCGTGATGTTTATTAACGATACTTATCCAAAAGCAGTCGGCGAAGATGACGAATTGCAAACGGAAGCGGATTGGCAACTGATTCGGACTCAGGTTAAAACCCGCGCCTCAATAGGCAGCAACGCTACTATCCTGTGCGGCATCACCATCGGTGAAAGCGCGCTGATCGGAGCCGGCTCTGTGGTGACCAAGAATGTCCCTGATTATGCGATTGTTGCCGGCGTCCCCGCTCAAGTGATCGGGGATGTACGTACTCGAGGATAAAGCAATATTGGTTGGATGCTCGGTCAGCCTTCCTATTTGGTTGGGTTATCAAGGCTGAGCAAAACAGTTTGTCTACACAGTGATGCAGATAAGAAATGCAATTATTTTTTATGTTATTTCAGGGGAATTATTATGATTAATATAGGTGTTATTGGATACGGCTACTGGGGACCCAACTTGGTGAGAAACTTCGCCGAGACATCGGGAATTACAGTTTCCAGTGTGGCTGATCTTGATCCGAAAAAACTCGAGATTGTTCAGAAACGGTTTCCAGGAGTAAAGACCACAACACGTTTCCAAGATCTGCTTGAGAATAAAGATATTGATGCTATCGCGATAGCGACCCCGGTCAATACCCATTTCGAACTGGGAATGGCCGCTCTCAAGGCCGGTAAGCATGTATGGCTGGAAAAACCGATGACGGAAACCTCGGAACAGGCTCGCAAACTGATTAATGAAGCTAATAAGCGCAAGCTCGTACTGATAGTCGATCATACGTTCATTTACACGGGTGCGGTGCGCAAAATGGCGGACCTGGTAAAGTCGGGAGAAATTGGTCATATTCATTACTACGATTCCACCCGAATCAATCTCGGCTTGTTCCAACGGGATGCCAACGTCATTGCCGATTTGGCGGTGCATGACTTCTCGATCCTCGACTATCTACTGGGGGAACAGCCGGTGGCGGTGTCCGCCGTCGGCACTAACCACTTTCCCCACACGCCGGAAAATCTGGCATACATCACCCTGTTCTACGGCTCAGGAATCATAGCGCATATCAATGTGAGTTGGTTGGCGCCGGTAAAAGTGCGCCAGATTCTGATTGGCGGCAGCAAGAAAATGATCATCTACGACGATGTGGAGCCGAGCGAAAAAATCAAGATTTACGACAAGGGCGTCAATTTCCCCAATGACCCGCAAAAGATTTATGAAATGCGGGTCGGCTACCGTACCGGGGACATGTGGGCACCGCAGTTGGACTCTTCAGAGGCATTGCGTGTCGAGGGCGAGCATTTTGTCGATTGTATCGAAAACGGCAAGACGCCGTTGACCAACGGTTCTCTAGGACTGCGGGTGGTGGAATTAATCGAGGCGGCGACCCGCTCGATGAATGAGCAAGGCCGATCCGTTGAAATCAACGGAATATCTATGTATCAAGGTAGGAGAGTAGCATGATCCCGTTTGTCGATCTCAAAGCGCAGTACAGTGGAATTAAAGACGAAGTTAACGCCGCCATTCAGGGCGTATTGGAAACCTGCCAATTTACCTTGGGAAGCGAAGTGGCCGCGTTTGAGGAGGAATTCGCCACCTATAGTCAGGCCCAATACGGGATTGGCGTAAACACCGGAACCAGCGCGTTGCACCTTGCCCTACTCGCGGCCGGAGTTGGTCCCGGCGATGAGGTAATTACCGTTCCGTTTACCTTTGTGGCGACCGTAGCGGCGATTTACTATACCGGCGCTACGCCGGTATTTGTCGACATCAATCCCCGCACCTTCACGATCGACGTAAAAGCGATCGAAGGCGCAATCACCGAACGAACCAAAGCCATCATGCCGGTGCATTTATATGGTCATCCGGCGGACATGGATCCCATCCTGGATATCGCCAAGCGGCACGGTTTGGTGGTCATCGAAGATGCGGCTCAAGCTCATGGCGCGGAGTACAAGGGCAAACGCGTGGGCAGCATCGGCGACATGGGATGTTTTAGCTTTTATCCCGGCAAGAATCTCGGCGCTTGCGGTGAAGGCGGCATGGTGGTTACCAATAACGCCGAATATACCCGTACCATCCGCATGCTTCGCGATTGGGGTGCAGAGCAGAAATACCATCATGTGCTCAAGGGCTACAACTTTCGCCTGGAGGGCATTCAAGGGGCGGTCCTCAGGGTTAAGCTGCGCCATCTGGAAACATGGACTGAAGCACGGCGGACAGCAGCCGCGCATTACAATAAGCTGTTGTCCGACAGCGATGTGCTAACGCCGGAGGCAATGTCCTACGTCCGGCATGTGTATCATATCTATGCAATCCGTACCCCGCAGCGAAGTGAATGGCAACAGGCCTTGCAAGCCAAAGGGATCCAGACCGGAATTCATTATCCAATCCCTGTGCACCTCCTGCCGGCCTATGCCGATCTGGGCTATACCAAAGGGGATTTCCCCCATTCGGAGCAGGCGGCCGACGAAGTGCTTTCCCTGCCGATGTTCGCCGAATTAAGCCGGGCTCAATGCCAAGAAGTCAGTGAAGCTATTGCGATGCTCGCGGACCAGGCGGCGGTTGAGCTCGCTTAGTTGAAAGGAGACGATAACATGCAAGAAGTGCAGCCACTGTTGATTTTCCCGTACAACGGCAACGGTATCGAGGCATTGGATTGTATTGGCAGCGCTTACCGATTCATCGGTTTTGTAGACGACACGCCGGAAAAGATAGGAATCGATCCGAACGGATATCCGGTATTGGATAGGGACGCATTCGCACGATTTCCCGATGCGCATGTTTTAGCTATCCCCGGCAGCCCTAATTCCTATCGATCTCGAAAAGAAACTATTCAAGGTCTGGGTATTGCAAAAGAACGGTTTGCCAGTGTGATCCATCCCACGGCCAGGGTGTCTCCTCTTGCCTCGATTGGCTGCAATGTATTGATCATGGCGGGCGTGGTGATCACGAGCACCGCGATCATCGGTTCGCACACTTGTATTCTGCCGAATACGGTGATCCATCATGACGTGGTGGTCGGTGACTGGGTTCTGATCGGCTCCAACGTGACTATTGCAGGCAACACTGTTATCGAAGAAAACGGTTACATCGGCAGCGGTTCAAACATCATGAACGGTTTGCGCGTTGGCAGTGGAGTCTTGATTGGTCTCGGCAGCAACGTCATTAGCAGCATTGCTGCCGACGCCCGGGTTGTGGGTAATCCTGCACACGAGATTGGGAAAAAGTTTTGCTAGCGGTATTTTTTGAAAATGAAACGAAGAGGGTAAGTTATTAATGGACATTAAAAATTCAAACATACTGGTGACGGGCGGGTGCGGCCTAGTCGGCTCCACAACCATCGATTTGTTACTACGGGACTATTCACCCGCAAGCATCGTTATTCTCGATAATTTAAGTCGAGGAACGCTGGCCAATGTTGAGGAATCTTTAAAAGATCCTCGTGTGACACTGGTTCAGGAAGATATTCGCGATCTGGAGGCCGTTCATAAAGCGACTCAGGGTATGGACGCGGTAATCCATATGGCAACCCTTCGCATCACCGCTTGTGCGGCCAACCCGCGTGAGGCGATGAATGTGATGTGCGACGGCAGCTTCAATGTAGTGGAGGCTGCACAGGCTGCGGGAGTAAAAAAGGTAGTCGCGGCATCCTCGGCATCGATCTACGGCTTGGCCGACAGTTTTCCTACGCGCGAGGATCATCACCCATATAACAACCGCACTTGGTACGGCGCCAGCAAAATCATGATGGAAGGATTGCTGCGTTCGTGCAATGAAATGCACGGATTGCCCTACGTGGCGTTGCGCTATTTTAACGTCTACGGTCCGCGCATGGATATTCATGGCAAATATACCGAGGTGCTGATCCGCTGGATGGAGCGCATCGCTGCCGGGCAGCAGCCGCTGATCCTGGGGGATGGAGCCCAAACCATGGACTTCGTGTACATCGAAGACGTCGCCCGGTCCAATATCTTGGCCCTACAATCGGAACTGACCGATGATGTCTTCAACATCGCCAGCGGTACCGAGACCAGTCTCAACGACTTGGCCGAAGCGTTGCTTAAGGTGATGGACTCCAATCTACAGCCGGAATATGGGCCGGAACGAACAGTGAATCCGGTTTCCCGGCGTCTGGCCGACACGACCAAGGCCGAACAATTGCTTGGCTTTAAGGCACAAGTTAACCTGGAAGACGGGCTTTCGCGACTGGTCGACTGGTGGCGCACAAATACGATGGAGGTGCAATCATGATCCCGATTACCAAACCCATGTTGAGCGAGAATGAGGTGGAGGCAGCTCGGCGCGTCATCTTGAGCGGCTGGACCAGCCAGGGTCCGGAAGTTGCCGCGTTCGAGCAGGAGTTTGCAGAATACGTTGGCGCACCTCACGCCTGCGCGGTATCCAGCTGCACCACCGCTTTGCATTTGGCGCTGTTAGCGATAGGTGTGCAGCCTGGAGACGAAGTCATTACCGTCAGCCACTCTTACATAGCCACTGCCAACGTGATCCGCTACTGTGGCGCCACGCCGGTATTCGTGGATGTAGAGCCCGATACCTTTAATCTTGATCCCAAACAGATCGAAAGCGCCGTGACCGATCGTACTCGCGCTATTTTATGTGTACATCAGATCGGAATGCCCTGCGATCTCTCGGCAATCCTTGAGATAGCGCGCCGCCATTCACTTCTGGTCGTCGAGGATGCCGCTTGCGCGATCGGCAGCGAAATTCTTTGGCAGGGGCAATGGGAAAAAATCGGCAAACCGCAAAGCGATATCGCATGCTTTTCGTTTCATCCACGCAAGGTGATAAGCACCGGCGACGGCGGGATGATCACTACAGCGAATACGGAATGGGACGCTAAGTTCAGGCTGTTGCGACAGCACGGCATGAGTGTCCCCGATACCGTGCGCCATGGCGCGAGCCAAGTAATTTTCGAGTCTTATCCGATTGTCGGTTTCAACTTCCGCATGACTGATATTCAGGCGGCAGTCGGCAGGGAACAACTTAAGCGTCTACCCGAGATTGTCGACAAA
Organism: Methylobacter sp.; assembly: GCA_036561025.1. Taxonomy (GTDB): domain Bacteria; phylum Pseudomonadota; class Gammaproteobacteria; order Methylococcales; family Methylomonadaceae; genus Methylobacter_A. The sequence goes on along the minus strand of DATBQB010000065.1, from coordinate 41,133 downwards.
CGCCGGGACTTGGCTTCCCGCTACCAGTCGCTGCTCGCAGAAATACCGGGACTGGGTTTGCCGGTGGAACCGGACTGGGCACGCAGTACCTGGCAAAGCTTTTGTGTCCGTCTGCCTGAAGGCTCAGACCAGCGGCAGGTTATGCAGTCCATGCTGGATGCGGGTGTGGCGACTCGCCGGGGCGTCATGTGTTCACATCGGGAGGTCGCTTATCCGGCTAATACCTGGTTATGTGCCGATAGAACCGAGAGTTGTGTTGATGCTGCCGGATCATGCCAGAGCCTTAGGCACAGCCAAGAGGCGCAGGATCACACTATTATTTTGCCGTTATTCCCTCAAATGAGCCTTGAACAACAAGATTACGTAGTAAAAGCGCTTCAGGGCGCCTTACGTGTTTTTTAAATGAATAGAACCCCCTTTTAAAAAGCTATGGAACCATACACAAAAACACTAGCCGATTATTTTGACCTTCTGAAACGGCGCAAGTCTTATATTGTAGCTACTTGGCTGTTGGTCAGCTTAATATCCGTAATCGTTGCGTATCATTTACCCAAAATTTATCGCTCAACGGCAACGATGTTGATCGAAGCGCCCATTCCAACAAAACTTTTTGAATCGACAGTATCTCAATATGCAGAGGAGCAGATTCAATCAATTTATCAAAGAGTCATGACGACCGATAATGTACTTTCGATTATTGACTCGAATGACCTTTATAACGACATTAAGAATGGCTATACGGAATATGAACTCGCTGATTTATTTAAGAAGAACACTGAAGTTAAATTAGCCACCTCTTCTTTAACTCCTCAGACTAATTCAGGAATGGCTGAGATCGCCTTTAATATTTCATTTAGCGATACTGATCCGACTACGGCACAAGAGATAGCGAGTAAGCTGGCCGCTCTATTCATTGCGCAAAATGATAAAGCCCGAACTCAGCGTGCTATTAAAGCGACTGATTTTCTTATGGAGGAATCGGATAAGCTAAACCAGGAGCTTCAGGAAGTCGACCGCAAAATTGCAACATACAAAGAGCAAAATAACTTCACTTTGCCGGAACAAGTACAAGGGAACCTGGCAGCGATAGACCGTATGGAATCCGAACTCAGGGACACCGATAGCCAAATCCGCTCTACAAAAGAAAGGAGTATTTTTTTAGCGGCCGAGTTGGCAAGAGCGCAACAAGAAGTCCCCGTCGGACTTGATGACAAGGCGTCCCGGAGCAGTGAAAATAGCCTGAGTGTATTGCGGGCGCAATACCTCCGATTCTCCAGCATTTATTCCCCTACCCATCCGTCGGTGGTTCGCTTAAAACGTGAAATAAAGGCTTTGGATCCGGCCTTTGAAGGAAAGCCAGACGCAACAGACGTTCTCAACCAGTTGGAAGAGGCCAGACGCGAGCTTAAATTGCTGGAAGAAACCTATGCCGGTAATCATCCGGATATAGCCAAACACAGAAAACAAATCGCCAGGCTGGAACAACAATTGAAAAACACGTCGTCGCGTTCGCAGCAGGAACAGGATGTGGCGGGCATGCATACATCTAATCCGGCTTACCTGAGTGTAGAGGCGCAATATAAAAGCAGTCAATCAGAACTTCAGTCATTGATGCAGAAGCAGGATTATTTGAAAGCGAAACTTGAAAAAACGCAAAACATCCTCTTACAGGCGCCTCAGATTGAAATTGGATATACCAATTTAATAAGAGAGCGAGATAACACCATGAAAAAATACACCCAGCTCAAAGATAAATTGCTGGATGCCAAAGTCGTTCAAACCATGGAAGAACAAGAACGCGGGCAAACTCTTACCATCATCGAACAACCTAATCTTCCTTTGCACCCGGAAAAAGCGGTTAGAAGAAAAGTAGCTATAGGCGGTTTTTTTATGGGAATCATCGCGGGTCTTGGCGTTGCTTTCTTTATCGAATTTCTGGATCCTGCACTTAGGGGATACAGGGTAATCAGCGAAGTCACCGGACTCACTCCTCTAGTTGTAGTTCCGTATATCGAATCCCTATCCGAGTCGGAAGAACGCATTGTTAAGCACAATCAACAGAGAAAAATCGTAGTCTGGACTAGCGTTACTCTCATCCTGTTGGCTATCGCCTTTTTAATGTATTTCTTTTTTCTTTCGTTAGAGCCCGTCTTGGAGATAAATCAATGATAAACAATACTGATGAACACCCACTCGGCTCGATCCGATACACAAAAACTCAAACAGTGACGATTGATCAGGATGTGCTGCGGGATAATCGAGTCATTATGGGGCTCTACAACGATCCGCGAGCGAATTTATTTCGAATACTCAGGACCAATGTCCTCAAGCAGCTGCGAGAGAACAACTGGAACAGCTTCGCCATAACAAGCGCGACGCCGGACGCAGGAAAATCTTTAATATCCGTAAATCTGGCGATTGCCATAGCGATGGAGGGAAACCAAAGCGTTCTGATCGTTGATGCGGATCTTAGACACCCAAGTGTGGCTCAATATCTGGGTCTCCAGTGTGAATTCGGGCTTTTCGATTGCCTGAAGAGTACTGTTTCATTGGAGAATGTTTTAGTCAATCCCGGCATTGAACGCTTGGTTGTATTGCCTGGGAAAAATTCCGATAACAATTCTTCGGAATTGATTTCATCCCGAAAAATGGTCAGCCTGATTCAAGAAATCAAATCGCGCTACGAATCCCGGATAATTATTTTCGATCTTCCGCCGCTTTTTGCAGCGGACGACGCGATGGTATTGATGCCATATGCCGATGCTGCGCTACTTGTTGTAGAGGATGGGAAAAATACTTCCGAAGAGCTTCAACATTCCATGTACATTCTGGAACAGACAAACCTGCTTGGCTTGGTTCTGAACAAGTCAAGGCAGCCGCTGCCAAAGTACCAGTATGGATATGTATCCGAGGCTGGTTAGCAGACCGGCGGACAGCATGATTGAGAATGAACCTGCTGTGTTTTTTATTTCACTTATTCCTTTAATACCATGATGAAAATTTGGATTGATCTCGATAATACGCCGCATGTGCCTTTTTTCAAACCGATAATACGGGAATTGGAAAAAAGGGGATACACCGTTATATTGACTGCTCGCGATGCCTTCCAGGTTTGCGAATTAGCAACTCTTTACGGTTTGGCCTATAAAAAAGTTGGCAAGCATTATGGTAAGAATCCTCTTTTTAAAGTATGGGGGCTTTGCTGGCGTAGTTTACTATTGCTGCCGTTTGTCATTCGTGAAAAACCAGTTTTGGGTCTCTCTCACGGCTCTCGATCGCAAATTCTTTTATGTAACTTGCTCCGTATCCCAACCGTGATGATTATGGATTATGAATACGCGCAAACCCCTCTCTTGTTACGGCCACGTTGGGAAATTATTCCAACAGCGCTTTCTAATGAACGTTTGCAGTGCAAAACGAAAGAGAGAATTCTAAGCTACGAGGGCATCAAGGAAGATGTTTACGCGCCCGAGTTCAAGCCGGAACCAAGTATCGTTTCTCAACTAAATCTTAACGGCGATAATATCCTTGTGACGGTTCGTCCTCCAGCAAATGAAGCTCACTATCACAGTCCCGAAAGCGACATTTTATTCATTGAGTTCATGGAACGAGCTTGTTCTACATCAGGAATCAAAATCATTCTTTTGCCACGAAATAAACTTCAGGAAACACAAATACGACAGAACTGGCCGCAGTGGTTTAAGGATTCTAAGGTGATTATACCTAAGCAGGCAGTGAACGGTCTCAATCTACTTTGGCATTCCGATTTGGTAGTAAGCGGAGGGGGAACAATGAATCGCGAAGCAGCGGCGTTGGGCGTACCCGTTTACAGCATATTTCGCGGCAAAAGCGGTGCGGTGGATCGCCAACTGCAAAATGAAGGCAGACTAGTATTGATCGAAAGCATTGATGAGGCTAACAACAAAATCCAGCTTCAGCACCGCAACAAACAGGCTATCCCGACCGATTTAAATTCTCGAAAAGCCCTAGGCATGATCATAGATCATATTGGATCGATAATGACGAAAGAGTATTCCGATAAAGTTTAGTTGTATCGGTATTCCAACTTTAGGAGTGAATCATGAGTAAAAAACTTAAACTTCTCATTATTGCGGGAGCTCGGCCGAATTTTATGAAAGTGGCTCCTATCATACAGCAGATAAGGAAGTATTCCTCGGATGCGGCTAACCACGGAACACAGTTGGAGTATCGATTGATCCATACCGGCCAGCATTACGATGAAAAAATGTCGGACATTTTTTTTGATGATCTTGGCATTCCCGCACCAGACATCAATCTGGCTGTCGGATCAGGATCTCATGCAGTGCAGACTGCTAACGTAATGACGAAATTTGAGCCCATTTGCGAACAGGAAAAACCAGACTGGGTGGTAGTGGTTGGAGATGTCAACTCGACGTTGGCTTGTACCTTGGTCTGCGCTAAATTGGGAATTAAGGTAGCCCATGTGGAGGCAGGCTTACGCAGTTTTGATCGCAACATGCCGGAGGAAGTAAACCGGATTGTCACGGACGCATTGGCGGATCTGTTGCTGACACCATCGACCGACGCTAATGAGAATTTACTAAGAGAAGGAATTCCCGATTCAAAAATAAAACTTGTCGGCAACGTGATGATTGATACCTTAGTGGCAAATCTCGAAAAAGCTAAGTCCAGTCAAATTTTAGACCGGTTGGGATTGGTCAAGAAGGACTTTGTGTACGTGACGCTTCATCGTCCCTCCAATGTGGACAGCCAAACCGGACTGGTCATGATTATGAATGAGTTGCAGCGCATCGCTGACGACACCCCCGTTGTGTTTTCAATGCACCCACGGACGCGCAAAATGTGCGAACAGTTCGGCATTCCGCTTGATGAGCAAAGGCTACGGATTGTGGAACCGCTCGGTTATCACGATTCCCTGTGTCTCACGCAGGCTGCGCGGTTTATTCTCACAGATTCCGGCGGACTTCAGGAGGAGAGTACCTACTTCAAAACTCCCTGCCTGACACTACGTCCAAACACGGAGCGTCCGGTCACGATCACGATGGGCAGCAACAAGCTTACCGATTTGGACCGGATGTCCACAGATATTGACGACGTGCTCGGTCGCAGCACGGAGATTGGCGAGATACCGCCGCTCTGGGATGGACGGACATCGGAACGTATTATCGGCAGCCTTATCGACGCTAGCCAATAACCAACGACTTAAAGCCGGTGGCTTACATTAGGTCATATTTAGGAATGTGCATGAAATAACTATTTTTAAAACATGGAGAACATGAAAGACATGAAGGATTGAAGTCTTCATGTCTTTCATGCTGATGGCCTAAATCCATTGATGCATGTTCCTAAGTTAAATTGAAAACGCTGTAATTTATCAACCTTAGGTTGCCGAGAGGGTTGGGGGCTCCAGTTATTTCATGCATAAATAAACGCAAAACCACGCTTGAGGAAGAAATCCAATGCAAAACCCTACTGTTAGCTTTGTCGTTCCGTGCTACAAGCTCGCCCATCTGCTTACGGAATGCGTCAACTCGATACTTTGCCAATCATTTCGTGACTTTGAAGTTTTAATAATGGACGACTGTTCGCCGGATAATACTGCGGAAATTGCTCAATCATTCCATGATCCCCGTGTAAAGCACATACGCAATGACCCGAATCTGGGGCATTTACGTAACTATAACAAAGGCATTGAGCTTGCCCGCGGAAAGTATATCTGGCTCATCTCTGCTGATGATTACCTGTTTCGCGATTATATCCTGCAAAAGTATGTCGATTTTCTCGATCAGCACGCAAACGTAGGATATACCTTTTGCCCCGGCATAAGCGTAGGAAGCGGCGTCGATAATGGATTAAAGGAATGGGTATCGTATGGGCAGTCGGTGTATGGAAAACATGATCGTCTTTTTAAAGGGCATGTCTTATTAAAAAAACTGTTGCTGGGAAATACCATCGTAGCTGCGTCCGGATTAGTCCGTCGAAAGTGCTACGAAAAGATAAGCCTTTTCCCGCTAGATATGCCATGGGCAGGCGATTGGTATTTATGGTGTCTGTTCGCGCTGCATTTTGACGTCGGCTATTTCGCAGAACCTATGGTTTGTTATCGCGACCACGAACTGAGCATGACGAATAAACTGTTAAAAGAGGTCGTCGCAGATTGCTGTGAGGAAGAAGTCGCCATTCCTTGGGAGATAAAAAGGAAGGCTGACAATCTTGGCTTTCAAGACATATCGAAAAGCTGTCTTGAGGCTGTTGCGGTAGTCTACGTTCGAATGTTAGTTTCTGAGCGTTACCGAATGTCCAAACCCTCATTGAATCTTGAGCAATTTGAGCATTCGCTTTGCAAAAACGCGAACAGCGAAATGGACAGAAATTTCGTACGGGCCCGAGTCTTTGCAGGGATGGCAAATTCATATTATTGGAACGGAGATCATTTACTGGCCAACCAGTTTTACACCTCCGCGCTCAAAATGGATCCTTGGATGATGAAGGTTTATGCAAAAAAATTGCTTCTTTCGCTCGGGCGTCCGGGCGACTTCATTTGGAAAAAGTTAAAAACATATGCGTCATAGATTGTGAGGTGAAAAATGAATTCGGAACAGATAACCCGCCCCATAGTGCTGGCATGCGATGCAGCTTATGCAATGCCGCTGGCGACCACTCTTAGGTCGATTGTGGAAGCCAACCGGAATAACTGGCCCCTTGACTTCCACGTGCTCTCGGAAGGATTCTCCGATGACACGAAAAGAAGGGTATTCGATTCCCTTCCGGGGGGAGCGGCATCAATCCGTTGGCTGCCCGTTGATCTAAGTCCTTTCGGTGACTTTGCGACACTCTCACATATCTCGAAGATGACTTACTCACGCTTCTTAATCCCCAGTATCTTTCCGGATACCGTATCGAAAGTCCTGTATCTGGACGCCGACCTTCTGGTACTCGATGACCTGAATGCACTCTGGGAAACGGATTTGGAAGGCGCTGTGCTGGGCGCTGTTAAGGATGCGTTGGATACGTACGTCAAGAGCAATGAGGAAGCTTTTGCAGAAGTGCCCCGGCTTAAAGAGATACCTCGCGTTCGTAACTATTTCAATGCCGGAGTTCTTCTCATCGACCTCGACCGTTGGCGGGAGGAGCAGATTTCGGAGAAATCATTGAAATACTTGGCCCAGCATCCCACGTTACCGTTTGCGGATCAGGACGCACTCAATGTCATATGCGATGGCCTTTGGAAACAAGTTAAAGCGCGCTGGAACTTTCAGGATCATTACGAAAAGAGGATATCCGACATGAATCCGGATGTGCGGCCTGGAATCGTCCATTTTGTAACGCGGTTTAAACCCTGGAAGCCTAGCAGTGCTAGTGTTAACGCGTTATTTTATGATGCTTTTCGCAATCGAACCCTTTTTGCGCGGACTCCCCAAGAAAAACTATGGGAAGTGTTTGAGGGTATTTGGTGTCGCTTCAGAAGCATTTTGTGGCGCTCCGCTTTTTATCAGCTCATTAAGAGCCGCTTAAAATTTGTATTATATAAAGTGGCGGTTAAATCAATGTAACTGATGTTACGCACTGTCCACGAAAAGCACGAAAGGTACGAAAAAATATCAGTCGTAGGTTTCTCGCTAACTTAGACCTTTCAGGTTTTTAAAACCTGGAAGGTCTGCATATCGGCATCTTTGGCGCACCACTAGTAATCATGCGTATAGCATTTTAAGTCCCAAATATTGTATTTTTAAACCCTGACGGAAAATATATTAATCACGTTTCATGGTAATTGCTTAATTTACTTTATGCAGGATCCTAAATATTAAATATTTTCAAATTTCCATCTTATATTATTGATTATATGTCGATTTTTTCGAATAGCTTAATTGAGGTATTTAATTTGCGCTTGCTTATATTCTTTGCGATTAAAACATTACCAAACTACCTATTAACGTATCTGCGGCGACTCAATTTATCCCTTAATGCAATCATCTATGTATCTCCAGACTATAAGATTTTCTATCTCGCATAATGATATGTCCGCATTTAATAACGGTATATACAAATGGTCACTGAAGCGCCTTTAGTTTCTGTTGTAATCCCAACCTACAACCGCTCGGCTTTTGTAGTGAAAGCGGTTGATAGTGTTTTGAGTCAATCATTTACCGACTATGAAATCATTGTCGTGGACGATGGTTCTACAGATACAACAAAAAAAAGCCTGAAAAAATACGGGAACAAAATTAGATACATCTATCAAGATAATTCTGGTGTAAGTGCGGCCCGAAATACAGGCATTACGATTGCCCGTGGAGAATGGGTGGCGTTTTTAGATTCTGATGATGAATGGCGAACTGATTACCTTTTTAAGCAAATGGAAAAAACGAGAGACTTTCCGAGAACAACGATGCAAACGGCAAACTGCCTTTGTATCGGGTTAGACGGCAGGACAGAAACTTACTTTGAAATAAATGGTTCTCTGTCTAAATTCAACGGAATGGATTACATATTTATAGAAGATCCCTTCTGCTTTGTCGTCAAGCATGGGCCATGGCAAGTAGGATCAACTATTATTCGTCGAAAGGCAATAACTGAGGCCGGATTATTCGATACAAGTATTAGATTCACTGAGGATTTCGATCTTATGGCGCGAGTGGCGTTGCAGGGTCCCTTTGGACTTATCAAAGAAGATTTGGTTGATATCTATAGAAGAGATGAACCGATCGACTCTCTCACCATCCAAATAAAGAAGGAGCGTCTTAAGGCTCGAGAATCAGATGAGAAGATCTTCGAAAAGTTGAAAAAAATTGAAGCCCTCAACCATTATGAACGTAAGGCATTAAGCGAACTTTTAAGCGCCAATAGACGCGCAATAGGTAACCTGTTGTTAGCAGAAGGAAAAAACGCAAGCGCCAGAGATGCTTATAAATGTGCGTTTTTCATGTCCCCATCAATACCATCTGTAGGAAAGTATATCCTTTCGTTCCTGCCGCCCGGAGTTAATCAATGTATAAGCAAATGGTACAAGCAATAATATTAAAGCCGAATATTACCAATTCAGACTTTCTGTCTTCGGCTCTGAGACTTTTACAGGTATTGCCTTATGCCTGATTTAATTTCCGTCTTAATCCCTGCTTACAATGCAGAGAAATGGATAGCGGACACTATTAAATCCGCTATGGCGCAAAACTGGCCAAACAAAGAGTTAATCATAGTAAATGACGGTTCAACCGATAATACTCTTTCTGTAGCCAAAACTTTTGAGTCGAAATCAATCAAGGTAATTACCCAGGATAATTGCGGGGCAAGCGCAGCAAGAAACAAGGCTTTATCGTTTGCACAAGGAGATTACATACAATGGCTCGATGCCGATGACATTCTTGCCCCGGATAAGATTTCTAACCAGATGCAAATGGCTGAAGCCGGGCATAAAAGTTTAGAGTTACTTTCATCGGCTTATGGGGTATTCCATTATCGTCATGACAAAGCAAAATTTAGCCCAAGCAAGCTATGGCAGGATTTAACACCTCTGGATTGGGTGATAGAAGGGTTTTCCAACAAAATCTGGATGAGCGATGCCGCATGGCTTATAAGCCGGCAACTTACAGAAAAAGCGGGACTTTGGGATGAACGGCTGTCTTTGAATGACGACGGTGAGTATATCTGCCGGGTTGTATTATCGAGTGAGAACGTCAAATTTGTAAGCGCGGCAAAGTCCTATTACCGTAGCACCGGCTTCACCCAATTGAGTAGGGATTGCTCTGAAAGTGGGATTCAGTCATTACTCTTATCTTTAAGGCTTTGCATTCAACACTTAAGGAGTTTTGAAGACAGCGAGAGAACCAGGGAAGCATGTCGAGCGCTTTTGCAAACATACTCGTATTTTTTCTATACCCAAAAACCCGAGCTACTTAAGGAGATCAATGCGCTGGCTTCCGAGTTAGGGGGAGAACTGATACCGCCAAACCTTGGCTGGAAAGCCAATCTACTGGGAAAACTGCTTGGTCCGAAGCTAGCCGACAAGGCCGTCATCAGGTTGCGAAAGATGAGATTTGCCGCGGTTGTTAAGTGGGATGAAATGTTATTTAAACGCGAAAATTGCGCTAGATAAGGAACGTGCATGAAATAACTTATTTTTTAAACCATGAAGAACATGAAAGGCATGAAGGATTTAAGTCTTTATGTCCTTCTGCTCTTCATGGTCATGGCTTAAATTAATTTACGCATGTTCCTAAGCTACGGAGAACTGTGAAGGTATTGATTTCTAGGAAACAAATTAAAGAATCACCACGAAGGACATGAAGGACACGAAGTTTTCAATGGATTGAGTTAAAAAAATTATTTTTCTTCGTGTTCTTCGTATCTTCGTGGTGAACAATTTTTTAACCTGTTTTGAATAATACTTTCACAGTCTCTACGCCTTGAGAAACTTTCCAAATTGTCTTTTTCATGCATCACAGGAGAACTTAACTTGAAACACCCGATAGCTGTCACGCAAAAGCTTTTTGAATACTGTCGCGCAAATGACTGGGCCGGTTACGATCCTTATGACGCACTTAACAGCCGAATATTCAAGCTCTTGCCTTTCCTTAATTTCAAGATATTTCGTCTTGTACTAACCCAAGCCATGAAGAGAAGCCCCGTTAACATTCGGTCGCCGCTGCTGATCTCTAAAACGCATAATCCTAAAGCGATAGCGTTATTTCTCATGGCCTTCGTTAAGCTTTCCAAACTGGGCATTCTTGACCAGGAAGACTTAAACGCGCAGATGATCGGGAAACTGCGCGATCTTCGTTCACAAAACACGCCTTACTGGTGCTGGGGCTATAGCTTTCCATGGCAAACCCGAACCATAATGGTACCTCAAGGCTGCCCGAATCTGGTCTGCACGGTCTTTGTCGCTAATGCACTTTTAGATGCGTACGAATTAAATCAGGATGACGATTGTCTCAACATGGCAATCAGCGCTGCCGACTACATTCTGGATGAGCTTTACTGGCTAAAAGACGAGACTTCCGGCAGTCTTGCCTATCCGCTTCCGTTATCGCGAACGCCGGTACACAACGCGAACTTTCTTGGTGCCGCCCTGCTTTGCCGGGTAGCCAAACAGTCCGGCGAGGAAAGATTTCTTGAGCCGGCGTTGACGGTCGCTCGATACTCGGCCTCAAAGCAAAATACTGACGGCTCATGGGATTACGGCGAGTCATCCACACAGCATTGGGTCGATAATTTTCACACCGGCTATAACCTGTGCGCATTACGCTCTATTTCAAAATACGCCGAAACATCGGAGTTTGATACTCATATCCGCCGCGGATTCGAATTCTATCGGGACCACTTTTTCAGGGATGACGGCGCACCTAAATATTTCCACAATCGCACCTTCCCCATCGATATACATAGCGTTGCACAGAGCATCATTACGCTACTGACGTTCAAAGATCTCGATGCAAACAATGTCAGCCTAGCCGGCACTGTTCTTAAATGGGCCTTAACCCATATGCTGGATGATGAGGGGCACTTTTACTACCAGGTGCAGCCCGTCGGTACCAACAGAATACCTTATATGCGCTGGGCGCAAGCCTGGATGCTTTTGGCGCTGTCTTCCCTGTTGAATGAACTTGATGAGGAACAGCTGGTGAACGTCCGTATAGGCTCAGATGCTTGATTGGAGATCTAAAAATGAATACAGCAATAGCGAAATCGGCCCCGGCCAAAATCAATAATACCGACCACTATCAATACGTTTTGATCACTCCGGCACGAAACGAAGAAGCGTTTATCGGCCAGACCATCGAATCTGTAGTTGCACAGACCGTACTGCCCGCCAAATGGGTCATCGTCAGTGACGGCTCAACAGACCGGACTGACGATATTGTTAAACAATACACCGCCAAATATAATTGGATACAACTGGTGCGGATGCCAGAGCGTACGGAGAGGCATTTCGCCGGCAAGGTGCTTGCTTTCAACGCTGGCTATGAACAAGTGCAAGGCCTTAAATACGATATCGTCGGCAGCCTGGATGCCGACATATCGTTCGATCCCGAGTACTTTGAATTTCTGCTTGGACAATTCGCCAGAAACACTAAATTAGGCGTCGCCGGTACGCCGTTCAGGGAAGGAACAACTCAGTACGATTATCGTTTTTCCAGAAAAGAGCATGTTTCAGGCGCTTGCCAGCTGTTCCGGCGGGAGTGCTTCGAGTCTATTGGCGGATATGTCCCGATTAAAGCGGGGGCCATTGACCTCACCGCCGTAGTAACAGCGAGGATGAAGGACTGGAAAACGGAAACATTCACCGATAAATTTTGTCTGCATCATCGCAAAATGGGCACCGCGAAAGCGAATATTGTCATTGCGACATTCAAAAGCGGCTATGGCGATTATCAAATGGGAGTACACCCGCTATGGCAAATAGCCCGATCAACCTATCAGATGACTAGACAGCCGTTCATTCTTGGCGGGTTACTGCTGCTGACCGGTTACTTTTGGGCAATGTTTAAGCGTTCGCCCAAACCGGTTTCGACGGAATTTGTAAATTTCAGAAGGCAAGAACAGATGCAGTGGTTAGGAGGGTATTGCAAAAAAGGCTTCGGCCTCCTCGGACAGCGTAATAAATCACAGAGTACTTTCTAATAAAGGGATAGACACATGAATGCACTGAACAATCGTCTTATGGTGAAGTCGAATGCGCCTTCATTAGCGGTACAAAACAATGTCATCAAAGCAACGCCGATTGACATCAACTGGCATCCCCAGCTTCCTATTTTTGCCTCTGAATCTTTTTTGCAGGCAGTTGGCGATGAATACGGCTGGCTTGGCGGCATTGACGGTACGGGCGAGCTGCGCTGCATTCTGCCCTATACCATTATTCGAAAACTGAATTTTCGTATGGTTCGCTTCCGTGTAGAAACGGTCCCGCTCGGCGATGAACTTTCATTGAGCGATGAAAAGTTATTTTTGAATAGCGTGGTAGATTATTTTAGGTCTACCGGCGCAGACATTATCATTCCTGCGACGACCAATACCATTTTCCGTACTTTTCCTGATGGGGCTGACGCTGCCCCGTACGGCAGCTACATCATAGACTTGTGCCCGCCGGAAGACGTCCTTTGGCGAAACATTGACCGGGTAATGCGGCAAAATATCAATTCTGCAAAAAAGAACGGCGTGAACATCAGAAGCGGGCTTGAGCACCTTGATGACGCCTATATGCTGGTGTCAGATACTTTCAAAAGATCGGGCCTGCCATTCATGAGCCATGAGTCTTTTAGCCGCTTTGTATCCGGACTTGGTGAAAACACACTACTCATGACGGCCGATCATCAGGGCGTTGCCCAAAGCTATGTCGTCTTCGCTTTTAGCGACTATTGCGCATACGCCATCTATGCCGGCAACCTTGGCCGCCAACATCAGGGCGCGAACAAACTTCTGTACTGGGAGGCGATCCGTTTTTTCAAGCAGATTGGAATAAAACGTTACGATTTTGTCGGGGCAAGAATTAATCCGGAAAAAGGTTCAAAGCAGCAGGAGCTTAACTCATTTAAAAAACGCTTTGGAGCAACGCTTAAACAGGGATACATGTGGAAATACTCTCTGCATCCATTTAAATATTTCCTATATTCTGCCGCAGCGCGATTGCGTAGCGGCGGCGATATTGTCGATGCGGAACGCCATAAACTATCAAGCTTTAGTGACTTGGCTAGAGAAAATCCTATAACCATCGAAAGCGATTAATCCCTATTTCGAACGCTGCTGTTTTGCATCGTATTCAGCCACAGATTGGCACAGATGCACACTGATAAACTGAGGTGAAAGGCGAAAGGAGGATGTGCGTCAATCTCGGTTTTTTCGCCTTTAGCCCTGTGCCTTTTCCCTTATCCGTTTAATCCGTGTCAGTCTGTGGCTGAATAATTACGATTTAAGTATGGCTTAAATTAATAACGCATCTCGCAAAGGAGTTTCTTCATGTTAGGTCTTCTGCCTGCCGAATACTGGAATTATAAAATCAGCGATATTGCTCACGGCCTGATTGCCGCTTTGAGTAAAACCAAGCCGGGAATGTTGAACATAGAAGGCATCGGCCATTGCATCCCGGTAAGATCGGCCAGAGCGGCAATAGTCTTCGCCATCAAAGCGCTTGAACTACCTCCGGGTGCGCGCATAGGAGCCCCGCTCTATTGTTGTCCGGTTGTGTTTAAGGCTATCAAAGCTGCCGGCTGTACAGTCCGCTTTATCGATGTTGAAGCTGATACGGCTTGTATGTCTGCCGACGACTTGCGCACAAAAATTTCTCAGCTCGATGCCGTCATTGCCGTCCACATGTTTGGGAATTTATGCGACATGCCGAGGCTGCGCGAGGCCGCTCAAGGGAAACCGATTATCGAAGACTGCGCGCAATCTCTGGGCAGCTCCCTGAATGGGCGGATGGCGGGGGCGTTTGGCGATATCGCTGTGTTCAGCTTTCGCTCCGGGAAATATCTTTCCGTTGGTGAGGGTGGAGCGCTGTATTCGAGTAACGACAAAATCTTCTCCAAGCTCGCTGAATCGGTCTCTGCGTTGTCTGCGCCCAGCCGCATGGAGGACTGCGTACATGTGATCAAAACCTATATCCGTTCAATGCTGCGCAGTAAACCTCTTTGGGGCCTCGTCGGTCATCGCCTTTGGTCCGCCTACAACAAATCCACAGAGTTCTCGGAGAAAACACCTATTGTTATGGCTCAGATGTTTGGATCGGACATCGCGATTACTAAAAGCCGCCTTGCAACATTAAATCATCACATAGAAAAACAAAGAGTTAATGCCGATTACTACGCTGAAGCGCTTACTTTAGCTTCTTGTACGATATGTAACGAAAAGCCCGGTGCATTTTATAACCGCTACCTTTATCCGATAATGCTTCCTTCACCGGATCACCGGGACGCTATCGCCGCCCATTTGCTCGAACAGAGAATAGGCACGATACAGCCTTATAAGGATATCGCAGAGGTTGCTAGTGCCTATTATGAATATGCAGGCGATTGTCCCATATCAGAGCAGATTGCGCAGCGGGTGCTCGTCCTTCCCAGTTACCACAGTTTAAAAAAGCCGGAATTACGTAGAGTTACTAATTGTACGAATAAAGCCTTGCAGATATTATCGAACACGCCGTAAAAGCGATAAATATTTAAAAATATACTCACTGGATGATTCACCGAAATGATTGAATGTATCTTTACCATCGACTACGAGATATACGGCAACGGAGAAGGTTCCCTAGAGGAACTCGTGTTTGATCCGGCTGAAAAGCTCAGCGACATGTTCAAAAAAGAAAATTGCAGATTTGTGGCTTTTATCGAAGCAGCCGAGTTGGAATTAATCGAAGCGAACGGGACAGACCCAGCCATTGATAAGGTAAAAAACCAGATACAAATGTTTGCTGCCGAAGGCTTTGAACTAGGGCTGCATCTGCATCCGCAATGGTATAACGCACGGCATCAGGATGGGCAATGGCTCCTTGACGATAGCGAATATAACCTTTGTACCTTGCCGCGAGAGCGCATAGTTGAAATTGTCGATCGCTCTCTCGGATATTTGCGTCAAGTGCTGGACCAGCCTGATTTCACGCCGCTCTCATTTCGAGCCGGTAACTGGCTCATGCAACCGACTCAGGTCGCAGCTAACGTATTGGCTGAAAAAGGCATTAAATTAGATTCATCAGTATTTAAGGGCGGTTTACAGCGGCGGCATGGCTTGGATTATCGCAGAGCCATCGGCAATGACTATTATTGGGCGTTTTCCGAACATGTCGACATCCCGGATTCCAAAGGAATTTTGCTTGAAATTCCAACCCACACCGAGATGGTGCCGTTCTGGAAGATGCTGACAACAAAAAGAGTCGGCATGAAAGGGAAAGGAGGTCTTGCCAATAGAAAAAACAAGGCTTGGACGGAACGGCTTATCGACTTGCTTCGTTTCCGTTATCCATTGAAGCTGGACTATTGCAGGATGAATCTTGATGAACTTACCGGAATGGTAGACGCCATAATCCGTCAAGATCAGCAAGACCCCAGTCGATATAGACCCATTGTCGCAATAGGACATACAAAAGACTTGGCCGACTATGAGACTGTTCAGTCTTTTCTTTTGTACTTGAAAGGAAATGACATTCAGGTTTCAACTTTCAAGGACATGTATCACAAATGCAAGGTATGAACACACCGTCAAAATGATGCTCCTAAACATAAAAAACGGATAAAACCTTATGATAAATAGCCTCTTATTTTCATATATCTTATTAATACGTTACAAGGATCAGTGATGCTTCGAAAACAACATATATGTGTGTGCATTTGCACTTATAAAAGGCCGGTATTGCTGGAACAACTGTTATCGGCAATTGAAAAGCAGGAGACCGAGAATCTTTTTGAGTTTTCTGCGGTCGTTGTCGATAACGACAAGTCGGAATCTGCGCGGGCCACCGTCGAATCGTTCACTCGGCAATCCGGCTTACCTGTCCGCTACGATGTCGAGCATGAACAAAATATCGCCCTGACCAGAAATAGAGCCCTCGCAAACTCACGAGGAAACTTCGTGGCCTTCATTGATGACGATGAGATTCCTCAGACGAGCTGGCTACTCAGACTCTACAAGGCGCTGAATGACTATAACTGCGATGGCATACTTGCGCCGGTATTACCGTTGTTTGAACAGGAACCGCCCAAATGGGTTCTGAAAGGAGACTACTTCAACAGGCCGACTCATCCTACCGGGCATGTTTTAGAGTGGACCAATACCCGGACCGGCAATGCGCTATTAAAAAGAGAACTTTTTCAAGGCGAGCCGACCTGGTTCGATCCTGCATTCGGAAGCGGTGGCGAAGATCGCGACCTGTTCAGGCGGCTGATCGAAAAAGGACATGTTTTTATTTGGTGTAACGAAGCTGCCGTGCATGAATCAGTACCGTCGAATCGTTGGAAAAGAACGGTGCTGTTAAAAAGAGCCTTACTCCGGGGAAAGATGGCGTTGAATGCGCCGGAAACGGGACCGCTGAGTATCCTGAAATCCATCGTCGCCATCGCGGCCTATACAACCAGTCTTCCAGTATTGGTTCTTTTCGGACAGCATATTTTTATGCAATACCTGATAAAGCTATGCGACCACCTTGGCAAGGTGCTGGCATTTTTGGGTATAGATTTAGTCAAAGAGAAATATGTCGGAGGTTAAGGTAAGCGCTATGACTACTCCTAATATTGATGCGGCAGCGCGCACAGAACGAAACGGCTTCATTATCGATCCTTCGGAAACCATATTGGTTACAGGAGCCAACGGCTATGTCGGCTCAAAAGTAGTCCGTACGCTATTGTCGTTCGGCTTCAAACGCATACGCTGCCTGACAAGATCGAGCGAAAAATCGGCAAACCTCGATAGTCTGGCTAAGGAGTTCGCTGATGCCGAACTGGAAATTATTAAAGGAAATTTGCTTTCTACTGAGGATTGCGTGCGCGCCGCTAAACAGGTTTCAGTCGTTTATCATTTAGCCGCCGGCGTTGAAAAGTCTTATGCGGGCTGCTTTCTTAATTCTGTAGTGACGACCCGGAATCTCCTTGACGTTGTGATAAAGGAACCAACGTTAAAGCGCTTCGTTAATACCAGTTCTATTGCCGTTTACAGCAATGAGCACATTGCGCGCGGCGGACTGCTGGACGAGTCCTGCGAAATGGACGGCAGCTTGATCGAAAGACACGAGCCTTATACCTACGGCAAAGCCAAGCAAGACGAGATCGTGCTTGAGTATGGCGAAAAATATAATTTGCCTTATGTTATCGTGCGGCCAAGCGTGGTCTTCGGTCCCGGTAAAGCCAAAATCAGCGATAGGATAGGAAGCGCTACCTTCGGCGTATTTCTCCACCTGGGCTTAAATAATACAATTCCGTTAACCTATATCGATAACTGTGCCGAAGCTATAGCCCTGGCCGGACTGAAAAGCGGCGTAGAAGGCCAGGTGTTTAACATCACTGACGACGACCTGCCTACGAGTAGGGAATTTCTGCGTTTATACAAACAAAAAGTCCGCCGTTTCGTTTCCATACCCGTGCCTTATCGCGCATGGTATTTTTTCTGTTACCTATGGGAGAGATACTCCAAATGGTCCGAGGGGCAGCTGCCTCCGGTGTTTAACCGTAAGACCTGCGCAGTTTATTGGAAGGGTAACCGGTACTCTAATCAAAAGGCGAAGCAACTGTTGGAATGGCGCCCGCGGGTTCCGATGAAAGACGGCCTGGATAGATTCTTTAACTACATCAACGAAATGGAGGCGATAAGAAAATGATCAAAGTCGCCATTATCGGTTGTGGAAAAATGGCTGATCAGCATGCCGTTCAAATCCAAAGAATTCCAGGCGCTGAGATAGTTGCGGTGTGCGATAGTGAAACATTGATGGCCCGGCAAATGTCTGAACGATTCGGCGTTAACCGTTATTTTACCAGCGAGAGCGAGATGTTCGACACCGTCAAGGTCGACGTTGTTCATGTAACGACACCTCCGGCAAGCCATTTCGACTTAGGCAAAGCTGCCCTCAATGCAGGCTGTCATGTTTACATTGAAAAGCCGTTCACTCTCAATACAGCCGAAGCCGTGGATTTAATCGAGCTTGCCAATCGGAAAGGGCTCAAGGTGATGGCCGGACATAATGCGCAATTCACTCATGTCATGTTGCAAATGAGAGAGTTAGTAAACAGCGGCTATCTGGGCGGCAAACCGGTTCACATGGAAAGCCATTATTGCTACGACCTTGGCGATGCGAGCTATGCCAAAGCGCTATTGGGAGACAGTGCGCATTGGGCCAGAAAACTGCCGGGATCGCTGCTACAGAATATTATTAGTCACGGCATCAGCAAGATAGCCGAGTTCTTGTCAGGCGATAATCCTGTTGTCATTGCCCACGGCTTCACTAGCCCATTCCTCAAAAGCATTGGCCAGGATGATATTATCGATGAGGTCAGAGTCATTATCCGCGATGAAGACTCGACAACGGCTTACTTCACCTTCTCTTCCCAGATAAAACCGGTACCGCATCAACTTCGCTTATACGGTCCGAAAAACTCTCTGATTGTCGATGATGACCATCAAATTCTGATAAAGGTTGGCAATACGGAATATAAAAGTTACTTAAGATATTTTGTCCCGCCGTTTGGCTACGCGAAGCAGTACCTTGCAAATTTCGCCGGAAACGCTGGGAAGTTCATAACCAAAGATTTCCACCTACCCAATGACGCGGCCTTAAAAACATTAATAGAGTCTTTCTATGGCTCAATTGTCAGCAATACGCCGTTGCCACTCTCATATAGGGAAATACTTCTAACATCAAAGATCATGGATGACATCTTCATGCAGATCAAGGCTACAGAGCTAACAAAATGACACAAGTTGAGTTACATGTACCTCCTTTACCCGTCTTAGCGAATTAGACATAACGAGCACCTATGCCGCCAAAACTCGCGCTACTCATCTGCACTGTATTCGTGCTCTTCCTGCTTCGGATGGAGCGTAAACAGTCACCCCAGGTATCCCGAGCTTTGTGGGTACCGACCAGTTGGATGCTCATCATCGCCAGTAAGCCTTTAGGCACTTGGTTTCAATCCGGAGGTGGGGGGGAAGCAGGAAGCCTATTGGACCAATTATTCCTGATTGCACTTTTCTGCTTGAGCCTGTTAATACTGGAGTCAAGAAGCTTTAATTGGTCCCGCGCCATGAAAGGAAATATATGGCTATGTTTACTGATAGGTTATATGTTCTGTAGCGTCCTTTGGTCCGACATCCCGTTTATTTCCTTTAAACGTTGGATCAGAGAACTGATTGCAGTCCTTATGGCATTTCTAGTTCTTAGTGAACAGGATCCGCGTCAGGCCATGCAGAGCCTATTCAAGAGAACTATATATATACTTATTCCCTTCTCGATAATACTCATCAAATATTTTCCTGAATATGGCGTTCAGTTTCGTAATCAAGGCGGAATGATGTGGATAGGCGCCACTTTGCAAAAGAATAGTCTTGGACGGCTGTGCCTTACCGCTGTTTTTTTCCTCATCTGGACACTCCTTCAGAGATGGCAAGGAAGAGATATGCCTGCCGACAAACACCAGACACTTGCCGATTTGTCGATACTGGCTTTAACGCTTTACATCATGAGCGGACCTGAAGGTCAGTACTCTGCAACAGCAGTTGCTTCGCTGAGTGCAGGATTAGGCGCTTTTTTTATCATGCTATTGATGAAAAAACGCCGGATAAACTTAGGGGCGAATACTTTGACTGTAATAATGGCTGCTATTATAAGTATTGGAGTTCTCCAGCCGTTCATAGGCGGATCGGCTGTGTCGGGTTTTGCGTCTACCCTTGGCAGGGACTCGACCCTGACAGGGCGAACTGAAATTTGGGAGGCACTTGTTCCGCTGGTGATGCGGCAACCCATTTTCGGAAGCGGCCTAGGAAGTTATTGCTCCCCAACGGATCGCGAAATGGAGAAAATTTGTGAAGCCCACAATGGATATCTGGAGGTAGTGCTGGATTTTGGCTTTGCCGGGCTACTGTTTTTCGTAATGTTCCTGCTGTCATCTTGTCGGAAGGCCCAAAGGAAACTAGGCCACGACTTCGATTGGGCCAGCTTCCAAATTTGTTTTTTCTTAATGGCGCTGATTCACAATATGGCCGAATCTTCGATTAATTCATTTACGAGCCAATTGACGGCTGTTTTGCTCTTTCTGACAGTTTCGTCTACGACCGCAACTTCACGCACACCGGAAATCACCCCTATAAGGACGAGTACTCGCAATACAAAATTTCTTCCATATTCACGGAAGAAGAAAACAACTGCGGCATCGATTCAAAGTGTGAATCACCGTTGATACGTTGACGCAGAAAGCAGTATTTTGTTGTTTTACTATAGGGAAGCGCTAGTCAAATCGCTTTCCAGCAACCCTTGTCAGAGGAGCCTGTTTATTTATGAAACTTTCGCAAACGCTTGTCGATAAACTAAAAAAAAACTGGATGCGGTTAGTGTTGCGTGGCGTCCGCTACAGCAATAACTATAAGAAAATAAATGCGTTTTATTTGGTAGATGATCCATGGCGTATGTCCTCGCCTAGCGAGGGATACCGCTTTGCAGAAACCAACAGACTCATAATGGAAAAATTTGGCCGGGTAGGCTCCCTTCTTGAGATCGGCTGTGGCGAAGGTCACCAGTCGCTCCATTTAAGGCAGGTCTGTGACCGCATGGTCGGGTTAGATGTCAGCGCCAGGGCGGTAGAACGAGCCCAGAGTAGATGTCCGCAGGATGAATTCTTGGTTGGAGACATTTTCTCCGAAGAGGTCGATGCCTTGGCGCCGTTTGACTTGGTAGTAGCTAATGAGGTTTTATATTATATGCACGATATGCCTAAAGTTTTGCGGCGAATGCAAGCAATTAGCCGCAATAATTTTGTGACCTATTTCGCCGGGGAAATGGCAAACCTGGATCCTCAAGTACTGTCTCTACCAAACGTTGATTCTGAAATCATGGAGTTCAAGGATGCTCGCTGGCGCGCAGCTTGGTGGCGTAGTGACCAGGTTTAGCGAATTTGAGCAACTTGATGGTTAAGGATCGCTTTTCGCCCTATCAAAATGCGTTTTGCCTTTAGGGAAGCGCTTCCGTAACGATAGGCGTATTAAGTCGTATTGGAAATTTAATCTGCCCTCCCCTAGTAATCATGCGTATAGCATTTTAAGTTCCAAATATTGTATTTTTAAACCGTGGGAGGAAATACTCTAGTCAGTGTTGAATACTCCAAATCTTCACATTAACGCTGCTTATTGTATGTTGATTTGTTGCGAATATTGACGGGGGGGTATTTAATCGACACTCTCTTAAGCGGCTGAAATGCTTTTATTATCGATATACGCATTATCGGTAGACATGTTCTCCCAGCCGGTTACAGACGAGCAGGCATCGAAAAGTTTGGCATAGCCGGGAAACCGTATCCTATTGTCTCGTGAGCTCTCATCGACGGCTACTGCTTACCCTGCGGGGAACCACGAAAAGTGCGGTAATGCGGCGCGTGAGATTATTCGCTTCGTATGTTCGAAAAATTAAATCACTTTTAACATCCACTCGAAGACTAGAACTATGTTGATACGCAGACAGGATTTCAGTGTTTTATTGTTTTACTACTTAGGTTATTCCAGAATCAGAAACTTTATTCTCCGCTTGCAGAATAAGACCGTCGCTAGGTTCGTGATGTTTCATGACGTTCCGCCTGAGGCAATAGAATGTTTCAACGCTAATCTGCGTTTCTTGAAACAAAATACCAATGTAGTGAGCCTTGATGACTTTTTCTCAGGCAGATTATCTTCGAAAAAAATCAACGTAGTCATCACTTTTGACGACGGGTATAAGAGTTGGGTAACCAACGCCGCCCCCATTCTTAAGGCTCTGGAATTGCCTGCGATTTTTTTCGTATCGAGCGGTTTTATCGGGCTTTCTAAGGAAGATGAATCCGACTTTATGCGTTCAAAACTGCTCCTAAAACTGTCTCCTCAGAGCATAACAGGTGGTTTAAGCGCAGAAGACGTAAGAAATCTCGTTGAACAAGGATTTACTGTCGGCGGACATAGCTTAAATCACTACAATCTAGCGGAACTTCGAGACAGCGATCGACTGATATATGAAATTGCTGAAGATAAAATGAAATTGGAAAGGATAACCGGTAGAAAGGTTGAATACTTTGCCTACCCTTTTGGGATACACCAGAATCCGGAGATAAAGCTTACAGAAGTTTTGTATAAAAATGGATACAGAGGGGCGGTGACCACAGTATCTGGTTTCAACAGCGTTAGTGCGGATCCGTATTTGTTGCACAGGGAGATTACTTACGCAGCTATGCCTGGATGGGTTTTTAGAGCGAGAACATACGGGAATTACGATGCCGTTCGATTCTTAAAGCAAATGTTCAATTAGTTTTTCATCTGAGATGAGTATTGTGCATAGTCAGACGATGTCTTGCGAAAAACTTGCAGACCACAATAAATCCGAAAACTTTAAATTTTCGTGAACAGGAGTTTTTTCTGATGAAGCCATGGCTTAAATTAGCGTTAATTCTGTGTATGGCGGTGGTGATTGCCTCCGTTGCAAGTCATGCCATGATTAGCTGGGTGGGGATCAGATCCGCGCATGGCGGTTACCGTCATTATGGAGCGCAAGACTTGAAAGCGCTGACTATCTTACACGGTTCCTCCATTGCCTGGGATGGGCTAGATTGGGGGCAGATTTCCGCAGTATTGGGCAGCCCCATCGAGAGCTGGATCACGCCTGGCTCATCTCCTGCCGAGTGGGAAGTGGAACATCAGCGTTCATCTCAGTTAAACCGTGCCATCATCGTCGTTTCCCCATATGATCTGAACGAGTATTGGCTATGCGATTTCCGCGCCGACATTGTGTCGCTAGAACAAACTATCCGAGATTTACAATACTGCGGTCCTGATCGGCAATTGTGCAAAAGGATCCTGAGCCAATATCCTCAAATGTTTGTAAGAAGACTTTTCCCTACCGTAGGCCGGTCCGACGGGGTCATGGTAGGGATCAGGGCGAAATTCAATGAGCTGGCTAGCGGCGTGGCCGGCATGAAGGAAATTGACGCCCCGAAGTTAGGCACTACGAAAGCGTCGGAGGTCGTGGAAAAGGTGAGCGACTGGTCTCCCGCTCGAATGCAGCGGCGATTAGTTTTGATGCGTACGGGATTTCAGGGCAAGCATTGGTTCAACGGTACCAAGAAAGCCGCGCTTGGGCGTTTGTTGGTACAGTCTGAGCATCAAGGCCCGGTGATAATGGTAGTGATGCCCGTATCTCCAATTTATCAAAAAGAATTCCTGGCTCCGCAGGTAAGACAGGAATTCGAAGAGACCCTAGCTGAGCTTCAACATCTCAGCCCACAGACTAAGTTGATACGCTTGGACCGCCTCCCTGCCCTCGAAGACGACCGCTTGTTCTCAGATTTAGTCCATCTCAACATGTATGGGCAACGGATTGCGACCGCTGCCTTCCTGACCCAATTGAACAACCCATTGAGCCGACCATGATTTTCACTTCTTTCGAGTTTGTTTTGTTTTTTGCAGCGGTGCTACTGATTCGAAGTTGTCTACGCGACTTTAGCTTAGAAAAGTGGTTTCTCTTGATAGCGAGCTATCTCTTTTACATGAGCTGGAGCGTTCCGTGTGCTTTGTTGATTTTGTTTACTTCTCTTATTGATTATTTCGTCGGCATCGGGTTGAGCCGCATCGAGAACCAGAGCAAACGCAAGCTCCTACTCATAGTTAGCATCGTGGTAAACCTAGGGGTGCTGGGCTTCTTTAAATACACAAACTTCTTGATGGAAAACGTAGGCTGGGGCCTCAACGCGCTAGGATTCGACGTGCAGCACCAGCACTATGACATTCTTTTACCTGTAGGCATCTCATTCTTTACGTTTCAGAGCATGACCTACACCATTGAAACCTATCGTCGGAATATTCCGGCTTCTCATAGCCTTCGAGATTTCCTTCTGTTCGTAGCGTTCTTTCCACAGCTCCTAGCCGGCCCAATTAATCGGGCTGCCGATTTGCTCCCGCAGTTTGCGCGCCGTGTCCGTGCCACTACAGTGGAATTTGAGACAGGCCTTACCCAATTTGCTATAGGCGCGGCAAAGAAACTTGTCATTTCTGATCAGATCGCGCCAAATGTCGATTTGATCTTTGCCAATCCCGGAAACTATGATGGCCTCACCTTGCTACAGGGAGCCCTGGGTTATGCCATTCAAATCTACTGCGATTTCTCTGGTTACTCCGATATGGCGATTGGTTGCGCACGCATGATGGGCTTTCGGTTCATGGAGAACTTCCAGATGCCATACAGCGCCCTGAGCATCACCGAATTCTGGCGTCGGTGGCATATCTCTCTCTCCTCCTGGTTCCGTGATTACCTCTATATCGCTTTGGGCGGGAATCGCAAGGGTACGGAACGTACATATGTGAACTTAATGGTGACCATGCTGCTGTGCGGCCTATGGCATGGCGCCAGCTGGAATTTCGTCTTCTGGGGAGGACTCCACGGAGCGGCACTAGCAATTCACCGGGCTTGGAAGTGGTGGGAGCCATCCGCATCAATGAATGACAACGCAGTCTTTCAGTTTATCTGGAGTCTCATTTCGCGCCTCATGACGCTAAGTGTGGTACTGGTGGGCTGGATCTTCTTTCGAGCACAGAGCTGGGATAGCGCGTGGATCTACCTGGATCGGATGATGACTTGGAACCAGGACGGCATCCAAGTGGTTTCGCCTTACATACTCCCGGCATTGGCCGTGATGGTTGCGGCGCACCTAGTGGTAAACAAAGACAGGAACTGGGCGGAGCAGATGCCGCTGCGGAGTGTTCCTATCCGCGTTTTAAGCTTTACAACTTTCTTCGTATGTATTGTTTCTCTAGGTGCAACCGACTCTGCCCCTTTCATTTACTTTCAGTTCTGACCGGTTCTCATGACAGCGTTACCGTATTACGCTTGGTTTTCTGTGACTATGTGTCATGCCAGCATCGGAATCTGATAAGACCATCGATCTATTTACTAGATCGATGGCGTGCTACATTTTCGGTATTACATGATTTACAAAAACTAACGAAACACCGGGGTCGTTAGGACATTACACTAATTACCGCTATCACTGAACATAAATCGGAAGATGCAGGAATGGCGCATTCGGCACTGCCGAAGGAGCACTTACTGTTCCTCTCAAAGGATGTGGATAAGGTAACGGTACATGACCTGAATCCCAAGTATTGGTCGTTTTACATGTATAAAGAGTTCCGGCAATAGGAGTCGCTGGATTAGCACCGACCATCCCGGTCAGGTTAGTACAGGATTGGTTAGTAGCCCAATATCCTTGATTTGTAGTACAAGAAGACGGACGATTTGCGAGCGTTCCGCAACTAATTCCGGTGGATGTTGATTCCGTAAAGAAATCTTGCCCCGCCACCGGCATTGGTGTGTTATAACAAACAGAACCGATGCAATTGCTGCCCTTGACAGTTGGAACTAAAGAACCTGTAAGATTGGCGCGGTTACCCCAGTTGTAGGTGCCACTGACATGCTGAGGATACCGTGTACCGGGGCCGACATAAGTTCCCAACGGGGTTTGGTTATCGTCTTGCTCTTCTCTTACATTTATGTTCCAACCACTTCCGGCAAAATTATTATTAAAGACAAAAAATCTTCCGCCTCTTTGATCCAGAAATTGGCCCGATGTACCGCCGACCATATTGTTCCCGTACAGCTCACCGCCAAAACAGGAAGTATCGCCAGGCCCATTATTGCCATGCAAATCAAACATCTGATTTCCGGTTGGCACGTTTATCGTGTTGTATCTGAATGCATATCTCAATCCCTCTATACAATCGACTACCCCTCCACCGGCTTCGACGTTGATTACATTGTCCTCAAACCATAGATTATTGTCGGCTTGGCCGAAAACGACCCCCTCGTGGTTATTCCAGAAGCTTTGCCCTGGATCAAAGTTTCCATTCGCCCGTGCCATATAGGTGGCTGATGTGAAATAGTTATTATCAACTACCCCTCTTATTCCTGCGGTGTGTATGAACATATATTGTGTCGTACCTTGCGCAATGTTTTGAAAGCGGTTGTTATCTATTCGAACTTTGGTTTGCAAAACAAGAGTATTACCGGATCTCATATCGATGCCGCTACGACTACCGCCCCCGAGATCAAATGTAAATCCGGACACTCTGAATAGTGCATTGGTTGATGGTGATGCCGGCATATAAGATATTAAGAAACCGGATGCACTACTGGTAATAACCGTTTTCCCCACTCCCGCGCCAATAAGACTGATTCCTTTATTTATGTTTAAGGTACTGCTCCAAGTGCATGACCCGGCAGGTACTGTGATCGTATCACCAACGGCAGCTGAGGTAACTGCGCTGGATACATCGGAATAGGAACAACTCGCAGCCGAAACATTGGCAGCGTGAGTCTCCGCAATAGAGGCGAAGATGCCCACTGAAGAGGCTATAGATAAAGCAAAAATTTTTGTAACTGTGTTCATGTTAATTACTCTTGGTTTTTCGATTAAGAAAGATATTTGTTTACACTTATCTCGCTTCATTTAAGGGATAACTCGCAAATTTGTTGGTGCTAACAGCACATTTCCTTGGGCAAATTCATATGCTCCTGCATCTGGGGCGCTGCCAAATAAAACTCTTGCTCCATCAGACTTTTTGTAGAGCCAAACTGAATCACCATTCGTCCAATTTATTGAGTTAGCAAGGTTGATAGTATTCCCTACGATTGATTTAATTTGCACCAGATTTGTTACCGTTCCAACCGCTATCCAATCGGCCTGTATGACCCCCGGTGGGCCATAGGTACCATCTTGAAAATAACTAGCATTGGATACGGTAATTGAAGTGCCGGAGCCTGTCGGCAACGTAACTGTTGTCAAAGCGCCACCTTTGTCTATAACCGGACTACCTGACTGCAAGTCTAAGTTAGGTAATGTTGCATTAGTCCTATCAGTAGGTGGAGTGGTGCTGGCGCTTACGAATTTCGGGTCGCCTTGCACATCGCCATTCCAATTGTTGGCAAAGGTTTGATTAGCAATATAGCCGGTCTGAACATGCGCATTTGAAGAATAGAGATTATTCTTTACCAAGTTCCCGGTATTCACGGAATTGGCAAACCAGATTGCCGTGTCTTCCGAGTTTCCCTTATAAGCAGGATCGATGTTGTAACCGGAGTTAAAAATCGTATTGTTATAGACCTTGTTATTTGAACCAGTGGAGTACTGGCTTCCCTGACTAACATAGCTATCCGTGCCAAAACCGGTTGCAACACTGTGATAAATCTTGTTATATCTGAATATGTTATAACTCGTCGTCATCTTCACATTGAAAGTCGTCGGATTTGCATTGTTGCAAGTCTTGGAGGAATAACCGAAGCGATTGCCTTCGAATAAGGTATAGCCGCTGCTAACCTCGTTGCCTTGCAAATAAAGGTTACGTTGTCCCCTGCCATTCGACCATTCTTCATTGTGCAGGTAATTGTTCCTTATCGTGTTATACCTGCTAAAGACGCCCATAACATGATGCCCGCCATGATATAAAGTGCTGTCCTCAATCACGTTGTAACTGGAAGCGTCAGTTCCACTTTCTTCGTCACCTATATCCAAGGTTGTGCCCTGGTCGCTCCCTGATCCGTACCCCGCCATGCATCCACCATAGTTCGAAAATCTGGAATGGTGAATCCAGTTATAAGAAGAGTTTTTATAGATTATTGAGCCCGTCCAAGCGTTGCTACGCCCATAATCGAAATTGCTGTAAGCAATAATATTATGGTTTGCTCCGTTTTGAAGATACATGAAACGGTCTAAGTTGGAAAAGTTAATTCCTTGCACTGTAATGTAAGACTTGCCGTCAAGTAGAATCCCATAGGCGGCATTCTGTACAGCAACCGTATCGGTGCCGTAGTTTTTGTAGGTTATGCGCATTGCTGCTGTGCCCGACCTGGCTGGGGCAATGTATGAATTATAGGTTCCCGCCTTAATATATACAGTGTCCCCAGCCGCTAAGGTCTGGTTCGCCTTGGTGATCGTTTTCCATGGACTGCTTGATGTGCCGGTGTTTTGATCGTTGGCACTAGGATTGTTTTGATCGACGAAATATTCAGCCGCCTGTGCCTGAGACACCATAGTCATGGTGAATACTAAGGCAGGCCAATGAAAGCCTCGACTTTGATTCGTACTCTTCATATGTTTCTCCTCATTCTGCATCAGTTTATACAAACATGATAAACGGCAAGCGCGGACGGATGCAGCTCCATGCAAGCCCCGCACCGGCACCGGATCGCCTACTTAGGTTCAAAGGTGACGGGGAATGCCGGCATCGCCCAATGCGATGCCGGTTCCTTCGGTACGCCGTTTAATCAGTCAGTGGTCCGATCAATAGCCATTGCCAAAGACTGACATATCCGAATTGGCTTTATATGCCGTGCCAGTCCATGTCCAAGGCAGGCTCGTTAATGTAGTCGAAGCACTCGATTCCATCAAACCTGTTCCCGATCCCAATAGCTCAAGGAATCCAACTTGCCCTGTTGTCCCTAGTATCGCAATCCAATAAGGTTGTCCAGCAGTAACATAGGCGACAGGAATCGATACCGAGTTCCATGCGCCAGGTTTTAGCGTAATCGATTTTCCTTTAGCGATAAGCCCTCCGGGATGACCATAATAGTCCTTATAGACACCGGCAACCAGTTCCGTTGCTGTTGAACTTGCATCCAGATAAACCTGCACAGAGGTTACTACGCCAGTCTTCTGTGGTGTCGTCTGGTATGCTTGTGCTGTGCCCTGCGGTTTGTAATCAACCCAAGGTTCTTTGGTCTTGTCGCCCATAACAAACTGCTGTGGATTTGAAACGCTGATTGCAGTCTTTAAGTTGTAAGTGACTTCTGTTGCGGTCAAAGCTCGATTGTAAATACGCACCTCATCGATATAACCATTGAAATATTCACCCCAAACACTGTTTCCTCCGATGCGCAATACGCCTGTGGATTGTTGAATCAAGCCATTCTGTGCTTGCTGGGCAACTTGGACGCCATTCACATAAAGCCGCTGATATTGTCCATCATAGGTTGACACAAGATGTGCCCACTGATTTACCTGCAACTGGTTAGGACCTGATATGACACGGTAACTTCCATTATTGAAAGAAGAAATAGGTACATTGGCATCCTCATTGGCATAGAGGTTATAGACCGCGCCTCCGGATTGTTCCTTCAAGATTACAGTTTTTCCACCGGTGGTCAGGGACGTTGGATATACCCATGCCTCAAGAGTCATACTGGTTGAAAGATCCAGCGATGCGCTGTCTTTGACTGTGACCGTGGCATTCGTACCATTAAATTGCAGCGCATTTCCACTATGGCCGTTGGTTATCCTGACTGCATTACTAATAGTGCCATGGTTACCTTTTCCCGAAGCATCGGCAACAGTTGTACCACTACCCTCATCAAATCCATAGGCTGCCACCAGGCCGGTATTACTTGTACCCGTAGTTGTTCCTCCTGTAGTTCCTCCTGTAGTTCCTCCTGTAGTTCCTCCTGTGGCTGGAGCCGTCACGTTAATCAGGTTCGGATAGGTCTTGGTGACGCTTCCGCTGGGTCCGGTTGCCGTCAGGCTGACACTATACGTTCCCGCAGTTGGATAAGTCGCTGTGGTAACTTTAGCCGTTGTGTTCGTCACGGAAGGCGTGTATGAACCGGGAAAAGCCCATGTCCAGCTCGTAACTGTCCCAGTCGTGACAGGCGTGAAATTCACCGCCAACCCCGCGACACCGCTGGTTGTACTCGCTGTAAAGTCCGCTGTTAATGCTGTCGTGACAGGTACTGTCAAATTGGTCTCATTGGAATAAACGCTCTCGGTGGTCCTGGCCGAATCATAGGCTTTCACAGCGAAATAGTATTTGGTCCCCCCTTGTAGACCCGATACCGCGTAAGTAGTCGTGTTACCTACATCAATGGTTGAGGTGTAACTGCCGCTGGTTTGACCGTAAGATACTTTATAGCCCCCTACATTGGATGAGGTGCTGGCATCCCATGCGAGATTTGCACCTCCCGCAAATAAATTGCCACTGAATAAAAACAAAGCGAGTCCGACCAACAAAAAGTGAGTGAACAGCTCGCGCAAGGAGATGTTTATAAGATAGTTTTTCATAATAAATTCCCTAACCCTCTTAATGGGACTTAAAGATATAAGAGGAAATCCTATGGATCTGAGACAAGTTAAAGGCCCCTTCTGAAAAGCAGGTCAAGGCCGGAGAAAACAAAAATACCAATTTAGTCGATTTATTCACAATATTACCTCTAATACATAAAACCGTTAATTTACGAGACACTCGATGTCTATTTTTATATCCAATGAGTTATATGGAAAAAATTGCAAAAACAGTGAAGCCACATCCATTAATTAATGCGAAATAATTTCTATATAGACCAGCTAGAGTGTATTGCTGAAACATTAACGTTTGCTTAAATATACGTAATATTACTTACGTATATTTACCTATGTTTGAAAATACTCGTTCTAACTACATAAACCATTAATTTATGAGACACTTGATGTCTATTTTTATATCCAATTGAATTATATTGAAAAAATTACAAAAATCGTGAAGTCCTTCCCTCTTATTTGTGTGAAATAATTTCCATATGACTCGATTAAAGAATATAGCTGAAATATTAATGTTTGCTTAAAAATACGTACTATTACTTACATATTTTTACGTAGGTAGTAGTACATAGGTATTGGGCGCTATTTACAGCTAAGATGTCGTTAGGTAATTTGTTGAAATTACTTTACTTATCAGGCGAGCCAAATCAGGATGCCCCGTTTGAGCAGGATTGGGTTACGTTCCAATCTGATCTTCAACATCGCTTTTTTAGGGGTTAGCGGTGACGAAAAAGCGGAGGGAAATGGCGCGAATAGTCAACAAAAAGGATTCGGTTACGGCTCATTTTTTATTGTGGCAAGACAGCACGACAACAATTACATAGTCTTTGTGTCTTCGGATATATAGCGTCTAACTCGGTGATATCGGGCTCTTCACGTATCAGCTCCATGAACGGCAACTAACTAATGCTAATGCACACAAATATGATTCTATAAGTCGTGAAGTCGTGCCCCGCGTGTCTTTGACAGCTTTCACATTATGTTTTTCGAAAGAATTTACGCTGGAACCCAATCCATTTTAAGGATGTGCCATGTCGATGAATCTCATGCAATTTAAATTAGGGCTGTCGATACCTAAGTTTTTCCAACAGCTTGGTATCGAGGCTCTATGTACGGCTAATCTGGAAATAGAGGCAAACCTAAATATTTGCCGCTTTATGTGGATCAATAACTTGCAGGTGGAGCTAAAAACCGATCTTGGTCTTGCAAGCACCTTATTCTCGGAACAATAGTTATCAATCCCCAATCCGATGCTTGGCTTTGTTCGGCTGAAGCATCTTGCTAATGAGGAGTTATCATGACTAAAAGGCATACCTACGGACAGATTTTAAAGTCTTCAGCGTTAATCGGCAGCTCGTCAATGCTGAACATCGCCATTGGCATCGTTCGTACCAAGGCTATGGCAATGTTGCTGGGTCCGTCCGGGATCGGACTGATGGGCCTGTACGGATCGATTACCGAACTTACCATTAGCATTGCCGGAATGGGCATTAACAGCAGTGGGGTGCGGCAGATTGCCGAGGCAGTAGGTTCGGGCGACACAGAGAAGATCGCACAAACTACCGCAGTGCTGCGACGAATATCGATCTTTCTCGGAGTACTTGGCGCTGTTTTTCTTATCGGGTTTTCCGGGCCGGTGTCAACCTTGACTTTTGGCAATGACCAACACGCCACTGCTGTAACGCTGCTTTCAATTGCTGTGTTTTTCAATTTAGTGTCCGCAGGTCAGGGCGCATTAATACAAGGCATGCGGCGTATCTCTGATATGGCTAAGATGGGAATATTGGGCACCCTCTTCGGCACATTCATCAGTATCCTGGTGGTATATTTTCTCCGCGAAGAGGGCTTGGCGCTATCGCTTGTACTTATTGCCGCAATGGGTATTCTCACATCATGGTGGTACAGCCGGAAAATACATATACAAATGCCTTCAATGTCGACTGCCCAAGTGGGGCAGGAAGCAGCCGCTCTGTTGAAGCTCGGTTTCGCATTCATGGCCAGCGGGCTATTAATGTCAGGGGCCGCCTATGCGGTGCGCCTCATAGTCGTTCGCAAGGTCGGTTTCGACGCAGCTGGATTGTACCAATCTGCCTGGGCACTGGGTGGACTCTATATCGGCTTTATTTTGCAGTCTATGGGAGCAGACTTCTATCCCCGGTTAACCGCTATCGCCAAGGATAATGCCGAGTGCAACCGTGTGGTGAATGAACAGGCCCATGTCAGTATGTTGTTAGCAGGGCCAGGTATAATAGCAACACTGACATTTGCACCATTGGTCATCGCGCTCTTCTACTCTCCTAAATTCGAAGGTGCTGTGGAGATTTTGCGCTGGTTATGTCTGGGAATGACCCTTCGCGTGATTTCCTGGCCGATGGGCTTCATTATCGTCGCAAAAAACGTGCAAAACCTTCTGATATTTTCAGAACTGGCATGGACTGTTGTCTATCTTGGCCTTGCGTGGGCGTGTGTCGATTTTTTCGGTTTGAAAGGGGCCGGTATCGCGTTTTTTGGGTCGTATGTTTTTCATGTGCTTATAGTCTACGTATTTACCCGGCGACTTAGCGGTTTTCTCTGGTCCAGCGCAAACTTGCAAACAAGCTTTCTCTATCTTGCTTTGATCGGAGTCGTTTTCTGCAGCTACTATGCATTGCCACCCTTGTTGGCGATGGGAATAGGCACACTGGCTGTTTTACTGAGCAGCGTTTACTCGATTCAAGTTTTCCTCAATCTCATGTCACTGGATAGGATTCCACGCCCAATACTAAAATCACTACAGTGGCTCCGTCTTACGCCTTCTGGTTACAACGAATTCAATACTTACAAAACTGCGTTAAGCGATTCAGTTGTACAAAATAAACCATTTATAGACATGGAAAGGGTAATATTTGTATTCATGGTTTGCGCTTTATTTTCTATGTGGGTTCATTGGTATGAAGGGAGCTATGGCTGGCCAGCTGGCTTGGATTCTTTTGAGTCGAAGCTTGAGATGCTACTGTCAATTTTTCATAATAAGATAAACAGCGGAATTTGATCGTCGAATTTTTTCAGCAGCGTTTGATTTTTCGCCACCAGCACTGGCTCGAAGCTAGCGTTACGATCACGAGGTGTGCAGCCTCAATCGTACCATGCTCGCTCTTCAGGGTTTATAGTTGTAGTCATTGCGGCTGTTGCCGGTGTTATACCCATAGTAATTTTTAATAGTTCTCGACTTAGCTTGAGCAGATCGCTTGGGGATTTCAAGCCTCACCCTAATTCTTGCATTACTGAAATCAGCTCAGATCGTTCATTTTCTCCCTTACGGAAGTAGACCGTATTGTATGGTTCTGAAAATAAGCGGTTACACGTATTTATTTACACCCTCTCATAGGATTAATATTTCCTTACTGATCATTGATTGGTTTGTTTATTTAACCTCGGAACTTTAGTTATAAGTTGCGTGTTCTACTTTTTCTGATCATCTCTTTATCGATCTACCATCTAAAGAATCATCTTTGCCGTTTGGCAAAGGCAATGTAAGAATTACTAGGAGTAATAATTAAATGACTACTGTTGCAATTCTCGGTCTCGGTTATGTTGGTCTCCCGCTTGTCATTGAGTTCGGCAAGCATTCGCGCACTATCGGTTTCGATATTCATGAGTCCAAAGTAGAATCCTGTCGGCGTGGCGTTGATCCTTCCCGTGAGTTACCCGATGAGGAAATGCGCGCTGCGGTACATGCCGAGTATTCGGCTGACCCTAAGTGTTTGGCCGAGGCGGATATCATCATCATCGCCGTGCCCACGCCAGTGAATGAGGCGCATATCCCGGATTTTTCCCCGTTAATAGGCGCCAGCCGCAATGCCGCCCAGAATATGAAGAAAGGTGTCATTGTGGTGTATGAATCCACGGTATATCCGGGCGCAACCGAGGAAGTCTGCATCCCCGTATTGGAGCGCGAATCCGGCATGAAGTGGAAAGAAGATTTCTTTGTGGGATATTCCCCCGAGCGTATCAACCCTGGCGACCGCGAGCATACATTGACAAAAATTCTCAAAGTGGTTTCCGGCGATACGCCGGCCACGCTGGAAAAAGTTGCTGCACTCTATGAAAGCATCGTGGAGCCCGGCGTATATCGAGCTTCTTCAATCAAGGCGGCGGAAGCGTGCAAGGTAATTGAGAACACGCAGCGCGACCTCAATATCGCCTTAATGAACGAGTTAGCCATAATTTTTGATAAATTGGATATTGATACGAACGAGGTACTTAAAGCGGCCGGTACCAAATGGAACTTTCTTAAGTTTAATCCCGGCTTAGTGGGAGGACACTGTATCGGCGTAGACCCTTATTATCTTACGCACAAGGCTGAGATGTTGGGTTATCATCCGCAGGTGATTTTAGCCGGACGCCGTATTAACGATGGTATGGGTAAATTTATCGCCGAACAAACGGTCAAGAACATGATTGCTTCAGGCAGTTACATCAAAAGTGCACGAGTGAATGTGCTCGGCCTTACATTCAAGGAAAACTGCGCCGATCTACGCAATTCCAAGACGGCAGACGTAATCAATGAACTCAAGAGCTATGGTATTGAGGTGTTTGTGCATGATCCCTATGCCGATCCGGAAGAAGCGCTGCACGAATACGATGTTAAACTTCTCGATTGGGACGAACTGCCTCGCGCCGACGCGATAGTGGCAACGGTCTCCCACAAGCAGCTGACATCCATCGCTGCAGATGATTTCCAGAAAAAACTGATCAAGGGCGGTTGTTTTATCGATGTCAAGGCGTGTTTTGATCAGGCCAGCCTGGAGCAGGCCGGTATCCGGGTTTGGCGGCTTTGACTGGTGTTCGGCATTTTTGTTACTGTTAATTAGATAAATCTTATGATTGTGGTTATTGGCGGGGCTGACTATATCGGCTTTCACATAATGAAAAAAAGTACCTTTCTAGAAATCTATCCGGGAATAGCGTTAGATATTTATATACAACATGTAGTTTATAAATTAAGACAAGCGCTATATGTTGCGTTTTATTTTTCTATTCTTGAACAGTCTCCTAGGTATTTCCACGAATTGTATAGATGAGCTTCATTCTCTAATATGATTCTGCTTCCGCTGTTCCAATGGTTTTATTTAAGTTTATGGATTGGGGTTCGGTATGTGTCATTCATTGACTTAAAGCTTGAGCTTGACTGGGATATATTGGCCAATTTAAAGCCAAACCCATTGAAAAATTGCGACGGAAGGGTAAGGGTCATAAATCCTGAAAAAGCCCAATAGCCCAATAGCAACATTATTAAGTTACATACGGCAGTTCGGTTTTTTCTTTTTCTTTATAAGCAGGATAGAACGCGAGGTAATCATCATATATGAAAGTTCAAAAAATATTATTAGCTGTCGCAACGGTTATGTTATTAACAACGAGTTCTGCCTGGGCTGAACGTGGAGGAGAGAGTAAACCACATACAGCTTGGCATGAACATGGACATTGGTTTGGACATTGGTTTAGACACGGACATGGACATTGGTTTAGACACGGAAATGAAAATGGACATGGACATGGACATGGACTGGTAAAAGCGCCTGAAATTGATGCAGCATCCGGAACCAGTGCGATTGCTCTGCTAACGGGCGTTTTGTTGCTAACTGGTGAAAGGTATCGGTCTCGACGTTCTTAACATTACTTGGTGTTGACTAATAAAGCTGGAGCAGGGATTCGCTAATTTTGCCGCTTGTTTGGGCATCCCAAACAAGCAACAAAAATATTACGCGCCGCTAACTTTACGACGCCCCTAATCATCCTGCTTTCCCATTTTAGGGTATAAATCCGGGTACGCAATAGACTCTCTGCATCTTCATTATGCAAAAACGCTTTGTGCCAACATATGCCCTATCGCTTTAGAGGACTATTCGACTCCCGTCTCGCAACACCAGAATATTGTTGCCTGATCAGGTTTTTCTTACCTTATTTAACCTAATTTGAGCAAAAAACGCCTAATACTTTAAAGC
Source organism: Methylobacter sp. (assembly GCA_036561025.1). Lineage (GTDB taxonomy): Bacteria > Pseudomonadota > Gammaproteobacteria > Methylococcales > Methylomonadaceae > Methylobacter_A. The sequence continues at coordinate 4,385 of DATBQB010000065.1, read as the reverse complement.
CGACAAGTTATTGATATTCATTAGTTTAAACAGGTTTAACGCACCCCGAATTGAACGTTTCTTGAGCATAATGAGAGTAGCGAATGATTTCTGAATATGTGATACGAGTAAACATGCTCGAAACATCGAAGCGATTAGCTATTCGCTGGATAGTGCTTCTGGCGATCCTGACGCTCGAACTGGTAGCGATAACCACTGGGTATGAAGTGCCCTCCCTCTTAGTGAATGATGCCAGTTGGTCAGCGTGGCTGTTCCATTTTTCGAAAGAGATATGGGCGGCAAGCCTCTGGATTTTGTGCGCTTGTCTGCTTATCTTCAGTCCGAGGCTTAAGGTCATTCTCAGCAATTTACGGGAGCAGTCGAGTGAATATCGCTGGTTGGATTGGCTGGCACTCCACGCCGTTGCTTTCGTTGCGTTCGCGGTTATCACCGCACTTATCTTTGAAGCCCCCACCAATCCTGCCCATCTTTCGGAATCCTGGTTTGCAGGTTGGTTTGTGCTGGCAAGCGCAACACTAATATTATGGCTGCTCGCCCTAGCTCCAGGTCTTTTTTGGGTGCAGCTGGTTCGCCAAGAACATATGTCATTGCTTTTTGGATGTCTGCTGGGAATATGCGCTTGGATAGCCATAGGAATGCTCATTCGGCAAGAAGCCCCTCTTGGTCAAAAAGAATTCTGGAACTCTCTGTCCATGCCTACTTTGCAACTCGTCCATTTCCTGCTCGGCTGGTTTTATTCCGACCTTGTCTACCAGCCGGAGAGATTCGTGTTAGGCACTGCCGATTTCCAAGTTGAAATCAGCTACGCCTGTTCGGGTATCGAAGGCATTTCCCTGGTTGCCCTATTTCTTGCAATCTATCTTTGGCTATTCCGCAAAGAGCTACGCTTTCCGCAAGCCTTCTGGCTTTTTCCTCTCGGGATAATAGCTATCTGGTTAGCCAACGCCGTACGCATCGCCATGCTGATTGCGATCGGAGCATCTTTTTCCCCTGAGATAGCGGCATGGGGTTTTCACGCGCAAGCAGGCTGGATAGCCTTTACTCTAATTGCACTCGGCGCAATTGCTCTGTCGAACCAGATGCAGTTCTTTACAGTTACCAAGCCGGACTTTCCGGTTGTTAAAACAGGAAAAACTCTTGCCGCCGCCCTGCTCGTTCCCTTATTGGTTCTGATGGCCGCCTCCATGGTGACGTCAGCTTCCTCCAGCGGCTTTGATACGCTATATCCACTACGCGTTGTGGCTATCGCCGTAGTGCTTTACTATTTCCGAAAAACCTATACTGGCCTGGGCTGGAGCTGGACTTGGCAAGCACCGGCAATCGGGACAGCCGTATTCATGATCTGGATATTATTAGAGCCGGATGTTGACAGCAGCCAGACTGCGCTATCGCAAGGCTTGGCGGAACTCACCAGCGGGTCCGCAGCAGTCTGGTTAGTTTTCCGTGTGCTCGGGTCGGTAATCGCCGTGCCTTTGGCCGAGGAACTTGCCTTCCGCGGTTACTTAACCCGTAAGCTGATTGCGAAAGACTTCGAAAATGTTCCGCTCGGGCAGTTCTCATGGTTTTCGTTCATGATTACGTCCGTACTTTTCGGATTATTGCATGAGCGATGGGTTGCCGGGACTCTAGCCGGGATGGCTTATGCTTGGGCTCTTTACCGCCGCGGACAAATTGGCGACGCCGTCATTGCCCATATGACGACTAACGCGCTGATTGCTATTTTCGTCCTAACCAATGCACGGTGGTCTTTATGGTTATGAACGTCTGTCAGGGGAAAAGACATAGAATTGATCACGCTCTATTTAATTGCCCGGTAATTCGTTTTCTTCAGTGTTTTTTCATATCAGAATCGCTTGAAGACCGTCAAGAATATGTAGGCACAGACACTCCTTCTCCACAACTTTTGAGCATGACTCTATGAGCCCACGAAAATCTTTTCTTATTGTCGGTGGTGGTTTGGTTGGTTTGGCAACCGCTTACCGGCTACTGGAGCGATTCCCCTTAGCGAGCATCACTTTGCTCGAGAAAGAGCCCGCTGTCGGTGCTCACCAAAGTACGCACAATAGCGGCGTATTACACGCCGGCCTCTATTATGCGCCCGGCTCAGCCAAAGCGAAATTAGCCGTAACCGGTATCCGGCAAATGACAAAATTTTGCCGAGAGGAAGGTATCGACCATGAAATCTGCGGCAAACTCGTTGTGGTCGTGACCCCCGAAGAACTGCCAAGACTAAATGAATTACTGCGGCGCGGTATCGCCAACGGACTACAAGGATTACGAAAAATCGAAGCAACCGAAATGCGAAAAATCGAACCGCATGTCAACGGTCTCGCCGCCGTGCATGTGCCGGAAGAAGGCATTGTCGATTACCGGCAGGTCTGTGATCGACTGGCTTTCCGCATTCAAGAACGAGGAGGCCGTATTATCACAGACGCCAAAGTAACATGCCTCGAACGCAAAGCCGGTGCGTGGGTCGCTACCACGCAGACAGCGGAATTCAATGCCGACTTCCTGATCAACTGCGCCGGATTGCACTGCGACCTCGTGGCTAAGCAGGCGGGCGAGCAGCGAGATATACGAATTGTTCCATTTCGCGGTGAATACTATAATCTCAAACCTGCGGCCCAGCATCTGGTGAAAAACCTGGTTTACCCCGTACCCAATCCACAATTCCCGTTTCTGGGGGTTCATTTCACACGGATGATTCAAGGTGGCGTCGAGGCCGGTCCGAACGCAGTTCTCGCCTTTGCTCGCGAAGGCTATCAGTTAACAAAATTTGATAGCCGCGACATGCTGGATATGCTGTTTTTCCCCGGACTGTGGCGTTTTCTTCGTAAATATCCTGCTATGGCATGTACGGAACTGATCCAATCATTCAGCAAAGTACACTTTTGCCGTGCATTGCAACGGCTTGTGCCTGATATCCGCTCATCTGACCTTGTGCCTGGCAGCGCGGGCGTCCGTGCGCAAGCCATGAAGCCTACAGGAGATTTAGTGGATGATTTCCATCTGGTAGTCCGTCAGGACGCCTTGCATGTCCTTAACGCTCCAAGTCCTGCCGCTACAGCTTCACTGGCAATTGGGGAGCACATCGTTAATCAATTGTCCATTTGAGGAAGTTATGAAGAAGATTCGATTCGGAAACACTAATAGCAATATCTCGTTCAGTCCCTACCGCAAACGAAATGGTTACGAATGTATGAGAGGAGGCTACCATTCAGTAAGTGTAGTGGTCTAATAAAAACGAACACCCCGATAGGTTGATAAAATAACTCAACCAAAGCAAGGGAAATCCAACTATGAATCAAAAACGACGAGCGTTTGATGCTAACTTCAAGTTGCAAGTGGTACAAATGATTAAAGACCAAGGCCTGAGCATTAGCCAAGTTTGCCAGGACATGAATCTGGGTGAAACAGCAGTGCGTCGCTGGCTAAAACAGGTCACGGCCGAACAAACGGGGCAGCCCGCCATCGGCAAGCCACTCACTGTCGATCAGCAACGCATCCGCCAACTGGAAGCCGAAGTTCGTCAACTACGGCAGGATAACGATATTTTAAAAAAGGCTTCAGCCTTCTTTGCCCGAGAACTGAAATGAACTACCAGCTGGTTCAACAGTTGCAACAGAAGGCTATTCCTGTTCAACAGAGCTGCCGAGTATTAGAAATCAGTCGATCCGGCTATTATGCGGCTAGACAACGCAGTCAGCGCCCTAAGCTCGTCGTCTGCCCAACGACAGTCCAACTGCGCAGTGCGTTCGAAGCATCGGGGCGGAGCTATGGCAGTCGGCGGCTGTGCGATGCGCTCAATAAGCAGGGAGTTCGTATCGGCCGTTATCGCGTACGAAGCCTCATGCGCACTCATCAGCTTAAACCCGTGTGGCAGCGCAAGTTTGTCCATACCACCGACAGTCGACACGACCTGCCGGTGTTCGACAATGTGTTGAATCGCCAGTTTGAACAGCCCTCAGCCAATCAGGCTTGGGTGGCGGACATCACCTACATCCGTGTCCGTAACAGCTGGCTGTATCTTGCCGCAGTGTTGGATTTGTTTTCACGCAAGATCGTGGGTTGGGCGATGGCGCCTAATATGCCGGCAGAGTTGGTGTGTACTGCCTTGCAGATGGCCATTACTCAGCGACAACCGTCACCGGGGCTGATCGTTCATTCTGACCGCGGCAGCCAATATGCCAGTCAGGACTATAGGAATTTATTGGATCAATATGGTTTACAAGGCAGTATGAGCCGTAAAGGCAACTGCTGGGATAATGCCGTGATGGAACGGTTCTTCCTGAACCTGAAAATGGAGCGCGTTTGGCGGCAAGACTATGCCAATCACCAAGAAGCAGTTCGCGATGTAACAGACTATATCGTTGGCTTCTATAACA
>DATBQB010000064.1:0-89733 GCA_036561025.1 Methylobacter sp. | reverse complement strand
TATCGCCTTGCCGTTTTCTTTGCGGAAGCGAGCAATGGTTTTAAAATCGGGGGTCAGACGCTCAGTGAGCCACATGAGTTCGACATTGCGTTGCGCTTCTTTTTCAAGTCGTCGGCTGGATTGGATGCGGTTCAGGTAACCGTAGATGTAAATTTTCAGGAGAATGGCGGGATGATAAGTGGGTCTTCCGGTGGTTGCAGGCTCTATACCTTCAAATCCTAGCTGACCTAGGTCAAGTTCATCGACAAAAACATCAACTTGACACAGTCTGGGCCGACTATCGCCAGTCGTTGAATCGGCTATCGACCCAGGCTGACCCACAACCGAACAGAAAAACCATTAAATTGTTTACTTATAATGAACACGCCGCAACGAATCTTGCCGATAATAAAGCTGAAGTTGCTGGTAAACATCGGCAAAGTGCGTATGTAGAGTTTCAGGCGCACAAAAAAAGTATTCACTGATGACCGCGAAAAACTCCGCCGGGTTCGTTGCGGCATAAGGATCAATCCAGGGGCGATGGCGATGCTCGACTTGTTGAACCAATGACTGATAGGCGGTACTCAGCGAAGCTGTCCACCGCGTGACGTCCATTCCATAATGCAGAGGAGGATAACCATTGGCACTGCCGTTTAGCATATCCAGCTTATGGGCGATTTCATGAATTACGACATTGTGGCCGGACTGTTCCCGCATATCCCGCTCCACATCGTCCCATGACAATATAAGCGGTCCTCGTGACCAGGATTCCCCGATCAGCACCTGTTCCTGATGATGTACAACTCCCGCTGCATCAGTCTCGTCTCTGCTTATCCGAAACGCACCCGGATAAACGATGATTTCGGCCCAGCCTGACAAACAGCCAATCCCAAGCCCAAGTACCGGAAGGCAGGCCTGGATGGCGATTGTCAAACACATCTCGTCGGTGAGCAAAAGCTCCTGAGCGCCAAAGAACTTTTTTTCATACAAAAATAGCGTACTCAGTTCTCGCAAGTGCGCTTTCTCAACCGCCGTCATGCCTTGCAAAAAGGCCAATTTTTCGACAGTTTTCGACCAAAGATCATGTCCAATAGCATGGCGATGCAGAATGTATAGCGTACGTGCACGTTTAAAAATATTCATAGCCGAGCAAATCCTGACTTTGTTATTCAACGATGAATTTCTGTCAGCTAGCAGCCTTAGCAAATTTAGAGTAAAGCGATGTTTTGGACATATGGGGTTTCTTTCGGAATATCTAACGAAGACTCTTTAATATCATCACTGCTGGGCATATTTTAAGAAATGGCACGTAGTAGGATGGCAATGATATGACAAGGTCAGCAATCTCGTCGTTCGGCTTGTAGCAACGATCTTGACAGATACCGACATCGAGAAACGATCTGGGGATTCTTTTCGAGAAGATCTACACACGATGTCTGTCATGAAAAGAGCCAAGGTAAATGCAAACATAGCGCCGGTATGACAGCAGCTATTAGTTAGAAAATATGTTTTGGTTCAGTATTTAAAATCCAGCGTCGTGCATTGTTTAATTCATCAAATGCAAAGTGTTTGATTTCTGCGGATACAAAATGATCTGCTATTTTTTCAGCGAAATCTCCTAATACCGAGTCTGTAACGAGAGCTATATGGGATACTTTTTTATGATGCTCTTTAATAAATTTAAAATGCTTTATTAATGAACCAAACGATTCCCATCCAGGAAAACTTTTTGTATTTATTATGATCCCCTTTAAATTCCCGTATTTCTCTATGTAGGGATCAATCACATTTGATGCGGTCTCAAAGTCTTTTTCAGATAATGCACCGTTTGGCATCAAAGTTGCGATACCATTTACTTCATCCAATTCTACGTTTAGCATTTTATTTCTCCTTCATCTATTAATTTAAGCTGAAAAATTACGTTAAATGCAAGCTGTTACAACTATGGGTTAGATACGGGGTGATAGTGATAGCTCTTTGATTCTGAGATGCGAGACCCAGTGCAGATCGCACCCAGTTGAGTTCCATGTCAGGTAAACTCCTTTATCTCAAGATCAGGATTTACAAAATCCCAAGGTTGATGACTCGCACCCCAAAAAACTTGCTGAGGCTTAAACAAACCAGGATCTTCTAACGTTGCGGCATGGAAAAACAGCATTTCCGGATAACCTGACGATTTTTTTAACACTGGATTTCCGCAAGTAGGACAAAAGCCGCTGCTGACGATATTACCTTTGTCCGAAATCAATTGATAAAATTTAAGTTCTCCGGAAATAACAGTGTCTTTAGTTGATGCAACAAATTCGGCCGAATGACCTGTGCCGGTGATTTTTTGACATTGCCTGCATTGACACAAAAAAAATAATCGAGGCTCGGAGTTCAACTCATATTTTACTGCCCCGCAAATACAATTGCCTTTAAATTCACTCATGATATTTTCCCATGTAATGTCTTAGTAACTATTATGGTTGTCATTCGGTAATACGCCCCCCTACCCGCAACATCGTGTGCGATATTCTTTTCATCTTATGTATTTTCTCAATATAAATTTAATAAGCTACTACAAAATATGCCGAAACCACATTTGGCATCGGCATAGTTAGTCATTGCTTAGCTCTTATTTACAGAGTTCACCTGAATAACGGACGATGACTTTGCCCTCTTTCAGTTTTATCACACCAAAGCTGTTAAATTCACCCTTATAATCCGCAAAGGCTCCTTTAGACTCAACGACTTTATAGGTGGAAAACGGCTTTCAATATTTGCCACTATTGAGCGCTGAGTTTTCCAGTTACAAAATTTACATGTGTAGTAATATCAACATGATAGTGGTTAGCTGCTGGAAAATTCAAACGCTCTTTTGTTATAAAAGTGGCAAAATTTAGACGCCGTTTTCCATTAAGGCGGGACAAAATGAAATATCATTAGCGAGGCAGACGGAAGCACAAAATTGCGTTGCATCATTAATCAGGGCATTAAGCAATGATACCGTTGTGCCTCAAATATCGATATTTGAGGCACAACAGCTTAACAGGTTAATGACATCAATTAATGGTAGGTGAGGTAACCATCGTCGGCATAAAGTCCGCAACAATAGGCGCCGTATAGTTTACAGACTTTGTTTGATCTGAGCTACGAGTCGCATCCGTTTCAGGATAACCACAAGGTTGGCTGGCGCATTGCGTGGGCAATATAGGAGAGCTAAAGTACATTAACACCGGCTGTTTGTAGCTCATAATTGTGCCGAAGGTGTTTTGAACGCCCCATGCATAAGCATAGTTAAATACCCCAGTAAAGCTACTGTACTCGCGATCATGCACCAATCCTAAACTGTGTCCAATCTCATGCGTGAAGGTATTATTAGTGCAATAATAGTTTTTGAGCGCATCCACAGAATTGCCGTTACTGATCGTGCCGTAACCTAGCGATTTATTTGCTGGACTACCGTTTGCAAATTCCACGTAAGTTGTGCCGCAAGAACCTGAGGTTTGAGCATACAAAGGCCTGAACAAGAACACCAGGTCAGCGCCGTATTGCACCCGTTTTTGACTTATGGCGTTAAAAACGCCACGACCATTCACTAAGTCATCCAGAGCCTGTGAGTTGCTATTGCTTTCTTGGTATGTTGTTGGCTCAACATAAACCAGTCTCAGTTTCATATTAATTCCTGAGTCAACATAGGCCTGATTGCTGGCGGTAACCAGTAACGCAATGCGTTGTTTAGCATAGTCAGCAGTTTGTCCGGCAGTTGTGTATACAACCATTAAATCCACCACAGGGACTACTGCCGTAGTAGTGGCGGCCGTAGTTGCGTTTGAGTCAGTGCTGGCAGGTGTTGGAGATGCTAGCGCACTATTGAGGGCTTTTACCGCTAAATCGTAATTTGCCTGCGCCTTGGCCGTGCCAACTTTGTCGACGGCTAAATTGTAATTTGTTGTGCTGATATTGTTTGTTGCGGTTTGATACGCGTTCGATGCGATTACGTATGTGCTTTTAGCTGCAGCCAGCAATGAATTTGCAGTATTGACAGCTAATAGATTCGCTGCAGTCTTTTTAGCCTGGTACGCCGCAAGCGCAGTATTGTATACGTTTTGTGCGGCATCTCGCTTTGCGACTGCGTTATTGTACGTCGCTTGGATGGTTTTCAACTGATCTTGATATTTTTTTAGCAAAACAGTGTCTTGTGTAATGTGAGCATTTGCGGCATCAAGTGCTTTCTTGGCGGTATCAACAGCTATTTTCAGCTGATCAAGCTGGGATTGAGTGGCGTTCATTGCAATAGCGCCCATCATAGCGTCAGACGGATTAGCTGAATCGCCTTCATAACCCGCGTGCTGCAATTTAGCAGTATCAACAAGATAAGTGCCTGCTTTATCGGACTCAATATTGTAAGTGCCATCGGGCGTTGTAACGATACCCATGGTGCCTCCCGCGCCTTGAGATAAGAACACTCGATAACCTTCGCCCTCGTCGGACAAGTGTCCAACCCAGGTTTTGCTACCATCATCCTCGTTCACCGTATGATCATGAGCAACATTAAACTGACCCATAGGCAAATCCAGCGTAACGGTTGAGCCTTTCTGAACTTTCATTATCGCGTCAACCGGTAGATTAACTGGAGTTACGGATCCGGCGGGAAAATCCCGGTATTTTTCGGGAAGCGTTTGCAGCTTAGGCTCAATAATGAGTACGTCATTAGCGCTAATGATATTGGCATTACTTGTATTGGTGACGGCATCATTGTTTCGACCAGAAATGATTACGGTTTTGATTGCGTCGCCATCCTGGATGGTGGTGAAGTTATAATTGACCAGCAAAGACCTAACAGCAGATCCCCAGTTGTCAGCAGCAATCGATTGATTGACAACATCCTTGCCTAGACTGACGTTAATCTTGAAAGTAATACTGGAGCGCTGAGAGACCTGAGCCAGGGCGTCAGCGAGCGATTTGCCTCGAATAGCGTGATATACAGCTGAAGGTTTAACCTTTATTGGACTAGTGGACGGCTTGCTATCAGCATAGGAAGTTGATGCCAAAATAGCCGTCGCAATAGAAGTGCACAGCATAATGCTTTTTGCAATATCTCGTTTTTTCATATCGGTCACCTTTGTGAGAGTAACGTCGCTGAACAATCCAACCGATCCAATTCAGCAAGCTATTTAGTTTTGGTTTGGTTTGAATATATTTAAGCTCTTGAAAGTTTTCACTTAAATAGATTTGTTAATTTTAGATTATATATAGTATCAATAGCATTGATAGCGTTGCTTTTTGTCGCTTGCTTAGGCTGGTGTAAATCAGAACGCTTTATGCGACTATTTTTTAATTTCAGGAGAATATAATGCGACTCGTGGATTCATGGCTAAAAATTGAACAAACTTCCGAAGGTGTTCGGCGCATCAATAGTAGCGGTATCCGTGATACAGCCAGGGTTCTCAAAATCAACAAAAACACAGTGAATAGCACTTTAAAAAAAAGTCGAGCAGCATCGTCCAAGTAAATCCCAACTTTCAGACCTTGAATCCGGCAGCAAATTTGGCGGTGAGATTGAAATTGGCTTGTTCCAACTACCACCGGGCTTGTACAACAACCGGTTCAGATTGTGGTTCGCTATCGCTTACACAATCTAACCTTATTCGTTAGATTTTAACAGGCACAGGCATCTAAATCGGTCGAACTTTAGCTAAAAAGCTAGAGATGATGAACTTCTTCGGCCAAATCCCGATTTATTCAATAACGCCTTTGTCTGTAGGGCTTTTACACCCCCAGATACACATCTTGAACTGCTTTTCTGTATTGTGAAATATACCGCCGCCGTGGGTTTCGAGATAGGCGATTGCTGCTTGTGAGTTTTCTGCGTAATACTTTACGGTCAAATTATCGAAATTGCCTTCACAACATAAGTAATGAGTTTTCATCGTATTTTCCTCCAAAAAATATACTATAGGAATTAAAAATCCATTGTATAGAAAGTTCCTATGGAAAAAATTTACCTGAACTTTTTTCCATAAGGCAGGGTACTAATGAACAAAAGGCTCTAAAGTTCCATAGGTTTTATAAGCGACCGAAAATGTGGAGCACGCTCGCTTCTAGCGTATCCCAAAATAATCTGAAAAATTAAATGGCTTTTTTAGCAAACCTGGATATCTAAAATTAACAGGCAAGTACGCATTGAATTTCGAAAAATATAGAAGTAGCTCGTTGATAAATATAATACTTAAGATAATCGTAATTTTTTGCAGCGATATATGGCGTTGTCCGATTAAAGAAACTTAGTGCTATAGTGTTAATAAGCAATGGCTATAGCCTCAGTGAAATTTATTCAACGATATTATCATTAAGTTTATTAAGGGGTTAACGTTAAATGTCGGGCAATTAAACCCAGATTTACAGCCAATCGTTAATGCGTAAAATTTACATTTATTCAACGTTAGTCTTTGCGATCTCAGTTTAATTTGTTTTTTGAGACAAGATACCGATGTCGGTGTTCGCAGCAATAGAGTCCCGCACGCGAGTTGTCTAATATTTTTGGCTCTACATTTTCTGAGTTTTTAGGTTGCCAAATTGCTCGGATCTCTGATGGGGCTGTATATCCAGTTTGATGCTTTATTAAGGCAGGATGGAATCCTGTTGTTAAACTGGATGTTATGTCCATTCTGTCAGTGAAGTGCACTTCACCCCAGCCCAGGAATTCATAATTAGGGCCCAGAGCCTCGCTGATCGCACGAAAAAATAGGCGAGCAGATGTTATCCTATAACAACTGTCATATCCCTCATGATCTTTCCAAAGCCTATGGGTTTCCTTGCAATATATTCTGAATGTTGAGAATATCAAAAAATTCGGTGATGATACTGTATATTCTTTGACGTTGATCTGACCAATTTCTCCGCTACCTTCAACATGAATTAATCTCTCTAATTCAGAATAGCTTCTGATGTTTTCGGCATTCACATTTGATATCGATCCAGCCGGTTTCTTTATCCATTCTGAGTTATTTGAAGTCAGTTCACCGTATTTCTCTGTGTTCCTGTAATCAACCAACGAGCCAATTCGAGCAGAGCCGGAATTTTTCATTGTTAACCAATGCTCATGACAACAAAATTTAAAAAGTTCCATATTGGCCTCTCTTTCAAAATTTGAAAATAATTACTGATTATCTGTGCTTGTAACACTCTGAATACATTAAACTTGGCAATATTGAATATCTTACAGTGCGTAACTTTTTACTTTACTATGGTGAATTATTATTTTTCGGCTACTGTATGATAGCCTTTTGAACTCATACATGATTTCATAAGCTCATTTTTTCTCATTGCATTATTTTGGCATTCTGCAAGGTCTTTTTCAGCCTGTTGATCGGGTATATTCGGATTTATCCAAACAGTCTTTGCACAACTGGACATTAATGCAGAGGTTAAAACTAATAAAATTATTACTTTGTTGTTCATCATTTTTATCTTTAATTAAGTTACGAGATAATCGTAAGAATTAATATCTTACTTAAGATGCAGTCAATAAAAGCAATTTACAGGCCATAATCAAATAATATATTATGCTTATGAAATAAAAGGATATTTATTGTAGGTGGATTATCTTAACAGGGGGAAATCAACCGTTTATAACCGGTTTTACAGTGCAAACCAACCCTTAAGAATGGAAAACGGCTTCCAATAAGGTAATTAGATCACAGGAACTTCCCCCCCCACAGTTGAAAATCGGTTTTCAATACTTGCCACTCATCAGCATTAAATTCTCCAGTCAAAAATTTGAAACATGACAATAATATCAATGTTATAGATGTTATCTTCTGGAAAATTTGAACGCTCTTTTGTTGTAAAAGAGGCAAAATTTAGACGCCGTTTTCCATTAGTAGGCCTTTCGAGTTGCTTTACCGCCCATTATGGAAGGCTACAACTTGCTTGTTAACGCCCACTACGGGAGACGGAGGTGTTGATATTGTCGCTATCAAGGGGCGACAGGGTTTGTTGATCCAGTGCAAGGCCTCTGGAGCTGTAAGGGGGCAGGGATGGAACGCTATTAATGAGATTGCGGCAGGCACCGCAGCTTACGTACAGCAATTCCCATAGGTGAGCTTCAGCAAAGTGTCGGTCACCAATCAGTTCTTTAATGACAATTCGATTCGGCAAGCGAGGTTTAATGAGGTTAGTTTGATTGATAGCGGCATTTTGAAAGAGTGGCTTTCGCAATATCCTCAATCATTTCAGATTATGCACTAATAATTAGGTACCAAAACCGGATAATAATTTGTATCGAAATCTAAAAAAACCAAGCGTAAATTTAGGCGCACTGGTCAAACGATAGTGAGTCAAATCCAAGCAATATCGAAACAACTTGAAACTGTGTATATAAGGAGTAAAGTGCAGTTTCAGGTTGCTTCAAGTTGTCGGTAATGCACTTTTAATGCGATGGTCGCGCGTTCGAATCGCGCACGACTCACTGTCAATGATCATATAAATCAACCAGTTAGTCTTTTCGGTCAACTGGTTTTTTTGTGCCTAAAGCTAAAGTTACCACATTATTACCACCGCTTAGGATTCCCGCCAAAGGATTAAGCTGTATTGTCTGAATCAAATAGGCAGGCGAAAGGACTTGAGCTTACCTTGAATCTGAGAAAAGCAACGTGCAGCTAAATATCTAATTTAGTATCGGCATTCATAACACTTTACCTTCTTTCAGATTAGCAACAAGAACGACCATGTTAATCATGCGATAACGGCCAACCTTTACGGTAGGGATGTAACCCTGATCTATCCAGCCACCGACAACGCCTTCGCTCAAACCTATGGATTCGGCGAATTTGCCCGGAACCATGAACGGGATGAGAAACAGCTGGGACGCTGTTTGCTCTAAGCCTTGCCTTATAGACGGGTTAGACGCAAACAAGGTATCTAATTTGACTGTGTTTTGCACTTGGTTCATGATTGCACCCTTAGCCCTGTTTGGCTGGTTATGGCTGGTTTGGAACTTTTTTAAAAGCTGACTAAATATTAGCAAGAAACTAATATTTAGTCAGCTGATATTTAGCAATTTATGAAAGATAGAATTAGAAATTTAAGAGAAAGCCTTAAATTAGATAGAACAATGTTTGCTACAGAAACAGGCATTAAAGCCAAGACGTGGGCGAATGTTGAAAGTGGTACACAGAAAGCCAATGAAGAACATATAAAGGCAATTATCAATAAATGGCCTGAATATGCCTATTGGCTAACAACAGGCCAAACAATTCCAGAAGCAGGACAAATAAGCCCAGAAATAGAGGAAACCCGAAAGAATCTGTCAACGGGTGCTTAACTGCATGGAGGGCTCTAAATCAGTGGGGGAGGGCGGTTAAAACAAGAACCGAAAAAAGGTAAAAAGCCAAAGTAAGGCGGCTGACGTAAGCCGTTATTTACTGGTGTAAGTATTCGATCATAAACGTCATCAAATTAAAAAATTTAAAAGGGGAACTTCGATGTTAAAAATTTTACTAAGTCTAACTTTTGTAATGATTTTAGTCATCATGACTATGACAGGAACAAAAGCATTATCTATTGATACCTTGTTAAATGGAGTTAAAGCTTTAAAACAAGCAGGATTTAATGATCAAAGCAATCAAGTAGTCCCAAAATTAGAAACATCTCCAGAAGAAAAAATGCAAATAGAAGGGATGAAAAAAATAAGAAATAACATGACGGTAAGTCAACAAAAAACCAAGAATTAAATAGCAAAACACGATCAAGAGAGTAATGATGGAAAAATACAGAAATATTAAATGGAATAAAGAAATAGCGGTACAAAGGTGTAAAAGAGCTTCCAATTTTTTCCAGTTTCATCGCCCGTTTTGCCAGTCAAGTCAAACAGCAGGTATCTCAAAAACAGAAACATAGCTAAGACTGCTGTCAAATTTGGGCGCTCTTTCCTGGCAAAACTGGAAATGTTTGCACGCCGTTTAACACTGTGTAAAGACATTCTGCTCAATATTCTGCAGATCGCTCAGAATGGTGCGGGCATAGTGGAGAATGTCGGCATATGCAACTAGTAGTCCTCGGTTCGCTCATTTTTAAAAAGTTACTTATATTCAATTGGTTACAATAGTTGAAAAATGAGCGTTTTTGCCAAAATGCAATAGAATTTATTTATATTAATCAAATTATTACAAAAAATGAGCGAACCGGGGGTAGTAGTGTGTCAATGCTGTGTCAATCAGCGTTTAAAAGTATCCACCTGACAGCGCCTAATATTGTTCAGAAACTTTTTAAGGTTATTCCGTTTTTAGTCCCTTTTTACGCTGCTTAAACCGATAGGAATCATTACCTGTTTCCAAAATATCACAGTGGTGAGTGATCCGATCTAACAAGGCCGTCGTCATCTTGGCATCGCCAAAAACATGCACCATTCATCGAAGTTCAAGTTGGTAGTCATGATGAGAGAGGTAGCTGCCTGATTAAGTGAAACAGCAAGTCGCCACCCGACTCAGGAAACGTAATTCATCGACAATAACCGCATCAACCTGTATCAGCTTGCGTGCCATGCTCCCTGATTTACCGGCTTGCAGTTCATTAACCAGATCGATCGCATTGTAAAAACGAATACGTTTGCCTTGGTGAATAGCAGCCACACCGATGGCGGTAGCCAATAAGAGCAATCTGGGATATGAGTCTGTTGGTTGCAGCGGCATTCCGGCTTTGCGGCCATGGCGGTTAACGATGTTGAGCACGCCGGGCGGGAGCAAATCGAAAATCAATTTGTCCAGCATTTAATGCTGATGGGCATCGAACAACGTATATGGCTTGAAGAAAAATTGCCCAAGGCCCAGCCTGAGCCGTGTCGCTATGGTACACCTGTAACGAAACGACACAGTTTGACAATCCCAAATTCATCAAAAAAACACAAAATCTCTTGCCATTATCAAATGGCCAATTCACTTGTAGTGAGCCTTATAGCGGCAAAGAGACATTATTTAAGCATTTGGCACAGACTATGCTTTATTCTTTAACATTCAGTTTTGATGCAAAGGCAGCACTGTAGGCATGACGGCTTAAACTTGATGGCAGGGATTATTGCTCTGCTTGTAAGCCAGATGTTGGGTGTTTAATTTCTTAGGACTTACCTAAAGAAGCGTCTCTGATATAGGTATAACTACTATGTTTCACCTGATCAAGTTTGAGCGTAAGATGATGAAAATGAAAAAACGCCATTGTAAGCGATTGTTAAACCAGTAAAAAGGGCAAGCAAGAGCAGCAAAAATGACGCTATCCGATCAAAATGAAAAATTAGGAAGCAGCATGTTGACTAAATCGACCGACACTACTTTACGTAAAGCGCGTCATCTACTGGTTGAACGAGGGGAGTTACCGCCCCCCGAATTGGTAGGAGTCACGGTTTTGCAATCTTGGAGCCGCTGTCTTAATGCAGGTCTTGTACCCATTGGCGGCCCGTCGGACGCGCCTTATCTTGAAGGCTTCGAGTTTGCCCGCGCCGCCGACCGGCAGCACCTGCTTATTGCCCATGCTCGGCCGGTCATGGAGTACTTGTATTCCCAGACCCGTGATTCCGCCAGCATGGTTATTCTTGCCGATGATTGTGGGGTGCTGCTCGAAACCATGGGCGACACCGATTTTTTGGGACGTGCCGAACGGGTCGCCCTCATGCCAGGTGCTTCGTGGCTCGAACAACATCGGGGCACCAATGGCATCGGTACGGCACTGGCCGAGCAAGGTCCGGTAGTCGTACACGGCTTCGAACATTTTCTCGAACGGCACGGTTTTCTTTCTTGCGCCGCCGTGCCGGTGGCATCTCCGAATGGACGCGTTCTGGGTGTTCTTAACATATCCGGTGATTACCGGGCGCGCCATCCTCATACTTTCGGGTTTGTGCGCGCGGCAGCGCAGATGATCGAGAACCGCTTGTTCTACGCACTTCATGGCGACGCGTTACGGTTACGCTTTCATCCGCTTGCCGAAGGTATCGGCACTATTGCCGAGGGCAAGGTCGCCCTGTCGGACGACGGCTGGATAGTGGGCGCCAACCAGTCCGCACTGGCCCTGCTGGGGTTGTGTCCTTCCGATCTTGGGACAACGCCGGTTGCCCATGTGCTACAGGTATACCTAAAGGATCTGGTCCATTGGGGACTGCGACGCGGCAGAGAACCGATGCGAGTCATGCGGCACACCGGCGAATGCTTATTTGTCCGCGTCGAATTGGGTCATAAGACTTTCCAAACCTTCATTCCCCGTGAACCCGAAGCCAAGGAAGATGCGCTGTCGGCTCTCGATACCGGCGACCTACAGATGAAAACCGCCATCCATAAGGCGCGCCGGCTAGTCGGAAAGTCCATAGCGCTGCTGCTGCGAGGAGAATCGGGGGTCGGCAAGGAACTGTTCGCTAATGCTTTCCACAATGCCGGGCTGCGGCGGGGGAAACCTTTCGTTGCCGTCAATTGCGCAACGCTACCGGAAAGCCTGATCGAGACGGAGTTGTTCGGCTACGATCCAGGTACTTTCACCGGCGCTCGCAAGGAAGGCTCTCCCGGCCGCATACGTTCGGCGGACGGCGGCACCCTGTTCCTTGACGAGATTGGCGATATGCCGCTGGCTCAACAAGCGCGGCTACTACGGGTGTTGCAAGAGCGTGAGGTGGTGCCGGTGGGCGGCATCAAGCCTATGCCGGTCGATTTCGACTTGGTCTGCGCCACGCATCGCGACTTAAAAGTCGAAATGGAAGCCGGCCGCTTCCGTGACGATCTCTACTACCGCATTAATGGCTTCAATCTTAAATTACCGGCCTTGCGCGAGCGCAGCGATTTCGATGTGTTGGCAGCGCGCATGTTGCAGGAAATGGCCCCGGACCGGAATGTGATGCTCGATGACAGTATCGCAGCGGCCTTCGCCACTTACGCTTGGCCCGGCAACCTGCGCCAATTGGTTAATGTGCTGCGAACCGCTACCGCTCTGCTTGACGACGAGGAGAACACCATCGGTTGGCAGCATCTGCCCGACGACCTCGCCGAAGAACTGCTGCCGCCGGACCGGCATACGATGGCATCTTCTGAGGCGGCAATTGCAGAAGAAAACCTGAAAGAATTGTCCGAAGCCGCTGTAGCGCGAGTGATCGCCGCAAGCAGCGGCAACATGTCCGAAGCTGCGCGGCGTCTCGGCATTAGTAGAAACACCCTATATCGTAGAGTGAAATAGGGCCAACACAACCGCCAACTGCAAAAAATGCAGGTTGGCTTATGAGATTCATCATACCTAACGTGGATAAATATATTTTATGAGTACAGATACAAAACCCGAACTAGATGAAATCGCTATTTATGTTCAAAAAGCTCGCAGTGCCCAACAAGAAATTGCGGATTACACTCAAGAACAAGTTGATGAGTTGGTAACCGCAGTATGCTGGGCTATCGTCCGTCAGGATCGCGCAGAAGAATTAGCGAAACTGGCTGTCGATGAAGGCGGTTTCGGCAATTACAACGATAAAGTCAGTAAGATCCGTAACCGGTGTATGGGCACCTTGCGCGATATGCAGGCAGTAAAAACGGTCGGAGTTGTTGAAGAAATTCCCGAAAAAGGCTTGATAAAAATCGCCAAACCGGTCGGTGTGGTTGCGGCGCTTATTCCAACCACAGGCCCTGACGCGACGCCGCCTTTAAAAACGCTGCTGGCCTTGAAAGGCCGAAATGCCATCATCGTAGCCGCTCATCCCCGGACGCAAAAAACCACAGAACTCACTGTCAAGTATATGCGCGAAGCTTGCGAACAGGTCGGAGCTCCGGCGGACTTGGTTCAGGTTATTGAAAAAC
The DNA here is from genome assembly GCA_036561025.1 of Methylobacter sp. GTDB lineage: Bacteria > Pseudomonadota > Gammaproteobacteria > Methylococcales > Methylomonadaceae > Methylobacter_A. The sequence goes on along the minus strand of DATBQB010000064.1, from coordinate 75,952 downwards.
CCTCACTGCCGAAAACCCAAAAATTGATGCAGCAAGCGGACTTGATTGTAGCAACCGGCGGCGCCGCAATGGTGAAAGCGGCATACAGTTCCGGAACGCCCGCTTATGGCGTTGGGGTTGGCAATTCAGTTCATGTGGTCGATGAAACGGCCGATCTGGATGACGCCGCCAATACCATTGTGACTGCCAAGAAATTCGATTATGCGACCAGTTGTCTGGCCGATAATTCGGTGATAGCGCATGAATCGATTTATGACGACTTAAGCGGACGCCTGCAAAAACTGGGCGCTTATCTTTGTAATGCGGATGAAAAAGACAAATTGCACCGGCTGATGTGGCCGACGCCTGAAAACCATATTCCGGATCTTAGTGTAATCGCAAAATCGGCGGCCCTAATCGCAAACTTGGCCGGCTTCAGTGTGCCGGAAGATTGCAGTTGTTTAGTCGTAGAGGAAAACGGCGTGGGCCCTCAGCATCCTTTTTCAGGGGAAAAACTGTCGCCGGTGCTAGCGCTATACAAATACGCTGGCAATATTAACAATGCGATAAACCAAGTTAACGCTATTACGGACTATCAAGGGCATGGCCACACCTGCGGCATCCATACGGTCAACGACGACCATGCACTGGCATTGGCAATGCGAACCAAGACTGGCAGGGTGATGGTCAACCAAAGTTTGAATGAAGGCGCGGGCAGCCCGCGAAACGGACTGCCTTATACACTCAGCTTAAGTTGCGGCACCTGGGGCGGGAATATAACGACGGAAAACGTCAATGCCCGGCACATGATTAATCTCACCTGGGTTTCCAGGCCGATTCAGCCAAGACCGATTGATGAAAAGAGTCTTTTTGAAATGCATTGGCAAAAGCACAGTCGTTAAAATCTGACTTGTAGAAAAAGCGGGTCCACGAAAAGCACGAAAGACACGAAAAACAGGGTGCAAAGAGGATCTTTTAGTGTTTTTCGTGTCTTTCGTGGACTGCTTTGGGAAGATTCAGTGTTGAAAGTCACCTAAGTAAGTGCCTTAGAAAAGAAATAGAAAAATTATCTTATAGAGGTCTTGAGCGAATGCCAATCTATCTAATCCGATGCGATAAATGTGATCATCAATTTAAAAGCCTGGTTTTGGCAAATACTCAAGAACCTAAAGAGTGGGTGTGTTCCCGATGCGGCAGTCATGAAGCAAAACCGGCTCATGTCTATGACGATCTGCATCCTCTGGAAAATGAGCATGGCGCAGGCTGTCCGTGTTGCGGCGGTATAAATGAAAGCAGCCGTTCTCGATGACTTTGATTTATTGGTTGATTAAACCAACTGATAATTTTTAAAAACCGAAAACTAAAACTATAAATTTAGGAGGTACAACATGAGTAATGTATTGATACCAACCAGCATGGTAGGCAATTATCCCAATCCAAGATGGTGGGATGCAAAATTTTCAAGACATTTTAAGGGTGACCGGCAGCCGCCGGATTCGATGTGGCGGGAGGCGTTGGAAGATGCTATGGCGGCCATCGTGACCGATCAGGTCAATGCCGGCCTGGACATTATCGCGGACGGACGGCTACATGGCGATAACTATGCCGACGCCGCACTTTATTATTATTTTGATCGATTAGGTTATGACCTTTCCGGCAGCCATCTCGGTTTTCCGATCTACAGCCGATTGCATTCAGCGACGGTAACGCAGGAAATAAAGCGCCGCGGACAAATCATGGTCGAACAAGCCCGTGCCCTCAAACGGGCGACCGATAAACCGGTCAAAGTTCAATACACCGGTATTCAGGTGCTGGCGCAATGCACCAATGACCTGCATTATCCTAACAGCCGAGATCGAGCGATGGCCCTTGCCGCTGCTATTAATGAAGATATTTTGGCAGTTGACGAATTGGGCGTTGAGTATATCCAGCTTGATGAATTTACCTGGCCTTATTTTTACGAAGATTGGGCAATCGAAGCATTTAACCGCGCCGTTGAAGGCGTTAAAAACGCCAAGATCGTTTGCCATATCTGTTGGGGTAATTGGGGCGGTACGCCGGCTTATTATCCCGATGAGACAGCGGCGGCTGGTGAGGTTTTCGATTTAACAAAACGCGCCCAAGACGCTAAAAGCCCGAATCCGACAGCATCGGTGGTGCCTAAGTCTTATGAGGCAAAAATCGATGTCTTTAACATTGAAGGCATCGGCCGCATGTCGTTTGACGAATCGGGGCTTGAACTGCTCAAGACTCATCCAATACCAAAGAACATGATGTTCTGGGCCGGCGTTATCGATGTCAAAAGCACAGTCACCGAAACAGCAGAGCAAGTTGCGGACAAAATCCGCAGTTTATTAACCGTAGTTCCCGCCGATCAGCTCGGTGTCACTACGGATTGCGGATTGATACTGTTACAGCGTTATATCGCCCAGGATAAGCTTCACGCCATGGTTGAAGGCGCAAAAATCGTCCGTAAAGAATTAGGTCAATAAATTAACTAAAGGTGTGTTATGTCGAGAAAATTAGAGAATAAAACAGCTGTTATCACTGGAGCAGCCAAAGGGATAGGTTTTGAGACTGCGCGATTATTCGGAAAAGAAGGCGCGAAAGTCACCATTATGGATATTGACGAACAAAGCGCGATTGAAGCCGCAAAAAAACTAGGTGATGAAGGCATTGAAGCCTATGCCTTTCAATTGGATGTGACGGACGCGGAAAGTGTAGAAAAAACCTTCCAAAAAGCGATAGCGAATTACTCAGGCGTGTTGAACATTTTGGTCAATAACGCGGGCATCGCGGATTTCGGTACGGTAGAAAACACGTCTCTGGATGTTTGGAACCGCATTATGGCGGTTAACTTAAACGGTACGTTTTTTTGTTCCAAGGCTGCGATACCCAGTATGAAGGCGCATGGCGGTTCGATTGTCAATTTCGGTTCGGTTGCCGGCGTCGTCGGCATTCCAGGGATGGCGGCCTATTGTGCAGCGAAAGCCGCGGTTGTCGGCCTGACTAAACAAATGGCAGCGGATTATTCCGGGCAAGGTATCAGAACCAACTGTGTCTGTCCCGGCACTATAGCCAGTACTGCGCTCGGGCAACAACTGCTCGGTAGCGATACCTCTGAAGAAACCCAGAAAAAACGTTTAGCGAAATATCCTCTGGGACGTTTCGGCGAACCGGTTGAGATTGCACAAGCCGTATTGTTTTTAGCCTCCGACCAAGCCAGTTTTGTCAGCGGCGCGGCTTTCAACGTCGATGGCGGCATGACGGCGATTTAAAGGTCAATCCAAATAGCAATAACACTAAATGGCTACTGCAATGGATATTTGGGGAGACTACTTTACTATCGCAAAATGGCAAGACTTTGTGGCCGGGGCGCTGGAATCCGGCAGTAGTCCTCCTGTTTTCAACATAAACCCGAACGACGACCGCGAATTCGACGCCATTTATCTGGGCGGCGGCGCCGCCGGACGCTTTGGTGCGGCCTATTTGCGGGCTCTTGGCGGGCGTGTGCTGATTATCGATCGCTGGCCGTTCCTGGGCGGTTCCTGCCCTCATCAAGCCTGTGTGCCTCACCATCTGTTTTCAGATTGTGCGGCGCAATTGATGCTGGAGCGCACCTTTTCCGGCAAGCTCTGGTTTCAAGAACTCAACGACAAAACGGTTTCTATCAAAAGCATCGTTGAACTGTTTCGCAGCGGCAGGACAGGCCCGCATGCGATGATGAACTATCAAAGCAAAGAACAGCTCGGCCTGGAATTCGTATTGAATGCAGAAGCTAAGATCATCGATGCCCACACGATACAAGTCAATGACAGTCAATTCCGAGCAAAAAACTTGGTGCTGGCGCTGGGCGCGAAACCGGTAGTGCCGGATGTTCCAGGCATTCAGTTAAAAGGCGTATTTAATTCCCAGAGTCTGGTTGAAAAACTGGACTATGAGCCGGGCAACACCGCTGTAGTCATCGGCGGCGGGAAAACGGCAATCGAATACGGCTGCTTTTTTAATGCCACGGGGCGACGCACTATTGTTGTTGCCAGACATCAAGCGATGCCGATGCTTAAAGACACAGAATCCCGGGCTTACGCGATCAAAATGATGGAAGAACAGGGCATGGAGTTTTGGGAAAATGCGGAATTATCGGCTATCCAAGGGTACGCTCAAGGCAAGGTAAAGACGGTTTCCATAAAAACTTCCGATGGCATCATCGATATCGATACCGACTTTATTTTTATCGCGATTGGCGAGCAGGCCAATTCGGAACAGGTTGCCCAAACATTGGGGCTGGAATTGGACGATAAAAGCGCCATCAACGTTAATCGGCGCATGCAGACCTCAATACCCCATGTTTATGCGGTCGGCGACGTGACCGGGCCGCCGATGGAGATGTTTAAAGCCAGGAAGGAAGGCGTGTGCGCCGCTAAAAATATCATGGGCCAAGCGAGCGAATATAAAGCGGCCGATTACCCTGATTTTATGCATACGCATTACGAGGTTTGTTGGCTGGGGCTAAGCGAAGCACAAGCGCGTCAACGCTACGCCAATGTGAAAATCATGAAATTACCGCCCGATAGTCCCAATGGCCTCGATGTCGGCTTGCCGGCAGGCGACCGAGTGATGCTGTACTTGATGGCGAAGCCGCGTATGTCGGGTTTTCAAAAGCTGATTATCGACGGCGACACACGAAAAATAGTAGGGGCTATCCATATCGGCTATGGCGCTAAAGACGGTTTTCAATACCTCAATTACCTGGTTAAAAACGGGCTAACGATAGACGATTTAGCCGATATGGACGAATTGTTTATCAGTCCCAGTTATTTCATTCAATTATGCCGTTTACGTGCTGGCGATATTCATTTTAATGATATGTAGAGCCCCAATAATGACTAATCGATTTCAAGGAAAACAAGCCGTTATAACCGGCGGCGCTACCGGCATGGGCTATGACATAGCCAAACGTCTCGGCATGGAAGGGGCTTCGCTTGCGATATTGGACATTAACAAGGCCGCATTATCGGATGCAACCCAAGCCCTCCGTGCTGAGGGCATAGATGTCAAAGCTTATCAAGTTGACATCGCCGACCCTCGCGAAGTTGCTGAAACTTTCTCCGGACTGATTGCAGATTGCTCAGGAACACTCGATATTTTGATTAACAATGCCGGTATTGCCGATTTCGGTACTGTCGAAAGCACTGAAGTTGACGCCTGGAATAAGGTTATGGCAGTCAATTTGAACGGCACGTATCTGTGTTCGAAGTTCGCATTGCCGGCGATGAAACAACACGGCGGAACCATCGTTAACTTCGGCTCGATATCCGGGATGGTGGGGATTCCCAATATGGCCGCTTATTGTACGTCCAAAGCCGCGGTCATCGGTTTGACCAAACAAATGGCGATTGACTATTCAAAGCTGGGCATACGTGTCAACTGCATTTGCCCGGGCATGATTGCCGATACTGACATGGGACGGCAAATTCTCGGAACTGACGTGTCCGAACAGATGATGAAATTACGACTCAGTAAATATCCGATCGGGCGATTCGGTAAATCCGAAGAAATCGTCGCGGCGGTGTTGTTTTTGGCTTCCGACGAAGCCAGTTTTGTCTGCGGCTCCGCATTTACTGTAGACGGCGCGATGACAGCTATTTAAGGTTAAAAATATATGTATACACAAAACGATAAACGATGTTCGTTAACCGAACTCGTTGCACACATACAAAACGGCGATTGTTTGGCGATTGGCGGCGGCTTATCCTGGCGCGAACCGATGGCGGCTTTGCGGGAACTGATCCGGCAAAACATTAAAGACCTTAAACTGGTCGGTTCGGCACACGGCATCGATGTCGATCTGTTGTGCGGGGCCGGATCTGTGGCGGTGAGCGCCGAATCCTATGTCGGCTTTGAGCAGGATTTCGGCATGGCGCTCAACTACCGTCGCGCCTGTGAATCGGGTGCCGTAAAAGTAGAGGATAACTGCTGTTACTCCTTAGTCCAGCAACTTCGGGCGGCTATTCAAGGATTGCCTTTTATGCCGATCCGCTCGGTACAAGGCACGGATTTTCTTAAGCTGCACCCTGAATTTAAAACGATGATCTGTCCTTTTACCGGCGAACAATTGGTTTTAGTGCCTGCGCTCAAACCCGATGTCGCTCTTATTCATGCCCACTATGCCGATGAGCATGGCAATTTGCATATTGAAGGGCCGCCGGTGGCCGACGTGCTTTTTGCCAAGGCATCCAAAAAAATCATCGCTACGGTTGAAGAAGTAATCCCTCATGATGAATTGGCAAAAAAGGGCGTAACGATTCCGTATTTTTATGTCACCGCCATTTGCGAAGTTCCCTACGGCGCTCACCCGACTTCCTGCTACCCGAATTATGCTTATGACCGGGAACATACCGCCTCTTATTACCAAGCCGCCAAACACGGCGCGGACAGTTTTAATCAAAACTACCTGACGCCTTTTGTTCACGACTGCGAAGATCATGACGCTTATCTCTTAGCCGTCGGCGGCAAAGCCAGATTGGCTAGTCTGGAACAGTGGGATCAGAGCATGGAAAAATGGATGCAACTTTATGAATAATATAAATAAGATTCAAACGTGTACACTCGGCGAATTGATGATTTATCAGATCGCACTGTCGATAGAAGATGGGATTTTAGCGTTTCACGGTTTCGGGTCGCCTCTGGTGCAGTTAGCGTTGCATCTGGCAAAACGCAATCATGCTCCCAATTTGGTGTTGGTCGCAGGCGCGACGTATGGCATCAATCCGACCCCTGCATTTTTAACGCCCACCACTAACGATTTCGCGATGAATCGCGATGCCGAGTGTCATTTAACGATTGAAGAACTCTTTGACCTTGCTGGGAGCGGACGATTAGGCAGGATGTTCTTGTCGGGCTTGCAAATTGACCGTTGGGGCAATATGAATGTCACCCGCTTGGGAAACGATGAGCGGATTTCGTTAAAACTGCCCGGCGGAGGCGGCGGCTGTAATTTATCCGCCGATGCCGATCATGTAACCATCTGGACAGCGGCACATCGCACCCATGCCGACGAAAACGGCCGCCGCCGTTATCGCTTGGCTAATCGTTGCGATTTTATCACCAGTGTAGGACATCGCACGTCAGAAGGCTTGCCACGTACCAGCATGCCTTATCGCGGAAGCGGGCCGGATTGCATAGTGACTGACTTAGGGGTATTCGGTTTTAATCAGGAAGGTCATGTGCAATTACGCGCGCTTTATCCGGATACCAGTATCGAAATGATTGCTGAAAGCACGGAATTCGATTTGCCTGTTGCCGCTAACCTGTCGACAGCCGCTTTGCCCGAGCCCGCTTTGATCGAATTCATCCGCCGCCTGGACCCTCTAAAAATCCATGAACGGGAACTCAGTCCAGCCGATCGCGGACGCTTTTTTCAATTGAGCGAGACATAACCGATGAATGGCCAAATTCTACAGGTCGGGGCTTTAAAACAGCAGGACAACTTCGTGCCTTTGCCGTACCGTTGCGTGAGCTTCCAACCTTATGAAGGCGAAATGGATGCCGCCGTGATAACGCAGTATCTGCTGGGCCGGGAAGTCTATCGGCGCACCGACATTATCATTTTGCATAATTCCCGTCAGGAATATGCCGTTGCCGCCGTGCAACGCACAAGCTCCGAAACCTTATTTTGTCCTTTAGAAAAGGTAGAAGTGCTGGCGTTGCCGGATGACTGTGTTTTTCTTGAAGCTCCCGATACAGACCCGGCAAATCGTTCCGCGCTTGCTAAATTAGCTGTCGATCGCGGCGTTACCTCCGAACAAACCGCGATTGTGCAGGGGACTTTCGATCACATCAACATTATCCATCGGCCTAAGCCCTTTGTTTTGCGTGTTGTTGAGGTCGTGCCGCCGTCTCCGCCCAAACTGTTCCATTTGGTCGAACACGTACTCAGTTACGCTGATTTACCGCCGGTGATTGTGGAATCGGTCACTATTGATTTACGCGATCTTGCTAAGGAGGCAACGCCGGAAGCTTTTCTGGTGCCATGCCGGTCAGGAGGGCTGGATAAGCTGTCAGCGCCGGTTTATTTTCTTGATGAACGGCCAAAGCAACGTCAAAACTGGACCCTGATCGGTTGTGAACGCAGCCTTCAATTTCATCAGCATTACTATGGCGACATTCCGCCGCGCATAGAAATGTGTCCCCGCCAACTCGTTAAAGATGACGGAAAGACAACCCTTTTAAAATGCTGTCTTCTTGAATTCGATATAGAGCAAAACGGTCATTTAATGACGGTGCCTTGGGGTTCCGACTTGGCAATGATAGAAAAGGCATTACAGCAATTATTAAGAGATAAAGCTTATGAGTGAATTGGCGTGGGAAAATATTATCACCGGCATTCGCAATTCCAGGGAAGTCAAACCGCGTAAAACCGGAACCACGATGGTTATGGATGTCGGCAAAGGCATCAGTGAAACGCTGAGTATTTTGCAAACGACCTCAAACTATATCGATTTGTGGAAATTCGGCTTCGGCACCTCGGTTTTTCTGGAAAAAACCTTATTACAGGAAAAACTGAAATTACTGGAAAGCTACGATGTGCTGACTTTTCCGGGAGGAACTTTGTTAGAAGTGGCTTTATTGCAGCATCATTGCCGCGTTTTTATGACCCATGCCAAATCCTTAGGCTTCAGCGCTGTGGAAATTTCCGACGGCACCATACCGCTGCCCGCATTCAGACGAAAAAAAGTTATTGAGTGCGCTTTGAATGCCGGGCTGATTCCGATTACCGAAGTGGGTAAAAAAGACCCGAAACGGCAGCCTACCACCGAACAAATTGCCGAAGAAGCATTGCAGGATCTGGAGTGGGGAGCGGCATGGGTCATCGTTGAAGGCCGGGAAAGCGGACAGGGAGTCGGTATTTTCGACGAATCCGGAAAAGTCGAAGAATCTTATATTGACCGTATTGTTGAAATTATGGGCCCCCAAATCGATGCGTTGATTTGGGAAGCGCCGTTAAAAAATCAACAAGCCTACTTGATAGAAAAGTTCGGAGGAAACGCCGGGTTAGGCAATATTTGTCCGGATCAGGTGTTGGCCGTAGAAGCTTTGCGCAATGGCTTGCGTTTTGATACCTTGGATCGAGTCAGTTCGCAATTGGTGCGCAGAGGGGATTGGGACCCCAACCAGGCTGAGCACGATGGTAACGCGGCCGTCCCGTTAGCAAGGAAAATCTAATGTCGGACGCTGCTTCATTCCGGCAACAAGTATTGGAAATAGGCACTCGATTAACATCGTCCCCTTCGGCTTGTTTGATCGAGTCGGCTTTCGCCTGGGAGCTGAGTCATCAACAACACTTGTTTGAAGCTGTTGGCTTAGTGGATCTGGCTCACACCATCAGTACGATGGAACTGGGAACCATTCCCCGGCAACAAGGCATTGAATTACTGAGCTTCTTACTGGATCTTCAAGATAAACCCGAGTCTTTCAAGGCAATACCGGCAGGCGGCGATATCTATACCAATCGTGAAGCCTGGCTGGCGGAAAGAACCGGTGCCGTAAAATGGCTAGGGGCCGGACGCGCCCGGCGTGAAGCGATTACCTCAGCCTTCGTTTTAGATGTCAGACAAAGACTACTGACGCTGTCGGAAACGCTGATAATGCTGGCTGAAACGTTCATTAACCGGGCGCAGAGCGATAAAAATACGCTGATGCCGGATTATACCTACTTGCAAGCCGCGCAGCCGACGACATTCGGGCACTACTTATTGGGCTTTACCTATCCTTTACTACGGGATTTGACACGGCTTGATTGCCTGCTGGAAAAAGTGAATCGCAGTCCGATGGGCTGCGGCAGCACAAACGGTTCGCGTTTGCCGCAAGGGCGCGAGCAATTAGCTGAATTATTAGGCTTTGCGGATATTATTCCGCATGCGCGGGATGCGATGTGGCAAGCCGACTTAAGCATAGAAAATGCCGCCCTATTGACGGCTTGTATCGTTAACCTCAGCCGTTTAGCCGAAGACCTGCAAATTTTCAGCACCCAGGAGTTTGCGTTGGTTGAATTGGACGATCAACATGCCCGGGCCAGTAAAATCATGCCGCAGAAAAAAAATCCGTTTGCCTTGACCCACATACGAGCCATTGCCAATAAGATGATCGGCCTGACGGCTTCGGTTTGCGCGTCGGCTAGAACGCCTTCCGGCCAACCGGATAACCGTCTGATGATTTACGGCGAATTGCCGGAGGGCATGCAATTGGTTGAGCAGGCGGCGGCACTGATGTCCGAAACGCTGCAACAGCTTAGTTTCAAGTCGGATAGAGCGTATGCTCTGATTGGCTCAGGATGGGCTTTAGCGACGGATTTGGCCGAGGCCTTGGTGCAGTATTGCGACCTTGATTTTCGCAGTGCGCATCAGTTAGTGGCGAGTTTAGTCCGGGAATATCCGGCCGATAGTCACTTAAAAATGGATGCCGACTCAGTCATGCGCATGAGCGAAAAGGTGCTGGGTAAAACGATTAGCCTGACCGATTCACAACTTAAGTCGGCGTTAACCCCCGAGGAAGCGATTCAACAGCGAAAAGAAGCCGGAGGCACTGCGAGTGCCAGCCTGGATGCTATGTTGGCCGATTGCCGTCAGCAGCTCAATGTGTTTCGAGAAAAAACGCAGGCCAATAAAACTTTTTTTGAACATAAACGCCAGAGTTTATTGCAGCGCGCAGAGAGTTACATAAGAACATGAGTGATTCAGTCCATATCAGCGATTCCGCCATTCACGGTGTTTCTTGGGCAACTCCCAAGCTTCGCCGCCTTTTTTCGGAGCAAAACCGGATTAAAGGTTGGCTGGAAGTGATGTCGGTGCTTGCCGGTGTACAGGCCGATTTCGGTTTAATCCCGCAACAGGCCGCCCTCGAAATTGAAACGTTTTATAACGATGTTTCAATTGATCAGATTTTTTTGAAAGAAGTTGGGGAAGATTTTATCAAGACCAACCATTCACTGTTGGGGCTCATCAATGCGGTAAAAAAACGCTGCGGGCCGCTGGGCGGAGAATGGCTTTGTTACGGCGCAACCGTACAGGATATTACCGATACTCATCTTATTCGTGTACTGATGCAAGTCAGGCAATTATTTGCCGAGCAACTTACCGAATTAGAAAAAGACCTTAAAACGTTGGCTATTGAACATCGTTTGACACCACTGTGCGGCCGTACCCACGGACAGCCCGGATTGCCTATTACCTTTGGATTTAAAGCAGCCGGTTGGTTGGATGAATTCGATCGGCATCGGTTAAGACTAAATGAATTAAAAAGCCGCCTGGGAGTCGGGCAATTATGCGGAGGAGTCGGTAGCTTATCGTCGCTAGGATCTAATCCTCTGGAATTACAGTCGGAGTTCATGCAACGGCTGGGGCTGGAAGCGCCGGCGATTTCATGGACCAGTAGCCGGGACCGCTTGGCCGAATGGTTAAATGTTCTGGCAATGATAACCTCAACCGGTGATCGCATAGGGCAAGAAGTATTCAATTTGCAGCGTCCTGAAATAGCCGAGTTAAGTGAAGGTTTTATCCCCGGAGCCGTCGGCAGTATTACCATGCCGCATAAACGAAACCCTGAAATATCGGAACATTTAGGCACTTTGTCCAGAGTCGTCAGGCATCATGCCGCCCATATGACTGAAAATTTAGTGCATAGCCATGAACGCGACGGCCGTTCTTGGAAAGGCGAATGGGCTATTATTCCCGACGCGACGCTAGCGGCCGGCAAATCCCTGTCGTTGCTCAAGCAGCTGCTCAAGGATTTGCAGGTTAATCCGCAGCGGATGCACGCCAATATCCTTGCGACCCAAGGCTTTGTCCATGCCGAGGCGGTGATGCTGGTTCTCGCGAAGACGCTGGGCAAGCAAAGCGCACATCGGCTTGTCTACGATGTGACTATGCAAGCCCAGAGCGAAGGCCTGCATCTTAAGCAGGCGCTTATCAATAACCCGCAAATCGGCGCTATCCTGACTCATGACGAGATAGAGGCGCTGTTCAATCCTGAACAAAGCACTGGAGTTTGCGCGGCCATGGTTGAGCAAGTCATTGCACGAATATCTTTACCTTGAAGAGCTGATTGTCATGAATACCCACCAACATCTTGACCGACGCGTCATTATCGAACGTGTTGCCGGTCAAATACCCCGGCACATTCTCGCCCATTATCCAACCCCGCTGATGCGGGCGAACCGGATAACGGAAACGCTTGAAGGCACCGAGCTCTGGTTTAAGCGCGACGATCTGATCAGCTTCGGTTTGGGCGGCAATAAAATACGCGGTTTGGAAGTGATGTTAGCCGAGGCCTTGGCCCTGAACGCCGATTGTCTGGTAACCGGCGCCGGCGTGCAGTCCAATCATGTGCGGGCGACAGCGGCTACCGCGGCTCATGCCGGACTGCGTTGTACTGCGGTTTACTGGGGGAAGCCGCCTGCGACGATGGACGGGAATTATCGCCTCACCAGTATGTTGAATGCCCAATTCCATTTTACCGATGACGATGACAGAGAGTCGGTCGATACCCATATTCACTTGGTTGCGGCTAAATTGCGTGAACAAGGTTATTGGCCTTATGAAATCCCACGAGGAGGCGCTTGCGCGATGGGCGTTTTGGGACATGTGCTGGCTGTTTTCGAGCTTTATCAACAATGTCTGAGTCAAGGTGTGGAACCTGATGCGATCATACTGGCAGTGGGTTCCGGCGGAACCTATGCGGGTTGGCTGCTGGGCATCAGGCTGTTGAACCTGCCTTGGAAAATGCTCTGCTACACAGTCAGCCGGGAGCCGGAACAGGTCAGCCGACAAGTTGCTGACTTGGCGACACAAGCCGCAGCCTTATTGAAACTGGATTGGACTTTTTGTGCCGAAGATGCACCCGTCTTTGGCGGGTTTATTGGGCAAGGTTATGGTATTCCAAGCCCGGAAGCAGCCGAAGCGATCAAACAAATCGGCCGTAGCGAAGGCATTTTGCTTGATCCTGTCTATACCGGTAAAGCAATGGCTGGATTCCTGCACGGGCTGCAAAACGATCAGTTTGAACAATACAAAAAAATAATTTTTGTGCATACCGGTGGCGAACCGGCATTTTTTGCCGGGAATGGCGATTGGTTGAATTCCAGTCCAACCGCAATTGAACAATAGCGAATCAGGAGAATATATGAGAATCATCGTCATAGGCGGCGTAGCAGCAGGTACAAAAGCTGCCGCAAAAGCGCATCGGGTTGATCCGAATAATGAAATCATCCTTTACCAGGATGAATCCGAAGTGTCCTACTCCGCTTGCGGACTGCCTTATGTCATCAGCGGTGTAATTGCCGATGAACGGAAAGTCATCATCAGGCAGCCGGAAGATTTTGCCAAGGACGGTATCCAGGTTTTTATACGACACCGCGTGCTTGGCATCGATACGGCCAAACAACAGCTTACCGTAAGGAACCTGAAAGATAATACTGATTTTGTAGTCAGCTATGATCGACTGATTATTGCAACCGGCGCTCGTCCGATAGTGCCGAATATTGAAGGAATAACATTGGAAGGTGTTTTGACCTTACGCAATATCGCTGACTTGGCGCGATTCAAAACATTGTTAAGCACCGTGCAGCCGCAAAAGGCAGTCATCATTGGTGCCGGTTATATCGGCCTGGAACTGGCCGAGACTTTCCATGAGCTAAATATAACAACCACAATAATCGAAAAGGCCCCTCGTATTTTGCCGAAATTCGATCTGGAAATGGCTCAACTCGTACATGAGCATTTGCTGGAAAACCAGGTTGAAATCATACTGGGCGACGGGCTAGTCAAACTTAACGGTAACAACGGCCGGGTCACTTCCGTGGAGACGGAATGCGGGAAAACAGTACATGCCGACCTTGTTGTGATCGCCATTGGCGTGAAACCTAATGTGGAGCTGGCAAAAGAGGCCGACATTGAACTCGGGATCACCGGAGCCATCGCTGTTGACGCAAGAATGGCAACCAACATGCCGGGTATTTATGCCGCCGGCGATTGTTGCGAAACAATTAACCGGATAACAGGCGCAACAACATGGATGCCTTTGGGCGATATCGCCAACTTACAAGGCCGTGTTGCAGGGGAAAACGTTGCCGGGGGAGACGCCCATTTCCCCGGCGTTTTCGGAACGGCAATATTCAAGACCTTTAAATTGACCGTCGCAATGACCGGCTTATCCGAGCAATCCGCCCTGGAATCGGGGCTTGATCCCATTTCGATTAAAATGGAAGGAAGCGACCGGGCGCGCTATTATCCCGGTAAACAAGATTTTTCCTTGAAGCTCATCGCCGATCGGAAAGACGGCAGGCTGTTGGGCGCTCAAGCGGTTGGTATTAAGAGTGTCGATAAAATGATCGATATCGCCGCTACCGCATTAATGGGCAAGCTGACTTGTTCTGATCTTGAAAACGCGGACCTCGCTTACTCGCCGCCATTCAGTCCGGTTCTATCGCCAATCATAGTAGCGGCCGGTGTCTTAAGCGGTAAATTGAGCAAATTAAGTTTGACTGGTTAAGCATTTAATTAATTTTCGGGAAATTGTAGGTCTGTTATAGGTAATTTTCCCCTATGTCCTTGGGCGTCGGGTTTGGGCCGAAATTGACAATTGTCCGCCTTCGGTTGTCAGTCTACTGGTAACATCTACTACGAAACTTTATTAGATGAGCGTAACAACAAATGATCTCTTTAAGATGCGGCAAATTTCTGAATATAATCGGCAATCTTATTCGTGGTTTGCTTCAGCGTGTTCGCTTCGGTATTAATATAGCCAGCGGTGACATCAGTATCGATTGTCAGCTGGAAAATATTGACGCTCTTTTATTCTAAAACTGGCAAGTTTTCCACGCTTTTTACCGAGAGGGCATAAAAGAGTATATTATTTGTTCTCTTTTTTGATTGCATTTTATCATTCTCATTAATCACCATAATTTCGAACGAGGAGAATCAACAGTCCATCAATAGATTTTAGCGATAGGCTGATAATGCGGTACTTATGATTTGTAGTAGTAGCCTTGCTGTAGAGGTGACTGTATTTTAACCTCTAAGCTGTCACGCTTGGCGTTTGTTGACTTGGAAACCACCGGCACCAACGCGACGGTGGATCGCGTCACCGAGATCGGCGTCGTGTTGGTGGATGAAAGCGGTGTGCGGGAGTGGAGTCAGTTAATCCAGCCACAAACGCGCATTCCTGCATTCATCGAACAATTAACCGGCATCACCAATGCCATGGTCAGCGATGCGCCGCGTTTTGAAGCCGTTGCAGAAGAACTGGCTGCGCTGTTGCAAGGCTATCTGTTTATTGCCCACAATGCCCGTTTTGATTACGGCTTTCTGAAGAACGAATTCAAGCGTTCAGGGCTAATGTTTCAGCCCACCGTACTGTGTACCGTCAAATTATCCAGAACGTTGTTTCCCGAGTACAAGCGCCACAATCTCGATAATCTTATTGAACGCTACGGTTTATTCGCCTCCGGCCGGCACAGGGCTCTGGCCGATGCTCAACTGATTCATCAGTTTTGGCAAAAGATCCACTCAACTCATGATGCGGCCATCATTGCCGATGCCGTAAAAAAGCTTGTCGGACGATCCAGTCTTCCATCGAATATCAATCCCGGTTTGATTGACGATCTACCCGAATCGCCTGGCGTGTATCTGTTTTATGGTGAAAATGATTTGCCGTTATATGTAGGCAAAAGCACCAACATCAGACAGCGGGTGCTATCGCATTTCTCAGCCGATCATAGTCATAGTAAGGAAATGAGTTTATCGCAACAGCTACGCCGTATCGACTGGATAGAAACCGCTGGAGAATTGGGCGCACTGCTGACCGAAGCGAAACTTATCAAGACTCTACAGCCGATACACAATCGCCGATTGCGACGCCACAATGCGCTATGCGCATGGCAGCTTCAACAACAAAACGAACATCTGCGTCCGGTACTAATTTGGGCCGACGATCTTGATTTTGGCGCGCAAGATAATCTGTATGGTCTTTATCATAGCCAACGCGATGCTCAAAAAGCGCTCCGCAGTATTGCCGATCAAAACCAATTATGTTTGAGCGTGCTCGGCATAGAAAAGACATCAAAGGGACGCCCATGTTTTGCTCAGCAGTTAAAAAAATGTAAAGGTGCCTGTATCGGTCAAGAAAAGCCAATCGAGCATGCCGCGCGGCTATTCATGGCGATGAACAAGCTTAAACTCGCCACTTGGCCCTACCCAGGTGCAATGGGCATTCAGGAAGGTGATGAGTTACATGTCATTGATCATTGGTGTTACTTGGGTACCGCGAAAAACGAAGCAGAAGTGCACGACTTATTAGGCTCCAGCCGGCCGGCATTTGATCGGGATACTTACCTGATTCTCAGTAAATCCTTAAAGAAGCCGGTGCGATTGGTACAGGTTGAGGGGGAGTATTCCTTAAAACCCTTAAGTTTTAGGGACGCCTAATTTTAAATGTCCGGTTTTGGTAATCAACGACAAAGCTGTCAGGGAGAATTTCTTTGAGTAGCATTGCGTCTTTTATTTGTTGCCCCGTCTTATATTTGACCATATCAATCATGATAAAGCGCTCTTCAGGGGCTTGCGAGTAGACAAATACATTGATAGTAAATTTCGGTAAGGTCTGGCGAAATTCCTTAGGCAGATCGTTTAAAAAAGGAATGCCTGTCGTTACAGGTAGTGTTTCGGACTCATCCGGTTGAATTCTGGCAGCAGCTATTGCCGGAGTGGCGGACATAGAAAGCTTAATGTTTTTGGCAATAGCAGGTTGCTTAATAGCATCAGCTACAGGTTTTTTTGTAACAGGTAATTGAGCGGGTTCCGGCTTTTCATTATCAATCAATTCTGCAATAGAAGTTGTTTCGAATTCCGCTTTTTGTGCCGGCCTTTTCGGCTGAATAGATTTAATAGTCGCTTTAGGCTCAAGCTTTGTTTCTTGTGCCGGCAGCTGAGGCGAAATAGTTGGCGCTGTTGCATCAGGCATCGATATCAAGTTGTCTCGGATAAACCAGACGAAGCAGGCAATAATCAACACATTAGCAAGAATAAGAAAAACGAAGAGTTTCATTGTGTTGCTTTTATTTTGCGGCGGCTGAGCAAGGATGATTTTGTCAGTTACAGTCTCAGACTGAAGAGCCTGTCTTTCCTGTTCTGATTTACGTAAGGCATTTAGAATAAAAGACATGATTAATCGGTTATTTCTAAGTGAGGAAAATCAAGGGTACGGGCTATATTCTTAAGATAAGGCATGGTTTTGTCGCCCACCTTGCCGTCTTCCGGTAATTTGTGCTGATGCTGAAAATCCGTAACACGAGCGGCTAACTTATCATCATAAAAACGTGGCTGTTCTGCGGCTTCAGCTTTTCTGTCAATAGTATTTAACAGATGTCGTAACCATAATACATTATCCGATGTCTGGTGAGGGCGTATCACTTTGACATCCGGAATTGGCGGTGGCTCCACTATTAAATAATAGCCGTTCCAATACTTCAATGCGTCCGCTACCGGAAAGGTCACGCCATCTTTAAAATGAATCATGGATTGGTTTTGCCCGAATCCGGTAAGCAATGCATAGAACTTTTGTTTGCCTGCCAACGAGAACTCCAGAACAGCCGGATGATTAATTGCCAGCATGTCTTTCCAGTTGGCTTTGCCAAATGCACAGCGCAGTCCTGTCGTTTCTACGTAATGACAATCCACCCGATTACTCTGAGGGATAGGCTTATTCCAGAGCTTTAGCGTACTGATTAATGCAGCATTTAATGAATAATCGGGATTATTGATCCAGTCATCAAACGTTTTTGTTTTAGCGACAGGAGCGGTGTCGGATTTTTCAATAAGAAGCGGTTCTTTTTGAACCGGCTGCAGGGATTGGCTGATGAACTCGGGCTTTGGCTGGATGGCAGGGTAGGGTATTGCTAAATCAATTGGCGCTTGATTACTCGCTTTGGGCCAATGCATTCGAAAATAAATACCTGTGGCAATACAACCCAAAAATAGCAGAGCTAATGCTGTGCTCAGGTAAGGAAATTTTTTATCGGTAAAAGCCAGCGTTTCATTGGCAGCAGCGCTAACGATTGCCGGTGTAATAATATGAGTGTTGGTTGAGTAGGCTCCAAGTAAAGCGCGGTCGCAGAGTATGTTAATCATTCTGGGTATGCCGAAAGAAAGCTTGTAAATTTTCCGTATCGCGCTTTCTTTAAAAATATCCGGACGACCGTTACAAACAGTTAATCGATGGTGGATATAAGCTCGAGTCTCATTGAGCGATAACGGCAACAAGTGATAGCGGGCGGTAATGCGTTGATTTAACTGGCGTAAGTCTTGCCGTTTAAGGGATTCTTTCAATTCAGGCTGGCCGACCAGAATAATTTGTAATAATTTTGTTTTGTTAGTTTCCAGGTTGGTTAACAGACGAATTTGTTCCAGCACTTCCATGCTTAAATTCTGCGCTTCATCGATTAGCAAAACCGTACGCTTGCCGTTGGCATGACCGGTCAGCAAGTGTTGGTTTAACAGATCAATCAGGTTTTTTAACGAGTGCTGATTCTTGTCGTAGATAATGCCCAACTCATCGCAGATAGTCGCCAGTAATTCGACCGCATTAAGCTTTGGATTCAATATCAACGCAATGTTGATATTTTCCGGAATTTTCTGCAAGAGGCAGTGGCAAAGTGTTGTTTTGCCGGTGCCCACTTCGCCGGTTAAAGCAACAAAGCCGCCGCCGAAATTAATGCCGTAAAGAAGATGAGCCAAACCCTCCTGATGACGAGGACTCATATAAATAAAGTGCGGATCAGTCGCTATGGAAAACGGCAATTCGCTGAAATGGAAGTATTGGTTATACAAGATTATGAGATTCTTTAGTTAAGAGGAATTATAAGTTATTGGAATCTACATAGGTTATTTGGCTAGGTAGTAAACTCAGTTAAGTAAAGCAAGTAAATCATATGATTTCTATAAGCACAAATACCTATTTAACTGTAAAAGATTCTCTAATCTACAACTGTTAGGCCGCATGCTCACGACTGTGTTCTCCGGCACATGAGCATGACCCACCCGAGAACGACAAATGCGCAACCTGCGACTGCAGCTCTCGCCCACATTGAGGAGAGCTCATAGCGCAGTGCCATGAGCGATGCGAACAGAACAATGCCGATAACAATCGGCCATAAGCGACGCGTGCTCCCGCTGGTTTGCTTTGGTGGTGATGTGTCCATAAGTGTGAAGCGGCCCTAACGTGAAGGTAAATAAAACAAGTCCGGTAGGGGGCGCATCGCGCCCCATTTACAAATACCAAAAGATCGCGGGTCGTTTTTAATATATTCCAACGGACAATTCATTTCGATAATTAAAATATCCAGTACAGATTAGGCTCCGAAATGGGGCGCGATGCGCCCCCTACCGGGCTCACACAATCTAACCTTATTCGTTAGCCCTTGATACCAAAAACATAGAGAATAATTGCTCCAATTACCATCGCAATGATTCCAAACACCCACTTTACGACGGGTACAGCCAGTTGGTGAACTACAAACCCTTTTACACGCTCCCACGTTGTTGGCATTCCTGCGATTCTTTGAAGCCTTAGTTCATCAACTGCGGTACGGATATTTAAAACGGCGCGCCTCGATAAATTGGCACTGCCAGCAGTGATAGCCGTCAACTCGATCTCGTAAGCACGTTCGCAGAATTTTCTCGCGGGTGCCTGCCGACGCTCGTAAACACCTTTTGTGTTTCTAGCTAATGCGACATATTTATCCTCAGGGAAATGTCGCTCAACCATCTCCATAATTTGACCTGAGAATTTTTCGTTTACGAACGTCCTGAATTCCAGAAGCGTGGATACAACGGCTTCCCGCGCTTTATCGCCGCGTTCGTTATACCCATAGTGGCAAATTCTGTTTATATTCTTCATTACATCCCCAACTGCTGGACAAGCGGGTGATGGATTGACGGCAGCCCATGTATTTCGGATTTCAGCCGCAGTTTTGTCGTCTACGATCCGAAGTGATTCGGAGAGTTTTTGTTCTAGTAGCTTGATGATTTCTGGCTGCATTGAAATATTGAGGGCTAACGTAGAGCTAACCGGGCGCGGCTCGGAAAGCTGAAAAAACAAAACCGCATTATAAACGCGCTCTGGTTGAGCGCCATGTTAGGCCTGATGCGTGATTGCAAGACCAGCCATCCTTGACCTATGCGACTCCTCCAATGTTTTATCGTAGATAAAAATTCCTAATAAAATTAGATAGCCATACTATTCCCAATCCATTACGAACATAGAAATTTACATAATCTCGACCTATAGCTGGGAAAAATAAAAGTATTAACAATCCTCCCATCTGTCCAATCCTAATGGGAATAAATACAATTAAAGAAACCAAATACAGAAATAGCATAAAGGCCACCACCGTAAAAAAACCTCCACCAAAAATAAACACAATCGGGTGCTTAATAAGTGCCATAAAAATACTGTAATCGTTATATTTTCTATTATTCATTTCCGCGATCTTGCTACCACAGTGATGGCAGTAAGATAAATCGGTCGAGACTTCCGCCATGCACTTTGAGCAGATCGTTGGGCGATTTCCTTTCTCATTTGTGGAAGTCATTGATTCATCGCTCGTTAGTTCTTTTTTTGCGTGGCCTCGACGCAGTATGAAGTACGACAAAGCCATGGCTGCGTAGAGAATTGGGGATCCGATCATGTGAGGCGTCGATCTATATGTAATTCCCGCTTGCTCATATATTCGTTTTTGCCCTTCTTCTCGTTGATTTCCTATCAGCGTGGCAAAAGCAACGAAAATCGGAAGTAAAATAATTACGGCAATCCATTTGCTCCGTAGAGGCCGACGCAAGATTGCGTAACGTATTGCAATAGGTATGGATATATAAAGGAGGAAATTTATCAGGATGTTAAACAATGGCTCCATAGAGACCTCTCGCAAGCTAACGTTAAGTAGACACCTTTTAAAGTGTATATTAAATGTACAATTACAGGTGTATATAGCCACACCAGCAATCCGTTAGATTAGATATTATAGCCCTGACTCACTGATAGCAACCTTCCCATGAAAAATAAAACACACCTCCAAAACGCCTTGATCAAGCAACCCGGTAAAAATCCTTATACCATTCAACAAAGCTCCTAACCCCGTCTTCCAGCAGCGTAGCTGGCTTATACCCCAAATCACGCACCAAATCCGAAACATCTGCATAAGTATCCGGCACATCGCCCGGCTGCATCGGTAACAAGTTCTTTATGGCTTCTTTGCCTAAATATTTTTCCAACGTTTCAATGAAGGTCAGCAAATGCACGGGATTATTGTTGCCTATGTTATAGATCCGAAAAGGGGCAAAGCTGGTTGCCGGATCGGGATTTTCGCTTGACCAGTCGGCGTTGGCTTGAGCCGGTTGATCGATAACCCGGATCACGCCTTCTACAATGTCGTCTATATAAGTGAAATCACGGCGGTGATTGCCGTAATTGAATACGTCAATCGGTTTTCCGTCGAGGATATTGCGGGCAAACAAAAACGGGGACATATCCGGTCTTCCCCAAGGGCCGTAAACGGTAAAAAACCGCAGGCCGGTGGCCGGCAGGTTGTACAGATGGCTATAGGTATGGGCCATTAATTCATTGGCTTTTTTACTGGCTGCGTACAACGAAACAGGATGATCGACATTGTCATGCACAGAAAACGGCATTTTGGTATTCGCTCCGTAAACAGAGCTGGATGACGCATAGGCTAAATGCTCGACGTTATTATTCCTGCATCCTTCAAGGATATTGATGAAGCCGACTATATTCGAATCGATATAGGCATGAGGGTTGGTTATCGAATACCGTACGCCTGCTTGAGCAGCCAGATGCATGACTCTTTGAAACTGCTCGCGGGCAAACAGTTCTTCTACTGCCGTTCTATCGGCGATATCAAGCTTGATGAATTTAAAGCGGTCATAACCTTGCAAGCGTTCTAATCGCGCCAGCTTCAAATTGACGTCGTAATAATCGTTAAGGTTATCTATGCCGACAACTTCGTCTCCGCGTTCCAGCAATTTAAGAGTTAGCGCCGAACCTATAAATCCGGCTGCTCCTGTTACTAATATCTTCAAAGTTTTCTCTCTGTAATTTTAAAAAGTTAGTTAGAGTTAATAGTTTCTTATTATTAAATACAATTTCTTCACGGTTTAGTGGGGGCCACGAAACCTTACCCTGCGGCTGGCTTGTGGATGCAGTAGGTGCATCTCAACTGCTTTCCACGCACTACGCTGATCGTTACACACAGGGTCGTCGTCATCCCGGCAGGGATTGCCGGGATCCAGAAGCCATGGATGGCAATACCGAAGCAAACTATCAATTTTACGATAAGGACTTAGTCAGTTAAATCAAACGATCACATCCCTGTGCTCTGGATTCCGGCAATCCCTGCCGGAATGACGTGCTTTAAAATACTTGTGTGTAACGATGAGCTGGCAGCGGGAATAAAAAATTAGACACTTACTACTAACCCGCTTATAAAGCTAAAGCGAGAAAACCGAAACACTACCCAGCCCGAGGCTGGCCCTGAATAGTAGCTACGATACGTCTGTTCCCGCCCCGATTGCGATGTTCGCACAGGTAAATGCCTTGCCAGATGCCCAGATTAAGCTTGCCTTTGGTAATGGGAATACTGCAACTGGAACCCAGCAGGGAGCTTTTAATATGGGCGGGCATGTCGTCTTCGCCCTCATAGCCATGCTTGTAATAAGGCGCGCCTTCCGGCACAAACCGATTAAAGTGGCTTTCCATATCCTGGCGCACGGTCGGATCGGCGTTCTCATTCACCGTCAACGATGCCGAGGTATGCTTGATAAAGAGGTGTAGCAATCCGCACTCTATACCGGCCAATTCCGGAATGGCGCTCAGGATTTCACCGGTGACCAGATGAAATCCCCTGCTTTTTGCCGATAATGAAAACTCTTTTTGTATCCACATGAACAAAACCTGCTGTGTGATTTGAGAGGCCGTATCAAACGGCACTTTTTAATATTTTTACTCACCACGAAGGCACGAAGAAATAAAACTTCGTGCTCTCGTGGTGAATGAGGATTCATTTGGCTCACCACTTTAACTTAGTGACTGATGTTACGCAGACACATGATAAAAAGCGCTGTCCACGAAAGGTACAAAAAGCACGAAAAGAAACGGTTCCAAGGACGCCATCGGCAAAGCCTATCCAGCCTCATGCCCATCCTGAGTATAGTCGACAGGTCCCGACTGTTCGGAACGTTGCCGCTTAGACCTTCCAGGTTTTAAAAACCTGGAAGGTCTGCCGAGATCTTCGGTTGATATTTTTCGTGTTTTTCGTGGACAGTGCGTAACATCAGTTAGTGATTCAATGATCTTGCCAACCGGTGCAAAGCTTCACTGCCGTGATTGAACAACGGCCAGCCGTCGCCGGTTAATACGGCTTTAATATCAGGCAAATCGGCAATGCGTTTGACTGATTGAACAGCCTTGTTTTTATCGGTCAACTTTGCGTCCGGCAACATACACAATTCGCCGCCGATATGGCAACGGATTAAATCGCCGGTTATCAGCGTGCTGTGTTCCAAAAGTAACGCCAATTCTCCCGGCGTTTTAGAGCCGTTAAGCTGATATGCAATCAGGCCGGGAACGATTTCTTCATGATCATGAAGCCAACGGGTGCAAGCCAGCGGAAATGTTTCTTCCTCGGCTGCCGGGCCGTAAATCGCCGCGCCGGTGACTTCGGCTATATGTTCGGCGTCACGGCAGTGGTCGCTATTGGTGATGACGATAAAACTCACCCCGCCCAGGCTTTGCAAGTGGCTGTGATCATGTTCGGACATCGGCAACGGATCGATTAAAACGTTACCGTTATCACGCACCCAAAGCACGCTATGAAAATCGAGATTGCGTTCCCGATTAAATTCAGACCAGCCAAACAAGTCTTTTCTGTGTAATTGTTTCATTGCTAATCTCCTGAATTAGTAACTGATTGTTACGCAAGCTGCATAAACCTAAAATCGGTTTTATGTTCACAAATCATATTCCGGGCTTCCCGCGTCGCGTCTAAACTGCATTAATGTAAGTTAAGCACAATGACACCGTAGGAGCGGGCCGCGCCCTCGATATTTGCGCGCAATAATACTAAAGTTGCAACTCTTCCATCGCTTAATGGCAGTGACGCGTAGGAACGGGAAAGCTCCGATAATTCATAGCTTGTGTCCATTATTCAAAAATATCAAGCTAAAAGGCAAGGCCAAGCTGCGCGGTAGCCAAAATATCCGATCAAGTTGTAATACTCGTAGTCTTACCTAGTTTTTTTTGTATAATCAAACTCACCTTTTTTATTGTCGTCCAACAATGCAGACTCCTTTTAAGACCATCGGCATCATAGGCAAACCCAGCGACCCCAGCATCGCCGTGTCTTTAACCGCCCTGTATACTTTTTTAAAGCAGCACCAATATACGGTCATTATCGCTAAAGACAGCGCTCATTTTATCGATAATCCGTCCGTTAAATCCTGCTCAATAGACACATTGAGCCAACATTGCGATCTGGTTATCGCCGTTGGCGGAGACGGTACTTTTCTTGCCGCCGCCCGCGCCATTGTCGAAGATGACATTCCGTTGATCGGCATCAACTTGGGCCGGCTAGGTTTTTTGGTGGATATATCGCCTAACGAGCTGACAGATAAGCTGCTGCCTATTCTTCAAGGCCATTACACCGAGGAAAAACGCTATTTATTGCGTACCAAGATCATTCGTGACGGGCACGTTATCCATGAAGAAACCGCGGTGAATGAAGTGGTCATCCACCGCTGGGTAACGCCCAGCATGATAGAAATCATCACCAAAATCGATAATGTGTTTTTAAATTCGCAGCGCTCCGACGGCCTGATTGTTTCCACGCCGACCGGATCAACCGCGTATTCCTTATCTGCCGGCGGACCGATTTTGCACCCCGCATTAAATGCTCTGGTATTGGTGCCGCTTAATCCCCATACCTTGTCGAATCGGCCTATCGTGATAAACGATTCGGTTGAAATTGAAATAAGCTTTTGCCAGACTAAGCAAATTAACGCGTTGGTGACTTGCGATCATATCGAAATTCCGAAAGTATTAATCAGCGACAAAATCCTGATTAAGAAAGAGCCGAAACCGATTAGAATTTTGCACCCGGAAGGTCATGATTTCTTTTATATACTCAGGAATAAATTAAACTGGAGCAGTGGTTACCACACCGACAATCATGCTATTGAACCTTAATATCATCGACCTTGCCGTCGTTAAATCATTAGACCTCGACCTGGAAAAAGGCATGTCGGTGCTGACCGGCGAAACCGGGGCCGGTAAGTCTATTTTATTAACCGCATTGGGGCTCGCCTTGGGCGACCGGGCCGACTCCGGCTACGTGCGCCCTGACGCCAAACGTGCCGAAATTAACCTGGAATTCGATTTGGCCGATGCGCCGTTAGCGCAGCAATGGCTCAAAGACAATGAGCTGGATGCCGAGCAGCAATGCCTGATCCGGCGAGTTGTGAATTCTGACGGGCGCTCCAAAGCGTATATCAACAACCGCCCGGTCACTTTGCAGGCCTTGCAGGAACTCAGCGAGAAGCTGGTCGAAATTCACGGTCAACATGCGCATTTAACTTTGCTGAATGCCGACGAGCAACGCCGCTTGCTGGATGCCTACGCAAAAAACCAGCCCTTGCTGGATAGCGTCAACGCCTGTTACCGGGAATGGCATCAAACCAGTAAAGAGCTGGCAAGCCTGATAAAATCGAGCGTCGATCAAACCGAACGCGAAGAATTGCTGCGCTATCAAATTGAAGAATTGCAACAGCTGGATTTGGCAAACTTCAACTATGCCGAGCTTTCCGAAGAGCATAGCAAGCTGGCCAATCTGGGGCAGATTTTAAGCACCGGTCAAACTCAGGTCGATTTGCTTTATGAGAACGACCGGCAATCGGTTAATCAAATGTTGAGCCACTGCTTAGTCGAATTAAGCCATATTGCCCAATACGCGCCAGAATTAAACGAAATCTGCACCATGCTTTCCGAAGCCCAAATCCAGGTCGAGGAAGCATCTCTTCAGTTACGCCGCTTTCTTGAATCGCAAGAAGCCGACCCACAACATCTTGAAGCGCTGGAAAACCAGATCGGCATCATTCAAAGCCTTAGTCGCAAGCATCATGTCACACCGGATGAACTGCCGGAACTGGTCGGCAAGCTTGAAAGCGAACTCGACGGGCTAACCCACAGCAGTGAGCGCATCGAAGCTTTAACGGCAAAGACCGAACAATTGCTTGTCCAATACCAGCAGTTGGCTACGCATTTGTCAGGGCAACGCAAGCTTAGCGGCAAAAAGCTGCAACAAAAAATTTCAGCCATGATCAAAGAACTGGGCATGCCGCAAGGCGAGTTTCTGGTCGACATAGGCGCACTGGAAAGCGATACGCCCAAGCTTAACGGCAAAGATAAAATAGAATTCCTGGTCAGCGCCAATCCCGGCCTGCCCGCCAAACCGCTGGCTAAAGTGGCTTCAGGCGGCGAACTATCGCGCATCAGCCTGGCGATTCAAGTCACCACATCCAGTGATAAAACCACCCCGACCATGATTTTTGATGAGGTAGACTCAGGCATAGGAGGAGGCATTGCCGAAATTGTCGGGCAAAAACTGCGCAGCTTAAGCCATAACCGGCAAGTCATGTGCGTCACTCACCTTCCACAAGTCGCTGCACAAGCGCATCACCATCTCTACGTTGAAAAAAACAACCGAACCGATATGACTTCTTCCAATGTCCGGTTACTGGAAACGGAAGAGCGCGTTGAAGAAATTGCCAGAATGCTCGGCGGTGTAAATATCACCGCCAACACGCTGGCGCACGCCAAAGAAATGTTGTTTCAATCTACTTCCGGCCTTTAGCCGGGAAATACAATTACACGGAACTAAAAACCATGAATAGATTTCCAGCCGAGTGGGAAAAACAATCCGCCGTATTAATCGCATGGCCGCATAAAACCGGCGATTTTCGCAACCTTGAAGCTGTAGAACAATCCTATAGCGTTATTGCCGATACCATCAACCAATACCAAAAACTGCTTATCGTTTGCAGGGACGACAGCCATCAGCAACATATCCAGACCTTACTAGGCAAGACCAATAATATCGACTTCATTCACGCTCCCGTGAATGACATCTGGGTTAGGGACACCGTTTTTCTTACCGTCGAAAAAGACGGCGCAAGTATGCACATGAACTTTCTTTTTAATGGCTGGGGAGAGAAATACTCGCACCAAAACGACAATGACCTCAATCACAAACTGCTAAACGCCAAACCCTTTAAAGGCGCCAGCCACACCGATGTAGATTTTATATTGGAAGGCGGTAGCGTCGAAAGCGACGGCATAGATACTATTCTGACCACTAAACAATGTCTGTTAAATCCGAATAGGAACAAAGGCCTGAGCCAACAAGACATAGAACAGCAATTGTTAAAGCACCTGGGGGCAAAACGGGTGTTCTGGCTGGATCAGGAAAACCTGACCGGCGACGATACCGATGCCCATATCGACACCCTGGCGCGCTTTTGCACGGCTAACACCATTGCCTACACCAGCTGCGACGATGCCGAAGACCCGCATTACAACAGCTTGAAATTCATGGAAACGCAGTTGCAAGGGCTTAGAACTCAGGATGGAGAAGTCTATCATTTGGTGGCGCTGCCGTTGCCGCAACCGATCTATGATGAGGACGGGCAACAACTGCCGGCCAATTACTCCAACTTTTTGGTTATCAATCGCGCCGTTTTGATGCCGATTTACGGCGATCCGATGGATGCGGTTGCGCTGGAACGTTTGGCCGATTGCTTCCCGGATCGCAAGGTTATCGGCGTTCCTTGTCAGCCTTTAGTGCATCAGTACGGCAGCTTGCATTGCATGACGATGCAGTTTCCTGAAGGGGCGCTGAGAGCTAACGGTTAATATTGCAATCTTGTCAGGGCGCGGTTTCATGTCAGGCTATCCTGCCTGACATCCTTCGGGTTAATGCAAATCTGTTCCCGACAGATTTGTCAAACCGCGCCCTGCATAAACCGGATAATTAATGGCAAGCTCACTGAATTTATCTGTTGAGTTAAAGTTTTATAAATCTCTAAAATCAATCTCTCTTACATGCCGACCATTAAGCGTATTGCAGTAATTATCCTTGTCCTGCTCAGCGTCGGTTGCGCAAGAACTTATCAGGCCAGATATGTCGAAACTTCGCATTTTCTGGATGATTACTCCCTGCTTAAAGACGGCGAAGATGGCGACGCTTTATTAAGCTTTTGGAAAGAAGGCACTAACTGGGCTGCTTATAAAAAAATTATTTTAGAACCCGTCATTACCAGCAAACTGCCTGACTCCGATCTCAATGATATGACTCACGCCGAGAACCACAGGCTTAAAGAGCTTTTTGAATACAGGATGCGGGAAGCCTTAAAAAAGAATTTTAAACTGGTAGCTCATCCGGGCCCTGACACGTTACGCGTTCAATTTGCGCTCACCGATGCGGAATCCTCGATACTGCTGCTGGATTTATATACTGCCGTCTATCCTTCGGCCCGCGCCTTGTCATTGCTTAAAATGTTGGCGACAGGCACTGAATCTTATGTGGGGCAGGCCAGCGTCGAGGGAAAAATTACCGATTCGCAAACCGGTGAATTATTGATGGCTTCAGCAGACTGCCGGGCAGGGGGAAAAACCTTAATGAAGTTTTTCGACGCTAGGGATGATGTTGAACAAGCCTACCAATACTGGGCGAGTCAATTAAACTATCAGCTTTGCAGGAAACAGGGGCATACTGACTGCCCAGAGCCTGAATAAATTTAACTGCCTAAACAATTTACCCGGAATCCACCATGACTATTAACCCGCCGCTTGTTCTGTTGTTTGCATTGACATTCGTCTTTCCCGTCCAGGCCGAAATTTACAAATGGACCGATGCCAATGGGAAATCGCATTTCTCAGGATCAAAACCCGCTAATCCGGCCTCCGTAGAAAATCGCAACGATCTTGAAGCAAAATCGCCGCAACCGGCGCCGGTTGCCGACAAGTCATCGGTTACCGCAGCAGCGCCGAAAGTCGATATTTACATGACCCAGTGGTGTCCTTATTGCAAAAAAGCCATGGCCTTTCTGCGCAAAAATAATATTGCTTTTAATGCATACGATATTGAACACGATCTTGATGCCGCAGCGCGCAAAAAGACGCTTGATCCGGGTTATAGCGGCATCCCGCTGGCAGTCATTAATGGCACCGCCATCCGTGGCTTTAGCGAAGATTTATATCAAGAAGCGTTAGCAAAAAAATAAGCTAATCGCTAATCGATCAAGGCTGATCTATGAATTACAACATGGCTGGAGATATTTTTCTGCACTGATATGGTCGGGCCTTTATGCTGATGAAGCAATATCTATAAACCTTTGCAGCAAACAGGCGTATTTTTATTGGAACCAACAACATGCTCACTAATCTATCGCTCATTCTGTTGTTTGCATTGACAGTCATCTCACCCGTCCAGGCCGAAGTCTCTATATGGTTCGATGCCGACGGAGACCCGCATTACATTGGATCAGAAACCGATGATCTTTCTTCCATAGAGAGACAAGCAAAACCTGCTTCTTCCGCTAACAAAAACCAAGCAGTTGCACCACATGTCGATCTTTATATCACCAGTTGGTGTCCTTATTGTAAAAAAGCCATTATTTTTATGCACAAGAATAATATTGCCTTTAAGGAATACGATATTGAACAAGATTTTGATGCTGCCAATCGTAAAGAAAAGCTTGCCCCCGATTACAGCGGCGTTCCGTTAGCGGTCATTAACGGCACCGTTATTCGTGGCTTTAGCGAAAGCAAGTATCGAAAAGCGCTAGAGAAAAAATCAAATTAATCGGCAAAAAAACTTACCTATGAATAAGACATGGCTGGCGATATTTTTCTCGGTATTGGTATGGTCCGGCATACACCCAAAAGATTACCTGATTTGGATGCTTGAAACAGCGCCTGCGGTAATTGCTTGTATCGCGCTTATCGCGACGCGCCAAAACTTCCGCTTAACGGATTTGGCTTATAGCTTGATCCTGATCCACAGTCTTATTTTAATGATTGGCGGACATTACACTTATGCCGAAGTTCCGCTATTCGACTGGCTAAAGAACAGTTTTAATTTCGACCGCAATAATTACGATAAAGTCGGCCATTTCGTGCAAGGTTTTACCCCGGCGATAATCGTCAGGGAAATACTGATCAGGAATCATGTGCTGGCAAATATCAAATGGCTTAATTTTTTGGTTATCTGTATCTGTCTTGCGATCAGCGCTTTTTACGAGCTGATTGAATGGTGGGTTGCATTATTAAGCAAGAAAGCTGCCGAAGCGTTTTTAGGCACTCAAGGCTACGTTTGGGATACTCAATCCGACATGGCTTGTGCGCTGGTTGGCGCGATACTGGCATTGGTGCTGTTAAGTCGTGTTCATGACCGGCATATTGGTAGGTTGATGGCTGAGTCGGATCAACCTGGAAAAAATCGATTGATTTACAAATGATGCGAATAAGAGTTTCAGCCATCCATGTTGTAGGTATAGATAGCGATGATCTTTCGTAGGGCGTGCCGTGCGCGCCTGATGAAGAATTAAATTAAAATATCGATAAACCCAAATGCGGCGGCGCGCACGGCACGCCCTACTATTACACTCGTTCCCATTTCAATTGTATTGGCATGTCGGCGACGCTGGAGCAAGGGAACGATAAAAGTCAGCAAGGCCTTATTTTTCGTGAAGACACTATAGTTTTGTTATTTCTACCCTTAAATCCCTGTAAAATAACGTTCATTAGAAACTATCATTAGACACGATCATCATGAAATCAATATTAACCGTTAGCGCTGTTCAACAGCCTTGCGATGAAGACAGACAGACCAATCTTGATTTTTCCATAGCAAAAATCCATGAAGCCGCAGCGGCAAATGCCGATTTGGTAGTATTGCCTGAGCTGCATCTGGGGCCGTATTTTTGCCAGAGCGAAGATTATCATAACTATGATCTTGCCCAGCCTATTCCCGGCCCGACCACGGCAATTTTATCGGATGTGGCTAAAGAGCTCGGCATCGTCATCGTATCGACCATTTTCGAAAAACGCGCGCCGGGGCTTTATCACAATACCGCCGTTGTCTTTGACAAGGATGGCAGTATGGCCGGTAAGTACCGCAAAATGCATATTCCCGACGATCCGGGTTTTTATGAAAAGTATTACTTCACGCCCGGCGATTTGGGTTTTAAGCCCATCGAAACCTCTATCGGCAAATTAGGCGTATTGGTATGCTGGGATCAATGGTACCCTGAGGGCGCCAGGCTGATGGCTTTGGCCGGCGCGGATATGTTGATTTACCCGACCGCGATAGGTTGGGATCCGGAAGATACGCCCGAAGAACAACAGCGCCAGTTGGATGCCTGGATTACTATTCAGCGCGCCCATGCTGTCGCCAACGGCATTCCGGTTATTTCCTGCAACCGCATCGGCTTCGAGCAAGCGCCGAATTCGACTACAGGTACAGGCATTAACTTCTGGGGCAATAGCTTTATAGCTGGGCCTCAAGGGGAGATTCTTACCAGCGCCAATGATTCGGAAACAAAACTCCTCTGCTGCACAATTGATAGAGCAAGATCGGAGCGGGTCAGGCAAGTCTGGCCATTTCTGCGCGACCGTCGAATTGATGAGTATGGCAATTTGACCAGACGTTTTATTGACTAAAACAAACCATAACTATTTAGCCACAGATCACACGGATTATACAGATTGCTTTTGCCTCGTCCCTATGCGGTGCTGGCTTGTAGAATTTTAGTTTATCAGTGGGCATCTGTGACAATCTGTGGCTGAATATTTACAACAACCCCAGGATTCTATCGTTGAGGCATTAATGAGTAAGTCAGACAGTTCGGATGTTTTTAATCAAATACACATTGATGTTGCCCGTAATGCAACTGACGATTTCAATTTGTTTCACGATAGAAACAGGTGGTTGCGCATCAATCGCAATCCGTTCAACGGCCCGATTGCGCTCGGTTTTCAAGTGGAATCGTTACTTGAGCACAAGGTTTTCCTTCATCGCAAGTTACATAAAGAAAACAAGCTTATCAGGGATAAAAACCTGCGTTTTAGCAACTACCAGTTTTCTTTTGTTAACGCAGTCAAGCCCGGCCAAGTGGTATCGGTCGATATAAAACCATCGAAGCTTAAAGAAGACCCCGAGACTATACTCAGCAACAGGATTACTGTTAAATCGGACGGCGAACTGGCATTGCTGGGCTATAAAACCGAATCCAAATTTGCTTTATTTCTGACTATTCCTGAGCTTCCTCAATTTGGCGCTCTCAATCAGCATCCCGACCGGTCTTTTATATCCGGCAGCAGTTTTTTTTTGAAACGAAAATATATCACCACCAGCAATGCAAAGAACTTTTTGTGCGGGTCCCTGGTCGATCAGGATGCTTTTTTCGACCCTTTTAAAAATAAAGTCGCGTTTCCCGAAATATTTCCGTGCAGTCTGATATCCAGTGCATTGCTGGAAAAGGCTGTTATAGAAAAGCACGATTTCGAACGCAATCCGTTGGTGTATATGTCGCATAAGATCAGTATTGATCGCAGCTATCTTACTAAACTAAAATCCGGTGAGGCGCTGTATATACTGATCAGGCAAATACCGCCCGAACCAAAGAAGGACGGCATAGGCAGTGCGATAGAATCGCCGTATCATTATGAATGTTACGGGCTGATGGAAGATAAAACAATTCTCTACCGGGCGCTTATTTCCCTGGCTCCGCTGGAGCAAATTTTGAACACATTGAAATAATTCGCCATGCCGGAATTGAAATATTTGATCGGCTATCCTGAAAATGTAACCGACCAAGCGCGCCTGCTGATCGGTAACAATAAACTGGGCGAAACGCTGCTGAAAAAATACCCGGTTGCTCATACGATCAGGACGGATAAGGCTTTGTATGCTTATACCGTCGACATCAAGAATGCTTCGCTGAAACAGTCTCAGCCGCTTAGCAAGGTGATTTATGACGATAAGATTAAAGATCTTCATCATGCGCTGGGTCTTCATACCTTTATTTCCAGAGTGCAGGGCGGTAATCACAAAGCAAAAAACGAAATCCGGGTGGCTTCGTTGTTTAAAAATGTACCGCTGGAGTTTTTAAGAATGATCGTCGTGCATGAACTGGCGCATTTAAAGGAAAAAGATCACAACAAGTCGTTTTATAAGCTGTGCGAGCACATGGAACCGACTTATCACCGGTTCGAATTGGACATGAGACTGTATCTGACCCATATGGATTTATTCGGGAAATTGTACTGATGAACTGGCAAGCTATTATTCAACATATCGAATCGGCGACCGGGCAACCTTTTAAGTTGATCAAGGCTCAACCGCTTTCTGGCGGCGATATTAATGCGGCTTACCGGTTGCAGTCGGAAGACCTGAGTTTTTTTGTCAAACTGAACAGGCCTGATCGGCTGTCGATGTTTGAGGCCGAAGCCGCAGGCCTGGAAGCCTTGGCGCAAAACCAGATCATCCGTGTACCCAGGGTTATTGCTTGCGGACAAACATCCGAGCATGCTTTTTTAGTGCTTGAGTATATTGCCCTACATAGTCTAAATAGCCGCTCCGAACAGTTGCTCGGTCAACAATTGGCGCAACTGCACCTGCATAAACAGCCTTATTTCGGTTGGCAGCGCGACAACACCATCGGCAGCACTGTGCAAGTCAATGGCGAGTACCACGACTGGATTAAGTTCTGGCAAGAACAACGCTTGGGGCATCAGTTAAATCTGGCCGCAGCCAAAGGTTATGGCGGTCGCTTGCAAACACTAGGCGAGAAACTCTGCGCCGATTTAAAGCCGTTGTTTTCAGGCTATCAACCGCAACCGGCTTTAGTGCATGGCGATTTATGGGGCGGCAATGCGTCGGCGGATGAACAGGGCAATCCGGTTATTTACGATCCGGCCTGCTACTTTGGCGATCGGGAAACCGATCTGGCGATGACTGAGTTGTTTGGCGGCTTCAGTTCGGCGTTTTATCAGGCTTATCAAGCCATTTATCCGTTAGATTCGGGTTATGCACGCAGGAAAACTTTGTATAACTTGTACCATATACTCAACCATCTGAACTTGTTCGGGCGAAGCTATCTGCATCAGGCAGAGAATATGATTGAAAAAATTCTGAGTGATTAGCTCTAAAATTTAGCCGGATGAGGCGTATATTCCAGCGACCCTGTCAAAATGTCTCGTTCCCACGCAGAGCGCTCATCGTTATACACAACTTCGCCCAAAAGTCGTCACCGGAAATAGTTATCCAACGCCATGCCTGTCTTGAGCATAGCCGAAGGGAGAGGGTAATTTTCGAAACGTTCCGCCTGTTCAGAAAATGTTGCCAGTTAGATCTTCCAGGTTTTAAAAACCTGGAAGGTCTGTATATCGGCATGTTTCTCGCCTATCGCTAGGTAAGGGACTGTCAGAATGACGACAGCCCGCAGATACTTGTGTATAACGATGAGCGTAGCGCGTGGGAACGAGGAAAGGCTGTAAATAAACAGGCTGATTTGATTTTTTCGTGCCTTTCGTGCTTTTTCGTGGACGGACTGAGGTTTTTAGGTTGATGCACACCTACTTCCAAATACTGACAATGTTAGTAAAGTCATCCGTCCAAGGCTTCATATCGAAATATAACGGCATTTTCTGCCATTTGCCTAGTTGGCTTAAACGCAAGGGTTCCAGCGTTTCGGCATGCTTTGCCATCACCACCCAGTCGGTCGCAACAACCAGCGGGATTTCCTGTTGCGGTTTGAATTCCTGAATCAAAGACGCCAAATGCAAGGCTTCCGCATTAATTGACAATACTTTTTTCAGCGACAAATGGCGGTTGGTCATATGAAATGCCAGTATGCCGCCTGGTTTGAGCTTTTTGAAATAAAGCTCCAGCGCTTCCTTGGTTAAAAGGTGGGTCGGCACCGAATCGGAACTGAATGCATCCATGATTAATAAATCAAAGTGTTGATCCGGCTCTTTTTCCAGCGACAAACGGGCATCGCCGACGCGCATCGCGGCATTGTGGGCGCATTGGCTTAGATAGCTGAAATAGGCGGGGTTGCTGGCAATGTCTACAACCAGAGGGTCGATTTCATAGAGTGTCCAGTTTTGTTGATCTTTGGCATAACAGGCTAAGGCACCCGCACCCAATCCGACTACGCCGATATTCCAGGCTTGATCGTTATTATCGTATTCCTTAAACAGCTGTCCCATAGGTCCTGGGCGGCTGTAATAGGTTAACGGTATCTGGCTTAAGTTTGCAGCCAGACGCTGTGCCCCGTGCTTGGTCGTGCCGTGAAATAGTTCATGATAGCTTTCAGGCTTGCCTTGTTCATCGGTTAACACCGCTTCACGCACGGCCAGCACGCCAAAAAAAGTCCGTTCCTGGTACAGCGTATGCGATGACAGGCCATGCAAGCCGAGCGCAAGGAAAATAATGGCGCCGGTCATTAACGCAAAGCCGACAGGGCGCGCTCTAAGTAGATAGGTCAACAAGGTTAAGCCTATCAGGCCGATGACGATGACATCGAAATACTGGAGTAAATCGTCGACGGTCGCATGAACAATAATTCCGGTAATAACCAGCAGGGCAGGGGCTATTATTTGCAACAGCAAGCCGGTATTCAGCGATAGTTTTAGACCGGGGCGCAGCAGCAAGGCTGCAATAATCATGATCGGGTATTCATACACGGCGTTGAACACAAACGGGGCAACAAAGGTATTGAACATGCCGCCCAACATGCCCGCAAATGACATGATCAAGTAGAAGGTCGTTAAATGCCGGGTATGCGGTCTTAGTTTAGCCAGCTCGCCGTGACAGACCATCACCGCAAAGAAAAAAGCGATCAGGTGCAAGATCAGGTAAGCCCAATAAGGCAAATCCGCCGGATTAATGAACGCATAAGCGATAAACGGCAACAGGAATATCGGTTGCAGCTTCACCATTAACGGATGAATTTTGTCGTTCCATTTGGAAAAGACGATAACAAAAGACAATAAATACAACGTTAACGGGATAATCCACAGTAACGGTACCGAGGCAATATCGGTGCTGATGAAGTTGGTCAGGCCCAGTAATAGACTGGACGGTACAAAGGCCAGCGCCAGCCAGTGCAATTTGGTGGCTAGACTGAGATTGTTTTGATCCGCAGTTGCATCTGCGTCGTCTTGTTGCTCTGCTGTTTGCCTGCTTTTCCATAGCACAAGAGCGCAGCCTGCAATCAGCAGACAAAGAACCAGGTAGCCTACGCCCCAGTAACTTTTCTGGTTAGCCAGTCCGACATTGGGTTCGAGCAGGAATGGATAGCTCAGCAGCGCAATCAGGCTGCCGGTATTGCTGGCCGCATACAAATAATAAGGGTCATGGCTGGTATGGTGGCCGACATTGGCGAACCATTTTTGAATCAGCGGCGCGGTTGTCGAAACTACGAAAAAAGGCAGGCCGATAGCAAGAAATAAGGTCCAAAGCAGCCAGAATGTCGGGTTGCTGTCTGTCGGCGGAACGGTATTTTCAGGCAGGGCTAAAGGCAGCGCTAGAAAACTGATCAGTATCAGCGCCGTATGGATCTGGATTTGGCGATGCTGATTGTAGCGGGTAGAAAGGTAATGCGCGTAAAGATACCCCAGAAACAAGATACTCTGGTAGAACACCATGCAGGTATTCCAGACTGCCGGAGAACCGCCCAGCAATGGGAGTAAAATCTTCCCGAACAGGGGTTGCAGCACAAACATCAGCGACGCACTGGTAAATAAGGTCGCGGCAAACAGGAAGATCAGGGATAAATTGCGGTCGGTTGTAGCTTCTGGATGGTGGCTCATTATTTTTATAGGTAGCCCTGACGGCTTTTAATTTTTAATGCGCTAATGATAAAGCATTTGTTGCGGTATGGGGCAGTTGAAAAATAAAAAAGGCGGTGTGGTCTGTAATTTAAATCCGTGTGGCGTTGAAACGGCAAATGACACCACGAAGATACGAAGTTTTTGCTTGGGGCTTCTTCGTGAACTTCGTGTCTTCGTGGTGAAGTATGGGCTTATATGTTTGGTGTTGCAACGCTATAACGACCCAAAATAAGCCGCTAACGCTTTAAAGTCCGCTTCGGACAGGTTCGCGGTAATGGCTTGCATCGGCCCGCTTTTGCGGGAGCCTTCTTTGAAGGCTTTTAATTGTTGCACAATATATTCGGGATGTTGTCCAGCAAGCCTTGGAAACTGGCCGTTGCCTTCGGCTTTGGCGCCATGGCAACCTAGGCACATACCGGCTTTGGATTCGCCCGATTTTGCCAACGTCTGATCGCCCCCGGTTTTAGCAGGTGGCTGGCTGGAAAAATAAGCGGCAAGATTATTGATGTCGTCATTGTTCAGGTTGGCCGCCATTGATTGCATCATCGGATTAATACGATCTCCAGCCTTGAATGCTTTGAGTTGATTGGTCAGGTAGGTCGATTGTTGCGCTGCCAAGTTGGGCCATTGCGCATTGTTGCTGTGACCTTTTGGGCCATGACAGGTGGCACATTGGGCGGCTTTTTGTTCCCCCGCTGTTATATCAGCGGCTGAAACCGGTAATGCTAAAAAAACGGACAGGAAGAAGGATAAGATAAGAGACTGTTGTAGTGAGTTCATGGTTCACCTCATAGGATAGGGTTGGGCTATCTGTTGGACGGACTATCGAAAGAGTCTGCCTGTTTCACTATACAACTAAAGAAGGGTAACCGATAACAAAAAGTTAAGGGTTGTGAGCAGGCGCAAAATGATAAGTTCGCTTTGGCTTATCGGAGAGCAAGTCTACGAGGTGTATGCTTGATGAGCAGTATAAAAGACCAAGGATTGCTATGTTCAGAGAGGGCTGGCTGGACATAGCAAAAACACAGTTATTTTACGATGCGTAAATTTGGCTTGGCTGGTGGTTTTTTTACCGGCGGCGGCTCATCGTCATCATTTTCTTCCTGATCGAAAATCATGCCTTTGCCGTTTTCTTTAGCGTAGATTGCCAGCACTGCGGTTACCG
This sequence comes from Methylobacter sp., assembly GCA_036561025.1. Lineage (GTDB taxonomy): Bacteria > Pseudomonadota > Gammaproteobacteria > Methylococcales > Methylomonadaceae > Methylobacter_A. The sequence continues at coordinate 37,791 of DATBQB010000064.1, read as the reverse complement.
GTGTGACAATATGCATGGGTTTTCCGCTAAATCGGGCATTAAATTCAATTTCTTCGTTGCCGAGAGAAAGTCCCTGTATCGCTTCCGGTCTTATATTTAAAACGATTTTGCCGTCTTCGATAAAATCTTGCGGTAAGATTGCGGAAGTGTTTTCAGCGTCTACGAGCAGATGCGGCGTCAGGGCATTATCAATAATCCATTCGTAAATTGAACGAATTAAATAGGGCTTTAGAGAAGTCATTTGGCTAGGGCTTATTTTAAAGGCTCGATCATTTCTTTTTCAGCTTCGCTCAAGCTACGTTTGAAAGCGGCTCTGTTGAATATGCGCTGGGCATAATTGGTGATCGCTTCATTCGGAGTCGATACATCAATGCCTATGCTGGGTAAACGCCACAATAAAGGGGCGATTACGCAATCGATCAGTGAAAACTCATCACTCATAAAAAAAGGTCTGGCTGCAAAAATAGGCGAGGCGGACAATATGCTTTCTCTAAGCATTTTTTTTGCGCGGGCGGATTTTTTTTCTCCGGAAAACAAAATTTCGTCGAGCAATTGATACCAGTCCTGGTCAATACGCTTGATCAACATCCTGGCATTTGCTCGTGAAACCGGATCCATTTGGTGTAAAGGTGGGTGCGGAAAGCGTTCGTCCAGATATTCCATGATGATGCGCGAGTCATAGAGAACCAGATCGCGTTCAATCAGTGTCGGTGATGTGCAGTTGGGATTAAGCTCAAGTAAATCCTCTGGCGGTTCGATCGGGTCGTAATATTCAATGTCTGCGACAACTCCTTTCTCGTGCAAAACAAAACGGGCGCAGTGGCTCATCGCGCATGTTGGTGATGAGAAAAGCGTCATTACAGATTTACGAGTAATATTTGTCACGAAAAACAACCTCTTTTAAGACATATAGAGCAGTAAAAAAGAGTATTATAACAGATTGGCAATGTTTTTTATTTACAGTTGTTAGATATATGGGATGGGCTTTTTGATCAGCCCATCCTATTGCTCTGATAATTACATTTGGTTTACAAGAATTAATGGATGTCTTTCCAGTATTCTTTTTTCAGCAAGTAAGCCACAACTAAAAACATGAAAATGTAAAATATCGCGTATTTTCCGATACGCTGTCTTTCAAGCTGCACTGGCTCACCAACATACACCAAGAAATTAACCAAGTCATTGACGAAAATATCAAATTCTCCTTCGGACAATGTACCCGGTTCTTTAATAACTAAATTAGTATATTCATCACCCCATATATTTTTTCTATGTTCTGCATGCTGTTCGCCTTGCAATTGCCAGAGCGGGTTAGGCATGGCGGTGTCCTTGAAAATCAGGTTGTTTACCCCTCTGGGGCTTTTGGGATCAATATAGTAGCTTTTCAAATAGCTGTATAACCAATCGGCGCCACGGGAACGAGCAATCAAAGACAAATCGGGAGGTTGAGTACCGAACCATTTTTCAGCGTCATGCGCATTCATGGCGCTGTGCAGTTGATCGTAGATATTGGCTCCTTCCGGTGCAATATCTGTCAACATCTTTTTCTGATCGATATTAGCATCAAGAGCGATACGCAAGTAACGGATATGCTTAGCTGAATGGCAACCAAGACAATAAGTGACGAAGTGTTTCGCCCCCCGTTGCAATGAAGCATTATTGGAAAGATCAATATTCGCTTTTTGCAGCTCAATGTCTTCCGAGGCTGCAACCCCAAAAGACACTAATAACAATAAAAGTAACGCTATTAAATTTTTCATATTAATCCAGACTCCCTATTGCTTTTTTTGCTAACCGACTGATAACGTTTCTTATACCTTCGGGATTAGGTTTTCTGGTAAAAGAAGAGCCTTTAAAAGCGGTATGACCAATTTCAGTAGATGCTGGTTTTAATACGGTAATTTCCTCAATTAACGCGGGCAATTGCTCCTCAAGACTATGCACTGGGGTTAAGCGTCTTGGCACCGGCTTGGTTTTTTCCCACCGTGTATAAAGCGGCATTAACAGGAAGAAACCGAAGTATATCGCGGTGAAGATGCGCGCAAATATTGTTGCTGTCGGCGTTGCCGGTTGCGTACCCAAGTAGCCCAGCGCCAGGAAACTGATTACAAACAGTAATAAAGCCTTTTTATAAATGCCGCCGCGGTAACGAATCGATTTGACGGGGCTGCGATCCAGCCAAGGCAGCAGGAACAATACGACTATCGCTCCGCCCATGCCGATAACTCCGGCAAATTTATCAGGAATCGCCCTCAAGATTGCATAGAAAGGTGTGAAATACCAGACTGGCGCAATATGTTCCGGAGTTTTCATCGGATCGGCAGGGATAAAGTTTGCATGCTCAAGGAAGTAACCGCCCATTTCCGGCATATAAAAAATAATCGTGGCGAAAAACAACAAAAACACGCCCACGCCAACCAAATCTTTGACGGTGTAATAGGGATGAAAAGGAATACCGTCTACAGGATGTCCCCACGGGTCCTTAGTTTCTTTAATTTCAATGCCGTCTGGGTTGTTGGAGCCTACTTCATGCAAGGCCACTATATGTAGGAACACCAGCATAACCAACGCTAGCGGCACCGCAATAACATGAAAGGCGAAGAACCGGTTCAAGGTTGCATCGGAAACCACATAGTCGCCTCTGATCCAGAGCGACAAATCATCGCCGATCACAGGAATGGCGCTGAACAGCGAGATAATAACCTGGGCGCCCCAGTAGGACATTTGTCCCCAAGGCAACAGATAGCCCATGAAGGCTTCGGCCATTAACGCGACAAACAACAGCATGCCGAAAATCCAGATCAGTTCGCGTGGGTGCTTGAAAGAGCCGTAAAGCAAGCCCCTGAACATATGCAGATAAACAACAATGAAAAATGCCGACGAACCTGTCGAGTGCATATAGCGAATCAGCCAGCCCCAGTTCACATCGCGCATGATGTACTCTACGGAGTCGAACGCCAGTTTGGCATCCGGTTTGTAATTCATCGTCAAAAAGATACCGGTCAGGATCTGGTTAACCAGCACCAGCAAAGCCAGTGAGCCAAAGAAATACCAGAAATTGAAATTCTTGGGCGCATAATAATGCGCCATGTGCTCATTCCAGAGTTTGGTTAACGGAAAACGCTCCAAAAACCAATCGTTACATTCAGTTATGCGGCTACGTTTCATGCGCTTGCTTCCTCTGCGGATTCACCAATAATCAGCTGTGTATCGGTAATATAGCGGTAAGGGGGGATTTCCAGATTAGTTGGCGCAGGTACGCCGCGATAAACGCGACCGGCCAAGTCAAACCAGGAGCCGTGACATGGGCAGAAAAATCCGCCTTTCCACTTGTCGCCAAGATCAGTAGGTGATATTTCAGGGCGGAACGTAGGTGAGCAGCCCAGATGGGTGCATAAACCCACGGCGACAAAAATTTCCGGTTTAATAGAGCGAACCGGATTTTTACTGGATTCCGGTTGTATGGATTCCTGAGAAAAAGGATCTCTCAGTTCATTCTCTAGGGTTTTTAACGTTTCAAGGACCTGAGGAGTCCTGTTGAGAATCCAGACAGGCTTGCCTCGCCATGCGACTCTGATTAGTTGACCGGGTTCCATTTTGCTTAGGTCAACTTCAACAGGAGCGCCAGCCGCCATGGTCTTGGCGCTAGGTTGCATTTGGGCAAGAAAAGGAACAGCTAAATAGCCAGTGCCGACTGCGCCAACCACGGTTAATGCAGAGGTTAGAAACTGGCGTTTGGACTGATCGACGCCTTTATTATTCATTATAGAACTCTCCTGATTAAGTCTGCGCTTCTTAAGGGCGCATTATTTTCTACCGCCAATATACCATTAGAGCTTATAAGATTTGAAGTGCTTATGCCGCCGGTTTTAGAATTTGTTAGTCACAAAAAATGGCTTGAAGCAATGCGTTCTATACAAGTCTATGATATTGCGGCAGATTGTTATGTTGTCGTATTACGATAACGCCGTTAATTTTTTATAATTACTCACCCTCGTCGAGACGCTCGTTTTCCTGTTTTTGCATCATCATAAGGTGATAGTCATAACTTTAAAACTTACGCCCCCATATAAGCAAAGTAAGCTTTGAACTCCAAGCTTGCTTTGGTCGTTCTTGATCCGGCATTGCTACATTGTAACGATGCATCAGCATCCACGCAGTTGCCAACGAGGGAAGGGAAAATAGCCGCGTAATTATTCCGGCTATGAAAAGATCAGGCTTTTTGTTAATGCAGCAATAAACGCCGCATTTTCTTCCTGTGTGCCTATGGTTGCCCGCAGGCAATCAGCCAGCAAGCCGCCCTGAGGGCTAAGGTTTTTAATTAAAACGCCTTGTTGTTTTATCGATGCGAAGATTTCGTTTGCCCGATTCTCAGGTGTTTTAAACAAGATAAAATTAGCCGCGCTAGGATAGGCGGTAATGCCGTCCAACGCACTAAGTTGGTTAAAGACAATCGACCGCTCAGCGCAAATCTGTTGCGTTTGCCGGTCAAACAATGCCTTGTTGGACAGGGCGAAGTCCGCGCTGATTTGGGTAAGGCTGTTAATATTGTAGGGCAGGCGAATTTTATGGAGTTGTTCAATAATGTCCGGCGTACCCGCGATGTAACCCAGGCGTAAACCAGCCAGTCCCAGTTTCGATACGGTACGCATCACCAACAGATTGTCATACTGTCCCAGGCTACCGATAAAACTGGCGTCGGCAAAAGGCGCGTAGGCTTCATCGATAACCACCAAGCCTTTGGCGGTTTTTATGATGTCCCTGATCGACGCTTCGGAAAATAAATTTCCGGTGGGATTGTTGGGATAGGCCAGAAAAATAACCGAGGGCTGATGCGTTTCTATCGCATCCAGCATAGCCGGTAAATCCAGATCAAAGTTGCCTGAAAGCAAAGGGATGCCGTGGTAGTTTAGCCCCAGGCACAGGCTGAGCTGCCTGTACATCACAAAACCGGGATCGGGCGCTAATACGCAGGCATTGGAAGGCAGCGCCATTAGCAATAACTGAATAATTTCATCGGAACCATTGCCCAACAGCACGTCGAACTGATCAGGGATGTGATTTAAGCGCTTGATCGTAGCCGTCAGATGTCGTGCTTCAGGGTCAGGATAACGATTCAGCGCGCAGTCTTTCAATGTTTCCAGCCAGTTCTTTTTGATGTCTTCAGGCCAGCTATAAGGATTTTCCATCGCATCCAGTTTGATTAATCCAGTGGCATCTGCAACTTTATAGGCGGACATCGCCAGGACTTCTTTACGAAAAATGGACGAAATTAGATTGGATTGTGTCATGTTCAAATTTTAAGGCTGTAGGTAGGGTGACTTCGCTTAAGGCGCCTACTTTTGGCAGTTGCTTTAGGCATAAAGGGCGACCGGCCCGGTCGCCCCCTACTTATTTAATCCTGAACTCCGCAGACCGCGCATGAGCAGTCAGGCTTTCACCCCGTGCTAATACCGATGCAGTTTTACCCAGCGTATCCGCACCTGCTTCTGAGCAGTTGATTAAGCTGGAGCGTTTTTGGAAATCGTAAACACCCAACGGCGATGAAAACCGTGCCGTGCTGGAGGTCGGTAATACATGATTAGGTCCGGCACAGTAATCGCCCAAAGCTTCGGCGGTATAGCGGCCCATGAAAATAGCGCCTGCATGGCGAATGTTTTTGCACAACGCTTCCGGGTCTTCAACGGAGAGTTCCAGATGTTCGGGCGCAATAATATTAGCTACATCGGCGGCTGCATTTAAATCACTGACCTTGATCAATGCGCCGCGCGTAGTCAGCGATGTTTTGATGATCTCGGCACGTTCCATTGTCGGTAATAACTTGTTGATACTTTGTTCAACAGCGTCCAAATAAGCCGCGTCAGTACTGATCAATATGGCTTGGGCATTTTCGTCATGTTCAGCTTGTGAAAACAGGTCCATTGCAATCCAGTCCGGATTGGTTTTGCAGTCGCAGATAATCAGGATTTCCGACGGGCCGGCAATCATATCAATGCCGACTTGTCCGAATACCAGTTTTTTGGCAGTAGCTACGTAGATATTGCCGGGTCCTACAATCTTTGCCACTGCAGGAATAGTTTCCGTACCGTAAGCCAACGCGGCAACGGCCTGTGCTCCGCCCATCGTAAATACGCGGTCTACACCGGCCAGATAGGCGGCTGCCAGCACCAATTGATTGGTTTCGCCATGAGGCGCGGGCACAACCATGATCAATTCGCCAACGCCTGCAACTTTGGCTGGTATCGCATTCATTAATACTGACGAAGGGTAGGCCGCTTTACCTCCGGGCACATAAAGCCCTACGCGATCTAACGGGGTGATTTTCTGTCCAAGAACGGTGCCGTCAGCTTCTGTATATTGCCACGACTCTATCTTTTGGTGTTCGGCATAAGCCCGAACACGGTCTGCGGCTGTTTGCAAGGCTTGGGCTTGCTCAGCCGGTAATCCATTCCAGGCCGATTTGAGAATCTCCGGCGATAGTTCCAGTTCAGCGGTTTGCGTGATAGTGCGGTGATCGAAGCGATTAGTGTATTCGATAACCGCTTTATCGCCGTTGTTGCGGACGTTGGCAATAATAGCTAGAACGCGCTGATGAATTTCCAGATCGTCGGTTTCATCAAAGGCCAGCAAATCTTTTAATTGCCGGTCGAAATTAGCTGATGAGGCATCGAGTCGGGTGATATTTATATTAGACATGGGCAGATAACCAAGGTTTTAAATAATGCAATATATTCAATCTGATAGTGTAAATAGATTGATTTATGCACCACGAAGACACGAAGAACACGAAGAACACGAAGTTTTATTTCTTCGTGCTCTTCGTGTCTTCGTGGTGCAATGCTTTTAAACTAAGCCTATGGCAGGCTAGCCTCTTTTCGCAAGCGTCTTTTCAAACTGATCAAGCAGCGATTGTATCGCCTGATGCTTCATTTTCATCGCCGCTTTGTTGACGACCAGCCTGGAACTGATATTCATAATCAGATCCCGCGGTTCTAGGTCATTGGCTTTTAGCGTATTACCGGTATCGACCAAGTCGACAATGCAATCGGAAAGACCGACCAAAGGCGCCAATTCCATTGATCCATACAATTTAATAATTTCGGCCTGTATGCCCAAGCTGGCGAAGTAACGCTGGGTTATTTTTACGTACTTAGTCGCAACACGAACTCTACCGGAAATCGCAGGCGCATCTTTATGTGCTGCCGTCATTAACCGGCAACAGGCGATGTTCAAATCCAACGGTTCATACAGACTTTCAGCGCCATGCTCGAGCAAAATGTCTTTTCCGGCAATGCCCATATCGGCTGCACCATATTCGACAAACGTAGGCACATCGGTGGCGCGGATGATGACTAGCTGTACGTCATCCCTAGTGGTGCGTAAAATCAGTTTACGGCAGGTAAGAGGATCATCAATCGGCGTGATGCCTGCTTCGGCCAATAAGGGTAGGGCATCTTCATAAATTCGGCCTTTAGATACGGCGATGGTTAGCATAGTCTTACCTTATCTTGGGACGCGGCGTATCGTCGCACCCAATTGAGAGAGTTTTTCTTCAATGTGATCATACCCCCGATCAATATGATAAATGCGGTCAACCAACGTATCGCCTTCGGCCACCAACGCTGCAATTACAAGACTTGCCGAGGCCCTTAAATCGGTCGCCATAACCGGTGCGCCGGTCAGTTTGGTAACGCCGCTGCAAATGGCAGTATTGGACTCCAGCTTAATGTCGGCGCCCATGCGCATCAACTCCTGAACGTGCATGAAGCGATTTTCAAATACGGTTTCGGTAATCGTGCCCACACCGTCAGCGATAGTATTCATGGCGGTAAATTGCGCCTGCATATCGGTCGGGAAGGCTGGGTAGGGCGATGTGCGCACTGAAACAGCCTTGGGCTTTTTACCGTGCATATCCAGTTTGATCCAGTTTGATCCAGTGGTAATTTCAGCGCCGGCTTCAACCAGTTTTTCTAATACAGCGTCCAGAATATCGGGACGGGTGTTTTTCAGTTTGATACTTCCTCCGGTAATGGCGGCTGCAATCAGGTAGGTGCCGGTTTCGATCCGGTCGGGAAGGATATCGTAGTGGACGCTTTCAACGCCCAGTTTTTCAACGCCCTCAATGATCAGTACATCAGTACCTATGCCGGTGATTTTGGCGCCCATTTTATTAAGAAAGTGGGCCAGGTCGGTGACTTCAGGTTCCTTGGCGGCATTCTCAATAATCGTGGTGCCTTCGGCTAGGACGGCTGCCATCAGCAGATTCTCTGTGCCGGTAACGGTGATCTGTTCCAGAACCAGGCGGCAGCCTTTAAGCCGGGACGCTTTGGCATGGATAAAACCGTTTTCGACGGTAATATCAGCCCCCATTTTCAGCAGACCGTTAAGGTGAATATCAACAGGTCGCGAGCCGATAGCGCAGCCGCCGGGCAATGAGACATGGGCTTCGCCGAATCGCGCCACTAAAGGCCCCAATACCAGTATCGAGGCGCGCATGGTTCTGACCAGCTCGTAGGGCGCTACAAAACTGTTGATCGTGCTGGAGTCGACTTCGATATTCATTTTCTCGTCAACAGTGAGATGAACACCCATGCGGCCCAGTAATTCCATGGTTGTGGTGATGTCGTGAAGATGCGGTATGTTGCCGACGCTAACCGGCGATTCCGAGAGTAATGTGGCAGCCAGAATAGGTAGAGCGGCATTTTTGGCGCCGGAGATACGCAACTCTCCAGAAAGTCGTGCGCCGCCGGTGATAATTAGTTTGTCCATATAAATCTGTAAGGCTAAGGGCTAAGGGCTAAGGGCTAAGGGAAAGTGCTTGGCTTTTTGCGCCTTTTGCCTTTCGTCTTTAGCCGTCTCTATTAATCAGTTTAAATTGCAAAATGGCCCGATTGATCAAAGCCGCTGAGTTTGGCAAGGTTAAGCAATTGCTCGGGAATATTTTTGAAAGCTATCTGCGTTCTATTGTGCCGGGAATATTTTATCCATTCGATCATTAACGCAAGCCCCGCACTGTCTGTGCTGGAGACGCGGCCCAGATCGATAGTGATTTCTTTTGCGCCTTTTAAAAAAGAGAATGATTTGAGAGTCTGTTTATCGATGGTCGCAAAGGTTAAATCGCCGTCAATAACAAACTGTCCTGCACTCTCTCTAATAATATTCAGTCGGCTCACTTTTTTTCTTCCGCGGATTTAAACAGGAATTGGCCGAGCGCTTTTTCCAGAATAATGGCGGATTGGGTGATTTCAATTTTTCCGCCATCTTTTAAATATTCATCCGAACCGCCCGCTTCCAGGTTGACGTATTGTTCGCCTAACAGACCTGCGGTAAAAACGCTGGCGGTGGTGTCGTCAGGCAGCGTGTTGTATTGCTTATCGATACTCAGTTGTACTACGGATTCATAGGTTTTAGGGTCGAAGCTAATGGCGCTGACCTTGCCGATTTTAACGCCGGCCGATGAAACGGGCGATTTAACCTTCAAGCCGCCGGAGTTTTCAAAGCGGGCGGTAACCGTATAACTGTCATGCTCAGTAAAAGAGCTTAAATTACTTACCTGCAGAGCAAGAAAAAACAACCCGACAATGCCTGATGCAACAAAGAGTCCGACAAGTGTGTCCTGGGTATTGGTGTGCTGCATGTTAATTATCTCCAAACATGAATACGGTCAGGATAAAATCCAGACCTAAAATACTAAAAGCTGAGTTGACTACGGTGCGAGTGGTGGCTCGACTGACGCCTTCCGAAGTCGGGATCGCATCATAGCCTTCAAACAGCGCTATCCATGAAGCAACAAAACCAAACACGATGCTTTTGATAACGCCATTGAGAATGTCATCCCGAAAATCCATGTTAGCCTGCATTTGCGACCAGTAAGCGCCTTCATCAACGCCTAATAAGCCGGAGCCAACCATTTGTCCGCCGATAACGCCTATCGCACTGAACAGGGCAGCAAGCAATGGCATGGACAAAAATCCGGCCAAAAAACGGGGTGAAATTATGCGTTTGATCGGATCAACGGCCATCATTTCCATACCTGACAGTTGCTCTGTCGCTTTCATCAGGCCAATTTCCGCTGTTAGCGCAGATCCGGCGCGACCAGCAAATAAAAGCGCCGAAACGACGGGGCCGAGTTCCCTGACCAAAGAGGCTGCAACCATGACCCCCAGTGTTTCTTCCGCACCGAAATCAGAGAGTACATAATAGCCTTGCAGGCCCAGAACCATCCCGACAAACAGTCCCGAAATGGTGATAATCAGGAAAGATAACACGCCAACTGAATACATCTGGTTAAGCAGCAGTCTGGGGCGAGGCAACACACTGAGTATGCCGGAAATAGTCTGTAGCAGGAAAAACGTGCCCCGTCCAAGTTTGGTAAAACCGGTGCGGGTTTCTCTGCCCAAATTCTGTAGGAATTCAATCATTTCTATTATATTTTATACAGTCGATGTTGTTTTCTAAAGGCGCATGGTTCTTGCCTTCGGCCTTTAACTATAACGCTTTCCTGTTGATAACAAATCATCAACATAATCTTTAGCTGGGTAATGAAAATGTACCGGACCGTCAGCAGTACCGGTCATAAACTGTTGTACCCAGTCGGATTCGGATTGTTCAATTTCCTTAGGCGTACCCTGCCCAACAACTTTGCCTTCCGAAATGACATAAATATAGTCGGCTATTGCCGCGGTCTCTTGAACATCGTGAGAAACAATGATGCTGGTTAGTCCTAAAATATTATTTAACGACTTGATAAGATGAACCAATGCTCCTTTGGAAATGGGATCCTGGCCGGTAAAAGGTTCGTCGTACATGATCATCATCGGATCCAACGCAATTGCCCTGGCTAATGCAATCCGCCTGGCCATACCGCCGGAAAGTTCATTAGGCATCAGGTCACGCGCCCCTCTCAAGCCTACCGCCTGCAATTTCATCAGCACCAGAGTGCGAATCATGGATTCGGGTAGATGAGTATGTTCGCGTAACGGAAAAGCGACATTATCGAATACGCTCATATCCGTCAATAACGCGCCGCTTTGGAACAACATGCCCATGCGTTTACGCAGATTGTACAATTCGGAACGGCGTAGCCGATGAACATTGTTGCCATCGACAATAACAGTGCCTTGTTCAGGAAACAATTGTCCGCCGATTAGTTTTAACAGAGTCGTTTTGCCCGTGCCGCTAGGCCCCATGATCGCAGTAACTTTACCGCGTTCAAACTCCAGCGAAATATCGTCAAATATTTTCTTGCTGCCGCGAGAAAACGACAAGTTTTGGACACAAACCAAGCTGTTTTGCGGGGAGACGCTGTTATCCATGCGTAATAAAGGGCTAATAATGGAAATTAAACAAGCTATTTTCTATGACTACTCCCTGTTAAGTCAATCTATTGTGCTGGTTGTCTCAGGGCAATAGTTATATAAGGTTGAATTTGCTTGTGCTTGGTGGATATTTGACCAATAAGTCTTTCAATATTATGGTGTGTTGAGTGTAGTAAGCACCACCGATATAGAGGAGGATGTAAATCTAAAATATTTCGTGTATCCTTTTTTGGTAATTACCGTGCTCTTTTGGTTTTGTTCAAGGGAATTAACGGGGGAATAAAAAAGATGGCAGGCTCTGATATGGAGTTAACTGCGTTCACACTAGGCATATAAAATATCACCGTGCAAAATCCCACAGCAAATTATCTAGTCGGTATCGACCTTGGCACAACGCATACCGTTGTCGCTTACGCCAAAGCCGATAATGCCCATAAGGAAATACAAATCTTTCAAATCGAGCAACTGATTGCTCCCGGCCAAGTTGCCGCAAGGCCATTGTTGCCGTCGGTGCGCTATCATCCTGCAAGCGGCGAACTATCCGAGGCCGATCTATCGTTTCCAAGCGGAGCGTCGCCATCGGATGAAATCGCCGTTATTGGTGAAGCAGCTCGTCTACTGGGATCTAAAAGTAAGGGGCGATTTGTTACCAGCGCCAAAAGTTGGCTATCGCACCCGTCGGTTGACCATACTGCCGACATTCTGCCGTGGGGCAGTAGCGATGATATCAGCAAGGTTTCACCGATAGCGGCCAGTGCCAGTTATCTGTCACATATCCGTACCGTCTGGGGACATCAATTTCCCGATGCGCCGCTGGAAAAACAGGATATTGTAATTACCGTTCCCGCCTCGTTCGATGAGGCGGCTAGATCCTTGACGCTTGAGGCGGCGCGGCTTGCAGGATTGCATAATGTTAGGCTGCTGGAAGAGCCCCAGGCGGTTTGCTACGACTGGTTAAGACGTCATACCGGCACGATCAAACAGGCCCTGGCGAATGTACATCTGCTGCTGGTTTGCGATGTAGGCGGCGGCACCACCGATTTAACGTTGATCAAAGTAGAGCAGGGCGAGCAGGAGCCTAAATTAACCCGTATCGGGGTCGGCGATCATTTAATGCTGGGCGGCGATAATATCGATCTGGCCTTGGCCCATCTTGCCGAAAGCCGCTTGGCCACAGGCGAAAAACGTTTGTCGGCGGCGGACTTGTCGCAATTGATCGAACAATGCCGAATAGCCAAAGAACGCCTGTTGGCAGACGATGCGCCGGAGCAGGTCAACGTTACCTTGCTGGGCGGCGGCTCCAAACTGATCGGCGGCTCCCGTTCTGTTGCGTTGTCTAAGGATGATGTCAGGAACATTGCGCTGGACGGCTTTTTCCCGTTATCAGGTCTTGATGAATTGCCGGACAGAAAACGTAGCGGCGTGGTCGAATTCGGCTTGCCGTATGCGGCAGAACCAGCAGTTAGTAAGCATATTGCGGCATTTTTAAAACTGCACAGTACCGCATCCGGAGAAGCCTTGCAGGGCAAGGGCTATGTTCCTGATGCATTGCTGCTGAATGGCGGCGTGTTTCGCAGTCAGCCGATTACCCGGCGCATCGTCGAATTAATCCAGTCATGGCGCTCCAGCCCTCCGGTCTTGCTGGAAAACAAACACCCCGAATTGTCCGTTGCTTTTGGGGCGGTCAGCTACGCGATTGCAAGGAAAGACAAAAAGCTAAAAATCGGCGGTGGCTCGGCGCGCAGTTATTTCCTGTTAGTCGATACTGACGATTCCAATAAACAGCAAGGCCCTTCGACTCTGCTCAGGACTGGCATCTGCATTTTGCCTAAAGGCAGTGAGGAAGGCGATGAGGTCGTCTTGAAAGATCGGCGTTTTGCGTTGCGTTTAGGCGTACCTGTGCGGTTTCATCTGGTTTCGTTATCCGGCGATGGCGACTTCAACCCGGGAGATGTAACCGAAATTAACGACTTATTTCATTCTCTGCCGCCGCTGGCTGTAGCGTTTGAAGGCGACGACAGCAAACCGAATGCCGAAGTCGTAGTCGAGTTGGCGGTTACCCAAACCGAAGTCGGGACGCTTAAAATTCAGTGTATGTCTGTTGAAGACAATAGCCAGCGTTGGGATGTTGAGTTTCAAATCAGGAAAAAAGCAGCCGCTTTGCCGGTAGATGCGGGATTGCCCTCTAATTTTAATAAGATCGCCGAACAGATTCAGACCATTTTTGGTTCTAAATCGAAGCAGGTTGATCCCAAAGCGGTAAAAAGTCTGCGTGCCGATCTGGAAAAGATTATTGGAGTTGAGCGCACCGAATGGAATACGCCGTTACTAAGAGCGATGTTCGGCGTCTTGCTGGAAGGGGCTAAATACCAGCGCCGCTCCGAAAATCACGAACGCGTCTGGCTGAGCCTGACCGGCTTTTGTTTGCGGCCCGGTTTTGGTTATCCGCTGGATGATTGGCGCGTTGAGCAGTTGTGGAAAAACTATCCGCAAGGCATCCAGTTTGTTAACGAAACCCAAAACTGGACCGAATGGTGGACGCTGTGGCGGCGGATTGCGGGTGGCCTGGATATGACGGCGCAGGAAAAGATTTTTGCCGATATTGCAAAGTTTTTGAATCCGGCCGCGGCAAGACAACCCGGCGTTATCAAACAAATCAAAAATCGCGGTTACGATGATATGGTGCGGCTGGCGGCAGTTCTGGAACGACTGCCGGTCGCCAAGAAAATACAGCTCGGCGAATGGTTGCTAAAGCGCTTGGAAAAAGCCGGCGAGCCGAGCCAGACTTGGTGGGCGGTCGGCCGTATCGGAGCCAGAATGCCGTTTCACGGTAGTAGTCATAATGTTGTTCCTGCCGACGTCGTCAGTTTGTGGCTAAAACAGATTTTGGCAGTAGACTGGAAGAAAATCCCGCAGGCAGGTTTTGCCGCGACATTGATTGCCCGGATGAGCGGTGACCGGGCGCGGGATATTGATGAAGCTATGCGTCTGCAAATCATCGAAAAACTAAAATTGAGTAAAGCCCCTGCATCTTGGATTGACATGGTTGAGCAGGTAAAAGAACTGGACGAAAAAGAAGAAAAACAGATTTTTGGCGAAGCATTGCCGCCGGGATTAAAACTTATCAATGAAGCGTAGTGCTTAAAGAAGGGAATAATGAAGTTAGTCAGTATCGTCATCATCGCAGGAATGGTCCTGCTGTATTTTATAGATGTAGCATTTAAACTTAACCCGTTTAATGTGGAAATGTTAATACACAGCGGTCTGAGGTTTTTGACCGGCTTTTTGGTTCTCGGCATCGGGGTTTTTTACACGGGTAAAATCAGGCTTAAATTTGCGTTAGCTCTGGTATTAGCGTTGGCTTTGGCCGATGACATCTGGGATTACACCAGAAACATTAATAGTTTTAGCTTTGAAGTCATGCTGCATAGTATGTATATGTTAGCGTGGGGTTCTTTGACAGGGTATGTGCTTATGAAGCGGTGGCTGGATGGTAGGCCGGAATAAGGTCGTCCAAACCTGTCCTGAGTTTGTCGAAGGGCGCGTAGCGCGAGGTGGGGTTTCCGGCGAGTTTGGTAGGTGTTTGCCGGAAAAGCTTCCGCTCCTGCTCACGCCCCTTACCTACATCCATGTAGGCAACGCCAATTTTCGCTGTCGCTCGAACCGGCTTATGCCGGCCTACATCCTGCAACGTCTCGCCTGTTCAGAACGTTGCCAGTTAGACCTTCCAGGTTTTAAAAACCTGGAAGGTCTGCATATCGGCATGTTTCTGAGCACGGCCCGTGGGAACGAGGGGAATGCGGTGTACCACAGACACTTGTGTATAACGATGAGAGCTCCAGCTTGGGAACCAGCACTTATTAAAATCCTTAACTAAATGGCAGTAGCGTAGAGCGCAGGAACGAATTCAAATTTTTTCTTGTTTCCTACGCCGCCCTAACAATATTTTGATAGAAGACCATGTCTGACACAGATGTCATTATCATCGGCGCAGGCGCATCGGGCCTGATGTGCGCAATCGAAGCAGGCAAGCGCGGCCGTAAAGTGCTGGTTCTGGATCATGCCAACAAGGCCGGGAAAAAAATCCTGATGTCCGGAGGCGGTCGCTGCAATTTCACCAATTATTCTATCGAACCGAGTAATTACGTCTCGCATAACCCGCATTTTTGCAAGTCGGCGCTGAGTCGCTATACCCAGTGGGATTTTCTGGCTTTAATCGGGCAATACCAAATTCCTTTTCATGAACGGGATCACGGCCAGTTGTTTTGCGATGAAAGCGCCAACGATATTCTGGATATGTTATTAGCAGAATGCGAGAAGGCTGGCGTAATTGTGCAGTTGAATACCCGTATCGATTCAGTTGAACGGCTGGCTGACCGGTTCCATCTTAAAACCGGCAACGGCAGTTTTATCTGTCAGTCATTAGTAGTCGCGACAGGGGGCTTATCGATACCCAAAATGGGCGCGACGCCTCTGGGCTATAAGATTGCCGAGCAATTCGGCATTAATGTATTACCCACCAGTGCAGGACTGGTTCCGTTTACCTTGCAGCCGGAAGATAAAGAAAAATTCTCGGCGTTATCGGGCATTGCCGTACTTTCTGTAGTCAGCAATAAAAGGCAGAGTTTTACTGAAAATGTATTGTTTACGCATCGCGGTCTAAGCGGTCCTGCGATTTTGCAGATTTCATCCTATTGGCACGCCGGAGAGGAGATTGTGATTAACTTGCTGCCGCAGGTAGATCTGGAAGCAGAGCTTAAAGCTAAGCGTCAGCAAAATCTCAAAAACAAGCTAAAAACGATTTTGGAAGGCTATTTGCCCAAGCGGCTGATTAGTGTTTTTCTGGCCGAGGATTTGCTGGATTTGTCGTTACAGGATTTGTCGGATAAACAGATTCAGCGGGTGGCAGATCGGATTAACAGTTGGACTATCAAACCCAATGGCACTGAAGGTTATCGTACTGCTGAAGTGACTTCCGGCGGGGTTGACTGTGACGCTGTTTCTTCCAAAACCATGGAAAGCAAGCAGGTGCCGGGACTTTATTTTATCGGTGAAGTGCTGGATGTTACCGGTTGGTTGGGCGGCTATAATTTTCAGTGGGCGTGGTCGTCAGCCTGGTGCGCAGGGCAATATTGTTGACTTAACGAGTTTTTGCCGAACAGTCGGAGTATGAGAGGCTTAAGTATCGGTAGAATACGCTGAGCATATCCTACCGATTTGTTGTCAGAGAGATGTAAGCATTATTACAGATGATTTATTTTTTCGGTCTGAGCTTGCTATAAAAGCCTTTCAGTTTCCCCGGCGCTTTTATATCATCAGGCTGTTGGTCTGTATTTGATGGCAGCGTTTCATCTGTCCACTGTGGCTCTGTTTTAACCGGCTGCTGCTTTTTTCCAAACAGATTTTTGATTTTTCCAAGTGATCCTTTAGCAGGAGTAGTGGATTGTTGTTCCTGGTCTGATGGTGCAGCTGGAGCTTCTGCCTCTTCCTCAACCAGTTGTGGATATATATCCAGTAACCCCGGCGTAATGGTTTCTTCAGTCGCTGCTAATTCAATTTGCGGTTCTTGTTCCGCAGGTGCTGGGGCTTGAGGAGGCTCTGGATTAATTTGCTCGACCTGTTGTTCCGGCACAGGTTGGGTAATCAAAGTCTCTTCAATAGCGGGGTTTTCCGGTTGAATGGGTGGTTGCCAAGTCTCGGAAGGTTTAACAGGTTGCACCGGTTCGGGCTCAATGCGTTGCAGCACAACTGGTTCTGCACGTTGCACTGCAACAGGTTGGAAATTTTTCAGGGTTTCGGATAAAGCCTGTTGAGCGTTGTCCTGTTGTTGCAGTTTTGCTTTTTGTTCTTCCAGCGTTTGTTCCAGTTTGGAAAGCTGATTGGTATGAGCCGCTAGCGTTGTTTGCAGTACCTCAAGCAGCGCCTCTTTTTCAGCCAATTTTGCCGTTTCTGCCTGACAGGTTTGCTGTAACTCAACTTTTGCTTGCTGCTCGGTACGCAGACGCTCTATGAGTTGCAGAATGACTTTATCATGTTGCTGCCACAATGAGTCTGCCTTAACGTCTTCGCTTGCAAGCAACGGCCGTTCGCCAAGATCAAAACTTGTTGCCAGCGTCTGAATAGTTCCGGCAATCTGCTGGTTGCGTTGATAAATTAATTGTTCCAATGCCAAGGCGCGTTGCGTTTCGTCTTGAGCCGCGTGTTGAGCTTTTTCCATCTGCTGAACAGTTTCCGCTAATGCCTCTTGACTCTGTTGCAGTTGTTGCTGCATCGCATTGAGGCTTTCAAAGCCGGCTTTTTCGCTGGCAGCTTTCTTTCTTTTTAACGAGGCAATCCTGATGCTGTATAGCGTCGCCGTCAGCAACCAAACCGCTGTCGCTAATGCTGCAGCGTACAATGGGTTATTTAGGGTAAAAAGATACCATTCGGAAAGAAGCGCTTTGATAACGGGCAAATAGGTTTCCATAGGAGTTCCTCAATAATAAGACTGTTTTATATTGTACTAGGAGCACTGATAGTGATGCTGATTTTAATCAATAGGTCGATGATTTTTGCCGCTTTTAAGCTCAGGTTGTTATTAGGTGAGCTTCGGTTTACCTGTGAAGGTTGTCGCATCCATATAGTTATGGATTTGAAGTCAGGCTTTTGGGGGTAGAGAAGGGTGTTGCAGTGTTTGATTTCAGTAGAACGCACGCGGCAGTTGAGCTGGTGTATATACTGAGGCACTAGAATTGTCCAAGAAATGACTGGTGGCGATAGGTGGAATTGAACCACCGACCCCGGGGTTATGAATCCCGTGCTCTAACCAGCTGAGCTATATCGCCATCTAAACAGGTCTTTTGAAGAGCGGGAATTATATGTACCCGCTCTTATTTTGTCAAACGTTGAATCTGAAATGCACTACATCCCCGTCCTTAACAATATAATCTTTGCCTTCAAGCCGCCATTTTCCGGCGTCTTTTGCGCCCTGTTCGCCTTTATAATCGATGAAATCCTGATAAGCGATGACTTCGGCGCGTATAAAGCCTTTTTCAAAATCGCTATGAATTACACCGGCAGCCTGCGGTGCGGTCGCACCGACCGGAATCGTCCACGCTCTGACTTCTTTTACTCCGGCAGTAAAATAGGTAGCCAGATTCAGTAATTTATATCCGGCTCTTACGACACGGTTTAAGCCGGGCTCTTCCAGTCCCAGATCATCAAGGAATTCCTTTTTTTCTTCATCGTCCAACTGAGCTATTTCCGCCTCTATAGCTGCGCAGATCGGAACTACCATGGCGCCTTCTTTATCGGCCAGCACTTGTACTTTATCCAGTAACGGATTGTTCTCAAAGCCGTCATCTTGAACATTGGCGATGTACATGGCCGGTTTGAGCGTCATTAGGCACAAGTCCCTGATCAGGACTTTTTCATCGTCGGTTAAAGGCAAGGTTCGTGCGGGTTCTCCGGCGTCCAGTTGCTTGAAAACTTTTTCCAATACGTCTTTTTTTGCCTGTTCGTCTTTATTGCCGGTTCTAGCCGCTTTGCTCGCACGCAACAAAGCTTTTTCAACGGAAGCCATATCGGCTAATGCCAATTCCGTATTGATGACTTCGATGTCGGAGAGTGGATCGATTTTTCCGGCGACATGGATAACGTTATCATCCTGAAAACAGCGCACCACGTGGGCTATTGCATCCGTTTCGCGAATATTGGCTAAAAACTGGTTGCCCAAGCCTTCGCCTTTCGATGCACCTGCAACCAAACCGGCAATATCTACAAATTCTATCGTTGTAGGTAGCACGCGCTCGGGTTTTACGATTTCCGCCAGCTTGTCCATACGCTTGTCAGGCACCGGAACTACGCCTACATTCGGGTCAATGGTACAAAACGGATAATTTTCGGCCGCGATTTTTGCACGGGTTAATGCATTAAATAAGGTCGATTTCCCAACGTTGGGTAAACCGACAATTCCACAATACAACGCCATAGAGTTCTCTGAAATTTTAGAAAAGATGAGTCCAGCAAGATGGTCAAGCCGAAACAAAGCGGGGATTATACAAGCTAAGGCTTTAATCTAAAAAACTAAAACAACTAAAGAGCAAGCAGTCTGGATGGAGTTCGCGTAATTCGTGTCATCCATGCTATTATTAAGTTAGAGACATCAGGTATTTTCTTCATATCCTGTGCACTCTTCGTGCTAAATAATCGATACAGTCCTGTTCACACACCAAGATAAACACTTCATGTTAAAACAGACGCCGCTTTATAATCTTCATCTTGAACTGGGCGCAAAAATGGTGCCGTTTAGCGGCTACCTTCTGCCTGTTCAATACGGCAAAGGTACACTGCATGAGCATCAGCACTGTCGCAATCATGCCGGTTTTTTCGACATTTCCCATATGGGGCAGTGTTTGGTTTTGGGCGATGATGCGGTTCATGGGCTTGAAAAATTGGTACCCGGCAACATTGCCGGACTTAAAGTCGGCGAGCAGAAATATACGGTATTAACCAACAATGATGGCGGGATTATGGATGACATCGTCATTACCCGCATTGAATCGGGCTTGATGATTATTGTGAATGCCGCCTGTAAAGACAAAGACTTTAAGTACCTGTATAGCCATTTATCCGGCCTGTGTTGTTTTAATGAACTGACTGGCCAGTCTTTATTCGCCTTACAAGGCCCTGCCGCTGCATCGGTTATGGAAAAGTTTTCTGAACAAGCTGCCAAGCTTTCCTTTATGCATGCCTGCGGCACCCATATCAACGGTATAAAATGTAACGTCAGCCGTAGCGGCTATACCGGCGAAGACGGTTTTGAAATCTTGGTCGGCAACCATTATGCGGAACAACTTGCCCGTCTATTGTTGGCCGAAGACGGTGTTGAGCCTATAGGATTGGGAGCCAGGGATACCTTGCGCCTGGAAGCGGGTCTATGCCTGTACGGGCATGAACTCAATGAATCGATTACGCCGGTAGAGGCAGGGCTCCAGTGGTTATTTAAAAGAAGCCATAACCAGTTTCCCGGAGCCGATATAATTCTGGCTCAGTTACAGCAGGGTCCGGAAAGAATTCGCGCAGGTTTGCTGGTGAATAGCAAAATGCCGGTTCGGGAAGGCAATGTGATATATAACAGTAAAGATGTTGCCGTAGGCTATGTCACCAGCGGCAGCTTTTCTCCCAGTCTGGGTCAGCCGATCGCTATGGCGTTGCTTGACCGGAATTCTGCCAATGTGGGCAATACGTTATATGCCAAGGTTCGTGATCACCATATTTGCGTTACCGTGACGCCGTTGCCTTTTGTCCCTCACCGTTACCATAGATAAAATCATGGCTTCCTCTCGACCTAGTTTGGCTCAACTGGAAATGCGCGGTAATTTTATCAACCGCCACATCGGTCCTAATCCGCTCCAAACTCAAGCTATGCTGGCCGAGTTGGGCATAAGCGAACTGGAAGATATTATCGAGCTGGCCATTCCAGCGAATATTTTAAATCACGAACCGTTAAAGCTGACCGAAACGATCAGTGAACGCGCGGTGATCAAGCATCTGCGCAAAATGCGTGAACGCAATAAAGTGTTCACCTCGATGATCGGCATGGGTTATTACGACACTATCATGCCTGCGGTGATTAAGCGCAATGTGCTGGAAAACCCCGCTTGGTATACAGCTTACACGCCTTATCAGGCTGAAGTCAGCCAGGGTCGGCTGGAAGCGTTGCTGACTTTTCAGCAAGTCATTATCGATTTAACCGGCATGGAGCTTGCCAATGCCTCGCTGCTTGATGAAGCCACGGCGGCGGCTGAAGCCATGACCATGTCGCGGCGCTTGTCCAAAAGCACAGCTAACAGCATATTCGTGGATCAGGATTGCCATCCGCAGACCATAGCCGTGATCAAGACTCGCGCCCGCTCTCTGGGTTATGAAGTTATCGTCGCTGACCCGTTCCATGATCTGGAACAATACGATTTTTTTGCGTTGTTGGTGCAATATCCGGGCGGCAAAGGCGAAATAAAAGACCTGACCGCCGTCACCTCGATTGCCCAGGCCAAGTCGGCGCTGGTTACGGTAGCGGCGGACTTGCTGGCGCTGGTGTTGCTGAAACCGCCGGCAGCATTCGGCGTTGATATAGTGGTCGGCAATTCCCAGCGTTTTGGCGTGCCGATGGGTTATGGCGGGCCCCATGCCGCGTATTTTGCGACCAAAGACGAATACAAACGCTCGGTTCCCGGCCGCATTATCGGCGTATCAAAAGACAGCCACGGCCAGCTTGCGTTGCGCATGGCGCTGCAAACACGCGAGCAACATATCCGCCGGGACAAGGCCACCAGCAATATCTGCACATCCCAGGTTTTGCTTGCCGTGATCGCCGGATTTTATGCGGTTTATCACGGCGCGGAAGGTTTGCGGTTGATTGCAGGCCGCGTACATCGTTACACGCAAATTCTGGCCGCAGGCATTACCCAGTTGGGCCATCAAGTACTGAGCGATTGTTATTTCGATACCTTGATTATCAGTACCCCGAACCGGGCAAAACGCATCGCCGCCCAAGCCGCAGAAGCCAATATCAACCTGCGCGTTATCGATGCGGATCATATCGGCATATCGTTGGATGAAACCACCACGCGAGGAAACTTAAGAGCTGTCTGGCAGGTTTTTGCATCCGCTACTGCCGACCTTCCCGACATCAATGGCTTGGATGCGACAATTGGCGAATGCATCCCTGAAACCTTGTTGCGTAAAGATCAATTCCTGCAACATCCGGTTTTCGACCGTTATCATTCCGAAACTGAAATGATGCGCTATATGCGGCGCTTGGCCAGACGCGATATAGCGCTGGACCGCTCGATGATCCCTCTGGGTTCCTGCACGATGAAGCTGAATGCCGCGACAGAAATGCAGACCATTTCCTACTATGAGTTTAACGCGCTGCATCCGTTTGCGCCGCTGTACCAGACCCACGGCTACCAACAGATGTTTGCCGAACTGGAAGATATGCTGTGCGACCTGACCGGCTTCGATGCTTTTTCTTTGCAGCCCAATGCCGGTTCACAAGGCGAATACACAGGTCTTTTAGTCATCCGCAAATACCATGAAGTCAGGGGGCAGGCACAGCGTAACATCTGCCTGATACCTGCTTCCGCGCACGGCACTAATCCTGCCAGCGCCGCGATGGCAGGGCTTAAAGTCGTAGTGGTAGCATGCGATGAAAACGGCAACGTCAGCCTGGATGATTTGCGCCAGAAAACTGCCGAATACCAAGATACGCTGGCTGCGTTAATGATTACCTATCCGTCCACGCACGGCGTGTTTGAACAGGCGTTTCGGGAAATTTGCGACCTGATCCACCAGCATGGCGGACAGGTTTATCTGGATGGCGCAAACTTTAATGCATTGGTAGGCTTGAGCCGCCCCGGCAAAATCGGCGCCGATGTCGCCCACCTTAACTTGCATAAAACTTTCTGTATTCCGCATGGCGGCGGCGGTCCCGGCGTTGGCCCGATAGGAGTGGGCGCGCATCTTGCTCCGTTCCTGCCCGACCATCCGGTAGTCGAAGGCGTTAATCCGGCCAAAGGCGAGCACGGCACCATAGGTGCAGTGTCCGCAGCGCCCTGGGGATCGGCCAGCATCTACACCATTTCCTGGGCGTATATTGCGATGATGGGCGCAGCCGGTTTAAAACGCGCGACGCTGACTGCGATTCTGAACGCCAATTACATAGCCAAGCGTTTAGCGCCGTATTATCCGGTTTTATACACCGGCAAAAACGGCTGGGTCGCGCATGAATGCATTATTGATTGCCATGCTTTTAAAAAGTCCTGCAACGTCACCGTGGAAGACATCGCCAAACGTCTGGTCGACTATGGCTTTCATGCGCCGACCGTATCGTTTCCGGTCGCCGACACCTTGATGATAGAACCCACCGAAAGCGAAGATAAAGCGGAGATCGATCGTTTTTGCGCGGCGTTGATTTCTATTCGCGAGGAAATCAGCGCGATAGAAACCGGCGCGGCCGATGCCGAAAACAACCTGCTGCATAATGCGCCGCACACCCATCGGTTATTGCTTGAACAATGGACCAAACCTTATTCCAAACAACAGGCGTTTTTTCCAAATAGCGACCAGCATGATGATAAATACTGGCCGCCGGTCGGGCGTGTCGATAATGTGTATGGCGATCGGCATGTGTTTTGCAGTTGTCCGCCAGTCGTAGCTGAAGAGTAATATTGTCCACGAAAAGCACGAAAGGCACGAAAAGATTTGAGTAACACTGGAGTTCAAAGCTGGCTTTGAACAATTTACACGTACAAGGCCAGCCTTGTACTCCTGTATGAATAGACGACGCTTTACTTTGATCCATTTTTCGTGTTTTTCGTGGACAAAGCTCTTTTCAATTACACCCGCAACGGCGTAACTTTTCCGGTCATCCGGTAGTTTTTATAATCATCCACAACCTGGGCATGATCGAATGCCAGCACGGAGGGAAGATTGTCAAAGGTAAAAATACCGAAATTTTTTGCATCATCGGCAGCTCGAGGCATTCCTGAGGCTTCGGCAATATAGACGGCAGTGACCGTATGGTTGCGGGAATCGCGTTCCGGATTCGAATAGATGCCCAGCAACGCCATCAATGTAACATCAAGACAGGTTTCTTCCTTGGCTTCCCGAATCGCGGCGTGTTCTATCGTTTCGCCGACATCGACAAAACCGCCCGGCACTGCCCAGCCGTAAGGCGGATAGGCGCGTTCAATCAACACAAACGGCCGTTCGGGTTGGTCGACCAGTTCTATTAAAATATCGGCTGCCAATAAAGGCGTGACGGGTTTTGTCATGTTATCTCCTTAAAACGGGCTTATGAGTGGTTAAATTTCAGGCCGAGCGAACCGCCGATGGAATATACCACGGGCTCTGATGCTTTGTGAGCCATCGTGTGATCGACAAGCGTTTTTCCAGCTTTCAAAAAGTGATAGAAACGGTTAAAGTTAAAACGCTCGAGTCTAACCTTAATTTACCAAACAGCTATGAACAACTGCCCCAAGTGTCTAGGTGAGCTGCATCAGCAAACCGAAATTTGTCCTCATTGTGGCATCGTATTTGAAAAATACCTGAAATATCATCCTGAACAGGCGGATCGTCAGAGTGTTCAGCCGGCCACTGTCACGTTATACGAAGAAGATGAAACCAAGCGATTGACGCAGTTTTTGTTCCACGATACGCAGCAAAGTACGTTGTCGTCTTTATTAGGTGGGTCGATTATTTTTGCGGGCCTCATTATTTGGAGTTGGCAGTTGATGAGCTCATCTATCGAGAGCAATGCGGCCGGAAACTCTTTCTTGCATCTAGTCAATCTGCCTTTTCATGAGGCCGGGCATATTATTTTTAGACCGTTCGGCGCATTTGTTACCTCATTGGGCGGAACGCTGGGGCAGCTGTTAATGCCGTCGATTTGCATGGGCGTGTTATTGCTCAAAACGCGAGATTCGTTCGGTGCATCGGTAGCGTTATGGTGGGCCGGTGAAAATTTTTTGGATATAGCGCCGTATATGAACGACGCGCGAGCAGGGCAGTTGCCGCTATTGGGTGGTAATTTCGGTCATTCGGCGCCCTATGGTTTTCACGATTGGCAATATCTTTTGACCGAGTCCGGTCTTTTACAATATGACCATGTGCTGGCTAAAGCGGTCTTTATGACCGGTTGTACAATCATGTTGTTGTCGCTGCTATGGAGCGGGCTTTTGCTGCTTACGCGGTATAAAGGCTTAAATAGTTCGCGCTGAACTTGCCTAAATAAATTGTTGCATGAATTCGATTCGTCTATGAGAGAGGATAAATTCGTGCAACAACGATTTTAAGCTAAACGCTAAAAATGAGATTTGGACTCCTTTAACAGCGATAAAAATTATTAATGAAACCTTTCTTCATGTGAACCGATGACCGGTTCTTCGCAATACATGACCATTGTTATCAGTTCGGCGACATTTTCAGCCTGCATTTTTTCCATGATACTTGCCCGATGTACGTCTACGGTGCGATTGCTGATATTGAGTATTTTTGCTGATTCCTTATTGGAGTGGCTTTTGACTATCAGGCTCAGCACCTCTTTTTCCCGCGTTGTTAGATGATTGATGCGGTCTTGTATACGGCGTTTCTTGACATATTCCTCTCTGAACGCGATATCTTTTTTAATGGCTTCATTGATTCGCTCCAGCAACATATCGTTATTAAACGGTTTTTCCAGAAAATCGACAGCGCCGGCTCTGAATGCTTTTGCAGAGTCGGGAATATCGGCATGGCCGCTAATAAATATGATAGGGATGCGAATGCCTCTGTTCAATAATTCGTTCTGAAGGTCGTGACCGCTCATTAATGGCATCCTGACATCCAATAGCAAACAGCCGGACTGTTCAGGATCGTAACTATTCAAAAAAGCTTCGGCAGAATCAAAACTTTTGACTTTTTGTCCTGTCGATTCAATTAACAGAGTTAGCGAATCACGTATTGCGAATTCATCGTCAACTACATAGACTAAAGGTGTTGTGTTATTTACGCTCATCAGATTTTCTCCGTATGGGTAGAGTGAAATAAAAAGTGGTGCCTTTTCCAAGTTGGCTATTGAAATGCAAAGTACCTTCGTGGGCTTCGACAAGTGAGCGGCTGATGGATAGCCCCATGCCCATGCCATCTGCCTTGGTAGTGTAAAAAGGTGTTAATATTTTTTGTTTTTGATATTCATCAAGTCCCGGCCCATTGTCCTTTACCCTGACCTGTATGCCATTACTGAGAGTCAAGTGGCTATGAATCGTTAACTGGCGTTGCTGTTTTGCAGGCAAGTTTCGTAAAGCGTCTATGCTGTTTCGGACCAGATTTATGATGACCTGCTCAATTTGTATATGATCGGCATCAATAAGCGGCAGATTGTATTCCAGTTCAAATATCAGCTTTATGTCGTTGTGTTTAAGTTCGCCAATACACAGACTGACAGCGTCATGAATCAAAGCATTAATATCGGTGGTTGATCGGTGTTTTGAGTGGGATTTGACAAATTCCCTCATGCGATGAATTATTTGTCCTGCTCTTAAAGCCTGCTGCTGAGTTTTATATAAAATCTCGCAAAGCTTTACCATATCAAGGCTTTCATCTTCACTGTTGATAAGATTTAAACTGGCTTGCGCATAGCTGGAAATCGCAGACAGAGGTTGATTGACTTCATGAGCAATGCCGGAAGCCATCTCACCCATCAGCCCGAGGCGAGTGACATGGGCGAGTTCGTCCAGATGTTCCTTGTCTTGCTGCTCCCGGTATTTGCGTAAACTTATATCGCGCACAATATTGGTAAAATAGTGCTCATTATCGATTGAGAACTCCGCTACAGACAAATCCAGCGGCACTATAGAGCCGTTTTTGTGAATGCCTTCAATTTCACGAATTTGACCGTCAAGTTCTACTGCATTAGGCGGATCGTAATAATCTGGCGAAGAAGACTTCATGAGTTTGCTAATGTTGCAACCAATCAGCTCCTCCGGTTTATAGCCAAAGATAGTTTCTACCGCGGCGTTAGCGGATACGATGATGTCGGACATATCAATGGTGATAATACCTTCTACCGATGCATTAAAAATCGAGTTAAGTTTGGCTTCCCGTTCCACTAATTGATGTTTGGAGCGGCGAAGTTCCTCAACTTTCTTTATTAAATTCAGATTGGTTGCAGTCAGTTCGTTGGTTTGTTTGCGAATTTTTGCTTCCAGTTTTTCATTAAGGCTGGCAATAGTTTCTTGAGCTTGCTTGCGTTCGGTTACGTTATTAAGGATCAAGTATATTTGTAACGCGTTTTTATCGTTGTAAACGACTCTTGCACAGCATTCAATAAAAGTTAGCATTTTGTTTTTATCGCAGGGCTGCGAAGAGTCCGTACAAAGTTTAAAGGACTGGCATTCTGGATGAGTGGGCGAGTCATCTGTATTTATGATTTTGGCGTTAGGAACTCGATGGTCTTTTTTTGATATAAGTTTATGGATGAACAAATAATAATTATCCTGATCCGAAGGGTGAATGAACTCTCCAAATCTTTTATTGATCAGCTCTTTTCTTGAATAATCCAATAAAGTTGCAGCTGCAATATTGGCTTTTTGGATGAGCCCGGATTCATTCAGCGTCAGATAACCTAGCGGCGACGAATCATAAAGCTGCGCATAGTTATCACGGGATTCAGTCAGTTCCTGATGCGCTCTGTTTAATTCTTCATTCTGCATTTTCAGTTCTATTTGGTGAACCTGAAATTCAAACAGCAGCTTTTGAACCTCATCAATGGACATTTTGGCAACATCCGCGCCGGAATGAGCTAGCATTGCTTCAGCTCGTTTTCGGATAGTTTCATCGTATTCATCCAGTCGTGTCTCCGCTCTGTTGTCAGTACTTTCAGTACTTAAGTGACTATTAAGTGATTCGCTCATAGCTGGTATTCGTCTTTGCGGGTTTCGAAATAAAATGATCTCAAGCCATTCTTCCGCAGTATAGATTTTAATTAAGTTTATAGCATTACTCTTTTCAGGAGCTGACGAAATATAGGCAAAGCGCCAATTTGTAATTCATCCGGCTTATGCATAGTATTGATGATTTTTTATAAAAAGCGATAAATCCTGCCTATTTTAATGATCTATCAACAATATACGGCATTAATGAGTGAAAATACATAAGCAAAACTACCTAGGTATACGTACCGATTCAGCCGTTATGTTCTTTGTTGTAAGATTTAATCCTGAATTTAAGAAGCCTGGAGACAGCAATATGGCAACTTGCAAAGAAAATGATAGGCAGCAGTTGAATACCCACTGGCAACATAAAATTTCCGGGATTGAAATTGAGCTAAAAGAAAAGCAATTCATGAATGATGAGCTTGAATATTACAAAGAGGTAAAAACCAAATCAAAGAAAAATGCCCATGCAGAAAGTAACAAGCTCAGATTTTTACGCTGAAATGTAAACAAGGTGGTTTGTTAGTCTAAACAGCAGGCCGCTAATTCTGACCGTAGGCCTTGTAAAAGACTATTTGGTGTTTTTGGATAGCTTTTAATCTTTAGCGAGACTCTTTCGGTTTTCGACGTATGTTGTGCAGTATGTTTTTATTGCGAGCTATTTTTCCTTAAAAAATTACTCAATTTTTAGAAATCAAATGCTGAATATTTTTTATTATCAAGGAGTAGAAATGCAATGTTCGAAAAATTTAAGGAAGATATTGGGCTACGTAGTTCGTTTTTTTTTATGATGCCGCAATTAATGACACCTCAATTAATGAATAGCAAATTGGCCATTGAAACCCTACGGATAAGCGAGGCCAAATATCGCAGCCTATTCGAAAACATTGACCAGGGAGTTATTTATCTGGATGCGACAGGAGTTGTGGTGTCCGCCAATCAGGCAAGCGAGCAACTTCTTGGCCTGCCTCGCGACGTCATTATAGGACGTAAGTTTGTCGATTCCTGCTTTAAAGTTATCAAGGAAGATGGCTCGATGCTTCCGGAAGAGCAACAGCCTTCAATGTTGGCGTTGCGCACTGGAAAGCCCGTAGAAGGAGTGATCATGGGGCTATTTAATGCTGAACAGCAAAATTATATTTGGGTGGCCGTTAATTCAGTACCCGAATTCCGGGCGGGCGAGCATCAGCCTTATCATATATTAATGACATTAACGGATATCACCCGGCAAAAACAGTCTGACGGCAAGCTGAGCATGGCATCGGTAATTTTTAACAATATAGGTGAGGGCATATTCGTTACCGATAAAAACCAAAAAATAATTTCGGTTAATGAGGCATTTACAACAATAACCGGTTTTACCCAGCAGGATGTTTACGGGAAGAGTGCTTATTTTTTGCAAACAAATAAAAGTAAAGTAAAAACCGATTACGACTCAAGCAGTTTTACGAGAAGTGTAAATAGTTGGCAGGGTGAGGTATGGCGTCGACATAAAAACAATATGGACTTTCCGTCGTGGACTACCGTCAGCAAAGTCAAGGATTCAGAAGGCGAAGTAGCCCATTATGTCCATGTGTTTATGGATATAACGCATTTTAAGAAAGCTCAAGATCATCTGGGCTTTTTGGCCTATCATGATCCATTAACCAAATTGCCGAACCGGCTGTTATTGAAGGATCGTATTGATCATTCATTGCAAAATGCGCTTCGGGAAGGATCGCAGGCTGCCGTATTATTTCTTGATCTTGATCGCTTCAAAGGTATTAACGATACATACGGACACGCTGTCGGCGACGGTTTATTAAAGGAGGCGGCAAAACGCATAAAAAACCTGGTCAGGAAGGAAGACACTGTTTCGCGTTATGCCGGCGATGAGTTTGTCGTGTTCATGGAAAATATTCCCGATGCTAAAAATCCCGCCAAGCTCGCACAAAAGCTGATCGATACTTTTAGTTCCCCCGCTTATATTAAAGGATACCGGTTAAAGATATCGACCAGTGTGGGCATAAGCCTGTTCCCGCAGGATGGTCGCGACACGGATACTTTAATTAAGAATGCCGATGCGGCGATGTACCGGGCCAAAAAAGAAGGACGGAATAATTTTCAATATTACAGCCTGGAGTTAACCACAGAAGCTTTCGAGAAAATGTCGATGGAAAGTGCGTTACGTCAATCCATAGAACGGCATGAGCTGGTTTTATATTACCAGCCGCAGGTTTGCCTTAAAACCGGAAAGTTTGTAGGTGTTGAGTCTTTGGTACGCTGGATGCATCCAGCTCGGGGATTTATGTCCCCCAAGGAGTTTATACCGATAGCGGAGGAAAGCGGGTTTATTGTGGCGCTTGGCGAATGGATATTGCAAAACGCCTGTATCCAGATGCGGCGGTGGCTGGATGAGGGTTTGCAAATTAATAAAATGGTCGTTAACGTTTCTGCGGTTCAGCTTTTACGCTCAGATTTTGTTGCAACGGTTGAACGGATATTGCATTCGAGCCAGCTTGATCCGTCTTATCTTGAGCTGGAACTTACCGGCGGCAGTTTTATGGATAATTCCGAGCAAACCATCAAGGCACTAAATCAGTTGGTTGCACTGGGAATAGATTTGACTATTGATGACTTTGGTGTGGGTTGTTTTTCATTTAATAACTTAAAACGCATCTCTGTAAAAAAATTGAAAATTAACAGTTCATTTGTAGTCGATGTATTGAATAACCCTAATGATGAGGATATTACCCGTGCGGTGATAGCCTTGGGCCATGGTTTGCATTTGCGGGTTATTGCCATGGGGATCGAGTCCAAAGCCCAGCAAAACCGATTGCTGGATTTAGGTTGCGATGAAGGACAAGGTGATTGGTACAGTTCTCCAGTATTACCTTGGTCGAATATCTTCCGGAAATTGCTGGATAAGTGATCTTTTTCCAAGTTTAAACAGACTCGTGAATGCATGTTTCCGGGGTATCGGAGGCATAAAATGTAGGCATTCACAGGCTAGTTTCGCCTAATTTTAACTGCGCTACGTACTTGTACGAATTGTTCCACTATCTCATTGTACCTAGAATGCAAAACCCGAGGGGCGTTCCTTCGAAATGTGCAGTGAGGTGAGATTGTGGTCGATTTTAAGTCAGTGCAGAAGTCGGATAAGGAGGTTTTTGATCAGGACCTGTTTCAAAAAATGGTTACAGAACGAGCTTACAGTAAAGCCGAAAAAAGAGGATTTGTAGGCGGTCATGAAATGGAAGACTGGCTTGAAGCCGAATCGGAAATTAAAAATCAATACTTCTACTGGTTCCAAAATGCTGATGAGTGATTGTTAAATCGCAAAATTTATTGACTTAAAGCTATGGTGTTCAATATGAAACGAAACAAAATAATAGAAACTCTTAGTCAGGATAAATTAATAGAGCATAAACAGCGCGTTGCTTTTCATGAAGCGGGACATGCGGCGGGTATTCATTTAAATAATAAAGCCAGACGTCTACCGCCGGTTTTTTTTAAAATCATTTTTAAAGAGTTGAACAATGTCACGGCAGCGGATGTCATGGCATATCAAACAAGTCATGACGATTGTATTGCACGCGTCGAAGGGGGCCGGCTAATTGAATTATTGCCGCCGTCTGTTGATAGTTTGGTGCGTGAATTAACGGAATATAAAGAAGTAATGATGCAATTGGTAAAGGATTATATGGTGGCTTTTGAGGCGGATATTATTAATCTGCTTATCGGGCCGCTGGCTGAAGCCAAATATGTCGCTAACACCGATGATGAGATGTTCAATCATCAGATAGTCAATTTGAAAGCCTTAAAAAATTATGGCGGCAGTTCCGATCTTGCGTTGGCAAATGAATATTTACAAAGTTATTCTGTCGATAAACAACAACGAGATGAAAAGCTGGATGAGTTGTTTACTGTAGCATTTAACTTTGTAAATAATGATGAAAACTGGGCAGCGATCACTCAACTGGCCGATTATATTCTTCGCGGCAGTAAAAATATTATTGGCTGTGAAGAGATAGTTTCAATGCTTGATCAGTCGATAGCTCATTTTCAAAACCGGAGAATCATGGCAAGGCATCATTGCTATGGATGACTCAAAAAATAACATTTTTAAAACGGTGCTCACGTTGTTGGGTAATTTTTTCACCTACCTGAAGAACTTACTGATGAATGGTCTAAATTATTTATCCAAAAAGGAACCGGAGAAGGAACTCAATAAACCGTCAGATCAAAAAGGCCCCGTTTCCAAACAAAGAATGATTTTTATCTTTGTGATGCTATTCATCCTGTTGCTGACTTTTATTAATAGCATTCAGGAAGTGCAACGTGACGAAATCCCTTTTAGCCAGTTTCTTAAGCTGGTCAAAGAGTCAAAAATTGACAAGGCGGTGGTAAGCGAGCGGTATATTACCGGCGTTATCAAGTCTGATGACCCTCAAAAGCCCGCAAGGAATTTTATGACGGTTCCGCTGTGGCAAAACGATCTTGCGCAACTGCTGGAGCAGAACAAGGTCGATTTTGTGGTCAGAAGCGGCGAGAACTGGCTAAGCAATTTCTTTTTCAACTGGATTATCCCGATGTTATTCCTGGTGTTTATCTGGTCATGGGTTATGCGCCGCAGTGCTGCCGGCGGTGCGCAATCTTTTCTTAACTTGGGTGATAAAATCCACATACATCAGGACAGTCAAGCCAAGATTACCTTTAATGATGTGGCCGGTGTCGATAGCGCCAAACAGGAACTTAAAGAGTCTATCGATTTTCTAAGATCGCCGGATAAAATCCAAAGATTAGGCGGACGTATGCCCAAAGGCGTGTTGCTGGTGGGGGCGCCCGGAACCGGAAAAACCCTGCTGGCGCGCGCCGTGTCCGGGGAAGCGCAAGTGCCGTTCTTTAACATCAGCGGCTCTGAATTTATTGAGCTGTTTGTCGGCGTGGGTGCGGCCAGAGTGCGTGAGCTTTTTGTACAGGCGCGGAATAAAGCGCCCTGCATCATATTTATTGACGAACTTGACGCGATTGGCCGCTCACGGGGCGGTCCGGTGATGATCGGTGGTCATGACGAGCGCGAACAGACCTTAAACCAACTGCTGACCGAAATGGACGGCTTCGACACCTCAATCGGCGTGGTGGTAATGGCTGCAACCAACCGACCGGAAGTGCTTGATAAAGCGCTGTTGCGCTCCGGACGTTTCGATCGCCAGATTGTCGTTGATAAGCCGGATTTGCGAGACCGTATTGAAATTCTTAAATTGCATACCAAAGGACTGACGCTGGCTGACGACATCGATTTGTCAATCATCGCCAAGCGTACGCCGGGCCTGGTGGGCGCAGACCTTGCCAACATAGCCAATGAAGCGGCGATTATGGCGACCCGGGTCAATCATGATAAAGTCGAAAGAGAAGACTTCGAGGCGGCTATCGATCGAATATTGGCTGGGCCGGAAAAGAAGAACCGAGTTTTAAACCCGGATGAAAAACGCCGGGTAGCTTTCCATGAGGCAGGGCACGCGATGGTCGCCGAGCATGTGCCGACCGGTCAGCCTGTACATAAAATATCCATCATTTCCCGCGGCACGGCTGCATTGGGTTTTACCTTGCAATTGCCGACAGAGGAAAAGTTCTTATCGACAGAAGATGAACTGAAAGATCAAATGGCCATATTGCTGGGTGGACGCATGGCTGAGTTGGTTGTTTTTGGAAACATCTCAACCGGTGCCCATAATGACCTGGAAAAAGTCAGCGAGATTGCCCGCAACATGGTTTGCAGTTTGGGCATGAGCAAAAAAATGGGCTCACTGACTTACGGCAAGCGCCAGCAACTCCAGTTTTTGGAAACAGAAGTCCAGGAATATCGCAACTATTCCGATGAGACCGCCCGCCTTCTTGATACTGAAATAATGGCGCTGGTTGAAGAGGCCGAAACGCGTGCACGTGGAGTCATCATTGCAAACAGGGAAGGATTGGAAAAACTGGCCAATTATTTACAAGAGAAAGAGGTGATCAGCAGGGACGAAATGCTTGCGTTGCTAGGGAGTTGAGGAGGGTTTCTCCGTTATGATCAACATGTAAAGTTAATAGTAGACCGGAATTAGCTATTACTCCAAGCGTGTAAGCGTAGGGTGAGGGCGTTTTCTGGAAAATCGTGGCGATATGTCGGAAAGCGTCTGTTCGTTGCTTGCGCTCGAACAGGCGTTTTCCGGCCTACAGGGAGTCGGTTTTAGGTGGGGTGGATGTCACAAAGAGGCCGTGGATAATTTAAGTAATGCCAGCCATGCTTGAGGACTATCCAGCGGTTTAAAGCGCTTTACTTTTGTTGTCTCAAAAGCTCTAAACTCTTTTTTCTTTTGTGATTTATCTTGAATGATCATACCGCCAGTATATCGCTTTTGCTCCTGAATCGGACAGTTAAATCCATAAAAATAACATAATCATCTCGTTTCCACGCAGTGCGTCACTACCTTTAAGTAGGAGCGGGCCGCGCCCGCGACATTTACGCGCAATAATACAAAGTTACTGCTCTTCCATCGCGGGCACGGCCCGCTCCTGCTCATGCCCCTTACCTACATAATCCACATGGATGTGGTGGCCGCGATTGCTCCATGCAATCTTGCGGCATTTCCTCCATCCGTGGAGGTCAATGCAGATATTGCATAAGGCCATGGATGGCCTGTAGTAGAGTAATGCAGGAGCAATTACCGAGGAGCAAATATCTGTCCATGTAGGCAACGCCAGTTACAGCCTACGAAGCTGTTTCTACCACCGATTTCAACGCTGCCAACCCCTTTTCGAACTGACTGCCGACCATCTTTTCGCAGCTCATGATCAAGCCTATGACCTTGCTCATGAAGCTGTTTTTTCCGTACATAGTCCATGTCACGGTAGTTTGATCGTTTTCGGAATTGAAGGTGAACTCCGCGGTATTTGTTGCTACGAAAGGTTTCAGAAAATCAAGCTTGAAACGAATAAAATCGTCCGGATGGCTCTCGACTATTGTCATGCTTCCTTGACCTACCTTGTTATTGCCACTCCATCTCATAATAGCGCCGGTTCCTGATGTCGGCCCTTCAAAGGAATTCTTGGCCTCGGGATCGAGCTTTGCCCAGGGCGACCATGCCTCCCATTTCTGTAAATCGTTCACTTGGGCAAAAACGGCCGATGCGGGCGCGGATATTGTCTCTGTTCGGGTAACGCGGAAATCAGACGGTTGCATTGCTGCGACTATAAAAAAGATGATGACGGCGATTGCGACTAAGATGAGGATTATGTCGAGCATGGAATGTACTCCTGCAATTAGTTATAAAACAAGACTATAGATCAATCAAGGATTACGACTCAACAATTTTGATGAGTTTTATATCGATAATTTGTTAAGTTTTGATTGGTCATTTCTTGTCCAACAAATTTTCTAACAAAAATGGATCATCGAAATGGCGTCTGCCGATGAAAGCGATTGCGTGAGTGCCCCATTGCCGCATAGCGCCTGGACTGGCGATTCCGTAAGGCCAAAGTAGAAATCGTTCGGCGCGTTCGCTGGCATCAATAATGCCGTCCTGATCGTACAGACTGCGCTTTCTACCGTTCGGCATCGGTAATGAGCGCAGCTGTTCTAAATCATCGAATATATAGCGACGAGTTGCCGCCTCGGAAATATCATCCACGAACGACACTTGTTGCAGGTAATGCGTACGGCTTTGTAAACGCAACAACAAATGGCGATCAGGCGAAATGGTTGGTATGGATTTAGGGCTTAACACAGGTTCTGCGCCATCTTTCGGCGGTACCGCCCGGTATCCCTGGCTGGGGAAAAGCAGATAATAGCATCCGCAACCATGAATGCTGTCGAAAGCGATAGGCACACCTTCGGGGTCTAGCGTAACGCGCCAAATCAGACTATCCAACGGCCCGCCGTATAAATCCAGCATGCTTGTTTTCTCACGCGCAGGCAGCCAGATTTGATAGATCAATTGCAACACCACCCTGCCGTGCCAACGGGCATATCGATGTGCGACATAAATCGCAGGTTGATTGATGTCAATTCGTGGTTGCTTGTCGCTGTCCAGACCGACAGTGCCTATTTTATCCGTATTGTTGCGGGTATCGATTTCCCAGACAGGAGCGAAATGCTCCAGCAACTGTTGTAATTGCAAGGGCGTAAGGTGTGGAATCCCTAGCGGGTTATCGTAAGCCGAGCTCAGCATTGCGGCAATGTGTTCGGACGGTAACGGATTGTTGTGGGGCGGAGTGTAGCGGATAAGCCGGCCTTGCCGGGGCAGTTTTGCTAACGGTATTTTAAAGCTGGCGTCCAAGTTCCGGTGCAGACGCTCGATAGCGATGGAGGCTGCGTAACGGGCCAGTGGATAGAGGCCGGCAACGCGTTTCCAGCTTTGATACGCGTCGGGAACCTGGGCCTGTTCCAATAGTCTTTGCTTATGTTCGGGATTATTTAAACTGAGCTTGTTCAGGCGTTTTCCGCAATGCTCCAAAGCTTGATCAAAGGATCCCTCTACAGGCATTTTAGAAACCAATTGCTGCATAGCCGAGGTCGGCAAGTTGGCGACGTCAAACTTTTTGCCCGCTGCATCGAGTTGCCGCATTTGTTCCAGCCATTCGGCAAAGGTTTCATTTGATGTCGCCGATTCGCCCATTGATGCCAGTAAACGGTTGACCCGGAGATGAGAGAAGCCGTCGATACGCGCTGTTTCCGGATCATCTAAATCGTATTCTTTCAACGTGGCCTCAATGTTTTCAAACCAACGTTGACACGTTCCATCTTCGCCTGACAGTGAAGAATCGGGATAAGGTTTTAGAGTTGCGCAACCTTGAATAAGGAGAACCAGACAACAGGCAATCGTGGAATGCCGCATGGATTACTCTAAAAGCGGATGATCAATGGTGAAAAAAAGCGTTCGATATTTGCCATTTCTAACGTCCTTTTTTGCAGTCAGGAATGAATAGGTGAATAGTTGATGGTCATTTTCCTCATTCCCACGTGTTGTGATCATCGATATACACGAGTATTTTAAAGCACGTCATCCCGGCAGGGATTGCCGGGATCCAAAATCCATGGATGGCGATACCGGAACAGTTGCGGCTTTATCGCCTATTGCGCCGCATGATAATCTTGCCATGCTACGCTATTACGTCTACGGTGCTGTAAGCTTCGGCAATAACGCAGCAACAGGTCTAAAGCTATTATATATACAAGAGGAATATGTCATGAAAACAAGTATATTCTTATTAGTTATTGTTACTGTATTTGCAATAAGCAGTCATGCCGAAACAAAGCAGCAACCAAGTTTAGACGGCCAAGAAAAAACCAGCGCTCAATACAGCAAGCCGGCTGATGATGTTTTACGCAAAACGCTGACGCCGTTGCAATATGAGGTGACGCAAGAAGAAGCGACGGAACCGCCGTTTAAAAATACCTACTGGAATGAAAAGCGGGAGGGTATTTATGTGGATGTAGTCAGTGGCGAACCGTTATTTTCATCCAAGGATAAATATGATTCAGGCACGGGCTGGCCCAGCTTTTCCCGTCCGCTAGTGCCTGAGAATATCGTTAAAAAAGAGGATTTTCTGCTGATTTTTCCTCGTACGGAAGTTCGCAGCCGTTATGGTGATTCGCATCTGGGTCATGTATTCAATGACGGCCCGAAACCGACAGGGCTCAGATATTGCCTCAACTCGGCTGCATTACGCTTCATTCCGGTAGAAGAAATGGAAGCGGCCGGTTATGGGAAGTTTTTGGCGGAGTTTAAGACGGGTAAGTGAATTTCTTCATCGTTTCTACGCTCCGGTGCTCGTCTTTTCATCGTTCCCACGCTCCGGCGTGGGAATGCAGCTCAGACGCTCTGCGTCATCTTACAAAACCATGATTCGCTAATGTGTCGCTAGCGCGACGCTTGATTGAATCGGGGTCTCGCCCCCGAAGGCGAGATACTTTTCTTTGCTCCGCCAAAGAAAAGTATCCAAAAGAAAGGCGGCCCGGTTGCCGCTTGCTTCCTGCGTTCCTCGCTTTCGCCGGG
>DATBQB010000063.1:0-7079 GCA_036561025.1 Methylobacter sp. | reverse complement strand
ATTAGATGACAATCAATTTCGGAATTCACCCAATTTGGGAAGACCGATCAAAAGTTATTACGAATACGCTTGTTAAAAACCGGATGTTGGAATGACAAAATGACGGAATTATTTTTCTGCGTTTTGACACAGTCTGGGCCAAAACCGGACAGTCAGTGAAAGGTCGGTAAACTTTACGATTGTTTACATGCATATAATAGCCGCCGATTTTTTGAGTTAGTTAATATAGGTATCATTACATATTGTGTATTCAGTTCTGAATATGTATCGTTGAACTGTGGGCGGGGTGATAGATTAGCAATTTTTGACCTGATAATGTATGGACATTTTCGGCCAATTGCAGATCTGCATATCATTTTGTCCAGTCAAGCCCCCCTTTGAGAAAAGGGAACAAAATATAATTTAAACTACGAGGATTTTAAAATGGCTGAAGAGCAAGAAAAAGACTACACATGGTGGATCGCTGGTGCTGCTATTGTTGCTATTATTGTTTTAGTTGTGCTGCTGAAAAAGGACGAAACTAAGCATTTGCAAAGTGGTGCGGTACAGCAGTTGCAAACTGAAACCTTCAAGAATATAGAAAAGAGAAAAACCAGCAACGTCACTGGTACCGAAGGTAATTGAAATAACACCCCCGTTATTTTCATAACGGGGGTGTTATTACTTTATGTTGATTCCCCTATCGTGTAAAACAGCTTCCGATTTTTCCACTATTAAGCGCTACTATTTCAGTCGATACAAAGTGCTTATGCATTAAAACCAGAGAGATAGCAATTAGTGACCGGCAAATTTTGACGCTCTTTTCTGGCTAAATTGGCAAATATTCCATGCTCTTTTACGCGCATCACGCCAACGATTGATTCCTCTCTCTGAATGATTGGACAAAAACTGGTATCAATCCTCGTCTTTAACCATTCCGGAAATTGTTTGACAAATGCGTCAGCCTCCTCACTTGACCTGAAATTCCTAAAATCGACTACAACACCACCCTTCTCATCCTGTTGTGTGTTGCACAATAATTCGAAATTCTTCGAGAGTGCGTAAAGATGCAATTCGGTGTCAATGCTTTCGTACTCGATATTAAGCTGAGAATTGGTTAATTCAGGTTTGATAATGTCGTGCCCTATACATTGAACTTCATTATGATGGATATGGTATTTGTAACTATTCATTATTTCTACTTTGTCAAATTAGAGGTTTCTTATGTGTTTTTGTGCAGATAAATCAATCTGTTGCAGCGTACGCTTTTCGAGCCTCCCATAACTCATTGAACATCAATAGCAAATCAATAAAAAATACAGTCAGATCAAATAGTTAACCTAATCTGACAAAGTAGAATTATTGAGCCTACTAATTGCAGCCGTTTAGCCCCAAATGGCGGAGCGCTTGGCAAAGATTGTGTTTTAACCGAAGCAAAAGTGAAGGTTTTTTAAGCCATCCACACCGTTCTGCCGATAAAGCTGAAAGTAATCCAGCAAAGTCCTTTCACAGGTGCCCACTAATAAGGCGATTCTATAATTAGACAGCCCCCGGCTTTTTAGCCATAACGCTTGTAGGCGGCGCCGAACTAACGGCAATGGGTGTGTATGTCTTTCTTTTTTCAAAGTGTCCAATGCTTCAGAGGTGAATTCAATGTGTGTCGTCATGGTCATTCTCGCTTTCAAATCGTTTTATTACGCAAGTGGGTCAATTAAATTAAAAAATGGTGAACGGAACAGGATAAAAGTTAACTGATCATTTTGGGATATGTACGAATACCTATGCAGAGAGGAACTCGTTAATCACTGACCGGGATTTGTAGCCCAGATAATTCCGAGTAACTTCGGAGTCCGATATCTTGGCGAGTAAGTAGTAGGACGGATTTACTGATGTTTTAAAGTGAGAAACAATATTTCTCGAATTCAAGGTTTATCCTCTTAGATTTTGAATTCTTCTTAAAGTCCTCATGCATGGCGTCCTCCCCTAGGTCGGCTTGCCACAATGCCCTTGGAAGTCTCTTTGGGCATTTTTTTTTAACTAAAAACTCTCTTCTTGGGCGGACATTTGATGAATAAGGGGCGACTGCCCGTTTTGGGCCGATAACTGAAATGTAATTGGGCGTCACGCTCGATTTATTTATAAATAATGCAGAAGAATTGACACAGATAATATTTTTTAAGTTTTTTAGAATCCTTAGCTATTCACTATGAAATTGGTTCAAATTGGGTTAATGTCTTACACATTAAATTTAGCAAGTGGAACATCCAATGAAAATATCGCCAGCAATAATATTATTTGTTTCGTCAGTAGGATGTGCCTCTGCGGCTGAAATAGCTGTTCCTATGAATACGGTCAATGCAACGGGAACAGTGAAATCGATCGGCAATATTACGATAACCGAATCGCCCTATGGCTTGATTTTTTCGCCATCAATTGAGGGCCTTGAGGCCGGCATCCATGGCTTTCATGTTCATGAGAGTCCAAGCTGCGAGCCGAAGGATAAAGATGGCAAACCTGTAGCCGCTTTAGCCGCAGGAAGCCATTACGATCCGAATGCCAGCAAGCACCACGGAGCACCATGGAGTGATGGACATTTGGGCGACCTTCCGGCATTGGTTGTTGGTCCGGACGGTAAAGCCAATTACGCTGTTCTAGCGCCAAGGCTGAAAATAAGCGATGTCAAATCGCATGCGCTTATAATCCATGAGGGCGGCGATAACTATTCCGATGATCCGGCTCTTCTCGGTGGTGGTGGCGCGCGCATTGCATGCGGTGTTATCAAGGGTTAACGCATCATTCAATGTACATTGCCCGATGAATGCTTTCTGGCAATGTAATGAATACAAAATTGCAGCAGATGATGCTGATCGGTTTGCCTATACAATGTTGATACTCGACAAGAGGCGCGAACCTTATCCCAATGGCTTGATGCGATTTCGGAAATCTTGCATTTCCACTCCGCAAAAAACGTATCTTGAATACAAATGCCTATTGCTTCTGGAAACTACACAACTCTTGTCTCGCAGCCCTTGTTACCTTGCGTTAAATACAAGTTTAACGGATCGCTATGGGCCGGATGGCGCCTTAGACCATTTCAAGATTGATCAGTTTTGAATGTCCGCTTTGCGGATTTGCGGCGTCGGAGTTTGCAGAAACCATGAATAGCGAGCATCTGCGGCCAATTACAGCCACCGCTGAAGAATTATAATTCTTCCCGTATGAATATTTTCTTGTTTTGATTCTTTCAATACATGAGAAAATGAAATACACACCATCAATCACAATCAGGGATGCCTATCTCAAAATCGACCCGATCCGGCTCAACCCGCCGCCTATCAACTCTTAAAGATCTATGGCCTTTTCTGCGCCCCTATCGGCGGAGAATAGCTCTGGCTTTTGTATTACTGTGCCTTGGCTCGGCCACCATCCTGTTGGTTCCGTTGGCGTTCCGTGACTTGATCGATTTAGGTTTTGGGCAAAGGCAAAACACCAGCGGTAGGCTATTGGGATCGTTGAGTTTGAACGGCCACTTCGCCGCGTTATTCGGATTGGCGAGCCTTTGGGCATTGACCGTAGCGGCGCGTTATTACACCGTGACCTGGATAGGCGAGCGGGTGACGGCGGATTTACGTAGTGCGGTGTATGCGCGGGTACTGGCGCAATCCCCGCAATTTTTCGAGACCTTGCAAACAGGCGAAGTGCTGTCACGCCTGACCGGCGACACCACCCTGATCCAGACCGTGATCGGCAGTTCCATTTCGATGGGCTTACGAAGCCTGTTCCAGTTTGTCGGCGGGATGGTCATGCTGGCGGTGACCAGTTTTTATTTATTCTCTCTGAACCTGGGCCTGACGGCATTGCTGATGCTCCCCCTGTTTGCTATCGGCCGTAAAGTAAAAAAGCTTTCGCGTGAATCGCAGGATAAAATTGCCGATGCCTCGGCGCTGGCCGGCGAGATCCTTAACGCAGTACCGACGGTTCAGGCCTACACACAGGAACAGCGGGAAACCAAACGCTTCGCCGACCGCGCAGAAATTAGCTTCATGACCGCGATCCGGCGTACCCGCTTTCGTGCGGCATTGACGGCGCTCGTTATCATAGCGGTGATGGGTTCCATCATTTTCGTGCTGTGGATCGGCGCTAACCAGGTGCATGCAGGCAGCATGACGGGCGGACAATTGGCTTCTTTCGTTCTTTATGCCACGCTGGTGGCGGGCGGCGTCAGCACCATGGCAGAAGTATGGGGCGATGTCATGCGTGCAGCAGGGGCGGCCGAGCGCTTGCTGGAACTGCTTCATGCCAAGCCCTCCATTGTCGAAGCCAATACATCGCAACCGTTGCCGCAACCGGGAAGAGCTGAGATTCAATTCGAACATGTCAGCTTCCGTTATCCTTCGCGAATGCAAATGACCGCGCTTGATGACATTAACATCGACATCGCTACTGGGGAAATCGTCGCGCTAGTCGGCCCTTCCGGTGCGGGTAAGACCACCCTGTTCCAGCTCTTATTGCGTTTTTACGATACAACCCACGGCACTATACGCTTCAACGGGCAAGATATTCGTCAACTTGCATTGCATGAATTGCGTAACAAGATTGCGATCGTCCCTCAAGACTCGGTGATCTTCTCGGCCAATGCGCTGGAAAATATTCGCTACGGCCGTCCCACTGCCAGCGATGATGAAGTCATGGCCGCCGCCAAATCGGCGCAAGTAGAAGAATTCATCAATCGCCTGCCGGATGGCTATCAGACCTTCCTGGGAGAACGCGGTACGCGTTTGTCCGGCGGACAACGCCAGCGGATTGCCATCGCACGGGCAATTTTAAAAAATGCACCGCTTTTGCTGCTCGACGAAGCCACCAGCGCACTGGATGCGGAATCGGAAATCCTGGTGCAGGAAGGGTTGAATGCCGCCATGCAAGGGCGTACCACTCTGATTATTGCTCACCGGCTAGCCACAGTGAAAAAGGTCAACCGCATTATCGTCTTGAACCAAGGGCGTATCGTCGAAATCGGCGCACCGGAAGATTTACGCAAACAGAGCGGGCTGTACGCCAAGCTCGCAAGCTTGCAATTCGATGTTCAATAATATGGAAAATGGTAGAAAAGTTCGAATGGCCGCCTTAGATTCGGTGTGTAACACTCGTCCATGAACTCATGGCCGCAGACCGGCCCAGGCTGATGACATGGACTCCTCTTCATTCCCGTTAATTGACTGGGTGCATTATGACACCATGAGGGCGAGGAGAAATCCATGTCATCAGTCTGGGCCAAGAGCGGTCATTGAGAAATCTGTAATTTTTATGCATTGTTTACATGTTTTAAAATAAGAACGGGCTTTGAAATACCAAAACCGTCGATTATTTGAGCTAATACATATAGGCAGTATTACATATTGTGTAATTAGTACGAAATATGTACTTTTGTATTGTATTTTGCAGTTGGCTATTACATTACCCACATGACAAAACAACCTAGTTTTATATGTAGCTGCCAACTTTAGCCAAGCCTTAGATAATCGCGGCAACTGGTATTTCATCGACAGCGTAAATGTACCAGTAACAACGCCGCAATCATACGACTATCAAATACTTGGGGCATTTATGAAAGTTTGGTGAGCCCGTAGAACCCGCTGAACACAGTGAAGCGCATCAATCGCAAATGATACGCCTCCTTTCATCGGCTGCATCCTACATGAATCAATAGCTGCTCATGAATCGAATACCGACTTTCGCGGACATCAGCAACCAGCCAATTGCTGATTCTATACGTAACTAAGCGAATATAAAATGAGATTTCCATTCATTATTTTTGGAGGATAACAAGATGAAAAAGATCGTTTTTGCGATAGTGACTTTATTTTTGGCGAACCAGACTGTCTATGCGGCCGATGCAAGTTGTGATACCAAGGCTGCCGAGAAGAAATTGGCCGGCGCAGCCAAAAATAGCTTTATCACAAAATGCGAGAAAGATGCCAAAGTAAATGCGGCCAAAGCGAATTGTGATGCAAAAGCAGCTGAGAAGAAGTTGAAAGGTGCAGCGAAGGATAGCTTTACCAAGAAATGTGTTACTGATGCAAGCAAGTAAAGTAGTCATCGCAAAGTTATTCTTATGAGTAAATAAAAAACCCGTTTGTGATGAGCCAACGGGTTTTGAAATGGTCTACTAAACAACCACCGGCTAAAGCCAGTGGGTTACTTGGCTTTCTATAATGGTAAACGCGCACACTCAAAATTAGGCTATCACAATCCCCGCTGGAATTTGAGCGGGAATTCTATATAAGGAATCTGCTTAAAAAAGTGTCCTGTTTTAGTTGACCATTACATTGCTAAACAAACACGCCATGCCGGACAGACTCGTTTAACCATCAGCAGCCCCAATCTGCCTGCCGATCCCCGTTTAGCAAGGGCAAGTGCTCTATTTAGAATAAAACAGGGCTTTCATTTTTTGCCATGCACGCCCTACCGGCCTGCTCAATACGACATGCCGATTTATTTCGTATTTTCCGTGGATCACTGCTTTTTCCAAGTACGTTCGTTAACGCACAGACGGTGCAAGCCTTGACCGGTAGCATCAGGCCCTGATCAATGGCTATCCTCCCTGTAATCCGCCGACCTCGGCTCTTGACGTTGTCTCGAAATTGCGCCGCCGGTCGGTTGTCCGCTGATACTCTGGAGAACTCCCGCTGTGG
Organism: Methylobacter sp.; assembly: GCA_036561025.1. Classification (GTDB taxonomy): domain Bacteria; phylum Pseudomonadota; class Gammaproteobacteria; order Methylococcales; family Methylomonadaceae; genus Methylobacter_A. The sequence goes on along the minus strand of DATBQB010000063.1, from coordinate 408 downwards.
CGTCTACCCAATCTGTTGCTCCTGCCAACCGTCTGCTGGCTGCCCTGCCCCTCAAGGACCGCGATCGGTTGCTTGCTCATTGCGAACCGCTCGAGCTGACCTTTACCGAGGTGCTGTACCGCGCCGGCGAACCGATTGCGCAGGTCTACCTGCCGAGCGACAGTTCCATTGCCTTGATGACCGGCAATCCCGGCTTGGAAGTCGGGCTGATCGGCAATGAGGGCATGCTCGGCACGACTCTGCTGTTGGGTGTCGAGGTCGCGCCGCTTCATGCGCTGGTTCAGGGGCCGGGCTCGGCACTGCGGATCGCGGCGCCGTCGTTTCTGCGCGAGCTCGAACAGAGTCCGGCGCTGCAGGCGGTATTGAAGCGCTATCTGTATGTGTCGATGAGCCAGCTTGCGCAAGGGG
>DATBQB010000062.1:0-84160 GCA_036561025.1 Methylobacter sp. | reverse complement strand
GCCGGCTATTATAACCTGCTTAGCCAACTTGTCAACATTCTTGCCAACTTTGTTTCCTTACCAAAAACTTGCTTCCTGCTCTTCCGAGGACACTACCCCGAAAGAACCGCGCATTCTACAGCTTTATCGACCTGCGTCAAGGAGACTTTTAAGTATTTAACCAATCTAAATATTTTGCGACGCCTTGTTTAACGGTCAGAAAATCCCTCGCATAGCCAGCCTCTCTTAGTCCGGAAATATCAGCTTGCGTATAACTTTGATAAGCTCCCTTTAAATGATCCGGAAATGGAATATATTCAATACTTCCGTCTTTATGCCAATCAATCACTGCCTGAGCAACCGCATTGAAAGTTTCAGCCCGTCCCGTTCCTACGTTATAAATGCCGCGCTGTTCAGGATGATCTAAAAACCACAAATTTACATCAACAACATCATCAACATGAACAAAATCACGCTTTTGCTCGCCATTAGCCATGCCATCGCATCCTTCAAACAGCTTTGCCTTTTTTTGCTCGATAACCTGCCGATTAAAATGAAAAGCCGTGCTGCTCATAGAGCCTTTATGCTGCTCTCTTGGCCCGTAAACATTAAAATACCGGAAACCGACAATTGGGCTTTTGGTTTTAGCTAATAAAGGTCGCACATATTGGTCGAACTGAAACTTTGAATAGGCATACATATTGATCGGATACTCGCAACTGCGCTCGACTCGAAAGCCGTGCTTGCCGTCCCCGTAAACCGACGCGGAAGAGGCATACATAAACGCGACATTTCTTGCGATACACCAATGCAATAAACGTTTGGAATAATCGTAATTATTCATCATCACAAACTGGCCATCCCATTCCGTCGTCGCAGAACAAGCCCCTTGATGAAAAACCGCCCGTACTCCATCAAAAAAGTGCGCCACCCCGATTTTCTCCATGAACTCTTCCTTATCCATGTAATCGGCAATATCAAGATCGGCTATATTATGCATTTTTCGCCCATTCGCCAGATGATCGACCAGCAATATATTGCGTTCGCCACGCTGGTTTAATGCTCGTATAAGATTACTGCCGATAAAACCGGCACCGCCCGTAACAACTATCATTCCAATCCTCTCGCTTTTTTAATCATCGCCGTTGTCGACTGGCCGTCGACAAACTGCAAAATCTTCACCTCGCCGCCCGCCCGAATCACACAATCTCCACCGGCGACTTGCTCAGAGCTATAATCACCACCCTTGACAATAACATCCGGCAACAGCTTGCAATACAATCGTTCGGGCGTTTCCTCTTCGAATGAAACCACCCAATCCACGCAGGCTAATGCTGATAAAACCGTCATCCGTTCCTGCAAGCCGTTAATAGGCCGGGACTCGCCTTTGAGCTGTCTGACCGATGCGTCGGAATTAACGGCCACCACCAAGCGATCACCTAATGCCCTTGCCTGCTGCAAATACGTCACATGCCCGGCGTGCAATAAATCGAAGCAACCGTTGGTCATGATGATACGTTCATCATGGGCTTTGGCTCCTTCCAATATTTGCGCCAATTCATTCTCTGAAACAATGCCATATCGAGAATCCCGATCGCCGTGCATGGCCCGCGTTAGCTCCTGCATCGATACCGTCGATGTACCCAGCTTTCCAACCACTATGCCGCCCGCCAAGTTAGCTAAATACATAGCGTCATACAACGCCATATCCAACGCCACAGCCAACGCCATCACGGCAATAACCGTATCTCCGGCACCGGTCACATCAAAGACATCCTTGGCCTGAGCCGGTAATGAATGCACTTGAGCATCTTGCACCAAAGTCATACCCGCCTCGCCACGAGTCAACAACAGCGTCGGGATTTGATACCGCTTTAACAGCGCTCGCCCTTTTTCTATCAAATCATCTTCATTCTCAGCAACGCCGACCACGGCCTGCAATTCAGACAGATTTGGCGTTATCAGGTCAGCTTGAGTATAGCGCTGATAATCCGCGCCTTTCGGATCCACCAGAACCTTAATGCCAGCTTGCTTAGCTTCAATGATATACGCGGAAACATCCGCCAATGTTCCTTTGCCATAGTCCGAGAATACAACCGTATCATTTTTTGGCAGATGCTCCGCCAGCTTTGCCAACAAAACATCCGAGTCAAACTTAAGAGACGTTTCTTCAAAATCCAATCGAATAAGCTGTTGATGCTGCGCCATAACCCGCAATTTGCAGATGCTGCGAATTTTCCGTTCAACAACAAAATCGCAGACTACGCCTTCCGCTTCCAGCAGCCGCCTTATTGCATCGCCCTCGGCATCATCGCCGACTACGCCCAGCAGGGTTACCTTACCGCCTAGCTTGGCAATATTGAGAGCGACATTACCCGCACCACCTACGCGATCTTCAATCGCCTTAACTCTCACCACCGGCACAGGCGCTTCCGGTGAAATACGCGCAGCCTGACCCGACCAATACCGATCCAGCATGACGTCGCCTATGACTATGATACGAGCCCGCCCAAACTCAGGAGCAATCGCCAACATTAATAAGCCTCCTCAATTGCGCCGCACCACCAGTGACCTATCAGTATATGCGCCTCCTGAATCCTTGCCGTCACATCCGATGGAACAATCACCGGATGAGTAACTTGCCCACTCAGATTGCCGCCGTCACGCCCGGTTAATCCGACAACAGCCATGCCTTTCAACCTTGCAGCTTTCGCCGCATTTAATATATTTTCGCTAGTCCCTGATGTAGAAATAGCAATCAAACAGTCTTTTTCACTGGCGATAGCCTCAATCTGACGAGAATAGACGGTATCAAACCCTATATCATTACTGTGCGCCGTTAAAATCGAGCTGTCTGTGGTCAATGCAATTGCAGCCAAAGCCTTCCGGTTTTTTTCATACCTGACCACCAACTCCGCAGCGATATGCTGGCAATCCGCGGCGCTGCCGCCATTGCCGCACAGTAATATTTTTCCACCCTGTTTCAATGTCTCAATCAGCAACTCTCCGGCCGCTTCAATTGCGCCGGAACAATCCGCTAATCGCGCCATCATGGCCTGATGCGCTTCAAGCTCGGAAATAAATGTCTTCAAAATAATGCTCCCTAAACAATGCCTGAACTCGACAACTTGATAGCGGCTTCCGACTGGCCGTCACTACCCTGTTCCTTAAATTGCATGGAATGCAAACGCGCATAGACCCCATTTTTTGCAATCAGCTCCTGATGGGAGCCTCTTTCCACAATCCGTCCATGATTCATGACCAGAATCACATCCGCATTTTCAATAGTCGATAACCGGTGAGCAATAACCAGCGTCGTCCGATTGCTCATGACTTTTTGCAGCGCCGCCTGTATATACCGCTCCGATTCGGTATCCAGCGCCGATGTTGCCTCATCCAGTATCAATATCGGGGCGTCTTTCAACAATGCTCTGGCCAAAGCCAACCGTTGCTGCTGTCCTCCTGACAGCTTAACGCCATTCTCGCCTATTTCCGTGTCCAGCCCCTGGTCCAGTTTGTCGATAAATTCCATTGCATAAGCGTCTGCTGCGGCCTGAGTTATTTCACTTCGGCTTGCGGTGGCAAGCGACCCGTAGGCTATATTGTTGGCTATCGTGTCGTTGAATAACGTGACTTTTTGGTTGACCAGCGCCAATTGTTTCCGCAAATTCGCCAACTGGTAAGTATTTATTTCAACACCGTCCAACAATATCTCGCCAGTGTCATGCGGATAAAACCGCGAAATCAGATTGGCAAGTGTGCTTTTGCCGCCGCCGGAAGCCCCTACCAACGCAATAGTCTGCCCCGGTTCAGCCTTAAAATTGATGTCGATAAGCGCCGGTTCATTGGCGCCCGCATATCGAAAAGACAGATTTTTAAATTCCAGCGCCCCCTTGCATCTTTCGGCCTGATAAGTGCCTTCATCCACTTCGCCCGGCTCATCCAAAATATCAAATAACGATTCGGCAGCCGCGATGCCTTTTTGGATTTCGCTGTTAGCATCGCTTAAGCTTCTGATCGGCTTAGGCAATAGAAACGCTGCCGTCAAATAACCCACAAACTCACCGACACTGGCTTGCTTCATCAAAAACAATGTCAGATACATTAGGAACGACAAGGCTATCGCTAGAATGAACTGCATAATCGGGTTATGTATCGCCATCGTCGTTGCCAGCTTTAGCGATTGGCTTCGATTATACAAACTGCTTTCCAGAAACCGCCGGCGCTCATATTCTTCTCCGCCGTAACTGTGCACCACCCGATGTCCACCCACCATTTCCGAAGTAATATGGGTTATGTCACCTATCGATTCTTGTATTCGTTTACTGATGCCCCGCAAGCGCTTACTGACATAGCCCACCAGCACCGCAATAATCGGCGCTATAGCGATAAAAACCAGCGACAACATCCAATTCACATAAAACAAATAGATTAACAAGCCTATCGCAGTAAAGCCCTCGCGCACAAAGCTACGTAGCGCATCCGTGGTGGCCTGGGTAACCTGCCCCACGTTATTGGTTATCTTTGCGATCATATAACCGCTGTTATTCGCGTCAAAATAGGCCGTTGGCAGTCGCGTATACTGGTCGAAAATCTGGCATCTCAAGGTATGTACGACATTGGTAGATACTTTGGCTAAAAAATAATTGCCTATATAAGCGCCGATCCCATGCACTACAATTAAACCGCTAAACATTAACGGCAAATAATTCATACCTTCCCGCGCCTCGGTTTGCAGCGTGTCGATGATATGTTTTATCAACGCCGCAAATAAGGTTTGGGTACCGGAATACATAAAAAAACCGACAATACTGATGGCAAAAAGGCCGCGATGCGGTTTTACATAGGTCAATAACCGCTTATATATTTGGGCGCTTGCTGTGGATTTTTTTTTCATATTTTTAAGGTTTCACTAATAGATGAAGCAATTCTAGCTTGAACTTAGTCATGGAGTTCAAGATACTGGTTAACCCCTTTTTCTGCACGAATAAAACTCAGCTGTTTTAGGCGATCCAATAGCCGTTGGTAATTAATATCTTGCTTGCTTTTATCATTATGAGGATGCCATAGGTGCAGCACAGGCACCGCAAATCGCCCTTCCTTACGTTTAATACCGGCATGTATTAAACGAATAACCAAGTCGGAATCCTCAAATCCCCAGCCTTCAAAAAGCTCATCAAAACCATTCACTAGTAAAAAATCGTTTTTCCATAGGGCCAGATTACAGGTCATGGCTTTTTGCCATTTTTCTTGCTGCAATTCTCTTAAAAACCCTAAAGGCAACCGAATAAAAGCTGAAATCCTGTTGATCTTTTTTTGCAGCCAGAGAGAAATAAAATAGCTCAACGGTTTTTGATGCAACGGAATATGTTTTTCAATGACTTCCTGAGTAAACGACTCGCTTAACAACACTCTGTTTCCCGGTACAAAATACCCGGTTTTTGCCAACTTTCGATGCCGGGCGATAAAATTAGCGCGACAGATGCAATCGCCATCGATAAACAGTAAATATTCACCCCGGCTGCTTGCAACCGCCTTATTCCTGATAGTTCCCGCTCTAAACCCTTGATCGTCATGATGCACATATCGAATGGGTACCGGGCTTTTAGCGCAGTAGGCTTGCGTCAGTGCCTGATTGGCCGGAGTAGAGCCATCGTCGGCGACGATAATTTCAAACTCCTGGTCTTGTTGGGCAAATAAACTATCCAGACAGTGTTCTAATGCGGCAGGCCAGTTATAAGTGGTTACGATAACAGAGATTAATTTCATTACTTATGCGACTGCCGGTTTTGCAATTCCAGCAATTTAAGATATTTATAATAAGCGCCTTCCGCATTGGAAATCGACAGCATCAACCCTTGCCGTCCATCCAGAATAGCGGCTTTAAGCCAATAGGTGCGAATGAATGTCCAAAGCCCTTTTAAGATGGCTTTGCTTAAGGACGATCGAACACCCCGCTGGTAAAGCAAAGCTGCGCCCAAAGTTGAATAGCTATTTACTTTATGCAAAACCTCATCCAGATTTACAAAGGCATCATGCAGCAGAGGCGAATGCATGCGATCGACCAGTCCTTGAACAATAATACGCTCATGCACGACAGAATCGGTGAATTGGCCGCAATCATGACGAAACAGTCTCAATACATAGTCGGGCCACCAACCTCCATGGCGCATTTGTCTGCCGCAATAGCTGGAAAGGCGAGGAATTTCGTAGCCGCTATAGTGTTCTTGCTGAAGCGCTCTTTCGATTTCCGCTCTTAACTCCAACGTTACGACCTCGTCGGCATCTATCGATAAAATCCAGTCGCCCGTCGCTTTATCTACGGCACGCTGTTTCTGAATACCGAACCCTGGCCAATCTGTTTGATAAACCTTATCCGTATAGCGGCGACAAATCGATACCGTATCATCGGTACTACCCGAATCTAAAACGATAATTTCATCGGCCCATGAAACCGACTCAAGACAACGAGCTATATGACCAACTTCATTTTTTGTTATGACAATTACGCTGAGCATATTTATATTAGATTTATGTCAGTTTGAAGAAAGGCGACGCACAAAGCTATCGAATTAACGATCAAATATCTTTCTATATGATCAAAAGCGGAAAGACGTAAGAGTTATCCAAGAATCCGAAAGCCTCTACTGCCAAGAAAACTCGCCATTTTCTCTTATTCCGTGCATAGACATTCCGAATTGAGCAAGCTCTTGTTCACGCCATAACTTTTGTTGCCGGATTCTCTTTATTTTCTTGAGTTTCCGCTCCAACCAGCTCTGTTGCAACAAGCGGTAATTATAGCGATACCCCAATCCATCTTTTTCGGACAAGCCCCGCTCCTGCTTCATCGCCGATTGCGTAATTGAGCCGTAATGATGTAACCAAGAACTCCCGGTCATACCAATAGGAATGCCAGCTTTATCCGCCTCGTGAAAAAACATTGTATCTTCATAACCGAGCAACTTAGGAATGGGTTGAAAATACCCGATTTCCAACCATACCGATTGATGCACAGCAAGACACACCGCATGACGCCCGCCAACCCGAAGAGCGTCTTTCATTTTAGTTGAGGATTCGATAGAAAACGATTCAAAATCATAATCAAGAGGCCCTTCAATAAGCGCCGGCGAGATAATCTTCAGGCCATTTTGCTCTGCCGCATGAATCATATTCTCAATCCAACCCTGCGATACCAGGACATCGTTGTTCATGATAATCGTCCACTCGGCCTGTAGCGCTAAAGCACCTTGATTCCAAGCCACGCCACAACCCAGATTAGCCTGATTAAAAATGCGCCCACCTAACGGCAATGTTTCAAGATAACTGCGTGTCTCATCGGTAGATCCATTATCCACCACAACTAATCGACTAAGATCAACGCCGTGCTTAATCATGCTATCAACGCATTGACGGGTATACTCAACTTGATTATAGCAAGCGAAGGTGATGGCGTAATCTATTTGATTCATGTTGATTTTTAATTTGTGTTGGGTTGTTTCGCAGCAAAAATAGACTCTTTGCATGCAACCGCTACAGTGCCAAAGACACCCTGTATTTAGAGCGCAAACACCTTCCGCGTTCTATATGCTTATTTTTAAAATTATAAAGCAGAGAGGCAATAAAGCAAGCAAGCTTGCGTAGACGTTTTAGGCGCGTGAAAATGAAAAGATAGGCAAAATAATACTAATTATCGCGTTTCATATTCGGGCTGTTTTTACGCGAGCGGGCATAGTCAATAAATTCGGCTATGTTATCTGAGCATAGTTTATCGACAATTTGCCGTATTTCTTCTTCCGGCCATTCCCACCACGAAGACTCCAGCAAAGCCAATCTGGTTGGCTCATCAAACCGCCAGCGAACATTCCGTGCCGGATTGCCCGCCATGACCGCATAAGGTTCTACATCTCGGCTAATAACAGCGCCGCTTGCAATGACCGCACCGTGGCCAATAGTAACGCCGGACAATATTGTACAGTTTGAACACAGCCATACATCGCTGCCAATTACAACGTCGCCACGGCTACCACGCGAATTCTCAATGTGACTGGCTTCAGGCAGAAACACTGAAAACGGGTAACTGCTAACCCAGTCGATACGATGCTGCCCGCCTAAAAATATTTGTACATTTCCTGCAATAGAACAATACGCACCTATGCGTAATGTGGTATCTTCATTCCAGTCATGGACAACCGGCATTCCATAGGTACCTGCACCGAGCTCATAGGTCGGATAGCGTTTACGAAACTTGGCCTGTTGCCGATAAGAACCTTTTAATTCTGATCTGCCAAACAGTCGTTTCCAAATTTTACTCAGATATTGTTTAATTTTTCTCATAATTTTTAACTGTCAAATTGAAGCCGACATGGACATTTGGCTTAGCGCTTGATCTATTGCGTCCTTAACTCGCTGAAACGGCAATAAATCAAGACATTGGCTTCGGCTCTGCTGATGTCTATTACATCCTTCCAAATGACAGGGAACGCAATCAGCTTGCCCCTGAATCAAGCTGACATTGTTAACATGCCGACTGCCTTTTTTATCAAAAGGATTTATGTTTCGATGATAATCGGCAGGCCAAGGCGCCCATTTAACGGGATTGGTCGGCCCATAAAGCGCAATTACCGGGATTCCGGTTGCGGCAGCCAAGTGCGTGATACCTGTATCAGGACCGATATATAATTTCGCCTTACCAATAATAGTTGCCAGCTGCGCCAATGAAACCTGACCAGCCAGATTAATCGTATCTTCGGAAAGTCGGCTTTGGATGCCGGCAACATAATCGATTTCTTGCTGTGAAGGCCCACACGAAAGAATCAGTTTTAATCCCATTTTTTCGAGATACAGACCCGCCTCTACCCAGCCCTCTATAGTCCATTGCTTGTATGTCCACTGCGGATGCGGATGCAGAACAGCATAGCCGACATTATCAGATAAAAAAGGGAATTGCTTTACTAACTGCTGAATATTGCCGATTTGCGGGGGAACCAAAGAAAAACACTTCGGGACTTTAATCAAATCCAGTAATTTCAGGTGTTGCAAGACCGTGTGTGTATTTTCGTCATCAAATTCAATCCAGTGTTGAACAAAGACACGCTTCCACCACCCTGTGGTGTTTTTCGGCGGCACCACGGCAACTCGCAATGGCGCTGCAAGTATGCCATAAAGAAAAGGTCGATCCCCAGCCTGCGTAGCGATGGCAAGATCATACTTCCTGAATAATTGCCTAAATAACTGCCGGTAATCAGCGAACCTAGGCCGATTAGGCGTGGTAATAATGTGATTAATATCAGGATTGCCTTCGAGCATTGAAGCCGTAACACCAAACACCAACACATCAAGCTGCGCATCAGGGTAGGCCTGTCGCAACGAATGCAATAAGGGGGTTGTCAGCAGCACATCGCCGAGGTATCGCATTGCGATTACCAAGATTTTTGCCGGCTTTGGTTGTAAGAGTTGCTTACTGTTCATTGTCTGGCTTATAAACTTTTTCTTTATTGATATAGAGATGTCCCTTAAATTTTCTATCTATTTTTAAGTAGCTGTATTATTTATTAATCCTAAAACAGCAAGGACAAATATATAAATTATTCGTTTTCGGCCCCCTGATAAGCATTTTTTCGTAATTTGCCGGATTTAAACCAGTCACGGGCATTTTTCGCACTTTTCAACACCGGCGCGGCGCCTCCCATAGCTACCGCATCAACAAGACAATACCAAGCCGCAACGCCACTGGGCGGATTCCCCTGAGGCAGCCCCAGAACCGGGTCTATTGCGGCCCATCTCCAGGTTCCAACAGCGGTGCCAATCAATTCGAGCCACGTGGTAATAAAAAAAGCCGCGAGATAAACCATAGGCGAGCGGCCTTTAAAAAGATAAGCTAAAAAGACACAAAACAGTAATGCACCAACTGAATCGCCCTGTTCGGCATAACCGCTGATTCCCCAAACCGACCAAGCACCGCATACCAAAACCACCAACGCGGCTATTTCTCTGGCATAGTTCAAGAATAAGCCGGATCGCCCCAGCGCAACAGCGGTTAAATAAACCATGCCGTGCCCAGGCGGCACATAGGCCGGCACGTTCTCAAACCGATAAGTGTATCCGCCCATAAAAGGCGACGCAAAATGCTCGCCAATAGTGGCAAAAATGACGGCAATAACAACCTGCATTCTTATTTCCCTATTTTCTCCGAGCAACCATCCAATCAAAAATACCCAAGCACATACACCAAGGGCATTTTGCTTTTCCAAACTCGCGTTTGCATCGCTGATTAAGCAAACTGCTACACAAAAAAAAGTAAACGCCGCTATAAAATAATCCCGTTTTCTATGGGCATAAGCAACGTTAACTTGTGGAAAATGGCGTAACACAATGACCTCTTTAGATTTTTAATTTTATTATTGAATCCGTATCGACTATTGCTAATTTACCGGATTTACGCAAGCTGACTACTGCCCAACTCACTTAATTTTATCACCGCTTCATAACCTGCTTCTGAATAGCAAAAAATAGGATTCAGTGGAAAAACAGCTTTTTGAGCTTGGTAATTAACTATTAGGCGGCAACAGCCAATCCTGATAACGACTCTGGTTATCAATCAAAAACCGAGGAAAACTTTCATTAATTTCTTGAGCCTGAAAGCGACTCTTAGGTTTATGGAAATCTCGACCGCTATGAATCATCTCTAAGATATATTTAGGATCCTTGAACTCGGGCTTGTTGTATTCCTGATGAGCCATGCTTTCAATTTTTTTGATGATATTTTCTATTTTAAACATCCATGTAAAATGCCACCCGCCGTTCTTAATCTTTTGCGTCCTGAATAATTTGAACAACTTGCGGTTTAATGCACGCAAAAGCCCGGATGACTTGTAAATGCGCACACTGGTGGCGTTACTTTTGAAAAAATTCACAAAATGCCGGTAGGTAGTCACTTTAGATCCCGGCCAAAAACGGGATCCGCCTTCGCCCAACCAAAGATTATTTAAAAAATATCCGTAACAATCCTGTTCGAAATCGCCGCGCAGATACTTGGGATTATACGAAGCAATTGTTTCCGGCCTAGGAATTTCATCCAAATCAGAAATTAACACCCAATCATCCGGGCGGGCGTCAGTTAGGCCGTTCTTCAAATAATTACGCTGATAGTTTTCGTTTTTCCAAAAATCATTTGAGCCGGGCGGTTTGTGATCGACTATCAAATGCCGAATCTTGCTCATGTATTTGGCAAAGCGCTCGGGCGAAAAATTGATAGGCTTGGGCTCACCGGCTTGCGTATAGGTAGCCTCCGAAATAATAAAGACATCAACCACATCCCATAATGTCTCAAGCCGCAACTCAAGAATCATGTCTTCATTGAAATAGCAAAAGCAGTCGTATATTTTTGGCTTCATAATCAGATTTCAACAGAACGCTTCCACAGCACAGACGCGCACAAAGCGGCAATCATCAAGCCATAAAATGAATTGGTATATTTCAGGGTGAGTACTTCTTGGCTCAAACCAGTAATCATCATGCCTATGACAAGGCAAAGCCCCATCGCACTGGTGCTTTTAATTGGCTGATTCAAAGACTTAAGACCTCGAATAAAAACCGCTCCAGGTACAAAAAATTGCAACGAAACTGCAACAAAACCGAATATTCCTGACCGCACCATATTAGCAAGATATTCATTGTGCGGCCCGACACGTCCCATCAAGGAGATAACTTCTTGTGAAAATGCAGATTGAATTTGCGGCATTAATAATTGCGATTGATAGCCCAAATCGCCATAACCGCTGAATGGACTTTGCTTAAATAATACCCAGGATATCTGCCAAAATGAAAACCTGTATCCCGTCGAAGTCTCGGTATTGGTCTTATTTATCCACGAAGAAACTTCGTAGTAAATACTATTAACTCGAGCATGAAAAAAATCGATAAAAAAATAAAAACCTATGATTGCTAAAATGCTGATCAAAACAGAGGCCAGCAATTCTTTTCTATTTTTCGATTGCCAATGAATAGCTGCCCACAAAGCCAGCATTGCAGGTTCGGCAATCCACGCACCCCGCGTCTGAGATTTCATTTCAAGATAAAATCCAGCCAAAACACCGGCGTATTTCAAAAGCCTTAAAGCTAGCCCATCCTTGCCTGTGGCATCAATTGAAAAAAGACAGAGAAACGCCAGTAGCATCGTATTGATGCCAAATGTATTCGGATCCACGAAGTAGGTAGAAAACCGTCCACCCCATTTTTGCAGTTGATCCGAATCCGGATACGCAAATACGACAATGATCAATAGCGATAACGGACAGATGTACTGAAATACCTGAATAAAATCGACCTTTTTTTTCAGCAGCAATAGAAAAACCGGTGCGGCCAATAACATTCGAAGTGGCCCGTCATATGGCTTAGCAACCACATTTTGACGCAATAATTGGCTGATCAGCACAGACAAAATACCTGATGCAAGGGCAACGATAACAGCCCACTCAGTAGTGCTAATATTTTTGATACTCCATTCCGATCTTGGTAAGCGAAAAAAATGAACTACGGCTAAACCGAACAGGACAAAGGTTAATGTATTCGTCCATCCTCTTAGTGTTAAATACAATAATGGAAAAAGCGCCAGAGCCGAAATGAGCAGGGCATTTTCAATGCTTGCCGTTTGATTATCATTGATTATAGGCTTTAATTTCATATTGGTATTATTTGCGAGCCTGTCTGTAACCGCCGTACTGCAAAAGAGGCGTATTTTTCATATGGAATACTTTTCGCCGGCCTCTGCTGTTGAAACGCCACTTACTTCGACACTTCAGCAAAGCAACACAACCGCCTTCTATAAATTATAATTTTATAAACATCGGCAGAGAACCTGAGCCGAATCTGTTTCCTAGATTCACACAAACATCCATGCTATTACTGCATATCGACTCAACTTACCCAGCAATATGATTAAACAAGCTTGGAAGAATGGCAGTTTCAGCCAACCACCCGCAAAACACAAAGCGTCTCCCACCACTGGCAACCACGTAAAAAACAACGTCCAGATACCTTTTTTTCTTACGATATCCAGCGCTTTCTGTTTGTTTGCTGATAGGAGCGTAGCAACTGGAAATTTTTTAGACGCCAGCACACCCAAACCCCATGTTGTTATGGCGCCCAGCGTGTTGCCTATCGTTGCAACGATGACCACAAGCTCAACTTGATAATGCCCTGCCGCAACCATATAAGCCAAAACGGCTTCCGAGCCGCCTGGTGCTATCGTTGATGATATAAATGCGCTAACAAATAGCCCGCCTATTTCAAACACTATTTCTTGCACATCTTTCCTAGAAAAAACCTCCGCTCAAAGAGAGCGCTAAGGCCTTTATATTGACTCAAATTAATTTCGAGGCAATATATTGTTTTTATTGGCAATAATCCGCTTAATTAAATCAGACAACAGCCTTACAACAAATCCAATTCCTGATCTTATCAAATCAAAAATAGTGGCGACCACCTCTGCCGGGCTCATACCTTTAAATTTTTTCGCCAAAAACGGCGCAAGCAGCAGACCAATCGCTAAGCCAATCACGGTAACACCTGAAATGGCAGAGTCTTCTTTTGGCTGTTGTTGTGCGACTGGCGCAGGTTTAGCGGCCGTAGTAGCGGCTGGCTTGGCTGCTGCCACCGATGCAGCTTCGGCTGCGGCCGCAACTGAAGCCATGACTGTCGGCAGGCTACCTTTGTAATCATCCGGTACGACATAAGCCGTTAAACCTGGGATACTCGGCAGATCGCCATCACCTTTTCCGACTTTCAACTGGGCTTTCATACCTTTTTCCATGTGCTGAGCAATGTCGCAATGCACCAGATAGGTTTTGTCGCCGGGGGGTAAAATCAATGTTCCGGAAATTTTTGCCGGGCCGGACACTTCCAAATGAAACATGCCTTTCGGATATAAATACTTGGGTAAGCCGTGCATCATCCATTGGTGACGAACATTATCATCATTGAAAAAATGGACCGTCAATTTAGTGCACGGTTTAAAATTAAATTCCTGCGTATCAAACGCAAACATTCTGCCGGGAAATTTCTCAGCATATTTATGGCCGGCATGCACGGTAATTTCTTTGGTCTCAGAGATACTGTCGCAGCCACCCGGCAACGTACTGGTATTCTGGCCCATAACCATGCCGCCGGCCATGTCCATTAAATGGCCATCACCGTGATCCATGAGCATGCCGCTATGATCTTCATATTCCACTGCCATTACTGACGCGGAAAAAAGAAAAATCAGTGCCCCAGCCGATAATAACTTCACCATTATTCGTTTCCTCTATTGTTCAATTAAATCTAAAACTTCTGCTCCTCGGCAACCGCTCCTGCGTTGCTCTACCTCCTGCATCCATGCTCACTCCTTTGCTTATATAATTCACATCAATGTGATGATTGCAGATATTGTAGGAGCTAATATCTGCTCATCTAGGTAATGCCATTACCTAGTAACCGCGTAATGGCACAATACACAACCTATCAAAATCCTATTTGTTTAGCTTTTAATCTTCCCTATTACTTCATCCACTTTGCTTTTAAAACCGGCATGTGACAGGTAAACTACATACAGGCCGGCAAATGCAAAAAATACATATAAAAGCATACTATTTTTACTAACCGCTTCACCACCGCCCGCTTTAAAGCCCATATGCGCATCTAATCTTGTTCCAACATCAGGAACCAGAGTAATATGAATCAAGTATTTGCCTGCATCAGGTACGCCATTTGGGAGTTTCAACTCAACAGTGCCTTTTTTATGTTTCGCCGCAGGCAAAAAGAATACGCGAGTACCTTCAGGCTCTTTGGTCACTTCAAACTCGACCGACATATCTCTATATTTCATATCCTGGTAATCGAACACGAGTAGAGTCATTTCATTAGCACGAGGAATATTGGCACAGAAATCTTCAGCGGGAAACGCGTTAGGTTGATAAGCGGTGTAATGCAGCCAATGAGTAGGTTCCAATTCAAATTTACATTGGTCGGTATCGGTGCCTGCGGCCCCACCGTGCGCCCATAACGATGCGGAAAATAACAATCCCAGAAGTACCAGGGAACCCTTTCTTAAAATGTGTGTACTGTTCATAATACCTTCCAGCTTAGAAAAAATTATTATAATAATTGCTATTTATATAGTTTGAACTCATCAAAAATAAGCGCTTTCTGCTGTATTTTGACCAATAGCAGTGGACAACTCTAGCACACCGATTTAGCCAAATACAAGGAATTGATGGAAGACCAGCCTACAGTTGCCATTATATAAGTAAAAGGTAATGCGCCGCTGTACTATTGCTATCCTTTCCTGCTTTTCGTAGACTTAAGTTAACTTTATTCAAACGGAGCTTTACCGCATGTCATCTCTGACCACCTCTACAGCCTGGACAGCTTTAATAAAACACCACAACGAAACCAAAAATATTCTTCTCCGCGACAGCTTTAACGCTGACAACGCCCGCCATACTAAATTTTCTCTTAACTTTAACGACATTCTTTTCGATTACTCCAAAAATAGAATAACCGACCAAACTCTACCCTTACTGATTGATCTTGCTAAACATGCTGGCTTGGATGCAAAAATTAAAGCAATGTTTTGCGGGGCAAAAATAAATAACACCGAACACAGATCCGTCCTACATACTGCCTTGCGCAACAGAAGCAACCAACCTGTCTATGTTGACGGGCAGGATGTGATGCCTCAAATCAATAGCGTTCTCGCCCAAATGCGAGCTTTCAGCACCCGTATTCGTTCAGGCGAATGGAAAGGTTATACCGGCAAGGCCATTACAGACATCGTTAATATTGGTATAGGCGGCTCCGATTTAGGCCCGAAAATGGTTTCGGCAGCTCTTACCCCCTATGCTTCCGAAGCATTAAAAATTCATTTTGTTTCTAATGTCGATCAAGCCGATCTTGTTGAAACCTTAACGCACATATCTCCAGAAACGACACTGTTTCTTATTGCGTCTAAAACATTTACTACGCAAGAAACCATGACCAATGCAAAATCTGCAAGAAGCTGGTTTCTTGATAAAGCGCAGGATGAACAAGCCATCGCCAAGCATTTTGTTGCCATTTCTACAAACACCAGAAATGTTGCTAACTTCGGTATAGATACCAACAACATGTTTGAATTCAGGCATTGGGTCGGCGGACGCTATTCGCTATGGTCGGCCATAGGATTATCTATCGCTTTATATGTTGGCATGGATAATTTTGAAGAACTTTTACAAGGCGCTTACGAGGCGGACGAACATTTCCGCGCCACGCCTTTTGAGAAAAACATCCCCGTTATCATGGGGTTGTTAGGTATTTGGTATAACAATTTCTATAATGCCGAATCGCATGCGATTTTGCCTTACGACCAGTCCATGCTTTTTTTCGCTGATTATTTTCAGCAAGCGGACATGGAAAGCAATGGCAAAAGCATCGACTTTAATGGTGAGAAAGTAGATTACAGCACCGGTCAGATTATTTGGGGACAGCCCGGTACTAATGGTCAACATGCTTTTTTTCAGCTGATTCATCAGGGTACTAAACTGATACCCTGCGACTTTTTGGCCCCTGCAAACAGTCACTATAAGATGCCCGATCATCATGATATTCTGATTTCAAACTTTCTTGCCCAACCGGAAGCCTTGATGAAAGGCAAAACAGCCGATGAAGTTAAGCGGGAACTATCGCCGGACGACCAATCCGATCCCGTGCTGGTCGCATCTAAAATATTCGACGGCAATAAACCGTCCAACTCGTTTTTGTTCAGCAAACTGACGCCCAGAACCTTAGGCTCACTGATTGCATTTTATGAACATAAAATTTACGTTCAGGGCGTCATCTGGAATATCAATTCATTTGACCAGATGGGCGTAGAATTAGGAAAAACCTTAGCTAAAGTCATTCTGCCCGAGCTTCAAAACCAACACATTATCGACAGCCATGATTGCTCAACCAATGCATTGATTAATGCATACAAAAAATTGCGGGAACCCAAGATAACGGAAGTGCCGGAATCGGTATAACCCGCGTGAATGCAGAAGTAGAGCAATGCAGGAGCAATTGCCGAGCAAACCAATGCGACCGGCAATCGTGACTCGCCTGCCCAGACTGATTATTAGTTTTATTTTTACCGCCACGCTGACGACTTGCGATAGCGGACTCCTATCGTCTAACAAATTGGAACAAATTAAACGGACTGGGGTCTTACACGTATTAACCCGGAATGATCCAACAACTTATTATGAAAGCCCGGAAGGCCTTACCGGGCTGGAGTATGATCTGGTGATACTTTTTGCCGACCAGTTAGGCGTCAAAGTAAAGTTTGAAACTCCCAACACCTTTGACGACATCTTAAATCGCATCGCCAAAGGCAAGGCCGATATTGCTGCTGCCGGACTAACCATCACCGAACAGCGCAGCAAAAAAATGCGCTTTGCCCCTGCCTACCATGAAATAACCGAACAACTTATTTATCGGTCAGACACTCGCCGTCCTAATGATATAAGCAGCCTGACCCATGGTATTATCGAGGTCGCCAAGGGCACCAGTCACATCGATAGCCTGATATACCTAAAGCGCGATACGCCAGACTTAGCCTGGAATGTCAACGACGAGCTGGATACCGATGGCTTGCTGTACTTGGTTAACGAAGGGCTTATCGATTACACCGTAGCCGACTCAAATCAAACCACTTTAATCCGCCGTTTTTATCCCAAACTTAACATCGCGTTCGATATTTCCGAACCCCGGCGGTTGGCCTGGGCATTAAGCTCATCAAGCGACAACAGCTTATACGATGAAGTTGTGCGTTTTTTTAACCGTATAAAAAAAGACAAGACACTCGACCAACTTCTTGAAAAGCATTACGGACATACCAGCAGTTTGAGCTATATCGGCAACTGTAAATTTCGCCAGCAGCAAAAAAGCAGACTTCCACTGTACCAGAAATATTTTAGTTCAGCGGCAACACAATACAACATAGACTGGCGATTACTGGCTGCAATCGGCTACCAGGAATCCGGCTGGCTAGATAAGGCCGTCTCCCCGACCGGCGTCGAAGGCATTATGATGCTAACCAGCGAAACCGCTGAAGAACTCGGCGTCAAAAACCGTACCGATCCGGCTCAAAGCATTGCCGGCGGCGCACGCTATTTTCAACAAAGAATCCAGACTATTCCCGAGCAAATTCCGGAGCCGGATCGAACCTGGTTTGCGTTAGCCTCTTACAATGTCGGCCTGGGCCATCTTGAAGACGCCAGAGCGTTAACAAAAAAACAAGGCGGCAATCCCGATAAATGGATGGATGTTAAACAACGGCTACCTTTGCTTACCCAGCAAAAATGGCACCAGCAAACTAAACACGGCTATGCCCGAGGCCAGGAGCCGGTTGAGTTTGTAGAAAATATTCGCAGCTATTATGATTTGTTGGTCTGGCTAACCGAAGAGAACCAGATAAAGAAAAATGCCATGGACGTCGATGGCAAAGATTCTGAAAATGAAGCGGTAACCGTTGATCCGGCGGCGCTTTAACTTAGAAAAAGCAATTTATCCACAAAAAGCACGAAAATATTTCAAGCTATAGTCGCCACGCAAATGACGAATGAAATACAACATGCCGATTTATTTCGTGCCTTTCGTGTTTTTCGTGGATAAGCCACATCATCGCCGAGCCTTAAAAAACTCCCTTAACATTTCCGAGCATTCCGTTTCCAGTATGCCGCCGTCCCAGCTAATCCGGTGATTTAAAAAGCTCGCATCGGTCAGGCTCAGGGCATTGCACACCGCACCCCGTTTAGGATCATACGCGCCGAAAACCAGCCGTTTAATTCGCGCATGACTCATAGCGCCTATACACATCACGCAAGGCTCCAACGTCACATACAAAGTCGCATCATTCAAGCGATAATTGGCAACATGAATGCCGGCGCCCCGCAATGCAACTACTTCGGCGTGGGCAGTCGGATCATGGCTGGTTATCGGGATATTCCAGCCTTCCGCGATGCACTGATCGTCCTTGACAATAATAGCGCCAACCGGGACTTCGCCCTGCTGTTCCGCTCTTTGCGCCAGCCTGATAGCGTAGCGCATCCATGCTTCATCCGTTATAGAGCTTATTCCCATTCGATAGTTGCAGGAGGCTTGCCGCTTATGTCGTAGACAACGCGGGAAATGCCGGAAACTTCATTGATAATGCGGCGGGAGATCAAGTCAAGAAATTCATAAGGTAAATGTGCCCAGCGTGCGGTCATAAAATCGATGGTTTCTACTGCGCGTATGGCGATCACATAATCATAACGCCGACCATCGCCCATCACGCCGACCGATTTGACCGGCAGGAATACCGCAAATGCTTGGCTGACTTTATGATAAAGATCATGGCGATACAGCTCTTCAATAAAAATGGCATCGGCCTGACGCAACAAGTCGGCATACTCCTTTTTCACTTCGCCCAGAATCCTGACGCCCAGACCAGGGCCAGGGAACGGATGGCGATACACCATATCCACAGGCAGGCCCAGTTCCACGCCTAGTTTCCTGACCTCGTCCTTGAACAGCTCGCGTAACGGCTCAACCAGTTTTAACAGCATATTTTCCGGCAAGCCGCCGACATTGTGATGCGACTTGATCAAATGCGCTTTGCCGCTTTTGGAACCGGCCGACTCAATCACGTCGGGATAAATCGTACCTTGCGCCAGCCATTTTGCATCGGTTATTTTCGCGGCTTCCTCATCGAAGATTTCGATAAACAGGCTGCCGATGATTTTACGTTTTTGTTCCGGGTCGGTAATGCCGTTCAAGGCGTCCAGATAACGTTGCTCGGCATTGACCCGGATAACTTTAACGCCCATGTGCTCGGCAAAAGTCGCCATCACCTGATCGCCTTCGTGCAACCGCAGCAAACCGGTATCGACAAAAACGCAGGTCAACTGGTCTTCAATGGCCTTATGCAGCAGCGCCGCAACGACTGACGAATCGACGCCTCCGGACAGACCCAAAACGACATGATCGGTGCCGACTGTTTTGCGAACGACTTCGATACTGTCTTCGATAATATTGCTGGAAGTCCATAAGGCTTCACAGCCGCAAATCTCCAGCACAAAACGTGACAATATCCGTCCGCCTTGTTTGGTATGGGTAACTTCGGGATGAAACTGCAAACCGTAAAAGCCCTTTTCCTCATTGGCGATACCGGCGATCGGAGCGCCATCCGAGCTGGCAATCAGCATAAAACCGGTCGGCAAATCAACCACGCGGTCGCCGTGGCTCATCCAAACATCCAGCAGGCCAAAACCTTCCGGCGATAAATGATCTTCAATATCGGCCAATAATTTCGAATGGCCGCGCGCCCTGATTTGCGCGTAACCAAACTCCCTGTGATCGGAACTTTCAACCTTGCCGCCCAGTTGCTCGGTCATGGTTTGCAAGCCGTAACAGATACCCAACACAGGAACGCCCAGTTCGAAAACTATTTGTGGCGCTCTTGGCGTATCGCCACAAGTTACTGTTTCAGGACCGCCGGATAAAATAATACCGTTAGGCGCGAACTTTTTGACTTGTTCGGCGCTGCATTCACAAGAATAAATTTCGCAATAAACACCAATTTCACGAATGCGGCGCGCAATTAATTGGGTGTATTGTGAGCCGAAATCCAGGATCAGGATTTTATGGGTATGGATATTGGATTGTTGATTCACGATAGAACTCTTTTAGATCAGGCGAAAGATTAAGGGCGAAGGGCAAAGGACGAAAGGCGAAAAAACCGTGCTTCAAATTAGGTCGATCTTAACCTTTAGCCTTTCGCCTAAACTCACTCCATCCGGTAATTAGGCGCTTCTTTAGTAATGGTAACATCGTGCACATGGCTTTCTCGCATACCGGCACTGGATACGCGTACAAACTGCGCCTTTTCATGCATCATTTCAATGGATTGACTGCCTGTGTAACCCATGCTTGCACGAATACCGCCCAGTAATTGGTGAATAACGGCCAGCAAACTGCCTTTATACGGCACCCGTCCTTCTATACCTTCCGGCACCAATTTCTCAGCCGAATCGGTTTCTTCCTGAAAATAACGGTCACTGGAACCTTGCTGTTGCGCCATCGCACCTAAGGATCCCATACCGCGATAGGATTTATAAGACCGCCCCTGAAACAACTCAATCTCTCCCGGCGCTTCTTCGGTACCGGCAAAAAGACCGCCTAACATCACCGCATGCGCACCGGCAGCCAGCGCTTTAGCGACATCGCCGGAATAGCGGATACCACCATCGGCAATCAACGGCACGCCGGTTCCTTTTAACGCATCGGCGACATTACTGACCGCGGTAATTTGCGGCACACCGACACCGGCAATAATGCGGGTTGTGCAGATAGAGCCAGGGCCGATGCCGACCTTAACGCCATCGGCGCCAGCTTCAACTAAAGCCAGTGCCGCCGCTGCCGTGGCAATATTGCCACCGATGACCTGCACATCAGGATAGTTCTGCTTTACCCAGCGCACCCTGTCCAGCACGCCTTGAGAATGACCGTGCGCTGTATCGACGATAATGACATCCACGCCGGCAGCAACTAACGCGGCAACACGCTCTTCCGTACCCTGCCCGGTACCGATTGCCGCCCCGACCCGCAACTGCTCCTGTTCGTCTTTGCAGGCCAACGGATAATCTTTAGCTTTTTGTATATCTTTTACCGTAATCATGCCGCGCAAATGAAATGCATCATTAACTACCAGCACTTTTTCGATACGATGCTTATGCAGCAGGGCAATCGCTTCTTTACGGTCAGCGTTTTCATTTACCGTAACCAACCGCTCTTTGGGTGTCATGACTTTTGCAACCGGCTCATCGAAGCGCGTTTCAAAGCGCAAATCACGGCTGGTAACAATGCCGACCAACTCGTCGCCGTCGACTACAGGCACGCCGGAAATATTTTTGGCGCGGGTTAATTTGATAACGTCGCGTATGCTCACATCCGGAGTAACTGTGATCGGATCCTTAATTACTCCGCTTTCGTATTTTTTAACGCTTAGAACTTCACGCGCCTGCTGCTCGGCCGTCATATTCTTATGAATAATGCCGATCCCGCCTTCCTGAGCAATCGCAATAGCCAGCCGGGCTTCGGTAACCGTATCCATCGCGGCCGCAACCAGAGGGATATTAAGCGTAATGCCCCGCGTCAGCTGAGTCTTCATCTCTACGTCACGCGGCAGCACAGTCGAGTGCGCAGGCACTAATAAAACATCATCAAATGTGAGCGCTTCTTGAAGAATTTGCATAGAGCACACCTTATAATCAGTGAAAAAATAACCGCGTATTATACATCGTAGGATGGGTAGAGCGCGAGCGAAACCCATTTCACTTGGCTAGCTTCTTATAAGAAAAGCCAAGCAAGATGGGTTATCGATATTGGCTATCTGCTGGATGAGTATATGCAATGCCTTGAATTAAGCTTAGAAGTGCAAAAAACCTAACCCACTCACCTAACTTAATTAATGCGCAGCATCATGATGCCATTTCGGCATCATAATAATACAGTTGGGATTAAGTCCTTGTTTTTTCAGCGTATCAATAGTGGTCTTTACTTCCTGTTTTTTCAGGTCGATTACAGTAATTGAACCGTCACTCATATCCGGCAAATTTAAAAAGCTGTTCTGCACGAAGGCATACTGTTCATCGGGTGAAACAACTACATGATGAGCACCGCCCGCAGTGGGTATAGCTTTTATCAGCGTTGGCTTTAATACAGATTGACTGATGTCGAAGATATTTAAATAGCCGGGATTGGCTGTAGTAACATACATGCGGTCATTCTCGTCGCTAAAATAGATTTCCAGCGGCACGCCCTGTTTGACGGAATTAAAGTCGAACACTTGCTGAAAATCGAAATTCTTGTTGGCCGCATTCCATGTAGCCGCCCAAAGCCCGCCCCCAAACATCGTGTCTATATAAGCCAATGGCGGATTCGATCCAGGTAAAAAAACCGCCTCAACCGGCGACACACCGGACGGAGAAGGCTTATCGGACAGTTTGTGGGTGGATAATACTTTGCCGCTGGTAGCCTCGATAACGGTTACGGTTTCTCCCGCATCGCCCAGATCGGACGGACGGACTGTGCTGGTCACTATAATGCGATCAATGTCATCATTTATACTAATGCCGTGCGGATAACGAATAAAGGCATTTTCAGAATCGGCGGCAATCACTTTGATTTGCTTGTCGGTTTGCGCATCGCCGACGATAACATTACTCGAACCCATGCAGGTCATGTACCAGGTCTTGTTATCTTTGGAGAAGACCACATCTTCGCCGACTTTGCAGTCAGGCAGATCAATTTTTTTGGGCCTATACGGAACATGCGTCATATCCATGACATGAAGCGCGCCATTACCTAATGAGGTGATATAAGCCTTGCTGAGGTCTTTGTTATAGAAAATATGATGAGCAACCAAGTCATTCGGTAACGGGATGTCATTGAGAATTTTTGCAAAGCTTTTCGATGCAGGATCGACGTCAATAATCGCTATGCCTTCACGTCTTGGGGTCTGGCCCGGTTTGCTTTCATAATTCACCATTGCCAATATTTCCGCGTATCCCAGCACAGGGCAAAGCAGTGCTGCACAAATAAGCACGGAGTGAACAGCTCTTATTACATTTTTTGCTTTCATGATAATTCCTCTGGTTATTTGTTAGCCGAAAGGCCGAGAGCATGAGGGCGACCCGGCCGGATTTTCTTTGCGTATCTAAGCGCTACGGCAGTTACTAGGTCATTCTGCGGTAGTGGGGTCAATGATGGTTCTGACTTGGGAAATACGATTAGCCGGAAATCCGCCTTTTTCGGCATGCTCTCTAACCATTTCTTCATTCGGGGCTATATACACGCAATAGACTTTATCGTCTGTCACGTAACTTTCCACCCACTGGATTTTTGGCCCCATCTCGCAAAGTACGCCGCATGATTTTTCCGATATACCCTGTAACTCGCGATAAGCTAATGAACCTGCGCCGGGAATTTCGCGTTCGATAATATATTTTGGCATGTGTATCTCCTGGTTAATGATAAAAATGATGAGTGGGCTTTTTAAAGCGCAAGCGAGGTTACGCTTTAAAAAAATCCTCTAATAAATCCTGACAACATTGTTTAAGCGGCGCGGAAGATTTTTCAATTTTCATTCTTAATAGAGCCCCCTGCCACGTGTTCACCAGCAGATCGGCCATGTCTTCGGCCGATTTGTCGGTTCTTACCGTGCCCTGTTGCTGAGCCTTGACCAAGCCCGATTGCAACAAATCCCGATAACGATTGACCGCAGATTGCAGTGATTTTTGGCAAAGATCGCTGGTATCGCCGATCTCCCCCATTAAATTGCCCAGCAGACAGCCGCCTTTGAAGTCGGCCCTCTCAAGCTCGGCGATCCCTTCGTTAAAATAGCGCTGTAATGCACCGAGTGCATCACCCTCAGACTGTTGCAAATGCTCGGTCAATTGCTTAATAAAAGGTTCGATATAGTGCTGAATAACTTCCGCGCCAAAATTCTCTTTACTGCCGAAGTAATTATAAAAAGAGCCTTTGGGAATCTGTACTGCATCCAGAATCTCTTTCAGCCCAGTACCGTGATAGCCTTGCTCCATAAGTAAAGTTACACCCTGATTTAACAGGTTTTCCCGATTGATTTGTTTTTTAATAGTCTCAGCCATAATCAAATAATACGACCGGTTGTCTCATTCTGTCAAAGATTTTATCGAACTTGTAAATTTCCAGGATCAACAAATTCAAACTCTGCAGCAATAGGGTTTGGTATCATAGACCACTACATCCACTTAATAGGAAGCAACATGGGAAACCAGGTTGAACGCAAACAATTACAGTCTGATCTTACCCTCCCGTGGGTCATTGTAGGCATGATGCTTTCAATGCTGGCTGCTTATATCGTCATTTGCCATAGCTTGGGAGAGCAACTGCAACAGCCGCTACCGGAAACCCAGCGGGTACTGATCAGAACGGTACTTTATGCTGTTGCCATTGCGACATTTCCACTGACTAACTTGATCCGGCATATTCAGCTTCGGTTGAATCAAACCATGCCACGCTCCCGGACAGCGCATGGAGCAACTGCCGACGCAAAACGCCGTTATCTGGCGACTATTATTGTTTCCATGTCGTTGATTGAAGCTATCGGCGTTTTCGGCTTAGTCATGTTCATACTGGGCGACGGCTTCAACACCCTGTACATATTCACCGGACTGTCGGCGCTGGGACTATTTTTATATCGCCCCAAAACCGATGAATACTCCGAAATAGTTGACGCAATCGCTGCGCAAAAACATGAATAACTTATTAGCCGACGCTGATCTCTGCGTTAAATGCGGTCTATGTTTGCCGCATTGCCCCACATATAATAAAACCCAAAACGAAAACGAGTCGCCCCGCGGCCGCATTGCGTTAATTCAAGCTTGGGCTGGCGGGCATCTGGAAACCTCAAAAAAACTGATTGAGCATATCGACAACTGCCTGTTATGCCGTTCCTGCGAACGGGCTTGTCCTGCTGTGGTGCCTTATGGGCAATTAATTAATAATTTCCGCGAACAAATAAGAACGGAACGCGATTCGACGCTGGCCGTATCTCTACTGAAAAGAGTATCGCACAGCAAAGCCGCCGAACATCTGGCGCAGTCGGGTTTAAAGTTTTACCAAACCACTCGTTTACAACAAGCGGCGCGATTACTCAAATTACCCAGATTATTACGGCTGGATAAAATTGATCGCCTATTATCCGATTATCATGAACCTACACCGCTAGCGCCGCATTATCCGGCAATTATCGAAGCGAGAGGCAATGTAGGCTTGTTTGTCGGCTGCATGGGTTCTTTGCTGGATCACCAAACTGTTGATGCTGCAATCAAGGTGCTAACTGCGGCTGGATTTAATGTGCTGGTACCCGAACAGCAAACCTGTTGCGGCGCGTTGGATTTGCATGACGGCGACAATGAAACGTTCGAACGGCTGGCTGCAATCAATTGCAGAGCTTTTGCAGATAAAAACCTGGATGCAATCGTGACGATCGCCAGCGGTTGCGGCAGCCAGATGCAGGAATACCAGCAGACTGCGTTTGCCGAAAAAATAATTGATATCAGCCAGTTCTTAATAAAATCAGGCTGTAATCTCAGCGATCAGCTGACGCCATTGGCCGCTTCGGTATGCCTGCATACACCGTGCTCGTTAAAGAATGTGATGCGCGAAGAGCAAGGTGCGTTAAAGCTGCTGCAACAAGTTCCCGGCATTAAAATAACAGCGCTGCCTGCATCGATACAATGCTGCGGCTCCGCAGGCAGTTATATGCTGGATCATCCGCTTATGGCGCAAGCATTGTTAAGTGATTTATTGAGGGCAGCTTTAGAGCATTCGCCAGAGTACCTGGTCAGCTCCAACATAGGCTGCGCTCTGCACATATCGGCGGGACTAAGAGAACGAGGAATATCTCTGAAAGTACTTCATCCGGTTACTTTAATTGCGCGGCAATTAAAAAGTAAGCAAACTGACTAATAAATCATGAAGATTAAAGAGGGCGACCAGAAAGACCGCCCTCGCGATCAAAAATTAAGCCTTAACTTCTTCGTAACGCTGGCGGTAGTTGTGACCATAAAAAATTTCAGTAACTTCCTTGTGCAGTTTGCTTTCTATTTCCGCTTTTTGATCGTCGGACAAGTCACATTCCTTTTCGAATAAATAATTCTCCAACTCGGTTTCCTTGAGCATCATTTTGGTGTGGAAAATGTTTTCCTGATACACATTCACATCAATCATCTGATAACTTTCTTGCGTATCCAGCGCAATATAATCCTGAATAGATGTGATCTTATGATCGATATAATGCTTTTTGCCTGAAATGTCCCGGGTAAAGCCGCGCACCTTATAATCCATGGTTACCACATCTGATTCAAAGCTGTGAATCAGGTAATTGAGCGCTTTCAACGGCGAAATCCGGCCGCAGGTTGAAACGTCAATATCTGCACGAAAAGTGCTGATGCCGTTATCGGGATGACTTTCAGGATAAGTATGCACAGTAATGTGGCTTTTATCCAAATGCGCCAACACCGTTTCAGGCAACGGACCGGGCGATTGACTGTTCATGCTGGGCGGTGGCGGCACATGGCCTTCCGAAATCAGCATGGTAACGCTGGCGCCTTGCGGTTCATAGTCCTGACGGGCAATATTAAGAACTTGCGCGCCTATGATATCGGCGACATCCTTAAGAATCTGGGTCAGTTTGTCGGCATTATAAGCTTCATCGATATACTCGATATAAGCTTGCTGCTGTTCAGCCGGAGCGTAGCAAATATCATATATATTGAAACTGAGCGACTTTGTTAAATTATTAAAGCCGTGTAATTGCAATTTATTCAAAGTAGTTAAACCTCAATAACTTCAAAATCATGGGTGATTTCCACTGCCTTGCTTAGCATGATGGATGCGGAGCAATACTTTTCTGCGGATAACTTTACCGCCCTTTCAACAGCCGATGCCTTTAAGTCATGGCCGGTAACAACAAAATGCAGATGGATTTTACTAAACACGCTGGGTATCGCATCGACTCGCTCAGCAGTGACTTCAGTCACACATTTAACAAGGTCATTTCTGCCTTTTTGCAGGATCTGAACTACATCAAAAGATGAACAACCGCCCACGCCCAGCAAAAGCATTTCCATAGGACGCATGCCTATGTTGCGGCCGCCGTGATCGGGGGGACCATCTATAACTACAGCATGTCCACTGCCGGTTTCGCCGACGAACATCACGCCGTCGACCCATTTGACTGTTACTTGCATTTGTTTTCCTGATTAAAAATGACGCATAGAGTAGCATAAAAATACATATTACCAGAGTGACAATATTGATTTTTTTGTTAAAATCCTGCATTGTTAGTTAAATTTACGACAGCACTGACGATAGATGAATTGTTGCTATGACACTTAAAGTCCCCCCCCCCTCTTATAAAGAAGCGCTGGAGCATTTCTTACGTTTTTGCCATATAAAAAAATATCCCGCCAAAACCACTATTATTCGGCCTGGCGATACAGGCGACCGGCTGTATTTTATCATAGAGGGCTCAGTCAGCGTTTGCGCGGAAGAAGCCGAAGGCGGGCATGAACTGATCCTCGCTTACTTAAATAAAAATGAATTTATTGGCGAAATTGGCGTTTTTAAAACGGCCGAAATACGGAAAGTCAGCGTTAAAACGCGTTGCGAATGCTATTTGGCGGAAATAAGCTACGAACGGCTCCGCCAGGTATTGAGAAAAGAGCTCGCGGCGCATGGAGTTGACATATTATTCATGATAGGCGAACAATTATCATCACGACTACTAAATACCAGCCGCAATTTATGCGACTTGGCGTTTATGGACGTTGAGGGGCGAATTGCCCGAACTTTAATAGATTTATGCAAAAGCCCCGAGGCAATAACGCACCCTGACGGCATGCAACTGCATATATCCAGACAAGAAATCGGCCGCATGGTAAGCTGCTCAAGAGAAATGGCCGGACGCGTATTAAAAGAATTGGAACATAAAAAGCTGATTACTGCGCACGGCAAAACTATCGTAGTGTTTGGCACTCGGTAACTCCAGTCTCCCGGAGACATTTAACCCTAAACTGATCAATAGGCGATTGTCGACGAACCCGGGACTGGGCTGCTCTTGTCTTGTTTTGCAGGCGCTTCATCAATTCTGGATTGGAAGATGATTGTCCATATATCCAGGCCTTTACCCAAACCCTATCCGTTCATTTCTGTTGAGACAGCAGAAAACCCGTTTATTTAGCACCACTCGACCGCCCTGAGCCAGCAGGACGCCCAATACGCGCCATGTTTGAACCTTACAAGATATTTTGCCGCCAATAACGGGCACAGACCAAGGCCGCAGTGAAAACCGGGCATTGCAGGAAATTTATTTGCAATCGTTTAGCGTCAGGCTTTTTTGGACAGTATTTTATTTCCTATCCAAATCGCCAACACGCCCATTCAGTATATTACAGTCTTTCAAGAAGAATTCTAAAGCGGAGATGCTGTTAGCGCTAAACGCCTAACATATCTCTTAAATGAAACAACCAGGATGAGGCGTTTTCAAATGCATTATGAAGGGGCGACCTCGGCAACTGCTCCTGCGTTGCTCTACCTCCTGCATCCATGCAGTCGAACCAGCCCCCCTTCAATACATTCCGGATACTTAAACCTAAGCTTTATATTTATCCATGGCTTCCAGCTTTCCTATCGCCGCTTTTATTTTAGCTTCAGTATCTGTATTCAGCTCATTACCGGTATAGACCTTTTCCAGCAAACCTTCTGCAACCAATGCGTCTTTTATCCAGCGCTTGGTGAATCGGTAATTGCTATACGCCGTGACAACCTCTCCTGTTTTTGGATCTTTCAATCCAGCGCTCTTTGCCGCGGCAGCAGGGGCTTTTTTAGTTGCCGCCGGTTGCGCTGCGGCTGCTTTAGTTGATGCGGGTTTAGCAGTTGCCTTGGTCGCTGCTGGCTTAGCCGCTACCTTGGGCGCAGCCGGTTTAGTTGCTGCCGGCTTGGCTGCCGTCGACTTAGACGGTTCTGATTTGGGTGTCGCAGCTTTGGGCGTAGCCGCAGCTGGTTTTTCTTTTGCAACGGCAGCCTGGGGCTTTGGTTGCTCTACGACAGCTGCCTGTGCTTCAGGTTTTGCCGCTGGCGCTTTGGATTTAGCAGTTGCTTTCTGTTCGCCTATGATCGCATAAACAACATAGGCAACAAAAATAGTAGTTAATATAAACAACCCTTCAGTCATAATGCTCTCCACTTCTTTAAGTTAATTTTTTTCTTCACTGCTTTAAAATTAAGCGCCATCGGTCAGCAGGCAAAGCTTCCGCTATGCCCTTTTGCCTATATCCAAAACAGGTAAACCGTATCGCTAGAGGTGGAATATACCAGAAGCCGGTGTGTAGGGAAAACCCTAATTAGAAAAAACTGCAAACCTGTCCGATACTTAGTGTTAAAAGCTGCCGGTTACCAGCATATTTGCCTTTTTGCCAATTTAGGCAAATCGCTACGCAAGCCCATCGCGTAATGATTAAAATAAGCCTTAATCAGCGCTGAGTTATTGATTTGGTTCATTCCCGCCGAGCGCAAGCTGACAAAGGGTCCATCGGTTACTCTATAGGTCTTGTTGAGCGCATCCATACTCGACATCATCATTAGATTGTCGCCTTTGCGCCAGCGCTCGTACCGACGCAGGAATCGTGAGCTGGACAACGGCCTTTTGTCCTGCCGGGTTTGGATTATCAGCTCAGCAATCGCTGCGGCATCCAGCAACCCGGCATTTACGCCTTGCCCTGCCAGAGGATGCATCGCATGGGCAGCATCGCCGCATACGGCGAAACGCTGATCGATATAGGAGTTTGCATATTGAAAGCGTAAAGGAAATGCCGCGCGCGGACCTACGTCAAGCATCTTGCCCAAAATACCACCGGAAGCTTGTTCCAAAACCTGCAGAAAGTCTTTATCGGCAAGCGCCAGATGGCTTTTTGACGTTTCCGAACTCAGCGTCCAAACGATTGAGCATTGCCCGTTTTTCAGCGGCAAAAAAGCCAACGGGCCTTCATCCAAAAACCGTTGCCACGCAGTGAACCGATGACTCATTTCAGTGCTGACCGTAGCGACCAGGCCATCCTGACGATACTCCCAACCGGTCACGGCTATGCCTGCCATCGACCTTAATGCAGAATCGCGTCCGTCGGCGGCAATAACCAGATCAGCCTCAAGGATTCGGCCGTCTTCCAGCCGTAGTTGCCTGCCGTTTTCGTTAAGCTGCATATCGACAACTGTTGCAGGTGTAATGCAGGTAGCCGACGGCAAAGCGTCCAGCACATCCCAGAGGGCGGCAACAGTGACTCTGTTTTCGACTAAATGACCCAACTCAGGAAAAGCAGTGTCGGCGCAATCAAAATGCAACTCCCCACCGCCACGAGCGTCCCACACCCGCATCTCTCGATAAGCGCAAACACCACGCTGCACCATGCCCGGCCAAGCGCCCACCATTTCCAGTATGTTCTGGGAAGCTTTGGTTAAGGCAGAGACGCGAATGTCGATAGGTTCCGAAGGCCAGTGTCTTTCAGGGTTAAACCGCTCCAACAACGCAACATTGATGCCGCCCTGCGCTAAGGCACAAGCCGCTGCTGCGCCCACCATGCCGCCGCCGCAGACTATGACTTCATAACGATCAGTCATTGCTCTATCTCCTGCTGCCCAGGCGGGGCAAGCGTCCGGCCAGCCCCATGGCATGGCGCGTCAGAAATGTTTTTGCGGCAGGAATATGATCCAATATCGCCAAACCGACATTCCTGGCAGCCGCCACTGCCAGCCAGTCATTAGAAAAAATCCGCACTACGCTATTAGTAAAACCGATAGTTCGGTCATGGTCTTTCTGCCGGGCTTCAGCGTAAGCCGCTAAGAAATCGGCGGCGCCAATATCCTGACCTGCTTGGTGCTGCTTGATAATCATTTCGGCCAGTTGCACAACGTCCCGCAGGCCTAAGTTAAAACCTTGCCCTGCAACCGGATGCAACTGATGCACCGCATTGCCGATAACCACGGTTCGATCTGAGACCATTTTTTCGGCACGTATTAATGACAACGGAAACGCCCGTCGAGGAGCAACTAAACTAAGCTTGCCCAATTTATAACCGAAGCATTGCTGAAGCTCGGACAAGAAGTCCGTCTCGCTGCCTGACATCAGCGCATCGGCATCTTCGCTGGTGCGCGTCCAGACCACAGCGCAATGATCAATATCAACAGGCAATAAGGCCAGCGGCCCTGAAGCGGTAAAACGTTCGAATGCGACATTTTTATGAGGCAGGGATGATTTTACTGTGGTGACCAATGCGGTCTGCCCGTACTCGGTAATATGCTGGGCTATTTCCAGCAACTTACGTACTGAGGAGTTACCGCCGTCTGCGCCAACCAATAGTTTGGCGGATGCGGCCAACGCTTCATCGCCGCGTTTCAGGCTGACATTGACGGCATTATTGCCGACCATCAAACCCACCAAACGAGCAGGGCAAATTAGCTCTATACCGGCTTCGGTTACCAGCTTGGCAACATGCGCTTCAATATCCCGTGCGGTAATGACATAGCCCAGCGCCTCCACATTCTCTTTTTGCGCCGAAAGCCTGACTTTGCCGAAATGGCCTTGATCGGAAACATGGATGTCTGTGATTGCGGTAGCGGCTTGGTTAATGCCCTGCCAGACGCCCAGAGCTTCAAGCATTTTTATAGTACCGGCGGCCAAAGCCAAGGCCCTGTCTCCAGCAGCAGAGGCATACTGTTGCTCGCTGGTATTTGCTTCAACTATCGCAATTTTCAGTCCGGTTTCTTTTAACGCCAGCGCCAGACAGTTGCCTGCCAGCCCACCGCCGACAATCAATAAATCATAATCATGTTGCATCAGCTCGCCTGCATTATGCTTTCAATTTCTGCAATAGTTTTGGGCACGCCGCCGGTCAAAATCTCATGTCCCTCAGCAGTCACCAGTACATCGTCCTCAATACGTATACCTATACCGCGCCATTGTTCGTCAACGGTCAGACAATCCGCCGGAATATACAATCCCGGCTCTATAGTCAACACCATGCCGGGCTCCAGCAAGCGCCACTCCTTATCCAGTTTATAGTCGCCGACATCATGCACATCCATGCCTAACCAGTGGCCGATTCGGTGCATATAAAACTGTTTATATTTTTCATCCTTGATCAGCTTTGATACCTTGCCTTTGAGCAGCCCCAATGAAACCAAGCCTTTGGTCAGCACCTCAACCGACGCATCATGCGCCAGATGCCAAGGCAGACCTGGGCTGATTTGTGCAATGGCCGCCGCCTGGGCATCCAAGACCAGTTGATAAAGCTGTTTTTGCGGTTCGCTAAAGCGCCCTGAAACCGGAAAAGTGCGGGTAATGTCGGCGGCATAATGATCGCATTCCGCACCAGCGTCGATCAGCAGTAAATCGCCGCTCTTTAATTTATCGGCATTTTCCGTGTAATGCAGTACGCAGGCATTTTTTCCGCCAGCCACAATCGAAGGATAAGCAACCGCGCGCAAGCCATCCTGGATAAAGTTATAAATAATTTCCGCTTCCAGCTGATACTCATACAGGCCGGGCTTGCATTTTTGCATGGCTTTAACATGAGCATTGGCAGATACCTCGGCTGCACGACGCATCAGCTTGAGCTCTTCAGCACTTTTGAACAAGCGCAT
This sequence comes from Methylobacter sp., assembly GCA_036561025.1. Classification (GTDB taxonomy): domain Bacteria; phylum Pseudomonadota; class Gammaproteobacteria; order Methylococcales; family Methylomonadaceae; genus Methylobacter_A. The sequence goes on along the minus strand of DATBQB010000062.1, from coordinate 50,902 downwards.
TTCATGCAGGATATGCTCTAACGAAACCAATTCGCCGGGCGCAGTCACACCGCTTCTGGACTGGCTACGAATATGATTTATCCAGACCAATAAATTGTGATCGAGATCGGAATCGCGACCTATCGGATAATAAACCTTGCCTTTGTCTTCCAACATGCCCGGCAAAATGTCATCCAGGTCATCAATCGGAAAAGAATCATCAGCTTTATAATGCTTGGTGGCGCCTTCAAGGCCAGCATGCGCGCCTTCCCATAAAGCCTTTTTTTCATCGAATTCGCGGCAAAATAAAATATATTCACCTTGCTTGCGTCCCGGAATAAAAACGGCCAGAGAATCCGGTTCATTAAAGCCGGTCAAATAATAAAAGTCGCTATCCTGCCGGAACGGATAATTCACATCCCGGTTGCGAGTTCGGACTGCTGCGCTGCCTATCAGTGCGATATTGCCTATGCCGATATGTTGCATTAATTGCTTGCGGCGTTTTTTAAATTCACTTTGTTTCATTTTTAAGTCAGGTAATTAAGGGAAAGGCTCAACAAGTTTTTACCTTTTATCTCATTTATTCAATTCGCTCCGCAATAATAAAACAGCCGATCTGATGTATTCGGTAATTTCCATAAAATCATTCTCATCTTCCTCGCCTTCAGCTTCCGTATCCAGCTTGGTAAACTCGACAATATCTTTTAATATTTCGGTCACTTCCCTGGGCCAGTCGGAAGCGGCATGAGCAACGCCCACACCCAACAGAAAGCCTTGGCACCAGTAAGTTAATGCTTCAACTTGTTCGCTCAACAAGGCTTCATCGTCCGGCAAAAACAAGTCAAATTCGAATTCATCACTCGTCAATAAGCTTCTTGTCTCTTCGTACAAATGCACTAGCATTCTCTTGTTTTCATCAGCCACCGGAGCCGCATTTCGAAACAGCTCGGTTAGCCATTCGGCACTTTGAGCCCGTTCATTGACGCACAACATGCCCGTCGCCATGCCGTGGGCTTGCGCTGCCGAAAGTTCGGCATCGCTTTGTATAACTATTGCATTAATTGTCTGGTAAGTCATAAATTCCACATAATAATTTCACTATCGCGGACTAAAAATATCGCTTATGCTACCATGATCATTAACTTGGATAATATTTGTTAATCTTGAATCGTCCGGTAAATACGCAATATTTCACGTATCTTCTTGCAACAATCTAGTATCGCCATGACACAATCAAATCAATCTTTAGAGTTAAAAGACCTCGAGGACAAGCTGGATCAGCTCATCGAGCAGTACACCCATGTGAAAAATGAAAACAGTTCGCTGAAAACCAAACAAGATTCATTGGTTAGGGAAAAAGCCAAGCTGTTGGAAAAAACCACTCTGGCCAGAACCCGGGTTGAAGCCATGATTACTCGCCTGAAAGCAATGGAGAACGGATCATGAATAAGAAGCCTCAACCGGTATCTCTGATCATCATGGGCAAAGAATATAAAATTGCCTGTGTGCCTGATGAGCAAAATGACCTGATCCAGTCGGCCCAGCAGCTTGACGCTCAAATGCGCCAAATGAGGGATTCCGGCAAGGTAGCCGGTGCTGACAGGATTGCAGTCATGGCGGCGCTTAATTTGGCGCATGAGCTGCAACTGATGAAAAGTCAAAATGCCGCACTCAATCAAACCTTGAACGAATGTCTGGCAAAAATGACTCACAAGATAGAAAACGTTTTAGAAAATCAGTAAACACGCTAAACTATAGTCCTGTATCTCCTGCAGCACTCGAGAGTGTGCTGGGTGTTTCCTGAACCTGTTTTTACCCCGGGGGCGGATACCAGTACTGGTGTGCATGCCCGTTTCATACGGGAAGCCTGATTTACCGGCCATGTCCCCACTTGAACCTCCGGTTCAAGGACGAAAGCACATTACGACGCAGGCGGGAGATGCACCAAACAATCGCCGTCATTAAAACAAAGTCCCCATGAACTACTGGCTAATGAAATCCGAACCCGATACGTTCGGAATTAATGATCTGTACAACAAGCCCAATCAGACCGAGCATTGGGATGGCGTGCGTAACTATCAGGCCAGGAACATGATGCGGGACGACATGAAGCTGGGCGACCGGATTTTCTTCTATCATTCCAATTGCGATGTGCCGGGCATAGTCGGCATTATGGAAGTCGTTAAGGAAGGCTACCCGGATTTTTCCGCTTTCGATCCGGATGACTTGCATTTCGATCCCAAAAGCGACCCTGAACATCCCCGCTGGATTATGGTTGATGTCAAATACGTCAGATCTCTGTCTCGCACCATTACCCTTAAAGAATTAAAGCTCGAAGAACAACTGACAGACCTTGCATTAGTAAGACGCGGTAATCGATTATCCATAATGCCGGTGAGCAAAGACCAGTGGGAATTTATCCTCTCTCTGGAGTAAAGCGGGTAAAGTTTACCGATGGCAATATCTGCGACTACGCGTGTAGAGAAACTATCGCATAAATAAAAATCATAAAATACAGCTAAGCGTTTCATTTAGCCATGCAGCTGCTATTGCGCCCTACAGATTGCGCCTTACAGCGTTAACGACTAACAGTCGGAAAGACGTTGCGCACAAACATTATCTAGGAGGCTGTCGGATTATGATCCATCACAATTAGTAAGTTATTGAAAAATTTAATAAAATATTTTTCAGTAAAACGCAGCTGAAAATTTATTTTTATTTAAAATCAATGTCTTATATTTTTTATGATTTTTAAATCCGACAGCCTCCTAGAGATAACGTTGCGAATTAGACCTTCCAGGTTTTTAAAACCTGGAAGGTCTGCATGTAGGCATAACGCCGTATTATGGTTAACAAAGCGTAAAAGGCCGCTGCATTGAAGAACAGCCGGATTCGTTTACTCGCTGGCGGATGGACTTATCGCCATAAACCATGCCGATAATTTCCTTTTTGGCTTCCAGCCAGTCGCGCAGCTCGTTGCCAGGCTTAAAAGCGCGTTTTTCGGCTTTGTAATAGGCGGCTTCAGCGATCATCGCTTTAATGTCCAAGCTCAGTTCGCAGGCAGGCACAGGCGCTGGATTTGCCGGAATAAAGCCGAATTTTACCAAGCCCAAAACAGTTTGCGGCGAGCTGTTTTTAATGCCGATTTTTGCAGGTTCCCGTTCTGTGAGTGTGCCGAACAGGCGATCCCATATCGAAAAGACCGCGCCATAGTTATTGTCGTGTTCGTTACGCTCCGTTGAATGATGTGCACGGTGCAAATAAGGGACGATAATGACTTGCCCCAAACGATTCTCGCCGTAAAATGAAATATTGGCGTGATGAAACATGATGAACACGGTCAATAAGGCTTCATTAGTAAGCACCATCGTCTTGTCTACGCCGAATAAAACAATATAAGCCGCTTTCAGCACAGTGATGATCAACAGCTCGACAATATGCAGACGGAATGCGGTCGAAACATTCAGATATGGATCGTTATGGTGCACTTTGTGGAATATCCACAGGCCATCGAAGCTGTGACTGGTTCTGTGCCAGCAATAGAGCATCAAATCGAGCAATAGAAACGACAGCAGCGCTTTCCATGCAGGGTTGGCGATATAATTTAGCATTCCCCAGCTTGAATAGCGGTCGGCCACCATCAATAAGGGCGCTGCCGACAGTAACGAGATAACGATGCTGTTGAAAACAAACAGTCCGATATTAGTTTGATAAGACTGGCGCAATTGTTTAAAGGGCAATCTGCGCTTGGGATAGCTAAGCTCAAGAATCGACAGGACGACAAATACAATCAACAGGCTAAATGTCGCCAATTCCCCTGAAATGTTTAAGATCCATGTTAAATAGGATTCAATAAAAGTGATTAATGGCATAATTTCGCTAGACATTGACTTTACCTCTCTAAAGCTATGTGAACTTAGACAACATCTTAAGCAACGGCAATGACAATTTGATGAAATAAGCGTGAGCAATAATTCCGTTATGCTCAGCTTTACTACTTAAGAAATGTCTTGATTAAATAAAAGCAAATCCTGCGCCATAAGTTGCTTTATTAGTTATCGAAACCATAAAACGTAACTCGAAAAAACCTTTGTTAATGATTAATAATGGTTTTTTGTATAAAAAATAAAGACCAGCTTTCTAACAGCCTTGGGGGAAATTTATTTCTTAGCCAATTGATTGCATCTATCCGGTGCAATTGTCGTTTTTTGCGCATCGTTTCAACACTAAAAACACAACTTTATTGGCTTAAGATTCTTGCTCTTGATTGCAGGAGCAGTTCACTTCGGCTCAAAAACATTTTTGATGCCGGCAGTTTTGCAACATGAATGATTACTGGCGAGCAGCGCATTCAACACATCCGTTACAGATAAATTAGATGCTATTTGCTGAGCAATTTCATGCGCCGGTAAGATAAATCCGTCCAGTTTTGAAGCTGTCATATTTCGTATATTTGGAATATGCGTTTTTGCGGTTAATTCGACAGAACCGGTTATAATTGTCACGATTTTCGTTCACAGTAAAAAATAACAAACAATAAGTTCTATATGGCTAAGGTACGTACCCATTACGACAACCTAAAAGTGACAAGAGACGCCCCTGTCAGCGTCATCAGAGCGGCCTATAAAGCTCTCTGTCAAACTTTTCATCCCGATAAATTCCAAGGTAGCAGCGAAGAGGCAGAAAGAGTCATCAAGCTGGTGAATACTTCCTATGCCGTATTAATAGATCCGGCTAAACGTGAAGCGCATAATGCCTGGATTCGAGAGCAAGAAGCTCGAGCTAAACACCAAAGTGGAAAAGCACAGTTCAACGAAACGGACAAAGCAGCTGAACAGCAGCCTGATCAACGACAAGACACGGAACATACGCAGCAGCCACCGCCATCAAGCATGAATAGTGAAGCCATGTTTCAACGTGCCTATGACTTGAATGAGCGGGGCCGGCATCAAGAAGCCTTTTCACTTTATCAACAATTGGCCGATCAAGGCCACGCAAAGGCCCAATTCAATTTAGGCGTTATGTATGACCAGGGTCAATACGTAAAACAGGACTATGCTCAAGCGGTTTCCTGGTATCTCAAAGCTGCAGAACAAGGCAATGCAAATGCGCAATACAATTTAGCCCATAAATACAAAGTCGGTCAGGGCGTAATACAGGATGATACCAAAGCAGCTTATTGGTATCGAAGAGCGGCAGAAGAAGCTAATGCAAAATAATAGCGGCGTTGAACAAGGACCTGTTGTCGACCGTAAATGAAGCAGCCACAAGTTCGGCATTGTTTACGGCTGCTTCCTCACCAATCGGAAAATAAATGTCCACTCGTCATCACTAACTACTAAACGGACCGCCATTTCCTAAAGAAGTGGCGACGTTTCTCTGAAACTCCTGTAAACCTCAACAGAACCCAACAACTTACCGTACCGGCTTTTTTGCCAAAATCTACGTAATGGCCGGTATTGCCGGTCCGGTTGGGTTAGCGTAGCCTGATACATAAAATTGCAAAATATCGCGTTATTCTTCATCCATTAAGAATCGGTATTTATATGCAGATATTATTACCTGAACGCAGCCAGACGCCATTAAGCGACGATCAATATCATCTTCTCCAGCAGTTTATTGCCGCGTTATCGCCGGAGCAAGCCGCCTGGGTTGGGGGATATTTGACCGGGCAGGTTGCCAAAGACTTAATATCCATCCCGGATGTCAGCAGTATTGCCGATATTACCATCCTGGTCGGTTCGCAAACCGGCAACAGTGAAGCGCTGGCCGAGCAGATGCACCGGTTGGCCGCCGGTCGCGGCTTAAAAACAATCGTCAAAAAAATGGGCGATTATAAGTTTCAGCAATTAAAGGCCGAGAAACACCTGCTGGTCATTGTCAGCACTTACGGCGAGGGCGAACCTCCCGATAATGCCAGGGAATTGGTCGAGCATTTATTCAGCAAACGCGCTCCGTCACTCCAGCAAATGCAGTTCGCCGTGCTTGGCTTAGGGGATTCCAGTTACGAGTTTTTCTGCAAAACCGGCGTTGATTTTGATCATCGTTTGGAAGAGTTGGGAGCAACGCGGATTCATCCCAGAGTTGATTGCGATGTCGACTATGAATCAAGCGCCGAAGCCTGGATGCATGCGGTGTTAAATGAACTATCCATACGCCTGGAAACAAAATCCCAAGCAACCGGTCTATCGATTCCTTCGCTTACAAGCCCATCCGCCTATTCCCGCACGCATCCGTTTCCTGCGCTGTTGCTGGAAAATATCGTGCTGAACGGCCGGGGCTCGCTCAAGGAAACCCATCATCTGGAATTGTCGCTGGAAGGCTCCGGCCTGACTTACGAGCCGGGCGATGTGCTCGGCGTTTATCCGACCAATGCGCCTGACGTGATCGATGCCCTGTTGCAGATGCTGCACTTTAACGGTACGGAATGGATTACGCTGGATGATGAGGACGGCTTCCTTTATAACCTGCTGTTTAGTTATTATGAAATCACCACCATTACCCGACCGGTAATGCAAAAATACGCATTATTGGCGAATAATCGAAAGTTGGATCAGTTACTGCACGACAAGCACAAACTGAATGACTATCTGCATGGTCGCGAGATTATTGACTTGGTAGCGGATTTTCCATCCGATCACGTCTCGCCGCAAGCATTCGTCAACTGCCTGCGCAAACTGCCGCCCCGTTTGTACTCGATTGCTTCCAGCCTGAAACAGCATCCCGACGAAGTGCATATAACCGTGGCTGCCGTGCGTTACCAATCGCATGACCGGGATCGTAAAGGAGTCGGTTCGACGTTTCTGGCTGAGCGCATTGGCGAGGATGCGACTATCCCCGTTTATATCGATCGCAATAATAATTTCAAGCTTCCGGCCGATCCTGCCACGCCGATTATTATGATCGGCCCCGGCACCGGCATCGCGCCTTTCCGCGCTTTTGTCGAAGAGCATGAAGCCGTGGGCGCTTCGGGTAAAAACTGGCTGTTTTTCGGCGATCAGCATTTCGAAACCGATTTTCTGTATCAGGCCGAGTGGCTGCGTTACCTGAAAAGCGGCGTATTGACCCGCATGAACGTCGCTTTCTCCCGCGATCAGGAGCAGAAAATCTACGTTCAGCATCTGATGGCCGAACACGGCAAGGAGCTGTACGTGTGGTTGCAGGACGGAGCTCATATTTATGTTTGCGGCGACGGAAAACGGATGGCGCACGACGTGCATGCGGCGTTGCTAAACATTGTGGCGGCTGAAATCGGTGCCGACAATGCGGAAGAGTATGTCGCGAATTTGCAAAAGGCCAGGCGCTATCAACGGGATGTGTATTAAATGAACTCTGTTAAAAGCTTCACCTCGAAGGACACGATACGGGCTGTCGTCATTCCGACAGTCCTTTACCTAGCGATAGGCGGGAAACATGCCGATACGCAGACCTTCCAGGTTTTAAAAACCTGGAAGGTCTAACGCGCAACGTTCTGAACAGACGGGACGTGGGAACGAGGGGTAAAGGCCAGACGCTATCAACGGGATGTGTATAAATATGAGGGCTAAACGATGACCTATATAACTCCGGAAGAATTAGCAAAACGAGCCGAAGTCGAGCGGATCAAGGACGCGAGCAATTATCTGCGCGGCACTATGGTTAAAAGCCTGCAAGACCCGCTGACCGGCGCACTGGCCGAGGACGACACCCAGCTATCCAAATATCATGGCATTTACCAGCAGGATGACCGCGACTTGCGGGACGAACGCCGCAGGCAAAAACTGGAGCCTCGCTACCAGTTTATGGTTCGCATCCGCCTACCCGGCGGAGTGTGTTCGCCGACGCAATGGCTGGAAGTGGACCGCATCGCCAACACCTGGTGCAACCATACCATCCGGCTGACATCAAGGCAGGCTTTTCAACTGCACGGAGTCGTCAAGCGCAACCTGAAAAAAACCGTTGCGGAAATTAACGCCGCATTGCTGGATACCATTGCCGCCTGCGGAGACGTGAACCGTAATGTCATGTGCAATCCCAACCCGCATCAATCCCGGCTGCATGCGGAAGTCTACGAATATGCCCGCCGCATCAGCGAACATTTGACACCCCGAACCACCGCCTACCATGAAATCTGGCTGGACGAAGAACTGCTGTCCTCAAGCCGCCAGGACGAAGAACCGATTTACGGTAAACACTATCTGCCGCGCAAATTCAAAATAGCGTTAGCCGTTCCGCCCAGCAACGATGTCGATCTGTTTGCCAACGATCTCGGCTTTATCGCGATCGCCGAGGATAATCATCTGCTCGGATTTAACATCACCGTCGGCGGCGGATTGAGCATGACCCACGGCGATACCGAAACTTACCCGCGCTTGGCCGACGTGATCGGCTATTGCCCCAAAAACAAGACGCTGCAAGTCGCTGAGGAAGTGGTTAAGATTCAACGCGATAAGGGCGATAGAGTCAATCGCAAACACGCACGTTTTAAATACACCATCGAAGACCGAGGCGTCGAATGGTTCAAATTCGAACTCAACCGGCGCTTGGGCTGGGATATAGAACCGCCCCGGCCTTTTATATTCGAACATTCCGGCGACCGCTACGGCTGGGTCGAAGGCGCCAACGACACATGGCATTACACGTTGTTTATCCAAAACGGACGCATACTCGACACCGAAGATTACCCGATGATGACCGGGCTGCGTGAAATTGCCAAAGTACATGACGGCGATTTCAGGCTCACGGCGAACCAGAACTTGATTATCGGGCAGGTCGGCAGCAAAAGAAAACCGGCCATTGATGCGCTGCTGAAAAAATACCGGCTGGCTAATTCCTATCCCCAAACCGGGCTGCGCCTGAATTCAATGGCCTGCGTGGCTTTTCCCACCTGCGGCCTTGCCATGGCTGAAAGCGAGCGCTACTTCCCGTCACTGATCGACAAGCTTGATGTAATCGTCAAACAGGCCGGACTTGAAAACGATCCGATCCTGATCCGCATGACCGGTTGCCCGAACGGGTGCGCACGTTCAGTGCTGGCGGAAATCGGTTTTGTCGGCAAAGCGCCGGGCAAGTACAACCTGTATTTAGGCGGCGGTTTTTACGGTCAACGCCTGAACAAACTGTACCGCGAAAATATCGGCGAAGAACAAATTCTTAGCGAACTAACCCCTATTATTCAGCACTATGCCCGCGAGCGGAAACCGGGCGAACGCTTCGGCGACTTTGTAATTAAGGCCGGTTATGTCAAGGAAGTATTGACCGGTAAAGACTTTCACTCGGCAACGCGGTAGGCCGCAATAGCGATAGAGACTTTGAAAGTATTACCTGATGTTACGCACTGTCCACGAAAAACACGAAAGGCACGAAAAAATACCAGCTGTAGCTTTGCCGCGGACAGCGTCATACCCGGCATTCATTCGCATACTCCAAGATAAGCCCTCGCCTACGCTCAGGACTGGCTCCGTTCGAAACGTTGCCGGTTAGACCTTCCAGGTTTAAAAAACCTGGAAGGTCTGCCTAACGCCAGGTCATAGACTTGTGTATAACCATGAGCGCCGGAGTAAGGGCAATCGGCCGGTCACCCGGAAATATCAAATCCAATTGTTTCTTTTACCTTTATGCCGTCAAGCGCACCGTTTACAATAACAATATGAAGCTCTGCGCCGCCCTATTTCCTGCATGACCTAAAAGCGCCCACATACTGATTTTTTCGTGGATTTCGTGCTTTTCGTGGACTACTGCGGTTTTTAAGTTGAAGCGCCCATTTTTATTATTCACTCGGTTTTTTCCATATGGCATTTTCGCCCCAAATGCTCCACTTGGAGACTGAACGGCTATCTGATTTTAACCGGTAAGGACTAGAATGCCTCAACTCGAACATTTTTGGCACAGCTTGGATATTTTTGCACAGCAGCATGATCAATTCGGCCTGCTTTTTATCGTTGCGCTGGTTATTGCCGCTTTGTTATGGCGCTGGAGGCCGCAAGACCGCAAGCCCGTCGCCGCCACTTTACTGTTTTTGATGATTGCGCTCTTGGGCCTTGCACTCAGCGGTATATTGGCTGCGCTGGATATTAAATCCTTCGCAACAGGACTGCATGAAGTCAGCGTTTTTGCCAGCGGAATGGCGGCTATTCGACTTTTCGGTTTGTTCTTGTTCCGTTTAATACTGCCGTTATGCCGTATCAACCTGTTGCGTATCCTTGAAGACCTCGCCGAGCTCGCAGGATATGGCGCATGGTTAATGGTCCATCTACACGCCGCAGGGCTGGATCTGTCCGGCATCATTACAACCTCGGCGGTCATGACCGCGGTGCTGGCTTTTTCGATGCAGGATACCTTGGGCAATATTCTTGGCGGGTTGGCTTTGCAGTTGGATAACTCGATCAAAGTCGGCGATTGGATCAAAGTGGACGACGTTAACGGTCGCGTCACAGATATTCGTTGGCGATCTACGGCGATAGAAACCCGTAACTGGGAAACGATTGTGATCCCGAACAGCCTGTTGATGAAAGGCAAGTTTTCCGTGATCGGACGCCGTAGCGGACAACCGCTGCAATGGCGGCGCTGGATATATTTTGATGTCGGCTACGAACATCTGGCCGGAAAAGTAATCGATATTGCGCAAAATGCAGTCCGTAACGGGCATATAGCCAATGTAGCTGACGACCCGGCAGCAAGTTGCTTGCTTATGGATTTTAGTCCCTGCTCGTCGCGCTACGCTTTACGCTATTGGTTATGCGATATTGAAGCGGATGACGCGACCGATTCGCAAGTGCGCGGCCGGATATATGCGGCGCTGCAACGAGCCGGGATAAGTTTGCCGTATCCGCAATACCATATCCATTTGACCAATAAAGACGATCAATATGAGCAGAACAAGCGTCTGCGCCGGATCAAAGAGCGGATGGATGCTTTGCAGCAAGTGGAATTGTTCAATACCTTGCATGACAACGAGTTGGCCGAAATTGCCGAACGGCTTGTTTACACGCCCTTTGTTCAAGGCGACCTGATGATGCGCCAAGGTGCGATAGCGCATTGGCTTTATATCATTATAAGCGGCACCGCCGATGTATTCCTGGAGTTACCGGATGGCGGACGCCGACGGATCGATACCATTCATGGCGGATGTTTTCTGGGAGAGATGGGGCTCATGACCGGCGATCCTCGTAGCGCCACCGTCATCGCCCAATCCGAAGTTTTGGCTTACCGATTGGACAAAGAGTCGTTCCAAAAAGTTCTGGATAAACGCCCCGAGCTTGCCGTGGAGATCAGCAAACTTTTAGCGAATCGCCGATTCAATATCGATAATGTGCAGCAACAGCTGGATAAAGAATCCGTTGCTCAACTGATGGCGCAGCAACAAAATAGCGTCCTGGAACAGATTCGTGTTTTTTTTGGGCTTGGCAGCTTGGGCAAATCATCCGCTCATTAATTGCAAGGCTCAAGCTGTTCAAAACCGGTAAAAGAAGCCTTATTTATTAACTGATGTTACGCATTGTCCACGAAAAGCACTAAAGCCAAAAGTAGGCGCCTCTAGGCGACACGAAAAAACATAAAGCAGTATATTTCTCGGTTAACGATGTAATGCCAAGCATTCAGCCGATAACGTTCATGACAGGTATGTGTCTTGATACGGGCATGGCGGACAGGAGGGACGCGCTTTACTTCTTGCGTCCTTGTTCTCCTCTTTATGTCCACTTTTTTTCGTGCTTTTCGTGCCTTTCGTGGACTACGCTTTATTAGATGTGTGCGTAACATCAGTTATTAATTCTCAAGATTGCCGCGATAAATTGTCGAAAAGACGGAAATTTGGGTTTGAATGAATGCCCGCCGGTTTGTCCGTAATTGCGTAAACAGAGATAATGCAAAGCTAAATCGAAATTTATGCACACTATACAAGAAGGGTTAACTTGAAAATAAATCTTCTCTCGCAACTTCAGCGTTTGAAAATATGGCAGCTATGGTTGTTCTCAGTGATTCTGTCGGTATTGTTGACTGAAGCCATTGTTGCAGGCATGGGGTTATTCCTAAAGGGAGAGGTGCCTCCCGATTATCTGCTTACCGGCCTGGTCGCATCCTGTTTTGTCGCTTCTCTGATCGTGGCCCTATTATGCTACTTTCTTGAAAAACTTGCCGAAAGTCAGCTGCAACTGCACGCCATCATTGAAGCCACCCCGGAGTGCGTAAAGCTGGTGGCGGCAGACGGAACCTTGCTGCAAATGAACCGTGCCGGGCTAAACATAATCGAAGCGGATTCTCTGGATCAAGTTGTCGGCCAGCAAACACAACATCTTATGATGCCGGAATATCGGGATGCTTTTACCGCGCTGATAAAGCGCGTGTTCGATGGCGAGCCCGGCAACATGAAGTTCGAGATGCAAGGGCTCAAAGGTTCGCATCGCTGGTTGGATACGCATGCGGTTCCGTTACGCGATTCGCACGGCCATATCACCGCATTGCTTGCTGTTACCCGGGACATCACCGAACACAAGTTATCTGAAACGGCACGGCAAGAAGCTCTGGATCGGCTCCGGAAAATTGCCAGCCGGGTGCCCGGACTGGTATTCCAATTTCAACTGCGCCCCGACGGCAGTTCCTGTTTTCCTTTTGCCAGTGAAGCGATCTACGACATCTATCGGGTCAGCCCCGAGGAGGTTCAAGAGGATGCTGCCAAGGTATTTGCCATTTTGCACCCCGAAGACCATGACAGCGTCGTCGCTTCTATTAAGGCATCGGCACGAAGATTGACTCCTTGGCGGCATGAGTACCGGGTGAAGTTTAAGGATGGCACAGTGCGTTGGCTGTTCGGTAACTCACTGCCGCAACGGGAAGCGGACGGTTCAGTGCTTTGGCATGGTTTCATCACCGATGTCACTGAGCGCAAGCGGGCGACGTCGTTGCTGCTGGAGAGCGAAGCCCGTTTCCGCACTATGGCGGATAACGCGCCGGTACTGATCTGGATATCCAGGCCCGACAAATTTTTCCACTACTTTAATAAAGGCTGGCTGGAATTTACCGGACGGACGATGGAGCAGGAAATAGGTAACGGCTGGATAGCAAACGTACATCCGGAAGACTTCCAGTGTTGCTTTGAGAGCTACGTGACTTGTTTCGATGCTCGTCAGGAATTCACTGTGGAATATCGTCTGCGCCGTTTTGATGGCGAATATCGCTGGCTGCTGGATCATGGCGTGCCGCTTTATGACGAGCAAGATACATTCCTGGGCTACATCGGCTCTTGTATCGATATTACCCAGCGCAAACTGGCGGAGACCGATCTGCGTATCGCCTCCACCGCTTTCGAGTCCCAGGAAGCCATGGCCATTACCGATAAGGATCAAGTCATTCTCCGGGTCAACCAGGCTTTTGTCCGGGTTACCGGTTACAGCGTTGAAGAGGCCGTAGGCAAAACCCCGTCCCTGCTCAAGTCCGGTCGTCAGAGTACCGAGTTTTATCGGGCTATGTGGGAAAGTCTGGCCCGCGATGGGCACTGGCAGGGCGAAATCTGGAACCGGCGCAAGAACGGCGAGGTGCACCCCGAATGGCTCAACATCACTGTGGTAACCGATGAAAGCGGTAAAGTTACCAACTATCTTGCTTCATTTTACGACATCAGTGAGCGCAAGACGGCGGAAAACGAGATTCAGAATCTGGCCTTCTATGACCCGCTTACCCAGCTTCCTAACCGCCGGCTGTTGCAGGAGCGCTTGAAGCACGGCATCGATATGGAACGGCGCGACGGCAAGCAACTGGCATTGCTGATGCTCGACCTGGATCGTTTTAAAGCAGTCAACGACAGTCTCGGGCATCAGGCCGGGGATGAGTTACTACAACAAGTTGCCGAAAGAATCACCACCCGGTTGCGCGAAGTCGACATGGTTGCCCGTTTGGGCGGCGATGAATTTATCGTGCTGCTGGAAGATATTACCCACCCCGACGATGCGGCACGGGTTGCAGAAGAAATTATCGCCGACTTAAGCAAGCCTTTCCGGCTCATCCAAAATGACGATGTCCGGATTGGCGCAAGCATTGGCATCAGCCTGTATCCGCAACACGGAGACAACACTGCAATGTTGCTGGATCACGCCGATACGGCGTTATATCACGCCAAAGATCAGGGCCGCGGCTGCTTTGCCTATTTTTCCGAAGACCTGACGATTGCCGTCCGCGAACGTATTGCGCTGGAAACCCGTTTGCGGAAAGCGATTAAACAGCAGGAGCTGCGGGTGTTTTACCAAGCGCAAATGGATATTGCCAGTGGCAGGATTGTCGGCGCTGAGGCCTTGGTGCGCTGGCAAGACCCTATCGAAGGTTTGATTCCGCCCTGCCGCTTTATTCCGATTGCCGAAGAAACCAACCTGATTGTCGAGATTGGCGAATGGATGCTGCGCGAAACTTGTCGACAAGGCAAGCAGTGGATTGATATGGGATTGCCGCCATTAACCTTGGCGGTTAATGTTTCGCCGCTCCAATTCCGGCGTAGCGACATAAGCGCGCTGGTTGCCACAGTACTGGCCGAAACCGGCTTTCCGGCAAAACAGCTGGAACTGGAAATAACCGAAAGCGGGCTGATGGATAATCAGGAGAAAACGACGCATATTCTGAACAGCCTGCATGCTCAAGGCGTTCGTCTTGCGATTGACGATTTCGGCACCGGCTATTCGTCATTGAACTATCTCAAACACTTTCCGCTGGATGTGCTGAAAATCGACAAGAGTTTTATCGACGATATTCCTCATAATAAAGACGATATGGAAATTGCGGCGACCATTGTGGCGATGGGCCATATCCTGGGATTTAAAGTGCTGGCCGAAGGCGTGGAAACAGCCGAACAGCTGGCTTTTTTGCAAACGCAAAACTGTGATTTATACCAAGGCTATCTCAAAAGCCGTCCGCTGCCGGCGGATGAATTTGTTGCGCTGCTCCAGGCTGTCGAGGCCGATCAGGATGGGTAGGCTTTTGGCGTCTGGTTAATTAATTTTTGCGGCCTTTTCGGCAATCGGTATAGGGTTACTACCAAAAGTTGTTAATCGATACGTTGCCGACTTTGAATTTTTGTCATCAAAATTTCCAAAACGGTTCTTATACTTAAATCGCAACTGCCTATGTAGCCGGTTAGCAATATGAAATACACAACGAATACTTCCTCCGTCTCAATTATTAATGGGACAATACGTCATATCGATTACCCCGGATAAGAGTAACTATGTCGCCAACTACCTTAAAAACTGGCTCCAATTCAACGATAACCATTCCCAGAGGCTACCGGGAAATTCCGTTCAACTACACTTCTGCAGATGATTGGCAGGTAGTGTCTTTCCTGCTGGGTTCGGAAATCGCTTTAATTTTGGAGGAGTTGCGCGACCGCCGCGTAACCGGACGCTCCGCCCGATTGCTGATGCGTTTTTTCGGTGAGATTTTGATTTACCGCCGCAACCCTTATCTTTTTCAGGAACTGGTTACTTCGGCCAGCAGGCGCAAGCGCATGTTCGAGAACGCCGAAAAGCATTTGGGTATCATCGAACAGAATATCGGAAACGAAGCCAGAGTGCATAAAGTGCTGGTCGCTTCCCGCCAACTGCTGGACGATTTCCGTAAGGATGTAGAAAAAGTGCCGGGCTTGCGCCGCCGCATGAAAAGAGAGCTGGGTGCTGTTACCGGTGTCCGTAATGTACTGTTCGACCCGTTTACATTGGTATCCCACGCGACCGATGCGACCGACTGGCGTTTGTACCTGCCGGTCGCGGTGGTGATGCCGGATAAGGAAGAGCAGATTGCGCCGCTGCTTACAGCCATCGCCAAGATGGGACTCAAAGCCGTGCCGCGCGGCGGCGGTACGGGATTGACCGGCGGCGCGATTCCGTTACGCCCCAACTGTGTAGTAATTAACACCGAAAAGCTCGACCGTATTCGCGGCACGCGCGATATGGAATTCAAGCTTCAGGATGGGCAGATCGCCGTGGCTCAGGTGCTTGAGGTTGAAGTCGGCGTCATCACCGAAAAAGCCCACCAATACGCAAGCAGCCGGGGCCTGGTTTTTGCGACCGACCCAACCAGCGCCTGGGCGTCCTCGATAGGCGGCAACATATCCGAAAACGCCGGCGGCAAATGCGCGGTGCGCTGGGGTACCTGTATCGATAACCTGATTTCCTGGCGGATGGCGATGCCCGGCGGCAAGCGTTGGGAGGTGCGCAGGATCGACCATCAATTGCGTAAGATACTGCCGGAAGATAACGTGACTTTCGAAGTGTCCGACCAGAACAGCGGTGAGTCGATCAAGATCATTGTTTTAAAAGGCAGCGAAATCAGGAAAAAAGGCCTTTGGAAAGACATCACCAACAAGGCATTGGGCGGCGTTCCGGGCTTGCAAAAAGAAGGCACCGACGGCATTATCACGTCGGCAGAATTCATCCTGTATCCGAAATTCGAAGCTACGCGCACGATTTGCCTGGAGTTTTTCGGCCAGGACATGGAAGAAGCCAGCCGGGTGATTGTCGAGCTGTCCAAGGCGTTTCCGTTTCCCGATCAAGGCGAAGATACGCTGGTGGCGCTGGAGCATTTCGATGACGAGTATGTGCGCGCCATCGACTACCAAGTCAAATCGAACCGGTTTAAAACACCGAAAGCCGTGCTGCTAATCGATGTTGCCGGGCATTCTTTAGATCAGGCGCAGCGGGGCATCGATAAAATCCGTGCGATTCTGGATCAGTACCCCAATAGCGAACTTTTTGAAGCGCACGATGCGGCGGAAGCTGAGCGATACTGGGCGGACCGTAAAAAATTCGGCGCGATTGCCCGGCGCACCAATGCCTTTAAGCTGAATGAAGACGTGGTCATTCCGCTGGAAACGCTGGCCGAATTTGCCCGCTTTATCGATGAGGTCAATGTAGAAGAAGAGCGTTATGCGCAGATAAAATTCCTGGACCGTGCGGCCGCATTATTCCGCGAACCGCCGCTTGAAGACAATGCCGATTCATTTGCGGCCAGGGCCGATGTGGCGCAGGAGCTTTATGCGGTCGCCAAAAGTTCGCTGGCGGCAGCCGACGAAGCAACCTTGCGCAGCCTATCGATCATCAAAAAGTTCAAAAAGGAATTCGCCGAGCTGGCGCGCGGCTTTCCCAAGATTATCGCCGCAGTGAACCTTGCCCATCAGGAAGTCCGCGACCGGCGCATCGTGCTGGCAACCCACATGCATGCCGGAGACGGCAACGTGCATGTCAACTTGCCGGTGTTGTCCAATGATCGGGACATGCTGGAACGCTCGGGCGAAGTCATCGACCAAGTCATGTTTAAAGTCGTGGAATTGGGCGGCGTGGTTTCGGGCGAACACGGTATCGGCGTCACCAAACTCAAGTATCTGGAACCGGAGCGTATCGCGGCACTGAGCGCCCATCGCCGCGAAGTCGATCCGACCGGACTGATGAATCCCGGCAAGCTAGAAGATTTCGGCGCACTGGAGCATATCTTCACGCCGTCGTTCAACCTGTTGGGACTGGAAGCGCGTATTTTGCGCCACGGTCAATTGGAAGAGCTGGCGAACAAAATCGCCCATTGCGTGCGTTGCGGAAAATGCAAACCCGATTGCGGCGTTTTTCATCCTGCGGGCAGTTTGTTTTATCATCCGCGTAACAAGAATCTGGCTATCGGCGCGATTATCGAAGCCTTGCTGTTTGATGCGCAACGCGAGTATTCGACTCAATTTGAGCTGCTGCAATGGCTGGAAGAAGTGTCCGATCATTGCACGACCTGTCATAAATGCGCCAAACCTTGTCCGGTCGATATAGATTCCGCCGACGTATCGGTTTTGGAGCGTCAAATCCTGGCGGATTGGGGCTATAAGCACACGGCCGCAGCGACCAAGATGACGTTGCGCTATTTGCACAGCGACTCGCCGGTGTTCAATAAAGTTTTTCGTTTCGGCGTTCTTCGGGCCGGTTTTGTAGGACAGCAGTTGGGCGCGGTATTAGCCAAGCCGCTGCAACCGAAAAAGGGCCATTCCAAGCATTACCCGTTGCAACTGCTGCACTCGCCGATGCCGACCGTGCCTGCAATTACCCTTCGCGACTTGTTGCCCGAGTGCAAGGACGATCAGGTGTTGGTGTTTGAGCCCGAACAAGAAGCCGAACGCACCGTATTCTATTTTCCGGGTTGCGGTTCCGAGCGCATGGTGTCCGATATATCAATGGCGGCGATCCATGTATTGATGGGGCTAAAAACCCGGGTGGTTTTACCGCCGCCTTTCTTGTGCTGCGGATTTCCGGCTTACGCCAACGGCCAGACCGAAATGCATTCGCAAAACGGTTTACGCGTGACCATCCTGCTCAATCAAATCAGGGACATGTTTACCCATCTGGAGTTCGACGGCTGCGTTGTGACTTGCGGAACCTGCCGCGAAGGACTGAACGAGATGGAAGCGGCCAAATTGTTCGGCGGCAGGCTGGTCGATATCACCCGTTATGCGCTGGAGCGGGACTTGCATTTGGCAGGCAGCGGCAGCGAGAGTTATCTTTATCATGCACCCTGCCACGACTCGCTGGACGGCAAGGCACTGGACGTGCTCGATAAGCTCGGCGGATTCGGCAGTGTTCAGCCCGTACCGAATTGCTGTTCCGAAGCGGGAACGCTGTCGTTATCCCGTCCCGACATTTCCGCCGCGATGCTGCATCGCAAACGTGAATCGTTGGCGGAAGCGATGCCGGAAAAAGGCAGGGCCACGATCCTGACCAATTGCCCGTCCTGTATGCAGGGCTTGGGCCGGAATAAAAACATGGGTGTTGATCCGCAGCATCTTGCCGTGGCGTTGGCTGAGAAATTGTCCGGAAAGTCCTGGTTGAAGCAATTTAAGGTGCAGGCGGGTAAGGCTAAGGCGTTTAATTTTTGATTTTAGGTAGCAACTCTCGTTTCCACACTACATGTCACTGCCATTAAGTTGTCCATTGTAGGAGCGGGCCATGCCCGCGATGAAGGAGCTGCAATTCTGCAATCGCCTCGCAAATATCGCGGGCGCCGCCCACTCCTACGGTGTCTTGTCTTCTTAACTTAATGGCAGTGATGCTACATGTAGGAACGAGGAAAGCAACTGGTTTAAAATACGCTTTGCAGCACTATTTATAATATGATCAAATGCACTACATAACGCACTAAATCAGGAGCAAATCATGTCCAGCATCAGCGCCAACGATCTCAAAACAAAAGGCGTTTCCGCCATCGAGGCCGAACTTGCGCATCAACCCGAGGCGATTATCTCTGTGCGCGGCAAGGACCGTTTTGTGGTGATGGAT
The DNA here is from genome assembly GCA_036561025.1 of Methylobacter sp. GTDB lineage: Bacteria > Pseudomonadota > Gammaproteobacteria > Methylococcales > Methylomonadaceae > Methylobacter_A. The sequence continues at coordinate 31,661 of DATBQB010000062.1, read as the reverse complement.
ATTGCTCATTACCACTATCTGCGGGAATGCGAACTGGAGGCCGCGCTGGCCGAAACGCGCGCCGATCTGGCCGCCGGGCGTTTCGTCAAGGAATCTGCAGCGGAGCATCTGGCGCGGCTGGATAGCGCCGAATGAGCTATACATTGGTCTTCACCGACCAATACACCCGGCGGGCTGGCCGTTTTCTCAAACGGCACCCGGAATTGAAACAGCAATACCTCAAAACCCTGCAATTGCTCGAAGCCAACCCTTTCCACCCTGGACTGCGCTTACACCCTCTGAGCGGACGGCTTAACGGCCTGCATTCGGTTTCAATCAATCTTTCTTACCGTATCACGCTGGAGTTGCTGGTTACAGAGGAAGAAATCATTCCGGTCAATGTTGGCGACCATGACGCGGTTTATTGACACGGCTAAGACGAAACTCCGCTATTCAGTGGTATTGGCAATAATTTTATGAATCCGTTTAGTGCTAATAGCGATAATGATCAAAATAAACGGAATGGAAACACCTTCGACGGTTTCCGGGTTAACTTTCCATCCCATCGTATGAAACACTTCGGCTATTTTACCGATCAGACTGGCCGCGTAATAGGTAATAGCGACCATCGAGATGCCTTCAACCATTTGTTGCATCCGCAATTGCATTTTAGCGCGCAAAGCCATTGAGGTGAGCAAGCCTTGGTTTTGCTTCTCGATAATGATGTCAACACGGGTGCGCAGTAACTGACTGGCGTTGCTGACGCGTTCGGAAAGCCGGGTAAAGCGATGCGAGATTGATTCGCAGGTATTAATCGCCGGTTCCAGCCGTCGTTTGATGAATTCACCCAATGTTTGAATACCTTGAATTCGAACTTCGCGCAAATCGTTTACGCGTTGTTCCACCAATTGATAATAAGCACTGGCGGCCGCAAAGCGAAAATGATTGCTGGAGATATAATTTTCAATCTCAGCGGCCAATGTGGTCAGCTCATCCAATAATTCACCATCATTATTGTCAGGCAGCGTCATTGCGTTGGTGATCGTATACAGTTGCCGGTCGGACTTGTTTAATGCCGGATACAGTTTGCGCGCGATCGGAAAAGCCAGCAACGCCATAACCCGATACACTTCAATTTCAAATAGCCGCTGCAATAAACGCCCTGCCTGTTCCGGTCTTAACCCATGGTTAATGATCAAAAAACGGCTGAAACCATCCACGTGAATGCGAAAATCCGTAAATACCGAGGCTGCACCGCCGGTTACTTTAGATCCAATAACTGGGTTGTCCGCAAAGTATGTCGAAAGAGACGCCAAATCGGCATTCTCATCGTAGTTGATGTGGGCAGCGGAAACGATTGATGCATGAGCCGCAACAATGACTTGCCCAGTCAATTGCGACATCCAATCCACCGGAACTTTTTTTAGCGCACAATCGATAAAAGGCTCTTTGGGCGTGTCATGTACATAAAAGCTGTAAGTACTGAACTCGCCATGTTGTTCCCAACGTACTTGAAAGGAATTAAAGGTAGCGCTAAAGTGGTCCGCTTCTTTTTCGGGCGGGGCGACACCAAATCTCTCACAGAGCGTTATCAAGTGCTTACGTTCTTGCATTTTTTCATCGCTAGACAGCAATAACGCAAGGTGGCTGGCTCTGACAGGCAGGCTGAGGCTCAACGGTGCTCGGGCGTGGACTTCGTTGTGAAGTACAAAACGTTGGGGATGGTTTTCAGGAATTGGGAATAAAGTCGTCACGGGTGTTTTTAAGAGTCTCTAGGCAAATGATGAATTAGGGCAATTTTACATAAAAAATGCAGCGAGTAGTAAAACCCGTTAAAACCATCCAAGGCGCTTGCAAGCACCATAGACGAGGTACACGCCAAGGCCGCAAACAAAGAGGCCGAAGATCAGACGAAGCTGCGGTCCCTGCATTTGGTTTGCGAAGTAGGCGCCAATCCACGCCCCCAGGAACATGGTCGCGGCAAGAATGATGGCCGCCTTCACGTCTACGTTTCCGTGCCGGTAATATTCGAATGCCGCGGCAAGACCGATGGGCGGAAGCAGCACTGCAATGGTTGTTCCCGTCGCCATGTGCTGAGAGAAACCGGCCCAGTAAATAAGCGCCGGTACGATGACGATGCCTCCGCCGATGCCGAAGAAGCCCGACGCGATACCGCCGACAGTACCGATAATCGCGAATATGAGCCATGACGGCATCTGGATTCTCCTTTCAAATAAGGTCGAGTAGGAAGCTTGCGAAAGTGAACGAGCGGGAGCATAAGCTCGCAGTCAGTTTAAGCGCAATTAACGAGATTACCGACAGCGGTGCAGGCGCATTCGCCGATGTCTTCAAACCAGATTTGCGGCGATTGTTCGATAAAGCATTGCATCAGCGAGATGCAATCGGCATCGTTCATTTCAACGACTTTAACCCCGGCGTCTTTGAGCCAATCCAAGTGACCTTCAAAATTGACCGATTCGCCGACCACCACCGTGCCGATATTGAATTGCCGGATCAAACCCGAGCAATACCAGCAGGGCGCCAATGTCGTTACCAAAATCTTGTCGCGGTAATTGGATTGGCGACCGGCTTTGCGAAACGCGTCTGTTTCGCCGTGGATGGATGGATCGTTGTCTTGCACCCGGCGGTTGCGGCCGCGTCCGAGTAAATTGCCGTAAGCATCGAACAGCGCCGCGCCAACCGGTACGCCGCCTTCATCAAAGCCTGTTTGCGCTTCGGCAAATGCCACGGCCAACATGTCTGCATGATTCATCGGGAGTTCTCCGGAATGGGCGTAGGGTTAAGCATTGTAGGAGCGGGCCGCGCCCGCGATGGAAAGCGCCAACTTTGTATTATTGCGCATAAATGTCGCGGGCGCGGCCCACTCCTACGGTGTCATTGTGCTTAACTTAAGGCAGAGTGACACACGCTGAGCGGGAACGAGACTTTAAAACGTAACGACTTCATTACCCTTGCCGATTAACACGACATCCGCAGGACGCATCGCAAAAATGCCGACAGTAACTACGCCGGTAATGTTGTTGATGATTTTTTCCATTTCAATCGGATCCAGAATGTCCAGATTGTGTACATCGAGAATCACATTGTGGTTGTCGGTGATAAAGTTTTCACGCCACACCGGTTGACCGCCTAATTTAACCATTTCCCTGGCGACATAGCTTCTGGCCATCGGAATGACTTCAATCGGCAAAGGAAATTTGCCCAGCACGTCAACGCATTTGGTTTCGTCGGCGATACAGACGAATTTCTTGCTGGCTGCGGCGATAATTTTTTCGCGAGTCAATGCGCCGCCGCCGCCTTTAATCATGTGCTTGTGCGGAGTAACTTCGTCCGCGCCGTCCACGTAAACATCCAGCGTACCGACTGCGTTCAAATCCAGCACGGGAATACCGACTTCTTTTAATTGGGCGGTGCTCATTTCGGAACTGGAGACCGCGCCTTCAATATCGCCCTTAATATCGGCCAAATAATTGATGAAATGTTTCACCGTAGAGCCGGTACCGACGCCGACGATGCCGACACCTCTAACATACTCCAAAGCGGCTTGAGCTACTTTTTGTTTTAATTCATCTTGCGTCATAAGGTCATCCTGATTTTAGTTATGGGTAATTAAATGGTGTGTGATAATACCGCAGATAGTGTTGTCCAGAAAATTTTTGTTCTCTTGCGGCCGTTTCCAAGAGAGGCATCTGCCGTAGGGCGTGCTGTGCGCGCCTTTGAAGCTAAGGCGCGCGCAACACACCCCACGTTTTCAGGACAAAACTTACACAACGATTACAGCTGGTTTCTAAAAATGCGAACAATAAATCAAACCACTCATGTTCATCCTGCACAGCTCCAATAAGACAGAAAACCTAGTTGCCCATCTGACCGCAGTCATCGAAAACTCGCCGCTGGCGTCGCCTTTTGCCAAGGAAGTTTTCTTGATCCAAAGCCAGGGCATGGAGCGATGGCTATCGCAGCAGTTAGCCAGTCAATTCGGCGTCTGGGGAAATTACGAATATTTATTTCCCGGCAAGTTTTTCAGCTCTTTGGCGCAAAAAATCGATAGCCGCTTAAGCGATGCGGCTTTTGAGCGTAATCTGATGCTCTGGCGAATTGAAGCATTGCTCCGCAAATTGGACGGGGATACGTTTTTGCCGCTCACACAATATCTGTCAGGCGAAAATATCGATTTAAAACGTTACCAATTAGCCCAGCAACTGGCGCAGATTTTCGATCAGTATCAAATGATGCGACCGGATATGCTGGCGGCGTGGCAAAAAGGCCAATTGTTATATCAGACAACGGCCGAGCATTGGCAACAAGCACTATGGCTGCAAATAACCGAACAGACCGGCCACAAGCACCGCGGCTCGTTATGGCTGGATGTGATTGCCAAGTTGAATGCCGCGGAAGAAGGTGCATTTAGCGAGCAATTGCCGGAGCGGATTTCGGTATTCGGGCTTAACACCATGCCGCCTTTGTTTTTAAGTTATCTGCAAGGCCTGTCCAAACATTGCCAGCTGCATCTTTTCCTGCTCAATCCGGCGCAAGACTTTTGGGCGGACTTGGCGAACAAAAGGCAGCGAATGGACGATGAAAATTTTTCCGGCCACCCGTTGTTGTCGACATTAGGTCAGCAAGGACGCGAGTTTCAGGAAATGTTGCTGGAACAGGCACAGTTCGATTTTGAACCGGAAAGCTTCGAGCCTAGCGAAGCGAACACTAATCTGCAACAGCTTCAAAACGGTATTTTAAACAACCGGCTGGACGGACAGACCCTGCAAGCCGATAACTCGATCAGCATCCATGCCTGCCATTCCCGGATGCGCGAAGTGGAAGTGCTGAAAAACCAGCTGCTGCAAGCCCTGGAAAGCGACCCCACACTGGAACTGCGCGACATTGTGGTGATGGCCCCGGATATTCAGGCCTACGAGCCGTTTATTTCCGCCGTGTTCGACGACATTCAACACGCCATCGCCGACCGAAGCTTGCGCCTGAGCAACAATGCGCTGGACGCATTCATCCGGTTTTTGAACTTAAGCCAAAGCCGGTTCGGCTGGCAGACCGTGCTGGATTTACTGGAACAGCCGGTCGTTTATCCGGGCTTCGGTTTGTCCGAAGTCGATTTGGAATTAATCAAGCATTGGGTGCAAGATACTCATGTCCGCTGGGGCAAGTCGGCGCAACACAAGCAGGAACTCGGCCTGCCCGAACTTAGCGAAAACACGTGGCAAGCGGCATTGGACAGGTTGTTGATGGGCTATGCGGTAGGCAGCGACCAGGATTTTGTCTTGGGCGTGCTGCCGTACAAGGATATTGAAGGCTCGCCGGCGCTGGCCTTGGGCGGTTTATGCGATTTTATGCAGCTGTTGTTTAAAGCCGGCAAAGACCTGAAACAAGCGAAAACTTTAAAAAACTGGAGTGCGCAGCTTTATTATTACGCCGACCAGTTATTGTCGGCGGCGGAACCCGCCGAACGTCAGCAGCTTAACGAACTGCTGGCCGAACTGTCCGATGAGTTGCCCTCAGTGCATAACGATGCCGTCGAACTGCAAGTGATTGTGGCCTGGCTGGAAGGCATGGTTTCCGAACGCAAATCGTCCAACGGTTTTTTGCGCGGACAGCTGACTTTTTGTTCGATGTTGCCGATGCGCTCGATCCCGTTCAAAGTGATCGCCTTGCTGGGCATGAATGACGGCGAATTCCCCAAAATCGACCGTCACCCGACTTTTGATTTGCTGGGTAATAACTTCCGCAAAGGCGACCGCTCGCATCGTGCCGACGACCGCTACCAGTTTTTAGAAATTTTGCTGTCGGCAAGGCAACAATTGATCATGACTTATATCGGCCAATCGATCAGCCATAACGACGCGATTCCGCCGTCGGTGGTTATCAGTGAATTGTTGGAGGTTTTGCAGTGCGGCGGCGACCAAATAGCTGCCTCAAACACTATAAAGCCCTCTCCAGAGGGAGAGGGTTGGGTGAGGGGAAATCAGAATAAGGAAGAAAGCTTATTTGAATCCCCTCATCCCAGCCTAATCATGCCGGACTGTCCTGTCCGCCACCCTGCGGGCGAGTGCAAATCCGCTCCCGGCGGATTTGTCCCTCAGGGAGAAGGAGCCAGCTCTTCAAAATCAACAACATTAAAACATCAGATCGACTCTACAGATCTGATCACTCGTCATCCGTTGCAACCGTTCAGCCGGCACTATTTTGATAATTCGCCCGATTTATTCAGCTTTTCCGAAGCCGATTGCGAAACCGCCAAAGCACTGGCCGCCAGAGACAACGCGTCATCATCCGCCACAGTAAATTTATGGTGGCAAAAAGAACTCGCCAAAGACGCTGAGGATGCCAAAGCAACCGAAGTCATCGAACTGGGCGAATTGTTCAGTTTTTTCCAGCATCCGCAGCGCTATTTTTTGCGTCGGCAAATGGATTTGCGCTTTAGCGGCATAGAAGCCGATACCGAAGAGCGCGAGCCGTTCTCTATCGCGATGCTCGATGGTTACTCTATTTATCATGAATGGATACACGAAGCGTTAAACGGCAATCCAATATCCGTAAAAAAACTGCAAGCGCAGGGCCGATGGCTGGCCGGTGTGCCCGGTGAGCTGGAGTTCGAGCGGCAACAGAAGACGATTAATCAATTTGTCGAATTAATTAAAGCCAAAAACCTAGGCATGCTGTTAGACGATTTGCCGATAGACATAACAATCAATTCCTGTCGGCTGGTCGGCAAACTGAGCAACCTTTACCAGAACGGCAGCCTGCTTTACCGTTACGCCAACCTTAAAGGCAAGGATTTTATATGCGCCCTGCTGCATCACGCGGTTATTAATCAAGTTCAAAAGCAGACCGCTTTGAGCATTCCCGGCAACTACCCGCCTGTCGGGGTCATGCCTTTGACTACCGATACAACGCCTAAAGAAGCAGTCGCGGGCCTGCAATCGACGTTTCTACTCAGCGCCGATGAAGACTTAGGCTTGCTGCCGGAACATTATCAGCCGGAACATTTGACCGTATTGATAGACATCTACCGGCTGGGCCGGGAACAGCCCGACGCATTCTTTGTGGAACCGGCTTTCGCGTATATCAAACAGGCCCATGAGCTAGCAACCAACAGTAAAGCCTCAAAGCCGGCGCTGGATGCCGCAATAAAGCAATTGACCGAAGCCATAAAGCAGCCTTACGAGCCGGAACTCAGACGGCTTTACGGTAATGTATCAAACCTGGGGATAGTGCTGGGCGATTCATTCGAGCAGCAATGCCAGACGCTTTTGCAGCCGGTTTGGAATGCAACGCATCAATAACTCAGTTGACACTAGAAATGTTGCACGTTAGATTGGCTTTAAGGTTGTTATTCAATAACTGCATTTGCAAGGAGTAAATCATGCAAACATCAAGTATTACGTCAAAAGGTCAGGTCACAATACCTGCCAATATACGAAAATCATTACACCTTACTGCGGGTCAAAAAGTAAAAGTCAGTTGTGAAAATAATGTTATTACCATAACGCCGGTCGAAAATGACATTAGCGCAGTATTTGGCTTGCTAAAAGCAACAAAAACGGTTTCTTTGGCGCAGATGGAGGATGCGATAGCCGAAGCTGCTTGCGATGATTAGTTTAGACACCAATGTCATGGTACGTATCGTTGTAGATGACCCGCAGTGCCCCGAACAAAACAGCAAAGCGCGGCAAATTGTCAGCGAATATGAAACGGTTTATGTCACTCAAATCGTACAAGTAGAAACGGTTTGGGTATTAAGTCGCGCTTATGGTTTTTCCAGAACGGATATAGATAGGGTACTGGCAAGCATGTTAAATAACTCAGCTTTTAGATTGGAAAACGAAACGATTTTTGCAGCCGCTTTACAGTTGTACAGCAGTTCAAATATTGATTTTGCCGATGCCCTGATTTTACAAAACAGCGTAAAACAAAATTTAAAGCTGCTTAGTTTTGACAGAAAATTACAAAAACAACAGGGCGTGGTTAGTGTTTGAATCTTGATTTTTTCATGTTAGCGAATTCAACTTATAGTTTTTAATGGCGCACAAAAAAACGCTGAATGCACAATGCAAGACCTGACACTTTTGGCTCCGAACTACTGGCTACATGGCTATTTGCTTTAATAAATAGAAGTTGAGTAATAATTAGTTAATCACACATAAAAAAGGAAGACAAATGTCTGAAAACTTAATATTTGATGATTTAGATGAATCATATGGCTTAGTAGATTTAGATGCCAAAGAAGAAGAACAATTTAGACAACTTCAGCATACTCTATTGGCGCGTTGTAAATCGGCCAATATAGATGTCGAGCTTAAAGACGATATTATATCGGTGGGCTTCCCCAATGGTAGAGAGAAGCGGTGGATATCTTTTATCACTATAAGTGCACTAAAAGATATACTTGATATTGAATTCGAAAAATATATCTTTCTCGGTGATTTTGTAGCCATAGCAAGTTTTTCAACTAGTTATATTGAAGCAATCTTTCGCTCAATCGATAATAGGACGCCAAAGATACTCCTATACCAGAAGATGTTTAGATCACTTTCGGCAAATGTCCCCATTGTTATTGAACAAGAGTATATGGGTCGCGATATTGCAATTGAATTGGGAAATAGATCTAAAGAAATTGGTATTTTAAGTGGGGATATGCTTACTCAAAACGATACTCTCTCATTAAAAATCACAGGTATCGGCATCTCACAACACAATAAAAGTGTCGATGTTCTCCGTAAGATAAGCGACTCTCTGTTCTTTCAATTTGACTTAGAAGAGGGCATTGCACTAAATCTAATTCGCAACCAGCGTCATACTAGGAAACGTATACCTAGACGAATAAATCTTGAAAAAAAGAAATTAGAATTCCCAAAGATTGAGTTTGATGAAGCCCCAAGCTCTCTATATTGGTATGCAAGAGGAGCCCAGGGGATACCTTTACTACAATTTCTGGCTTTTTATCAGGTTATTGAGTATTACTACCCTACGTATTCTCAAGAAGAAGCGAGGCGCCGTATTCGAACGATTTTAAAAGACCCTACATTTAGAACTGATCGAGACGCAGACATAGGTAAAGTATTGTCTACCATATCCGGCCACGGTAGAGGATTTGGGGATGAACGCTCTCAGCTCAGAGCGACTATTAACGCCTGCGTTGATGCAAATGATCTTAGAGTGTTTCTAACTGAAGATACAGAAAGAGCTTCGTTCTTTTCATCAAAACAAAAGGGATTAACTGATCATAAACTGCCTTTATCTAATAAAGATACAGATTTCAGAGCGCCAGTCGCAGACTTAATTTATGATATTCGCTGCAAAATTGTTCACACCAAGGGAGAAAACTCTGATGGAGAAGTCGAGCTTTTACTTCCATTTTCTAAAGAAGCAGAATTACTATTTTATGATATTGAGCTTATGCAATACATTGCTCGAAAGGTTTTAATTGCAGCAAGCGCCCCATTAAATCTGTAGCGTTATTTGCTATAACGCTGTAAGGCGGATTCGCGTCAGCAATCCGCCACGAACGAAGCCTTGACTCCGCATCCCTGCACGGATCTTTCCAAGCGTTTTTTACAGCCGATTGTATTTATATTGTGCGTTGATTGGCGGTTTGCTATCGCGAAACCGCCCTACAAAGCTACGAAGCTAATTCCCACTCAACCCCATAATAGCATCCACAACCATTCCCGTTCCTATCGACAGTAACAGAATGTCCGAATCCACTCGCGCGTAACGGTAGCCCGGCTGCGGCAGCCCCATCTGGGCAAGGATTGCCGAAGGCAGATCGTAGTAAACCACGTCATGCGGCAGCGGTCGGCCTATCTGCCACTTCTTTGCCTGTCCCGGCGGCATGCAGCCGTTGTGTTTCTTGGCGAGGCCGGGCGGGCAATGGCCGGAATGAAACTGCTCGGCATAGTAATTATTGATGATAGTTCGATGCCGGTCGTCGAAATAGCGGTTATCTCTATAGTCGCGCTCGTCTCTTTGATCGAACTGCCGATCATCGCGATCCCAGTCATGGCTTTGGTTTTCGTGCCGCTGATGTTTATCGGCTTTACCGTGCTCTTTCCATGATGGCTTGTCGGCGAGCGCCGGGACGGCTACTAATGTTCCGGCTATGGCAAGGGCTAAGATGTGGCTTGTTTTGAACGTAAATCGCTGCATGACTCTATTCTCCATCAGAAAATTAGCATCCGCTGACTGCTTTGTTTGCGCAATATGCACAACAGTTTTTGAGATTTGCCTGGAGATTCAATATTAGTAGAGATGCCGGCTTCATCCAATATATAAAACATACATAAATGCTAGAAACTTATCAATAAGCGACATCTTGGGCTTTAACTCTCTCATTTAGCACCACGACAGCATCGTGTTTTTTAATTTTTTCCTTGCCGTATAAATCGATAACTTCAACCGTAATATTGTCATCCGGAGCCGTGGACAGAAAATCCTCAACCGTTTCCAGAATGTCATGGTCGATAAAATTGGCTTTGCTTGCATCGATGGTCACCGTGCTGTTTTCCTGAATACTCAGGATGAATTTTCTCAACAGGGCTTTGTTCAGGAAAGAAACGTCTTTATTAAACGACAGCACATAATGCGAGTCATCCTGAGTTAACGTGATCGCCGCAGAATAATTGGCTTTGATCACAAAAAATAACCCGATAACCATGCCGATAGCCATGCCCTTCAATAAGTCGGTGAACAGGATCGCAAGCACGGTAATCGCAAACGGCAACAGTTGGCTCATGCCTTTATCGTAATATTCCACGAACAAACCGGGTTTCGCCAGTTTATAACCGGTATGCAGCAAAATAGCCGATAAGCAGGCCAGCGGGATGTAATTTAAATAATACGCAAAAAACATCACGCTCAGCAGTAAGCACAAGCCATGAATAAAGCAGGACAGGCTGGTTTGCCCGCCCGCGTTGATGTTGGCTGAACTTCGTACAATGACGGCGGTGATGGGCAAACCGCCAAGTAGTCCGCTGATAATATTTCCTACGCCTTGGGCCTTTAATTCCCGGTTGGTCGGGGCGAGTCGTTTTAGCGGATCGAGTTTATCGGTCGCCTCAAGGCTTAACAATGTTTCCAGGCTGGCAATGATCGCCAGCGTCATGGCGATAATATAGACCTGCGGATTTGCCAGATAGCTAAAATCCGGAAGCATGAAGTTATTAAAAAAATCGGCGGCTTGTTCGGAAACGGGCAATTTGACCAGATGTTTTTCGCTGACGGCCCAAGCGGGCGCGAACTGTGTAGTAAGTAAGTTGTAGCCGACACCCCATGCCACCGCGACTAACGGGCCTGGAATCAGTTTTAGGAAGGGCTGTTTTTTAAACCAGGGCATTTCCCAGATGATCAACAATATCAACGCAACCGCGCTGATAATAACTGCGCCCGGAGTAATGCCGCTGAATGCGTCGAAAAGTTCAGCAAAGCTCGATCCGGCCGTTTCCCTCATATAACTTTCATCGCCTTCATAGCTGGTGTCGTAACCGGTCGCGTGAGGAATTTGCTTGATGATCAAAATCAAGCCGATAGCCGCCAACATGCCTTTAATGATGGCGGAAGGGAAAAACGCTCCGATAATTCCCGCTCTCAGGTAGCCCAAGGCGAGTTGTATGATGCCCGCGAGAACGCAGGCAACCAACAATCCCTGAAAACTGCCGAGGGTTTCAATCGCATTGAACACGATCACAGTAAGACCGGCAGCAGGGCCTGAAACGCTAAGTTGCGAGCCGCTTAACCAGGAAACGATCAGCCCGCCGACCAAGCCGGCAATCAGTCCGGAAAACAACGGTGCGCCGGATGCCAACGCAATACCCAGGCATAAAGGCAGAGCGACCAGGAACACCACGATTCCGGCAGGGAAATCGTCTTTTAGATGGCGGAAATAATATTGGGCGTGTTTGTGTATCATATTAATAGTCCTTTAGTTCTAAAGTGATTGTTTTCCAATTTATAAAGAAGCTTTGCACTGTCCACAAAAAACTTGATCTCTGGTTCTCAAGCTCCAGTTGGGGAACCGGTGCAACGGTAACGAGTCAACCATTGGCGACTATCATCCTAGTCCCTTAACCTTTCAATAACCTTTCGTATTTCCAGCAAGTGGAGTACAAGCTTTGCTTGCCTATTTGATATATCGCTTAGCGTGCAGGCGAAGCCTGCACTCCATCCTTACGCTCGAAACGAAAAAAATACGCTATTATCTTAGTCCCTCTTTCACACTCCTCAGACGCATGAACATTTTACTAATAGAAGACGATGCCGTTCTGGCAGACGGTTTGATTCATACCTTGAGCAATAGCGGCTATTCGGTGACTTCCGCCACTACCGGCAGTTACGCAGAACAGTTGCTGCTGGCGCAAGATTTCGATTTGATCGTGCTGGATTTGGGCTTGCCGGATATGGACGGCCTGGAGTTGCTGCGCAAATTGCGCAACCGGAAAATCCCGTTGCCGATCTTAATTTTGACGGCGCGTGATGGCATCAACGACAGAATCAACGGCATTGAACAGGGCGCTGACGACTATATGACCAAGCCCTTTGAGCTGCGGGAATTGGAAGCCCGGGTTCATGCACTGATTCGGCGTTGTTACGGCGGCTTTAGCGACGATATTGTGATCGGCCGCCTGGCGCTGGACACCCATAATCATCAGGTTTTGGTTGACGGTCAGACGATTAATCTGTCGGCGCGGGAATACGGAGTATTGGAAATATTGCTGATTCAGGCAGGCAAAGTCGTCAGCAAAGACCGTATTGCGCAACGCCTGGCCGTGGATGGCGACGCGCTGACCGATAATGCCGTGGAAATCTATGTACACAGATTGCGCAAACGCATTGAATCATATGGCGCGGTGATCAGAACTGTACGCGGTCTCGGTTATTTACTGGAGCGTTCGGATGATAAATAAAAAGCGCAGCCTTAAAACCGAGATTCTTCTACGGTTGTCGATCCCGTTGATTTTTTTTATCAGCATTGAATCCGTGTTGTCTTACTTTGTTACGTTGCATCATGTTGACGTGGCTTACGATCGCTGGCTGCTTGATTCCGCACGGTCGTTAACCCAGGAAATCAAGGCGCAGGAAGGCAAGGTGTTCGTCGAGTTGCCGCCTGCCGCACTGGAGATTTTCAAATGGGACGAATCGGACAAAACCTATTTTAAAATCATCTCGGAAGAAAAAGGCATGCTGGCCGGCGACAAATTCGTTCCCGAACCCTTCGATATAGAGACCGACTGGACGCGGCCCGTTTATTTTGACGACGAGATGTATGGCGAACCGGTCAGGGTGGTGTCCATGTTGATCGCGCCTGAGCATACGTCGGAAAAGGTATTTGTCCATGTTGCGGAAACCTTAAATAAACGGCGGAATATGATGATAGATATTTTGCTGGCCGACCTGGTGCCGCAGATGGTGTTGGTTTTGTTGGCCGGTATCTATCTGGTAGTCGGCGTAAAGCGCGGCTTGCAACCGTTGCACGTATTGGCCGATGAAATCGCCCAGCGCTCGTCGCGCGATTTACGGCCCATTCCGGAACAGCATGTTTTTTTAGAAGTGCGCGCGTTGACCGATACCATCAACGATTTGCTGGAGCGTTTGGGATCAGCTATCGCAACTCAGCAACGGTTTATAGCCAATGCCGCGCATCAATTACGAACCCCGCTGGCGGGCTTGAAATTGCAAGTTGAACGCGCACAGCGCGAACAGGATTTGCCCGCGATGAAACCCGCCTTGATGCAGATTCAGGGATGCGCCGATCGCATGTCTCATCTGACTACGCAATTATTGATTTTAGCCCGATCCGAACCGATCGATGGCGCTTATGAATTGCGGCCGATAGACTTATGCAAACTGGCGAAAGAGACCTGTATGGACTGGGTTCCTAAAGCGTTGCAACGGCACATGGAACTCAGCTTTGAAGGCTTGGAGCAACCGGTGCATGTACGCGGCGATGCGGTGCTGCTGCGGGAATTACTGGCTAACTTGTTGGATAACGCCATTTGTTACGGTCATGACCAGGGCAATATTATAGTTACAGTCGAGTCTTATCCATCGCCTCGCCTGAGCGTCGAAGACGACGGTTCAGGCATACCCGAGGTTGAAATGGACAGAGTTTTTGAGCGCTTTTATCGTATCCCCGGAAGCCCCGGCGATGGCTGCGGCTTGGGACTATCAATCGTCAAGGAGATTGCCGACCTGCATAAAGCGCGGCTTGAGTTAAGTCGTTCCAGTGCGGCAGGCGGTACCCGAATTGAGCTGATTTTTAAAGGATCGTGAAAAATCAATCGGCTTGCAGTTGCGAACTACTCCATATTAACGCCTATTCTATAGAGCTTTTGTTGCTAAAAAGAGAATAAGTAACATACTGTTTTTTTATTAGAAATTACATCAACTCCTACCAACAAATTTAAATTTTTGCAGATTTACAACTTATTTGCCGATTTGTTGCTCTGTCATCAAACTGTAATAAAACTGTCATTAAGTTGTCATTTTATTTCCATATTCTTGCCCAGACTTTTCGATAACAACCAAGAGCAAAATATGAAAATTTCTAAACTTACATTGGCAATCGCAACCGTTTTAGGTGCAGGCGCAACACCCGGCGCTTTTGCTATGGACCTTTATGTTGACACCAAAACCAAGCAGATTTATGCAGAGCCCGGTCCGCATCGACAACTGATGGGCAATTTTGAGAAAATTGAAAGTGCTCCTGCTAAAGTAGCGGATAAAGAAGAAAAATTAGATAAAGCGGAAATTAAAGCTATTCGTGAAGATTTGGCCTTAAAAGACAATGCCATTAAAGCGTTGGAAGAGCACGCAAAAGAAGCTACAGCGCCTGGAGCAGCTCATGTTAAACTCGACGATGGTATCCATTTTGCGACTAACGACGGCAATTTTACTGCCGGAATTAACGGACGTTTGCAAGTGGATTCGCAAACTAATGTTAACAACACAGTCCCTGGCTTTAGCGGAACTCCTGCCCTGCCTAACACATTAAACGATGGCATGTCGCTTCGTCGTGCTCGTTTAGGTATTGAAGGTACTTTTTTCAAAGATACCGATTACAAATTTGAGTACGATTTCACTCGAGGCAATGGCACGACTGCTGCTGGTGTTACCGATGCTTTTATTCGTTATAATTTTTCCAAGCCGTTTTCAATCAAATTCGGTGCATTTAAAGAACCGTTCAGCTTAGAAGAAGCCACCAGTAACCGCTATATCACCTTCATACAACGTAACCAGGCAGTCGATACTTTCGTCGACGACCTTAATACTTACAAGATGGGTATAGGCGCTAATTATTCGGCCGAACGTTGGCAAGCGGGTACATCGTTGCAAACCGAACCTGTAGGCGCCAACGGTGCCAGCAACAGCGCGACAGGCACCAACGGAAACGCTAACCGTAATAATGGTGCTGGCAGTACCAACTGGGAAGTTAATGGCCGGGTGAGCGGCCTACCATGGATGGAAAGCAAAACCAAATTCCTGCATGTAGGTACTTCAGGATCTTATATCAGCGTTAATAACAATTACAATTCGGCGGGTACGTTTAATAACGGTGGTATTTCATTCGCCCACGGCCTTAACAATAACGTAGACCGTACCTCTATATTAAATACAGGTAATTTGACTTCGGGTAATAGCAGAACGGGTAATCAAGTCGATCATTTCACACGCTTTGGTGCGGAATCTGCTCTGGTTTATGGGCCGTTCTCGGTACAAGGCGAATATATCGCGACGAACATTTCCGGCAGAGGCTATAACAATGGTGAGACCCTGGATGGCTACTACGGTTATATGACCTACTTCTTAACCGGCGAGTCGCGCGCTTATAAATCTAAAACCGGTGCGTGGGATCGTTTAAAACCCAGTCGCAACTTTGATATGAAAGGCGGCTGGGGTGCATGGGAAGTTGCAGCTGGTTACGATGCAATCAACCTGAATAGCGGCGCGATTAAAGGCGGACGGGCATCAACTGCGAAGTTTGGTGTCAACTGGTATCCAAACTCGCATGTGCGTGTAATGGCTAACTACATTCATGCTTTAGATATTAACACCTCTGGAGTTGCAGATGCACGTGCAAGAGCCTTCAATAACGTCGATTTGGATATTATTGAAACACGTGTTCAGTTGGATTGGTAGCAATTGCGTAAGATTCGTTAGCTTGGATTTTATTCACGATCTTAGTTAACGGAACCGGCAGTAACCAAATGAAAAGCCGCGCTGGAAAGTCCAGCGCGGCTTTTTTTATATGAAGAATTCCTTATATTAATGTCGAATGCTTTTTGAGCCCCTGATATTCCCAGTCATGCTTTACTTTCTGAGTTGAGCACGCAGATTTTCAAGCTCTTCCATCAAATCCAATGCCAATGCGATTCCGGCCAGATTAACGCCTAGATCGCGCTGTAGCCTTTGCGCAGAGCGTACCCGTACCAGGCTTGCTCCTGAAAAACGCCACACATGTATTTCATCCCCTTGTGGCTCGATAATACTTTCTTCAACCAAGCTGATAACCCAATCCGTTTGAACATCGCAAGCATCGCACAATTGCTCCAAAGTCAGGCTGTCATCTTCAATGACTGTTCCGGTATGCACTGGCAATAAGTCATGTGAATTCATAAGCTTTATACCCCCAGAGATAGGCGCGGGTTAAAATCAAGTTCTTGCTGCATTTTTTGATAGGCGGCTTTTTCGCGTTCGGTATTTGCAGGCGGCAGGGCGATTTGCAGCACCACGAAGAAATCCCCCGGCGTTTTGGCCGGTAGTCCACGGCCTTTTAAGCGCAGTTTACTGCCTTGCCGGGAATTGGGCGGTATTTTCAGGTCAACATTTCCTTCCGGCGTGGGTACTTTGATTTTGGCGCCTAATGCGGCTTCCCATGGCGTGACGGGCACATCCAGATAAATGTCGGTGTCGGAGACTCGGTACAGCGGGTGGTTGTTAAATGCTACTTCAAGGAGCAGGTCACCGGGTTTACCGCCGCCTGAGCCTGGATCGCCCTGGCCTGAGAGCCGGATATGCTGTCCGGGCTTAATACCTTTGGGGATTTTGATGTTCAGGCTCCGGTGCTTAACCCGTATATAACCTTGCGCATCCGTTTCCGGAGAACTCAGGGAAATATTGCGCATCGAGCCGTGGATGCTGTCTTCCAGATCGATATAAACTTTTGCATGGCTATCTTGCCCACGCATATGAAAACCGTGCTGCTCTCGACCCGCTGTGTGGAAGCCGGCGCGTCCAAACAATTGTTCAAAAAAATCGCTAAAAACACCGGCATCGCCACCGGGAAAACCTCCACCTTTGAACTCGAATCCCTCATCCCAGTTTGGAGGCGGCTTGAAATCTTCACCGGCTTTCCAGTTGCTGCCCAGTTTATCGTATGCGGCTCTTTTCTCCGGATCCTTGAGTACTTCGTAAGCTTCGCCCAATTCTTTGAATTTCGCCTCGGCTCCCTTTTCCTTACTGACATCGGGATGGTACTTGCGCGCCAGCTTACGATAGGCCCGCTTGACCTCGTCCTGAGTGGCGTTTCTGGATAGCCCCATGATCTTGTAGTAATCTTTATACTGCATGCTATGCCCGCCCGATTACAATTGAATTAGCCTGGAAAGCCCAGGTAGATTTGATGTTTTTTACGCCACGGTATCAGCTAATGGCGAGATTATGCATTCAGCCAAAGCAGCAGGCTTAGGCTTACCAGACCTGCCGCCAATCATTCAAGTTTAAAAAGCCTCAAACCATTTCGGCTTGAAAAAATAATATAGAGTAAAAAGAACTCCGATATGGGGGCAAACACAAAAATATAATGAACAACCAGAATGGCTAAACATAGCAGCAGGCGCTTTAAAAAAACAGTAAAAGTGATCATTGGCATTTTTTATTCTCCTATCGGATTGCCTTTAGGGCATGCCTACCACTCAGGTTGTTCAGTTGTTACAAACCGACTTAGCGGCGGTAACGAGAGTCTAAAATTACTCCTCTATCGCTACATTGATGCGTTTTGGTTTGATCGGTTCATGTTTAGGAATGACTATCTCCAGTACCCCGAGTTTGCATTTTGCATTGATTGCATCGCCATTGGCAGAATCGGGCAAACTAAAACGGCGATAAAAAGAACCGGATGTTCTTTCGACCCGTTTATAGCCTTCTTTTTCAGTCTTGGTTTCGGTTTCTTTTTCGCCTTTTACGGTCAAGACGCCTGCTTCCATGCTGACTTCGATATTTTCCGGCTTGACCCCGGGAATATCGGCCTGGATAACAAATTTGTCAGCTTCTTCTTTTATGTCAACCGCAGGCGCCCATTCGGCGGTTGCAATCGAACCTTCATCTGCTTTTTCGTCTCTTGAAAGCGACAGCTCTCTTTGTAATTGATTCAGTAAACCCCAAGGTTCATAACGTATGATAGCCATTTTCTTGTCTCCTAAAAATTAATGTTCTAATTCAATAACAAACTTAAAAACGATTATTCGTGTTCATTGCTAATGTGGGGACAGCGCTTTCTTTGTCAAGTAACTTAAGGTGATTTCGGTTTTAAATTTTAACGATCCTTTGTGTTAGTTAAACGACTTGCCCGATAGGCGCGCATTAGAGCGACAAACGCGAGGAAATCGTACAAGCCATGAATAACGACCGGGATTAATAAGTTTCTATCGCCGCCATAATCCATAGACAAACTTAAATAAACGCCTACTAAAGCCGCCAATACCGCATAAAGCGGTGTCACAGCATGAGCCAAGCCGAAAATAATATTGCCGCCCACCAAGCCTGCCGTCATTCCCCAGGAAGACTCTATCCAAGGCTGGATAACACCGCGAAACAGCAGTTCTTCGGATAGTCCGGCAATTGACGCCAGTATCAATAAATCAGTCCAATGATAACGGTACAAGCCGGGACCTAAAGTCTCAAATAACATGTTTTTAATTTTTACTATCGGCTCTGCCTGTATCTGCTCCATGATCCGAAACAATAAAAATAACGGCATTGCCCCTATCACACCGTAAAAAATGGCTGATTCTGAGAAATACAGATAAGCGAAAGGATTGATGTTGGCTATCCAACCTAAAAATATCGCGACTAAAATCAGGGCCGCTTCAAAAAAACAAGCCTTTTTAAAAAAGTCATTGGAGTTGACGGGATACTTATCCATGCGTACTGCGCTTATTAGATGACATTGGATTCCAAAAACTCCACCAATTGAGCGCTGGTAAGCCTAAGTCGCTGGCTCAACGCACGGGAAATATTCCAAACAATTTTAAACGCCAGAGTAGGATGCTTGTCTGCCAAGATCAGCATACTGGCTTTGTCCAACGACAAAAAAACAGTTTCCCTTTCCGCGCGGGCCGTCGCTGACCGGGGTTGCGCATCAATAACCGACATTTCGCCGAAAGTTCGCCCAACTCGCAGGGTCGAAATCAGTTTATTATTTTTATAAACGCCAATCGTTCCCTTAACAATAATTCCCATAGAGGTGCCTATCTCTCCTTCTTCATAGATCACCGTCCCTTTTGATGCAGCATAAGGTTTAAAATAATGACTTATGGATTGTAACTGCTCCCAGGAAAAATCCTCTCCCCAATGTGAAGCATCCAAGATTTGCGCGTTTGTTTCCAGCGAATTTTCAATAGTTATTAACTGCGGGGATTTGGATTCGATCATGAGGTCGTAGTCCGTCAGGTGGTGTTTTTTGTAAAATAATAGCATTTAACTCCTATGTTTTTTTATAAAACATGCTTGTTTTGCAGGAATCAAGGTCAAATCTTATTAACTCATAAAATGCATCCTCGACCACCTTCGGAGATCCGTTCGAGCTGTAATGTTTAGCTTTAGCATTCGCCCGAAAATAACTAAATACCATTTTTAGACCGCTAATCAGTTTAAGGCAGCTTGTCCGGACTGGATCGAATCACAAATGTGGCTCCATTTCTAATGCCTTTTCTTCCAATTCAGCTTATTATATCGGCCATTACTTGCCATGAGTGTAGAGGCGGTCGATCGCTCCACTATGCTCTCTAACAATGATGAATGATAGCGCGCCATGAAATCTTATAATTTACTGCTTTTGCTGCTAATCCCGGTTATCGCAGGCTGCGGACAACCAGGCCCGCTTTATTTGCCGAATCAAGCAGCACCGATTCATGTTGAACCTGAAGCTGCGCCCGAACCAGAACCTAAGCCCGAAAAAAGCAAATAACCATGGATTATTTTAATTATCGAAACAACGAGCTCTTCGCCGAAGACATCGCTGTTCAGGACATCGTCTATAAATACGGCAGCCCTTGCTATATCTATTCAAGAGCTACGCTGGAGCGGCACTGGAAAGCTTTCGATCGAGCTTTCGGCGAACAAGCGCATTTAATCTGTTATGCGGTAAAAGCCAATTCCAATATTGCGATACTTAATCTACTGGCCCGTTTAGGCTCGGGGTTCGATATCGTTTCTTTAGGTGAATTGGAACGGGTTATTACCGCCGGCGGCGATCCTAAAAAAATCGTGTTTTCCGGTGTCGGCAAGCGCGAAGATGAAATTCTGGCAGCATTAAAAATCGGCATACGCTGTTTTAATATTGAAGTCAGCGGCGAACTGGACCGGATTAACCAGTTGGCAGGACAAGTCGGCGTTATTGCATCGGTGTCTTTTCGGGTAAACCCCGATGTCGATGCCAAAACCCATCCTTATATCTCCACCGGCTTAAAGGAAAACAAGTTCGGCATCGATATTCAACAGGCTTTGACTGAATATCGCCGTGCGGCCGCCATGTCCAATATCAAAGTGACCGGCATAGATTGCCATATCGGCTCGCAACTGACAGAAACCCGGCCTTTTTTGGACGCTTTGGATAAGATTCTGGATCTGGTTGCAGCGCTTGAAGCCGAAGGGATTAAGCTGCACCATCTGGATCTCGGCGGCGGCTTGGGCATTTGTTACAAGGATGAACAGCCGCCTGAACCTGCCGAATATATTCAGGCTGTTTTAGCGCGCCTTGGCAAGACCGATCCATTCGGCAAGCTCAGGACAGATTTTGAGATTTTGCTGGAACCGGGCCGCGCTATCGTCGGTAATGCCGGGATTCTGGTGACTCAAGTCGAATACCTTAAACCGACAGCCAATAAAAATTTTGCTATCGTCGATGCAGCTATGAATGATCTGGTGCGGCCCTCTTTATACAGCGCATGGCAAAATATCATTCCGGTAAACCTGCAAAGTAGCGCGGCGGAAACAACTTGGGATATTGTCGGCCCGGTCTGTGAAACCGGTGATTTCTTAGGTAAAGAGCGTCCCCTTAAAATCGCTCAGGGCGATTTGCTGGCGATACGCTCATCCGGTGCCTATGGCTTTACCATGAGTTCAAATTACAATTCCAGACCGCGGCTGGCTGAGCTGATTGTCGATGGCAGCAATCTTCATTTGATCAGAGAAAGAGAAACGATTGCGCAACTTTGGGCGGGCGAACATTTATTACCCTAAGACATAAATATTCACCACGAAGAAATAAGATAAAGCTTCGTGCTCTTCGTGTCTTCGTGGTGAACAATTAAATCCATTATATTTAACGTAAATGATCAACTTCACTAAAATGCACGGCCTCGGTAATGATTTTGTAGTCATTGATGCGATCAATCAACAAATCGCCTTAACATCCGAGCAAATCCGGCTGCTGTCCGACCGGCACTTTGGCATAGGCTTTGATCAGCTGTTACTGGTCGAAAAGGCGGGAAGCGCCAATGCCGATTTCAAATACCGGATTTTTAATGCAGATGGCGGTGAAGTCGCTCAATGCGGAAATGGCGCGCGTTGCTTTGCACGTTTTGTTCGCGACAAAAAGTTGTCGGTCAAGGATGAAATCCGCGTCGATACCAATTCAGGCCAATTGTTGCTGCGTTTTGATGCCGACAACCTGATCACTGTCAATATGGGCGTTCCAAGGCATGCTCCCGCTGAAATCCCGTTGCTGGCAGAAGAAGAATCCCGGTTTTATACCGTGCAGGTTAACGATACTGAAAAAGCCTTTGGCGCTGTTTCAATGGGCAATCCGCACGCTGTCATTCAAGTCACCGATGTTAAAACCGCGCCGGTAGCTGAATTGGGAAGAGCTTTGGAAAGCCATGCTTTTTTCCCGGAACGGGTTAATGTCGGCTTTATGCAGGTCGTAGATCGCCAACATATCAAACTGCGGGTGTTTGAACGCGGCGCTGCCGAAACCCTGGCTTGCGGCAGCGGCGCTTGTGCAGCCGTAGTCATCGGCATTGAACAAAACTTGCTGGATCACACTGTCAGTGTTGACCTGCCCGGCGGAACGCTGGCTATCAGCTGGCTGGGCCGCGGTGAACCGGTTTTGATGACCGGGCCTGCTATTTCTGTTTTTGAAGGACGAATAACGCTATGAACGAACAACTCCCTGAACTCACTTCAGCCCAGGTTGAAGACTATCTACGAAAACATCCCGAGTTCTTCCATGAGCATTTGAGTTTATTGGAGCACATGAGCATTCCTCATCCTACCGGCAATGCGGTTTCCCTGATTTCAAAACAGCTGGAACTATTCAGAAGCCGGCATCATGACATGGAAAACCAGCTCACTGCGCTGATAGAGATAGCCCGGGATAACGATACCTCTCTGAACCGCATGCACAAGCTCACTCTGGCGCTGCTGGATGCCGCAACGTTGGAAGAAGCGGTCGCCAATCTTGATACGGTGCTGTCGGAATATTTTTTGATCGACTTTGTTGCAGTGCGAATCATCAAACACAATCCCGATACCGCTATTACCAATCTGTTTATTGAGCCGGACAGTAAGGACCTGGAACCGTTTGCCGGCGAGCTGACCGGTAATCAGCCCAAATGCGGCCGCCCGACGATGGCTCAGGCGAGAGTATTATTCGGCGAGTTGGCGTTTGAAGTGAAATCCTGCGCTATTATTCCGATGGCGTTTACTGAATTGGAAGGTATTTTAGCCATCGGCAGCCGGGAAGAAGGCCGGTTTCATTACAGCATGGGCAACCTGTTTTTAAACCAAATGAGCGAAATTATAGGTACCCGGCTGATCACTTTGTTGCAGCAAAATTAATATGCACCCTGATGCCGAGTTGATGCTGGATGACTTTTTCAAGCAGCTCACCGTCGAAATTCGCGCCTCGGAACATACTGTAAAAAACTACCGGCGAGATATTCAACATTTATCCCGCTATTGCACAGGCAAAGACATAACCCAGTGGGCCGATCTGAAGCACACCGATATTCGCGCTTATATAGCCGGCCGGCACCGGAAAGGTCTGAGCAGTAAAAGCCTGCAACGCGAACTGTCAGCCATTCGCAGTTTTTATAATTACCTGTTAAAAGCAGGCCAAGTCATTGCCAATCCAGCCCAGCATATTAAAGCACCCAAACAAGCCAGAAAACTGCCTAAAACCCTGGATGTCGATCAGTTATCCGGTTTGCTGGAAGCCGGTACAAGTTCGCTGCTCGAAATCCGCGACGTGGCTATGTTCGAGTTATTCTATTCATCCGGCCTGCGGCTTAGCGAATTGTCGGCGCTTGATTTAACCGACCTGGACTTGCCGGATAATACATTGACCGTCCGCATAGGCAAGGGCGGCAAATCGAGAATATTACCGATAGGCAGCAAAGCCGTTACCGCTATTGAAAACTGGTTGCAGCAGCGAGCCGTGAAAATCCCCTCTATCGAACCCGCGTTATTTGTTTCAATGCGCGGAACCCGGCTCGGCCAACGCAACATTGAATTAAGACTGAAGCAGTGGTGCATAAAAAAAGGCATTGCAGAACATATACATCCGCACATGTTGAGACATTCTTTCGCCAGCCATTTACTGGAATCCAGCCAGGACTTAAGAGCCGTTCAGGAATTGCTCGGACACAGCAATATCAGTACGACCCAGATATACACTCATCTGGACTTCCAGCATCTGGCTGAAATCTATGATAAAGCCCATCCAAGAGCCAAAAAAAAACCTCTATAGCAGTTTGCGCCGTAAGCAAATAACTAAAAAACCTGCTACTATGTAGCCAATTTTTCATAGAAAAAGCAGTAAGGGCGAAAAAATTTTCAACCCTACGAAACCTCTTTACGGGACATCGAAAATGGCGGCAAACGATACACTAAACGATATAAAATCAAAAGGAATACTCTGGAGCCTAGGCGCTTTTACCGCGGTTGTAGTGGTCATCCTGATCTTCTTGGGTGCTTGGTGGGGTAGAGAGCCTGGGCAGTTTAACGTTATGGACGAAGCTGTAAAACGCGCCGAAGAAACCCATTCTACTGAAAACATGCCTGTCGGCTATGTCTATACCAACACCTTGGCTCATATCGCCGAGACTCTATTGCATAAAAGCGGCGGTTATATTACTAATGATGTCGCGCCTCCCGGCGTATTTTTGGACAACATTTCCAACTGGGAATACGGCGCTTTAGTCATGCTGCGTGACGCCACATCGGCATTAAGAAATCACTTTGCCAGGGATCAATCCCAATCGGCCGAAGATCCTGATTTGGCGATTGCCGAGCCTTATTTCTATTACGAAAACGACTCATGGGCTCTTCCGTCAACAGAAGCTGAATATCAAAAAGGCATTGAGTCTCTACATAAGTACATGGAGCGTCTGCAAAAATACGGCGGTTCAGTAAAACAGGCACAGTTTTATTCCCGTGCTGACAATTTGTGGCAATACACCGAAGTTGTTATCAAGCGTTTAGGCGGACTTTCTACCCGCTTGACCGCAAACAGCGCCAGCAGCAACTATGGCCCCGGACTAACCGAACTCGAGAGAGAAGCGGCCGATGAAAAAGGCACCACCGTAGCCAAAGTCACTTGGCTGGAGATTGATGACGTTTTCTATGAGGCGCGCGGTGCAAGCTGGGCGTTGTTGCATATACTCAGAGCCATCAAACATGACTTTGAGGATATTTTATTGGATAAACGAGCCATGCGTACCGTCGACATCATGATTAAGGCGCTGGAAAATGCTTTAACCCCTATTTTAAGCCCGATGATTTTAAACGGTAGCGGCTATGGTCTTTTCGCCAACTACTCCCTGTCAATGGCAAATTATATAGCTCGGTGCAACGCGGCGGCTCTTGATTTGCGCGATATTATGAACCGAGGTTAAATTACGATGGATGAACAAATAAACTACAATTTGACGCAAATCAGCACATGGAAAAGGATTTTCTTTATGCTTATTTTCGCGGCTATCGGCGGACTGGTCAGAATGTTGCTTTGGGCGGTTATCATCTTGCAGGTGGCGTCAACATTGCTCACCGGTAAAGCTAACGTCAATATCCTTAATTTCGGTCGCAGTCTTTCCACTTATACTTATCATATTTTACTGTTCCTGACGTTCAATACCGAAACCATGCCCTTTCCTTTCTCCGATTGGAATATGACCGCAGAACTGCACCTGCCGGAAACGAATAGCTCGGCAAAATAACACTCGGCAATTGCTCCTGCATCGCCTAAAGCGCCTACTGTTGGTGCTCTACCTCCTGCATCCGTGCAGTCGCAAATGAGCTCTACCCGCAAAATCATTCATATTGATATGGATGCATTTTTTGCGGCCGTAGAGCAACGCGATTTTCCAGAATACCGCAACAAGCCGCTGATCGTCGGCGGCGCGCCCGACTCTCGCGGCGTTGTCGCAACTTGCAGCTATGAGGCCAGACAATACGGCATCCATTCTGCAATGTCTTCCGCTCACGCTTATCGTTTATGTCCGCAAGCTATATTTGTAAAACCCCGCTTCGAAGCTTATCAAGAAGCATCAATGGCCATTCGAAAAATATTTGCCGAATACACCGATCTTTTTGAACCCGTTTCTCTGGACGAAGCCTATCTGGATGTCACTAATGTGAGCTTGTATCAAGGTTCTGCAACACTAATCGCCAAAGCCATCAAGGCGGCGATTAAGCTGGAAACCCAGCTGATTGCTTCGGCCGGCATTTCTTATAACAAATTCCTGGCCAAGATCGCCTCGGACATCAACAAACCGGACGGGCTTTATCTAATCACCCCGGAGCAGGGCGCCTACTTTGCAGAACAGCTTCCGATAGAAAAATTTCATGGCATAGGCAAGGCAACCTCGGCAAGAATGCAATCGCTGGGCATCAAAACCGGCAAGGACTTGAAGAACCAGCCGCTGGAAATGTTACAGCACTACTTTGGCAAAGCCGGACTGCACTATTACAGCATTTCCAGAGGCATAGATAACCGCCCCGTCAGCAGCCATCGCATCAGAAAATCGATAGGGGTGGAAATTACTTTTCAACAAGATATTCAGCTTAAACAGGATGTCCTTATGCATTTGCAAAGCCTGCTGGAAAAAGCGTTAAGCAAAGTCGCCGAAAAGAAACTGGTCGCCCATGCCCTGACGGTAAAAATCAAATATCATGATTTTGTCCAGATTACCCGCAGCCGGACGCTACCGCATATCATTACAGCAACATCCAGCCTAGGTTTTATTCTTGAGGACTTATTGAAAAATACCGACGTAGGCGGCCGCAGTGTCCGCCTGCTGGGAATAACGCTGTCATCGCTGGAAAACACGTCCGGGCAAACTCATTGCCGGCAAATGGATTTATTTAGCGATTGTTAAATTTGATGTACGACGGGCGATTAATCATTTCCTGCTATTGAATCACATATACGCCAATACCTAACCACGTCAGAGCCAATAGCAACCAAGGGAGCCATGACTGTCGATAAACGATGCTCTCTTGTATTTCATGATCATCCGTTTCGGCCAATTGCTGTTTTTGTCTTGATGCTTTCTTGAGTTTCCTGTCCAAATCCCTGGCTTTTTCATTTTGCTGTTTCTTATATAGCTCAATGCCTTTTTGAATGCCCTGAGCAATCAGCTTGGTTTGTTCTTTGGTTTGAGCTGGGCGCTGGATGCCTCTGGCTATTTTCATCGCCTCCTCTTGAGTTTGTTGTGGCGGCTTTTGATAATTGTGTTTAGTCATAATTTATATTTTATTAAATAGAGATTGTATCTGGGTTATTCTTGATGCTGTTAAGGTTCAGTCATTATGTAGTAACGGCACCTTGGCGGTTCATTGATGATTTTGAACTACAGTCGATAAAGAAACTAATAACAAATTTTATGAGCATATTGCAACATTAACAAATGACTTAAACCATCCCAGCCTTGTCTTCCTGTAAAATGTCGAAAGCAGGATTGACACAAAATACCTATAACTGCACCTGCCGCAATTGAACATGAACAGCTGCTTGCTCATTTTGTATGCGGGCAGATCATAACAATAAAACAATTTCTCAATGGCCATCAAAAAAACCGAACTTTACTCATCCCTATGGCAAAGCTGCGACGAACTGCGCGGCGGCATGGATGCCTCGCAATACAAAGATTATATACTCACCTTCCTGTTCCTGAAGTACGTTTCCGATAAATACCTGAACGCCCCCAAAGCCATGGTCGTGGTGCCGGAAGGCTGTACCTTCCCGGATATAATTAAACTCAAGGGCGATAAAGAAGTCGGCGAAAAACTCAACATCGTGCTGGACCGCATCGCCAAGGAAAACGAGCTGCCGTGGCTCGCCAACAAAGATAACGACTTTAACGATGAAGACCGTCTTGGCAAAGGCAAGGAAATGGTCGATAGACTCTCCAAGCTGATCGGCATATTCGAAGGGCTGGATTTCGGCGGCAACAATGCCCAGGGCGACGACCTGCTGGGCGACGCCTATGAATACCTGATGCGCAACTTCGCCACCGAATCCGGCAAAAGCAAAGGCCAGTTTTATACCCCGGCAGAAGTTTCGCGCATCTTGGCTAAAGTGGTGGGCATCACTAAAGACACCACTCAAGATCAAACCGTTTACGATCCTACCTGCGGCTCCGGTTCGCTATTATTAAAAGCCGCCGATGAAGCCCGCAATGGCCTAAGCATCTACGGCCAGGAAAAAGACGTCGCCACCACCGCGCTGTGCCGGATGAACATGATCCTGCACAACAATGCCGATGCCGAAATCGCCCCCGGCGGTCACAGCACCTTGGCCGAACCTGAATTCAAGAACGATAACAGCGCACTTAAAACCTTCGATTTCGCCGTCGCCAATCCGCCGTTTTCGTTTAAAGCCTGGAATACAGGTTTTAAACCGGCAGAAGATTTATACGCCCGCTTTGAATACGGCATCCCGCCGGAAAAAAACGGCGACTACGCCTTCTTGCTGCACATCCTTAAATCCCTGAAAAGCACCGGTAAAGGAGCGGTGATTTTGCCGCACGGAGTGTTATTTCGTGGCAATGCCGAAGTCGATATTCGCCGCAACCTGATTAAACAAGGTTATATCAAAGGCATCATCGGTTTGCCGGCCAACCTGTTTTACGGCACCGGCATTCCCGCTTGTATTATTGTGATCGATAAGGCCGGTGCCAAACAGCGCTTGGACAATCCTGAAAGCGGCATTTTCATGATCGATGCCAGCAAAGGCTTTATGAAAGACGGCCCCAAAAGCCGCTACAGTCGCATGGTCGGCTTTAAAGAAATCGAAGCCAACGACTACAACCTCAACATACCCCGTTATATCGACAGCTCTACACCGGAAGACCTGCACAACCTCAGCGCCCATCTCAGCGGCGGCATACCCAATGCGGACCTTGAAGCGCTGGATAGCTACTGGAAAGTATTTCCCAGCCTGCGCCGAACACTGTTCACCGCAGACCGGGAAGGTTACAGCAAAGCCCTGATCAAAGCCGCCGAAGTCAAAAGCACCATACTCGAACACCCCGAATTCAAAGACTTTGCCGAAATAAGTCTGGCCTTATTCCAGCGCTGGAAGGAGCAAGCCCATCTAGCGGCGCTCAGTCAAAACGATTTCCCTAAAGACGTCATCCACCGCATTTCAGAAAGCCTGCTCGATGCCTATACCGATGCACCCTTGTTAGACCGTTACGACATGTACCAGATCATCATGAATTACTGGTTTGATACCCTGCAAGACGACGTCTACTTTATTACCCAAGATGGTGGTCAGCGGCCAACAGCATCCGTGAGTTGGTGGTTAAAAAAGGCGAGAAATTAAAAGAGACGCCGGACCTGATTATCAACAAAGTAAGATACAAAGCCGAACTGATACCGCCCGCGTTAATCGTGCAGCGCTATTTTGCCGATGAACAACGCGAAATCGATGCTCTGCAAGCCATAGCCGATGCCAGCACCCAGGCCTTGGAAGCCTATGTCGAAGAACATGCGGTGGAAGAAGGCCTGCTGGAAGCAGCCCTAAACGACAGCGGCAAAGTCACTAAAGCCGGCGTCACCGCAAGGCAAAAACACGCAACCGATGCCGATGAAATTAAAGCACTTAAACAAGTGAAAAAACTGCTTGAAACAGAAGCCAATAATAAAAGCTTGGTGAAAATTGCCCAGGAAGCCTTGGATATAAAAGTCTTCCAGCAATACGCCAAACTCACCGAGGCCGAGAATAAAATCCTGATTGTTCAAGATAAATGGTTGGCAACTCTGCAAGCCCATATCGTCACGGAAATAGAGCGCGTGACGCAGCAGCTTGCCAACCGCGTAAAAACATTGGAAGAGCGTTATGAAACACCACTGCCGGAGTTAACCCAACAAGTGGAAACACTCAGCGCCAAAGTCGATGAGCATCTGAAAAAGATGGGGTTGGTGTGGTGAGTAACGAATTCTATCAAACGGATATAGGCAAGATACCCGCAGGCTGGCAGCCTCATAAGGTTGGTGAGTTAGTCTCATTTTCTGGCGGCTCACAGCCAAATAAAAACACCTTTAAATTTAGGTCTTGTGCTGGCTACATAAGATTGATTCAGATTAGGGATTACAAGTCAGATAAGTACGAGACTTATATACCTGAAAGCCTAGCAAGAAAAACATGTGACGAAAATGATGTAATGATTGGCCGTTATGGTCCACCTATCTTCCAAATTTTAAGAGGAATTAAGGGGGCATATAATGTCGCTCTAATCAAGGCAAGTCCATGTGAAAAACTTGATAAAGAGTTTTTTTATCATTTTATAAAGAATGAAAATCTGTTTAGTTTGATGGATGCACTATCTAGGCGATCATCAGGTCAAACAGGTGTTGATCTGCCAGCACTTAGAGAATATCCATTACCACTGCCTAATACAGAAGAACAAACTGCAATCGCTAACTCACTATCCGATGTCGATGTCCTGATTACTTCACTAGAAAAACTTATCACTAAAAAACGCGCTATCAAAACCGCCGCCATGCAGCAACTGCTCACCGGAAAAAAACGCCTGCCTGGATTTGAAGGCGATTGGTCGATAATTTCGATGAATACACATGCTACTCTTAAAGCAAGAATTGGCTGGCAGGCTTTGACCACAAATGAGTATTTGGATCAAGGTGACTTTTATTTAGTTACTGGTACCGACTTTAAAGGTGGGAGAGTCGATTGGTCTACATGCCATTATGTGGATGAGTGGAGATATAGCCAAGATAGAAATATACAGCTTCAAAATGGAGATGTACTACTTACAAAAGATGGAACTATTGGTAAGGTTGGCTATGTTGATAAATTAGGTGCGCCCGCCACTTTAAATAGTGGTGTCTTTGTTATACGACCAGTCAAAGAATCATTTTATCCATTATTTTTATTCTATATTCTATCATCAAGAATCTTTGATAATTTTCTAAATAGGATTACGGCAGGATCAACGATCACGCATTTGTATCAAAAAGATTTTGTTACATTTGAGTTTTTCGCGCCATCATTAACTGAGCAAGAGGCAATCTCAGAAATCCTTTCTACTATGGATGATGAGATCGAATTACTACAATATCGCCTACATAAAACCCAACAACTCAAACAAGGCATGATGCAGGAATTGCTGACGGGGAGAACGCGACTGATATGAGCACCATAGGCCAACGCGAACGCGCCACGCAAAAGCGCGTGGTGAAATTATTCCAGGATCAATTGGGTTATACCTATTACGGCGATTGGCAAGACCGCGCCGATAACTCCAATATCGAACAAGCTTATTTGCGATCTTGGCTAAGCAAACAAGGCGTGGATGAAACGATGGCGGCTAATGCCATACGTAAATTCAAGCAAGCGGCCGGTATGGGCGATGGCAAGAAGCTTTATCACGCCAATAAAGAAGTCTACAGCTTGCTGCGCTATGGCGTAAAAGTGTCGCAAGGCCAGGGCGAAAACACCAAAACCGTCTGGTTGGTGGATTGGAACAATCCGCTAAATAACGACTTTGCGATTGCCGAAGAGGTGTCGGTAAAAGGCCAAAACAGCAAGCGCCCGGATATCGTCTTGTATGTCAACGGCATCGCCTTGGGCGTGTGATTGAATTAAAACGCTCTTCGGTTTCAGTGACTGAAGGAATTCGTCAGAACCTGGATAACCAGAAACTGACCTTTATCCGTGATTTTTTTACCACTATGCAACTGATGATGGCTGGTAACGACACCGAAGGCTTGCGTTACGGCACTATCGAAACCTCCGAAAAACATTATTACGGCTGGAAAGAAGAAAATCCGGCCTTGTATATTAAATACATCTCTAAAACACAGGATTATGTGACACAAAAAAGTTTATAGTGATAAGTGATTTTCTGGGGAAGCCGATCCGGCCTTAAGCTCTGAGCTTGTTTGTAGATAGGCTCCCCACCCTCGTC
>DATBQB010000061.1:0-100177 GCA_036561025.1 Methylobacter sp. | reverse complement strand
GGTCTCGGCAAGATGGTTTACCGCCTCAATGTTATCCAGACCAAAGGCGATATGGCCGAAGCCATCCACCGCGAGCCTGTCCACTATCTGTGTCAGCCGTGCTTTGACCTCGGGCGAAAAATGGTGTTGTTGCTCTACCCCGCCGCCGCCGATGGCCCGGTCGCTTGTTGTCCGTCTTGTAGGCAGTTCTTTAATGCGGAACGGGCTTGATGAATTAAGCATATCCGTTCCCTTTCTGCTGAGGGGATTAGGTTTCGGGCGGCCAATAAAACAGCGGCAGGGTACTTTTTTGCACATTGAACACATCACCATAATTATTTCCTCATCTTTTTATTAAGTCATCTTGTAGGCCGGAATAAGTCTACCCAAGCGTAGCGCGTGGTAGCGTTTCCGGCGAATCTGGGCGGTGTTGCCGGAAACACCGATTCTCGCTACCGCTCAAACCGGCTTATTCCGGCCTACGTACTGAATAAGCCATAGCTAACTAAATAAGATACTTAGCTTTATCTCCTAAACGCCTCCGGCGGCGGCATGTCGCCGGGCGGTAGTTGCAGCATCTCTCGCCAGACGCGGTTGAATTTTCGCGGATCGGCGCACACTTCCTGCCAATCCGCTTCTGTTTTGCCTTTCTTCAGGTAATAGCTCTTGATCGCGGCATGGTGCATGCTGGCCCGTTGCAGCCGTGCTTGGGTTGCATACGGGCTGTTATGCATCATCGTCAGGTAACGGGTTTACAAGGTTCAAGACAAAAGCCAGCACAGGCCAAAACGCCATCACTGCCACAACAAACCATATCGGCGTATTGCCCGTGCGTTTTACTAGTGCTATCCCATTTACACAGGTAAACATCAGGACAGCCATTATCTGAGACTCATTTGTTCTTAATGCTAACCGTATCCGCATAACAAGGCGCTTAACAGAAGCGAGGTTATAAGCTTTGTCCATTTCCTAATCTCCTGGCGCTGGCTCAGACAAGGCGTCTACCCGCTTGCAGGTCAGCCAGCGTCAGCCCGCCGGTGTATTGGCAATGCGCCAGTTCTTTAAAGCTCTTCCAATTTCCGGCCCACTCCAAGCCGATATCTTCCGCTATCTTCCCGCACTCTTTAAACAGTGCGGCATTGCTCCAAGCCGCTTTGCCGTTGACGATCGGGCAAAAATCAAACGCTAAACGATAGTTATGAAACGACTGCCCGGCAGCGGCGTTGGTCACTTTTGGCCCTGACTTGGTGCGGCCTTGGGCATACAGCGCCGCTTGCGATTCGTTATCGCGGTAGGTGCTGGTGATGATGACATCGATACCCCGCTGCGCGCAGGCGGTAATAAAGGCATGGCATAGGGCGGCAACGTGTGGGTGCAGGTCGTTGGGGTTTCGGCTGTTAATCATGTTTGTGCCTCCGTTGGGCGTAGTTATCCGTCCTGAAGTCTACGCATCTGGCACTAAGTAGGGCATGAGCAGTGCTTCGCATACCTGCTATTTGCGCTAACGCCTATCATCTCCTCGCACTGTTAATTATCACCAACGGGAGAGAAACAATGCACAAACTAACCTGGGCTTTTTGCCTTTTTCTATCGCTGCTGTTTGCGCCGGCCTTG
Source organism: Methylobacter sp. (assembly GCA_036561025.1). GTDB lineage: Bacteria > Pseudomonadota > Gammaproteobacteria > Methylococcales > Methylomonadaceae > Methylobacter_A. The sequence continues at coordinate 98,584 of DATBQB010000061.1, read as the reverse complement.
CAGGCGGAACCGGTTCGTTATCAGACCTCGACGCTAACTATCGGTGACTCGGCAGCGGAAGCAGTCACGCCGTCCGATGTTCATGCGTGGGAGGTGCCGGATACGCCGTTTATATTGGTGGCGCATGATGCTGGCTGGCCTTGCTTGTCTTTGCATAATGGCAGCAGGCATCCTCGATCTCATCAATCCGCGAAGGCGCACGATCCTGACGGCGACGGTTATGCCAGTCCTGCCGTGTCCAGGTTGAGCCATGCTGTTGATTACGGGGGCGTGTAGCTTTCGGCATGCGGGGCGCTATATGCGCCTCGCTGTTTTTATCAATTAAATAGTTGCGGAGCATAAATAATGAAAAGTTGGGTAACTAAAACAGCCGGTTGGTTGGCGATTGCGATGGGTGTCGTCGGCTTTGCAGTGGGAATGATGGAGGCAGGTGATGCGGGGATGCTGATCACGAATGGCATGGGCTACGTGGGGCTAGATCGTAAGTTTAAGCGCATGGAAGCCTCTGCTGCCAATGGGGTAAGCCAATGATCATGCTGATTACTTTTTTTGTCGGCGCCTTGGTTGTTATGGGGCTGGTTATTGCGACGTTGGTTTACCGCAATCGCGCGGATCGTAAGTCCCATGAATTGGCAACCCAGCAAACTATCAACGCCGCGGTCACACGAAGGGATCAACACAGGGAAGATCTGGATAAACGGCTGCATGCACTGCACGAGGCACAACGCTATGAAACGATTGAAGACAATGCACATTTGGCTGATCGCTCTGATTTTGACAATGACTGGGGTGGCTTGCCAAGGTCCGGCGACGGTGCTGGTGCCGCAGATAGTGGCGCTGAGTCGTCCGTCGCGACCGGTGCTGCCGGCGATAACGGCAGCAGAACTGACTAGTCTGAGTGATGATGTGTATCGCCGCTTAGCAGAGCGTAACCGGCTGCTTTGGCAGTATACCGAGGAGCTGGAAGTGATTATTGATTCAACCAAGGAACCGGATAGATGAAGGGATTGGAAACACTGCTTAATCCTCCTGAGCACATGAATGAGGATGAGCGCATCGAGCAAGCCGAGCAGTTTTATCAGGATTTATCGTTGCTGCAACATCAGCAGGCTACAGCGGTGAATCCTAATGCGGTGTCGGCTGAGTTTTGCGAGGAGTGCGGCAATGTGATTCCTGACGATAGGCGCGAAGCCGTTCCGGGCGTGGAATTGTGTGTGGACTGCAAGCGGGCTGAAGAACTTAAAGAAAGGAATTTGCGATGAGTATTAATGTCGTTGGTGAATGGCTGGACGTTATCTATAAGGTCTTAACAGGGATATTCGTGATTTGGTTGTATTTTGATCGGCGCAATGACAAGACGCTGGCGCGTGTCACCAAGCTCGAAGGTCACATAGATGACAAGCTGGATACCATGGAGAAACGCCTGGATGAACAGTTGGACGATCATTCTGAACGATTGGTAAAGGTAGAGTCGGATTTGCGTAATCAGCCAAAGCATGAGGACTTGGGCAAGATTTACGATGAAATGCGTAAGGTATCTGAGTCTATTGCTGGGATGGCATCCAATTTATCGGGTCAAAAAGCTATGCTCGAAGGCCTGGAAAAACAGGTATCGCGCATGGATACCTTTTGGCGCACTCACAGCAATTAAGGATTTAACATGGCTTATAGCGATTTTATGACCGCTAACCGGCGGTTAACTATTTTATCCCTGCTTGCGGCTGCCACTGCTTATACGCTGCACGAAGGCAATATCAAAACCGCTTTAAAAGAGCGCGCGGAACCCGTCGGAACAGATGTGCTGCGCGCGGATCTTCAATGGTTGCATGAGCAAGGTTTGGTTCTGGCTAAACAGCCTGACGGGGTTTGGTTTGCCACATTGACTGCCCGAGGCGGTGATGTGGAACAAGGTTTATCGAGCGTGCCGGGCGTCGCAAGGCCGGAGCCTAAGTAATGCCGCCACGTTCCGCAGTTTCTCAGCTTCCGGAAGCGGTATTGACCGCCCTGAATGCCCGTCTGATTGATCAAGCGTTTAGCGACTATGAAGGCTTGGCTGCATGGCTTAAGGAACAAGGCTTTCAGATTAGCAAAACGGCTGTGTTTCGTCACGGTTCCGATCTGCAAGCCAAGATGGAAAAGTCTTTATCTCGGGCTCGTGAACGGATGGAAATCGCCAAAGCCTTACGCGGTGCATCCGACGATGAGAAAGCCGCATTGATGGAAGCGAATGAAATGGTGGCGATGGATCAGATTATGGATATGTTTGAGGAAGTCAGCGGGCTGGAGATCGGTGATCGTATGGCTGCAATTCCTAAGCTGGTACGGGCTATTGCGGATTTAAACCGATCGGCGATCGGATCGGCTAAATGGAAGCGGGAGTTTGAAGCGCAAATCAAGCGTGAAGCCTTGGAAGCCGCCGCAGAGCGTGTCGGTGAGGCAGCCAAAGCCCAAGGCCTGGATGTTGATCAAGCCAGGTTTTGGCGTGAAAAAGTCTTGATGGGCGTGTAATGAGCCAGATAGCGCCGTTAAACGATACCCAGCGGATCATCGAATGGGATGAATTGCCGGAATCGGTAAGATCAATTCCTGATAACTTCAATCCCCTTGATGAGGGGGTATTCATGAAGCATCAAGTCGAATGGATCAAGTTGATCCACTCGGTCGATTTGGCTGCCTCAGAAAAATGCCGCCGATCTGGGATTACTTTAGCCACGGCTTTCGATGACACGATTACGGCGGCATCGCGTAAGTCTGCGGGCGGCTCTAATGTGTTTTACATTGGAGACACAAAAGACAAAGGCCTTGAGTTTATTGGCTATGTCGCTAAGTTTGCGCGGATTATTGTTGCTGCGCAAGGCGAAGGCGTTTCGCAGATCGAGCAGTTTATCTTTGAAGATCAGGATACAAAAGGCGAGACGACGAAGCAAATCACGGCCTTTCGGGTGCGCTTCGCTTCCGGTTACCGGATTACGGCCTTATCAAGCCGACCAGAGAATATACACGGCTTACAAGGCATCGTCGATATTGATGAGGCGGCGCTGCATAAAGATGTACGCAGTGTTATTGAATCGTGTACGGCATTGCTGATTTGGGGCGGAAAAATCCGCATTATCAGTACACATCGCGGCTTAAAGAATCCGTTTAATGAGCTGATTCGCGATATACGCCAAGGCCTGTACGGTTCGGCTGCGGCCGTATTTAAAATTACTTTTGACGAATGTGTTGCCAATGGCCTGTATGAGCGAGTCTGCTTTATGCAAGGGATTGAGCCGACCGAGGAAGGAAAAAAGGATTGGTATTTGCGTATCCGTAAGGGTTATGGACCGCGCAAAGCAGCGATGCTAGAAGAGTTGGATGTTATCCCGCGCGACGGCGAAGGCTCGGCGATTCCAGGACTATGGATTGAGCGGGCGATGAGAGAAGTGCGGCAAGTATTGCGGCTGACGTTTGACGATGATTTTAAAAACTGGCCACTGGAGACTCGGATAAAAGAAATTGATGCATGGATCAAGCGAGACCTTGACCCCTGCATTTATGCATTATCGAAAACAGATTGGCATTATTTTGGGATGGACTTTGCCCGCACCGGGCATTTATCGGTCATCGTGCCGTTGATAAAGAAAATGGATTTAAGCCGCAAGGTGCCTTTTGTTATTGAGCTGCACAATTGCCCGATTAAGCAACAGCAGCAAATTCTTTGGTATTTGATCCCTTTGCTGCCCCGGTTCAGCGGCGGCGCTATGGATGCTACTGGCCCAGGGCAGAACTTAGCTGAACTTACTTGGGAAAAACATAAATCCGTAGAGCAGGTTATGTTTAGTCAAGCGTGGTACCGGGACAATATGGGCGCATTTGTACAGTTGTTTGAAGACGACATGATAGATATTCCGCGTGATGCTGAGCATGAGTCGGATTTACGCGATCTTGAACGAATAGACGGCATTATCAAGCTACCCAAAGAAGCCACTGAAAACGAAGAAGGTATTGCACGGCACGGCGATTATGCAATCGGATTAGCGCTGGCTGATTTTGCGGTGCGCAACTGTAAGTCTAATGTCATAGAACATAACCCCATGCCCAGCAAAGACGACCGCTACTGGGAAAAAGACGATTTTAATATTGAACGCGACGGAGCTTGGTAAATGATTTTGGACCGTTTTGGAAAACCGATTACACCGGCCGACGTGAAGGAGAAGCAAACCGATTCCCCACAATCGGCACAGTTGCACAGGGAGTTTGCCGAGCATCCATCAAAAGGCCTGACGCCGGCTAGATTGGCCGAGATATTGCTGGCCGCCGAGCGCGGCGACATGATTGCTCAGGCCGAGCTTTTCATGGATATGGAAGAAAAGGATACGCATATCGGCTCGGAACTGGGCAAGCGGAAAATGTCGGTCAAAAAGCTGGACTGGGCATTGAAACCGCCGCGCGATGCCACAGCCACGGAAAAAAAGAACACTAAGATGCTAGAAGCGCTGATCAGCGATGAGCTGGATATTGGCGCAATCCGCTTTGATGCACTGGATGCGATCGGGCATGGCTATTCGTGTATTGAGTTGGGCTGGGGCCGTAATGTGCAGGATAAGTGGTTTCCGAATCAGGTAGTGCATCGGCCGCCGACGTGGTTTACCACGCCTCAGGATGATCGTAATACGCTGCATTTGCGAGATTCCAGCACGCTGTACGGTGTGCCGTTGCAGCCGTTTGGTTGGATTGCGCATATCCATAAATCGCGTTCGGGTTATCTGGCCAGGGCGGGTTTGCATCGATCATTAGTATGGCCATACCTGTACAAAAACTACTCGGTGCGTGATTTGGCTGAGTTTTTGGAGATTTACGGTTTGCCGATCCGCATCGGTAAATATCCGGACGGCGCTGATGATAAAGCTAAACGTGATCTGCTGAGGGCAGTGTTGAGTATCGGCCACCATGCAGCGGGCATTATTCCGGAGACGATGCAGGTTGAGTTGCAGCAGGTTTTAGCATCGGGCAACGCCGAATCTTTTAAGGTGATGATCGATTGGTGCGAGGCCAGTGTATCCAAGGCGATTTTGGGGGGCACGCTGACCAGTTCGACGGCGGCCAACGGCAACCGCTCACTGGGCGATGTGCATAATGAGGTGCGGCTGGATATTCGCGATGATGATGCTACGCAGCTGGATAATACGCTGAGCACGCACTTGGTGTATCCGATGGCCATGCTGAACGGGCTGTTTGCTGATAACCGTTGCCCGTCGTTTGTGTCCGATACGCAGGAGCCGGATGATCTGGAGCTTTATTCGAATGCGCTGCCTAAGTTGACGGGTATCGGCCTGAGAATTCCGACCCGTTACGCTTATTCAAAGCTAAAGATTCCGGAACCGGAAGGCGATGAGGAAGTTTTGACGGCGGCTGCGCCTGCGGCTCAACCGGTTCCGCCTGCTAATAGCTCAAAGCAAGCGGCGGCGTTGGCTGCATTGGCCGGTGATATGAATACTACCGTGAGCGGGATGAACGGCCCCGCAAAAGTACAGCCTGGGCAGGGGGATAATCCTGCCCAGCAGGCCGATATTGATACGTCGCCGATATCGTCAATGACGGATCAGATGGCTGTTGAAGCGGGGCCGGCGATTAAGTCGATGGTGGATCAAATTGCGGCGTTGGCCGGTGAGGCTGAGTCGCTGGAAGCATTGCGCGATCAGCTGCTCAATGGTTATGGGGATCTGGATAGTAAGGCTTTGGAAAGTGTTATGGCGCTGGGGTTCTCGGTGGCTGAATTGTCGGGGCGGTTTGATGTGAGCGAAAACGGCTAATGCTCATTTTTGCTGAAAACAATTGCGTCGTATTCGAGTGCGAGCACTGTGGAGCTAACGAGCGTTTGGAGAGTAAGCGCAGAAACAAACGCCAATTTCAAACCGTGTTAAATAAATTTATGAGGACGCACGATTGGAATTGTCGGTGGAAAGTTGAGCGTCAACGTAAGATCGATGATGCGATTGCAACTACTGATTCGATTATCAAACAATTGGTGAAGGAATGCCGTTAATTCTCTCCCCAACTCAGGTTGCGTTTAACGCCCGTGGCGACGGCAAGTTTAACAAGCCGTTCCAGGATCAACTAGATTTTTTTCGCAAGAAAATTAATCTGCCGTCCGAGCATTACGATGACATCATCAAAAGCGCTCATGACCACGCTTTTATTGTAGCGGGTGCTACTAAGGCCGATCTGCTTAACGATCTTCGCGGCGCAGTCGATAAGGCGATAGCGGATGGTAAAAGTATCGAATGGTTCCGCAAGGAGTTCGCGGGCATCGTGCAAAAACACGGCTGGGAAGGTTGGACAGGCAGCGATACGGCGGCGGGACGTGATTGGCGGGCTCGCGTCATTTATAACACTAACTTGTCGGCCAGTTATGCTGCTGGTCGCTATGCGCAATTAACCGATCCTGATCTGTTGCAAAATCGGCCTTACTGGAAATATGTTCATAATGATACGGTCAGGCATCCACGGCCATTGCATCAAAGCTGGTCAGGTATGGTTTTGCGTTATGATGATCCGTTCTGGCAGACGCATTTTCCGCCCAATGGCTGGGGTTGCCGCTGTCGCATCACAGCGGTTACGGCTGATGAATATCACGGCGAAATTGGCCCTACCGGCGATACCTATTCTTATATAGATAAGGACGGCATTAAACGCACCGTCCCCAGTACTAAAATATATAAGGATCGGTACGGCAATGAACATGTGCTGCCAGCTGGCGTCGATTACGGTTGGGATTATCCGCCCGGAGCGAGTGTATCTAAAACGTTGCAGCCGTTTATCGATAATAAGGCTGCAAGCTTACCTGCTCCATTAGCATCGGCGTTCAAAGCAGAGGTTTCCGGTACTTTAGAGGCCGCTCGTGACTATGTGCTGACTAATGGTTTGCAAAATGCCGATAATAAAATCGAGTTTGCTTATGTTTATGATGATGCTGGCAATATTTTAGTTAAGAAAAGGGGCGGAAACAGTTATGTCGGTTTTACCGAGGCTGAGATGCAAAAGATGCGGGATGCGCCAGGCGTCGTGTTGGTGCATAATCATCCCGGTGGGCGATCGCTGTCAAAAGAAGATTGGGTATTAGCGAATGTGATTGATGCTGAAATCTATGCAATGGGTCATAATGAGGTTGAATATTCTGGCAGCATGCTCAATATTAAGCGTTTTCAGGACCTTTATTCACATGTTGATGGTGTTTTGAAGCATTACTTTATGCCGCTAATTCGAGCAAATAAGTTGACTATAGCTGATGCCGATCTTTTTCATGCTCATTTGGTAAATACGGTATTAAAGGCATCCGGCGTTATTACTTATGATGTCAATGGTACGCTTGACTTACCGTCTGAGGTTGAGCAAACGCTTGTTAAGTTATTGGAGCATTTTAAATAGTATGAGCTATGTATTAATAGACCCACCTGTCGGCCATTATTCGGCACCTGATGAGATTCAAGCGTGGATTGATAAGTTGATTAGTATGCCTCAGTCCGATCAAAGAGATTCGGCGCTGGAATATGCAAAGCAATTGTTGGCTGAAGCGTTGGCTGATCCGCTGTGAGTTCAATTGAATTTAACGATGACGAAATTCAAAGAGCTTTGCAGGCTTTGCAACAAGCTACAGGTAATTTGCGGCCAGCGTTAGATGATATCGGCGATGTACTGATTGAATCGACTAAGCAGCGTTTTCTCACTAAAACAGGTCCTGATGGGCAGCAGTGGAAAGAAAATTCTGATGTCACTATCAATTTTGTTCATAAATTTGATGGTTTCGAATGGATGAAAGGGCGCGATGATCCCTTAATTGGTCGAAGTGGTAAGCTACAGGATCAGATTAATTACAATTTGATCGGTACTGATGCATTAGAAGTTGGCAGTCCAATGGAGTATGCGGCTATGCAACAATTTGGCGGTGCAAAAAGTGAATTTCATCATCTTTTTGGTGATATTCCAGCGAGACCTTTTTTAGGTGTTTCTAATGATGATAAAAATAAGATTATGGCAATTCTTAATCGTCATTTTGCTAGTGCCGTTATGTAAAAAATCGCTGTTTTTTTTGTTGCATATTTTGAAATAAATTTTTATTTCTCATTCCGTATAATTCCCCGTCATTCCGTTTTATTTCGATTTATCTCACCGATTACTGTTTAAATATCTCACTTCTGATCAAGTTTAGCAACATCAATTTGAACTTAAAAAATCCTTTATTTTTCCTTAATTGGTTTATCAAGGAATCTGCCTGGAACAAGTTCATGTATTGAGCCGTAAATCTAAACGCTACAAATTTAATGCGAACGCCTTAAAGAACGACATGGTTTTCGCTCCATAAACAAGAATAACAAAAGAGTGTAGATATGACTTTAGACAGCGTGCCAACTGGGGTTCTTCTAACTGTTTTGATAGCGGCTGCCGTTATCGATATGAAGCGTCACCGCCTACCCAATACATTAACCGTGACTGCAGCCGTATTAGGGATTATTTTCCAATATTGGTTACACGGATTGAGCGGATTTTTAAACGGACTGGCTGGGCTTTGCACGGGGCTGTTCTTGCTTTTACCCTTTTATGCCATGCACTGGATGGGGGCTGGAGACGTGAAGCTGATGGCGGCTGTAGGAGCCTTTCTCGGATGGCCGGATAGCTTGCTCGCGGTGGCTTTAACTACCGGAACAGGCTCCATTGCGGCTTTAGCCTTACTGGCTGCGCAAGGCGGACTGACTGACTACGCGCGCCGCTATGGGTTAATGGCCACATGCCTGTTCACCACCGGTAGGGTTGCTTATGTGCCGCCTAAGCAAGGGGAGTCTTCCACGCTACTTTTCCCTTATGCACTGGCCATTGCTCTTGGAACATTGGCGGCTCTGGCATGGGTAGGCCGACTGGATACTTTTCTTGAAATTTTAACAGGAGATGTCGATGCATAACGATACCTCTCGTCAAATCGCCCCGCGGCCTCGTAACCTCGCCGAGACCGGATTGACACAGGATTTCCTTTGCGACCTGCTGGCCAAACATTTTTATTGGAGCGGCGTCCTCAACCAACAGCAATTGGTCGAACGAACTGCGCTGGCTTGGCCGGTTCTGGAAAGCTTGCTCAACTTCATGCGCACATCCGGCTATATCGAGGTGCTTAGCCCCCACGAAAGTTCCGCCCTGCTGCGTTACACCTTGACCGAACGGGGACGCAACCTGGCCTTGGATGCCCAATTGAAGAGCGGTTACGTAGGTTACGCGCCGGTACCGCTAGCACTCTATGAACGCGTCGTGCAGGCGCAATCCATCCACCGAAACGTTGTGACATGCGAAGACATGGCCCGGGTTTTCAAAGGCTTTGTGATACGGAAGTCGATACTCGACCAACTGGGGCCGGCAATGCACTCCGGCCGCCCCATCTTCGTCTATGGCCCGCCGGGCACCGGCAAGACTTACATAGGGACGCATCTGCTCAGTTTACTAGCCGATACGGTGCTGATTCCCTATGCACTGGCGGTGGGCGATTATGTCGTGCAATTTTTCGACCCCTCCATTCATCATCCCGTGGTTGCAGCGAACGAAGCGAGTCAACTCATGTTGAACGACGGTCACGATCCGCGTTTTGCCCGCTGCCGACGTCCATCGGTAGTCACCGGCGGGGAATTGACTCTGGACATGCTGGAATTGGCGCATGATGCAACGACAAAACAATATTTCGCGCCGCTGCAACTGAAGGCGAACAACGGCATCTATATGGTTGATGACCTCGGCCGGCAACGGGTTGACACTACGGATTTGCTCAATCGCTGGATTGTGCCGTTGGAACAAAAGCTGGATTACCTGACAGTGGGAAGCGGTACCCGGTTTCCAGTGTCTTTCGATGTGGTGCTGGTTTTCTCAACCAACCTGAATCCGCTGGAACTCGCCGACGAGGCTTTCTTACGCCGGCTCGGATACAAGGTGCGATTTGAGGTGCTCACTCCTGAGGAATACGAAGCCATTTGGCGGCAGATGTGCGAGAAACACGCCGTCGCATTCGATGCACAAGCTTTTCGCTACGTCCTTGATCTTTACCGCCATGAGCAACGATATCTGTTGCCTTGCCAACCCAGAGACTTGTTGGGCCTGGTCATGGATCAATGCCGTTATGAAGGCATTAGTAACCAGGTAACGACCGAACGTCTGGAGCGGGCCTGGAACAGTTACTTTGTGCGCCCGATCTCTGCCCCGGCAGAGATTTACCAACCATCAGTACCCGGCAAACCCGATAGCCAATATCAATCCGCTATCCCCTTAATTTATGGAAAGGAGAACAGAATATGTTGAACAGCAGAACACTCATGCTCTTTTTTATCGCGCTGGTTTTAGCCGTCGCCGCGGTTTTTATCGCGCAACGTTGGGTCGAATCTTTAGGAAATGGGAACGTACAAGAGGTGCAATACAGTAAGGTGATCGTTGCCTCGATGGATATCCCCCAGTGGAAGAAAGTTGGGGAAGCCGATGTGACCGAAAAAAGCTGGCCGACGGATACGGTAACCAAAGACATGTTCACGGAAAAATCCCAAGTTATCGGCAAAGTCGCGATCAATAACGTGTTCACAGATGAACCCCTGAATAACCGACGCGTGGTCGACCCCAAAGGCGGAAATATATTTTCCTTGGGCTTTCCCGAAAATAAGCGCGCCTTCACAGTACGTGTGAACGACGTTAGCGGAGTGGGAGGATTTCTGCTGCCGGACAACCACATCGATGTACTGGCTTCATGGAAGCTGCCGGGGCAAAACGATGAGATTCGTACCGAAACCATTGTTCAAGACATCAAAGTCTTGGCCGTGGACCAGGAATCGGCGAGTGACAAGAATAAGCCCATCGTGGTTCGCTCCGTCACTTTGGAGATGACGCCGCATCAGGCGGAAGATGTATTCAGCGCGCAGGAAAAAGGTTCGATTCAGCTGGCCTTACGCAACCCGACCGACAGGGCCGTACACGAAAAACCGGAAACGATTACTCCCGTGGCACTGCCTCCAATACCGAGAGCCGCACCGATAGGCAAGACTTTTACAGTTATCAGAGGAATGAACCAGAGCAAGGTTCATTGTAAAGGTTACGTATGCTCGGAACAGCGGATTTAACCTTAGCTGCCGCGTAGCACTAAACAACAATAAAAAACGATTTAGGGAGTCAACATGACCAGTCCAATCAAATTCGCCGCCAATTTTAAAAGGCGCATCATCCTAGGCCGCGCAGGACTACTCACTGCCTTGATATTGGCAGGCGCACCTTTCAGCCTCTCTGCAGACGACTCCGTTAAAGTCACGGTAGGTAGAACCAGCTTCATCAAGCTGTCTTCTGCAACCGACCGGGTAACAGTGGGCAATCCGGAGGTGGCGGATGTTACCATTCTGGACCCAACCCACTTGTATATTTTGGGAAAAAAGCTGGGGAGCACCAATGTGATCCGCCTGTGCGGAAAAGGTCCCTGTGAACGCAACCCAACTATCGAAGTGGAAGTCACCCATGACTTGGATGGCCTCAAGAGCAAGCTGCATGAACTGTTCCCGAATGAATCGCCCAAAGTGCTTTCTTCCGAAGGTTCCATCGTCCTGTCAGGCCAAGTATCCGGTCTGCAAAAAATGGATGCCATTTATAAAATTGCCCAAACCTTTTTATTACGGGGCGAACAACAGCCTTCGGACTACAAAGCCAACGTAACTCAGAACAACTTTGGTGGAAACGCTGGTTCCGGAGCAGGGCGTCAGGCCGGCTCCTCATCTGAAGCACCCCAAGGACAAGAAACCCAGGTGGTCAACCTGATGCAAGTAGGCGGACCGCAACAAGTCATGCTGGGCGTAACCGTGGCGGAAATAGACCGTCGCTTGGCCCGCGATTTCAAAGTCGATTTCTCGGCCATCGGCTCCTCCGGCGACTTCAGTTCCGGCGCGGTTAGCGGCAATGCGCTGATCAGTTCCCTGTCAAATGCGGCAGCCGTCGGAGCCAGTGTTATCAACCCCTATGGAATGTTTTTCCGTTTCATCGGCCATGATGTCGCCGTCAAAACGGTCATCAACGCGGCCAAAGAAAACGGCTTGGCGAAGATTCTTGCCGAACCGAATCTCACCGTCATTTCCGGTCAGGATGCAGATTTCCTATCGGGCGGCGAGTTCCCCATTCCGGTGCCTCAAAACATGGGCGTTGGTGGTGCAAGTACCGTCACTATCCAGTTCAAGCCTTTTGGCGTGATGCTCAAATTCCTCCCGGTAGTTCTCGATACGGGGCGGATCAGCATGAAGCTAAATATAGATGTTAGTGAAATATCTGCCGACAATGCCGTAGTGCTACCGGCAGGCAATGGCAATTTCGTCATACCGTCACTGACCAAGCGTAGCGCCAATTCCTCGTTGGAGCTGGATGATGGCCAAACCTTGGGCATCGCCGGCCTGATCAACGACAGTATGCGCGAAACCATCTCTAAGTTTCCCGGCTTGGGCGATATACCCGTGCTTGGGCAGCTATTCACCAGCCAGAAATTTCTGAGAAACGAGACAGAATTGGTGATTTTCGTCACGCCGCACTTGGTCAAACCCATCGCGCCCGGCAATATCCAATTACCTACCGACAAATACATTGACCCGAGCGATGTGGAGTATTACCTGATGGGACGGACAGAAGCCCGCAAAATACCTACTCGGGTTAACTATGGGCAGAATTTCACCGGCGGCTTACGCGGCCATTTCGGCCAACAACCTTAACAGGAGCGGATAACCATGAAATACATAAAATACAATCAATCGAGCAGGATGCCGTGTGTACTTTTGGCGGTCAGCTTGATGGTTTTGGATGGGTGCGCCGAGTGGAGCAGTACTCCGGCGCACACGCAGGCCAATTACGGTTCTTCGGTACGCAACATGGTCAGTAATCAGGTCTATAACCAGAATAAAGCCCAGCATCCTGCGGCATTGCTGCCGGACGGCATGGAGGGAAACAAGAGCGATTCCGTGCTAAACAGTACGTACCGCGGGTTCGTTTTCGTGCCGAAAGAGGATCTTCACCATTCCACCACGTATGGACAGCCGAGTATGTCCATTATTGGCGGTGGAGGCTCGACACGTTAAGTGTCGTAATTATGGGAGAGTAGGCATTATGAACACGAAATACTGGTTATTCATACGACACCGCAGCTACCCGCTAGTTGCGGGTAGCCCTCGAGGCATTACCGTGAATCAGCAGGGCGCCATTCTGCCGCTGGTCGCGATCGGGTTGGGAGCTCTGCTGGCTATGACCGGACTTGCCCTGGATATGGGGCATCTATACCTGAACCGCACGCGGCTGCAAAATGCTGTGGACGCCGCCGCCATGAGCGGAGCCAAGACGCTGAACGAGCTGGGGAACAACGCCGCTGCTCAGTCCGCAGCGACTACCGACGCCCGTACCGCTTTCCAGAATAATGCCACTGCCAGCGGTAATAGCGATCTGCTGAATATCGCGAATACCAACGTTAACGTACAGTTTTCGGCCACCCTCAACCCCTTTGTCGCAGGTGGAGCCAATCCCCGGTATATTCGAGTCGCCGTCGCCGCCGCGAATTTCACCTGGCCCACTTGGCTAATCAGGATACTCGGCGCGGGCTTTGCGAACAGCAGCGTCGGCGGCAGTGCTGTGGCAGGGCCGATGTCCGTCTGTCCCAATAACATCTTACCTATGATCGCCTGTACTGATGATGCGCATGCAGGAAGCCCACCCAATTTCGGCTATGTGGTCGGTAACGATTACACGCTCAAGGTACCCGCAGGGAATAACTCGAACAGCCCGGTCGGCCCGGGCAATTTCCAGTTACTGTCGCTCAACTGCGGCAACGGGGCAAATTGCGTTCGAGACAACCTGGCTGGAGCTTTCAATAATGGGTTATGTACCGGTACAAACTCTACAGCAGTGACGCAGCCCGGCAATCTCGACGGCCCCACCAAGCAAGGCTTGAACAGCCGGCTGGATTGTCCCGGCGGTTGCGGCCCCGTGGACACCTCGATGTACCCGCCGGATATCTACACCGATATACCGATCACCTACAACCAATATCAGACGGCGCTGGCCGACCCATCGACCGCCTTTAATCCCCGCGGCGTGCCGGGGCGGCGCATCCTCACCGTGCCCTTCGCCAACTGTACGGGCATCGCCCAAGGCCGGTCAGATATCACCATCCTGGGGTTAGGCTGCTTCTTCATGACGGACAAGGTTCAGCAAGGGGGGAATAATAACTCAGTCAACAGCGAATATGTTTCGGCCTGTCCTTCATCAGGCGGAAGCCTCAGCTACTCGAACAGCCAAATCGGCCCATGGACCATCATCCTGTATAAGGATTACACATTAGGAGTGTCAGATTCATGAACACCTTGCCCGTAAACATTGACCGGCGGCGCCAACGCGGACTTGCCATGGTGGAAATGGTGATCGTCGTACCGATTTTGCTGCTCCTCATGTTGGGGGCGGCCGAACTGGGACGAGCCTTATTTCAATATAATACCTTGACCAAGGCCGTACGGGACGGCGCGCGCTACTTCTCGGCCAATACCTTCGTGGGGGGCGGCACCCAGGTTGATACTACAGCCTCTGCCAATACCGTTAACCTGGTCATCTACGGCCAAATAGGCAGCGGCGGAACGCCGTTACTGCCGTCTCCCTTACCGACGGTATCGCCTCCCGTCATCAGTACATCTGGGGGCATCACCTGGGTCACCGTGACGGCCAGCTACCAGTTCCAATTTCTTCCGGGCAACCCACTGAGCGGCATCATGGGACTATTCGGTTCCTCGCTGACCAATCCGCTTACCCTTAATGCAAGTACAACAATGAGGGCCTTATGAAACGCCAAAAAGGTATATATATCGTCGAATTCACCTTAGTGGCCACACTGTTTTTCGTGCTGCTATTCGGTGTGCTCGAATTCGCCCGAGCGCTGTTCGTCTGGAACAGCCTGACCGAGGCGACACGGCGAGGAGCCCGCTTGGCTGCTGTTTGTCCCGTAGGCCACGCTTCAATCGCCAATGTCACGGTATTCAATACCCCTGACGCTGGAGGAGGGGCCAGCCCGGTACTGCCCGGCCTGAACAGTTCCAACGTTGTCACCGCTTATCTGGATCAGGCTGGCGTAGCTACTGCCACTTTAAACAATATCCGCTATGTACGCGTAAGTATTGTGGGGTTTCAGCACACCCTGTTGATTCCGGCACTGCTCCCCGGCCTTCCTGGCATGACCTTGACTGCCCCACCCTTCGAAACAACCCTACCGAGTGAAAGTCTCGGATTTGTGCCGGATGGCGCGGGCAGTACCCAATGTCCGTGAGTAATGACAAAGAGAGTGGCATGAATGTTCAGTTCCATTCCGCCACATTGACGACATTAACCCAATAACCCATGGCTGAATCCTATGAATAGAACCAATCACATACTACTGACCGGCCACAGTGAAGCCAACATGAAAATCCTTCAGGGTTTGATTAGCCAGCTCCCCGGCGTCAAAGCGCAGTCCCGGGTTCTGAACGGCCATGCTCATGATTTTCTCGGTGGCAACAATCTCAAAACCGATGTGCTGATCCATTTCCTTGGCCCTAAGGCGGACATGGAACTGGAAGCCTTAGCCAAGCAGAGCAAACAGGCTTGCCCTGTCAGCCTAATTGTCTATGATCGCGACGTGGCAGCCGATGCCCCCCGGCTTATGCGGATGGCTATGCAAGCCGGAGCCCGAGACTTCATAATGGGGCCGCAACTTGTTGACGACACCCTTGCTTCAGTACGCAAAATCCTCAAGGAGGATAGCTACGGCCATACCTCACTCACGGCGGTAGTCAACGCCAAAGGCGGAGCCGGTGCATCGACCATTGCATGTGCCCTGGCCTACGCATTCGCCACTCAGGAGAACATGAAGACGCTATTGCTGGATATGGATCTCCAGTTCGGAACGCAATGCCTGCGCTTGAATCTCAATTCTCCGCAAAATCTTGTCGACGCGCTGGCCTCAATCGAGTCCATCGATGAAACCGCCTTGATGGGCTATATGGCAAAGCATGCCAGCGGTTTGCATGTTTTGAATAGGCCTGAGCGAGAGATTATCCTGCCTGGAGAAATAGATGAAAAGCACCTTAAACGCCTGATCGAACTGGCGCATAGTTGTTATGAGCACTTGGTGGTCGACCTGCCGCGCTTGATCGATCCTGTTTTCAACCTGGTTCTGGAGCAGGCCGACCATATCCTTGTCGTGATGCAACAGGAGCTTTTCAGCGTAAGGGACGCTCAGCGTATGATCCAAATCATGACCCAAGACTTGGGACTGCCGCTAGAAAGAATCATACCCGTCCTCAACCGCTACGAACATAATAATACCTTTGGACTTAAAGATGTGGAGCGCGTTTTAGCGTTGAGCTCATCGATAGTGGTAGTACCCAACGATTTCAAAAGCTTACACATGGCTTCTAATCTTGGCGTACCTATTGCCGAACATGCACCCAAATCAACGGTCACGCGGACGATCCAAAAATTGGCTGAGACGCTTAGCGGTAAAAAACATTCAGTCAATCAAGGTATGTTCAGACAAGTCCTGTCAAAACTATTCTCGGGAGCTTAAATTATGGGCCTTAAAAACCGGATTATCGGACACTTCGCCACTGAGGAACTCCCGCCGCTGTCTAATGCAGTCGGCGGTGAAGTCACCTCGCTATCACCTCAAACGGAAACAGTTCCTCCCTTGATAGTGAGGGCGCTCAGCGAGCCGGAGAGGGAATGGTTACAGAAAATTCATCAAAAGCTGATGGAAATGATCGATCTCTCCCAGATCGGGCGTCTCGATAAAAATCAAGCGCGGAGCAAAATTCGGGAACTGGCCGAGCGCATCATGGATGACTTGGCAGTACCGCTCAACGTCTCGACTCGGCAATTCCTTGCCAAATGCATAGAAGATGAGATTCTTGGGCTTGGCCCTATAGAACCGCTGCTGGTCGAACCGAGCATAGCCGACATTCTTGTCAATGGCAGCGGCAAAATCTACGTGGAACGTTTCGGCAAGTTGGAACTCACGCCGCTACGCTTTCAGAACGATGCCCATTTGCTGAACATCATCGACCGTATTGTTTCTTCCGTGGGGAGACGCATCGACGAGTCCTCACCGATGGTTGATGCCCGCCTTAAGGACGGCTCGCGCGTCAATGCGATCATTCCGCCATTGGCTATCGATGGGCCGACTTTGTCAATCCGCCGCTTTACCCTGGATCGCTTGCGCATGGAGGATCTCATCGACTTAAATACCTGCTCCCAGACGATGGCGGATCTGCTGATAGGGATCGTCAAGGCGCAGTTGAATATCCTTATTTCCGGAGGCACGGGCTCAGGCAAAACAACCATGCTGAATGTACTGAGCAGTTATATTCCGGCAAACGAGCGCATCATTACCATTGAGGACTCGGCGGAACTGCAATTACAGCAACCGCATGTGGTCCGGCTGGAGACCCGGCCGCCCAATATTGAAAGCAAAGGGGAAGTATCGATGCGCGACCTGGTTAGAAACAGCCTGCGCATGCGTCCGGATCGCATCATTATCGGCGAGGTGCGTAGCGATGAGGCGTTCGATATGCTTCAGGCTATGAATACGGGTCACGACGGCTCACTGGCCACTGTGCATGCCAATACACCGCGTGATGCTTTGGGCCGACTGGAAAACATGGTGGCGATGACGGGATTGGACTTGCCTGCCAGGATGGTGCGGACGCAAATCGCCTCGGCCATTAATGTGGTGCTGCAATTATCGCGCATGGAGGACGGCAAGCGAAAGCTGGTCAGCATCCAGGAAATCCAAGGCATGGAAGGCGACATCATCACCATGTCGGAAATTTTTAAATTCCAGCGACAAGGCATCGACGAACACGGAAAAATCTTGGGCTCGTTCAAGGCCACGGGCATCGTTCCCAAGTTTCATGAAAGTCTTCAGAAACGGGGTATCGATCTTCCGTTCAGTTTGTTTGATCCTGATCACGGCGGATAATTGGAGAATACTTATGGATAAAGACACTTTATTGATTTTCTTAGGCCTGATATTCGGATCGGTTTTTCTGCTGACCCAGTCTATTGTAGTACCGACTTTCGGGACGGGACGGCAAGAAAGCCGACGACTGAAACAGCGACTGGGTATTCTTAGCGATGAACCCCAAACCGAACACCAGATATCTCTGGTCAGGGAGAAATATTTCAAGAAGTTATCGCCACTTGAAATTTGGCTTGAATCGCTGCCGGTTATGAAACGCCTGGAAATTTTCATCGAACGCTCCGGGCATGAATTCCCCGCCTATC
Organism: Methylobacter sp.; assembly: GCA_036561025.1. Taxonomy (GTDB): domain Bacteria; phylum Pseudomonadota; class Gammaproteobacteria; order Methylococcales; family Methylomonadaceae; genus Methylobacter_A. The sequence goes on along the minus strand of DATBQB010000061.1, from coordinate 80,269 downwards.
GACTGGTTCTGTTCTGCCTTTTACTGGGTTTATTCGGAGGTTGGGGTGTCTGGATTGTGAGTCATCAGTGGTTGTTTGTCCCCGTAGGGATTTTTATTCTGGGCGGACTTCCTTTCATAAAGTTGAAGTCCGATCTCACCAAACGCTTCGCCAAGTTCGAAGAACAATTGCCGGAAGCGCTGGATGTCATCACCCGCGCCTTGCGGGCCGGTTATCCCTTCAATGAAACCCTGTCTTTGGTCGCCACTGAAATGGATGATCCAATAGCCGGAGAATTCCGCATAGCCTTCGACGAAATCAATTTCGGCGTGGACACACGCTGGGCGCTCCACAGCATGGTAGAGCGCATCCCCAGTATGTCGCTGATGGCCATCGTGACAACGGTTCTGGTACAAAGAGAGACGGGCGGCAATCTTGCAGAGACCTTCGAAAACATAGGAAAGCTAATACGTGGGCGGTTCCGCTTCCAGCGCCGTGTTTTAACACTGACTGCTGAGGCGCGAATGTCGGCTTGGGTCTTGGCCATGGTCCCATTCGTTTTGTTTATAGGAATATCGCTTATCAATCCTGATTATGTAAGAACCTTGACACAAGACCCGGCCGGACAAAAAGTAATTCTTTGGGGCATTGCGTTGCAAATTGTCGGTAATTTCTGGATGCGCAAGCTGATTTCCATGGAGATTTGATTAGCCATGAAACCCTATATAGAAACCTTGTTGAATTTAATGAACAATGTTGACATCGCACGGAGTAGCGCTGCCTTTCTGTTGGCAACTGCCATTTTTTCCGCCGGCATGGCCGGTTTATTGATATTGGCACGGCACTTAGATCCACAGAAAAAACGATTAGCCACTCTTATGACTCATGACACTGCGCCGGTATCGGCCCTGGAACGATGGGCGAAGAAACTGGATCGCTTCGCTCATATCGTCCTTCCTCACAATCAGAATCTTCAAAAAAGCACTATTGATCGCCTTACCCGTGCCGGCTACCGTTCCCATAATAGTTTAGTCATTTATTATTCTATCCGGCTATTATCAATGATCGTACTTCCCGTACTAGTCTTGCTAACGTACCCGTTATTCCCAAAAATCGAACCGGAGAAAATTTTTTGGGCTGCCGCAATGGCCGGGATGTTCGGCATGATTGTACCTAGCTATTATTTGGATAAAAAAATTGCCAGGCAGCAGCGCTTACTCCGAAACGGACTACCCGACGCGATCGACCTGCTCGTGGTTTGTACGGAGGCGGGCTTGGGTCTAAACGCCGCCATACTCCGTGTGGCCCAAGTGATCGTCGAGATTCACCCGGTTTTGGCCGAAGAATTACTCCTGGTCAGTGCTGAAATGCGCGCGGGCGTGGATCGGACTCAAGCCATGGCAAATCTTGCCCGGCGAACCGGTCTGGAGGACATTAAAGGACTGGTCACTGTTCTGGCCCAAAGCATGCGATTCGGCACGAGCATTTCGCAAACACTGCGCATTTATTCCGAAGAATTTCGCGATAAACGTATGCAAAAAGCGGATGAAGAAGCGGCCAAGCTCGGCACCAAAATGATCTTTCCACTGGTCTTCTGTGTATTGCCCGGTTTCTTTATCATTGCAACGGGCCCCGCCGTTATCAAAGCGATAGCCGTCTTCTCAAACATGGGACATTAATCTTATGACGAATCACAATGTGGCCGCCCTTGAGCTTCGCCACATCCTTGCCCAGTCTTTAGATCATGTCGGCTCATGATTGAAATTAGCTCCATAAAGAATATTACATCCAACTATAGGAGACGTTCATGTTAAAAAAGATTTTGTATCCAGTTGGCAATTTACTCGGAATCGCACTTTTTGCTTTTCTCTGTACTGCCGCCTTTCAAAGTTATCAAAAGACCGATTCCTTATTTTCATTCGGTATCGTCTTAGTAAACGGACTGATGTTGGTTCTTTATTTTGTCCGGCGTGAACCCAATGCCCTGATTGAGCTTCCATTTGCATGGCTAATCAGCATTGTCACCACCTTGCTGCCTTTTCTATATCGTCCTGTCCAAGAGGCCTTTTTAGCGGAACTCTTAGATGTTGGTCGCTATCTACAGATTATTGGAGTGGTGGCAATCCTTGGCTCACTGCTTTCGCTCAGAGGAAGCCTAGGTATCGTGCCTGCCAATAGAGGCATTAAAGGGGGCGGATTTTATCGAATAGTCCGCCATCCTCTTTATGCCTCAGAGCTGCTTTTTTTCACCGGCTATGTCTTGTCCAATCAAAGCGTATTTAATTTCTTCTTACTGTTGCTGTTATTCGCAATGCAATACTCCAGAAGCAGAATCGAGGAGAACTTTTTAATCAACGATCCGGGCTATAAGCTTTATATGTCGTGTACCCGTTATCGATTTATTCCAGGCCTATTGTGATAGCAGTCTTTTACGCTAGGCGAATTAATCGGGGTCTCAAGTTTCATTGCCGGAATGGCCATCCGGACATTTTTAGATAATTACACTGTAGAAGGTAAATTTTCATGACTAGATCAATTAAATTCATAAATTCGGGCAGCACCTTGGCAAAGATGACATATTCTTTGCGTTGTGTTTTTTTCTGTTTGGCGTTTGTGAATATAGGCGCGCTATTAACCGGCTGCGAATCAACATCAATACCGATAAAGCCTAGAATCAGCGAGCTATACGACGATAAAGCGGCTCTCGTACATGAGATACAGGAAATAGCTACCGACTCTCCGTCTGCGATGAAACGCGCAGACCAGTTTTTACAGCAGGGGAACAAGGATGAGGCTCTCTACTATTACGTTAGGGCGCTCGAGTTTGACGATAAAAATAAGGATGCGCTCGACAAGATAGGTGAGATTCATGCCGAAAAAGGTAATTACGAACCCGCGGAAGTCGCCTACCAATTGGCATTGAAACTGGACCCAAAGAATGCCAATGCGCTGGAAGGTTTGGGCCTGATTCAACTGAAAAGCGGCAAACAGGCCGAAGCCAAGCAATCGCTGGCAGCCGCCGTGGCCATAGATCCAAGTCTATGGCGAGCGTGTAACGGGCTGGGATTAATTGCGGATAAGAATGGCGATTATGTGCAAGCCTCACAATATTATGAAAGCGCATTAAAAACTAAGCCTGATATGCCAATGCTTATGAATAACCTTGGCTATTCCAAGTATCTTTCCGGAGATTTGCAAGGCGCAATGCAGTTGTTCGAAGCCGCATCGAGAATCGATGCCAAATATGACTCTGCCTGGCTAAACCAAGGGTTAGTACATGCTCGTCTGGGCAACGATGCGACAGCCATTCAAGCTTTTATGCACGTGTTAAACGAAGCGGATGCTTACAATAATCTTGGATATATTTACATGATGAATGGCAAGACACCCGCGGCTGATGAATATTTTCAGAAGGCAATTTCATTATCGCCGACATATCACAGACTGGCCAACGAAAACCTAAAACGATTGCATACCATGGATAACCAAAGCGATATCTAAAAAGGAATAACCTGAGTTGCGAGGCTTTTGCTAATTCATCGTATCGTGTGATTGCCTACTTATGTTTGACACCATTTGCTGTGGATCAAACGAAACAAGCAAAACGTCTGGAACAGCCGAAGACATTAGCATTCGCGTAGTTTTTTCCACTTGTTTGGGCAGGGATGCCCAAAACAAGCTTTCGCAAGAATAGCGATTCCCGGTCTAACTAAATATCTTGATCGCATTAAAACACGCATCCGCATCGATCCAAATTCTCATAATCCAGCTCTTTGCCCCGTTAATTTTCCTGCATAAATAAATATAGTGCGTTATAATGCTCTGATAAACAAACACATTTCTCCGCGCTTACGCGCATTCTATATCTACAACAGGTAAATCCATGTCCAATGATGTTTCTACATTACCCTCTTTCCGTGATTTAGCTCTGATTGAACCGGTGCTAAGAGCGCTGAATGATGTCGGTTATGAAACACCTTCACCCATACAAGCACAAACCATCCCGCTCCTACTGAAAGGCAAAGACGTCCTGGGGCAAGCACAAACAGGAACCGGCAAAACCGCCGCTTTCGCATTACCCATTTTGTCGCGCATCGACCTCAAACAAAAAGACCCGCAAGTTTTGGTTCTAGCGCCAACCCGCGAACTGGCCATTCAGGTGGCAGAAGCATTCCAACGTTATGCCGCGCATTTAAAGGGCTTCCATGTTCTGCCTATCTACGGCGGACAAGACTATAGCACTCAACTACGTCAGCTAAAACGCGGCGCGCATGTGGTTGTCGGCACGCCGGGCCGGGTCATGGATCACATGCGTAAAGGCACGCTTAACCTGGATGGGCTCGGCTATCTGGTTCTTGATGAAGCCGATGAAATGCTGCGCATGGGTTTTATTGATGACGTGGAATGGATTCTCGACCAAATTCCGGAACAAAGGCAAATCGCCTTATTTTCTGCAACCATGCCGTCGGTTATTCGTAAAATCGCTCAGCAATATCTGAATGAACCCGAACATGTCACCATCAAAGTAACTACCACATCGGCCGAAAACATACGCCAACGCTATTGGCTGGTCAGCGGCGTACATAAGCTGGACGCCCTAACCCGCATTCTGGAAGTCGAAACATTCGACGGCATGATTATCTTCGTCAGAACCAAAACCGCAACCGTTGAGCTGGCAGAAAAGCTGGAAGCGCGCGGTTACTCTGCCGCCGCAATTAATGGCGATATGTCTCAAGCGTTGCGCGAGCGCTCCATTAATAACCTGAAAAACGGCAAGCTGGATATTCTGATTGCGACTGATGTTGCGGCACGCGGATTGGACGTAGACCGCATCACCCACGTCGTCAACTATGACATTCCTTACGACACAGAATCTTATGTGCACCGTATCGGCAGAACCGGTCGCGCAGGACGCACCGGCGACGCGATTTTATTTATTGCTCCCAGAGAAAGAAATCTGTTGGCTAATATCGAAAAAGCGACCAAGCAAAAAGTTGAAGAAATGGGCTTGCCTTCAACCGAAGTCATTAACAATAAACGTATTTCCCGTTTTAAACAGAATATTACCGATACCTTGGCCGCCGAAGAACTGAGCTTTTTCAGCCAACTGGTCGAGCAATACCAGCAAGAACATAATGTAACGGCATTGGAAATAGCCGCCGCACTGGCAAAATTGGTTCAAGGCGACACCCCGCTGTTAATGCAAAATCTGCCCAAAAGAGCCAAAGACAGCCGTGACGATAGACCATCCAGAGATGACAGATCGTCAAGATCAGACCGCCCTCAAAAAGACCGCAAACCGAAACGCGCGTTCGGCGGCGGTGCGGATATTGAAATGGAAACCTACCGAATTGAAGTCGGCCACAATCATGGCGTAAAACCCGGCAATATCGTTGGCGCTATAGCCAATGAAACGGGGATTGACGGCGACCATATTGCCCGTATCAGAATTCAGGATGACTACAGCACTGTTGAGTTACCGGCTGGCATGCCGAAAGAGCTGTTTCAGGAATTGAAAAAAGTCAGAGTAGCAGGTCAGCAACTTAACATATCCAAAATGGATGAAGGTACAAAAAAAGCGGCCAGATCCGACGATGGCGGCGCTAAAAAAGTAGATAAAAGCAAAAAAAGAGTAGGTTCAACGTCCAGACGGGCAAAGCCGAAAGCTGAATAACCTGCACTGTTGAGAGCGACCGGTTGATTATCCGGTCGCTCCATTCAGGAGTCCAAAGCTTGCTTTGGATATTTCAATAAAACTCAACTCTATCATCTCAAAAACAGCAGTAGTCCACGAAAAGCACGAAAGAAGTAAATATGTTGCGTTGCCAGCCGTCTTGCTTTTTAGGTCAACTCATACTCTTATTCCAGATACACCCGCCACTAGCTTTCTCAATAGCTTCCAAACGCTGCTGATGTTCGCCTAGTTCCTCATCCGTACAACGTATAACTTTCAAAGCGGGACGATCCGACGGCAAATATTTAACCTCGCTATTCACAATCGATTCCTCCTGCCTCCCCTGCCCTTCATCCAGCAATGAGGACTGTCCGCCGGTCATCAGCAAAAACACATCGGCCAGAATTTCAGCATCCAGCAAAGCGCCATGCAGATCCCGGTGACTGTTATCGATACTATAACGTTTACACAGCGCGTCCAGGCTGTTGCGCTGTCCCGGATGTTTTTTCCGGGCATAGGTCAAGGTATCGAATACCTTGCTGTAATCGGTGACTGTTCCGGTCGGATTATTCAGCCGCGAGAATTCGTAATTAATAAAGCCAACGTCGAACGGCGCATTATGAATGACTAACTCAGCACCCTGAATAAACGCAATAAAATCCTCAACAATGCCGGCAAAGGTCGGCTTATCCTCCAAAAACTGGTTAGTGATACCGTGAACTTCAATAGCCCCAGCATCAATGATCCGCTCGGGATTAATATAGACATGGAACCGCTTCCCCGTTAAGCGGCGATTGACTAGCTCCACGCAGCCTATCTCAATAATCCTGTGTCCTTCCTGCGGATTTAATCCGGTCGTTTCGGTGTCGAGAACCACCAGTCGATTTGTAAATGTTCGATTATCCACGCGTTACCTTTAAGGTTAATTAATTTACCTTAAAGTATAATTTTTTTAAGCCGAGATAACTTAATTAATTTTTGATGGTTAATAGTCGGCAAAAGTTGACCGGCTATCCTTTACTATTATTTCTGTTAGAATTTAGTCAAACCGGCTGATAACTTAAGCTTTCATAATTAAACTCAGAGCGTGACTTTTCCGCCTATTACAGAAAATATTCATATGAGCATTAAAAAAACCCAACCCGATAAAAGCAAGCTGGATCAAATCGTGACCGACGCACGACGCAACCAGGAACTCAGGGAGCAGTCTTATCGCGGACAGGCTCTTAAATTATACCCTTGGGTATGCGGCCGATGCGCCCGCGAATTCGATCATAAAAACCTGACCGAATTAACCGTGCATCATAAAAACCATAACCACGACGATAATCCGTCCGACGGCAGCAACTGGGAATTATTGTGCCTTTACTGCCATGACAATGAGCACCAAAGATATGAAGAAACCCGCTTTGGCGGCTCGTCAACAACAGGAAAATCCGCTACGACTGCGTCCACGCACAACCCATTTGCAGACTTAAAGTCCCTGCTAAACAATAAAAAATAAGTTAAGCCAAGCGCGTGGGATTATTTAGAACATGCATATCTTTGATAAAACCCTTGCCGCTGGACTTCAAAACCGTTTTTACAGCCGGATTCGATCAGGTAATCCCTGAATTGGAGATAATGTTGCTCGAAATGAATCCCGTATTTAAAAGGTAACGGAACAGGCGACGCAGTTCCCTCAACAAACAATTCCACAAACTCATCATACGGGGAACTGCCTTGTTTATTAAACAAATGCACAACCTGCCCATTAAGCAGAAAACTTTGTCCCTGTGTAAAACAAAGCGTTATTTTAAGTCGGCTTTTTGTTTTTAACACCTGATTGCTATAGATCGCGATACCCTGCTTGCTGATGTTAATTATTTTTACGGGCTGCACCTGATTGCAAAAAACGTTGAAAAAAACAGGCGTTTTTTTGAAAACGGCATTAATGTCGCTTCTTTCGTAACGGACTTGTTTTCGAACTGCTTTTTCCGCCATAGAGTGTCCATCCCAGATGTGCTTGATTCCTCAAATAAGAAAACACCATCATTTATTGCATCAGTTAGTTTTCGTTTCTTATCACCCGTAATCAATAATACGGCCAAAGGTTACCGTCACCAATCCGTATCATCACCTAAACATAAGGGCTGGCGAACGCATTAAAATATAAGAATTAGCTCGATAATATTTGCGTCTACTCATGCGAGTGAACCGCATGCCGGCAGAATAAATAAAGCGATCCCCGACACCATAAAACACCAAAAAAGACAACAACGCCAACAATGCCAGTACAGCCAAGGCCGCCAATTCCATAAGGGCAAATGATTTTAATAGACTAGCTTGCATTAGCAATTTCTCCTGGCTGAATCCAAGATGTTTTCCAATCGTATCGATAGGATAAAGAATGCTTTTGACTGGCATGCGTGCACTCAAAAGTTGTGCCGCGTAAATTGAATAAACAATATATCCAGTAGCTCGTTGCGGTCTGTACGGTACCGTAGTTGTTAAGCTCATAACTATGTTAAAAGCTTCCCCTCGAGCGTCGCTGGCAGGGAAATGCTGATCGTCAAGAACATCAGCAAATGTGGATTTCTGAAAGGTCGATGCACTGTAAGTATCGGCAAAACCTCTTGGGTGTTTTCTACATGGTGTGAGTACGGAGGATGACAGTCCGCCCATTTGGGTATAACTATCCAGATAAGTTTTATCTTGAATACGTAGTAGTTAAGGCGCGCACAGTACGCCCTACAATTAATCTCCTCATTCCAGCGAGAGAGTAAAACTTACGCAGGTTCCCAAGCTCCAATTTGGGAACCTGCGCTTAATAAATTTCTTAATTTATGGTGGTGACGCTTCAGTGTGAGAACTATGCGATACCTGACCGTTGCTTTGGCGGCATGTTGTTAACTTTAACAGCATGAGACACGAAGCCTCCGTTACTTCAAATTCTCAATCAACACATCGGCAAACTCGCTGCATTTGACTTCTGTCGCCCCGTCCATCAACCGGGCAAAATCATAAGTCACGCGCTTACTGGAGATGGCGGCATCCATCGCGTTAATAATCGCATCGGCGGCTTCTGTCCAACCCATATAGCGCAGCATCATTTCGCCGGATAGGATCAACGATCCGGGATTGACTTTATCTAGGTCGGCGTACTTAGGTGCGGTGCCATGGGTAGCTTCAAAAACAGCGGTGCCGGTTTGATAGTTAATATTGCCGCCAGGAGCAATGCCGATGCCGCCGACTTGTGCGGCTAATGCATCGGATAGATAATCGCCGTTCAAATTCAAGGTCGCGATCACATCGAAATCGTCAGGCCGGGTTAATACTTGCTGCAAGGTAATGTCCGCAATGGCGTCTTTAATCAAAATCTGCCCTTTTGCCAAGGCCTCGGCCTGCACTTTATTTGCCGCGGCTTCGCCAAACTCGGCACGAGTCTTTTCCCAATGCCCCCAGGTAAAAACATGATCGGGATATTCGCGCTCCGCCAGGTTATAGGCCCATTTACGAAACGCCCCTTCGGTGTACTTCATGATATTGCCTTTATGGACAATGGTCAGGGATTTGCGATTGTTAACAATGGCATACTCGATAGCCGAACGGACTAAACGTTCTGTGCCTTCCTGCGACACGGGTTTTATGCCGATACCGGAAGATTCCGGAAAGCGGATTTTGGCATATTGCTTTGGGAAATTCTCTTTTAGCAGACTCAGGAAAATCTTTACCTCTTCACTGCCTTGCTCAAACTCGATACCGGCGTAAATGTCCTCGGTGTTTTCCCTGAAAATGACCATATCGACCGCTCCGGGATTTTTCACCGGCGAAGGTACGCCTTTAAACCATCTTACCGGCCGCAAGCACACATACATATCCAGCAACTGGCGCAAAGCCACGTTTAATGAACTAATGCCCCCGCCTATCGGCGTGGTTAATGGGCCCTTAATAGATACTAAATAATTCTTGCAAGCCTCGACGGTTTCATCTGGAAGCCAGGTATTAAGCAATCGATGGGCTTTTTCTCCTGCATACACTTCCATCCAGTGAATTTTCTTTTGTCCCGAATAAGCGCTTGCAACAGCGGCATCCAAAACACGGACAGTGGCGCGCCAAATATCCGGCCCGGTTCCATCACCTTCTATAAAAGGAATAATCGGATTATCCGGCACGGCAAGTTTGCCGTTTTGCATGGTGATAGCGCTGCCGTTTTGGGGGGGATTGAGGGTAAGACTAGCCATAACAACTCCTTCAAATAAGATTGAGTAATGCTGCTTGTAGCGATGCCGTAGCGTAATGTCTCCACGGACTTAAGGCATCATAACAAAAGCATGGCGATTTGCACTATTTAACCTAAAAGCAGTTTATCCACGAAAAGCACGAAAGACACGAAAAAGTCCGCTATTTTTTCGTGCTTTTTGTGCTTTTCGTGGACTAAATAATATTTCTCGATTTACTCCAAGAACCTCAGCGGGAGCCAACTGTCGTAAAACCACCTTAATCTAAGCCTATTGTCGGATTTGCAACAGCTTGATTCGCCTTATTCCCCGCTAATACGCCGCTTTGCGCATGGCATTCTTTTTGCCTGTTTGTTGCTATTTACGCCAATAGGTAACGATGAAACTTTTTCTTGATTGGTCCGCTTACCAAAACGCCGGCATGGGCGATGCCTATGCCGATATTCCCAAGAACGGCGGCGACTTTGCCAAAGCAGTGGCCGTGTGCATCGGCAGCCGCCAATGCGAGCAAGCCGGTAAAGGCGTGATGTGCCCGAGTTTTAAAGTAACCGGCAACCCCGCACTGTCGCCTGGGGGCCGGGTCAAATTATTAAAAACCGCGTTAAATGCGGCCGACGATAAGGCGCTGCTCGATCCCGAACTGGCCGAAGCGATGAGCCAATGCGTCAGTTGCAAAGGCTGCAAACGCGAATGCGAAAACGAAGTCGATATGGCTCTAATCAAAGCCGAATATCTGGCGCAACGCCGTCAAGCAGTCGGATTACCGTTGCGGCACACGCTGTTAGCGCATCTGCCTAAACTATTAAATTGGCCGTCGATCAGGACGCTGGTGATCCTGCGCAATCGTCACACTTGGCTGGCACGTGTTGCCGAGCGCTTGCTAAGCATTGCCGCGCAAGCCCCGCTGCCGGTTCCTGCCGAGCATCGCAGCAAGGAAAAGGCCGTTGCCAAAAACGCGTTTTATCCCGATTCGCCAGCGCCGGCTCGCGAAGTCGTGCTGTTTGTCGACACTTTTAACCTCCATTTCAACCCTACCGTGGTCGATGCCTCCATCAGCCTGCTTAACGCGGCGGACTATACGGTACGGATTGCCGGAGGGGACGAGAAACACGCCGCGCCACTCTGTTGCGGCCGCACTTACTTCTCCAACGGAATGATAGGCCAAGCCCGAAACGAAGCCGCCCGGCTATTGCAAGCATTGCAGCCGCATATCGATGCCGGTCTGTGGATTATCGGCCTGGAGCCGTCGTGCATACTCAGCTTGCGCGACGAGTACCTGAAGCTGGGCTTGGGCGAAGCAGCGGCCAAGCTCGCGGAACGCGTGTTGTTGCTGGAAGAATTTATCGCCAGGGAACAAACCGCCAAACGCTGGCCTCTGGCATTTAAAGCTGATGGCGAACGCGTGCTGGTTCACGGTCACTGTCATCAAAAAGCCGTCGGAGCGATGAAAGCGATGCGTAAAGTCCTGAAAACCGTCGACGGTCTCGACTTTGAACTGATCGAATCGTCCTGCTGCGGCATGGCCGGACATTTCGGCCTGGAAGCGGAGCATTACGCCGACTCGCAAGCCATGGCCGAACTGGCGCTGTTTCCGGCCTTGCACGCCGAACCGCAGGCGGCTGTAATCGCCAACGGCTTTTCATGTCAGCAGCAAATCAATAACGGCGGTTTCGGCAAGCCGAAGCATATCGCCGAAATTCTTTACTCCGCCGCAACCCAACAGGAATCACTATGAAACTGCAAATCGAACGCCGTTATGTCGAAAGCCTGATCGAAGCTTTTCCCAGCCAAATCGCTTTGAAAGAACAACTGCGTTTTGGCAACAAGGCCGAAGTGTTTTACCAGCAACTGGCCGGGGATGAATGGGCCTTTCTGCACGATCTGTATCAAACTTCCGGCGCAACCGGCCAGGCGGCGCTGCTGGCAACGCTGCAAACCGCATTAGGCGACGGCGGCGAACGCTACGAAGCCGAGCAATTGGAGAAAGTGCTGCCAAGCATCACCCGCTACCTGATCGACGATGCTCAACGCGGCTGGCTTTTTCAGGCCGATGCCAAAGGCCGGACTTGCGCCTATCTGATTACCCGGCTCGATTATACGCCGCCCGGAGAGGAAGAAGCCGGACGCATCATGATCGAACTGAAAGCCAATTCCAAAGGCAAAATCGCAATTGAAACGCTGGCTATCCGAGCCAAGGACATTGCCGGAAAAACTATCCCCGAGATTTTTGCCGCGAAAGGTTACCTTAAAGAAACGCCGGAACTGATCGCCGTCTACGACGAGGCCGCCGACCGCTATTTCGATTGGCGTGGCCGCTACGGCGAGCAGTTTTCTGGCTGGGGCACTGCGGTTTATGTCGAAGACCCCACTTCCAGCCATCGCAGCAGCGACTGGACACGCAAAAACACTGTTGTACTATCTTCAGCCGGAGGAGCTTGCCGTTTAGTGAATGATGAAAACATCCTCAGCGAGCGCGCATTAACGCTGGAAGCATCCGGCGACATTCTCGGCAAATACCTGCGCAAAGCCGGAAACAGCATGCGTTACGACAGCAAGACCGAAGATGCGATGGAAGCCTCAAAAGCCGACATCCCTAAAGGCGCATTTATCGATTTGCCGATCCACGGCTATATCCTGATGTTTCACCTGGAACTGCATCACCATGTCTGGGTGCATGTCGACGACATCGAACCTTATCAATACCAGCCTGAATTGAAACAAAAACTGATTCTGCCGCCGGAACAAACCGACCTAATCGACATCCTGACCGCCGAAATGGATATGCTGATGGACGACATCGTCGCCGGTAAATCCGGCGGCACCACGGTATTGTGCGCAGGCCCGGCCGGCGTCGGCAAAACCCTGACCGCCGAAGTCTATTCTGAAATCATCAAGCGGCCGTTGTATCGGGTGCATTCCGGGCAATTAGGCCTGAATGTCGCGGAAATGGAAAAAGTGCTGAAAGAAACGCTGATCCGCGCCCAGCGCTGGGGCGCAGTCATGCTGATCGATGAGGCCGATGTTTACATCAAGCGCCGCAGCGACAATCTGGCTTCCAATGCCGTGGTCGGCGTGTTTTTGCGGGTGCTGGAATATTTTAACGGCCTGCTGTTTTTAACCACCAACCGCGTCGACGATATCGATGAAGCGATTATTTCGCGTTGTATCGCGATGATTAAATACCACGCGCCGAACAGCGCCGACCGCCGTAAAATCTGGCAAGTCATGACCGAGCAGTTTGCCTTGCCGCTGGATCAAGCGTTGATAGAGCAGCTGACCGAACTGTTCCCAGCCGCTACAGGCCGGGATATTAAAGGCTTGACCAAGTTGGTTGCCAAGTTTTGCCAGCAAAAGCAACTGGAGCCGAGCTTGGAGGTGTTCAAACGCTGCTCGGTATTTCGGGGCTTGGAAATGGCGGGTATGGATTAGCCGAAACCCTGGCTAACCACGGATTTACACGGATAAGCACTGATTTTTATCGTTTCGACTTTCATCGCTATATATCAAGCATCCGGGAATCGTTGTCCTTCCTTTTCCACTGTTAGGCAAAAAACGCAGACCTTCCAGGTTTTAAAAACCTGGAAGGTCTAGTTCGCAACGTTTTGAGCAAAAGGGCGTTTCGAAAGTTTTCATCACATTCCCCCGCTCGCGCATTGAAATACTAAGTAGATGCTCCAGCGTTCCATTAAAGAGCGTATTGAGTGAGGACGCCCTAAGGAAGCGCTGAACAAATCGATTCCGCTCATGGTTCGACAAGCTCACCACGAACGGAATCAACAACTTGCCGTTCGTCCTGAACTTGTCGAAGGATTTAATCAGTGTTTCCCTAATAAGCAATGCCGTGCAGTATTACTGACAAATTGTTTCAAAAACCACCAAACCTTGTACCTTAACATTATCAATTAACATTAATATTCAATATATTAACTGCAGCAATAGCGTGGCATTTTATTTGCTTGTTAAACAACCGAGAGTACCGCCATCCAAGGTGTGTACTTGGTATCTTTTCAATAATAGCGAGGTATTGATATGTTTGAAGTTACTCTGTTGTTACTGGCCATGCTTTTTATTGCAGCTTGCGCTCTTTTACCAGTGGGTGGCAGAAAGCCGTCCTCCACTAAATCTTCTCACCAATACGACGCCGTCAGTGATTTCTGTTCGAATTCAGAACTGATAGTTCCCGAGAATTCGACACCCAAGCAGACTTTTCTGACTCATCTGCAAAGCGAAATCGAATCCGCTCTATTTCCGCGTCCGACCGACTCCATTTTGCAGCGCCATTACGATGCTTTGGTCAACGCCGAACTGGAGAATCGTCTGGCCGCAATGCCGGATTCATAACAAAGACTATGAAGTACCAAGCCAAATCGCTAATGATTTCGATATTGCACCTGGTGTTATGTAAGCTTTCCGACAACAGCCTGCTCTTTTGTTGCAAAACAAACATTAGTTGATTTTTTCTGACCTCCTTTTGTAATTATTTATCTGACAATTTCAAATTGTTTCTTGACCGACGCTAATCCTGCATAGATGTTTCGCCAGCTATGCAGAATTAGCGTTGGTTGAACTACAGCAAAATAATGCGTTACCGCCTATTTATAATCGGGCAAAACGATATTGCCTGCCCGATCTTAATACAGAAGCATTGAATCGGCAGAGCTGCAACAGCAATATTTAACAACTTTCAGCCGGACGCAGCATTGGCAAGGCCGCTGTTTTGAAACGATGCTGCTAAAACCTTTGATCGCCGAGATGCACTGTGCCTTTACGGTAACGGCCTGATTGTCCGAATTTTAGCCCGCTTGCTGGACATAGGTTTGGCTCAAGTCCAAGCGGCCGCGAGGTCTATCGATCTATCGCCTGAAATTGCGGCAACAGCAGGTACACGCTTATCGCATCATAGCTCTCACCGAATAGGACTTTCATTAAGAAGGCGTCATCGCTCAAGGCTTGAGATAGTTGCCAGTCGAAAGCCCAAACAATCTGCAACGGCAAGTGGAATTGTTGATCAATGCGGTAGACCCTTCCGTACAATACGCGTTAAACTTGACGGACAGTCGAAACGAGATAGAAAACAATGCATGACAAATCTGTCTGGAGCAAATTTGCACTAGCCCGAAAGGTGCATGGCGGGTATAGCCTGCATGACAAATCTGCCGGGAGCGGATTTGCATTTACCCGAAGGGTGCATGGCAGGGATAGCCATGCATGAGATGTCCCTCTGCGAAAGCATTTTGCAGGTGTTGGAGCAGCAAGCGGAAGTCCAGCAATACAGCAAAGTCAAAACAGTTTGGCTGGAAATCGGCGCGTTATCCAATGTCGAGATTGAGGCGTTACGTTTCAGCTTCGATGTTGTCGTACAAGGTTCGTTAGCCGAACATGCCCAGCTTGAAATTATAGAAGTACCGGGCCAAGCCTGGTGTATGCCATGCAGCCGCAATGTGGTTGTGCAGCAATTATACGATCTATGCCCGCATTGCGGCAGCCATCAATTACAGGTCAACAGCGGAGATCAAATGCGAATCAAAGAACTGGAGGTAGAATAATGTGCGGCGTATGCGGCTGCGGCGAGGGCCATTCCCACTCGCATGATCACGATCATGACCACGAACATACGCATGATCATGATCACCACGGCCATGACCATCATCATGATCACGATGCTGAGCACTCTCATGCGCCGGGTTTAAGCCAAAGGCGGATGGTGCAAATCGAACAGGATATTCTGGCTAAGAATAACCGCTATGCTGCCGAAAACCGCCGCTATTTTGGCGAGCACGGCATGCTGGTGTTAAATCTGGTGTCCAGCCCCGGTTCCGGCAAAACCACGCTGCTGACCGAAACCATCGCCCGTCTGAAAAACGACATCGACATTGCGGTGATCGAAGGCGACCAGCAAACCGCCCGCGACGCCGAGCGCATCCGCGAAACCGGCGTACCGGCATTACAAATCAACACCGGCAAAGGCTGTCATCTCGATGCGCACCGGGTCGGCCATGCGCTGGAAACGCTCCAGCCGAAAAATCACAGCCTGCTGTTTATCGAAAACGTCGGCAACCTGGTTTGCCCTTCGGCGTTCGATCTGGGCGAAGCGCATAAAGTGGTGATTTTGTCGGTTACTGAAGGCGAAGACAAGCCGATTAAATATCCGGACATGTTCCATGCCGCCGACTTAATGATTTTGAACAAGACCGACCTGTTGCCGCATCTGGATTTCGATTGCGAGCAATGCATACAATATGCAAAACAAGTCAATCCGCGTATCAAGATACTGTCGTTGTCGGCCAAAACCGGCGAAGGCATGGATAGCTGGCTGCGCTGGCTGAAGGCCGAATTGGAGTTGCAGCGTATTAATTATGCTTAGTAAAACGGTGCGCACAGCGCACCCTACAACCAAAAGGTAAGCCAATGACGATTACAGAAATAAAATCCCTGCCGGTTTCCGAACGGATTATGTTGATGGAAGAAATTTGGGATAGTCTTTATCATGAACATGAGCCGATTGAATCTCCGTTATGGCATCGGGACATACTTAACGACAGGTTAGAACAG
Source organism: Methylobacter sp. (assembly GCA_036561025.1). Lineage (GTDB taxonomy): Bacteria > Pseudomonadota > Gammaproteobacteria > Methylococcales > Methylomonadaceae > Methylobacter_A. Next base: position 63,844 of record DATBQB010000061.1, on the reverse strand, counting down.
CTCAATTCAAAACAAGCGACTTTGATTTCCTTGCAAGAATTAAAAAACACTAACCGATGACAGCTAAAGAGCTGGTTGTCTTAGAACAAGTGGCTTTTGATTTGCGGCAAGGAAAGCTATTTTATGACGACAATCAGGAAGGGATTGGCGATTATTTTTTTGACAGTATTATTACCGACATTGAATCGCTTAGATTGTATGCTGGCATCCACAGCAGGCAATTCGGACTTTACCGTATGCTGGCTAAAAGATTCCCTTTTACGATTTATTACGATGTTTCTGAAACCACCATTATTGTTATTGCCGTACTTGATTTAAGACGTAACCCTACATGGTTACGCAAGCAATTAAACAGGCCGGCTCATCCTCAAAAACTTTAATCAAAACCAAAACTATGTGTCTAGCCCTCCCCGCCCAAATCGTCGCCCTTGATCCCGCCACCAACATGGCGACCGCATCGGTCGATAATGTCAAAGTCGAAGTGTCGCTGGCTCTGGTCGACGATGTCGCGCTTGGCGATTACGTTCTAGTGCATGTCGGTTATGCACTGAATAAAATCGACGAGGACGAAGCTTTAAAAACCCTGGCTTTGTTTGCCGAAGCCGGATTAACGTCAAGCGTATGAAGTACATCAGCGAATTCAGACATCAAGACCTCGCCCAGCAATTGGCTAAGGGAATTGCGCAAACCGTCGATCCCAACCGCCATTACCGGTTGATGGAATTTTGCGGCGGACATACCCATGCCATTTTCCGCTACGGCGTTCAGGATTTAATGCCAAGCAATGTCGAATTCATCCACGGCCCCGGCTGTCCAGTCTGCGTATTACCGACCGGCCGTATCGACAATGCGATTCAACTGGTCGAACGCCAGGACGTAATTCTCTGCACCTATGCCGACTTGATGCGGGTTCCAGCTACCGGCCGCAACAGCTTGCTGAAAGCCAAAGCGGGCGGCAGCGATATTCGGATGATCTATTCGACGCAAGACGCGTTGAAAATCGCCAGGGAAAATCCCGAAAAACAGGTGGTGTTTTTCGCGATCGGTTTTGAAACCACCACGCCGCCGACCGCCGTCGCGATCAAGCAAGCGCAGGCAGAGAGACTGGGTAACTTTTCGGTGTTCTGCAACCATGTGCTGACGCCTGCCGCGATGCAAGCGATATTGGATGCGCCGCAACCGGTCGCTATCGACGCGTTTCTCGGGCCATCTCACGTCAGCACGGTAATCGGCAGCCAGCCTTATGAAATATTTACCGAGCGCTATGCCAAGCCGATTGTTATCGCCGGTTTCGAGCCGCTGGACGTGATGCAGTCAGCCTTAATGCTGATACGTCAACTTAACGAAGGCCGTCACGAAGTCGAAAACGAATACAGCCGTGCCGTCACCCGGCAAGGCAACCAAAAAGCGCAAGCGCTAGTGCAGGAAGTGTTCGAATTGCGGCCGCAATTCGAATGGCGCGGCTTAGGTTTAATTCCCGATAGCGCATTAAAACTTAAAGCCGGTTATGCCGACTTCGACGCCGAGCAACGTTTTAATATGCCAGCCATTCAGGCGTCCGACATCAAAGGCTGCGAATGCCCGGCCATTCTGCGCGGCGCGAAAAAGCCGCAGGATTGTAAGTTATTGGGTACGGTTTGCACTCCGGAAAATCCGATGGGATCTTGTATGGTGTCGTCTGAAGGAGCTTGTGCGGCGTATTGGTCGTATGGGCGGTTGAGAAAAGCCGGATAAATGATAAACATTAAAACTTATGGCTTTAACTGAATGTAACATCAAAGCATATAACTCAGATCTAACATGTTGTATGTAAGTAAAACCGATCCGATGCTACATTGAAATATTTCTGTATATAGACCTGTAAGGGGATTCGCTTAGGGCAAATCCCCTTACAGTTTTTAGCCGGAAAATTCGGGGCTATTAGATAAACACTTGTATTATCCGGACAGAACTACCATTTAGTCGCAGAGAAGGCTCGTGACAATACAGCTTTCGCATCGTACATCGAATTTTCCGTTTCTTTGGCAGCTCGGTTAGCATTGGCTTCTGCTTCCTCGGCGCCGACGGCATGAGCCTTGGCGCGACCTGAAGCCTGTTGAGCGTTGTCTCGCAGTTTTTGCGTATCTTGATATGCCTTTTCGGCCAACTGCTTGGCATTTTGAGTTTCAGAAAGCGCCTGTTGCAATTGGGACACTAGCTGTTCAGCTTGTCGATAAAGCTCCTGTATCTGTTCAAAAGAGACTTGAGCATCGCTACGATATTGCTCAATTTCTTGAGAATGATTTGCCGCTCGTCCGGTAAGCTGAGCCGCTTGAGCTGCATGATCCAGAGACTGTTGGGCAGAGCGCTGAGTATCATCCACAGATGACCGTGCCTGGCTTGATGCTTGCTCGATACTGCTAAGGGATGACTGTGCACTATTTAATGCATCGGCAGCCTGACTAGCGTAACTTTGTGCCGTTTCAGCTGAGCGCTGAGCATCCTGGGCAGAATCAGCTGCATTATTTGCATGGTCTCTGGCTAGTGTGGCAGAGTGCCCTGCCGCATCGGCATCTGTTTGAGCATCTTGCGCAGATCTGCTCGCCTGTTGGGCGTAAGTATTAGCTTGGTCAGCATAGCTGGCTGATGCCTGGGCATGTTCCTGAGATTGTCCCGCCTCCCGATCGGCTGAATGAGCGGATGTTTGAGCTTGACTGGAAGATTGTGCAGCTTGGTCAGCTTCATCGCGCGCCTGGTTAGCTGCTTGGGCTGCTACCTGTCTGCTGTTTTGAGCATCCTGAGCTGCGTTGCCCGCGTTTTCAGCAGATTGCTGAGCTTGCTCGGCATAATCGCGTACCGTACGTACAGAAGTCTCGCTTTCAGTAGCTGCATGGAAAGCCGATTCAGCATGCGCATTCGCCTGCTGACTAGCTGATTCGGCATGTTGGGCGTGCTTGGCAGCTTGATTAGCATACTGGGATGCTACTTGTGCCTGTTCGTCGGCTATTCGCTGAGATCGTTCTGCAGTAAGTGAAGAATCTTCGCAAAGATTTGCTGCTGCCTTGGCGCGTTCGGCTTCTTGGTTGATATAGTCGAGTGTTTCAGAAATATTTTCAGTCATGAGCGTTACCTACCTGGTTAGGCTAAATTATAGTTATTAAAGGCCGTTTGGATTCTATCAACAAAATTATTGTCTGAATAGCATAACCTATTTTAACCAAGGTAATAACACTTGTAAGAATTCTTGCTTAACACCTATCAGTTTAACGAGAATATCCAATACGTCATTCCGGCAGGGATTGCCGGAACCCAGAAGCCAGGGATGGCAAGGCTCAGATCCATGTGTCCTGGATACCGGCAGTCCATGCCGGTATGACGTGCTATTTAAGCAAAGTGATAGGTGATAAGGAATTCTTGAGATTATTTAACCGAATCGACACGACATGCCGCGAATGATCCGATGAATTATGCGTTACCGCACAATCGCAAGAACAAGCGACAGCCCAAAAAAGCACCAGCCCGATACCCGAAATATATCGGCAAACCGCTTGTAATTAGTTTCATTGTTGCGTTTATCGTAATGGTCAATAACCACGGATAGCAATACAAGACATGCGCAAATAAAAGCGCCATACACATAACCCATGCGGGAACATCGTGAAAATGTTAGCTATCAATTTTTACTCTGCCCGCAATCAACTTGCAAAACAAGATATTGTCTTTTTTCTTTTACGCGACAACTGGCTTCAACATCGAAGTTTTCCCCACCATAACATCCACCGCTTTCAACAACCTTTTAAAAACAGACTGTTGAAGATAAGGAATGTTATGTTTTTTGCACAATGCCATTACTTGCGGCTGCACTTTTTGATATTGACTCAACGGCATATCCGGCCACAAATGATGCTCGACCTGATAATTCAACCAGCCGTAAAAAAAGTCATTAAAATTAGAGCCCGTCGGATAATTCACCGAACCTAAAATCTGCCGCAAATAAAATTCGCCTTTGCCTTTGGCTTTTTCGTCAAACATCATCACATCATCCCCGGCATGATTCGGGATCATCACCAGAAAACTGTGCATATTGGTGAAAATTTCCGCCAGAATTGAATTAATTAATACGCTGAAGGCTGCAAAACTTCCCAACGGTAAAAACAGCAACGGCAGCAACACAAAACGATAGCCGATGTAAGGCAAAATACTTTGCAGCCAGAATGATCTACCTTGCTTGGTAAACAGACTCCACGCGCCAATGCGGGTCATAACAGGTTTCGGCTCACCCTGCTGTCTGGCAGAATTTAAGTGCAATTCCTTATGGGTTCTGGGCGTGTAATAAACCAACTTCCATATCCCTGAGAAAAGCGCCACTATCACATAGCGTTGCCACATCGGCAGGCTTGATTGTCTTAGCCATTCCATATTGTGTTGCGCATTATTGGGGTCGGTTTTTTCTCCCAAACTATAATGATGCAATACATCATGCTCATGATGCCAGCCTGCGATAGTAAACCAGTCCGGCCAATCTATAAACCGTCGCCAACCATGCGCGAATTTTTTGCTGGTGTAATTTTTATCAACGCCTTCAACTTTGTCGTAGGCTCTATGAACAACCGGATGGCCTACTTGCGTCCAGCGCGTGAAACTGCCTTGACTGATTAACAGCGCGGAAATCGGATTGGGAAAAATCCAGGCCGTGCCATAGCCGATAAGGGAACAAATTTTCCCCCAGCGTTCCATTCTGGTTAAATGCTTAAAATCGTCTATGCCGATATTGGCTAAAGCTTGTTGGTGAATTTCACCGATGTCTTTGGCTAATTGCTCGCGATCTACCGATTGATAATTGTGTAAACTCAAAACTTGCTGCCCCTGTAAGTGCAAATGGTGGGAGGTTGAATAACTTCGCTGCTGCGGTGAAGTTTGTGATGGTTAAAATGCCGGACAGGATAGGGCTTTATCGGGTATTTACCTAATTATATTGTCGTTCCGTTGCTCAGTGGCGCTATTCACGGTTAAGGATTTATGATTTTATTTTCAATAAGATATTTTAGGGAGGGTGACTTTTCATTAGTCGCTGGTAATTTAGGGGGCTATTCATTTAATGCGGATCAGGTTGGGTGCGCACTGCGCGCCATTTACGAGCGCCAGAAGAACAGACTGTATTCAAAGCATTCTAATGGATAATCCATTTCGAGTATCAAGGCTCCCAGGTTGTATGCTTGGGCATAGAAAAAGGGGCGCGGTGCGCCCCCTACCTGGCTGAACGAGTTTAGTGTATTAAACATTCTTGACACAACAAAATCGAATGAAAAGTAAAATCGGAAAGTTAAGGCTATCCATTTAATATGGAAAGATCAGGGGCAGGTCGAAAATTTGAACTGGAAAGCCGGGCGGGGCATACTGCCCCGCCCGAAACGTTTTAAGTGTTGCCAGTTAGCCAAGGCAAAAACTTTAGGTACAAATTCTAATAATATTGTCAGCCAACTCTAAAAATTTTGACTTTAAAAGTTGAATTTGATCTATTTGATTAGGTGACCATTTCCTTCTATCTTGCAAGCTAACAACTTGTTCATATCCTTCTAGCTCCCCTAAAGGAACATTGAGCCATAAGCTATTTTGGATGAGGACATTAGCGTCTTCAATATCGCCAATCCTGAGATGATTCGTGTTTATATCTGCAACAGGAGAATATTTATCAATATTGTTCGTCAGAGACTTACATAATTCTAAATTTACAGCTTCAGATATTTTTTCGTGCATTGTTTCATCCGCCTGGATCATTTCTTTTTCACCCTGTGGAACACCTGCATCTATTTGTTTTCTTGTACGTCTTTTTTTTGCTGTATCGAATCCATTAAAAACCCAACCCGCAAAAACTGGTTGTCCTAGTTTGTCAAACTCTTCATAGTGTGGATTAGCATCTTTAAAACGCTTTAATCCACTTTGCCAGTCCGCTATGAAATTTGGAACCATTTGACCTATTAATCCAAGACAGTAAACACTAAAATTATCTGATGTACATGGAACAATATAAAAGTCACTAGAATAAAACGCAGCTCTAACCAAGGAGCCAAATGATGGTGGAAGATCGATTAAAACAAAATCATATGGAGTTTCATTTTTTTTGTTTGATAAATCAACAATTTTTCTAATCGCAGCATATCGACTTAAACCAGTACCAGAGAGTAAATCAGAGCCGACATTTAGCGAATCTGCGTAGACGTTTAACCAAAAATCACCTGCAATAATGTCTACATTAGCAGAAGTATTTTTACCTTTATGTAAAAATATTTCTTCATTACCAGTATTTTGTAAAAAACGTTGTAAAAAAGACCTTACAGTGGTTCCGTACGGTATATTTATGGATGGAAGTTGCTTTATGAATGCTTCTTCTCCCAACATGGCAATCGATAAATTGCATTGTGGGTCAAAATCTAATAATAAAACCTTTTTATTTTGTCTACCTAAAGAATCTGCCAAATTCCAAGTAATGGTAGATTTTCCAACACCACCTTTATTGTTGAATACAGAAATAACTTTTGTCATTTTTTCTCCTGAAACATAATACCTAAATAGCCACCAAACCCGGTGAATATTTAAAATCCAAACATCAGCAATAAGTCCGCACTGACGATTTGTTAGGCAGAACTCTACTGTCTTTCAATAGTGATAGCAAACCTTTTGTGCCAGAATTAAAAACATCGAAATGCCAACCGTTATTACCGACTTGAATGTTCAATATGTAAATAACTCTCCGACTGCATATCAATCAATCTCGACACCGTCCGCTCAAACTCAAACGCCCCTTCGCCATTAGTATAAAGCTCCTGAGCCGGTACTTCGGCGGTGCAGATCAGTTTTACTTTATGCTCGTACAGCGCATCGATCAGCGTGACGAACCGCTTGGCTTCGTTGCATTTTTCGTTGGTTAATTTGGGAATGCCAGCCAGAATCACTATATCGAAGCGGTTGCCGATTTCCAGGTAATCGGCAGGGCCCAAGGCTTGCATGCAGAGTTCGTCAAAGGATGTCAACGCGACATTTCCATGCACGGCGGACAGCACCACCTTTCTGCCTAAAACTTCCACAACGCCCGGTTTCAGCGGGGCGAAATTGGTCAATTCATTATAGCTTTGGCGCACAAATTTTGCCGCCCGTTCATCCAGCGGATAGTAATAAGTTGTCTTCAGTGCGTGTAAATGGCTGAGCCGGTAATCCTGGTCTGCAACCAGTTCTATCACGTCGGCTTTTTGTTGCAGGAGCCGGACAAAAGGCAGGAATAGATCCCGTTGCAGGCCGTCATGATACAGCTCGTTGGGATGACAGTTGGAGGTAACCACTACCACAATCCCCAAGTCGAACAGTCTGTTGAACAGCCGCATTAGAATCATCGCGTCGGCTATGTCGGTCACGTGAAACTCGTCGAAGCAGAGCAGCAGTTCCGATTCTTTGATATGTTTTGCCAACGCGGAAATCGCATCGGTGTTGTTTTGCCTGCGCCATTGATGGACGAAGGCATGGACTTCGAGCATGAACGCATGGAAATGTACCCGGCGTTTTTGGCTGATCGGGCAGGCATCGAAAAACAAATCCATCAACATGGACTTGCCTCGGCCTACGTTGCCGAAGATATACAGGCTCTTGTAGTTGGCCGGTTTGGGTAGGAATAGTTTATGTAGGGGGGGCTTTTGGTTGTATTCGACATTTGCCTGTAGGTTGTCGAGCAAGGTTTGTAGGTGGTTTAGGGCTTTGATTTGTGCTGGTTCGTATTGGATGTGGCCTTGCGCTACTAGGGTGTTGTATTGTTTTTCCAGCAAACCGGTTTCGGCTTGGGATTGATTTGAAATTGTTTGTCGTGAGGGCTTTTTTAGCATGGGTGCTTTTTATAGGAGGGATGGATGTTCTCTAGCGAGGGAGGAAAGCCGGAATAACAATGTAATTCGTCATCCCGGCAGGGAATACCGGGATCCACGACTGCCATGGATGTAGGAGGTAGAGCAACGCAGGAGCAGTTGCCGAGACGCCATGGATGGCAATACTAAATCGAGCCATAAGTCTTGCCACTGGGGATTACTTAATTCGATTAATCGCTTTTTGGCCATTCGAGACCAATTCTTGAGCTGTTTTTCCCGTAAAATGGCGCTTTCCATTTGTTCGTGTGGCTCGTACCAAACTAAGTTATGTATGTTGTAACGCTGGGTAAATCCGGCAACTAAGTTTTGACGGTGTTGATAGACGCGACCGATAAGATTGGATGTGACTCCAATATAATGCGTCCCATTAGGACGACTGGCAAGAATGTAAACACAGGGCTGTTTTTCCATACGCTCACTTTAGCACATCCCTGTGTTCTGGTTCCCGGCAATCCCTGCCGGGATGACGCGACAATGAAAATTGTGTGATACCTCAGAGTTTGCCTCGTTCCCACGTACTACATGAGGACGAGAAAATTATCCAGGCGCTTAAGCCTAAGAAACTTTACCCGCCTTTTTCCGATAACTATCCATCCGGTCAAAGTTCAAATAGCGATAAGTATCCTCGGCTGTCTCGTTAATCTGACTTGCATAATGCATATATTCATCAAAAGTCGGAATCTTGCCCAGTATCGAACACACCGCCGCCAGTTCGGCCGATGACAGATACACATTCGCACCATTGCCCAAACGGTTCGGGAAGTTCCGTGTCGAGGTAGAAACTACGGTGGAGTTTTCGGCAACCCGCGCCTGATTGCCCATGCATAATGAACAGCCCGGCATTTCGGTGCGCGCTCCGGCTTTGCCGAATGTGCTGTAATAACCTTCTTCGGTTAATTGGGTCTGATCCATTTTGGTAGGCGGCGCAACCCATAAGCGAGTCGGCAATTCGCCTTGCTGTTTTTCCAGCAATTTACCGGCAGCGCGGAAATGGCCGATATTGGTCATGCAGGACCCCAAAAACACTTCGTCGATTTTGGTTCCGGCCACGGCAGACAACGGTTTGATGTCGTCGGGATCGTTCGGGCAAGCCAGTAACGGCTCCTTGATTTCATTCATATTGATTTCGATGACTTCAAAGTATTCCGCGTCGGCATCCGGCTCCAGTAGTACCGGATTAGCCAGCCATTCTTCCATGGCTTTTATCCGGCGCTCTATGGTACGCACATCGCCGTAACCTTCAGCTATCATCCATTTCAGCAGGGTGATGTTTGAATTTAAATACTCGCGGATCGGCGCTTCATTCAAACGCACCGTGCAACCTCCGGCAGAACGTTCAGCTGACGCATCGGACAGTTCAAAAGCCTGCTCCACTTTCAAATCCGGCAAACCTTCGATTTCCAGGATGCGGCCTGAAAATACGTTTTTCTTGCCTTGTTTTTCGACGGTCAACAAACCGCGTTGTATCGCTGCATAAGGAATCGCATTGACCAGATCGCGCAGGGTAATGCCCGGCTGCATTTCGCCTTTAAAACGAACCAAAACCGATTCGGGCATATCCAAAGGCATCACGCCGGTTGCAGCGGCAAACGCTACCAATCCGGAACCGGCGGGGAATGAAATGCCGATAGGGAAACGGGTATGCGAATCGCCACCGGTTCCAACCGTATCCGGCAACAGCATCCGGTTTAACCAGGAATGGATAATGCCGTCGCCGGGACGGAGCGATACGCCGCCGCGATTCATAATAAAATCCGGTAGCGTATGCTGCATGGTGACATCAATCGGCTTAGGGTAAGCCGCCGTGTGGCAGAACGATTGCAACACCAAGTCGGCTGAAAAACCCAGGCAAGCCAAGTCTTTCAGTTCATCGCGGGTCATCGGGCCGGTGGTATCCTGTGAGCCCACAGTCGTCATGCGCGGTTCGCAGTAAGTGTTCGGACGAACGCCGGCAACACCGCAAGCTTGGCCGACCATTTTTTGCGCCAGCGTATAACCTTTGCCGCTGTCTTTAGCATCGACCGGACGGCAAAAAACTGTGGATGCAGGCAAGCCCAGCACTTTACGCGCACGGTCCGTCAAACCGCGGCCGATGATTAACGGAATACGGCCACCGGCGCGCACTTCGTCCAGGATCACGTCGGTTTTCAGTTCGAATTTGCAGATCAGCTCGCCATTAGCGTGGCGCTTAACTTCGCCGGCATACGGATAAATGTCGATCACATCGCCCATCGCCATTTGGGTCACATCGCATTCGAACGGCAATGCGCCTGAATCTTCCATCGTGTTAAAGAAAATTGGCGCGATTTTCCCGCCGATGCAAACCCCGCCTTCGCGCTTGTTCGGAATGTACGGAATATCATTACCCATGAACCATAACACCGAATTGGTCGCCGATTTACGCGAAGAACCTGTGCCGACCACATCCCCTACATAAGCTACCGGAAAACCTTTTTGCTTGAGTTCGGCGATTTGCTGCTCGGCATTGGTAATGCCTTCGCGCGGCATTTTCAGCATGGCTTTGGCGTGTAGCGGAATATCAGGTCTGGACCAAGCATCGGGAGCCGGTGACAAATCGTCGGTATTGGTTTCGCCGGTTACCTTAAACACGGTGACGGTCAGTTTTTCGGGCATTTTGGGTTTGCTGGTGAACCATTCGGCTTCCGCCCAGGAATTAATGACCTGTTTGGCAAATTGATTACCGGCATCGGCTTTTTCCTGCACATCGTGGAAAGCATCGAATATCAGCAAAGTATGGGACAGTGCTTTGGCCGCAATTGGGGCCATTGCTTCGTTATCCAGCAAATCGATTAACGGCGCGATGTTATATCCGCCCAGCATCGTACCCAATAATTCGGTGGCGCGCGCTGCATCCAGAATCGGCGAGCTGATTTCGCCTTTTGCGATAGCAGCCAAAAACCCGGCTTTGACATAAGCCGCTTCGTCAACACCTGCAGGAACGCGGTTAGCCAGCAGATCGAGGATGAACTCTTCTTCTCCAGCAGGCGGTTGTTTAACCAGCTCAACCAAAGCGGCGACCTGTTCTGCATCAAGCGGTTTGGGTACGATGCCTTCAGCGGCGCGTTCTGCTACGTGTTTACGGTATTGTTCTAGCATGGGATTCCTTTGGGAATAATTTTAAACGAGGTGTTTGGTGTGGGCTTTGCTAGCGACTAAGTAGCCGTTCAAAAAGTCTTTTTAACATTTTTTAATCACCACGAAGACACGAAGATCACGAAGTTTTTCTTCGTGATCTTCGTGTCTTCGTGGTGAACATGAAACGGATCAATTGCATCTCTTTCGAGTAGTTATAAATCAACCGAAATTAATTTTAGCTTCCAAATCGTTGCTGGAATCGGCATTTTTCAGCGCTTCTTCCAAGCTGATTTTTCCGTCTTTGTACAGCCCGTACAAGGCGTCGTCAAAAGTCTTCATGCCTTTACTGCCGCTTGAGGTCATCGCTGTTTTAATTTCGTTCAACTCCCCTTTTAAGATCAGGTTCGCTATATGGGGGGTGTTGATCATCACTTCAATAGCTGCGCAGCGCTTCCCTGCCGTATCGGGAATCAAGCGCTGGGAAATAACCGCATTTAAGTTGGTAGAAAGATCCATAAACAATTGCGCATGATGTTCATGAGGGTACATATTAATTACCCGCTCCATAGCTTGGTTGGCATTGTTCGCATGCATGGTCGAGATACACAAGTGGCCGGTATTGGCCAGTTCCAAAGCGGCGGACATAGTTTCCTGATCCCGAATCTCGCCGATCAAGATAACATCAGGCGCTTCCCGCAAACTGGCTTTCAGTGCCCTGGCATACGAATCAGTATCTACGCCGACTTCGCGCTGGTTGACGATCGATTTCAGGTTCGGGTGCGAAAATTCGACCGGATCTTCAATAGTCAAAATATGCCCGGCTGAATTAGCATTGCGATGGTTGATCATCGCCGCCAGCGTGGTCGATTTGCCCGAGCCGGTGCCGCCTACCATCAGTAACAGGCCGCGCTTGGCCATGATGAGTTCCATTAAAATGTCCGGCGTGCCTAAATCCTTGCCGGTCGGAATTACCGACGGGATCAAGCGCATAACCAGACCTACGGTTTTACGCTGAAAAAAAGCATTGGCGCGAAACCGTGCGCTGCCATCCGGCAGACTGATCGCAAAATCCAAATCCCTGGTGACTAAAAACTCGTCGATTTGTTCTTGGGTCATAATCCCGAACGCGCCCGATTTGGTCAGCTCGGGCGTCAACAAAAAATCATCCAGCTTCACGGCTCGACCGAATATTTTAGCTTTAACCGGCGAACCGACCGTTAAAAACAAATCCGAGGCATTCAGCCGAGTCATTTCCATCAGATACGGCAGAATGTTTAAATCATCTTCCGGCGCTGCACCCAAAATTTGGTAGCTTTCTGGTTCCGGCTCTTTGGGTTCGGCTTTTGCCAGCGCCGAGTCAGGAACGATAAACAACACCAAGCCGTTATCCTCGACCTTGGCGCTAGCCGTAAATTTCTCGCCGTCAGGCGCGGCGCAATTGAACTTTAGCGCCCTATTCTGGACTAATTCCTGCTTCTGGGCGTCATCAATCAGGCTAAAAGTGATTTCTTTGATGATATTTGAGGTTAGTTCGTTTTTTCCCAAGGGATACTCTTCCCCGGCTAATCCCAAGAGTGCCGGAGAACCTGCTTTCAAAGACAAGCTATCCGCATTTTTTTCCAGCATTAATTTTAAATAAGGCGTCAGAGTCATATTAGTATCTGGGTTTTATATAATGGAAAAGGGTTTAAAAGCGGCCTATATTGATCTGCGAATAAAATTACTCATAGGGAGCATAGCGGTTCACTCTGCTACTCGTCGCCGCCATCCTCTTTTGATTGCAACGAAAGCCCTCCGGCCGCTCTATCTTCACCGGAGGCTAATTTGATCTGCAAGCGCAACTCATTTTGTGAGTCGGCATTTCTTAAGGCTTCTTCATAACCTATTTTGCCCGTCTGATAAAGCTCCAATAAGGCCTGATCAAAGGTTTGCATACCCAATTCACGGGATTTGGCCATAAGCGGCTTGATGCTGGAGGCCTCGCCTTTGGCAATATAGTCTGAAATTAAAGGTGTATTTAATAAAATCTCAATGGCCGCACAACGCCCCCCATCAACGGTTTTAACCAGACGTTGAGAAATAATGGCGCGTAAATTGACAGATATATCCTGCATCAATTTCGCCTGCTTCGCTATCGGAAAGAAACCCAAAATCCGGTCAATAGCCTGATTGGCATTGTTCGCATGCAGGGTAGCCAAAGCCAAATGACCGGTCTGGGAAAACTCCAGCCCGTAATTCATAATTTCTTCGTCGCGAATTTCGCCCAGCACAATTACATCGGGAGCCTGGCGTAAAGTATTGTGCAACCCGGCTTCCCAACTCTTGGTATCGACACCGACTTCTCTTTGCATGACGACGCAATTTTTATGAGTATGCACGTATTCAATGGGATCTTCCAGAGTGATGATATGACCGTAACTGTTTGCGTTACGATGATCGATCATTGCCGCCATAGACGTTGACTTACCTGAGCCTGTGCCGCCGACCATGATAACCAGGCCGTTTTTGTTCATCATCACGTCTTTTAAAACGGGTGGCAAACCCAATTTATCGAAATTGGGTATTTCTGCGGCAATTACCCGGATAACCAAACCCTGACAGCCTTGCTGGACATAGGCATTGACCCGGAATCGGCATAGTCCGGCAGGAGCAATAGCAAAATTACATTCTTGCGTTTCTTCGAACTCTTTGAGCTGCTTATCGTTCATGATGCACTGCGTCAGAGCCTTGGAATCATTAGCCGATAATGCCTGCTGCGAAACTGGTGTCATCTTGCCTTTGACTTTTATTGCAGGTGGAAATCCGGCGGTAATAAATAAATCAGACCCTTCTTTATGTAGCATAAGTTTGAGCAACTTAATCATAAAGTCCATCGCTTCTTTTCTTTCCATTAACTTCCCCCTGTGTTGATTGGCTATATTGGGTTTTACCCGAAATAAGGTAAGACTAGCCCGATTATAATTTTAATTTTTAAAGATGCCTAAAAAAACACATGCAAGACCGGGAGTTGTACAAAGGATACAAGAAGCTATTGACTACACAACGATGTAAACCGTCCGCATCAATGGCAATACTGTGTAAAGCGGCAAGAGGAAAAAGCTTGCTGCAACACAAACCGGATAGACAATAAAAACAAATTCAACCCACCAACTAAAGCTGGTGGATTGAAAACCGAAAACGAATAGACAGTTTTACTAAACTGATTTTATTGAATATTACATAATGAGAATTACTGGATTATTTAGCAGACTGCGACAATAATTTGCCAATTTCCATAAGCTGGTTAATGTCGTTATTAACTGAAGACTTAACGGTTCCTGCTTGAATGAAAATTGTCAAATTACTAGCCGTATCGAATTGTAGCGCCTGCGCAAAATTTTTGATGATAAGGGCGAGAACATCATCTTTTACGCTTGATGCAGATATGCTACTGAACTGCTGCTCTACCACTTTGATTAATTCAGTGGCTTTTTGAGTATTGCCCATTCGGGCGTAGTGTCTTGATAGACGACTGGCCACAATGGCTTTGTCAGTCGGTAAATTAATAGTTTGCAGTAGTTTTTCCGCTACATCTAAAGAATTACTGGCAATATTGGTATCATAACTGGCAATTAAATCGGTGGCTAAGGCCTTATAAGTGGCATCTTGTATGTCTTTGTTAATTGCCACGGCATTGTCAATCGTATTGTTTTTAAGTGAGGCTTGAACCGCGCGGTAAAGCAGTTCGCCTTGTTTTTCTTTGGCAATGTTTTGTAGTGTTGTCGCTGACAATGAATTGGTGTGGGCAAAACTTTCAATCAGTTCTTTAAGGGTTGCTGTGCTCACTCCGGGCGAGAGTTGCTCGGCGCTGGCAAGCCATTTAGTGGCATTGCCGCTGTCATTAACATCATAATAAGCCCGACCTATGGCAGCACGCGCACTGACTTGTTGGTCAGACGATTCATTTTTCGCCAATAAACCATCGGCCAGCTTGAAATAATTATTGGCAGTCTCAATGTTGCCTGCTTTAAGGTTATAAACGGCGATTTTCAAGGCTGATTTCAGCTGAGCATCAGGATTTTGAATTTGTTTCCAAACAGCTTCCGAACGCATCAGCAAGTCATTCTTTTTGGTAATCCGCAGTTGGTAAAGTCCTGCCTGGGCTAAATATTCGGCTTGATTTGATACAGGTAGTGAGTTAATTCTGCCTTCTATGGCAGCCGTAATATCATTAATCAACTTTTCTTGATTGCTTTGCTGTGCGTGTGCCAGGAGTAGCCCCATGGTGTTGATGTAGCTTTCTGTATCGATAAGGTACTGAGCTAATTTATAGGCATTAGCTAACCCATTGCTCTCGATTAAATGAGTGATGTGTTGATCTAGAAATAAATCCCACTCTTGGTTGTTTTCACCGTCATGCAGTAATGTAACTGTCGGTGGAGTATTGTTCTCTTCAGGCTGGGCAGGTTTTTTTGTGTCACTAGGAACAGCACTGGGCGACATGGAAACAAGCTTTGTTGTTCCAGGTGACGCCGTTGCCCCACCTGCGTTTTTGCCAAGGTTATCGGCATCTAAACCAAATGCCCCAAGTACTTTATTGGCTTTATCATGCGTATCCTGCAATGCCATTTGCGCATCGGTATGCTCCCCTGATGGGTTGGCTTGCTCCCCAGTATGCTCTCCTGATGGAGTCCCCGATGAGTCGACTTGCTCTCCGGCATGCTCCCCTGATGGGGCTAAAGAAGTGGCTGTATTGGCGACGACATTGCTCCCCTCATTACTCCCTAAGTAATAACTAGCGCCTAATACAATAAGAATGGCGGCACCTCCTGCGGTAAGCAGCGTTTTATTTAATTCTCTTTTTTTACCGAAAATTTCCTGCGAAATTTCTTCTTCAATTTCTTTCTTACGTTTTTTCTCTGCCTCCTCTTTACTTGCCTGTATTTCACGCTTTTCTATGGCGATTTTGGAATTTAATAACTTGTCTCTTATTTCTTTTCTTTCTTTTATCTCTGCGTATTTAGCAATAATGCCAGAACACTCAGGACATTTGACGGGGTCAGGATCACCTTTATCCAAGGTTATTTTTATTTCGCAGTATGGGCAAGTAAAATCACGTTTTGTCAGTGCTTTTCCCTCACTCTTTTCTACTAAAGAAATATTCAAGCCCGATCCTCCGGGCCTATAAAGACAAATAAGTCCCGCTTTTGATAGCGTAATCTGAACTTGCTCAGCCTCTTCTCCAGTGATACTACGACGAACACATAGCCCACTAGGCGTACTCCATAATGCTTCGAGTTGCTCCTCCTCAATTTTAAAAACCTGGCTAGCCTTCTTTTTGATTTGCTCCGTCTCATCCACTCTTTCAGGGCGAATACCTTTTATGAAAACATCGTAAGAAGCCATTGTTTTTTTCTCCACAAAATATCAGTTGGTGGTTATTATCGTGCTTACCGAAAAAGCAAAGCGCAGGAAATACGGCAAAAAAATGCGAATCTTAACAGACGGTCGCTAATAATGGTACATTCCAAAACCACAATGAAGCTGGACTGATTAATCGTATACCAATACCATTGATAACATTGCCAATGTACTTAATTTCCTACGTTATATACAAAAACGGCTAACGAAGAAACATATGCGACGCGATCCATTGTTGAAGTTATTGTCGAATTTGACTTGATTCGCCCGAAAACCGAAAATGATGCCGTCGGCCGATATTGTTAATAATATCAGCCTCCTTATTTTATAAAAAGGACAACAGTTAGATGTTTATAGAAGAGACTCAAGACGATTCAGATGACTGGATGTCGGCATTATTGAGGTCACCGATTTTTCAGCGCCTTCCGCCTACCAATTTACAAAAAATCTTAATGAGTCTGGAATCCGTTCATTTTAGTACGGGTGAAGTAATTGTCGATCAAGGTACGATGGGGGATTATTACTACCTGATAAAAAACGGGCATTGCGAGTTAACGCGTAAACCCTCGCCTAACGCGAAAGAAATCAAATTGGCCCAGATGTCAGCCGGCGATACCTTTGGCGAAGACTCGCTGCTTTCCGATGCCCCCAGAAACGGATCGATTAGAGCGCTAACCGATATTTCCTTATTGCGGCTGAATAAACAACAATTTGTATCTTTAATAAAAGAACCGTCGCTAACGTTTGTTAGCTACCCTCAAATGCAGGAAGCTGTGAAGCAGGGCGCTATATTGCTGGATGTACGCACGCCTGACGAATATGAGAGCAACCATATTGACGGCAGTATCAATGAGCCTTTTTTCTCATTAAGAATGCAGCTTAAAACATTGAACCGTGAAAAAACCATCATTGTAGTTTGCGGCGACGGCAAGACTAGCGAGGCTGCGGTATTTTTATTGCTCCGGAATAAGATTAACGCAATGATCCTGGAAGGCGGAATGGCTGCCATTAACCCCGAGCCGAATCATGACGCCGCCCCTTCCAGTACAATTGATGATATTGGGGTTGTTATCAATCGTCCCGAAATTAGTCATCAGGAACGTGCCGTACAACAACCTGATAATAACGTCTACAGCAACGCTCAGGACGAACATACCAGATTGCTTCAATCGGAAATTGAGTCCCTCAAAATGACAAATCAACAGCTCAATGATCGATGCATGAAACTGGAGTTTGACAAGCAACATGCCGAAAAACAAGTCCGGATATTGCATAAACAATTGGAAAAATTAACCCAAGTGTTGGATAAACTTAAAGCAGGGGGATAAACTTGTACAAAAACCGCCCGCGAACTGCCGCCCCCAGCTTATAATCAGCCTTAAGATTATCTCCACAGCCTTGTATGACGACATTAAATAAACAGTAATGAAGAGCGCTAACCTTTTACTCAGATTAACGTTATTTGGTATTTTTTGGCTTGCGATGGGAACTACAGGTACGGCTGCGGACAGAACTATGAACAAGGCGACTTTCGCCGGCGGTTGTTTCTGGTGTATGGTGTCGGCCTTCGATCATTTACCCGGAGTCGTTGAGGTCATTTCCGGGTACACAGGCGGACATACGAAGAATCCGACTTATGACGAAGTCTCTGCCGGTGGAACAGGCCACGCTGAAGCCATACAAGTATTCTACGATCCAACCGAAATCAGTTATGCCCAATTACTGGATGTCTTTTGGCACAACATTGACCCTACCGCGATTGATCGTCAATTTTGCGATGTCGGTTCCTCGTACCGTGCAGAGATTTTTTATCATGACGAAGAACAGCAACGCTTGGCCGAACAATCAAAGGCTGAACTGACGCTGTCTAAACCCTTCAAGGAAGCTATCGTCACCAAAATTACAGCCGCCTCTGCATTCTATCCCGCCGAAGAATATCACCAACATTACTATCGGAAAAATCCGGTGCGTTACAAATTTTACTACTACACCTGCGGCAGGGCTCAGCGTTTAGAGGAACTGTGGGGGAACGCACTCGAGCACTAGAGCTTAAAGACCAAACCGTTCCCCTCTATATTCTCTGTCAATTTGTTTCCCACTTCCGGTTTTTGCCATCCAACACATTGTTCGTGCTTTCAACCAAGCCTCGCCATTTCTGTTTTAGGTTATTCCTGACCTGTTCCCCACCGTAAACCAGTCCGATAATTTCGCTTTTTGCTTCCAACCAATCCCGAAGCTCATTGCCTGGTCGAAAATCGCGTTTTTCGGCTTTGTAATAGGCTGCTTCAGAGATCATTGCATCAAGACTGACAGGTTGAGAGGAAGAGTCTTCCGTCATGGTAAATCCGCACTTTACCAAATTTATAAGGCCTTGCGGCAAGTCTCCATTGAGACCTATTGCCGCCGGCTTCAGCTCCGCCAGCGTGCCGAACAAGCGATCCCATATTGACAAAACCGCGCCATAATTGCGGTCGTGTTCGTTACGCCGGGTTGAATGGTGAACACGGTGCAGATACGGCGTGATAATAAACCGACCAAGAAATTGCTCGCCCCGGAATGAAATATTGCTGTGATGCAGCATGGTGAAAAACACGATGATCGCCTCATTCGCCAGCAACAATGACCCTTTTATGCCTAAAACAACAATCAACATCGCCTTCATGACGTTGATGACACCTATTTCCAAAAGATGTATCCGAAATGCCGTAGAAACATTCAAATACGGATCGTTATGATGTACTTTGTGAAACATCCACAAGCAATCGAAGCGGTGGCTGGCTTTATGCAAAACATACAACAACAAATCGATAGCTAAAAACGAAAGAACCGATTTCCATATGGAATTTTGGATATAGCTGAGCAGACCTTTACCCGCAAATTGTTCAGCCAAAACCAGCAGCGATGGTACTGCCAATAACGACATAACAACGCTGTTGAAAACAAACAACTCAAGGTTCGCCCGATAGGACTGGCGCAACTGTTTTGCAGGCAGTTTTTCTCTGGGATCGCAAAACTCAGAAATCATGAACAGGGCAAAAAACAGCGCCAGAATGTAGGCTGCCAGCCCGCCTGACGACAATTTTAGCAACCACGTGAGATAGGATTGAAGTAAAGTAGTTGAAGATTTAAGTTCGTTTAACATTGTTATCTCCTCATTACAAAACTAACGTAATTATTAGAACAAAGTTATCTTAACTAGATATTATTAAAGGGTAACACCAAGAAAATTGGTAGTGGGTTAAATCTGTAGTTTGTTATATTGTTTAGCGCATGACATGTTATCAAGAAATCGTCTGCCCCGAGTGTGGCAGCAATCAAATTACAAGGCAAAGGACGAAAGATGCTTTTTTGCCCTTTGCCTTTCGTCCTTCGTCTAATCCATCCGCGTTCTATTTTTCTAAATGCCGAATTAAATCTAGAAAAAACCTAACGGGCTAATATCGTAACTAACCAACATATTTTTGGTTTGCTGATAATGATCCAGCATCATTTTATGGCATTCGCGGCCCACGCCTGATTTCTTATAGCCGCCGAAAGCCGCATGAGCCGGATAATGGTGATAACAATTAATCCATACGCGACCGGCCTGAATGCCCCGCCCCATACGGTACGCTCGGTTCATATCATGCGTCCAGACACCGGCGCCCAATCCAAACTGAGTGTCGTTGGCAATCTCTAACGCTTCGGCCTCATCTTTAAATGTGGTAACCGATATGACCGGACCGAAAATCTCTTCCTGAAAGATGCGCATTTTATTGCCGCCTTTCATGATCGTCGGTTCAATGTAATAGCCTTCAGAGAAACCTCCGCCTAAAGACTCAGCCTTGCCGCCAATTAAAACTTCAGCGCCCTCGTCCTTACCAATTTGTAGATAACCCAAAATCTTATCAAACTGCTGCTTAGAGGCTTGTGCGCCGAGCATTGTTTCGCTATCCAACGGATTGCCTCGTTTAATTTGCTTGGCGCGCGCGATGACTTTAGCAATAAATGCATCATAAATGGATTCTTGAACCAACAACCGCGATGGACAGGTACAGACTTCACCTTGATTGAAAAATGCCAACACCGCGCCTTCTATACATTTGCTGACAAACGCCTCTTCCTGATTCAATACATCTTCAAAAAAGATATTCGGCGACTTTCCGCCCAACTCAACGGTTGATGGAATAATGTTTTCCGCCGCGCACTTTAAAATATGCGAACCGACAGGGGTTGAACCGGTAAAGGCTATTTTTGCAATCCGGGTACTGGTCGCCAACGCCTGACCGGCTTCCGCGCCAAAACCGTTAACGATATTAACCACGCCTGCAGGCAATAAATCGCCGATCAATTCCATCAGCACCAAAATAGATGCGGGCGTTTGTTCAGCCGGCTTCATGACCACGCAGTTTCCAGCGGCTAAGGCTGGAGCTAATTTCCAACAGGCCATCAACAACGGAAAGTTCCACGGAATGATCTGCCCGATCACACCCAGCGGTTCGTGAAAATGATAAGCGACGGTATTTTTGTCGATCTCGCCGATTGAACCTTCCTGAGCGCGAATGCACCCGGCGAAGTAGCGAAAATGATCGACGCACAGCGGAATATCGGCCGCCAACGTTTCGCGCACCGCCTTGCCGTTATCCCATGTTTCGGCAACGGCCAGTGTTTCAAGATTTGCTTCAATCCGGTCGGCTATCTTTAATAATATGTTTGATCGTTCAGTGACCGAAGTGTCTCCCCAAGCCGCTCTGGCGGCATGAGCCGCATCCAGCGCCAACTCAATATCTTCGGCGCTGGAGCGGGGTATTTCGCAAAAAACCTTGCCATTGACCGGGCTTGAATTTTCAAAATATTGTCCCTTGACCGGATTAACCCACTTTCCGCCAATAAAGTTTTGATAGCGGGATTTAAAGTTAACTTTACTGTCTGGTTGGTTTGGTTCGATATAAAGCATGGGTTTCACCTAAATATGGATGTGGAGGTGATGGATTCTATCATTGTTGACCGGTGTCAAATAACCTTCCTTGTTATTAAATCAAATCATAAAACCTGACCTGATAATATGATGATGACTGCGTAACGCAAAGCTTTGCCAAATCCCACCAGAATTAGAAAGATACCTAGATTTACTTTCATGACGCCGGCAATAAATGTTAAGGCATCTCCGCCAACTGGCAACCAGGACAACAATAATGACCAAACCCCCAAATGCTGGTACCAACGCTGGTAGCGATGCAATTTTGAGCGTGGAAATGGAAACCAACGCTTATGCTCAAAATGTAATAAATAACGGCCTAAAAGCCAGTTTACGGCAGCGCCTAAGGTATTGCCCGTCGATGCGAATAACCAAAGCAGCCAAGGATCATAGCCCGCAGCCAACAACCCGACCAATGCCACTTCCGAATAAAACGGAATCAGCGTAGCCGCCAAAAAGCTTACTCCGAATAAACTCAAATAAGCGGTCATATTACTTGTCGCGCGGATTGAACCAGCGCCCGAAAAAGGTTACGTTGATAAGATATGTAGAGCAAGTATTCAGGATGCCATTGAACCCCGATCAAGAATTGTCGCGACGGGTCCTCTACCGCCTGCACAATATTATCCAAATCGCGGCCGACAACTCTTAAGCCGCTACCTAATTGATCGATAGCTTGCGTATGAAGACTATTAATCTTGCAACGGGTGGTTCCCAGCAGTTTCTCAAGATGACTGTCCGGTTCCACCAGCAGGGTTTTCAGCGGCAATACCGTCCAGCGGTTGCGTGTATAGCGGCGCAGTTTACGTAGATCCTGATGTAAATTGCCGCCCAGATAAGTATTAAGTAACTGCTCGCCGCGGCAAATGGCCAGCATGGGTATGCCCTGTTTCAAAGCTTTTTCAATATAAACTAATTCGAACATATCCCGTTCCTTGTCATAACGTGTGTTGGGCAATATCTCTGATTCGTAAAGCGAAGGATAAATATCGTCGCCGCCGCCGATTACGATACCGTTTAATTCCTCATGCAGATGCGAGTTCCTTGGCGTGAGCCGTAAGGGAATGCCTCCTGCCCAGATAATGGCATAACGGGTAAAATACCAAGCGCGATCTCCACCTTTGTCCGGCCCTGTTACGCCGATTAAAGGACGGGATAATCTTTCAGGCATATCTCAGTCGTCTCCGTCCAATCCTGAAACAGTTCGGATAAAGACCTGTTCAGGAAACTCATATACGCCAGGCATATTGCATTCAAGCATTCGGGATTGCAGGCCAACCTTTCGACCATTAGCCAGTTTTGCCAATCCATATCAATATTCCAGCCGGGCTGATCAATTAGGCAATTGGGTAAGCGGTAATGCAAGGTAGGCCGGGCGTGGACGCGGTCATCGTTAATGACCGACATCGTCCTGCTTTTATCGAGATAAGCAAATAACGGCAGCATATCCAGAGCCCGGTTACGAGTAGGATTAGCGATCAGATAATCATCGATTAATCTGTCCTGGTCGGGATGGTAATCCAAATCAATCACCTGACGGATGTAGTCACTAGGAAACGGGGAAATATAGCCGGTCATCGAGCGGGTCAAATCGATATTGCTGCGTTGAACCAACCAATCGTAAAGACAAAGAAAAGCTTTCAGATAAGAAACGATGGTTTCAGGGTCCAGGCTGGGCAACTCCGGATTGAAATGCAAGCCAAAAGCATACAATGCACCTGTCTCTGTGCCTTGAGCGCCCGATTGCCGTAGTCGCCGAATCAATAATCCCAGTTCCCCGAGACGATCCATAGGAATCGGCGGCGAGACGATTTCAAAAGGCACAATTTGTTCGGCCGCCATACGCAAAATAAACTCGGACCATTCATCAAGCTGGGCCAGGAAATCCTCCGGATTCTGTTTGTAACGGCCTTTTTCCTTCAGATATTGAAAATCCAGTTCAACTTTAAAATCTCCCAAACTGGTATCCGTGATGATGTTTTCATAAGGGGTGTTAGCTATTATGATTCCCCCGAACTGTTCATGAATCAGTGAAGCGATGTTTTCAAGGGTCAGCCCCGAAAATTCAAGCTCTACGCCTACACGTCTCATTTCTCCTGATGCATTGGTACTGATCGGCGGAAGAAGGAAATTAGAAATCTGCTGCATAGCCGCCTATTGTTTGGCTGAGTCAGAAACCGGAATGAAAGCAAATTAAGATACGTTATCTCACTCGCCTAATCGTAAGCTTTAATGGTTTCCGGATGGAGTTATCATTATCCCGTGAGCCCCATAAAGATCAATAAGTCTAATCACTTAGAATTTAGTCGGGAGTAACTTCCCAAAACTTGGACTCATCGCTCCGCACTCATCGTTATATGCAACTTTGCCCCAAAGCCGTCATCCCGGAACGTTGCCGATATGCAGACCTTCCAGGTTTTAAAAACCTGGAAGGTCTGCATATCGGCACGTTTCTCGCGTAACGCCAAGTAAGGGACTATCGGAATGACAACAGCCCACAGATACTTGTGTATAACGATGAGCGCTCCGCATGATAACCATAAACGGAAGTTATTTTTGGCGAAATCCCAAGGCAATTTCCGGAGTTATTACCCTCTGATTCCTTAAGAGCGATGCCAGAGGAAGACAGGGCGCTGAAATTAGCCATAAATGGACTACCAATAACTAACAACCAAGAATTCCTATTCATTCCCAGATGCCCGCACAACATTAGCAACCAACACTCATTTTATGCGCTATTTTGGTGCACACCTGAGACGCCAATTGTAATAACCTTCGTTTAATACTTACACTTTGTAAGGAAACAAACAATTTGGCGTACATCTTGCATTTCTTATGATCAATGTCTTGTCTCATTTTTAACGCATAACCAAGGATAAATTACATGCTGTCAGAAACAGAACGTTTCGAAACTTTCTCTCCCTATATCCGCAGTGTTTCCCAGTGCAAAGAAATTCTCCGCGACTTAAATGGAACCTGGGGATTGGTTTCAGCTATTGCGGAAATCAGTTGCCCAGCAGAAGCCGCGACCATACTACCGGCAATGGAAGCCACCAAAAAAGGTTTCGGCGACCTTGAAAACAAACTGACCAGCCAACTTATCGGCGAAGAAATTAAAAAAACCTGTCTTGAACTTGAATCCAAAGCGCAAGTATCGATAGATATCCTGGTGCGCAACCTATACGAACGCACCGCAGACATTGGGTTTCTGGCGACCAACGCCGATATATGCAATTTTGTTCAGGCTTCCGTAGACGGCGAAAGAACCAGTATCGATTTAATTCACCAACTGCTTGACGAGTATGGTTCAAAATATACCGTATACGACGACATTATCATTCTGGATATCGACAGCCGCATATTGGCCCGGCTTGACCGCGACGCATCGGAAATCGCTCAAAAAATTTCCGACCCGATTATCCGCAAGACGTTGAACTCTATCGAGGACTATGTCGAAACCTTTGGCAAAACCAGCCTTAGACCGGGTACAGACCGAGCCCTTATTTATTCAAAACGCATCGTCGATCCGGTCAATGACTCAGTGATTGGCGTTTTGTGCCTGTCGTTTCGCTTTGACAACGAGATGGAAGGTATCTTCCGCAGCCTGCAAAAGAAAGGCGACAAAGCCGTAATGCTGCTATTGAATGCCGATTCGATGGTCATTGCTACGAGCGACCAGGATCATGTACCGATTGGCCGTATCCTTGAAGCCGTTCCTGAAGGCAATGCCTACGGTATGATTAGCTTTGCCGGTCGTGAATATCTGGCGGTAACGCACAGAGGCCGCCCCTATCAAGGTTATACCGGACAAGAATGGTACGGACATGCAATGATCCCGTTGCACTCGGCGTTCGGCTTTTCCGCATCCGACAAAGAAATCAATGCTGAAATTCTTCGCCATGGCGATGCGTTGTCTACCGAACTGTCCAGCCTGATTGCCGATGCAGCCGAAAACATCAACCTGTTCCTGCACCGCGTGATCTGGAACGGCCAAGTGATGGCAACCAATGAGCACGGCAATCTTTTATCGCTTAAAGCGATTCTAAAACAACTTCGCTCTATGGGCGCCCGCACAGCCCAGGCGCTTGCCGATTCCAGCAGTAAACTGCATACCACAATGATTACCTCGGAACTGCGCAATGCCGAATCCATCGCGCGGCTGATGATCGATATTATGGATCGCAACCTGTACGAGCGCAGCAATGATTGCCGGTGGTGGGCGCTGACTTCGGAAATCCGGCGTATTCTGTCCGAGGGTCGCCTGAATTCCGACGATAAAGCGAAAGTCACCGATATACTGATGTACATCAACAAGCTTTACACCGTCTATACGCGCCTTTTTATCTATGACATCAAAGGCACCATCGTAGCCGAATCCAACCTGCATAACGACCCGATGGATGCAATCGGCAGACAAGTGACTTCCTCTTACGCGCAAGAGACATTTTCTTTGCGCTCACCGCAGGAATACCGGGTCTCGTCGTTTGAAGAATCCTGGCTGTACGATGGCAAACCCAGCTATGTTTACAATGCCGCGATCCGGCATATTGATGACATGAACAAAATAGTTGGCGGCATCGGCATCGTTTTTGATTCCACGCCCGAATTCAAGCACATGCTTGAAGATTGCTTGCCCGATCAACCCGGCGCATTCGGCTTATTTGTCGAACGGCCCAGCGGCCGCATTATTGCATCAACCGAAGCGTCCAATTACAAAAGCGGCGATGTTCTTTGGATAGACCCCGACTTTTTTGAGCTGCACGAAGGCGCAGGAAAATCCAAAATCGTGCTTTATAACAAAAAGTACTATGCCGTCGGCTGTTACTCGTCACGCGGATACCGCGAATTCAAAACTACCGGGGATTATCATAACGATGTAGCTGCCTTCGTGTTTATTCCGATCGGCGAGAAAACCGAAGCTTCCGATTCCGAACAACGTGTAGCCATCACTTACCCGCAAGAACCGATAACCGGTGATGTTATCGATCTGGCGACGTTTTATATCGGCCCGGATATTTACGCATTTTATGCAGCCGAAGTACTCGAAGCGATAGAAGTCTCGATGATCACCCCGTTGCCCGGCACCAAGTCCTATGTCGTCGGCAGCGTAATGTATTGCGATAACAGCCCCGACGGCAGCAACGAAAAGACCCCGATCATCGTCATCGACGGCCGGATTTTGACCAACATACCGATTGAGCCGGATGAGCCGATAAACACCGCCGGCGCAATTGTCGTCGTCAAAACAGAAACGGGGCCGATCGGCTTATTAGTCGACGGACTTGACGCAATTCCCAGTTTCGAGAAATCCCAGGTTCAGCCGGTCGGCGAATTACTGCGGGGCGACGGCGGCTACATCAAATCGCTGGTGAATATCCCCGAAAGCAACATGACCGGAAAAATGCTGATCGTGTTGAATCAGGATTTGATTTTGTCGGCGGTGCGCGGGAGGTAGTGGCTCTTCGTATGTAGCGTAGCGGAATACGGAGCGATCTGTGCCACGGAGCCCCGGATTCCCAGGCTCCATCTAGGCTACTTGCTAATATGTATTAGTCACACTTAACCTGACACCGAGCATCACTCGCGGATGATGAGGCTCGCTATGTGAACCTCAT
This sequence comes from Methylobacter sp., assembly GCA_036561025.1. GTDB lineage: Bacteria > Pseudomonadota > Gammaproteobacteria > Methylococcales > Methylomonadaceae > Methylobacter_A. The sequence continues at coordinate 36,887 of DATBQB010000061.1, read as the reverse complement.
CCTACCGAACTGGTGTTTGAGTTGATGCGCTTTAGGGTGTTTAACATTTAGTCCTTATTCTTGAGTTTCCTCGACAACCTCTACACTATCTTTTGCCAAACTTGTATAGTGATAGTTGGTTAATTCAGAAGTTGCCATCAGACTTATATATCTGGAAACCGAGCAAAGCCAATGATGGGTTAGCATAAAAAAGGTCTGTTTTTAGATAAATAATCCCCATGATGATTAACAATAACGCCAGCACAATCATTTGGCGACTATTACCAAAATCAAAACTTATAAGTGGTACTACATATGTTGCTAAAAAAGTTAAATGTTCAAAGTTAACACTCTCAAGTTTTTTAATTTCAAAAGGCAATTCAGTAGTACCTTTCAAATCAAAATCAAACTTCTTATATGCAAAAAAGCAATAGCCAAGCAGAACTGACGAAATGATGCTTATAGGATTAGATACGAGTAGCTCTTTCCAACCAATAAAGCTACACCTATCACCAAAACAAATAGGTATGTTTATATTAATGACAATGAAAAAAAAGAACAGCAACCCTAACGACAAAATGTATAGGTCAATTTTTCTTCGTGTATTAGTCATGACATTTTAACCTCTCCACTAAATTAACACGATAAAACGCAATCTGTAGGGCGACAATAGCATATTGTATTACACCGCATGAAAAGTATTGTCTCGTTCCCACGCGCTGCGCGGGAATGCAGTCAAGGCGCGCTGCGCCGCGAGTCGTGGTTAATACTTTGAAATATCGGCCTTACAAGTACAGGACGCAACGCGTCCCATACGGCATTCCCGCGCAGCGCGTGGGAACGAGGAAAAAGGCCGATTTGGGTCGAAAACAGCCAGTCAACGTCAGATTCAGTACAGAATATACCCCCCGTGTCAGAATAGTTGTCGCCGATCAGCTGGCCTTGGAACAATACGAAAAATTCAATCAACACCGTTTGGCGGTGGAAGCGGAACAAGAGGCTTTTTTGGATGATGCCGAATTGCAAAACTATTTGGCAAAAAACAATGAGCGGGCAAAACAGTATTGTCCGCCCTACCGCCACTTGGCAATGAAATTATTGTCAACGTAGATGGCAATTTTTTTATTGTCGTTTTTACGAGTACGTACCTTAGTCGATTATCTCCTCTATACCGCCCTGACGGCAGCCAATCTTGACGCCGACAAAACAGGACTAAAAATTCGGCAATCATTGCGGTTATTTTCAGCCCCCTGCTGCATAATTTACTGCTGAATATTCTGTTGTTTTTACGCAAAAAAACCAAGCAATCCGAATTCACCTATTCGTTTATTTATACGTGAGATCAGTAGCAAGCACCCAGCGCATAAACTCGCCAAAAAACAACTTGTGGTGGACTCGCCACGGGTTGTTTAAAGCACCTAAAAACAGGAACTGGCTCTCATTTAATTGATAATGAAATTTCTTGTTTTACTTATTTAACGGGAGGAACATCACACTCAATTCAAACAAATTTTGAGTGATTAATTATGAAAATTTTAAATATGCTGGTTTTACTGGCCTCTCTTTTTGCGATAGCTGGCGCCGCTTTTTTCCAGCTTTTTGTTTTACTGGCAAATGCTCTATTTGCTCAGCCAGTTCATAATCGGTATTCCTCATGGCTTGGCTAGGAAAATGGTACGCAGTAAACACCTTGCATGACTGCTTTACCGCATCCGTATCACCGTTCCGATTCTTTCTTAGCAACCTTATCGCGCAAATAAACCGGCATGGCCTGTTCGACAGCAACGGCCATTCCCAGCTCAAAACCTCGCGCGCCTAACCGGGCAATCGCCCCGGCTCTGGGCAGCATATCGGCTTTATAGTGACTGACGCGCCCTGCCAAACGGGTCATCAATTCTTGGTGGTAAACGCCCCAACCCGAACCGATGCCTACGCCGGTCAGCTCGGGAAACTCAACCGCATCAGCCGGAGTCACGGCTTCGTCGCCGATCAGTTCGGCATAGCCTTGTGTATCGCGCCGATAAACGCCCCAGAATATTTCATCCATCCGCGCATCCATCGCGACAAATGCAACATTCTCATCATTGTGATCGAAAAAATCCTGCGCGATAGCAGCCAAGGTAGACACGGGGACTACCGGTAGATCAGCGCCCAAAGCAATACCTTGAATCACGCCGGTGGCGATACGTACGCCGGTAAACGAGCCCGGGCCGCGGCTGAACGCCAGCGCATCAAGCTGTTGCGGCTTTAAACCCGCTTCGGTCATTAATGAATCGATCATCGGCAAAATCAGCTTGGTATGTTCTTTGGGTGCCAGTTCAAAGCGTTCCACCACTTCGCCGTCAATAAACAGCGCTGCCGAGCAGGCTTCGGTCGATGTTTCTACTGCCAATAGTTTCATTATTCGGTCTCTGTGGTAATTAAGAAACGTGCGTGAATGGTTTTTTTAAACCATGAAGAGCATGAAGAACATGGAGGATTTAAGTCTTCATGTCCTTCATGCTCTTCATGGTAATTGCTTAAATAAATTTAGGCAGGTCCTAAGCTAATTTCATGATTTGATGCGTAGGGCGTACCGTGCGCACCTTAGTCTTCGTCCTGAAAAAACGCCCGCACCTCTTCTATATCGCGAGTGCGTTTCATGGCCGGTACGCTGTCTAAAAATATCTGCCCGTATGATTTCTTTAGCAAGCGCGGATCGCACACCATCAATACGCCCCGGTCGGTTACGTCGCGGATCAATCGGCCTATGCCCTGTCTCAACGCAATCACGGCGGTGGGCAGCTGGTATTCGAAAAACGAGTTTCGCCCCTGTTTGGTCATCGCATCTAACCGTGCTTTTAATACCGGATCGCCGGGCGATGCGAAAGGCAGTTTGTCGATAATGACGCAGGATAAGGCTTCACCTCTGACATCCACGCCTTCCCAAAAGCTCGATGTGCCCAGCAATACAGCATTACCCGCCTCTTTAAACTGTTCAAGCAACAGAGCCTTGGGTCGGCTGCCTTGAATCAGCAACGGAAAATCGATTTTTTTCTCCAGTAATTCAGCCGCCTGTTTCAGCGCGCGGTGACTGGTAAACAAGAAAAACGCCCTGCCCTTGCTTGCCTGCAACACCGGCACCGCAAACTCGATAATCAGCGGGATAAATTCGGGATCATTGGGCTGCGGCAAACCTTTCGGATGATAAAACAGCGATTGATGGGCGTAATCGAAAGGACTGCCCCAACTTTCGCTGGCTGCGTTGCTCAACCCCAGGTTATTGGCGAAATGGTCGAACCTGTTCGCTACGCTTAAAGTCGCCGAAGTAAAAATCCACGCTGCTTGATGTTGCTGCATGAAGGAGCGGAATTCCGCGGCAATATCCAGCGGCGTCCGGCTTAAGGTAAAGGTGTTCTTATAGGTTTCATACCAGCGTATCCATTTACCGCTGTTGTCTTCGAGAATAATTTTTAACTGTTGCACCAGTTCGTCGGCGCGTTTAAAACACGAATCCAGGCCTTTGGTTTTAACCGAAGCAAGCTCCAACTGATCGGCCAAGCGCTGTAACTGGTCTTTAACCGCAGTCAAAGCTCCGGCAATTTTAGGGTTGTTTTCGATGTCCTGCCAATCGCCGCGTTTAAGCTCGATGCCGAACGCCAGCCTCATGTCTTTCACCTCATGTTCAAGGTCTTCACAGGCGGTGCGCAACGCGGGCATATCGGTTGCGTCTTTGAAATATTCCATCAACGCATCTTTCGCCAGATCGTTCATCTGCTTGGCGCTGACGGTAATGCCTAAAAAATTGGAAGCGGTATCAGCCAGTTGGTGCGCCTCGTCGATAATAACTACCTCGGCATCGGGCAATAATTCGCCGAAACCGCTGTCGCGTATCGACCAGTCTGCGCACAGCAAATGATGGTTAACCACCAATATTTCGCTTTCTTGGGCTTTTTTTCTGGCCTTGACCAGAAAACAGTCGGCGTAATCCGAACAATCCTGGCCCAGACAATTATCCAATGACGAAGTTGCCTGATACCAGACCGGGTCGGCTTCGGCTACTTCGGACATTTCCGAGGTATCGCCGGTTTTGGTGCGTTTCGACCAGGATTGGATTTTTGCCAGAGCAACGGCATCCTCTTTGCTAAAACCCAGTGTGGAAGTTAACGCGTTTTTCAGCCGATAGGTGCATAAATAATTGCTGCGGCCTTTTAACAATGCGGCGATAAACGGCGTTTTGATCGCCTTGCGGATCACCGGCAAATCCTTGTTAAACAGCTGATCCTGAAGATTTTTGGTGCCGGTCGAAATGATGACTTTTTTGCCGGATAAAATGGCAGGTACCAAATAGGCGAAGGTCTTGCCGGTGCCGGTCCCGGCTTCGGCGATTAAATGTTGGTTTGCTTCAATGGCATGGGCAATTGCTTCGGCCATTTCAACTTGGGCCGCCCGTGGCTGATAGCCTGGAATGACTTCTGCCAATCCGCCGTCGCTGCCGAAAAATGTTTCTATTTTTGTCAATTGAGTCTCTTGCACTATTTTTATTTACTATTTTAAATTTAAATAACAAGTGCAGTTCATTTTTTTACAATAAATTTAAAAACCTAAAAAATCATCACCACGAAGACACGAAGGACACGAAGCTTTATTTCTTCGTGTCCTTCGTGTCTTCGTGGTGAATAAATGAGCACATTCCATGCTCTGGATTTGATTCTAATACCGTCTATGGATATGAGAATTGACTAATCGCTACTTGTGTAGTCTCATCACGTTGCGAAGATTATGATACAAGGTCGCATATTCAACATGCCAACATCAATTGAATCGAGGTAAATCCAGATGAAAACAACGACTAATTTACAACGCCGCAAGCTATTAAAATATGCCGCAATTGGTATCGCCGGAGCGGTCACTTACCCGAGTTGGACGCAGGCAGCTAGTGAATTTGTCAGGGTCAATAAGCCGTCTGCCGATTTTCTTCCCGATGTTGAAATTGAACTGACCATGAACACGGCTGACGTGGCCGTTTTACAAGGCGAAAAAACCCGCATTTGGAAAATTACCGGCAAGGTCATAAAAGGCCCTTCAGGCGTGCTCAATAATAATGAAGGCACCTATCTGGCCCCTACTCTGAGCTTTAAAAAAGGCCAAAAGGTCAGGCTGATTCTTAACAACAATTTGCCCGCTCAATCGATTCTGCACTGGCATGGTTTGCATGTGCCCGCCAACATGGACGGCAATCCGATGTATGCGATCGATCGCGGCGAAACCTATGTCTATGAATTCGAGATACTCAATCGGGCGGGCACCTATTTTTATCACTCCCATACCCATAGTGTCACTGCTAGGCAGGTCTATTCCGGCTTGGCAGGCCTGTTAATCGTTAGGGACGATCAGGAACAGGCGTTGAATTTACCGAGCGGCGACCTGGATGTGCCGTTGGTGATCCAGGACCGCAGCTTTGACGACCAAAACCAACTGGTTTATTCGGCCCATATGATGCAACGCATGCAAGGCTTTTTGGGCGATCAGATCCTGGTCAACGGTAAGCCTAATTTTGTGTTGCCGGTGGCGACGCGCGCTTACCGTCTCCGGCTGGTCAACGGCTCTAATTCCCGTATTTATAAACTGGCCTGGGATGACGGCACACCTCTTACCGTCATAGGCGTTGATGGCGGCTTGCTGGAAAGTCCCGAGCAACATGCACATGTCATGCTGTCTCCAGGAGAAAGACTGGAGGTTTGGATGGACTTTAGCGGACGGGCGGTAGGCAGCGAGCTGACCATGCGTAGTCTTCAGTTCGATGCTGCCGCACATGGCGGCATGAGTATGATGGGTGGCGGACATCGCGGCATGATGGGCGGAGGCATGATGGGTGGCGGACATGAAGGTATGATGGGAGGTGGAATGATGGGGGGCGGCATGATGTCAGTCAGCGCCTTGCCTTCAGGATCGGACTACCCTCTGTTAAAAATCCGGGTCGCCAAAAAGGAGCAAGGCGACAACACTCTGCCAAAGGTTCTAACTCCCATCAGCGTACTGCATGTTAAAAATGCTGCAAATGCGGCCAATCCCAAAACCATAGCCTTATCCATGGAGCATATGTCGGCCTTGCTTAATGGGCGTTCTTATAAAATGAACGACATTCAACCTGATGAAATTATCCCGATTAACAGCCTGCAATTAATCGAGTTCGACAATGGTTTCGGCGGCGGTATGCATGGCATGATGAATATGCCGCATCCGATGCATTTGCATGGCGAACAGTTCCAGATCGTCAAGCGGGAAATCAGCTCGGGTTCCAGCGATAGCTACGCCACCGTCGCGTCAGGATTTGTAAACAGCGGTTGGAAAGATACCGTTTTGGTGATGCCGGGCGAGAAAGTCACGATATTAAAACCGTTTAACGATTTTAAAGGCCTGTTCATGTATCACTGCCACAACCTGGAACACGAGGATATGGGTATGATGAGGGATTTTCTTATCAAATAAATAATTGCTCAGCTACTTCAAGCCCTAACTAGCGAACGTAGCTGAGCATCTTCAACCAGAATATGTTTCACCAACCAGTCGCGCAAATAGGACAGCACATCGAACTGCGCGACCAACGGATTGGCGTGCAGCTCTTCGTAAAACTCGCGGATTTTTTCTTCAAAAGCATGATGTTGATGTTGTTGGCGGTGGATGCCTTCAAATTCATAGTGCGTCATCATCTGCTCTTCAGCGCGGAAATGCACTTTGGCATAAGCATCCAACGCCTTGATCAATCGCGCCACATCGCGAGCTCCGAGCTTATTGACGACAACATCGTACAAATCGTTGATTAGATCGAACAGGTAGCGATGATGTTCATCGATGGTATCAATACCCACGCTGAGATTTTCATTCCATGGCACCCAAGCGTTTTCTCTCGGTTCAATCGGGGGAAACGTCAACACCTGTTTGGGGTCGATGATGTCATCACGATACAACTCACGTATACGTAAAATTTCGGGCATCGCGGCCTTAAACGCCTCCACGATTGCCGGATCAAAATAATTTCCGGATTCAGAAATAATCCAGGCAGTCGCATCTTCCACCTTCCAAGGTTTTTTATACGGACGTGTGGAAGTTAATGCATCAAATACATCGGCCACAGAACAAATCCGCGCCAAAATCGGAATTTGTTCGCCCGCCAAGCCTTGCGGGTATCCTAGTCCATCCCAGCGCTCATGGTGCGAACCGGCAATATCTCGCGCGGCGGCAATCAATGCGTCATTACCCATCAAGATGGAAACACCGATATTAGTGTGCGTTTTCATGATTTCAAATTCGTCGGCAGTCAACTTGCCCGGCTTTAGCAACACCGCATCTGCGATGCCGATTTTCCCCACATCGTGCATGGGCGCCGCGACATAGAGCAACTCTCGTTGGTCCGACGGCAACCCCATCGCCTTGGCAATCGCCTGCGCAAAATTGGTCATGCGCATGATGTGCCAACCGGTCTCATTGTCACGGTATTCCGACGCCACACCTAAGTTACGGATCGCATCCGCGCGAGCTTCCTCTAATTCCAACTCCCGGATACGGAGCGTTTCATTGGTAAGTACCCGATGAACCAAGCCGGAAAGTGCATAGGCCAAGTCGCTCATAAAATCGAGATGAATTGATGACGCCTGATAATCGAGCGGAACAAACAACACGGTGTAGCCGATTCCTTGACCATCAATGCAAAGCGGCAAAAGAAATAATTGTTGCGACAACTTCTGTTCATTACCATCGGCGGAAAAGAACGACACAGTTTCGACCTGGCATGTTTGTGTAATTGCAGCAGAAGAAAATATTCCGGAATCCCAACGCAAGTGCGACTCCCATGCTGGCTCCATGCCGAATTGTGCGACTTGAAAATAACGGCCCCGCGGATTAAGCAATACCATCGCACCACGCGGTTCCAAGGCCAAATCGTGACAGTCGCGTAATATTACAAACAAGCGTTCAAGCAGCGCATCCAAATCCGATGCGGTGGTACTGGCGATGGTTAACTCAAACACCCGCTTTCTAATGGCCTGCAATTCTTCTTTGCTCATAATGAGTCCCGTCGGTGGTAATAGTTTATAGGATGAGTTGACGAAAGAAATCTGTCGTTTGCGATTGATGGGCTTCGTACCTTGGCCCATCCTATCGAGCTAAAATTATCTTATTATGTTTCGTTTTCCGGCAAGACAAGCAACCTTTCACTACGCCACACTCTAACAACATGAATTGATTGTTGCTCTCTCAAATAAACAATCCGGTAGGGCGGGTTAATAAGCTCTCTTATTTTCTCTACACCAAACTCAGGAACCACTCTCCCGATGTCCGGGTTTTCGCACAAGGTATCGATATGTTCGACGATGGCGCCAATAATCCGGCTGCCGATATGAGGAACTCCCTCTTTCAGATAATACGCCTTGATTTCCTCCAAATCGCCAAATGCCGAATCGGATATTGATATTTTCACTCAATCAATACCCAGTTTCTTTTTGACCTCATTCAACTCAAGTTCTTTTCCTTCTTTTATATCCATTAAACCTTGAGCCACTGCCTTCATAAACGAGCGCTCTTCTTCGTTTTTTTCAAAATCGTCAAGCCCTTGCACCACCGCCACTCCACGCCCATGGCTGGTAAGCAGAATGGGGCGATGGGTGTCTTTAGCACGATTTACCACTTTTCCAGGGTTAACTTTGAGGTCTGATAACGGAATTACATCTTCTGAAAACTTGGTTTGCATGAGATTAGGCCTTTTTAAAATCTTGAGAATGTAAACTGATTGTAGCACCTGTTAACAAGGTCATAAGGAGCATAACGATAAACTAACCGGACGCGACGCGGAAAGCTGAAAAATAAGGCCGTAATTCAATCGAAAATAAAAAATTCCACTCTGGTAAATTCGTGCAGGAGCCAGACTCAAGCTCTAATTGTTAACATACAGCGACGCCAAATGCTTTGTATACAAGAGATTGCAACTCCTCGTCATATGCGCCGTAATCATCAACCATCTCTACTATTCGTTCAACCTGCTCTTTGCTCTTATAAGGCAAGCCTTGAATCTCTTCAACTTCAGACTGCGTCAAGTACTGATCCAAATATTGGTATGGATCACGCCCACCTTGAATTACCACTTGAGATAGCAGCGCCCGCCACCAACAGCGGGACTCAATCGCCTTTAGGAACCGATCACACCTGTGGTAATCATCAATCGTTACACTCGCCGCCTCAACTATTGCTGCCTGTAGCCATTCTTGAAACGCATTAACCTGCATTCGGTATTCTTGGATAAGTGCGCCAAGATCAACACCATTGGAATGCTCTCGTAAGTATTTTTTTGCTAACGAATGCCATTTTTTTGATCGCCGAAATTGATCGGCATGTAACATAAACTGGGTTATATGGGTATGATCGTGTTCCGTTGAGAGTTGCCAGTTTGGCTGATGCAGTGTCACATGAATAAGATCAACGCGTAGCTCTTGAATGAATCTATGACGATGATTATTAACGAAAGTCGACAACTTACGTTCTTCATAGCCTGGTATCTCGATCTTCTCGCTTATTGCCCGCGACTGATCGACAAGGGTCATTGCGGATGCCGCAAAGAGATAGAGTATTTCCTGAAATTCTTCCTCAAACTCGCGGAGATCGTTACCGCGACTTCGATAAAAAAGCTTTCGTTCATGTACCTCTATGTGGAATTGTTTAAGTGCGGTAAAAAAGGAATCTGATGTCTTGTTGAACATCCGCAAGACTGCCTTGAGTGATAGGATTCGTTCATGTAAGTCATATCCTGGATGTTGTTTGATACTCTCGTGGGTATCTTTGAAGTTTTTCCAATATGCTTTCTCAAGAGTTTCGTTACTCCAGGGAATAGTTCCAAGTTTGTAAGCGTTTATCATGGTCTTTTCAGAGTATTAACAAGTTATTATTTAGATCAGCCTCTATCCAGTGAACTTTCAGCCTCCCAATCATCATCCAAAACCTTGTCGTAAACCTCACGCAGGCTGAGTACGCATTCTATGCTTCCCAGCGGAACTGTAGCCTCAAGCCCCAACGCTTCCGATAATATCCAAACATCCCCTTGCCGCACATAACGTTCGATACTCGGCTGGTCTTGCGCCACCAACAGGTATTCGCGCAGTGTGGGGATTTTACGATAATGGGCGAACTTGCCTCCACGGTCGTAAGCTTCGGTGGAAGGCGACAGCACTTCAATCAGTAATGTAGGATTGAGTAAAGTATCCACATGAGCATCTTCAAATTGCGGTGTGCCGCATGCAACAACGATGTCCGGGTAATGGTAGCTGCGCGCTTCGGCTGCCTTGACGCGCATATCATTAACATAGGCCTCGCAGGGGCGTTTTTTGAGCTGTATGCTTAGTTCTCGCGCAATATTAAGCGTTATCAGATTATGTTCCCGGCTTGCACCGGTCATCGCATAGATTTGACCGTCGTGAAATTCGCTTTTACAAGATGCGCTACGTTCCAGCTTTAAATATTCTTCGGCGGTGTAGTAAGTAGGTGTAAGTACGGCGGACATGAATCACCTCGTTAAAGGAAATAGCTTATTAAAAATCAAGCATATCATAGCGTTTAACAACTGCGTAAAGACTATTTAAACCCCATAAATTTTACGTTTACGCCAGAACGTTGCCCGGCTCATACCCAGCGTACGTGCCGCTTGGGTAACCTTGCCGTTACTCTGCTCCAACGCCTGACGAATTGCGGCTGATTCCTCATCTGCCGACAGCGGCAAACTTTGCACAGCTTGCGACTCAACGGTACGCGGCTCCCTAAACTCGGGCGGCAATTCAGACCAGCGTAACGTCGTCCCTCTGCCTACCGCAAACGCATATTCCACAACATTATGCAGCTCCCGGATATTGCCCGGCCACGCATAGTCCAGCAAAGCGCGCATGGCCTGCGGATCGATTTTTTCGATTTGCCTGAAATTAGCGGCATTATGCTGCTGGATAAAATGCCAGATCAGCAAGCTTATATCCTCCCGACGTTCCCGTAACGGCGGAATAAAAATGGGCACGACCCGTAACCGGTACATCAGGTCTTCACGGAATCGCCCCATTTTTACTTCCTCCCGCAATGATCGATGGGTCGCGGCAACGATGCGCACATCGACATCAATGGAATGGTCGCCGCCGACCGGAATATAGTTTCTTTCCTGTATGACGCGAAGCAGCTTGGCCTGCAATTCAAGCGGCAGTTCAGCCACTTCGTCCAGAAACAAGGTTCCGCCGTGCGCGCGCTGGAACAGGCCGCTATGATCCTTGACCGCACCGGTAAACGCGCCGCGCACATGGCCGAACAACTCGCTGTCCAACAAGCTGCTGGACAAGGCCGCGCAATTGATCGCCAGAAAAGGCGCGTTGCGTCTGGCGCTCAGATCGTGAATGGCCTTGGCAACCAGTTCCTTGCCGGAACCGCTCTCGCCTCTTACCAATACCGTGGCTTCCGTTTCTGCGGCATTTTGAATAATCTGAAAAACCGCTTGCATGGCCGGTGAGCGGCTTAACAACCCTTGAAAACCCTGTTTTCCAGACTCAGTCGCTGCGCCTACAGGACGTAGGCGAGGAGCGGAAGCTTCGCTTGAGACTTTCGGCAAAATCGTATTTTCCGTCTGTTCCGAAACAGGAAGCAACAGCCCCAAGCCACCGGAAAAAACGCCATCCTGATCATACAAAACCTGGGTAATTTTTTCTAACTCAATTTTTTGTTGATCTATTTGCGATGATTTTATAAGTTGTTTTTGATGGTCGTCGGTCTCGGTAATCACGTACTCTTGCAAACAAGGCTTGCCTGTGACATCCTTGATTTTCAATCCCGATAACTGCTCCGCGCCTTGGCTCCAGTGGATAACCTTTTGATCCCGGCCAACAATATACAGGCCTATAACATCGCAAAGAGCTAACAGTTTTAAAAACAACGGCTGCAACGGCTGATGCGCCAGCCAATCTGACAAGGATTCGGGAATCTGTTTCATGAGTGTCTCACTGAATCGAATAAGTGTTTCAATGAAACAATATATGAAACATAAAAAAGGCGCAAGGCAAAAGGCGAAAGGTGCTCACTTTAGCTATGCGCCCTTTGCCTTTAGCCTTTAGCCTTTAGCCCTTTGCCTTAACCTTTTGGCACGACCATTGCTTTAACCAGATATATCCCATAATCAAAAGCGGAGAGATATCATGCTATTCAAACAATTATTCGATCAGGAAACCTGGACGTACACTTATTTAATTGCTGATCCGATCAGTAAGGACGCCATCCTGATTGATCCGGTCAACACTCATCTCGATGAGTATATTGATCTGCTGTCCGCACACGGCCTGCAACTGAAATATTCATTAGAAACCCATGTTCATGCCGACCATATCACCGCAAGCGGGCTGCTGCGCCAACGCTTGGGCGCGCAAACCGCGGTGAGCGGGCTGTGCGGTGCCGAATCGGCCGATATTCAAATTCAGGACGGCGATATTTTCAAATTTGCAGGCAACGAACAAATCAAGGTAATCGCCACGCCGGGACATACCCGCGGCAGTATTTCTTTTTTATGGCGCGACCGTTTGTTTACCGGCGACTCTTTATTGATAGGCGGTTGCGGACGTACCGACTTTCAGGGCGGCGATGCCGGTGCGCTTTACGACTGTATTACCCAACGCTTGTTTACCCTGCCGGATGAAACGCTGGTCTATCCGGGCCACGACTATCAGCAGCGCTGGGTGAGCTGCATCATGCAGGAACGCACGACCAATCCGCGTCTGGCAGGCAAAACCCGCGAGCAGTTTATCGAGATTATGCTTAACCTGAATTTACCCAAGCCCCGGCTAATCGATGAGGCGGTGCCCGCCAACCGTTACTGCGGCCTGGATGAGAATGAGCGTCAGGATGCTGTAGCGCTCAGGGACGAAACGCTCCCGATCCGCACTACAACAAAAACCGAAGACATGGTAGCCGCTGCCAAACAACACATAGTTGAAATTGATGTCGCCAAATCGAAACAGCTGCTTGCGAAAGGCAATATCGTGCTGATCGATACCCGTGAAGAAAGCGAATACGCGGCTGGACATGTTGACGGGGCGCTATTGGTGCCGCGCGGCATGCTGGAGTTCAAAATCGGCAATATGCCTGAACTGGCCGACAAGTCTAAAGCGGTACTCATATACTGCCGTTTGGGCAATCGCTCGGCACTGGCGGCGCAGACCATGCAGCAATTGGGTTACACTAATGTATTATCTATGGCTGGCGGATTTGAAGCCTGGAAAAAAAGCCAAGAAGCAGAACAATAAAAATAGGTGGATGACAAAATGTGTGTTGCTTTACACTTTTGTCGTGTATCAGAATCTTCCACTAACCACATGCCTGAGAGGAATTTATGTCAAACCAACACCATACTTTGCTAATCATAGGAGGAGGCGCCGCCGGCGTTTCCGTTGCCAACAACATGCGCCGTCAAAATACTGAGATTGATATTGCCATCGTTGAACCGTCCGAAGTTCATTATTACCAGCCGGGCTTCACCATTATCGGCGGCGGCGCTTATACTTTAAAAGAAACCACCCGCAATGAAGCCGATTTGATCCATCCATCTGTCACCTGGATCAAGGACTATGCAGAAACTTTTCAACCGGATGAAAACAGCGTCACTTTACGTTCCGGTGATACGATCAGTTACGACTACCTGGTAGTTTGCCCTGGCCTGCAACTGGATTGGGACAAGATTGAAGGCCTGAAAGAAACGCTGAACAAAAATAATGTGTGCAGCAATTATTCCGCTGAGACCGTGGAATACACTTGGGAGTGCATCCAAAATATTAAGGAAGGCGCCGCGCTGTTCACTCAACCGCCGATGCCTATCAAATGCGCAGGCGCACCGCAAAAAATCATGTATTTGGCAGCGGACCGTTTCCGTAAAAGAGGCACGCTGGACAAATTCAATATTGAATTTTTTAACGCTGGCCCTGCCCTGTTCGGCGTACCGTTTTTCGCCAAAGCATTAAGCAAAGTCGTCGCCGACTACGGCATTAAAACCAATTTCAACCATAATCTGGTTGCTATTGACGGCCCGGCTAAAATCGCCACTTTCGAAAGCACTGATGGCGAAGGCAACAAGCAACGCGTTACTAAAGCGTTCGACATGATTCATGTAACGCCGCCGCAAAGCGCACCGGATTTCATTAAAAAAAGCCCTCTGGCTAATGCCGCCGGCTGGGTTGATGTCAACCCCAACACGATGCAGCATACTAAATACAGCAATATTTTCGGTCTTGGCGACGCCGGATCAACGCCGAATGCCAAAACTGCCGCAGCGGTGCGTAAGCAGGTTCCGGTCGTGGTTGACAATATTCTTAGTCTGAAGAGCAGCAAGGATATCCAAGGAGGCTATGACGGCTACGGTTCCTGCCCATTAACCACTTCACTGGGTAAAGTGATGTTGGCTGAATTTGCCTATGACGGCAAAGTAACGCCTTCTTTTCCTTTACTCGACCCAAGAAAAAGCCGCGCTATCTGGTGGTGGGGTAAAACAACCGGCTTTCCATGGTTGTACTGGCATTTGATGCTCAAGGGCTATCGCATCGATATTCCTCATTTGGAATGCTATGCCAAAAAGTTTTTGAAGGAAGAATAAAAATATCATCGTTCCTACGCTCTGGCGTGGGAACGCAGTTAGTGAGACGCTCCAGCGTCGCGTTTAGCAACTTCCGGAGCGTCATTGCCATTAAGTTAAGCGTTGTAGGAGCGGACCATACCCGCGATGAAGAAGTTACAACTCTGCAATCGATGCCCAGTCGCGGGCATGGCCCGCTCCTACGATGTCATTGTGCTTAACTTAATAACAGTGATATAGCGTCTAGGGACTAATACATAAATCATTCACAAAACTGAAATGACTTTATCAAATCACAACAAATCACGATTAACACTGTTATTTCCGATCATAGGCTGGCTAAAATCCTACACTCGCCAAGAATTCAACAGCGACTTGTTCGCCGGTATTATCACCGCTATTTTGCTGGTTCCACAAGGTATTGCCTACGCGATTCTGGCCGGCTTACCGCCTCAACTTGGGCTCTATGCCAGCATTCTTCCTCCTGTACTGTATGCCTTGCTCGGTACCAGTCGCACCTTATCGGTCGGGCCGGTTTCGATTGCCGCTATCATGATTGCCAGCACCTTGACCGCGCCGGAAATCAGCGTACTGGGCAACCCTGTACAAAGTGCACTGATTCTGTCGGCAGAAAGCGGAATCATCATGTTGCTGATGGCACTGTTGCGCATGGGCGGGCTGGTGAATTTCATCAGCCATCCGGTACTCACCGGCTTTACCAGCGGCGCGGCGCTGCTGATTATCGGCAGTCAATTACCACAGTTGTTCGGCTTAAAAACGCCGTCATGCGGGTTTGATGTTAGCTGCTACAGCATGTTTGTTCAGGCCTTTAATGCAGCCGCATTATCAATCGGTTTTACTGCGCTGGCTTTACTGGTGTTTTTCGGCAAACCGCTGGTTCTTATGCTTAAAAATTCGGGCATGCAACCTTACCTAATCACTGCCATCAGCAAATGCGGACCGTTATTGACTATTATATTGGCGACTCTGGCAGTTAGTTATCTTGATCTGACAGGTCAGCAAAATGTGGCGGTTGTAGGCAAAGTTCCATCCGGCTTCCCCGCATTAAACATTGATTTCTCCCCTATTGGAAAATGGTACATATTACTGCCCTACTCCGGCTTTATCGCGTTGATTGCCTATGTGGAAAGCGTCGCCATTGCTAAGGTCACCGCCAACTTCAGAGGCGAGAAAATCTTCCCTAATCAAGAATTGATTGCGCTAGGTATCGCCAATCTGACCGCCGCTATTTCCGGGGGCATGCCGGTAGCAGGCGGGTTTAGCCGCACTATGGTAAATTTTGCTGCCGGTGCACGTACTCAAATGGCCATGCTGATCGCCGCCGCTATTCTTGCTCTGGCAGTTATTTTCTTTAGCCCTTTATTTGAAAATATTCCAAAAGCGGCGCTGGCTGCGATCATTCTGGTCGCTATCATACCTTTAGTGAAACTGAACGATATTGCGCTTACTTGGCGTTATGATCGCGGCGACGGCATAGCCGAAACCGCTACCTTGCTGGGCGTTTTAGTCTATGGTATTGAAGAAGGCATCACCCTGGGCATTATTCTCACCCTGATCAGCCACTTGCGTAAAACCAGCCAGCCGCATATTGCCGTGGTCGGACGTATACCCGGCACTGAGCATTACCGCAATATCAAACGCCATAGCGTGGAAACCTGGCCTCACCTACTGTTACTGCGCGTCGATGAGAGCATCACCTTTGCCAATATCAATTATATCGAGGAGTTCATCAACGCCGAATTAAGACAGCAACCGGACATTAAGCATATTGTGCTTATTTTTACGTCCATCAGCGACATAGACACCACGGCGCTGGAAGTACTGGAAAACCTGAATCATACTCTACAAACGTCAAAAATGACCTTGCATATCTCGGAAGCGAAAGGCCCGGTGCTCGATAAGCTCGAAAAAACTGATTTTCTCAAGCAACTGCAGCCCGGCAAGGCATTTTTCCATACCGAAGATGCGGTCAGGGAGCTGAGTAAAGATGGCGCTGTAATTTAGATTGATTAATTCACCACGAAGGACACGAAGTTTTTTCTTCGTGTCCTTCGTGTCTTCGTGGTGTTATATTTTAAATCAATAACTGTATCGTCATTTTTCCGCTATTTCGAAAACGCAATAAACCGCCGGTAAGGCGATCCCTGCTTCCAGGTAAAGGCCTCGGTGTAGTAATGCATTAACGCCAGATAGCCCAACAAGCCCAAGGTAATCGCTTTATTAATCTCCACGCCGAACAAGAACTCGGTTAGCGCATTGACCGCGCTATCCCCGTATGATTGCAACACAAACGCCAGTGCAAAGGAACATAAGGGCAACACGATAAAAATAGGCAGATGAAAACGCGCCGCATAGCGATACATAAAATTCTGCGGATGCGCATGATGCTTGTTGTAATCATGCACTACATAGAAAATATAGGCAGTCGCATCATGCACCAGCCTTGGCACCAAAATCGCGAGAAAATAATACTGCTGAATAAAAAGATAAAAGCTGCTCAATACCAACAAGACATTGGACCACAAAAACCATTTGCCCATAGGCGTAGTCGCATAACGTTGGCATACCAGCGCACTGCAAACCACTCCCACACACAAACCGCCCGCGGCAAACTTAATCCACGCCAGCTGTTGTACATCCAGACTGTTTTTCAGGAAGATGCCGATGTAAACAAAAAGACCCGCCGTCACGCTCAACCACAATAGCAAATAAAAAACCGAATCGGGAAGACGATACAAACTACGCCCCACGCCCAGCTGCTGTTTGAGTACGTGGTATACGGTCCAGGCAGCCACTGTCACGTAAAGCACTGTGTAGGGAATAAACAGACTGCCCACACCGAAAACCACTGCAATAGCGATGGTCATCAAAATGATCTTCAATTTATAAAATTTCAGGTATTCGGTATTACTCGCCAACAAAATAGAGCTGGCGACTATATGTGGGGTTCCAAAAATGACTTGGAATAATAAAAACTGCTTGGGACTGCTCGGTAAATTCTGCTGTAAAAACCCGTGCCAAAACCAACCGTCAAATAACTGTAGCAGCAAACACAAAGGAATGATTGCATACAACCCCAGCAATAACCGGAACGAGACAGCCAACTGATTATCATTAGGTATTTCTTGAGCTGAAATAGCTTGGGCAGACATAAAACTATCCTCCTGTTATTATTGTTATATTCACAGTCAAAGCATTAAGTTAAACTGATTATTCAACCATTTTCAAGCATTGCTTTTAGTTTTTTAGGATAAACAGAATCATGACATTTCAGCTGCACCCGCGCCTGGAGCAGGACTGCATAACCATCGGCCATTTTGAGTTATGCCGGTTATTAATAATGAACGACAGCCAATATCCTTGGTTTATACTGGTACCGGAAAGAGCGGATTTGCAGGAAATTTACCAACTGAGTAAAGCAGAACGTGAACTACTGACCGAGGAATCAAGCTATCTTGCCGAAAACTTGGCTGTTCTTTATAAAGCAGACAAAATGAATATTGCCGCCATAGGCAATATGGTTCCGCAACTGCATATCCATCATATAGTCCGCTACCAGACCGATAAAGCTTGGCCTGCGCCGGTCTGGGGGAAATTTGATGCCGTACCTTACACCGAACGGCAAATTGCAGACAACTTGGTCTTAATTAAAGACCGGTTGGGATTATAAAAACAGGCACAAGCCCTTTAGCCTTGTATCTTAGAATCATTAATCAATCAAAAATTCAGTAAAATAGGCCTCTTTAAAACCTTCTTCATGCTCTGCCTTATCCTCTGAATGACCTGATGCATGATGTCCTTTGCCGCCTTCCATCTTTTCCAACGTCTGATGAATAACAGCAGTCGTTTCTTTCCGCAACGCCTCGCGCTGCTCCATGGTTTGCAATTCCGCAGACGGCCTGCCGCTATAGAGCATGATTAATTCGTGCCTTAATGCCGGCATGTGTTTTTTTACCGCTTCAATAGCGCCAGCACCTTCAACCAATAATTGCACGTCTATCAGCAAAAACTTTTTGGGTTCCGCTAAATTAACGGTAAACTTAGGAGTCATTTCTATATATTTTACACCTGCTTCTGCTTCCGACTCTTTTGTCTCTTCATTCGCAACAGCGACAGACATGAACATAAGACTTAACACCACAATCAATAAACGCATAACAGACTCCGTGTAACTAGAAAATAATGGTCTAGTATAAGGCCAACCTCATCAATTTTAAAACGAATCCAATTACTGACAAATCAATGAGAACCAATCTCCCCATCGGCCCGGTAATGCTGGATGTTGCGGGCTTAGCCCTGGCACAAGCTGAAAAAGAAAAAATAAATCATCCCAATACCGGAGCGGTTATTCTTTTCTCGCGCAATTATCAAACTCCCGAACAAGTTACCGAGCTGATTAACGAAATTCGTGCGGCGCGCGATGGCGATATACTGATTGCCGTAGATCAAGAAGGCGGCAGAGTCCAACGATTTCAACAAGGCTTCACTCGCTTGCCGCCTGCGTCAAGCTATACACAAACACCCGAATTAGCAGAGTCGGCCGGCTGGCTAATGGCCGCCGAACTATTGGCTGTCGGCGTTGATTTCAGCTTTGCGCCCGTCTTGGATATCGATTGCGGCGTTAGCGAAATCATCGGCAACCGTTCATTTTCAACCGATCCAGAGCTTGCAACACGTCTTTCCAGCTTATTTAGAAAAGGTATGAATGAAGCGGGCATGGCCGCAACCGGCAAGCATTTTCCCGGTCATGGCGCAGTGGCGCTTGATTCGCACCTGACCCTGCCGGTAGATGAAAGGGACTTGGACAGCATCAGAACAAAAGATCTGCTGCCTTTTAAACAACTGATAGCAGAAGGCTTAGAAGGCATTATGCCTGCACATGTGGTTTATCCTAAAATTGATCCAAATCCGGCCGGTTTTTCGCCGTTCTGGATACAACAAATTTTGCGCAAAGAATTAAACTTTAACGGCACAGTGTTCAGTGACGACTTAAGCATGGAAGGAGCGGCATCCGTCGGCGACTTCCCGGAACGCGCCAGACTGGCCCAACTTGCCGGCTGCGACATGATTCTGGTTTGTAATAACCCGACTGCCGCCGAGCAAGTGCTTGATGCCTTGCCGATAATCCAGGATCCCATCAGAGAACAACGACTGGGCAGGATGCAAGGCAAACCGTCGATGAACCGCGAACAGCTGATGCAAACCGAAAAATGGCAGCAACTATCTACTCTCATCACTCAAAACTATAACTATGCTTGAAGAAATTAAACACATCCAGACAACTTCCGATTTGCTGCACAGCGAACAGGAAGTTGAAGCCGCCATTGATAAAATGGCTCAAGAGATCAACCTCGCGCTTGCCGATCGCAATCCGCTATTGCTCTGCGCTATGAACGGCGGCGTCGTCACTTTCGGCAAGTTACTGACCCGATTAACCATTCCGTTAACCATTGATGCTATCAATGCCAGCCGTTATCAGAACCAGACATCAGGCGGCAGCATCGGATGGCTGGTTAAACCGGAAACACCGCTTAAAGACCGGACCGTACTGATCGTTGATGACATTCTTGATGAAGGCATTACTCTTCAAGCCCTTTGCGAATATTGCCGGGAACAAGGTGCAGCAGATGTTTACACCGCCGTGTTAGTGGATAAAATCCTCGACCACAAAAAACCTTTAGCTGCCGATTTTGTCGGATTGAACGTGGAAAACCGTTATTTGTTCGGCTACGGCATGGATTACAAAGGCTATTTACGCAACGCACCGGGCATTTATGCCTGCAAGGAATAAACATCATGACTCAACTAGCCATCATTGGCGGCACCGGCCTGACCCAACTTAGCGACTTGAAAATCATCAAACGCGAGCAACTGAGCACACCTTACGGTTCGCCTTCGGCTGAATTTGTCACCGGTGAATTGAACAACAGTCAAATCATATTCCTAGCCAGGCACGGTAATCCGCACACCATCGCGCCGCATAAAATAAATTACCGAGCCAATATCTGGGGACTTAAACAGCTCGGCGTTGAACAGATCATTGCCGTCGCCGCTGTAGGCGGCATTACCGACGAGATGGCGCCTGCGCATATCGCCATCCCCGACCAGATCATTGATTACAGCTATGGCCGTTTGCATACATTTTATGAAGATGAAGCAGTCACTCACATAGACTTTACTTATCCGTACAGTCAAAAACTGCGCTCCCGCTTAATCAGCGCCGCCGCCACGGCCAACATAAAGATCAGCCCGCTGGGCACCTATGGCTGTACCCAAGGCCCGCGCCTGGAAACCGCCGCAGAAATCCTGCGCATGGAAAGAGACGGCTGCGACTTGGTCGGCATGACCGGTATGCCGGAAGCAGCTCTGGCCAGAGAACTCGATATGGATTATGCCGCGATCAGCGTAGTCGCTAACTGGGCAGCAGGAAAATCGGAAGGTGAAATAACCATGGAAGAAATTGAGCGGCACCTCCATAAAGGCATGGCGAATACCGCTGAATTACTGAAGGCTTTTGTGGGCTAAAGCATAGGACGTAGGTATTTGCCGGAAACGCCAGTTCTCGCTATCGCTCGAACCGGCTTATTCCGGCCTACGAACTTTTATTTAATGGTGACAACCTGCGCCATGAATATGTCCATGCGCAGTTTCCTCTTCAGTCGCCGGTCTGACAGCCACGACTTCCACATCAAAAGTTAAGGCCACTCCCGCCAGAGAGTGATTGCCGTCTATAGTAATATCATCGCCATCAATCTTAACGATAGTGACTTCGCCGGAGCCTGAACTGACATCAGCATGAAACATCATGCCGACTTCAAGCTCATCTATGCCCTCAAACATAGCGCGTGGGATAACCTGAATCATCGCATCGTTTTTCTCGCCATAAGCATCTTTGGGCGCAATACGCACATTAAACTTATCGCCGACGGCTTTGCCATGCAATGCATCTTCCAGGCCGGGTATAATATTTCCGGTGCCGTGCAGATAAACCAAGGCTTCATCACCTATCGAACTATCCAGCACTTCGCCGTCATCATTCGTCAATGTATAGTGAATTGAGACAGCCATATTGTCAGCTACTTGCATGATAAAACCTTTTTCGTAATTTAAAAGCCGACTATGATAAAGAGTTGTTGCTCTTTTGTCTGAAAAATTATTTACACATAGGAAATCAATCATGTCGCGCTGGAGACCGCCAAGCCCCAAATCATCCCCTTACATCACTCCGGAAGGCTATCAAGCGCTGGAAATTGAATTGAAAGACCTGTGGACTAAACGCAAAGAAGTTACCCTGGCTTTATCAGCGGCAGCAGCGGAAGGCGATCGCTCTGAAAATGCCGAATATATTTACCGCAAAAAAGAATTACGCGGCATAGACCGGCGCATCCATTATCTGCAAAAACGGCTGCCCAGCCTTAATATCGTATCCCAACCGCCTGACGACCAGGACAGGATTTTTTTTAGCGCCTGGGTGACCCTGGAGAATGAAGTAGGCGAAGAATTGACCTACCGCATTGTCGGAGCTGATGAGCTCGATCCTAAAAAACAATACATCAGCCTTGACTCGCCCTTAGCAAGAGCATTACTTAAAAAAACGTTTGACGATGAGGTCACCATTAAAAACGAGCTTAAAGAAACTCGCTATACAATCGTTGATATTAATTACCGCAAAATCTAAAACACCATCAAAAGCTTAGAGCTACGCGACATTAACAATGCATTCTGCTATAACTCCATAAAACGCCTCATATTTGCCTTAAATAAAGAATTAATATTGCAATAAATGTAACACCCTATATAATACGCCGGATGTGGAGAGGTGGCTGAGCGGCCGAAAGCGGCGGTCTTGAAAACCGTTGAGGGTTGATCCCCTCCCAGGGTTCGAATCCCTGCTTCTCCGCCATATACACGAAATAACCGATTGTTTTTAAAAGACAATCGGTTTTTTTATGCCTGCTCGCCCTAACTCCCGCCCTAACTTTGGCGGCGGTTCGAATTAAATCCCATCAAATAAACCACCCGCAACGCTTGCCGATCAAAACAATACTTCACTAAAAGACAAGATGAAAATTGTTACATGGAATTGTAATGGGGCGTTAAGAAAAAAGACTCATGAAATTGATCGTCTTGATGCCGATGTAGTCATAGTCCAAGAATGTGAAAATCCAGCAGAATCGACAGAAGCCTATCTTACATGGGCCGGTGAATATTTATGTGTAATGGCCTGGTTGTTAAGTTTTAGATCTCGCTAGTTTATGCTGACAGCTTCTTAAATGTCTCAAGGACACTTTCACCCTTAAATGGCTTGACGATCCAACCCTTGACGCCAGCTGCTTTTCCTCGCTCTTTCATACTCGGATTACTCTCTGTAGTTAGCATAATCACATTCACCGTACTGTTTCCCAATTCACTACGAATTTTCTCAACCATGGTTAACCCATCCATATTGGGCATATTTACATCACTCACCACCAGTTTGACACCAGGATCGGCTTTCAACTTGCTGAGGCCGTCCTTTCCATCGATGGCCGTAATGACATCCAAACCATTTTTTTTCAAAAAACCGCCCACCTCATCTCTGACCGTGCTTGAATCATCAACGATTAGAATCTTTGCCATAAATTAATTCTCCTTAAGATAGTTATTAAAATAATTCCAGTTCACCCGAGTTAACAAAATCATCAACCGATGCTTTAATTTCCTTGAAATCCTCAGGTGACCAATATAAATTGAACACAAACCACTGATAAATAGAAATGGAATGGCTGTTGCTCTCATCTGTTAATATATATTTGAAACAGAGTTGAGGGTTTTCAGAACCAAACGAAATGTACTTATGTTGATGATTGACAACAATAGGCACCTCTGATGTAAAACCGGTCCCTGGATCGTCAACTGCAATAAAATGTGTCTTGAAAGCCCCCCAAATAAGATTGGTCATTTCCCCCAAAATATTATTTACTGTCCTGAATGTCACCGGGTCTTCGTCTTCCATTAATTGATCGAATCCAAGCACATCGAGAATGGCCCCCTCTTCTGTCTGAAGCATCATATACCCCCGGCACCAGCTGCTTTCGAGCGGAATCAGGCTGAATACCTCACCGAAAATTATACGGTCCCTGACGATATAAGGCGTTTCAGCGATCACTTTGAGATGCTTAAACTGATATTCCAAAGTACTTAGATTTTCCAATGTTCTTACGGTAATTTCAGAAATTCCTCTGACCAGTGCATTGGGATAAACGAGACTAAAAATGTATTCATCGATAACTTTTCGAAGCGGTGACATGTCATCAATCGTGTAAGTAGCGCAAAACAGTTTTCGTTGTTTTTCCGGCAGGTCATCAAAATTGTATGCTGATGTTCTGCGCAGAACGATAGGTAACTCGGGTCTTGCTGTATGTATTTTCTGCGCTAAGTCCATCGTATCAGACAGCGAGCTACAATAATTCTCCGCCAACAAAATCGCTCCCAAGTCGACATTGGAACTCAAAATGACCATAATATTGGCAAAATTAACCTTCAAACCAATAAGCCCGTTTTGATCGCAGAATTGTTTAATTTGGTCAAAATACTCTGGAGAGTTATCCAGAACAAAGACTTTGCTTACCAAGGGTGTTTTATCACTCATATTTCATCCTAATATAATCAGCTTTTAAAAAAGTTCCAGTTCACCCGTGTTGTCTTCATCCTCACTTGTGTCCACTTTAAAATCCACATCGTCATAGTCACAGACGCATAAAGTGGCGTGTAGTATTAACGAGTTATTGATAGTGATGCTGTAATGCTTAACATATCCAGGATCAAGAGCTGAGATGAACGGTGAGCACTGTCTTAATAATACATAGGGCGTTGACATTCCCAAAAAATGGTAATTCTTGTGTAACTCCCTGTTCATGGCGCCACAGCAAATATTGCAAAACTCCTGAAAGGCGTCGCGAAACGCGCTGTTGTCTGCTACTTCAAGGTTAGAACTCTTTACAAAATAGTTTTTTGTAGCATCGTCGCTTTTAAAATGAAAAAGTATCAAGAAACGAAAAAACGTCGATGAAATCGTCAGAACAGCGAATTCATCCTCACTAATTCCTTCTATGTCATGAACAGGCTTTATTTCACAAAGGTTTTCGGTAGATGATGAAATATTTGCCAGCACTGCTTTTTCAAAGATGTAATCGAAGCCATTTTGCGCCTGCTCACTGATCATATTCGATTGCCTCAGCATGTAGGCTATTCATCAGATTCCTACAGGCCACATCAATGCCAACCAAAGCTGATGTAATCATTTTTCCTCCAGCTTGTATATCCTGGAAAGTCGCTGTAGTTATCAAGTCATTCTTGTATAGGTTCTTACCATAATCCTTAGAAAGTCCTTCTGAATCAGTGGCAAGCTTGCGGACTTCAGTTGCCACTACAGCAAATCCACGACCGCTTTCACCTGCTCGGGCTGCTTCGATCGCTGCGTTAAACGATAAAATGACGATGTCTTGAACGATCATGGAAAATTTGGCGTTTTGCAAATGCATTTCCGTATTCTGAATCATCAATGAATTCATGTCGGTATGCCATCGTTCAAAGATTTCGGCAAATTTAGCAACCTGACTTATTTCATTCGCCAGATAGTCGACTTTTTCAAGTAAGTCCCGCTTTTCATCCCTTCCTTGCTCTTTCAATAGGTTAAGGGCTACACCATGTTTTTGTTGAAGTTGGTCGATCTGTTCAAAAAGCTCGGCTTTGTCTTGTGCCAGGAGCTTCGATTGCTCACATTGTCGATCCAATTCCTTGCTTTTTAATTCCAAAGCCTGTTGATAGAGGGTATATCTTTTTTTGGTCTCTTCTTTCAAAAGACCAAGCTCCCGTTCATGATTTTGCTGAAGCTGGCTAACTTGAACTAACAGGCTATTTTTTTCTTGTTCCAGAAGCTTTAATTGCGCTAATTGGCTGTCCATGCCGGTAATTTTTAATTGCAATTCTTGTTCATATCGATGCACTTTTTCTTTAGCTGCAACGAGTTGCTCTGTCAGCTTTGTAGTTACAGTCTGGTGTGTAACCGTCACGTCTACAAGCATTTTTTTATTTATACGCCGCAACGCTACGTTCAGGCCGGACGCGAATAAAAATCCCAATACTGCAGTTAGAATTGTATTTTCCATAGTTATCTACTTATTGAATTCAGAAGCAAACAGACAGTTTCTTAGGTTCGAAAATTGTGCCGATAAGGCGTAAATTCCCGCGCTGTCAGGATTGTTCAAAACGGTGTGCTTAAACGTGTGCTGAATATTGTTGGCATTGGAAATAAAATTTCCACGCCTAATAATTCGTTCACAGTTCATGCTGCCGCCATAAGTGGTTCTTCAATGCTCACTACAAAATTTGCAGGAAAATATACAGCAGTTTCAAATGCCCGATAGTCGGAACCTTCCTTGTTATCAAGGAAATTAATTTTGACATGTCCTCCCTCTTTTCTGGCGAAGCCGATAACCGCATCCATCCCAACGCCGCGCCCTGAGATGTCGGTGAGAGTGTCAGCTGTTGAAAATCCAGGGTGAAAAATCAGCTCCGCGGTTTTCTCGTCGTCCAGGCTTTCATTTTCCTGTATCAGCCCATTGGCCAATGCCTTGTGACGGATTTTGTTGAGCGCAAGGCCGCAGCCGTCGTCCTTTATGGATATTTTGAGCTGATCGTCTTCTATTTCCATGGCTACATCAATGCGTCCTTGAGCCGGCTTGCCATTAGCCAAACGATCAGCAGGCATTTCTAATCCATGGTCAACGCAATTTCTGAATAGATGGGTGAAAATGTCTTTGACCACGCCAATGCTTTGGATTTTTAGTTGTAGTTCCCCGCTGTTTATTGAAATTTCAGGCTCTTGTTTGCCTAAGCTTTGCGCCAATGCAGGTAAGGACTCAACAATCGAAGTGAACACAGTATCAAGCGGTTCCGTTCCAAGCAGCCTTAGCGTCCTTTGCACAATACTTTTTGCTTCGATTAAATCGTGAATGTTGGAATGACTGACCTTTTCCAATAAATTGATTGCTTCCTGAATTTGCTTATGCTCAACCATTAGATATTTCTCGACATCGCCTCTGCGACCGGGCCCTTTGCGGCCAAGGCTGACTTCATTGGTCTTGGCGTAATGGTCAACCAACTGCCGCAGCTTCGCTATATCATCCAGCAAGCGCGTTTGATCCCATTCAACAGTGGAATTGGGTTGGCGCATTTCAGCATAAATCGATTCAATGCTATGAACCAGATCGGTTAAATTCTTCAAACCAAACGTCCGGGCGTTTCCTTTGATGGTGTGCATATTTCTAAACATAGCGTTAATTGCATCCAAACCGCCGTTCGGATTGGCAGAAATTATGTCTTCAATCTCCGCCTTGTAGTTTTTAGTTGATGTGATGAATTGGTGAAACTTTTCTTGATTGACGGCCAAAATTTCCCCGATGATTTCTAATTCGCGTTTTTGCTCCGCAGATTCAGCGCTCAATTTGCGCAACTCAGTCACATCCCGCAGACATAGCAGTATTTGCTCTACCACATCAAACTCGTTAATTACCGGCGCCCAATTCAAATCAAGGGCTTTCTTCGAACCGTTCGGCATTTCTTTCTCGATTTCATTAACCAGCAAATGCTGGTTAAACTCAAAATTCATGGCGTCTTCTCCAACACAAGCGCCAGAGACGGCTGAAATTTGCGAAATAGCGTCCGTACCTAAATTAGAGTCCTCAAAAATCAGTTTGATTAAGCAATTTCCGGCAATCTGATCGGTCTCCAGTATTTTTTCCAAATGAGCTGAATATTCCGGATTGACCTTGTTTAGAGCGTCAAAGCTCAGCAAACCTTGCGGCATATTTTGAAGCATTGTTTGAATGTCATTGATCTTCTTTTTGAGCAGCTTCGATGACTCCTGTAGTTGCTCAACCATCGAATTGAAAGATCGCGCCATGCTACCGATTTCATCATTGTGCAAAGCTTCGGCACGCAGAGATAAATCGTGGGTATGCGCAATTTTCGACATAGTCGATTCCAGACCCGATACTCTGCGCAAAATACGCGCTCCGCCGAAAATACAGATCAATACCGCTGAAATTATCAATAACGAACATGCCGCCATGATAATGAACGTTAAGTGTTCGTAGTGCTGGTATTCACTGGTGAGTTCAGATTCCAGCGTCAGCAACCGCTGTTGGAGATTGCTGATTTGCTGATTAACCTTTGTCTGACCTGTCACTTTATCCTGAGCAACTTTCAGAGCCACTTCCATATCCTTACCATAGCGTTGCAGCAGTGACGGGATTTCGCTGATCGGCTCAACCGCTTTGTCTTCGGGCTGTTTTGTTTCTGTCTTTTCACCGAAACTCAAAACATCATCGGCTGCTGATTCTTGTTTCATAACACCAAGCAAAGGCAATTTTTTTAATTCGCCCGCCAAAATAATTAGCTCTTGTAACGGCCGGTTAATATTATCCGGGGACATTTGTTTGCGGGAGGTAAAAAAACTTTGCCGTGCTCTTGCGAGGTTTATAAGTGCGGCCTGAGAGTCACCAACTAACTTCAAATAAAGCTGTTTTTTCGGCTGAGCAGCACTTTTTGCTTCTTTAACGTATGACAACAGTTTTTGCAGGTGCTGAGACAACTGTTTCTCATTATTTATCAGCAGCGTCTGTGGGTCAGCCAGCTTGCCGGCGCCCCTAAGTTCAAGCATAGTGTTTTGTTGCAAGTCATCGATAAGCGCAACAAACGGCGCCTGTAATGAGGTTGATAGGTTAGCGCGGCCCTCAACTTCAGTTTTGAGTTCATTAAGGGTTTTCTCAACATCACCGAGTATGGTGGCTTCGCCCGTGAGCAAATAATTTAACATCGGCTGACTGACCTGGGTAAAGATTTTGTCTTTTTGCTGCCCAAAAAATTCGACCGATGCAAAAGCCTGATTTAGGTGATTTAACGACCAGCTCACAGCAACCGCGAAACCAATAATAATAACGGCAAGTGTCAAGCTGACTAGCTTCGATATGTTTTTAATTGTCATATTAGGATTTAGGTTTATTGAAGAAGTTGAATGTGAATGGCTGGCTTGAACAAAATTAGGTTGCTTGTGTCTTTATGGATACCTTGTATAAGACGCTTGTCTAGTTTTACATATCAGGCAGTAATTCTGACCAAAGCCTCACTCTTGATCAGTCTGTACCAAATTCGTAACTGCTATTTCATAGCCAATTTTTCTACAATGGGCAACTGCTTCAAACATTAACGGGAAGTCATCACTTGCCTAATGTTCTGTTAATCCAATATCGACAGAGCCAGGATCAACACCCAATTGATCCTGGAGTTTAAGTATTTCTCCTTCTAATATAAAGGATGCTTGTTACAGCAATGTTAAAAAGCACAAAATTGATCTTGCCCCAATCTAGCGAAAACTATGGCGGCGGATATTTTCGTTTTTCCCAGCCGAACCGACACTTTCGCTGCGAGACAGTAGTCGAGTAGTCCCCAGAAGCGATAGTGCATATGTTTTCACGAAGCGTTTTTTGCGTAGTGAAAATGCAGGCTTTCCGACATCGCGTCGAGTCATTGCGAGAATGATGTTGGATACCCCTTAACGAAAGAAGCAGGACGACTGGGGCAGCAGCAGGCATTAGCGGTCGCGTAGCTTTTGCCGCTTGTTGGGCAGGGATGCCCATAAAAGCTTTCGCAAAAATAGCGACTCCCCGGTGGGATAGTTATGCTGGATGCACTGGCTTGCGGGGTGCCCGTAGCTGCTTATCCAGTCCAAGGCCCCATAGATTGGAAAACGGCGTCGAAATTTTGCCAATTGTATACCAAAAGAGCGTTAAAGTTTTCCAAAATAAATTTCTATCTTATTGATAATAAAAGAATGCGTATTTTTTGTGGATGGCAAAGCCACGCTGATTAGTGGAAAAAATTGAAAGCTGTTTTCCACTCACAACCTCTTGCCAAAGAAACCGGTAAACCTGAGCGTTATGTCATGGTTGAACTGGCGGGAGACAAAGACATGCTATTTGGAGGCAGCAATGAACCATTAGCTTATGTTGAGTGTAAGAGTATCGATCTTAGCGCTCAGCAAGCCAAGTCGCTTTCAGCTTCAATCCCCCAACTGTTGGCTAGTAACTTATTGCTTTCAGCGGAGCGTATTTATATAGAGTTTAGCAATTGCCCAGGTAACCTTTGGGGTTGGAATGGTTCTACCTTTGGCTAGCCAGTAGACAACATTTACTGCCCACCGAGGTATATCGCATCAATGATGAATATTGAACAGGAGGATTAACAAGTAAAGCGAAGCTTGGGTTACAGTCAAAGCGTGATGTCGAAGCAAGAAGACTTCCAAGGCCGTTAAACCCTGGAAGTCTTCAAATCACTTGGTTAAGCGGTTTAGTTAAATGAGTCAATCCCATGAAAACTGACCGGCTTTGCCTCTTTTACTGTTCATTTTAACGTTACTGGCAATGGCTGCTGACGCGAACAGAGCTGATGAGATAATAAATTCGCCTGAAATAAAGCCCAGCAGGCCGATTGCAAATACCGTTCCTATTAGAATGTCTTTGTAGAAGTCGTTCATGAGTAAATCCTCGTATAAAGTTGAAGGTTATTTCATACTGCGACTCAACTATAGTAAAGATGCCTATTGTTGACAATAACACTAAGAATATATAGATTATTTCCTATTTCAAGCACAATAAATTCATAAACTGTTCATAGAACTTGAATACGTTAGTAATTTAGTTCATCTTCCGAAAACATCTTTTTTCATTCGGCGCAAACTAACCCCCGCTAATATTAATTGTAGAGCTGAATTATTCGAGCTTGTATTTCGTTTTTTGTATCTGGTTCTCTATGAACTGGACAATGTCAATTTTCACGGTAAGCTCTAACAAAAGCTTAAATAACGTCGAAATCCAGGGCGTGTTGGCTGACCAAAGCCCGGTTGCAGCTCAATTTCAATAAGGTAGCAGCCATGTTAAACGCTAAGTAGTCGTGCAAAAAAGTTATCGAGAATTTGCCGCCTACATTGTTCAAAATACTCTGCGCAAATTCCTTTATGTGCCGATAGCTTATCCAATTACTTTTTCAAATTTCCCGCGTGCAGACCGCATTCTTTTTTCGCTTCCGCCTCCCACCACCAACGACCAGCCCTTTCATGCTGATTGGGTAGCACAGGCCGGGTGCAAGGTTCGCAACCTATGCTGATAAAGCCTTTTTCGTGCAATTCGTTATAAGGCACCTGATAGGCCTCAATATAATCCCAGACTTGCGCCGAACTCCAGTTGAGCAAGGGGTTAAATTTAACCAGTTGATGCTCAGCAGTAGAAAATGCGGTATCTATCTGCACTTCAGGAATATCTTGCCGGGTATCAAGGCTTTGATCTTTGCGCTGACCGGTAATCCAGGCGTCTAAATGAACCAGTTTGCGTTTTAACGGTTCAACCTTACGGATACCGCAGCATTCCTGATGCCCGTCTTCATAGAAACTGAACAGGCCTTTCTTTTTAACGAAGCTATCCAGCACATCTCTGTCCGGCGTCAGTAATTCAATATCTATCTGATAATGTTTTCTGACTTTTTCTATAAAACGATAAGTTTCAGGATGCAAACGCCCTGTATCCAAAGAAAAGACCTGTATGTCTTTTCTGATAGCCACAGCCATATCGATTAACACCACATCTTCTGCACCACTAAAAGAAATGGCTATATTATCGAACAGTTCCAGCGCTTTTTTCAGGATGACGCGCGGGTTCTTATGCTCTAGCTCGGTTTGCAGTTGTTTTATATCGAAGGTTGTCATGGTGTGTTTTTCCTCGTTGCTACGCAGTAGCTCTGTAACTCGGCCCGCGCAGTCATTAAATTACGCTTGCAAAAAATATTGCTTCAAGAAATCGTCAAAAGGCATTTGTTTTTTGCTTTCGATTTCCTGTTGTTTATCAAGAGACCCTGCGGCCATTTCATTAAACTGCTGCACCTTGAGTTTATCGAGTTGATTGAGCTTGAAATACTGTTCATGCTCGGTCGAGATATTTAATGCAAAACGGGAAAACGGCTGGCGAAGTTGCGTCATCTGCTCCAGTATTCGAGAGGATGCGGTCAAATCGGAATTTTCGACTAACACTTGGTGTTTTTCCAAGGCGGTACTATAGGGTTTGCTCGCATTATCCTGATCGAGAATCGCACACACAGGTTCCATGGATTCAAGAATTTCAAATGCCCAATCCTTTAGAAGAATTCTTTGATTATTTTTATTAAGTTCCAAACCCGGTTTTCGGCCAAAATTAGCAACAGCCAGTTGATTGGCGTTGTTAACCTGCTGCTCCTGATCGTAGGTTTTCGGACTGTCGTGTAACAAACACGTGAGCAGCAGTGCCTCAATAAAACGGGCTTTATCTTCGTCAATGCCGATAGGATTAAATAAATCCAGATCCAAAGAACGCATTTCTACATAACGAACACCGCGACGTTTAAGCGCCAATGTCGGTTTCTCGCCGGACTGGGCAATTTGCTTAGGTCGCATAGTGCTGTAAAACTCGTTTTCAATCTGCAAAATATTGCTGTTCAGTTGACGGTATTTGCCATCAACCAAAGTGCCGATTTTTTCGTACTCAGGATAAGGGGTATTAATGGCCGCACTCAAACTGTTGACATAACCGTCTATAGAGTTGTAATCGATTTTCAGGTTAGCCTGATTCTTACTCTTGTAGCCGATGTCGCTCATACGCAATGAAGTCGCATAGGGATGATAAAGCGTACCATTGTCGAATTCTTCAAATTGCGTCATCAATGCCGGGCGGCTCTTGAAGAAGTTTTTGCAGATGGCTGGCGATGCGCCGAATAAATACAAGATTAACCAACCCATACGCTGGAAATTCCTGATTAAACCAAAGTAGGCTTCGTTAGTGAACTGCTCCAGACTCAGCGAGCTGTTTTTTTCCTTGTGCAAGACAGGCCATAACGCTTCCGGCACCGAATAATTAAAATGAATACCGGCAATAGACTGCATGGTTCTACCGTAGCGATGCCATAAACCATGCCGATAAATATGCTTCATTCTGCCTATATTGGACGATCCGTATTCGGCGATGGGAATGCTTTCATCTCCGTCAAGTCCACAAGGCATACTTGCGCCCAACAGAATTTCATTATCCAGATGTTCATAAACAAACTGGTGTATGTTGCGCAAATAGTTCAGCGAATCTTTAACGTCGGCAAACGGGGGAGTAATTAATTCGATCAAGGCTTCAGAATAATCCGTGGTAATGCACGGATGAGTCAGCGCTGCGCCTAATGCTCGAGGATGGGGTGTTTGGGCAATAAATCCGTCTTTGGAAATGCGCAGGCTTTCTTTCTCAATCCCTTTAAGTCCGCCGCAAAGCAGTTGATGATTGCCGTTGGCGTTCAGTTGATCCAGCCGCGTTAAAAGCGCGTTATTCGAATTAGTCATAGAATGGGTACAAGCCCTATAGTCCTTATAAAATTCCGACTATTATAGAGGGTTTAACTTATTGAATAAATATTATCGCGGATATGAAAATGAACACGACCGTTTATTTTTAAGGGAGGCTATTAAAGTTAAGCGGCACAAATGCTCTTTGACATAATGAAAAGCTGATCCGTAATCAGGTCAGCTTCTCAATTAATGAAATTTGCCCCAGCTTTATTTGGACTCGATTGGCCCGCCAGGCGCTTGACCCGCGGGGGTAGTATTTTCAAGGCTCGGAGAATAAACCGTGTCGGACTGTTTATCGGAAAGATCAACAGTGCTTGTATCTTGATTTTCTGTTGGTACTGATGAACTTGTGTCATCTCTAAGATCAACTACGGATGTATCATCTGATGCGAAAGAGGAGAGGCTTGTCATAGCAACAAGCAATCCTATCAATAAAATTTTCATTGTTTTTCCTTATCGGATTAAAAGTCTCTCAGAGCGAAATCAGCATGCAAATGAAATATGCTTAGACCGCTCATTGAATATGACTATCACTTGAATTTCAGATGGAAGGCAGAATCCGTTCCCCTGCCCTGCGGCGCGATGCAGGGTATCTGTTCACCTTATTCTCGTCTGAATTAAAGATTACTTAGATTCAGTTTCCGTTTTCCACAGCCTGACGCTGGGCATCCCCACTCCATCTTTCCTTCATACTCTCTGTTTGATCCTGGATACTCTGCATATTTTGAGCGTCGCCAGGAGCCTCACCGCCAGTGTTGGGGTCGGTACCAATAGTAACATTATCGGTATTGCTCGTGTTATAGCCATCATTGGCTTCACCTGCTAATGCAATTGTTACGATACTGAATGTCATGATCATGGTGCATAAAGCCGTTAAAATATTTTTTTTCATATTGTTTCCTGTTTATTTAAGATCAAAAGAAGAGTCTCCTGTCCCCACTTGTACTTTACTCTTATGGCAGATAGAGTTAAACAGATACATTTAGTGTTCTACCCGTTAAGAAAAAGGTATCTTTAAAACATAAGCATGCCAATTTTGATTGGTCTTTTACCGCTGGAACTATTAATTGCTTACTTCTGAAACATTAAATGAGACTAAATATAGAAAACCAGCCACAAAATAGCCTCCTTTATTATCAATAAACCTATACTGTCTGTAATTTAAGTAGTTCTATTTTCGGGGTTACCCTCAGGGAGATTGTTATGTTTGAATCGGCAGAGCTTGGACACAAAATAGACAAAGCCACCTACGATATGGAAGTACCCAAGCTGCGAGAGGCGCTGCTGGAGGCACAGATAGATTTGGCAAAATCGGCCAAATTTCCGGTCATTATTTTGATCGGCGGCCTGGATGGTGCGGGACGAGGCGAAACCGTCAATTTGGTCAACGAATGGATGGATCCGCGTTTTATCCAAACTCACGGCATGGGCGAGCCGTCCGATGAAGAACTTGATCGGCCTATGATGTGGCGGTTCTGGCGCGAACTTCCGCCCAAAGGCAAGCTCGGAGTATTTCTGGGCTCTTGGTATACCTGGCCGATTATCAATCGCGTGAGCGGTCACACCAAAGCGGCCGATTTCGACCAAAGCATGGAACGCGCCAAACGTCTGGAAAAAATGCTAACCGATGAAGGCGCGCTGATCCTCAAATTCTGGATGCATTTATCCAAAGACAAACAGGAAAAAC
Source organism: Methylobacter sp. (assembly GCA_036561025.1). Lineage (GTDB taxonomy): Bacteria > Pseudomonadota > Gammaproteobacteria > Methylococcales > Methylomonadaceae > Methylobacter_A. The sequence goes on along the minus strand of DATBQB010000061.1, from coordinate 2,138 downwards.
GCCTGAAGCTGCTTGAAGAAAATCCAAAAACCCGCTGGCGCGTGACCGATCGCGACTGGAAACATTTCAAACAATACGACAAGTTCCGCGTCGTGCATGAAAGTGTGATACGGCACACCAGCACTGCCGAAGCCCCGTGGACTATCGTCGAAGGCTACGACCCGAATTACCGCAGCTTGACCGTAGGCAAGGTGATTCTTGACGCAATCCGCAAACGTCTGGATGAGGCGGATGTAAAAACAGTGGAGATTATTGCGCCGCCTCCGTTACCCTCGATAGACCAACTCGATATTCTAAAGACGCTGGACCTGACCCAGAAAATCGACAAGAAAAAATTTAAAACCGACCTGGAAAAATATCAGGGCAAACTCGCTTTGCTGACCCGCGAAGCCAAGTTTAAGGACATCACCGTCATTGCCATGTTCGAAGGCAATGATGCTGCCGGCAAGGGCGGTGCAATTCGCCGCATCACCGGTGCCCTGGATGCCCGCTGGTACAACATCATTCCGGTTGCCGCGCCTACCGAAGAAGAACGCGCCCAACCTTATTTGTGGCGTTTTTGGCGGCACATTCCCCGCCGCGGACGGGTAACGATTTTCGATCGTTCCTGGTATGGCCGCGTATTGGTCGAACGTGTTGAGGGGTTCTGCTCAAAAGTGGACTGGATGCGCGCTTACAGCGAGATCAATGATTTTGAAGCGCAGTTGGTACGCCACAATATTGTGGTGATCAAATTCTGGCTCGCCATCAGCAAGGAAGAACAACTTGCTCGCTTCAATGAACGCGAAAAAATCGGTTTTAAACGATTTAAGATTACTGAAGAAGACTGGCGCAATCGCAATAAATGGGATGAATATGAGCACGCCGTATGCGACATGGTCGACCGCACCAGCACCGAAATTGCGCCGTGGACGCTGGTGGAAGCCAACGACAAGAACTTTGCGCGTATCAAGATATTAAAAACGTTATGTAAACGCATTGAGGCAGCAATGGATAAAAAATAGCTCTTGAGATACGTATCTTCCGCATTGTATCGATATATACCGAGCGCTAAGCTTCTTTTGATCACTTATGAACACCGCAGTCCGTTTTCGTTTTGGAAATAGCGTTGAAGTATGTTCCCATTCCTTGTGAGCACATTAAGTTTTTGGTAAATTGATTTCGTTTTTACTCTTAATACTCCCCTTTTCCGTTTTCAAAATAATGACAAATTCAACCCCAGAAAACTCACCGACGACCAAAACAGCAGTTACATGCATAAACTGTAATTTGGATAATTTATGTATCCCGAAAGGACTGCCTCGGTCGGAAGTGGGTGAACTCGCATTATTGGTTAATCGCGACAATATACGTCAAAAAGGCGAGGCTATATATCACACAGGCAGCCCATTCAGAGGAATCATTGCCTTGCGCTCCGGCAGCGCAAAATTACTGAGTTTCGACCAAAATGGCAATGAGCTGGTTGTTGATTTTATTCTTCCGGGGGAATTACTAGGGTTTGACGGCCTATCCTCACAAATCCATAACTGTACTGCCATAGCATTGGAAACTGTAAATTATTGCCATTTGCCAGCCTATAAAATTGAAATATTGGCCGTCAATACTCCCGGCTTAAGTCAAGTGCTGCTGCAAAGATCCTGTAATCAGTTTGATGCTCAAGTACAAAAGATGATGTTAAGCCGTCGGCCGGCTGAAGAGCGTGTAGCTTGCTTCATTGTGCATATTTCAGATCGTTTGAGAATACGAGGCTACTCTGAGCTGGAATTTCGCCTGAGCATGTCACGGGAAGAAATAGGAAATTATCTGGGGATCGCGCATGAAACGGTTAGCCGGATCATTCGTCTCTTTCAAGAACGAAAACTGATAGAAGTTAAATCCAAGCAACTGAAAATACTAAATAAAAAAGGGCTGTTTAGTTTTTACACAACTTAATTACTAAACAACCCAGAGTAGAGGATATGATTGAACATCCGCATACAACAACTCATTTAATTAAGTAGCTATACTCCGAACGGTCTATTTTTCGGTTTTACATTTGGCGAAAATATTGTAAAAGAGCAGAAAACTAACGCACTGAATGCCCATGATTACCCTCGAACTGACCGAAAAACAACTGGACGAACTTTATGATGGGATGT